>JAWKOY010000001.1:0-7276 GCA_041390945.1 Chloroflexota bacterium
CCGCGGCGGTCCGGCCGTCCGCCGCGCCCGTCGCCATGACCATGCCCCGGCCATTGTCCGCCACGGCCAGGCGCACCCGGTCCGCGCCGCCCGCCAGCGTCACCGTCACCGTGGAGGCGTCGGCGTGCTTCAAGGCGTTGTTCAACGCCTCCAATGCGATGCGGTAGAACGCCTCTTCCACCACCGGCGCCAGTTGCAGCGGGCCGGTGACATCCAAGTGCGTCTTGATGCCGGTGCGACTTTCCACTGCATCCAGCCGGCGGCGGAGCGCCACGGCCAGCCCCTGGTCCTCCAGTTCGGGCGGCCGCAGCTCGTAGACCAGGAGACGCATCTCCTTGAGCGCGTCCTGCACCAGCGCGCCCACCCGCGCCAGGATGGTCGCGGCGCCCGCGGTATCCTGCGCGTGGGCGGCGCGGCGGCCGGTTTCCGTCAGCAGATTGGCGCTGTAGAGCGTCTGCGTCACCGAATCGTGGAGCTCCCGCGCCAGCCGCTGCCGCTCCTCCATCACGGCCAGTTGCTCCGCTTGCCGGTAGAGCCGCGCGTTGTCCACGGCCGCACCCAACTGCGCGCCAATGGCGGCCAGCAACGTGGTCTCCTCGTGGCTGAGGCCAAGCACAGCCCCGCGCAGGACGCTCAGCACACCCAGCGTGCGCCCCTTCGCCTGCAGCGGCACGCCGCCGTAGATCAAAGCGCGGGGATAGTCGGCGGCCAGCCCGGTCCGCGCGTCACACAGGGGCACCGGCATGACCAGCGGCGCGCCCGTGGCCAGCACCTGGGGCGCGGCCACCGTGTTGACCCAGGCCGCCTCACACGGCAACAGGGTTTGGGCGGTGCGCGCGTGCCACGTGGCCTGGGGCACATGATCGACCAGGAGACCGCTCAACAACACGGACGCACACTCGCCGCGCATCAACTCCACAATGCGCGCCAGGGACTGGTCCAACACGGTCTGCAATTCCAGCGAGGCGGTAGCGACCGCGGTCACATCGTAGAGCGCGGAAAGTTCGCGGGTGCGCGCCGCCACCCGCGCCTCCAGCAGACGCCGCGTCGTGAGCAGCTCCGTCACGTCGCGCACGATGGCCAGCATGTGGGGCGCCGCCCGATAGGTGAAGGGCAGCACGCGCACGTCCACGGGAAAGACCGTCCCGTCCTTGCGCACGTGCTCCGCCTGCACCAGGAAAGGCCTCCCGGCCCGGATCGAGCGCAGCGCGTCGCCAAAATGGGCCACGGATGTGGGATGGATAAACCGCGTGGGCCGCCGGTGGAGGACTTCGTGGCGCGCGTAGCCGTGCATCTCCACAAACGCCGGGTTGGCCTGGACGATGCGGCCGTCCAGATCGCAGATGCAGAGACCGTCGCTGGTGGCCTCGAAGATGCCCCGGTATTGGGCCTCGCGCTCGGCCAGCCGGGCCTCGGCCGCCTTGCGCTCGCTCACATCCTGAATCTGGGAGACCATGTAGAGCGTTGCGCCGGCGTCGTTGCGCGGCCGCGGTGCTTAAGCAGATCACGTGGCGTCAGTGAATGTGGCGCTTCTCCGACCACGCATATGGTCACGCCGCCCGGCCACCAAATCACGGAACAGGTCGAGGCCGACGTGGAGATCATCGGGATGGGTGACGGCCTGGAAAGGAGGGCGCAAGGTTCTGCTCGGTGTAGCCGAACAGGCGGCAGGCAAAGGGATTGGCACGCGAGAAAAATCGCCCTTGGTGCTCATAATCGACCGCGAACGCCGCGTGCTCAAACATGAGCCGAAAGTGATCCTCGCCCGCGGGAAAAGATGGTCAGTGGCCGGAGGTCGCTGACCTGGTAACTGCGACTGTGCTGGCGTGAAATCTCGCTGCGTGCTCATCTGGATCAATCACCGCCTCGACTGCGCCCATGCTCGTGTGACCCGCAATGCGCGCCAATGTCCCGCCAGGAGGCGCGGTTCTGCTGGCGTCGGCTTTGCGACCTCTGCTCATGAAAAATGAAGTATCGAGCTTTGGAAAGAGGCGCTTCGGCCCCGGGTCTGTCACAGATTCGAGGCAGAGGTACGTTGAGCTCGCACGTGGGCGTGCGAACGGCACCAATGGCCCGCTTTTGGCAAAGCGAGTTCGCGTGGGCGTGCAGACGCTGGGCCCGTGCGTCGTTGCCCCCCAATTCAGAGAGGCACTCGAGCACGCCGATTGTCGCTACCAGATGCTAAGTTCAACGTCAGCGCAGCAGAATCGTGGTACCATGAGAGACGGGCGCGTACGCCGCCCACTTGACCGGGAGATGCGCAACGGTCGTCACGCCGGCGGCGCGTCGCGACACCATCCGTTCAACCACCAGCGCCCCGACATGCACGCAGGCGCGCCGTGATCTTCTCCTTCATCGCGGTGCTACGAACCACACAACAACAGCGACACCAGATGGACTACAAATGAACACGGATTTTACAGCAAAAGCGGAGATTTGAATTTGATTTACTGGAGATAATACGGCTCCACAGCAAACCGTACACATTCTCCTCTCGCATTTCTTTTCATCTGTGTTCATCCGTGGCCATCTGTGGCTAACCTTCCCTCCTCGGTCGCCGTTTACGTCTCGGCGCGGGCCAGGCCCAGGCTTTGTCGATGTCGTCCGGGTGGAAGAACTCGGCCTCGTCAGCGTAGAAGGGATCGACCAGGGCGGTGAGCCACTGCTGCCAGCGCTTGTCGCCGACTGATGGCCATCTTGGCGATCTGCTTTGTCGTGGAAGCGATGGCCGAACCACCCAGGTCGGGCAGCCAGGCCCGGAGCTCTTCGCCGGCAATTCCTGCAAGTCCAGCAGCACGCAGACGTGGTCGTCGTACTGGTCGACCAGGGCCTGGACGGCCGGGTCCAGCTGTTCGTAGTCGGCGGGTGACCGCGCCACCACCTTGTAGCCCACCACGGGGCCCGCGCTGGCCGGTAGTTTTACCAACGTGGGATTGTCTCCTCCTCTTCAAGACGTCCGGGGCCAAGAGCCTGACTTTTGGAACAGCTTCGCCCCGAGATGTTCCCAACTAGAGCACCGACCGAGATAATACCATCACCCGTCACCAACGTTACACTAGGGCTTATCATCGCCCGGTGCATGATCTGTTCGCGACGCCCTGTTCAGAACGTCACAACCGAATTGCCACACAAAATAGTTCGGCATGTCAGACGTCTCGTACCAGTTATGAATCCAATGCATTGGCATTGTTGAAGTAAGCGGAACGGCGCCGTCTTCGGTAAGTTACTCCATGTTTGACCATCAAGTGTGCGACCCCCGGCTTTCTTGCTGACTCGCCTCATTCGGGTTCCAACATCTCCCCGAACTTCATCCACGAGGAGCTGTGATGTCATAATATGCATCATCAAGGAATCCAGCAACCCCATTGTTTGAAGAAAAATGGGATATCAAATTCTATACATTGATCACGTATCGACCGAACCCAATCTGGGTGCATTGATGCTTGCCCCTTTTTACCACTTTCCCCTCCAACATTGATCAATCGGTGCATACTTCAAGAAGTTATGTCTATGGGACCTGGTAAAGGTTCGATCGATGGGCCATGGATCGCGCTGGAACACCGGAGGAAAGCAGACGCGCTTGTCAAACTGAGACTGATTTTCCGCGCTGGAAAGCGCCAAACATGACTCGGCCATTCCTCGTTCCACGGGGTCATTGAAGTCATGTTCTCTGGACGTTTTGTAAGCGAAAAGCCAATCTGGTGCAAGTAGTCTCCTCAATTACTCTCCAAAGGTGTTCGCGCTCGGATGTGACTCGCTGGTTCTCTTCAAACACATCCGCCATTGACACACAAAAAACTCCCGGAAACGTACTCCTTCCTCTTGCGCAATCGATTCCACTTGTATGGTTGACGCCAATGTGTTGCGCAATTTTCGCCTCGATCGTTTGGTTCCCCACAGATCATGACCATATCGATTGGCCCATGTTCGCATAACAGTGCAAGCAGCCTTCAGATACTCGTACCCCCACCACGGAGTTCCCGGCGGCCAGCAGAATCTGTCCATTCAATGCTCGAACCTTGAGACATAAACAGCACACTCCTTGGCGATGGAGCGACGCGAAACATACACAGAACACACGTTCTGTCCAGAAAATTAAGTAAGCTCAATTACATTTACTCATGCAGTCTCGATCTGAATGCCCTACGTTGCCAGAAGGTGACCATGTGTCGTTGTTTAAGGGGTTGTCGTACAATACGTCTCCTGCCTTCCTCAATTCCCGCAGAGCCTTGTCAATTTCCTTTACCCGATACTAGTCATCAGCCATAGCTGCATAGATGGCTTTTCGAGATACCGTACTGCCAGTCAGTTTCTCTTTTGAACTGGCAGTGCAATCGAATAGTGGTGGACGCGTGTGGATCTATCAACAGGTGGAGGAATTAGGTTCTTCGGGGGCAAACATGGGGATTTGCATCGGCGGGTTGTTGTTGCTTGGCAACCTTACGAATACCTCAGATCCTTCTCGGACAATTTTGCACTCAAACAAAATCTCATTGAGAGTGAGGGCCCTGTGCCGTCATGGGTCGTAAGGAACAGATGAACATCGTCCTCTCCTTGTGGGATATCGAAGGCGCAGTAGCTTTACGGCCAGCGAAGGATCCATGTCTAGCAATGTGTCACGAGGCTGGGTTTTACTGGTAGCGTTCTTAAATTGACTCAGCACACGGCTTTTGGCCAGTTATCATGAGAACCCTGTAAGAAGCGGATCAGTTTCCAGGTTAGACTGATCAATTCCAGAAGTTGCGCAAGAGCAACCTTGTCATTCTTGAAGTTTTCGATCTCTTGCACGACGTTTTCCAGGAATCTGACCCGATAGGGCTGTTTCCAAGCTGAGGGGTTAACCGATGAAATCGATATGCCTTCAGATCTTAAGGCCCCCGATTTCCGGTCAAATCCATATAGATAAAGTTGATCATCACATCATTACACGCCTTGACAAGTGAGGCGACAAGAATTTCATGTGGAGGCACAGCGCCATACGGATCAATAAAGATGAAAGCTTTGGTATACGTCTGCGAACAGTATTCTACCAGCTGGAGTCCGTAGTTCAATTCCAATCTCCATGAATGACGGCAATCTCATTAAGGACAGAGAGTAGAAGCAAAATCGGTAGTCTCGCGATCCGCTGCCCACATTCTGCGAGATTGTTGATTAGGGCATCATATGTGCTCTTGTCATTCTCGAACAATATCGCGTTAGTTGTTAGCGTAAAGGTTAGGCGAGCTAGATGTAAGTGAGTCCAAACCCGGATGCCAATTATTGGAGAGCCGAGTACCACCTCGCAAATAAGCTTGTCAAGCATGACAGACTGCTGGTCGCCTGCATAGATGCCCTTATATGCATAACAATCCACATAAACAAAATGATGAACTAATGGGTCTTTCCGATATTTCTTGGCAATTCGTTCAAGACCCTGCCCTAATGATGCCACTCCATGCGCCAAGGTACTTTTGGAGTATGAGATGCTTAACCTGTGTTTGGGTGTCTCTAAGTTTCAGGTCCATATGTCTCTGAGGAACTTGAATGGAGAACTGCGGAATCCTGCTTGACCAGCCGGAACATTTGCTCTAAACAAACCCTGTGACCAAGCGACGCACTACCGGCGAGGATCGAACTCGCCCTCTGCCAAAGACGTCAAATTGTAACTCAGCATCGGATCACAATCGCCATTTTGGACCTCAACGCGCGTCTCCTAAGCAGCTGTAACGTGATGTATCGGTCAGCAACTCATCCGGAAGGTTGCCGGACCTACAAAGAGCTCCCTGATCTCGCCGCCGTCAGTCTAGATACAGGGCTAAGTATACCTCAGACAACGGATCGCAAAGGCAAGCAAAGGTATAAGATAAAACCTATACGCCACCAGTACTCATCTGATTCCAGAATCAGTTCTGAGAGAACACCCCCGCTACCACACCTCATCCAATTGTCCCAGCCAGCAACGAAACCTACATCAGCCCGTTGTGACAGGCAGCCATGCTTCCAACGACGCTGTCTGCCAGAGCTACAGAAGAGATTTCCAGGGTGAAGAGGTCGAAACGATTGGAATTCATCATAACATGGGCCGGCGGGGGTCGCAACCGTGTAGGCACACCACAACCCAGGTTTCTCGGAGAAGGCTCCAGGTTGTCATCATACGTAGATAGCCAACGCGTCGTGGTGTGCGAGATCGCCGCCGTCCCACGCCAGCACCTTGGTCGGCTCCACGTACCAGTAGGGCGATCCTTCATCGACGCCGTATTTTTGTTGGTAGGCGCGGTCGAGTTGGTGCCACTCTTGTTCATTGAGTTCATCATCCTCAATCATGCGCGCGTGTCCGTAGATCACCACCACGCGCACCGCATTGGGCAGGTGCACGGCGACCTGCGGGTTGCGCAACAGATTCATGGCCCACCCCGTTTGCGGGCTGCCGTCGAAATGAACCCGGCTTTCGTACCAGAGTCCCCAGAGCGGCACCACATGCGGCCCGCCGGCCCGGTTCACCGAGCCAATCCAGTAGAATTCGGCCTGCGCCATCTGCTCGTCCACGAACTCCCAACTCAGCAGGTCGGCATGATCCGCCGGCATCTGGTATCCGGGGACTTTGCGCGCCGGTCCCGCCGGTGGAATCCGTAGGTTCCCCAATGCGTTCATGTGTGTGCGGCCTTTCATCACCGGCAGCGCGCCGGCTCTATGCCTCCACCGGCGCGGGGAAGGTCCACGTGCCGTCCAGGATCTCTTGCCGCGGCTGGTACATGCGCACCACGTAGTTCCAGTCGGGCACGAGGGGCAGGAAGTTGGGTTGGTCCGGGTCGCCGCCGAAGTGGATGGTGACGCTTCCGTCCGCGTTCTTCTGGGCAGTGACGTTGTTGTACGAGTAGGCGTTGTACTCGTTGACGGGCATCCAGCCTTCGCCGTCGTAGAGTGTGATCGACCAGAACCCGTCCACCGGCACATCCTTCACGGTGAGCGTGTAGGCGGTGCGGCCGTCGTTCTTGGGCGGGAAGACGCTGCGATAGGTGGCGGCCGCGGCCGGCAGTCCACCCCAACCGATGGCGGCCCCCAGCAGCCAGTAGACCGGGTCCAGATCTTCCTTCTTCCCAAAACTCTTGGCCGAGTCGGTGGAGACCGACGCCAGCAGCATGAGGGCGTTGCGCATGGTCTCGACTTGTTCCTGGCTCCAATCAGGCACGTCGAAGTCGCCCGTGTCGGCTTGCTCCACCCGCAGGGCATCCTGGAGTGCGTGGGCCGCGGCCATGTCGGCCGCGTCGGTGGGATCGGCGAATGTCCTGACGATGAG
>JAWKOY010000002.1:0-4755 GCA_041390945.1 Chloroflexota bacterium
GTAAATCCCGGCGGAAATGGGACCACGGTTCCTACCAGAGGTACAAGTGTCGAATTTCCGCCGTGGTATTTCCGCCGCAATGAAGTAACGCAAGGGAACGCAGCTTGGCGTCACCCCGAGTTTGCGTTCAGAACGGCTGATCATGCTGTTCTTGCCGGAGACCACATGGCTCGCAACCGAAATATCACGATACGCGATATTGCACAACGCGCCGGCGTAGGCATCGGCACGGTTTCCCGTGTCCTCAATAATCACCCCAATGTCAGCATGTCGACGCGCCAGTCTGTGCAGGAGGCGATTGTCGAATTGGGCTATCGCCGCCGCGCCGCAGCCAAGGCACTGCGGACGCGCAAGAGCATGGCCATCGGCCTCATCACCGATTTCATCGCGGTGACGCCCTTCGCCGGTAACGTCATTTGCGGTGCGCAGGATGTGGCATGGCGGCGCGATCATCTCCTGCTTGTGGTCAACACGAACGCGGATTCCATTCTTGAAGAGTCTGCCACGGAGAACATGTTGGAACGTGACGTTGAGGGCATCATCTATGCAACGATGTGGCACCGTGAGGTGACGTTGCCCGACAACATACGCGAGGTGCCGGTTGTTCTCGTGAATTGCTTTGTGGCGGATCGTTCGCTGCCTTCGATTGTCCCTGATGAAAGGCGCGGCGGCTATGCGGCAACCGAGCACCTGATCCGGAACGGGCATCGGCGGATCGGGTTCATCAACCACAATGTTGAGATTCCCGCCCAGGTCTTGCGCTGGGAGGGGTATCGCAAGGCGCTGGCTACAGGCGGTCTCGGCTACGATGACGAATTGGTCGTCCTGCGACGGTCGGAACCAAGCGGCGGCTACGAAGCCATGCGCCAACTGCTGCACCTCCCCCAGCCGCCCACCGCAGTCTTTTGCTTCAACGACCGCATGGCCATGGGCGCGTACGATGCCATCAAGGAATGCGGTCTGAAGATTCCCCAGGATATGGCCGTAATCAGCTATGACAACCAGGAGTTGCTGGCCGCCAATTTGCATCCCGGCCTGACCAGCATGGAGTTGCCTCACTATCACATGGGACGCTGGGCTGCCGAGTATCTGCTCGATGACTTGCGGGATAGAGAGGTGGCCCCACAGATCATGCTTGAGTGTCCTCTGATCGAACGACAGTCGGTTTGACCCGTAGAGGGGAAGGGGAGGTGAACCGCGATACAGAGAGTGTTTGTCGTCTCCATTGAATCCAGTGGCCTTTTTTGTTTGCACGAGATACCTATATCGCTTTGAACTCGAAAGGAAGACCGACCATGGAATCTGAACTACGTAGGACATTCACCCGCCGAGATTTCTTGCGCGTCGCGGGAGCGAGCTCTGTCATGCTGGCCGTGGCTGCGTGTGCGACGCCGGCGCAGCCCGCCGCACCTGCCGAAGGCGGCGAGGCAGCGCCGGCCGCCGAAACAGTGGTGTTGCGCATTCAGGCCAACCCCGACCAGGAGTCTCCGGTCATGGCGCTGTACCGCGAAAGTGTGAATTCGAACGTGGAGGGGGAGTACATCTCCATCACCGGCATCGATCACGAGGAAGTCGCGGCGAAGATGCTCTCCATGCTGGCCGCCGGCGAACAGGTCGACCTCGGCTTCGCGGCGACTGAGGCCACCCAACTCTACGCCGGCAAAGGGCTGGCCATGGCGTTGGATGAGTATGTAAAGGCCTCCGAGGCAGAGTTGCAGGACTACTTCTCCGATGTTCACCCGTCCCTCAATGAGGCGATGATGTGGGAGGGCAGTTTGTATCAGCTCTCGCGCGACTTCAACGCCGCCAATATGTACTACAACACCGCGGCATTTGAGGGGGCCGGTTTCGGCCATCCCGATGCGAGTTGGACGAAGGATGATTTCTACCAGATCGCCTCAGCCATCGCTTCCGGTGGGAGCGATTCGCCGGTCTACGGGTACGCCTGGATCAACCGCTTGTGGGGTAGCTGGATGCCGTGGATCTTTGTGAACGGCGGCAATATTCTGACGGAAGAGCGTGCACCGGGCGGCGAATGGTTGTGGAGTACTTTCTACGCGGACGATCCTGCGGCGGAAGGTCGCGGCGGCGGCTGGCGCTGGCTGGCGCCCCAGGCCAACGACCCGGCCAATGTTGAAGCACTGGAGTTCATGGTGCAACTCTTTGACGAAGGGATCACACCGGCCGTCGAACTGGGCGGCGGCGAAACGCTGCAGGGCTTCTTCACCAGCGGTACGTTGGCGATGACGCCTGCCGGTGGCTTCTGGGCCGGCGGCCTCGCCAACGCCGGTATGGAAAACGGCGCATTCGACGTCCAGCTCTTCCCCACCTGGAAGAACCAGCGCCATCAATTTGGCACCGGTGCGCTCTTCATCTTCGAAGCGTCCGAGAATGTGGATGCGGCGTGGGACTACTACAAGTTCAGCGCCAGCCGCGACGCAATGGAGGTGAACGGCATCTTCAACCCGGTGACGCTGACGACTCCGTCCCGCCGGTCCATGTGCAATGCAGAACGCTTCAGCGAAACCGGACCGGAGCATTGGGAGGTCTTCTACGCCACGCTGGACGATCACCCGGATACGGCGCCAATCCCGGCTCCGCCGATTTCGAATCCCATGACGACCATCTTCACCAGCTACACGGCGCGTGCCATGAGCCTGGAGATGACGCCCCAGGAAGCCCTTGACGGCATGCAGAAAGAGTTGGAAGACCTGTATAGCCGTGAGGGAGAGGGGATGTACAAGCTGTAATCGCACCATAGGTTGATGCATGGTACCGTTCTGCCATCGCCGGGGGAAGCGCTTTCCTTCCGGCGATGGCAGAACACGGGATATGGGGTGAACTATGGGTGTTGCAAGCCAACAAAGTGCCACTGCAGGACGCAGACGAGGACCGATAGGTTGGTTTACGGAGAATACACTGGCCGGTCTGCGCAGGCGGCGCGCGGCCATGGGCTATCTGTTCCTCGCGCCGACGATCTTGGGCATCATCGTGTTCATCGCCGGGCCGGTCATTGTGTCGTTTGGCCTGAGCATGTTCCGCTGGAACGTATTCGAGCCGCCTCGGTATATCGGCATGGATCACTTCATCCGGCTGGTGGGTGATCCGCGTACGTATCGGCTTTTGGAACACATTTGTCTTCGTCGTTCTGGCGATCACGCTGCAGATTGCGGTCGGTCTAGCGCTGGCTTTGGCCATTCGCCAACGCATGGCCACCGGACTCCGCTACTACTTCCGCTCCGCGTTCTTTCTGCCGTTCCTCGCTGTCCGGCGCCGCCACCGGCATCGTGATCGGCTACATGCTGCACAAGGAGTTCGGGCCGGTCAACTACTATCTGACGATGATTGGACTGCCGCGTGTCCCCTGGCTCAACTCGCCCCACGTCGTGATCTACACCGTGGTGCTGGCCTATGTCTGGCAGACGATGGGCTTCACGTTCATCATCTTCATCGGCGGCCTGAGCAACATATCGCAGGAGGTGCTGGAGGCGGCGGACGTGGATGGGGCCTTCGGCTGGAGGCGGCTGTGGTACGTCACGCTGCCCATGCTCAGCCCGACGCTGCTGTTTGCCGCCGTGGTTGGCGTGATTGGCGGCCTTCAGATCTTCGACCAACCCTACGTGATGACCCGTGGCGGACCGGGTGACGCCAGTCGTACCGCGGTCATGGTCATGTACGAGTCTGCGTTCAAGAACATGGAGATCGGTTACGGGTCCGCGATTGCTGTGGTCCTGTTCATTGTGATCCTCCTTGTGACGGCGGGCCAGTTCGCTCTTTCCAAACGCTGGGTGTTCTATCAATAGTGCATCTCGGCAGAAATCCGTACACAATTTCTACCGGCGATGGTGCATCCGGGTTTCTAGCGCGGCATGCACGTCGAATTGAGACAGGAGTTGGGGCATGGCGAGCACAACGACAGTTCAAGGCGCTACAAAGTCGACGCCCAGCCGCAGTTGGGTGGACTTCGTGCGCTATCGCACGCTACACTTCGTCGGCATAGTTGTGCTCACGATTGCCAGTATTATCGTCCTGGCGCCCTTTGTCTGGACGCTGGCAACGTCGCTGCGGCTGCCGACCGAATCCTTCACGCTGCCGCCACAGTGGATACCGCGCAATCCGGACTGGAGCAACTACGCGCGCGTTTTTGACGAGATCGAGTTCTTCCGCATGATCTTCAACAGCGCGTTTGTGTCCGTTGCCATCGTGGTCGGCCAACTGACGACGGCCTCGTTGGCGGGCTATGCGTTTGCAAGACTGGAGTTTCCGGGGAGAGAAGCACTGTTTTGGATCGTCATGGCCACCATGATGATCCCGCTCCAGGCCACCATTATTCCGGTCTTCGTGTTGATCAGCCGGATGGGACTCAATGACACACTGGCTTCGCTGATCTTGCCTTCCTTGCCCACGGCCTTCGGCACCTTTCTCCTGCGCCAGTATTTCATGGCTGTGCCCAAGGATTTCGAGGAGGCTTCGCTCATCGACGGCGCCAACCAGTTCCAAATCTTCAGCCGCATCTATCTGCCTCTGGTTGCGCCGGGCCTGGCCGTGCTGGCCGTGCTGGTCTTCAACACCCATTGGAACGAGTTCTTCCGCCCGCTGATCTTCCTGCTTTCGCGGGAGAATTTCACGATCCCACTGGGCTTGAATGTGCTCAAAGGATATATGATGACGGGAAGCATTTCCGTGGTATTGGCCGGCGTCGTGATGTCGCTCGTCCCGGTCATGCTTGTCTATGCCTTCGGCCAACGCTATCTC
>JAWKOY010000003.1:0-1675 GCA_041390945.1 Chloroflexota bacterium
GTCGAATGGGTGAAATGCACGCCGTCAGTTTTGTACGTCTATACTTTACCAGATGGCTTGTTCAGGATCAACAGGGGGAAAAGCGCGGTTTGTCCATGTGTGCGCCGCTCCCATAGGTCATCGCTATCAGCGTGACGTTCGTGGTTGACCAGATTGTCACGCTGATAGCGATGACCTACACGATCGGATGTTCCGGGCGAGAGATGCGTGTCGATGCAGTGAAACGCGCCGGTGTGCAGCGTCCCAAGACCTATGCTAAACTTCCAGGCAGCCGCACCCGAACATCACCCGTTGCGGACGGATATTGCTTGAGGACGAATCATGATTGTCACGCGTGCGGTGGTCGCCGCCCAATTCACCGCATATCTCAAAGGCAATCTCCCCCTGCCCGACCTGGTCGACTGGGCGGAAGACGCCATGATGAACGCCGAGTTCGACCCGGCAGACGCCGACATCATCCGCCCGATTGTGGCCCGGCTGGGCGCGGCGGACGTGCGCGCCTTTGCGTTGGATTGGCAGGAGTGCCAGGCCATGTTGGCGCAGCTCGGCTACGTGGTGCGGCTGGAGCAATAGTAGTCCACGCACACGATCAAATCGCTCTACACTTCAATGGTTGCTTTGCTCGTTTTCACAAGTCACAGATGACACAGAAGGTAAGTCGATGGAAGCTAGAGTCTCCATCAGGCTTGGACTCAAGGGACGGAAGAACGCACTACTCGGAAACCATATACTCTTTCACGGCGATCTGGGGCTACACCTATACGAGAAGAACACCGAAGACTTCTCGTATACGGACTGATGAACGAGCCTCCCCGCACTACCTGTTCGTTTCCGTTCATTGGACCAACCGGGTTTTCCAACGGTGACACGCTGTAAAAGTTGTCGTCATACCAGTCTCGAATCCACTCTGCCACATTGCCAGACATATCAAGCACACCGTATGGGCTTCGACCCAGCCAATAACTACCCGCAGGCATTACACCACCCCGTAGATAGTCAAAGTTTGCCAAATCGTTACTGGGTTCTTGTGCACCCCATGGATAAATACGCCCATCTGTACCACGGCAGGCCTTTTCCCACTGAGCTTCCGTAGGGAGCGCTCCGCCTACCCATTTGGCATAGTTCGCAGCATCACTCCAATTGACATCCGTGACAGGGTATTCAGCATATGCGACATTCTTCCAGATGAGATTGTCCGGTGGCCTGCATGCACCGGCGTCCACACATCTGGAGAACTGGAAATTGGTCACTTCGGTCTGCATGATCCAGTACTCATCCAGAAAGACCATGTGTATCGGGCTAGCGTCGCCGTCGCTATCTTCATCATCTGCACCCATGGCAAACTCGCCTGCTGGGATAAAGACAAACGGAACACCTTCATGCTGTCGTATCGCACCGGCGACTGGTTCAACGACCAGCGCCGTGGCAGTCAGTCGCGCGCGCGCGGTCGCCTGTGCTTGGGCCGTTGCCGTAGAGCGCTCAACTGTAGAGGTGATGATCGGTGCGCACTTGCCCTGAAGAAGCATCCAATCCGTAGGACATGGCGTGGGTGTTGGCGTCTTTGTCGATGTTGAGGCAGATGTCGACGTGAAAGTCATCGTCGGGCTAGGCGTTTCCGTCGACGTCGGCGTGGCACACTGCCCTTGACGCAGCACTGTGTTGGCGGGGCACGGTG
>JAWKOY010000005.1:0-1291 GCA_041390945.1 Chloroflexota bacterium
CATCAGCCGCGGCAGCTTGCGTGTGGCCTCGGTGCGTTCGTCGGGATTGATATAGCTCTTTAACATGCGTAAACCTCAAACTCGGTCAGTGAATTACGACTTAGCGATTGTATCACCGAGCGCAAGAATCAGCCACTTGGCGCCCGATCATTCGGTATCCAGCTTACATATGCGTAGGCTGCCCGGGCCGTGGGAATCACCGCGCGGCCGCGTGGCCGCCTGTAATGTAAAACAGATCATTAATAGTTCCTTGACAAAACATGAAAACTGGGTAAACATAATACCGAACGGCATCCCCTAATCCATCCATTTCCGAAAGGAAGGTTCCTATGAGCTTCATCATTGGTCTGCTCGCCATTGCCATCGGCTTGGCGCTGCTCTTTGCGGGGTATCGCTTGCTCTGGGTACTCCTCCCGATCTGGGGCTTCTTTGCCGGCCTGTGGCTGGGCATCACCGGCCTGCAGGCGATTTTCGGCACAGGATTCCTCGCCGGCGTCAGCGGATTGGTCGTCGGGTTCGTGCTGGGTATCGTATTTGCCGTTCTGTCCTATCTTTTCTACATCGTGGGGGTGGCCATCCTCGGCGCGACCATCGGCTACAGTCTCACCGTCAGTCTATTGGTCGGCGGTCTGGGCATGAACCAAGGCTTCTTCGTCTGGCTCATCGCCGTGGTCGTGGCTGTGGTCTTTGCCGTGGTGGTGCTGGTGCTCAACTTGCAGAAGTACGCGGTGATCTTCATCACCGCGTTGGGCGGCGCCAGCGCGGTCATTGCGGGTGCACTCCTGCTCTTCGGCCAGATCAGCCAGGAACAGCTCTCCGGCCTCATGGGCGTGTGGGCGCCCGTCTCCTTTGGGGAGGGATGGTTCTGGTGGCTCGGCTGGCTCATCCTGGCCGTGATCGGCATCGCCTACCAGATCCAGGCCAACCGGGTCTACGTGTTGGAACCGCCGCCGACGCGGTTTTGATGCTGATGCGTGAAGCGTGAAGACGTGAAACGTGATGTGTGGGGCAGTTGGGGGATCGGAGATTAAGAGATTGGGAGATTGAGAGATTGGTTCGCGCGGGTGCATGGCCAATCTCTTAATCTCCCAATC
Organism: Chloroflexota bacterium; assembly: GCA_041390945.1. Lineage (GTDB taxonomy): Bacteria > Chloroflexota > Anaerolineae > Promineifilales > Promineifilaceae > Promineifilum. The sequence goes on from JAWKOY010000005.1 coordinate 1,095, forward strand.
TCTTAATCTCTAGCATTCCACTCGCTTTCATACAGAGCACATGCCATGACAAGACTTCCTATGTCCGGCAAAACCCAAATCGTCGGCCTCATCGGCTGGCCGGTGTCGCACAGCGTGAGTCCGGCCATGCACAATGCGGCGTTCGACGCGCTCGGGCTGGATTGGCGCTACGTGCCGCTGCCGGTGGACGTCACGAA
>JAWKOY010000006.1:0-1010 GCA_041390945.1 Chloroflexota bacterium
TGACAGCGCCGGCGCGTTTGGGCCGGGAATAGTCGGTCACACCGGTTCCGGGCGTCTGCCCATGATTCCGTGCGCAAGTGGGGCGCGCACGGACGAAGCGTCACACTGCATTGAGATTGGCCGCAAACCGTCCAAAATTTGACTTTTCCAAAGGCGGCTGCTACATTTGAAAGTTGCTGCTGTGCAGCGGTTTTGTGTACATTGACAAGTGAACGATGGGACGAATGTAGTCGTCGCTGCCGGCCGTTGCGCCGGTAGAGGAACTTCCCGACTCCCCTCCGATCTTCAACGAGATCGGAATGGTTGCCTCACGAAACAGCAAGTGAGGGCAGGCGGTTGGTAACGGCCGTCTGACTACAACCGCAACAGAGAGCAGTCCCGCCGGCGTACCGGACACCGGTGCGTGGGTCAGGGGTGAAAGGGTGGGGTAAGAGCCCACCAGCGGGTCCAGTGATGGGCCCGGCTAGGCGAGCGTGCAACTGGGAGCAAGGCGAGAGGGTCCCGCCTCGGTGGGATCTCGTCGCAGCGGCGCAGGCGACGTCGGGTAACACCCGGCAGACCATGGGCTGCCAGGCCGCCTCGGCGGATGAGACAGATGACGACACAGTCGCAAGACTGACAGAATCGGGGGTATGCATTCGTCCCAATTTCCTGTGCAGAACAGGGTGTGGTGCGCGGCGAGGGCCGGTGTTTGGCAAGGGCAAAAGCTTGCTCTTACGGCCGAATTTCGCTACAATGGCGTACTGCACGCCGACGTGGCGGAATTGGCAGACGCGATAGATTTAGGATCTATTGCCCTCACGGGTGTGGAGGTTCGAGTCCTCTCGTCGGCACCAAAGAAACGGTGAAACACCAATTGTCCGTGGCGGCTGCCATGAACCGCTGCCAATAATCATTGACAATTTCCCATTCACCATTTCCCATTCTTCCGGGCCCGTAGCCTAGCGGGAAGGCGTCTCCTTTGCAAGGAGAAGATCGTCGGTTCGAATCCGACCGGGTCCACTGGTTTC
>JAWKOY010000007.1:0-6129 GCA_041390945.1 Chloroflexota bacterium
AAATACTGCCGCGTCTTCGGTGGTGTGCTTGAGCCCCGCTACATTGTCGGCGCGGAACCACTAGACCAGTGAGCTGTTACGCACTCTTTCAAGGGTGGCTGCTTCTGAGCCAACCTCCTGGCTGTCTATGCGACTCCACATCCTTTCCCACTTAGCACACGCTTCGGGACCTTAGACGACGGTCTGGGCTGTTTCCCTTTCGACGACGAAGCTTATCCCCCGCCGACTCACTGCCGGGATACGCGTCACCGGTATTCGGAGTTTGGTTGCTGTTGGTACCCGATACGGGCCCGCAAGCATCCAGTAGCTCTACCCCCGGGACGTAATGACCCGACGCTGCACCCAAATGCATTTCGGAGAGAACCAACTATCACGGAATTTGATTGGCCTTTCACCCCTAGCCCCAAGTCATCCCCCGGTTTTCAACCCGGTTGGGTTCGGTCCTCACGCGGTCTTACCCGCGCTTCAACCTGCTCAGGGCTAGATCGTCCGCTTCGAGGTCGGACGCGACTCAAACGCCTTTTAAGACTCGCCTTCGCTACGCATACACACGGGTTATGCTCGCCACATGCCACTGACTCGCAGACTCATTTTTCGATAGAGCACGCCGTCACCCCACAAAGGGCTCCGACGGATTGTAGGCGCACGGTTTCAGAGACTGAAGTTTCCTCCCCCTCGGGGGTACTTTTCTGCTCCCTCACGGTACTCGTTCGCTATCAGTCAGACAGGAATATTCAGGCTTACCCAACAGTCTGGGCGGATTCGCACGGGGTTCCACAGGATTGTGCTACTTGGGAGACGCGATCGGCAGACCATGCGCGTTCGGGTACGGGGCCCTCACCCTCTGCGGCCCGGTATTCAACCCAGTTCCCCCTGACACATGGTTTTCTGCAACTGCCGGCCAGCCCGTCGGAGCCGGCGCACGCGATCCGCAACACCCCGCGCGCAACCCCCGACGGGTATCACGCGCAAGGTTTGTATCGCCGCTTTCACGGCTCGCCACCTCACGGAATATCCTTTCCTGCAGGTACTGAGATGTTTCTTCCCTGCATTACCCCCGGCCGAAGCCGGTACCGACCCATGACGGTCGGTGGGTTCCCCATTCCGGAAATCCTCGGATCAGCCCTGTTGGCGGCTCCCGAGGCATATCGCAGCCTCAAAACGTCCTTCATCGGTCCTGTCTGCCAAGGCATCCACCATACGCCCTTGCAAGCAACACACACACCACGAAAGTGCATGGCCGCAAGATTCCTCTAGCAAATTCCCAGACGGCAAATCATCACACTAAAAATGATCACAAAACGATCAAAACGAACAATAGAGTTCGATTCGAAATCAACAACAAAACAAAGATTCAAAAACCCTTGTTTTGCTCGCGTCCACTATCCAGTTCTCAAGCCACCACGCACCGCCACGCCATCGCGCCGGCACACGGCCGGCCCCAGGCACGACGGGCATCGAATCGCGCCAGGCAAAAAGCCTGGGGTGGCGATCCGGAGCCCAAAAGCGCATCCATACCACCCCGGCACCCACCGCACGACCGGCGGGCAAAGCCAGCGACGTCTTCACACCAGCAACCCCGCCGCCATCGCACCATGCGACGCGCGGGGCGCACACCATCGGACGAACATCCGACTGAATTCTCCGTAGAAAGGAGGTGATCCGCCGCACCTTCCGGTACGGCTACCTTGTTACGACTTAGTCCCAATCACGAGCCTCACCTTAGACGGCTCCATCCACAAGGGTTAGGCCACCGGCTTCGGGTGCTGCCACTTTCATGACTTGACGGGCAGTGTGTACAAGGCCCGGGAACATTCACCGCGACGTTGCTGATTCGCGATTACTAGCGGCTCCGCCTTCACGCAGTCGAGTTGCAGACTGCGATGCATTGGACCGGTTTTCAGGGATCCGCTCCGCGTCGCCGCGTCGCATCCCGTTATTGCCGGCCATTGTAGCATGCGTGAAGCCCTGGACGTAAGGGGCATGATGATCTGACGTCATCACCTTCCTCCGAGTTAACCCAGCAGGTCCCCCGTGAGTTCCCGGCATAATCCGCTGGCAACTTGGGGCGAGGTTTGCGCTCGTTACCAGGACTTAACCCAGCATCTCGACACGAGCTGACGACGACCATGCACCACCTGTGAACCCGCCCCGAAGAGAGAGCCGTATCTACGACCGTCGGGAACATGTCAAGCCCAGGTAAGGTTCTTCGCGTTGCATCGAATTAATCCGCATGCTCCGCCGCTTGTGCGGGCCCCCCGTCAATTTCTTTGAGTTTTAGCCTTGCGGCCGTACTCCCCAGGCGGGATGCTTAACGCGTTAGCTCCGACACGGAACCCGTGGAACGGGCCCCACATCCAGCATCCACCGTTTACGGCGTGGACTACCAGGGTATCTAATCTGTTCGCTCCCCACGCTTTCGCTCCTCAGCGTCAGTAACGGCCAAGACCTGCCTTCGCCATTGGTGTTCTTCCCGATATCCTACCACATTCACCGTTACACCGGGAATTCCAGTCTCCCCTACCGCACTCAAGCCCGCCCGTACCCGGCGCGGATGCCGTTAAGCGATGGTTTCACACCGGACGCGACGAACCGCCTACGGGCCCTTTACGCCCAATAATTCCGGATAGCAGCACCCTACGTATACCGCGGCTGCTGGCACGTAGTTAGCCGGTGCTTGCTTCAACAGGTAAACTCACTCACGCTTGCTCCCCGATAAAAAGAGGTTTACAACCCGAAGGCCTCCATCCCTCACGCGGCGTCGCTGCATCAGGCTTGCGCCCATTGTGCAATATTCCCCACTGCTGCCTCCCGTAGGAGTCTGGGCGTATCTCAGTCCCAATGTGGCCGGTCGCCCTCTCAGGCCGGCTACCCGTCGAAAACCACGGTGGGCCGTTACCCGCCGTCAAGCTGATAGGACGCGACCCCATCCCATACCGCGAAAGCTTTCCCAGAAGACCATGCGATCGACTGGAGCATCCGGCATTACCACCCGTTTCCAGGCTATTCCGGTGTATGGGGCAGGTCAGTCACGCATTACTCACCCGTTCGCCACTCACCACCAAGCAAAGCCTGATGGATGCGTTCGACTTGCATGTGTTAAGCACGCCGCCAGCGTTCATCCTGAGCCAGAATCGAACCCTCCACAAAAAAAACTTCATGAAAAGCATCCGAATAAGAGATGACTCTCAAAACAAAAATCAGCGAGCACGTCCTTAAGGAAGGACGCCCTCAAAAAACCTCACCCCTCATCAAACCCTCCCGGGTACCCAACCACCACGACAGGCAATCAGGCGAGGAATGAACTGGCAATCGTATTGACTATAAAGTAGTACAAACACGCTCTTGAGTTCTCAAACCACCACCACACCAGCCAGACGGAAACCAACCAGAGGAAGGAACCCGCCACTGAGCGGCAACAGGTGAATAACACACGCAGAATGTCCGGATTCACGCAAATCAAGGCATAAAAACCCGGAATGGTGCAACGACGTCGTTCCATCGGCGTGTCGAAATCGGCGTTTCGCACGCCCATATCTTCAGTCCAGAACCAGACATCGTCGAAAAACGGATTGAAAAATTTGGCCGACGGGCGTGTCGCGAATTACCTCTTATACGGCGCATGTGGTGCACCGCCAATTATCGGAATCATCATTGATCCAGTACACCGATACGGAAACCATTATGTTCGGATTACTATATGCTCGCCAGTCGTGCGCCAATCAACCGCCTGGTAGCGATGCGGTTGCCGTATCGCTTGCCTTGGCACATTCCAACGACCGAATGGCATCAACACATTCAGAACCGCCGGTCCGATCCATGCATCGCAGCACAGATCGGTCGTGGTCCCACGGGTATGGGGAGGCCCCGTTGCCGTGTGGGTGCCGGAGGTGTCCTGTTTGTGTCCGAGACGCTAAGGCCCAAGGACGCGAGAAACACCCCGACGCGCGGGTGTCCTGATATGGGGAAAGCCCCTTGGGGCGTGTGCTCCGAGGGGCTTCCTGTACGTGTGATGCGGCGGCGTGCTACTCTCCCACACCCTGTCGGGTGCAGTACCATCGCCGTGCCAGGCCTTAGCTTCCGGGTTCGGAATGGGACCGGGCGTCTCACCTGGGCCATGGCCGCCGCAAATCTTCTCTTGTACGGTCAGACGCTGGGGTCTGCCGGCCTGTGGCGGCCTGGGAACCGGACAGCGGACGCGGATATGTCGATGTTTCGTCTTGTGGCCAGACAATGCTCATTGCCGTCTGGTGTCGTTTGCAGGAGGAAGATGCGGTCCAACCGCCAGGGGTTGGAATGTTAGTGTTGCCTTTCGTCCGTTAGTACCGGTCGGCTCCACCCCTCGCGGGGCTTCCACCTCCGGCCTATCGAACACGTGTTCCACATGCGGGCTACAGGCACCGAAGTGCCAAGGAATCCTAATCTTGGAGCAGGCTTCCCGCTTAGATGCTTTCAGCGGTTATCCCTCCCGAACGTAGCCAACCGGCCGTGCCGCTGGCGCGACAACCGGCATACCAGAGGTTCGTCCACCCAGGTCCTCTCGTACTATGGGCAGGCCTCCTCAGGATTCCAACGAGCGCAGAGGATAGAGACCAAACTGTCTCACGACGTTCTGAACCCAGCTCGCGTGCCGCTTTAATCGGCGAACAGCCGAACCCTTGGGACCTGCTCCAGCCCCAGGATGCGACGAGCCGACATCGAGGTGCCAAACCATCCCGTCGATATGGACTCTTGGGAATGATCAGCCTGTTATCCCCGGGGTACCTTTTATCCGTTGAGCGATGCCGCGCCCGTGCGCCGGCACCGGATCACTATCTCCGACTTTCGTCCCTGCTCGGACCGTCGTCCTCGCAGTCAAGCCCGCTTGTGCGATTACACTCGACACCCGATTGCCAACCGGGCTGAGCGGACCTTTGAGCGCCTCCGTTACTCTTTGGGAGGCAACCGCCCCAGTTGAACTACCCGCCAGGCACTGTCCCTGACAAGGATGACTTGTCGAGGTTAGACGTCAAACGAGAACAGAGCGGTATTTCACCTTGCGGCTCCACGAATGCTGGCGCACCCGCTTCGAAGCCTCCCGCCTATGCTACACAATCCGCGCCTAACGCCAATACCAAGGTATAGTAAAGGTCCCGGGGTCTTTTCGTCCTTCTGCGCTTAACGAGCATCTTTACTCGTACTGCAATTTCGCCGAGCTCCTGGTCGAGACAGTGGGGAAGTCGTTACGCCATTCGTGCAGGTCGGAACTTACCCGACAAGGAATTTCGCTACCTTAGGATGGTTATAGTTACCACCGCCGTTTACCGGGGCTTGAATTCACCGCTTCACCCCAAAAGGGGCTGACGGATCCTCTTAACCTTCCGGCACCGGGCAGGCGTCAGTGCATATACAGCGGCTTGCGCCTTCGCATGCACCTGTGTTTTTGGTAAACAGTCGCTACCCCCTGGTCTGTGCCACCCCCAAAAGCTCCCACAGCAAGTGTGTTCACCATCGGGGGTCTCCCTTAAACCGAAGGAACGGGAGTGATTTGCCGAGTTCCTTGACCAGGATTCGCTCGATCGCTTTGGTATTCTCTACCTGACCACCAGTGTCGGTTTGGGGTACGGGCGGCTTTGAGCCTGACGCCGAAGCTTTTCTCGGCAGCCGGGATCACCGGATATCGGGCCATAAGGCCCCCATCATCGCACCTCGGACCCATGCGGGACGGATTTGCCTGTCCCACGCCCTGCGTGCTTGACCACGGAAGACCACCTCCGCGGCCGGCTACCCTTCTGCGTCACTCCTGCGCTGACCTACTACAAGGATCGGTCCCAACAGGCCAGGGCATCCCGCCCCCGAAGGAGCAGTAAGCCCGGACCCGGAGGTTAGTACTCCAAGCCTCGGTTTTGGCGGCTGAAAGCCGGTACGGGAATATCGACCCGTTCATCCATTCGACTACGCCTGTCGGCCTCGCCTTAGGACCCGACTCACCCAGGGACGATGAACGTGGCCCTGGAACCCTTGGTCATCCAGCGGACGGGATCTTCACCCGTCTCTCGCTACTCATGTCTGCATTCTCACTCCCATGAAGTCCACGGCGCGTTCACACGGCCGCTTCGCCCCTCATGGGACGCTCTCCTACCCAGTACA
>JAWKOY010000008.1:0-1291 GCA_041390945.1 Chloroflexota bacterium
CGCGGAACCACTAGACCAGTGAGCTGTTACGCACTCTTTCAAGGATGGCTGCTTCTGAGCCAACCTCCTGGCTGTCTATGCGACTCCACATCCTTTCCCACTTAGCACACGCTTCGGGACCTTAGACGACGGTCTGGGCTGTCTCCCTCTCGACGACGGAGCTTATCCCCCGCCGACTCACTGCCGGAATACACGTCAACGGTATTCGGAGTTCGGCTGCTGTTGGTACCCAACAAGGGCCCGCAAGCATCCGGTAGCTCTACCCCCGCGACGCAATCGACCGACGCTGCACCTAAATGCATTTCGGAGAGAACCAGCTATCACGGAATTTGATTGGCCTTTCACCCCTAGCCCCAGGTCATCCCCCCGGTTTTCAACCCAGGTGGGTTCGGTCCTCCACGCGGTCTTACCCGCGCTTCAACCTGCTCAGGGCTAGATCATCCCGCTTCGGGTCCAGGACACGCGACTCAAACGCCTTTTAAGACTCGCCTTCGCTACGCATACCCCACACGGGTTATGCTCGCCACATGCCACTGACTCGCAGACTCATTTTTCGATAGGCACGCCGTCACCCCACAAAAGGGCTCCGACGGATTGTAGGCGCACGGTTTCAGAGACTGTTTCACTCCCCTCCCGGGGTACTTTTCACCTTTCCCTCACGGTACTCGTTCGCTATCGGTCAGACAGGAATATTCAGGCTTACCCAACGGTCTGGGCGGATTCGCACGGGGTTCCACGGGACCCGTGCTACTTGGGAGACGCGATCGGCAGACCATGCGCGTTCAGGTACGGGGCCCTCACCCTCTGCGGCCCGGTATTCAACCCGGTTCCCCTGACACATGGTTTTCTGCAACTGCCGGCCGGCCCGTCGGAGCCGGCGCACGCGATCCCGCAACACCCCGCGCGCAACCCCCGACGGGTATCACACGCGCAAGGTTTGGCCATCATCCGCTTTCGCTCGCCACTACTCACGGAATATCCTTTCCTGCAGGTACTGAGATGTTTCACTTCCCTGCGTACCCCCCGGCCGAAGCCGGTACCGACCCATGACGGTCGGTGGGTTCCCCCATTCGGAAATCCTCGGATCAAAGCCCTGTTGGCGGCTCCCCGAGGCATATCGCAGCCTCAAACGTCCTTCATCGGTCCTGTCTGCCAAGGCATCCACCATACGCCCTTGCAAGCAACACACACCACGAAAGTGCATGGCCGCAAGATTCCTCTAGCAAATTCCCAGACGACAAATCATCACACTAAAAATGATCACAAAACGATCGAAACGAACAATAGAGTT
>JAWKOY010000009.1:0-1725 GCA_041390945.1 Chloroflexota bacterium
TCTTCAACGGCGGGACCACCGGATTAAAAAGCACAAGGTTAAGCCGACCGGACCCGCGTGTGACCGTAAAACTGATGGAGCAACCCATCCCCGCATGACACAACCTACTCCCGCACTCGAGCCGCGGACCAAACCGGCCCCACTGACGAAATGTCAGAGTACTCAAACACTTTAATGGCGGCCTGGCGACCTCCGCGGCTCGGCCTTTTTTCGGATTTATGATTTAGGATTTGAGATTTCGGACTTGTCGAGCATAAAACGCGAAGTCCGTGCCTGACCCTTGATACGACAAATCAAAAATCATAAATCTCAAATCATAAATTCTACATGCCCTATCCCAGCAACCCGTCCAGCCCCGGCAGGTTCATCCCGCCGGTAAGTTTCGCCATCTCCTGACGCACCAGTTCCTTGGCGCGGTTGAGCGCCTCGTTGGTTGCCGAGACGATCAGTTCCTCGATCATAGCCCGGTCCGTCTCCGCGCCTTGGCCAGCGAGGACCGAGACCATCGCCGGGTCCAGCCGGACGCTGATGACTTCCATCTTTCCGTTGACCACCACGCGCACCGCTCCCGCTCCGGCGTCCGCTTCGGCGGTCAGACGCGACAGATCCTCCTGCATCTTCTCCATCTTCTCACGCATCTGCTCGGCGTTGCCCATCAGCCCCGCCAGGCTTTTGAGATTCTTTAATTGGTCAAACATGGCTCATCTCCATCAAAAACAATCTCCAAGGAGGGGATGATAGCCGCTTCAGGCCGGCTATGGCGGCAACACTACCGGGTCGCCGCGCCGTGGTCCCCTTACCGGGTATCCTAAACCACCCCACCGGCAAATTCGGCCCTTCTAAACCAGCGTAAAAATGCATCCAGGGCATACCATTTACGCCTTATTACGCTATAATTGCAGCAACCAACCCCATTTCCGGGCGACGGATAACGCATGAAACGCTATACCCTGCTATCGCTGGCTCTGTTATGCCTGTGGGCAACCGCCCTGCCCGCCTCCGCGCAGCTCCGCATCGTTAACTACAACACCGCCAACGGCACCTTCCCCACCGGGAACGACCCCAACCCACGCACCGGGATGGACCTGGTTTTGCAAGCCATCGCAAACGAGTCAACCAACGGCATCACCCGACCGATCGACGTTCTGATCCTCCAGGAACAGGACGAACCCAGCACCACGACCCAGGCATTCGTTGATCTACTTAACGGCATCTATGGGGCCGGGACCTATGCCCGAAGCACGGTTGTCACGCTTCCCACCTATGTAGACGGCAACATCCGCCAGACGATCGTCTATAACACCAATACGGTTTCACTGATTGGTGAAAAGGCGTTTGGCACGACCGGCAGTTCCGCCGCCGCACGCCAGAGCGCACGTTTCCAACTGCGCCCGGTCGGGTACGATTCGTCCGCCGATTTCTACATCTACAACGACCACTACAAGTCCAGCACAGGTTCGAGCAACGAGGCCCGGCGCCTGTATGAAGCCACCACCGTGCGCAACGATGCCGACGCCCTCGGTCAAGGCGCACACATCATCTACGCCGGCGACTACAACGTTTACACCAGCAGCGAGCCGATGTACCAGAAACTCCTGAGCTCCGGCAACGGGCAGGCGTTCGATCCAATCAATACCCCAGGCAACTGGAGCAATAATTCCACCTACCGTTTCGTGCATACACAAAGCCCCCACGACGGCTCCGACGGGCTGGTCACCGGCGGTA
>JAWKOY010000010.1:0-1621 GCA_041390945.1 Chloroflexota bacterium
GGCCGAACTGATCCGGTGTGCTCGTGGGCGCAGCCCCGCCGAAGCAGTGGCACTGAGGACAACCTGGATGGAGAGGATGGGGATCTGCATCAATGATGGGGGTCTAACCGAGGACCAGGCCGAGCACATTGCGTTGTCACAAATTGAAGATCATGGTTCACTTTAAGAAAAGTATCGGCTATGATAGAATCCATGCCCGTCTACGATGACATACGGATAGCCATCAATGCGAGCGGCAAGAGCCGCTACCGCCTTTGGCAGGAAACCGGCATCTCACAGCCGCAGCTAAGTCAGTTCATGGCTGGAACCAAGGGGTTGTCTATCGAAGCCCTGGAGAATCTGGCTCGTTGCATGGACATGGAAATTGTCGCTCGGCCGATCAAGCGCAGAGGTAAACGAAAGGACGGATGACCTATGGCTAGCATCAGCAATGACCCCAACGGTCGCCGGCGCATCCTGTTTTTCAATGATAAAGGCGAGCGAAAGACCATCCGTCTGGGTGTGGTTTCCCTGCGCCATGCTGAGTCGGTAAAGCTGAAGATCGAGGACCTCGTATCGGCGAGCATTACCGGTAATGCCCCGCGCGATGAAACAGCCCGTTGGGTCGTTTCGCTTGGGTCCACAATGCATGACAAGCTGGCTAACGCCGGCCTGGTCAAACCACGAGAGTCTGCTAAGTTGGACGAATTCATCGGGGGGTATCTGGCTCAGCGTGTTGACCTAAAGCCCGCGACGATGGTGGTGATGGAACAGGCCCGACGGCATCTGGTGCGGTTCCTGGGGGCTGGGACCGACATCAGGCAGATCATGCCGGCCGATGCCGACCACTACAAGGCCCATCTGCTCGGAAGAAAAAGTGCCCGTTCGACGGTCAACAAGTGGATCCGGTACGCCCGGCACTTTTTCGAGGTGGCCAAGCGGCGTGGGTTGATCGAAACAAACCCGTTTGGACACATCTCCGCGGCGGTGAAGGGCGACCCGACCAAGCGGCAGTTCATTGCGGCCGAGGATGTTGCTAAGGTCGTACACGCGGCACCCGATCCCCAGTGGAAGCTGCTGGTCGCCTTGGCCCGTTGGGGTGGACTGCGCGTCCCCAGCGAGGCGCTGGCATTGACCTGGCGCGACGTAGACTTTGAGCATAGGCGGTTTATCATCCGATCAACGAAAACGGCTCATCACGAAGACGGAGGCGTACGGGTGGTGCCGATGTTTCCTGAACTCACTGAACATTTCCAGAGGGTATTCGACGAGGCAGCTACGGGTAGTGTTTATGTAATCTCCCGCTACCGCGATCCGGCAGCCAACCTGCGGACCCAACTTTGCAGGTACATCGAGGCGGCGGGCTTGAAGCCTTGGCCCAAACCCTGGCAGAACCTGCGTGTATCACGGGCTACGGAGCTGGCGGATCAGTACCCATCCCACGTGTCCGCTGCGTGGCTGGGGCACTCCGAGAAGATCGCGGATGCGTTCTACCGCCAGGTAACAGACGATCACTTCGCCCGGGCGGTGGCGCAAAATGCGGCGCAGAAGGTGCATGAAAGCTCAAGAAAGCACCCGCAGCAACATTCGGCTGATGTGCCGCAACCTTCGGGACTTTCGAAAGATAGCGAGAATGTTCCGG
>JAWKOY010000011.1:0-1131 GCA_041390945.1 Chloroflexota bacterium
CGGCTGTTGCATCGCGAGTGTGTCGAATGTGAGCGTGGGGTCGCCATAATATTTGGGCATCCTGTTCCGCTGGTCCAAGCTGTAGGACCAGGCACCCACCCCGATCTGGCGCAACGCATTGGCACACTTGACCCGCAAAGCCCGTTTTTTCGCGGCGGACAGCGCCGGCATCAGGATCCCAAGCAGCAGCGCAATGATGGCGATGACCACGATCAACTCAATAAGCGTGAAGCCGATCGTCTCGACGTGGGCACGTTGTGCTCGGTGTTTCGCCACTAGCTTATCCAAACAATCAGAAGAAGATCCGGCCGGCCTGCGGGATTCGGCGTGTGAAACTGGGTTTTTACCGTTGCGCCAGGCAGTACGGATTTACAATACAGACTAATTAAGTCCATCCCCGGATTCAAGGGTTTATGGGGCATGCGGGATGACGCCGGGGGCCGGCCGTATCTTCCGGCTGCGCCAACCGGATGGAGGCAACAGGCCCAAGGCGATAAGACACAGCTGCAGCCCAACAAAAATAAGCAGCCAGAACACCGCGGAATCAATGAATCCGTATGAATGCAGACCCCGGCCGAGCATGTTAACCCCGAACCAAGACCAGCTGGTCACCACGTTCCCGAAGATCGCCAGTACGGCCAGGCCCCGGCCCTTGACGACCCCGCCCCAGCGCGCGTGCAGAACCAAAGCGTTCCAGAGCACGATCACCAGAGCACCATTCTCCTTGGGGTCCCACCCCCAGAACCGGCCCCAGGACTGATCGGCCCAGACGCCCCCCAGGATCGTGCCAACAAAACTGAAAAGCGTCGCAAAACAGATCACGCCGTAGATCATCTGTGCCAACTGCATGGCCCGGACCTTATCCAACGAACGTGTCAATACACCACGGATCACATACGCCGCACCGAGTAACCCGGCGAGATAGGTCGCGGAATAACCCAATGTAATCACGACCACATGGGTCGCCAGCCAGAAATTGGTATCGAGAACGGCCTGTAGGACCGCCATCGTGTCACCGTTGCCTGATAGCCCCTGCGCAATTAAGAGCGTCAGGAACCCCGCGGTCGCCCCGGCAACCAACGCCATACTGTTACGGTAGACATATTCCATGCCCAGGCAAAGCAGCACCAC
>JAWKOY010000012.1:0-4206 GCA_041390945.1 Chloroflexota bacterium
GGGACGTTACTGACGCTAAGGCGCGAAAGCGTGGGGAGCGAACAGGATTAGATACCCTGGTAGTCCACGCCGTAAACGATGAGAACTAGGTGTGGGAGGTGTCGACTCCTCCCGTGCCGTCGCTAACGCATTAAGTTCTCCGCCTGGGGAGTACGGCCGCAAGGCTAAAACTCAAAGGAATTGACGGGGGCCCGCACAAGCAGCGGAGCATGTGGTTTAATTCGATGCAACGCGAAGAACCTTACCTGGGTTTGAAATGTTGGTGACAGGTGTGGAAACACATCCTTCCTTCGGGACACCATCACAGGTGGTGCATGGCTGTCGTCAGCTCGTGTCGTGAGATGTTGGGTTAAGTCCCGCAACGAGCGCAACCCCTGTCCTATGTTGCCAGCATTCAGTTGGGGACTCATGGGATACTGCCGGTGACAAACCGGAGGAAGGTGGGGACGACGTCAAGTCATCATGCCCCTTATGTCCAGGGCTACACACGTGCTACATTGGCGCGCACAGAGGGAAGCAATGCCGTGAGGTGGAGCAAATCCCACAAAGCGCGTCCCGGTTCGGATTGGAGGCTGCAATTCGCCTCCATGAAGTTGGAGTTGCTAGTAATCGCGGATCAGCAACGCCGCGGTGAATACGTTCCCGGGCCTTGTACACACCGCCCGTCACACCACGAAAGCAGGTAACACCCGAAGCCGGTGAGCTAACCCTTTTGGGAGGCAGCCGTCGAAGGTGGGACTTGTGATTGGGGTGAAGTCGTAACAAGGTAGCCGTAGCGGAAGCTGCGGCTGGATCACCTCCTTTCTAGGGAGCTTCCAACGTCCCGGCCGTCTCGACGGTCGGGGCGAGGGAGTCCGCCGGCACGGCCTCGCGCCGTCCGGCGTTCCCGAAACGTCGACCGGACTCGGTCGCTCGGGGACCTCGCGTCCCCGTCGAAGCGCTGCTCAGTTTCCAGGGACCGCGTGGCGGGAGTCCCCCGCCGGCCGTCCACAGCGACGCTTGAAAACTGCACAATGGCCAACATTGAAAGTAATGATGGGTAAAGAGAAACCTCATCGGCGAACTATACAAACGCCGATGAGCTCACCGTCAAGATATGAAGGGCACACGGTGGATGCCTTGGCATCAGGAGCCGAAGAAGGACGTGGACGGCTGCGATAAGCCGCGGTGAGGCGCTGAACAGCCTTTGACCCGCGGATCTCCGAATGGGAAAACCCAGCACCGGTAATGCGGTGCTACCCGGCGTTGAATCCATAGACGCACGGGAGGAAACCGGGAGAACTGAAACATCTAAGTATCCCGAGGAACGTAAATCAACCGAGACTCCCTAGTAGTGGCGAGCGAACGGGGACCAGCCCAAACCGGGTAGGTGAAAGCGGACACGCGTTGTCTGCCCGGGGTTGTAGGACTCGTGTCCGGGTCGTGTCCGGCCCGGCGACAGTTACAAAGTTGGGCGCTAGCCGAAGTCGAGTGGAACCTCGCACCACAGAGGGCAATCGTCCCGTAGGCGAAAGCGCACCAGCCTGTCGATCGAGCACCTGAGTAGGACCACTGCCGTGAAACGTGGTCTGAACCTGGGGGGACCACCCTCCAAGGCTAAGTACTCCCTGATGACCGATAGCGAACTAGTACCGTGAGGGAAAGGTGAAAAGTACCCTGATGGGGAGTGAAATAGTACCTGAAACCGCGTGCCTACAAGTGGTCGGAGCACCTTCGGGTGTGACGGCGTACTTTTGCATAACGGGCCGGCGAGTTACTCCTGCGCGGCAAGGTTAAGCGATGAGCGGAGCCGCAGCGAAAGCGAGTCTGAACAGGGCGTTCAGTCGCGCGGGGTAGACCCGAAACCGAGCGAGCTATCCATGGGCAGGCTGAAGCGAGGGTAAGACCTCGTGGAGGGCCGAACCGACCTACGTTGAAAAGTGGGCGGATGACCTGTGGATCGGAGTGAAAGGCTAAACAAGCTCGGAGATATCTGGTTCTCTTCGAAATATATTTAGGTATAGCCTCGAGTATGTGCGTTTTGGCCGTAGAGCACTGTTTGGCTTAGGGGCCCTACCAGGTTACCGACGTCAGGCAAACTCCGAAGACCATTGCGTACCAGCTCGGGAGTCAGTGTGTGGGGATAAACTCCATACGCGAGAGGGAAACAGCCCAGATCACCAGCTAAGGACCCAAAGTACTGGCTAAGTGGACAACGATGTCCGAATGCACAGACAACCAAGAGGTTGGCTTAGAAGCAGCCATCCTTGAAAGAGTGCGTAACAGCTCACTGGTCAAGTGTTCGGGCGCGGAGAATGTAACGGGGCTCAAGCCAGTCTCCGAAGCTGTGAGTTCGCAGGACCTGCGGGTCCCGCGAGCGGTAGAAGAGCGTTCCCAGCGCTGCGAAGCGGGCGCGAAAGCGATCCCGTGGAGGGCTGGGAAGTGAGAATGCCGGCATAAGTAGCGCAAGAGAGGTGAGAATCCTCTCCACCGATAGTCCGAGGTTTCCTGAGTAAAGTTCGTCTGCTCAGGGTTAGTCGGGACCTAAGGCGAGGCCGAAAGGCGTAGTCGATGGCCAACAGGTTGATATTCCTGTACCACGTCGCAACCGCTATGACCAATGGGGTGACGGGGAAGGCTAAGGGAACCCAGGCGATGGTCGTCCTGGGGCAAGCATGTAGTCAGTCGCGATAGGCAAATCCGTCGCGGCGTTCACACGAGATGCGATGCCAGCTGGCTTGACCGCCGGCAAGTCCCTGAAGCCATGCCCCCTAGAAAAACCTCTAGGCAGGTTGCTCGTGCCCGTACCCAGAACCGACACAGGTGGACTACTAGAGAATAGTAAGGTGAGCGAGATAACCCTCGTTAAGGAACTCGGCAAAATCGTCCCGTAACTTCGGGAGAAGGGACGCCTCAATAGGGTGAAGCCACTTGCTGGCGGAGCCCGAGGAGGCCGCAGTGACTAGGTCCAACCGACTGTTTACCAAAAACACAGGCCTCTGCTAAGTCGCAAGACGATGTATAGGGGCTGACGCCTGCCCGGTGCCGGAAGGTTACGCGGAGCGGTTAGCACTTCGGTGCGAAGCTGTGAAGCTAAGCCCCGGTAAACGGCGGCCGTAACTATAACGGTCCTAAGGTAGATCGCTGCCCTTCACGGCAGTAATGCCGTGATGAGCATCTGGCTATATGCTGGAAAACCCGTGTATCCGTCTGGTACTCGCCCAATCCTCGTGGGATGGGCAGTGAAAATCCGGACGGTGCGGACAATCAGCAGGAAAGACTGGTCAGGATCGGCTGGGTCGTCGGTTTCGTAGACGGAGAAGGTTGCTTCTCCATCGGCTTCGTCCGCCAGGGTGGCGGGAGTGGCCGGAACGGCTACGCGATCGGCTACCAGGTCACTCACGAGTTCGTCGTCGTCCAAGGCGCGCGCAGCAAGCACGCCTTGGACGAGCTGGCCGGCTTCTTCGGAGCCGGGCAGGTCGCCGTCAACCGGCGATCCGACGACCACCGTGAGGACATGTACCGATTCGTCGTGCGCAAGCGCTCGGATCTGCTCGAGAAGGTGATCCCCTTCTTCGAGCTCCATCCGCTGCAGACGTCGAAGGCACACGACTTCGATTGCTTCGCACGATGCGTTCGGTTGATCGCTCAGGGAAGGCATCTCGATCGGAACGGAATGATCGAGATCGCCGAGATCGCTGAGCAGATCAACCGGCGCAAGTCCCGCAGGGACTTGATCAGAATCCTCAGAGACCATACGCCGGACACCCCGCGTCTCGCGGGGTGATGAGATGGTCCCAGCTGCATGGCGACATGCAGGGATGACGCGGTTGCAAGGAGCGCATCATCCGCCTCGCTGACACGAGGTAAGACAGCTAAGCGAAATTCCTTGTCGGGTAAGTTCCGACCTGCACGAATGGCGCAACGAGTTGGACGCTGTCTCAACGAGGGGCTCGGTGAAATTAAAGTCTCGGTGAAGATGCCGAGTACCCGTGGCTAGACGGAAAGACCCCGTGAACCTTTACTGCAACTTGATATTGGAGTCTGGGATTTCTCGCTCAGGATAGGTGGGAGGCTTCGACCCGGTGGCTTCGGCCGCCGGTGAGCCGCCCTTGAGATACCACCCTTGGTGTTCTGGGCTTCTAACACATCTCCGTAATCCGGGATGTGAACAGTGTCAGGTGGGCAGTTTGACTGGGGCGGTCGCCTCCAAAAGAGTAACGGAGG
>JAWKOY010000013.1:0-6465 GCA_041390945.1 Chloroflexota bacterium
AGTGTGTGGTTGCGGGCAATGTTTCCAACAAGTCCCTTTGTGGGTTTTGTTGGTTGTTGTAAGTTTTCGGCCGGTTAGTGCCAGTTCCCTAAGCGTATTGCTACGGGTGCAGGTCTGGTCTATCGATCCCGTGTTCTGCGGGGGGCCTTATCCCACTTGATGGGTGAGAAGCCTGGTCTTGGAGGGGGTTTCCCGCTTAGATGCTTTCAGCGGTTATCCTGTCCGAACGTGGCTATCCAGCGGTGCCCCTGGTGGGACAACTGGTGCACCAGAGGTTCGTCCGTCCCGGTCCTCTCGTACTAGGGACAGGTTTCCTCAGGTTTCTGACGCGCGCGGCGGATAGAGACCGAACTGTCTCACGACGTTCTAAACCCAGCTCGCGTGCCGCTTTAATGGGCGAACAGCCCAACCCTTGGGACCTGCTCCAGCCCCAGGATGCGACGAGCCGACATCGAGGTGCCAAACCATCCCGTCGATATGGACTCTTGGGGAAGATCAGCCTGTTATCCCCGGGGTACCTTTTATCCGTTGAGCGACGCCGCTTCCACTTGCCAGCGCCGGGTCACTAATTCCGACTTTCGTCCCTGCTCGACCCGTCAGTCTCGCAGTCAAGCTCCCTTGTGCATTTACACTCGATATCTGATTGCCAACCAGATTGAGGGAACCTTTGAGCGCCTCCGTTACATTTTGGGAGGCAACCGCCCCAGTTAAACTACCCACCAGGCACTGTCCTTGATCCGGATCACGGACCTAAGTTAGACAGCCAGCACGATCAGAGTGGTATTTCAACGTTGACTCCACATGGACTGGCGTCCACGCTTCACAGTCTCCCACCTATCCTACACAAATCGAACCGACCACCAATACCAAGCTGTAGTAAAGGTCCCGGGGTCTTTCCGTCCTGCCGCGCGTAACGAGCATCTTTACTCGTAGTGCAATTTCGCCGAGTCTGTGGTTGAGACAGCGCCCAAGTCGTTACGCCATTCGTGCAGGTCGGAACTTACCCGACAAGGAATTTCGCTACCTTAGGATGGTTATAGTTACCACCGCCGTTTACTGGGGCTTAAATTCTCCGCTTCGACACTTGCGTGTCTGACAGGTCCTCTTAACCTTCCAGCACCGGGCAGGAGTCAGTCCGTATACATCGAATTACTTCTTCGCACGGACCTGTGTTTTTAGTAAACAGTCGCTTGGGCCTGGTCTCTGCGACCCTTCCCGCTGCCCACCGCCCAGACAAGCTGGAGGTGTTCACGGGTCGGGTCCCCCTTCTCCCGAAGTTACGGGGGCATTTTGCCGAGTTCCTTAACCATGGTTTGCTCGATCGCCTTGGTATTCTCTACCTGATCACCTGAGTCGGTTTGGGGTACGGGCGGCGCATAGCTCGCTAGAGGTTTTTCTTGACAGCATAGGATCACCCACTTCACCTGAAACGGCTCGGCATCAGATCTCACACTCCCCACTCAAGGGGCAGGGCCCGGATTTGCCTAGGCCACGTGCTACATCCTTACCCGTGGACAACCATCGCCACGGTTGGGCTACCTTCCTGCGTCACCCCATCGCTTGACTACTACCCGCTCGGGTCCCACGCAGCCCCACCACGCCATCCCCTCGAAAGAGGACGGTCACGATGGATTTGGGTGGTTAGCATCACGGACCTCGTCAGGGTCGCTACATTGCCGGTACCAGAATATCAACTGGTTGTCCATCGACTACGCCTGTCGGCCTCGCCTTAGGTCCCGACTTACCCAGGGCAGATTAGCTTGACCCTGGAACCCTTGATCATTCGGCGGAAGAGTTTCTCACTCTTCATTCGCTACTCATGCCTGCATTCTCACTCGTGCCGCCTCCACACCTCGATCACTCGGGCGCTTCCACGGCGGCACGACGCTCCCCTACCCACCCACACACCTGAACCCACCAGAAGACTGGCAGGCTAGACACACGTGTGAGTGCCATAGCTTCGGCGGATGACTTGAGCCCCGCTACATTGTCGGCGCGGAATCACTTGACCAGTGAGCTATTACGCACTCTTTCAAGGATGGCTGCTTCCAAGCCAACCTCCTGGTTGTCACTGCGACTCCACATCCTTTTCCACTTAGTCACCACTTAGGGGCCTTAGCTGATGGTCTGGGCTGTTTCCCTCTCGACTACGGAGCTTATCCCCGCAGTCTCACTGCTGCGCTCTCACTTACCGGCATTCGGAGTTTGGCTAACGTCAGTAACCTGGTCGGGCCCATCGGCTATCCAGTGCTCTACCTCCGGCAAGAAACACACAACGCTGCACCTAAATGCATTTCGGGGAGAACCAGCTATCACGAAGTTTGATTGGCCTTTCACCCCTATCCACAGGTCATCCCCCCAGTTTTCAACCTAGGTGGGTTCGGTCCTCCACGTCGTCTTACCGACGCTTCAACCTGCCCATGGATAGATCACTTCGCTTCGGGTCTTGATCGTGCAACTCAACCGCCCTGTTCGGACTCGCTTTCGCTACGGCTACCCCACACGGGTTAACCTCGCTACACAACACAAACTCGCAGGCTCATTCTTCAAAAGGCACGCCATCACCCCACCCCAAAGGGCAAGGCTCTGACGGATTGTAGGCATACGGTTTCAGGTACTCTTTCACTCCCCGCCAGGGGTACTTTTCACCTTTCCCTCACGGTACTAGTCCGCTATCGGTCATCAAGGAGTATTTAGGCTTAACGGGTGGTCCCGCCAGATTCACACAGAATTTCAGGAGTTCCGTGCTACTTGGGAACACGCACAACGCAGCCACCAGCTTACACCTACGGGACTCTCACCCTCTACGGCGCGGCTTTCCAGCCAACTTCGACTTCACTGACGGTTTCTCACTACGCACTCGCACGGCAGCACAAGACCATGCGCGTCCCACAACCCCGCCACTGCAACCCCTGCCGGGTCTCACACAACGACGGTTTAGCCTCCTCCGCTTTCGCTCGCCACTACTCACGGAATCACATGTTGTTTTCTCTTCCTACCGGTACTGAGATGTTTCACTTCCCGGCGTTCCCTCCCAACACCCTATACATTCAGGTGCAGGTGACTGGACATGACTCCAGCCAGGTTTCCCCATTCGGACACCCCCGGATCACAGCTCGGTTGCCAACTCCCCAGGGCTTATCGCAGGCTCCTACGTCCTTCATCGGCTCTTGATGCCAAGGCATCCACCATGTGCCCTTCATAGCTTGTCACCAAACAAAACCAACACACACAACACACACAAAAACACCCACCCCTCCCACAAAGGAAAGGCAGGCATTCACAAGCTACAAAGATGCTCGCGTCCACTATACAAATCTCAAACAACACACCCCAGAGCAACAACACACCCCGGGAACCCCCCCCAACCACAGGGAGGACAGCATGGGCCTGATGGCTCAGAACCCCAACAGCGTGTGACCCCGCACCCCCACACCCCCCAGCCACGAGGAGCACAGACCACGAGACGGCCGACTATTCCACACAACCCACCCAGACCAGCGAGGACAACCCCCACCAAACCCCGGACAGGCAATGCTCCTTAGAAAGGAGGTGATCCAGCCGCACCTTCCGGTACGGCTACCTTGTTACGACTTCGTCCCAATCGCCAGCCCCACCTTCGACAGCTCCCCCCCAAAAGGGTTAGGCCACCGGCTTCGGGTGTTGCCAACTTTCGTGACGTGACGGGCGGTGTGTACAAGGCCCGGGAACGTATTCACCGCAGCGTTGCTGATCTGCGATTACTAGCGACTCCGACTTCATGGGGTCGAGTTGCAGACCCCAATCCGAACTGAGACCGGCTTTTTCCGATTCGCTCCCCCTCACGGGATCGCAGCGGTCTGTACCGGCCATTGTAGCATGCGTGAAGCCCTGGACATAAGGGGCATGATGACTTGACGTCATCCCCACCTTCCTCCGAGTTGACCCCGGCAGTCTCGCATGAGTCCCCGCCACCCCGAAGGGCGCGCTGGCAACATGCGACAAGGGTTGCGCTCGTTGCGGGACTTAACCCAACATCTCACGACACGAGCTGACGACAGCCATGCACCACCTGTATAGGACCCTTACGGACCCCCCATCTCTGGAGGATTTCCCTATATGTCAAACCCAGGTAAGGTTCTTCGCGTTGCATCGAATTAAGCCGCATGCTCCGCCGCTTGTGCGGGCCCCCGTCAATTCCTTTGAGTTTTAGCCTTGCGGCCGTACTCCCCAGGCGGGGCGCTTAATGCGTTAGCTACGGCACGGAACCCGTGGAATGGATCCCACACCTAGCGCCCAACGTTTACGGTGTGGACTACCAGGGTATCTAATCCTGTTCGCTCCCCACACTTTCGCTCCTCAGCGTCAGGACATGCCCAGAGAACCGCCTTCGCCACCGGTGTTCCTCCTGATATCTGCGCATTTCACCGCTACACCAGGAATTCCGTTCTCCCCTGCATACCTCCAGTCTGCCCGTATCGAAAGCAAGCTCACAGTTAAGCTGTGAGATTTCACTCCCGACGCAACAAACCGCCTACGAGCCCTTTACGCCCAATAATTCCGGACAACGCTCGCACCCTACGTATTACCGCGGCTGCTGGCACGTAGTTGGCCGGTGCTTCTTCTGCGCATACCGTCACCACCCAAAAGAGCAGCTTCGTCTGCGCTGAAAGAGGTTTACAACCCGAAGGCCGTCATCCCTCACGCGGCGTTGCTGGATCAGGCTTCCGCCCATTGTCCAATATTCCCCACTGCTGCCTCCCGTAGGAGTCTGGGCCGTGTCTCAGTCCCAGTGTGGCCGGTCACCCTCTCAGGCCGGCTACCCGTCAAAGCCATGGTAGGCCACTACCCCACCATCAAGCTGATAGGCCGCGAGCACATCCCACACCACCCAAAGGCTTTCCACCACACCCCATGCGGGCCATGGTCCTATCCGGTATTAATCTCGGTTTCCCGAAGCTATCCCAAAGTGCAGGGCAGATTACTCACGTGTTACTCACCCGTTCGCCGCTCGAGCACCCCAAAAAGAGGCCTTTCCGCACGACTTGCATGTGTTAAGCACGCCGCCAGCGTTCGTCCTGAGCCAGGATCAAACTCTCCATCAAAAAATGAAAAACAAAAATCCCGACAACAAAACAACTGACAAAATCAGTCACAGAATCATCGTTCAAACCACCAACCCACACCCCCACCCACAAACACAGGCAGAAGCACGAATCGACAGGGCAAATCAATTCATCGACTATCACACACTGTTGAGTTCTCAAACATCACACCCACACCCAAGCCGCGCCTCTCGGCGACCCGCTGGGGGCAACCTAAGAAAACTTACCGGGTCACCCGGTCGGCGTCAACTTGGCGCCACGCTCCGGCACGGCGATTCTTCGGTTCACGTGTCGACCTGGCCCGACCGGCGAGACTGGCGCCCCGGTCGGTAGGCCGACACGGTCGGCTCGCCGTCGATCCAGTACCTCCACGCTACCTCGGTCGCCCTGGTCACGCCCACGCGGGGTCCGCTCCGCACCTGGCGCACGGGCACCGGCCGCAGAGCCAGCTCCAGACGAGGTCCGGCCGGCTCCGCGGAGAGCAGGTCCACCCCGTCGTGCTGTCGGTCCAGGCCGAGTGCCGCACACAGCCGAGCCGGTCCGCGGGCGAGGTCGACATCGCGCACGCGTGGCCCTCGACGGTCCCGGGCGAGCTCGTGGCCCGCCACCACCTCGCCGGCGCGCAGCAGCACCGCAGAGGCCTGGCCCTGCGGCCCGCAGACGACGTTGGCGCAGTAGTGCATGCCGTAGGTGAAGTAGACGTAAAGGTGGCCCGCCGGGCCGAACATCACCTCCGTGCGCGGCGTCCTCCCGCGCCAGGCGTGAGATGCCGGGTCCTGCTCGCCGGCGTACGCCTCGACCTCGGTGAGCCGGACGGCCACCTCCCCGTGCCGCACCGTCGCCCCCAGCAGCCGGGGGGCCACCCGCGCCGGGGCCCCGGCAAGCAGGCTGCGCCAGTCAGCTGCTGCCACGGTGGCCCTGGAGCCGCGCCCGCAGCTCGGAGAGCTGCTCCGACACCCGCTCGGGGGCGGTTCCGCCGTAGCCCCGCCGCGCCGCCACGGAGCCGTCGACGGTGAGGACCGAGCGGACCTGGGGACGAAGCAGGGGAGAGAGCGCCGCCAGCTCGGCGTCGCTGAGGTCCTCGAGGTCCACACCCAGCTCCTCGCACCGTCGCACGCACGCGCCCGCCAGCTCATGGGCGACCCGGAACGGCACCCCCTCGCGCACCAGCCAGTCGGCCACGTCGGTCGCCAGGGAGAACCCCTGCGGGGCGAGCTCGGCCATCCGGGCCACATCGAACTCCAGGGTCGCAACCATGCCGGTCAGCGCCGGGAGCACGAGCTGCAGCGTGTCGACGGAGTCGAACACCGGCTCCTTGTCCTCTTGGAGGTCGCGGTTGTAGGCGAGCGGAAGGCCCTTCAGCATCGTCAGCACCGACATC
>JAWKOY010000014.1:0-24547 GCA_041390945.1 Chloroflexota bacterium
CCGGACTCGCATCCGGGTAGCATAAAACCAACGCGCCAGCCGACCGGCTAGCGCGTTGGAATCTACTCTAAGGAGACCGACAGTCCTTGTCCCAAACCGGCAGTGCATTTAGCGTTTCAGCGACTCCATGTTGAGCCCGGAACCGGCGGTCATGAGGGGTCAGGCGAACAATGCCTTGAAGGAGGACTGGTCCAGGGTTTCCACCTCCATCAACTGCTCGGCGATGGTGTTCAGCAGATCGCGGTAGGTCGTGATGATGTGCATGGTGCGTTCGTAGGCCTCGGCGACGATCCGCTGCACCTCGCGGTCGATGGCCTCGGCGACATCTTCGCTGTAGTTGCGCTGCTCGCTGATCTCGCGGCCGAGGAACATCATCTCCTCCTTGTGGCCATAGGTCAGCGGCCCCATGCGATCGCTCATGCCCAGCACGGTCACCATGCGGCGGGCAATCCGGGTCACCTGCTCCAGGTCGTTGGAGGCGCCGGTGGTGATGTTGCCAAACACAAGCTCTTCAGCAGCTCTGCCGGCCAACGCTACCGAGATCTCCTCTTCCATCTCGCTGCGGCTGCGCAACATCGAGTCTTTGTCCAGTGGCCACATATAGCCGCCGGCCATGCCGCGGCCGATGATGGTCACCTTGAGCACCGGGGTGGTGTGCGGTAGTTTGTGCTGCACCAGCGCATGGCCGGCCTCGTGAAAGGCGATGACGCGCTTCTGCTCCTCGGAGATGACGCGGCTGCGGCGCTCCGGCCCGATGGCGACCCGCTCGATAGCCTCGGTCAGGTCGGTCATGGCGATGTTGCGCCGGTTGCGGCGGGCGGCCAGGATCGCGCCCTCGTTGACCATGTTCTCCAGGTCGGCGCCGACAAAGCCCGGCGTCGCACGGGAAAGCACTTCCAGGTCCACGTCCTCACCCAGCGGCTTGCCGCGCACGTGCACCTTGAGGATCGCCTCGCGCCCCTTGACGTCGGGGCGGTCCATCACCACGCGGCGGTCGAAACGCCCGGGGCGCAGCAGCGCCGGGTCGAGGATGTCAGGCCGGTTGGTGGCGGCCACGATGATGACGTTGGTGTCGGTGTCGAAGCCGTCCATCTCCACCAGGATCTGGTTCAGTGTCTGTTCGCGCTCGTCGTGGGAGCCGCCCAGACCCGCGCCGCGGTGCCGCCCCACGGCGTCGATCTCGTCGATGAAGACGATGCAGGGCGAGTTGCGCTTGGCCTGCTCGAACAGGTCGCGCACGCGGCTGGCGCCGACGCCGACGAACATCTCGACGAACTCGGAGCCGGAGATGGAGAAGAAGGGCACGCCCGCCTCGCCGGAGACCGCCTTGGCCATCAGCGTCTTGCCGGTGCCGGGCGGACCAACCAGCAGCACGCCCTTGGGGATGCGCGCGCCAAGGGCCGCGAACTTCTGCGGCTCCTTGAGGAACTCGACCACCTCCTTGAGCTCTTCCTTGGACTCTTCTGCGCCGGCCACGTCGTCGAAGGTCACGGTCGGCTTCTCGCCGGTGAACATCCTGGCCTTGCTCTTGCCAAAGGAAAACGCCTGGTTGCCTGCGCCCTGAGCCTGCCGCAGGATGAAGAAGAAGAAGAGGGCGATCAGCACAATGGGCAGGAAGGCAAACAGCACCGGCGCCAGGCTTTCCCAGCGGCTGGTAGGTATGAACTCCACCGAGACGCCAGCCAACTGTTCGTCGCTGACACCCAGACTGTGCAGCGTCTTCACCAGGTCGAAGTTGTCCTGTTCGATGCGCGACTTGACGGCAGGAGTCGACTCGTCGTTGTACGTGACGTCGATCTCGCCGTTCTTTTCGGAGATCTGCTTCACCTTGCCAGCCTGCACGTCGGCCGCGACCTGACTGATGGAGATGACATCCACAGTCTCGCGGCTCTGGCGGAGGGTGGTGAAGAGAAACACCAGCAGCACTGCCCCCAAGATCACATAGAGAAATCCATTTCGCATGGACCCTTGTCCCATTGTTGCCTCACTAAATCAAGATTCGACCGGGCGACGCAACACGTGTTCGCCTCCGTCGTGAGTGTAACATAGCCACTGAGGGCTGTCAATCTTACGGCTGATTACTGGCATCCAGTATGTGCAGTCTAGCACACCCGCTCCCCGCGGGCAGTAGGCCGTCTTACCGGCGGACGCTGGAGAATGGCGAACACCGGAAACGAGGTTTCGGCCGGGACTGTGCGCCATGGGTCCTTCCGCCGACCGGCTGAAGCGGCGACTCCACAGCCAGGGCGCCAGTGTTGCGCAACCCCCGGCCAAGGGCGACCAGCTTGCCGTGCAGCCCGTAGCGCGCGTATAATGCCGGTGCCATGAAGATCCACAGGAGCCAGGTGTGACCCGCGAACGTGTCGTTGCCATCACCGGTGTCAGCGGCCAGTGGGGACGCGCGGTTGCCGGAGCGCTGCTGGCGCAGCCCGGCCTGCGCGTTCTGGGCATCGATGCGCGCCCGCCGCAACCGCGCATCAGGGACCTCGACTTCGTCAAGGCGGACATCCGCAACCCGCTGCTGGTCGATCTCCTGCGCGCCGAGCAGGTGGACACGGTCGTGCATCTGGCCTGGCGCGAGCGCCAACGCCGCCGCGAGACGGACTTCGAAAGCAACGTCCTGGGCGCGATGCAACTGCTGGGCGCCTGCGTCGAGGCCGGGGTCGAACAGGTGGTGCTGCGCAGCACCACCGCGGTCTACGGCGCGCGGCCGGGGAACCCGACCTACATGGACGAGACGTTTCCCGTGGCTGCGAAGTCAGGCTACGCTTTCGTGCGCGACATGGTCGAGCTGGAGAGGTTCCTGGCCGAGTTCGCCGCCGAGTTCCCGGAGCTGCGCATCGCCGTGCTGCGCTTCGCCAACGTGGTCGGGGCCGGCGTCGACTCGCCCTTCACCCGCCTGCTGCGCCTGCCTGTGATCCCCAGCCTGCTGGGCTTCGACCCGCTGCTGCAGTTGATCGACTTCGAGGACGCGGTCGCCGCGATTGCCCACGCTGTTCTGACGCGCGCCGGCGGCCCGGTCAACGTGGCCGCGGATGAGGTCGTCTCGCTCTGCCAGGCGGCCGCCATGGCCGGCAAGCCGGTGCTGCCGATCCTGCACCTGGCGGTCTACTGGACGCTGCCCGCCGCCCGCGGCGCGCTGCGCTACTGGCCGCTGGAGCCGGACTACCTGCGCTATCCGTGGACGGCCGGCACAGAGCGGATGCGCGCCGCCCTTGACTTCGAACCGGCATGGACAGCCCGCCAGGCGCTGGAGCGTTTCGTGCAGGCGCAGCGCATCGCGCCCTATGCCGCCCGCCGCGAGGCACATGCCTTCGCCGACGACGATCTTGCGGTCGTCATCGAAGACCGGCAGCGGCCGCCAGCCGCGGCGGAGGAAAGTTAGCCAGGCATGGAAGACATCCCCATCGCCCAGCGCACCACGCTGCGTTGCGACGCCAAGATCAACAACACCATCCCGTGCCCCAACCCTGCCATGGCCGGCAGCATCTACTGCTGGGCGCATCGCATTCGCAAACGGCCGTCCCCGCGACAACGACGGCGGCGATCTGTTGCCGGTTGACGACCGGATGCCGTCCGATGCGCCAGCGTCATCCGCAGTGGACGATGGCTCGCTGGACTTCGTCGATCGGATGGCTGCGCCGCCGTCCGGCGCATCCGCGCCACCCGACCGGCTGGCGCAGGAGTTCGCCCGCTTCAGCCGCAGCGCCCGCTTGCTGGCCCCGGCCGGGACGCCCCTCCCCTCGCCTGAGGAGATGGAGCGCCTGCTGCGCCGCCTGCTGGGCCCGTTCTACGACCGGCTGCACGACGGCACGCTGGGCGACTATCTCAACCCCGATGTGTTGAAGGGGCTGTTCCTGGTCGCAAGCTACATCCTGCGCGCCCAGACCGCCGCCGTGCGCCGCCGCATGACCGGCGACTACGAGCTGGACGACTTCGGGCGCGACGCGGCCTTTCTCGGCGTGGTCATGCCGCTGGCGCAGGCGTTGTACGACAGCTACTGGCGCGTCGAGGTGACCGGCGCCGAACACATCCCTGACAGCGGGCGCGGGCTGCTGGTCAGCAACCACTCGGGTGTGCTGCCCTTCGACGGGGCGATGCTGGGGCTGGCGGTGTACAACGAGACGCCGTCCAACCGGCTGATGCGCGGCCTGGTGGACTCGTGGTTTCCCACCCTGCCCTTCGTGTCGATCTTCGTGCAGAAGATCGGCGGCGTGCAGGCCAGCCCGCACAACGCCGACCTGCTGCTGGCGCGCGACGAGTTGGTGGCCGTCTTCCCCGAGGGAACCAGGGGCGTGGGCAAGCTCTACCGCGACCGCTACCAACTGCAGCGATTTGGCCGCGGCGGGTTCATCCGCGTGGCGCTGCGCACCGGCGCGCCCATCATCCCGGTGGCCGTGGTCGGCGCAGAGGAGATCTACCCGGTGGTCGCCCGCCTGCAGCCGGCGGCGCGGCTGCTTGGCATGCCCTTTTTTCCCATTACCCCGCTCTTTCCCTGGACCGGGCCGCTGGGACTCGTGCCGCTGCCCAGCAAGTGGTGGATCGAGTTCGGCGAGCCGATCGATGTCGAGCCGTACGGGCCGCGGGCGGCTGCCAACCCGGCCATCGTCGCCCGCCTCTCCGAGCAAGTGCGCGACACGGTCCAGCAGATGCTGCTGCGCCGCCTTGCCCGGCGCCGCTCGGTATTCCTTGGCTGAAATCATCCCTCATTCACCTTTCATACAGGAGACCCCATGGCTGTATTCGCCACCAGCGACGACTTTTATGCCGTCATGCAAGTCATCTTCGATCGGTTGATCGCCGATCCGGGCGCGACCAGGGACTTCCAGAGTCGCAAGATGGTCGTGCGCATCAAAGGCACCGATCCCGCCGTTGAGATCTGGCTCAACGGCAAGACCAACCCGATCCAGGCCAACACCGGACCGCAGCCGGGCCGCGCCGACCTCGACATGCTGTTGCCTGTCGATCTGCTGCATGGCATCCTCACCGACCAGGAAAGCCTGCGGGCAGCGTTCATGGACGGGCGGCTGAAAGTCTCAGGCAACGTCTTCCGGGCCATGCAACTGGCCGACTTGTTCCGCAAGATCGAGGCGATCTATCCTGAGGTGATGCGCGAGCAGGGGTACGCGATCTGAACCGATGTTCCGTCGAGATCGAGAGCTCGCGGCCAGAGAATGGACAGGGTTTGCAGGATCAAGCCGAGCGGGGTTCTGCCGCGGATTAGGCGAACCCTTGCGCCTGCGCGCAGTGCAGGTGTTTCGTGAAAGAACAATCCGGACAATTCGGAGGAGTCGCGCAACGCGTGGCAAGACTCCGACACCGATTTCTGGGCGCCGAACGGTGCGGGAAAATCGACGTTCCCTTCGACCAGGCGCAGGGTAAGGCTGAAGATCCTGTCGCTCATCACCGAGTCCACCAGCGGCAGCGCCGAGACCTGCGGCGGGCGGGCTCTCTGCTGGCAATACGAGATAAGCGGTTTAGACAGAAGTGCTGATCGTGGTAGAATAGTGATGTGCTTGCGGCTTGCGAGTTGGCAGGTTGATGTGCCGCAGGATTTGGACGAGTTGTAAGGAGAGACATGTCTCTTGGCGCTGAAGAACGTTTCCTTCGAGGCCCGTTCTCCCTGGACGCAGCCGTCTGCGCCGCAGATGCGTGAGTGCCACCGAAGGGTGCAGCGCGGCGAGGTGGTGGGTACACCTGCACTTGCGTCCAGTGCAAGTGTCATCGGGCGCAACGGCGCGGGCAAGTCGACGTTCCCTTCGACCAGGCGCAGGGCCAGGTTGAAGATCCTTGCGCGCCGTACCGCGCCTGCTGGCGACATGGGATTTGCGCAGATGACCGATATGCAGTACCCTCGTCGCTCGACAAATGGGACGTTCGTCCAACACAGGAGAACCAGTGATGACAGCACACCAAGCGGAACAACAGGTTACGGACATCGGCACACTGATCGTTGCCTCCGCTGACATACGCCGCGGGCGTCCGCGCATTGCCGGTACAGGTGTCACGGTTCAGCGCATCGTTGGCTGGTACAAACTGGGCTTGACGCCCGAGGAGATCAGCGACTGCTTTGGGCACCTCGACTTGGCCCAGGTGCATGCAGCATTGGCCTACTACCATGCCAATCGCGACCAGATCGAAACCGCGATCGCGGCCGACGAAGCAGAGGGAGATCGCATCGAGCAGGAGCTTCTGGTACACCAGCGAGCAGCCTGATGTTGAAGCTGTACATCGACGAAGACTCAATGGACCGTGACCTGGTGCGTGCCTTACGGGCCCGCGGGGCCGACGTTCTCACTGCAATCGAGGCGGATATGATTGGCCGTAGCGACAAGGATCATCTGCTGTTTGCAACCAGCCAGGACCGAGTGCTGTATAGCTTCAACCGAGGCGATTTTTTCCACATCCACACGCAACTGATCGCAGAGGGTATCGGCCATGCCGGCATCGTGCTTGCACGCCAGCAGCACTACTCAGTAGGCGACCAGATGCGCCGCTTGCTTAAGATGATGGCCCTGCGTTCCACTCGCAGACATGCGCGACCACGTTGAGTTTCTTAGCGCCTGGGGTTGATCCGTATCCATGACCGACATCGCCATCAGGTCGAGAACCTGAGTAAGCTCTACCCGCGTTCAGCAGGGCACGCCACATCGGTGCCCTGCGCCAGCGCGACGACACGTTGCGCGACGCGTTGACCGGCCTGTTTCGACGCGGCCAAAACGGCGCCCAGCCTGACGACGACACCAACCTGTGGGCGCTCAAGGACGTCTCCTTCGAAGTGAAACGCGGCGAGGTGGTTGGTGTCATCGGGCGCAACGGCGCGGGCAAATCGACGCTGCTGAAGATCCTGTCGCGCATCACCGAGCCAACCAGCGGCAGCGCCGAGACATGTGCTGAGCGTAGCCGAAGTATCCACGGGCGGGTCGGATCCCTGCTGGAGGTGGGCACCGGCTCGCCGGGCGACCCCGAGCTGACCGGCCGCGAGAACATCCGCTACGCGTCAACGGCGCGACGCCTGGCGTGGGCATGAAGCGCAGCGAGACGTGTACTGAGCGAAGACAAAGTATCGACCGCCAGTTCGACGAGATCGTGGCCTTCGCCGAGACCCGTGCTGAGCGAAGACGAAGTATCGAGCGCTTCCTGGACACACCGGTCAAGGCGCCGCGCAGCGTGCAGCGGCACGCCTTCGGCGCGTGCGCCTGGCCTTTGCCGTCGCCGCCCACCTGGAGCCGGAGACACCGCCCTGAGCATGTCGAAGGGTCCTGCTGGTCGACAAGAGCCTGTCCTGAGCAAGTCGAAGGATGCTGGCGGTGGGGGATGTGGCGTTTCAGTAGAAGCGCTTATCATGGTAGAATGCGGATGTATCTGTCGCTGGTGAGTCGGCGGATTGATGCGGCAGAACTTGAGCGAATAGAAGGAGAGACGCTATGCAACTGGTCATAGATTATCCGCAGCTACTACCTGATGCGTTGCAGCTAACACAGGCAGACTTCGAGCAGGAGGCCAAGATGGCCATGGCCGTGAAGTTGTTCGAGATGAAACGCCTCTCATCAGGCGTGGCCGCGAAGCTGGCAGGCGTGGACCGGGTAACCTTCTTGCTGGATCTCCATCGGTTCGGCGTGGCTATGATCGACCTGGGCGACGAGGACTTGTTGGCGGACCTCCACAATGCCTGATACGCAAGATATTGTCATCAACACGAGTCCCCTCATCGCCCTGGTAGCAGCATTGGGTGACCTGAGTGTACTACAAATGTACCGCCAGGTTTGGGTCACCCTTGAAGTCAGCGAGGAGCTTGCAGTGGGAGGGGCAGCCAAATTCGCACTGGCAGAGTATCAGGCTGCGGATTGGCTCGACAAGCGCACGCAACCGCTGACCATCGCACCCCACCTACTCAATACGCTGGACAAGGGTGAAGCCTCGGTCATCCAGTTGGCTTTGGACAAGAGCATCTCCACGGTTGTGATCGACGAGACTGCCGGCAGACGCATTGCCAGGCTAAACGGATTGGCTGTCACTGGTTCGATTGGCATCCTGCTTCGGGCGAAGAGCGAAGGCCGCCCCTTCTCAATGCGTCAGGCCATCGATCGTATGCAAGCCCGCGGTATTTGGCTAAGCGATCGCGTGATTGCCTTTGCCCCTGCGCAAGCTGGCGAGACCCATTAACGCCCATGACCGACATCGCCATCCGGGTCGAGAACCTGAGCAAACTCTACCCCGCGCGTTCGCTTAGGGCACGCCACATCGGCGCGCTACGCCAGCGCGACGACACGCTGCGCGACGCGCTGAGCGGAGTTCTGCCACGAATTGCACGAAGCCAGCAATATAGTTCATTCAATTCGCGAAGTTCGTGCCCAGGGATCGTTCCATGACCGAAATCCTCTTCAAGGAACTTTCGTACGCGGTTGTCGGCGCGGCCATGGAGGTGCATCGCATCCTCGGGCCTGGATTTCTGGAAGCTGTCTATCAGGCGGCGCTGGAGCACGAACTGACGCTGCGCGGCATTCCGTTCGAAAGCCAGAAACACCTGCCGGTGGTCTACAAGGATCAACTGGTCGGTATCTACATCGCGGATTTGGTGATCGACGGTAAGATCATCTTGGAGCTCAAGTCTATCTCGGCGCTTACCAAAGCCCATGAGGCCCGGCGCACCACTATCTCGGCAGCCACCGGCCTCCGTCTCGCCATCCTGCTAAATTTCGGCGCCGAGTCGCTGCAACAGAAACGCATCGTCCGCGGCAAAGATGAGTAGCCGCCGAACCAGCTGCGAATGACACGAATTCTCTGAACAATTCAGAAAATTCGCCCAATTCGTGGAATTCGTGGCAAAATCCCTTCCCATGACCGACATCGCCATCCGGGTCGAGAACCTGAGTAAGCTCTACCACATCGGCGCCCTGCGTCAGCGCGACGACACGCTGCGCGACGCGCTGAGCGGAGTTCTGCCACGAATTTCACGAATTTCACGAAAGAAGAAGAAGATTCGAATAATTCGTCTAATTCGTGGCAAGACTCCGACACCGATCTCTGGGCGCTCAAGGACGTCTCCTTCGAAGTGCAGCGCGGCGAGGTGGTGGGTATCATCGGGCGCAACGGCGCAGGAAATCGACGCTGCTGAAGATCCTGTCGCGCATCACCGAGCCAACCAGCGGCAGCGCCGAGATCCACGGCCGGGTCGGCAGCCTGCTGGAGGTAGGTACTGGCTTTCACCCCGAGCTGACCGGCCGCGAGAACATCTTCCTCAACGGTGCGATCCTGGGCATGCACCGTCACGAGATCCAGCGCCGTTTCGACGAGATCGTCGCCTTTGCCGAGATCGAGCGCTTCCTGGACACCCCTGTCAAGCGCTACAGCAGCGGCACGTACGTGCGCCTGGCCTTCGCCGTCGCCGCCCACCTGGAGCCGGAGATCCTTCTAGTGGACGAGGTGTTGGCGGTAGGAGGCGCGGCGTTTCAGAAGTGCTTGGGGAAGATGGGAGATGTGGCGAAGGAGGGCGGACGGTGTTGTTTGTCAGTCACAATATGGCAGCAATTGTACAGCTTTGTCAGCGTTGCCTGCTAATTGCTCAAGGAAACATCGACTATGATGGCGGTTCCGAGCGTGTAATAGCTCGCCATCTGGAGAATAGCTATGAAACCAGGGGGCAATGTGGGGAATCGATACCACCGAGCACCAAGATGGACGAGTAAAATCACTTCAGTGAAGTGTGAACCTACAACGGTGTTTACCAACTCCTCCCTAGCAGTAATCATAGAGTACGTCGCCGAACTGGCGCACTCAGGATTGAGATTCGGTGTGTCTCTCGAGGCTCTCTCGGTCAGCGGATTACCGGTTCCTATACTGGACGTGAAGGGCTCAGACAAACACGGTCCAAGGTGAGCAGTGTGCGCATCCTGTTCCCAGTCCTAAGTCTTATACCTGGAGATTATCAGGTGACCGTTGCCATCCATGATCAAACCAATGAGAATATCGTTCGACTTGAGCGTGCGGCCTCATTTCAGGTTATTGCACAGGATCTGACCGGTTCAGGGTATCTTGTGGATCAGAGTAATGGACTAATATGGTTGGAACACGAATGGCGCATATGAGAAATAGGTTGGTATCATATGACATGGGTTGATTTCCATAGCAGCGCTTCGAAAACCGGCGGTTCGATTGAGACCGAAATCAGGACGCTATGGCGTGAGTACCTTATCGATATTCTGGGGATTCCACCCCAAGACGCCCAGAAACGTATTGAAGCTGAAGTTGCTGGTCAATTTCATGATGGATTGCTTAATGGGCAGATCTCCGAGGTTGGCTTTTCAGTGGATCCGTTGTACTAGACCTGGGTTGTGGTACCGGAGCATTGGCAAACGAATTAGCGGCTAGAGGTGCAAACGTTATCGGTTTAGAGCCAAGTCCGGTATGGGCCATAACAGCAGGCCGAAGACTGCGCGGGGGCTTCTCACGGTGTTGTTATCATGGCTGATGGAGCAAGTATTCCTCTAGCTGATCAGAGCGTACAATATGTAATATCACTGCAAGTTCTAGAACACATCCCGATGCCTGCTGCCAAACAGGTCATAAGTGAGATTGCACGTGTTTTGCAACCAGGTGGGCGAGCCTACCTCTCTTTCGAAAACTACTGGTCTTTTTGGGAGCCACACTATCGTGTTCGCTGGTTTCCATTGCTTCCGAAACCCTTCGGGTCTTTGTACCGAGACTTCTGGGCGGGATTCCGATCTCGCAAGACCACATCTACTACAACTCCTTCATCGGGCTGGCTCAAGCCTCCCATCAGGTAGGCCTAACAAAGTCATACTGGACTACGCTGATTAGGAAACTCGAGAATCCAGAGTTGGTACAGGGGCAAATTCAGAAACGCATCGCTCATATGCTTCGGATTTTGCCTGCAGATATTCGAAACACGCTGGCATTTACTTGGGCTGAGCGATCCCAGCTAATGCAAACAACGGTCCGTTTGGAGCTAATGAATGACTAGGATCGCCGTCGTTTCACCCAGCACTGATGCCTATTCCGAGACCTTCATCAGCTCCCATATCGAACTCCTTCCGGCCAAGGTACATGTTCTTTCTGGAGGACACTTGCCGACCTACGGCGATGGCCATTCATTAGTCAAGGATTACAGTCTGCCTAAGCGAATTCGGTTTCGGTTGGGCCAGCAACGACGAGGCTTGGCCTGGGATGGACAAGCAAAGCATATTGCAACGATTGAGGAGTTCCTTCGGCGGCATCAAATTCAAGCTGTATTAGCGGAATACGGGCCGACCGGGGTGGCCATGATGGAGGTATGCGAAAGAGCCGGGATTCCGCTTGTGGTTCATTTTCATGGCTACGATGCATTTAGCCAAGAGGTTGTGGCTGAGTATCGCAAGTCTTACCATCAACTCTTTTCTCGGTGCGCCGCCCTCGTTGCAAGTTCCTATTTCATGAAGGATCGTTTGATTAGTTTGGGAGCTCCCCATCGCTTGGTTCAAAGAGATCCATACGGAGTAGACATTACCAAATTCAGGACCACGTCACCGGAGAAGAATGTTGCTGCATTGTTGGCAGTTGGTCGCTTTGTCAATAAGAAAGCTCCATATCTAACATTGTTGGCGTTTTATCAGGCTCAGCAAGTGGTCGATGAACTTCGTTTGATAATGGTGGGTGATGGTCCAATTTGGGAAACGTGTGTCAGATTGTCTGGTGTTCTCGGCATTGGAGACAAGGTGGATTTTCTGGGAGTTCAGAGTCCGGATGAGATTGTAGAACTGATGAAGCGTGCGAGAGGATTCGTACAGCATTCAGTCACCAGTCTGAATGGTGATTCAGAGATCACTCGGTGTTGTATTTCTTGAGGCAGGAGCGTCTGGTCTCCTGTCATCTCAACTCGGCACGATGGCATCCTGAGGTTGTCATAAATGGCGAAACCGGTTTCCTGGTTGACGAACTCGACGTAGATGGTATGGCCCAAGCCATGATTCGGTTGGCGAGCGAGCCACGACTGGCGGCACAGTTGGGCCAAGCTGGGCGGCGGCGGATCGAAGAACATTTCTCGATGGAAAAAAGCATTGACAACTTATGGAGGATAATCGAGTCGGCAATCGCATCAAAAATCCCAGATAGCCGACCCATATTCGAATGACCGAGCCTTATGAAAGCTGTTCCAAAACTCCTTTGTTTGCTCGCTGTTGCCCTGGTTCTGCTCGGGTCATGTCACACTCAGCCACTCTCAAGAACCGAACCCCGGGTGGTCATCTCCTATCCAGCTAGATGCGAGCTTACAAGATTCAAGGGCGGATATCCAAGAATGGCGGTTGATGCAGAGGGAAATCTCCATTTGATCTGGACCTCTTGGTGCGGGGAAAACAAGCCATCTACGTGGTCAGGCAACACGATCTATTACTCGTTCTGGAACGGAACGAAGTGGTCGACTCCTGTTGACATCGTTGCTGCAGTCAACCTCTGGGTGCAACTATTGCCGTGACAAAGGATGGTTTTGTTATTGTGTTGTACGAAGTAGGCGGAAGACTATATGTTGACCAAGCAAAAAGATCGGCAAGACAGAAAATGCGCAGAACTGGGATACGTGGTCGGTTGGTGATGGTCAATCTGGCCGGCTAGCTATTGATGATGCCACAGGAACTTGGTATCTTTCTTTTGTTACTACCGATAGAAGTATCGCCTTGTCGACTTCAACAGACAGAGGTCTGAATTGGACAGATCCTCTTTTTGTTTGGAGTCCACCAAATGATAAGTCTGCCCCAGTCACGGGGGAGTTCTACGTGGCCAGCGATAGCTCAGTTCAACTCGTTTGGTCCGAGCACGTCGAGAGAAGACAATGGGGTGGAGAGGCTATTTGGCACGCTAGGCTTACTGATTCAAACGAAGCCGAACCTCATGTCAGGGAAGTAGCGCAGCACTGGTCTAGATCAACCTACGCTTGACAACCCAGTCATGGCGGTTAGTCCTCAGGCACTGTGCATCTCTTTGGAACAACGGTGTTGGTTCAACAACAGGGCGCTTTCATCAGTGGTCGCCTGATAATGGCGAAACTTGGTCAGAAACTGTTGAGTGTTTCCGGCTTAAGTGGCCAGACATCTGATACGGGTCTTGCATTTGATAGCAACGATGTACTTCACTTGGTTACCGCTGCAAACGGAGATGGTTATTCATATGGGGTTCTTCGTTATGCTTCATGGCAAAGATGGGATTTGGAGTCCATATGTAACATTGTGGGCAGATCGTATCCTGGAGAACACCCATCACTCGCTCTTAGCGAAGGTAACCATCTTCACCTGGTTTGGGATTACTTTGGTCCTGGCCCCGACAGTATTCAGGCAGGTGGGATCATGTATTCCGACGCACTTACGGGTGCACAAGCTCAAGCGCCATCGGGTTCTCAGTGTCTTCTTGGACACGGAAGGGAGTTCGAGTGCAAGCACGTCAGGCGACACACAGGAAGTCCAGTCGTACCCTACGAAGACGATGGACTCATCGGTCGCTGAAACACCTTTGACGACATACGAACAAGTGTTTGACACAGAACCTCCTGTTCAAAACTTCAGCACCTACAAGTCTCTCCTCTACGGGGTTCTTCCTGCCATATTCATCGTGTGTGAGGTGCTAATTCTCAAAGTCAAGAATAAGAGAATTGGTTAGTACTTTTCACCCTGTTGGTCTGCACTTCTCAGACACATAATCAGACGGTAGGTAAGACGTGCCTAAAGTAAGCGTGATAATTCCAACCTACAATCGGCGTTTGCTTGTCCAGGAAGCAATAGAGAGCGTGCTCTGCCAATCGTATCACGACTACGAGATTATCGTTGTGGACGACGGATCCACAGATGGAACTTTCGAAGATCTAGCAACTTACAGGAACAAGATCGCTTACATTTATCAAGAGAACGCCGGCGAGTTCGGCGGCCCGGCAAAAAGCTATCCAGGCATCATCAGGTATGTACCTTGCGTTTTTGGACTCTGATGACATATGGTTGCTCTGACATGTTAAAAAACAAGTTGCAGCTCTCGAACACTATTCTGCCGGCTTCTCGTTTTGTTGGACTCACAAGATGAACTTCAATGGTACGCTAATAGACCGACCTCCTAGTGGCATGTCTTTGCAACCCGACCAACTCACCCTTGGCTCGTTGACCCGAGAGAATTTCTTCATGCCGACCAGCGCTCTGCTAGTTAGCCGAGATGCTTACGATGCTAGTGGCGGATTTGATTCCAATGTTGAGTTCGGGGAAGATTGGGATCTGTGCCTGAAGTTAGCTGCAATTTCCACCTTCACTTGCGTCCCAGAACCGCTTATCAATTACCGTGTATACGACCGAGGAATGCTCAAACCAAGAGATCAGGTGCGTCAAATGTTGCAAGATCACCTGAGAATTCTGGATAATTTCTTCGGCCGAAAGGACATAGCCTCGTCTCGGATTGCTTCAGGCAAACCACTTGCGCAGTCACACCGTTACGCATTCGCCGCGGTTCATCATTTTGCCTACGGCGACCTGCGCAGGAAAAACAGCATTTTCCAAAGCATTTGAACTTGCGCCGGATGTGTGGGGAATCCAGTTTTCTTTCAGCGCTATGTTGCCGAGCGCTCAACGTTGTTGATTCGTCAAAAAAACTATGAGCCTGCGATCGATTTCGGTATTTGCGTTGGCAACCACCTGCCTGACGAACTAATGAGGATTGGAATAACCAGAAACAGCATTCAGGGATGGACGCACATGACTGTTGCGCATTACTGCAGGCAAACTCGTGACATCGCTAGTATGCGTCAACATATCTTGCGCGCCATGCGTTGTGATCCTAGCTGGATTGGCAACCGCGGGGCGCTATCTTGGCTGCGCAAAAGCATATTTGCGGGTCAAAGCTCAAACGATCTCACTGGTCTCAATCGATATCAGCGTCTCGCATACCATGGGTTGCTGACATCACAATCGCAAGGATCCGGAGTTGTGATAGGAAGATGCCACAACTTCCTTCAATGAAAGTAGTTCTCGCAGTCATGACCCTGGAACCACACGGTGGCGTGGCAGATCAAATTACAAACCTAGCGCTGGAGTTGCCTAAATACGGTGTGCAGCCAGCGGTGGTGGTGCGCAATCCATTGAGTTCGGGGCATGGTTACGCTGCCATGATGCGTGAAGCTGGCATCATGGTAGTCGCGATCCGACATGATAGGTATTTGTTAGTGCGCAACATGTGTCGGATCTTGGCTGGGATCGCTCTGCCCCTCATAATTGCAGATGCAGTGTTGCGACGCAAGACGTTAGTTGTCAGTCAACACACCATATGGGGTGTGCTTCGGCGGCCTGGAAGCTATGCAGGACTTGATGTTCTGTTATGGCTCAACCTGGTCAGGCTTCGTCTTTTCTCAGGCATTCGATTAGCCCACTTCCGAAAGCCCGACTCGTGGCCCTGGATTGCGAGAGCACATCGATTAGGCTATGCGACAATCTACTCAGAAGACACGATCCCGTGGGCACACACAGTTCACTATTACCGCGGACTTAGCACCGTTGATGCGTCAATAAGCATAGCCACAGCAGTTTCACGAGCTTCTGCAACGGCTAGAGGAATACCTACCTGCACAGCGGCCAACAAAGGTAATTCCGAACATGGTACTTCACCCCAGTTGGATCTAGCACACGGAAAGACCAATACCGCCTCTAGCTTTGTTGTTGGCTCTCTGGCCCGACTCGACCCACAAAAAGACATTGAAACATTGTTATTTGCAACACGCAAAGTCAAAGATAGCGATACCCCCATAAAAGTCTTGATATTTGGCGATGGCCCGCTCCGAGGATCACTGGAGACATTGGCAAATGAGTTAGAACTTCGAGAACATGTGGAATTTCGGGGAGCATTTGCCAAGACTGATCTGCCGGAAATCATGGCTCAGATCGATATCGTAGTTCTATCCTCCCATTATGAAGGCTTTGGCGTTGTCTTGGTCGAAGGCATGGCATATGGAAAGCCGGTGATTGCATCAGCAGTAGGCGGTGTGATGGATGTAGTCGAGGATGGTGTGACTGGCATTCTCTTTCCAGAGGGCGATGCAGATGCTTTGGCAAAAGGCATCTTGGCCCTCAGCATTGACCAGCAACTCTACAAACGCATGACGCAGGCTGCCAGAGAGCGTTATCTAGACCGCTTTACTCCGGAACGAGTGGTTCCGCAATACGTGGCGCTCTATGAAAGGCTTGCCACATGAAGGAGGCGTACAGTAATGGTTTCCGTTATCATAGCCACCCGCGATCGATCAGCGGTCCTGAAGCAATGTCTTCAGCATCTGATGGCGCAGGAAAGTGTGTTCCGCGAGATAATCATTGTCGATAACTCTGTAGATTCAGCAAAGCACGCTCACAGTTGTCAGCGTTTTTCGGGGGCTGTCTATCTGCGAGCAGACCCAGCCAAACGTAATCCTGCAATCATGCGCAATATGGGAATTCATGCTAGTCGAGGAGATATTCTGGCCTTCATTGACGACGATACCCTTGTTGAGCCTGGTTGGTTGCAGGCGCTGGTGGATGTCTTTGCCGAACCACAGGTCGGTGGTGTCACCGGCCGGGTTGTCGAGGCGGATGCACCCGAGGTTTGTACGAACGAAATCGGCCGTTTCTCAACACGCGGCGAAATCACGATGAACTTCAACAACACGATTAGCCATTCGGTTCCCGTGGATTTTCTATACGGCTGTAACATGGCGGTTCGGCGGTCAGTACTTGATCGGTTTGGATATTACGACCAATGGTACGGTATCGTGTACGAGGAACAAGACCTGAGCTTCCGCATTAGCAGAGCGGGATTTCAATTGGTTTTCGTTCCCGGCATGGTTGGTCGGCTTCTAAAAGCGCCTCGACCCTCTGGAGTAACCCATCGATCTGGCGAGTTTGACACAGGCTCATTGTACCGAAGCTGTCGTTCGCTGGCATATCTGTGCGTTAGTCATTTTGGTCCCAAACCCGATTTTGCCCGTGTTGCCTTTGTCAACCTCCCCAAAGGTGCGCTGCGCTCATTTGTCGACCAACCATCGATCAGCGGTTTTCTCCGGATACCGGCTGTGTTGACCGGCGTCTTCACCGGATACGCCATGGCGGCAGCCCGCGGCATCGGAATTCATCATCCGCCAACCTCACGCCTCGGTGACTCAGAAAAGATTGCAACACTCATGAAAGTCCTTGTAACAGGCAGCAGTGGGCTAATTGGCTCGGAGGCTGTCATTCACTTCGATGATCTGGGACACGAGCTTGTTGGCATCGACAGCAATATGCGTCAGGTCTTCTTCGGACCGAAAGGAGATACGACTTGGAATCGCAATCGGTTGCTCGACATTACAAAACGCTTCCAACACATCGATCTTGACATTCGCGACCGGGAAGGCATCTTCCGTCTCTTTCAGCGAATGTCATTTGACCTAATCATTCACTGCGCAGCACAACCGTCGCACGATAAAGCGGCTCAGATCCCGATACTAGATTTCGAGGTCAACGCTCTTGGCACTCTCAATCTGCTGGAGGCAACCCGGCTCTATTGTCCCGACGCCGTGTTCATCCACATGAGCACCAATAAGGTCTATGGCGATGCGCCGAACGAGCTGCCAATGGTCGAGTCGGAAACACGCTACGACTACGCCCGGCCAGACGATTTCCACGGTATCTCAGAAACCTGTCGCATCGATCGGACACTGCATTCTCTGTTCGGCGCATCGAAGACGGCCGGCGATGTGATGGCAAGAGTATGGTCGCTATTTTGGCCTGAAGGTTGGCATCTTTCGCGGCGGTTGCCTCACCGGCCCGGCACACTCCGGTGTTGAGCTACACGGGTTTTTGTCCTATCTTGTCAAAGTTGCTGTGACTGGTAAACACTACACGGTCTTCGGATACAAGGGTAAACAGGTGTGCGACCAGATCCACAGCGTGGACGTCATCCGTGCCTTTGAAGCGTTTGCCGCCAATCCCCGACCCGGCGAGGTTTATAACCTTGGTGGTGGAGCGCGCCAACAGCGCCTCGGTGCTGGAGTGCATCGCCCTGATCGAACAGAAGATTGGCTGGCCACTTGACTGGACCTATGACGAGCACCGTCGTCGCGGCGATCACATCTGCTACATCTCCGACCTGACGAAGCTTCGCTCCCATTTTCCTGAATGGAATATCATCGGAGCCTGAATGAGATACTGGATGAAATGATCAGGGCCGAACAAGATAGGCTTGCGGCCTGAATGTCGATTTGGAAAACTTGTCGATGCGCATCACTTACGTCGGATTCGGCGACTTCCATCGTTGCGCAGGGATGAAACAGCTTTTCCATTTCGCCCAAGAAGTAGCTCGAAACAATCACCAGACGCAGATTCTATTGCCGGCAGTTCCAAAAGCGTAAGGTCGATGGATGAACCACCCTTGGGCAAAATCGTGGAGATGTCATTTTCCGGACCCAGATTGACAATTGATGTTCGAAAAAGAGTCGA
The DNA here is from genome assembly GCA_041390945.1 of Chloroflexota bacterium. Taxonomy (GTDB): domain Bacteria; phylum Chloroflexota; class Anaerolineae; order Promineifilales; family Promineifilaceae; genus Promineifilum. The sequence continues at coordinate 18,465 of JAWKOY010000014.1, forward strand.
GTGCTTCGCCCCGGATATCCTTCACGTGTGGACGCCACGTTTTGTACCGGCACTGGCTGGCTGGCAACTTCACCGACTGACAGGGGCATCAGTAATCGTAGATCATGAGGATGACGAGGAATACCACGTTAGTTACATGCGCCGTGCATCGACCCAAAACTGGCAGAAGGGCTGGCGTCGCTTAGCAATACCAGCAATCGTGGCGCGGAATACTTTCCGTCCTTGGTTTCGACCATTGAGCAAGAATGGTGAAGCAACGCGGACTGCCAAAGAGGCGTTCACCTACCAATTACTGACCAGAGCCGCCATCGCTCATAGCGCTATTTCGCCCAACCTCGTAGCCTGGGCAAGGGTCAGTGGCCCGACAAGCCAGTTCACCTGTTGTATCCGGGAGCAAACCTCGAGCGCTTTGCACCGACATCACCAGATATTGCGCTGCAAACAAGGTTGGGATTGGCAGACAAATCTGTGTTGGTCTACTCCGGCACGATGAGCCTCGAAGTCTTTCGCTGGTTTCTCGACGTCTTAGGAACTGTCATTCAAGAGATTCCTCACGTTACCCTCTTGCTCATAGGTGAGGATAGCTTTCGCAAGGAGGCTAGCCAACTGGCTGTTGAACGCGGTTTGGAAAGAGACTATTGTCTATTGGGCCAACAATCGTATGCAGAAATACCTCGCTTACTGTCCTTGGGCCAAATTCTTTTGCAGCACCCACTAGATTTAGGGAACGAGATGCGACTTCCAGCCAAACTTCCGGAGTACCTGGCAACGGGAAAACCGATCATTACCTTCGCTGCGGGGATCGGAGAAACGCTTAGAGGATGGAGTACACGTTCGCAAACTATTCAGCACAGATCCTTTAGAAGCCGCATCACTGGTTAAGGAGTTGCTACGAGACGAATTTCAACGCCAAAGGTTAGGCTCATCATCGCCAACTTGCCTCTCAACGTTTCGACTGGACAAAGAATGGACGGACTCTGACCGCTATTTATGACGAGGTACTCCGCACGTCAAAGTACGGCCAGCACCTCCGGAGATAAGCACTTCATGAGGTCCCACGAAAACATGCGACGAGACCCCCGTCAATCCTACAACCAGTGCACATTGGGAGATGTATTGGCAAAGGTTTGAAGCTGCTGACTACGTTAACTATACGCCACAACTACTGGCGACTCTGCAACGACACATCAGTATTCAGGAGGCGAACATCCTGGAGGTAGGAGCGGCACTGGTGGCAATGCCAGTGAATTGGCGACTTGGTGCCCAGTGACGACTATCGATTTTGCGCCGACTGCCCTGGATCGGACTCCGGACAACAGCACAACACGTCGGTGTTCGTCTTTCAGCAGTACAGGGAGACGCTCGACATCTTCCTTTTGCTGCGGGAACGTACGACATCGTGTACCACCAAGGGTTTCTGGAGCATTTCAAGATCCTGAAACGTTTGTTTGCGAGCAGCATCGTGTCCTTAAGGATGGCGGCTATCTGTTGGTGGACGTACCTCAGCGCTATAACTGGTACACAGTCTACAAACACCGCTTGATCGCGCCGGAAACTGGCCATACGGCGGCTGGGAAATTGAGTTCAGCCTTCGAGAATTAACCAACCTATTGAAAAATGCTAATTTCGAGATAGTGGACAGGTACAGCCGGGGATATTACCCACGTATTTGGCTTTATGCGGCGAACTGGCCAAGGCAGAACTACGACTTGTCAAACGCAGGATGCTGCCGCTCAAGGTATGGCAGCGATACGATGAGTGGTGGGATACGTTCGAGCAGAGTTGGATAGGCGGCCACACGATGCAATGCATCGGTGTGCTTGCACAGAAGATCGGTTGAATGCGTTTCCTCTTCCTTTCCACCTGGCTCCCATACCCACCTGACAACGGTTCCAAGCTGCGCGCACTACTGCCTGCTGGCTTGGCTGAGCGCCACCAGGTGACGCTGCTCTCCTTCGCCTTCGCCACAGCCCGGCCCGACACGCCGGGCGAGCTGGGCGGCTGGTGTTCGGAGATCCAGATCGTGCCGGTCGATCCGTTCGCGGCCAACCAGGCCGGCGTGCTGCGCACCTTTCTCTCGCCGCGGCCGGTGGCCTGCGGCCGGTTCCGGCCATGAGTCAGACTGGCGGCCCAGGCGCTGGCGCCCGGCCCTACGACGCAGTCATCGCCTCCACCGGCATGATGATCGACTATGCCCTGCAAGCGCCGTCGAAAACCGCCAAAATCCTGGAAGAACACAACGCCATGACCCGCTGGGCCTGGGAACGCTATCTTGAGGGGGTGAGCAAGACATCGCGAGCCCGGCGCTGGCTGAGTTGGCGCAAGCACGCCCGCTACGAGGCCCGCACCTATCCAAAGTTTGACCTGATCACCATGGTGTCCGAGGCTGACCGCCAGGCAACCGTGGATGCGGCCGGCAGCGGCGCCCGGGTCGAAATCGTGCCCAACGGCGTGGACTGCGCCCATAACTGCCGGGCCTGGCCCAGCCGCAGCCAAACCGGCTGGTCTACAACGGCAGCCTGACCTACGACGCCAACTACGACGCGGTGCGGTGGTTCCTGGCCGAGGTCTACCGCGCATCAAGGCGCAAGTCCCTGATGTCACCATGACCATCACCGGTTCCACCCGCGGCGTCGATTTGGCAAGGCTGAAACTGGATGATACAGTAGCGTTCACCGGCTTCGTCGAGGATGTGCGCATTCCGGTGGCCGAAGCGACCGTCTCCGTTGCACCCATTCGTCAGGGTGGCGGCACCCGGCTCAAGATACTGGAGGCAATGGCGTTGGGAACACCGGTGATAGCCACATCCAGGGCGCCGAAGGGCTGGACGTCGTGGATGGAGAACATCTGTTGTTGGCAGACACGCCCGAAACATTCGCCGCATGCACCGCGGGCTCGTGCAAAATGCCGGCCTTCGCCGGCGCCTCGCGGCCAACGCCCGAAGCCTGGTCGTAGGTCGCTACGACTGGCGCCAGGTTGGCCGGCGCTTTGTCGATCTGATGGAAGAAACGGTTGCACGTCGAAGAGAACCGGCATGATCAAGGACCTGCGCCGACCTGCCCTTTCAACCCAAGTGTGGACCTGGTTGCTGATTGCTGCCGTCCTGGCGGCTGCGGCCTTCTTCGGCCGGCGTGCGTCCATGGCCTGGCTGGGGCTGCTGGTGGCGGGCATCGGCGCGGTCGTGCTCCTGCGGACGCCGCGGCTGGGCCTGCTGGCCGTCGTCGCCGTTGCGCTGCTCGTTCCCGTGCAGTTCGGCACCGGCACCGAGGTCAGCCTGAACGCCGTGACGCTGCTGATACCGGCGCTGCTGGCGCTGGGCGTGCTGGACATGGTGCGCCGCCGCCAGATCACGTTCGTCTCGACCCGCGCCAACCTGCCGCTGGCGCTTTTCCTGCTGGCCGGCCTCTTTTCGCTTTTCTTCGGTGTCGTCACCTGGGATCCCGTCGTACCGCGCAGCAGCAACTTCCTGCTGGTGCAACTTGCGCAGTGGGGCATCTTCGCCCTCTCGGCCGGCGCCTTCTGGCTGACGGCCAATTTGGTCACCGACGAGGTGGCTGCGCCGGCTGACCTGGGCCTTTCTGCTGATCGCCGGCGGTGTGGCCATCCTGCAGGTCGTGCCAGGTTTCAGTGGGATCGCAAACCGCTTCACCACCATCGCCTTCATCCGCGCCCCGTTGTGGGTGCTGCTCTTCGGACTGGCCGGCGGGCAACTGCTTTTCAACCGTCGCCTCACGGTTGGCCCACGCTTCTTCTTGTTGGCCGTGTTGGAAGCGGCGCTGGTCTACGCCTTCGTCCAGCAGCAAGAGGCGGCCTCCAACTGGGTGGGCATCGCCGCGACCCTGGGGCTATTGCTGTGGCTGCGCTTTCCTCGTCTACGGTGGCTGATTGTCCTGGCCGTGGTCGTTTTGGCTGCACTTGGCGTTCTGTTTCCCGCCGTCTACAATTTCGCCGGCGGCGACGCCGAGTGGCGCACCAGCGGCGGGTCGCGCCTGACAGTACTTACCGAGCGGGTTATCGACGTCACCATGCGAACCCCATCACCGGTCTGGGGCCGGCGGCCTATCGGCGCTATGCAGCGATGACGCCGCTGAAGTACGGCGGCGCCTTCTGGATCCTTCCAGAAGTCAACTCCCACAACAACTATGTGGACCTGTTCTCGCACGTGGGGATCGTGGGGCTGGCGCTCTTCCTCTGGTTCGTGGCCGAGATCGCCCTGCTGGGCCGGCGCCTGCACCAGCGCTATCTGACAGGCTTTGCCTCCGGCTATGTGAACGGCGTCTTGGCGGTGGGCGCCGGAGCGCTGGTGGTCATGGTCTTCGCCGACTGGCTGCTGCCCTTCGTCTACAACATCGGCTTTCCCGGCTTCCAGGCCAGCGTGCTGGTATGGCTCTTCCTGGGCGGGCTGGTAGCGCTGGAGAACATGCCCGTGAACGGTGATCAGTAATCAGTGAACGGTGATCAGTAAACCGTACACGGTCAGGGATCGGGAAGAACATGTCGATCATTCTCTCATCGGTAACGCTGTGGGTGCAGGTTGGGAACTACGCTTGGCGGCGCGCGGGCGCTGTGCTATACTGCGACTATCTTGGAGCCGCACACTCGCACCGGAGTAGATCATGCCAGTCCAAACCCTTGACCAACGTATTGAGATCACGCCAGGGATCGCCGGGGGAAAGCCGCGCATTGCAGGACACAGGATCACTGTGCAGAACGTCGCCATCTGGCATGAGTGGATGGGAAGGACCGTAGATGACATCTGTAGTGAGCACGATCTGACGCTGGCAGATGTCCACGCCGCGCTCGCCTACTACTACGCCAATCAACCGGAGATCGACCAGTCAATCCGCGAAAGCGAAGAGTTTCTTGCTTCTCTGCGAGAGCGGTCTCCATCCAGGTTGACCACACAACCGGTCTGGTTCTTTACGGAGTGCCGATCATGAGCGACGAAGACATGCGCCGCCTCGTGCAATTGGTGCCCGCCTTGGGCAAGCTTCCGGATGAAGGTCTGGCTGGTGCCAATGTCAGGCAGCAAGCCGCTATCCGGGAATTGAAGCGCGAGATCTCGGCAGGACTGCAGGGCGAGGCGATCGCCCCGGATGAGCCGTTTCTGAACGATCTGACCCTGGACGAATATCTGGCATTGCCCGAGGACGAGCGCGCCCGGCTCTGGGACAGTTGGACCACCGATGACGAGGCATGGGAGGAAGTACATGCCCGACCCAACGCGGTACTTTCTCGATAAGGTCATCGTACGGCGAACCAGCCATAGATCAGCGCTGGAGCACAATGCGCCGACAGCTTCAGCTTCCCTATCGGCTCGTGACCCTGCCTTCGGTTGCGGCGTTCGACTCCTTGCCAGACAACAGATAATTGCGATGCGCTCCCCATCGAGCGCGCAACCTGCGCCGTGCAACCTGCCATCTGCGACCTCTCCATCATCATCGTCAACTGGAACACGCGCCAGTTGCTGGCGGGGTGCCTGAGTTCAGTAATCAGTGAACAGTTATCAGTCACCAGTCACCAGCCACTGATCACTGATCACCGATCACTGATTACTGGTCACTGCCCACTGGTCACCGAGACCATCGTCGTCGACAACGCCTCCAGCGACGGCAGCGCCGCCACCGTGCGCGAGCGCTTCCCCGCCGTCCACCTGATCGAAAACGGGCGCAACACCGGCTTCGCCCTCGCCAACAACCAGGGGATCTGCCACAGCCGCGGCCGCTACGTGATGCTGCTTAACAGCGACACCGTGGTGCATCCCGGCGCCCTGCAAACGCTGGTCGCGTTCATGGACGCGCATCCGGAAGTGGGCGCCTGCGGGCCGCGCCTGCTCAACGGAGACGGATCCTTGCAGCCCTCGGTGCATCCCATGCTCACGCCCGGCCGCGAGTTCTGGCGGCTGAGCTTCCTGGAGCACCTCTCGCCGCGCGCCACCTACCCCGTCGATCGTTGGGACACGGTCACGCCGCGCCCGGTGGAGGTCATCAAGGGCGCCTGTCTCGTGCTGCGTCGCTCGGCGTTGCACCAGACCGGCTTACTGGACGACCGCTACTTCATGTACACCGAGGAGGTGGACCTGT
>JAWKOY010000015.1:0-1138 GCA_041390945.1 Chloroflexota bacterium
CAAGCTGGCTGTCTGCGACCCGGAATGCAAACCGGGGCCTGAAACCAGGCCCCGGAAATGTGCAGCGGTTCTCCGGCGGTTACTCAGTCTTTGCTCCCAAAATTCCTGCTGACACGGTGTTGCCGATGTCGTAGGCATAGAATGCGCCCGCATCGGGATCGTACAGATTGACCAGCGCAATCACCGCCATGTCATCGTCCGGGAACAGCGCGAGATGCGACTGGAAGCCGACCTCGGCGCCGTAATTGCCCATAACCGGATGTCCGTTGAAGTCGCCGACCCACCAACCCAGACCGTAGGCATTCAACGGCGGGCCAAACATTTCTGCCCAGGGGCTTTCGGCCTGCGGTGACCACATCTCGTCATAGGCAGCCGGTGGCAGGATTCGTGTTCCATCAAGCTCGCCTTCGTTCAGATTGGCGATGGCGAAGCGGGCCATGTCATTTACGTTGGAGTAGAACGCCCCGGACGGCGCGTGGGCACGGGTGTAGGGGTAGAAATCGGCTATCGCTACATCGCCGTTCTCGTTGAGCAGATGCGGCATCGCCAGCAGAGCCGGGTCGAGGTCACTCAAGAGATACGAGGAATTCGTCATGTCCAGCGGCTTCAGAATGTTGTCCTGCATGTAGTCCTCATATGTCTGGCCTGACACTTTGGCGATCACATCGCCCAAAACATCGAATCCGGTGTTGCTGTAGGCCCAGTCCTCGCCCGGCGGGTAGGTCAGCGACTGGTTGCCAAGGCTGTGGACGTAGTCATCCAGGGCCGCGTCGTCGCTGCGCAGGTTGGGATTCTGGTACTCCGCCAGCCAGTCGATGGGGTCGGGCATGCCGGCCGTGTGCGAAAGCAGCCGGCGGATGGTAACGCCGCTCAGGTCGGTGTCGGCCAGGGTGAAGTCAGGCAGATAGTCGGTGACCGGCGCATCCAGGTCGATCTTGCCATCCTGGACTAACTGCATGATCGCTTCACCTGTTGGCGTCTTGGCAACCGAGGCTACCTGGAAGATCGTATCGGGTGTGACCGGTTCTTTACTGTCCAGGTCGGCAACGCCGAACCCCCTGGCGTACACCAGTTCCCCGTCCTTGACGATGCCGACGGCTGCGCCAGGCACCTGGCCGGCCGCCATGATCTCGGCGAC
>JAWKOY010000016.1:0-435451 GCA_041390945.1 Chloroflexota bacterium
GTATCCATTATAAACCAGCCAATCGCTCTCCGTGTCCAGGTCAAAACGCAAACCGGGAGCGCGAATGAGCCGGCATTCCATCCCCAACCGGGCTGCTTCCGCCACATGCCGGCCGGCGCTGGCCGGGCCATATTGGAAAACAAATTCCTCCGGCGGGGCGAGTAACAGGGCGTTCGTCCCGTCACCTGTCTCATCACTGCATATAGCCGCCAGGGGAAGGCTCTCATTATCAAGGGCACTTACCACTTGACGGATGTCTTCCTCGCGGGCAAACGGCAGATCTGCGGGCAACACCAAAACGGCCGTTGCTCCCTGATTCACTGCATAGTCCCGGCCCTGAGTGACGGCGCTGTTGAGATCGTATGGCTCCGTCTCGGCCAGTACCTGCGCGCTGTGGCGTGTTGCCAGATCGGCCACTTGTGGGTCGCCCGTCACTACAAGAATGTGGTCAATGGTCTCAACACCATTGAGAACGCCTAACAGATTGTCCAGAAATTGAGAGATGAGTTCCGCACGCTCCTCGGCCGACAGCAAATGGGCCAGCCGCCGCTTGCTGTCACGCAGGCGTTTCACGGGAATGATTGTCCAGAGGCTCATGAGTGGGAACGATTATACCCTAACGCGCGTGGGGCAGATATTCACAGCATATAGTGGAGCAAACTCTGGAAGAGCGACGTGCAGACTTAGGTCGGTATGGATTCTGCAAATGACAGCACTTCGCGTGCCAGTCGTTCCCGGTCAGCGGCCGATTTCATCACCGTATCTGTGCACAGCACCGCCAATCCCTCTTCCACGGCGAATCCGTCGTCAAGACGATCATGGACAAAGCCGTCAATGAGACGGCCGTAATACCCAGCGACTGCACTCGCACTCGCCTCCATGTCCATTTCGGCCATCATCTTGGCTGCCGGTCCCTTGATGGCCTGCCCGCCGACAATGGGCGACACGGCAATCACCGTCTGGGGCATGTCTTCCAGCAAGGCCCGAATGGGGTACACATTGAGGATGGGGTCAATGCTCACAAACGGATTGGAAGGGGCAATCAGAACCAGGTCGGCCGTTTCCAGCGCACGAATCACTGCGGCCGTTGCGCGGACATCCTCCGGCAAGACCACGCGTTGAACGGCCGGTTGCCAGCGTTCCCGGACAAACCAGACCTGAAAGGGCAACACCTCTCCGCTTGTTGTTTCAATCAGTGTCGGAGCAGCCTGGTCACTCATCGGCAGGACGGTAGGGGCAATATCAAACCCCGTATAGAGTTGCCGGGTAACGGCCGTCAGGGATTCGCCGGAAGCCAGCGCCTCGGTCCGGGTCAGGTGTGTCGCCAGATCCAGATCGCCCAGCCGGAACCAATCCGGCCCACCCAGACGGGCAACCTCTTCAATCGTCCGCCAGCTCTCCCCGGCGCGTCCCCATCCTGTTTCAGCGTTGGCGACTTCACCCAGTGTATACATGACCGTATCCAGATCAGGGCAAATCGTCAGACCCAGATGCGTAAAGTCATCACCGGTGTTGACAATGATCGTCAGACGCTCCGGCGGCAAAATACGCGCCAGACCATCTGCCAGCTTCGCCCCACCAACGCCCCCGGCAAGGCACACTACATTAAAGTTGTTACTCAGTGTCATGGGCGGCAATGATAGCAGAAGTTACCCGGAGCACAGAACCCAACTTCGGCGACCTGGGACTAAAAGATCTCGTCATTGAAATCCTTGACTCCGTAATTATCGGGGAGAGCTGCTTTGCCTGAGGTACCGCTTCGCATCTCCTGATAAAACTGGTCATCATAGCGGCGGGAACGGATCGGGATGGGCATCTTGACCCCCCAACCAAGGAGCAATACTTCCTCTTTCTCCTGCAAACGGGCCAGCATACCGCGCAACTGGTCGCGCCCAGCCAAACCGCTGAGCACGGCACGGATGTCATCATCGTCACCCAACCAGCCGGTGATGCGCGTGCCCAACTGCGACATGACCTCATCGTCGATACCCGACGGCCGTTGGTCAACAATCAGCAAAGTCACATAATACTTACGCAACTCACGGGCAATCGTGCCGAACGTCGTTTGCTTTGACATACCGGGGTTCAATAGCTTGTGGGCTTCCTCAATGGCAATGACCAGCGGGCGAGGCCGGGCTGTGTTGCCCACGCCGCCCTTGTACTCCTCGGTTTTCTTGACCCACCGGTCACGAATACTGCGGGTCAAGATATTGGAGACGAGCAGGTAATCCTCATCACGCTCATAGCGGCCGAAGCTCAGGATGACATGACGGCCGTTTTCCAACTGGTCCACGATGGCGGCCACGGCATCCATTGCCGGATCGTCCACTACGTAAGGTTTGTCATAGATGGGTCGCAAGCGGCGATACAGCCCCTTGGCCGCCTCTTCGTTGACATTGTTATCCCGCGCCCACTCGGTAACACTACCCGGTACGGGGTATTTCTTTCCCGAGTCGGGGTCCGTATCATACCCGGCAGCGGGATCAAGATTCATAAAACGGCTGAACACTGGTTCCCATATGAACGATCCAGCGCACCTAACGTCGCCGCTGATGTCTCCGTCAGATTCAGCGCATCAGACAGGAGGAGGATGTCTTCAACCCGGAAGGCTTCGGTACCGATTTCCAGCGTAAGTCCGGCGAATGGCTGCCGATGCGGGCATCGCTGCCCGGCGCAACCACCTGCACCTTGGCTCCAAAGAGCGACTTGAGCCCCCGTACCGTGAATCGCGGTCGGAGTCGTCTGAATCAAAGCCGTACTCGTTGTGCATGTCAAAGACCAGCGCCGCGGCGCATCTTCCTTCATCAAGCCGGCCAGGACCATCGGGTCAGAAAGCTCTTGCCGGTACCGGTTTGCGCCAAAGATGCCACTGGACCGTTTTGACCCAGTTTCTCCAGGTCCAGCCCCACCGGGTACCCCTGCTCAATTGTCTGGCCGATAACAAAGACCTTTTCGCCGGTCATGAAAGATCTCGGCGACGTCCTTCGCTGGCAGCGCGAACGTCTGCGTGGTGGGCCGGGATGGTCTTGACCGGTTTTGGGGCCGGGACTCTCTCCCCGCGCTCAATGCTCTGCTCCCCAGGCCGCACGCTCCGGCGAACCCAGATCGGGACCGGATCAGCATCAACGTCGGGTACATTGCCAGGGTTGTGTAAGCGTCTTCCCATACAGCGACTGCTGAATGATCGGCAGCAACCGGTCAGATTGTTCGTCGGCAAAACGCGGGTCGGTCGCTCCAGTTGCAGGTCAGTGGTCAGACCATAGTAACGATAACGGCCGCTGTTACAGACCACTGAAAGCTGCCCTCCTGGACGGTATCGGCGGGAACAGTCAGGCGAATGTTGAAACCCTCCTTCAACCCGCCGCCAACGATATAACCAATGGAAGTGTTGTCGTCGCTCATCGTCCGAACACCACGAACTCAAGCATCTCGTTTGCCTGCCGGAATTCAGGCATTGCCTCACCCATTGCCTCCAGCACCGGCACAAAGGACATCATAGTTCCCGCGCAGCAATTCGATCAACTCAGTAATAACACCCATTGCCCAGGCGGTATCCTCTCCGCGCAATTCGTATATCTGCCGGACGTGGGCCACCAACAACTGGTCTACCGGCACATCACTATTCATCGTGCGCAGAATCAGGCGCAGGTACCCCAGCCGGTTGGTAAATTCCACCAGCTCGTCTGTATCCCGGCACAACAGCACCGGGTCCAGATTCAACGGCGGCCGAGGCGGCAGGCCGTGGGCGATTTGCCCGTTCCGGGTATAGCCGACAGCCAGGACCCCCATCTCGATAGGCAGGAGCCGGTTCCGGCGCTGGTCATTCACTACGGCCTCCGGCGGACTTTCATTCAACACCAGTCGTCGAACCAGTGGATCGTCGTCCACATTCATGGCGTAAATCAGACCAAAGATGGCTTCGCGCTCATCCACCGGCTGAGCTTTCACCAGGCTGCCGAACGACGGCAGAGACAGTTCGGCCACGCGACAACCGGACACAAACCCCATGGTACTGGAACGCAAAACCCGGCCAATTTGCGGGGAATCCGTCATGTCATTTCCTCCCTAATCTTGTCCACCTTGCTACCTACAAGCCCTTCATGCGCGAACGGCCGCCACGGGCCAGTGATTTGCTCAGCAGCTTGTTGGTCCCGTAGTCGTGGATGCCGTGCCGCTGCATCGCCAAATCTATCATCATATCCAGTTCGCTCTCGTCATGACGGCCGACGACAGCGATCTCGTCGGCGCGAGCCAAAGCATAGGGGTAGTCAGCCAGGATTTGGCACTGACTATTTATCAGACCGTGCACAACGGCAACGGCCACCGGATCACGGGCGACCCACATCGGGATGTCTACACGAGCCAGGGCAGCGCTGCCCCCCATAGCATCTTCGGGCCGGGTATTCGTCGGGTTGAAATAGAAGAAGCAAACCTCATTATCCGGGTCTTGCAAGACAAAACGCCGGTTAACCGGTGACATCTCGGCAAAGACGCGGCTACGCTCGCCCGGTCCGAGGAGCTTGCTGAACAGATCAATGTCAGCCATGTCCATCCCCGGCCTGTCCAGCCGTTTAATGCCTTCGACCGTTGGGGTTTCCAGGCCCAGCAGGAGACTGACAACGGACCGTTTACCGGGGCGGTCAATGTAGCCGGCCAGAAGCGCGCCACTCAAACGGATGCGGCTCATTTCATTTACCCACTTATAGGAGACCTTGTCCGCATCCCGGCGTTGACCGTAGGGCCAATAGAGCAGGCGCTGATCCAGCAATCCGAGCGCGGGTTGGACCAAATCCGGGTCCTCCTCCAGTAGATCTGCCACCAGGCCAATTTCGGACAAGTCTCGCTTAACGGTAATCCGGCCGGCATCTATCTCCTGATCCCCATCACCCAATTCTTCATCTGTCGGGAAATAGAGCGTGGGGCGTCCCACAATATTCGGTTCGTGATCTTCACCATGATGGTAGATCATTGCCCCGACATTAATGAGCGCGTACATAAATGCCCCATGCCGATCGGGGAGAATCTGTGAGCCGTCCGTCGCGATAATGGTAGCAATATCCGGCGGCGGGGGTGGGGGAATGACTGCGTTCAGTGGTTCGTCCTGATCAATCGGTCGGGCAGGCCGGTAGAACTTCAGGCGTAGCCTCCTCCACAATGTCCCACCAGCACATCGACTGCGTCCCAATCCGTCATACCCGGCATGCAGCCCCTCCAGCGTTTGCGACGCGCGCGCCTGGAGTGCTTTTTGCTGTCGGGCGGCCGTTTCCGCCATCTGCTCTACGTCTTCTGTCAGCTTTTCAAATTCGAGGGTCATGGCGCGCAGAGTGTAGCACGGATGGTCTAATCAAACGAGGAACCCTACCAATATACGCCAAAGTCACAGGAGAACACCACCAGCACAAGGGCAGATTATCGGGATATTATTACAATAGATCAAATGTGGTTGCAGAGGAATTAAGACCATTCTTAAGTTATGAGAGCTATCATATGTACGTAGATTGCCCTAAGATGCCTACGAGATCATACAGGGCAAATTTCTTTAACTGAGTGAATGGTCTAGTAAGACAGATCCCAAATGAGCAATTATCTGCGATTATGGCAGACAGCGATTTGGCACGGTAAATACCAGTCCGGCCGTACTTTTTCTAAAACAAGAGGAACTACAATTAGTTGTTCTTGTGATTGGCTCTGTAACAATAACCCCAATGAATTTGGAAACTGGTCACTCCAAGAATCATACTCATGAGATGTATTATTTCAAAGCTCAGGAAGCTGATAATAATAGCTGGGTCGTTGTAAATGAAGGGACAAGGAGACGTTCCACGTCTTGTAGGTAGTTTTGATGATGCAGTAATGCATTTCATAGAGCACGCGCAATAGTTATTTTACCTGGACCAGATATCCGAAGGAAGTAGAGGGCAGATTCAAGAGCAAGAAAGAGCTTTCAAGAAAGAGCAGGGAACACAGGCAAAGATAAACCGAGAACGGCGGGTTGCCGCGCAGGCTCAGGCCCGGTTGCGCAAAGAGGAAAATGATGCTTTGCTCCGAGAGTTGGTCGAGCATGCCTCTCCAAATCGACGCACAGTTGTTCGAGTCACAAGAGATACTAGAAAGTCATTACCGCAAACAACAAATTAGACAGTTCGTCCAAGAACGCGATATTTCGACTCTAGTACACTTCACACGTCTTGAGAATTTAACTTCAATCTTATCCAACGGGCTGTTAAGCAGAGCGGAATTGGAAAAAACAAACCCTATTCTCAACGACCACAATTTAATGACATCTCTAGATACGATAAACACCGCGAAGCCGTTTGCTCAGCATTGGGTTTCCTAACTACAAAATTATTCTACAAATTCCGTCAGAGGTATCATGGCGATTGGGTTGTACTTCGTCTGGAGATTGAGGTACATGGGAAATGGATTGCCTATTTTGCCAAACTAATGCAGCGTCAAACGAAACCCCGCCATAATCAGACAGGCTCCGGAGGGCCAGAAAGTTAGTTGCGCTCTTTGGAATTACTCTGACAATCAAATTAGCATCACGTAACAGTCTTCATCTGCCTCAAGGCTGGCCTACTAAAATCACCAAGCCGAGGGTGCTTGTTCGGGAAAGGGATACCAGCTTCATGTATCTGCGCAGTACACTTTGAGAATGAAAACATTCTAAGCAACTGGGCCGCTGAGCACCAAGGTCTGAATTCCATTGAACGTCATTGTGTGAAGAACTATTTTGATCCTCGGCACGATTTTTATTCTTGGCAAAACAAATTAATACTCGTAGGTTTTTCAATTTAGGATAGCACTTTGGCATCTCGTCCTGTTTTCCAAGCAATTTCAACATTCCCTTCGTCGAAGCGCAAGAGATTGTTTTCACTTGGTATCCTGGCTTTGCAAAGAGTCCAATCCCAACGTTCAATTGCCTCTTTACATAGTGAAGCTTTCACACAAACGGGGGATTGAGCCAATCCTTAGAGATCTCCTCAAAATCGCTCGATTCGCTTGGGGTACACCTAGCGCTTTCAATCTTAGGTTCAGAAGGCTCAGAAGGTTCAATGATTGTGGAAAGCGCTTTCCAAGGTAGTAAAGTATTCGAGCGGGGAGGGCCATATATTGAGCTATATAAAGCTTCTGGCCGCGACGCCAAGAGGGATGAACGTTTGAACACTTCAGGCATGCTAATAGGGTTCGAATTTCTTGGTAGGAACTTCCCCCTTGAACCTAAGACTGCATTTTATGACTGGTTGTATATCAGAGCACTAGTGGAAAATCCGCATTTTGCTGACCAACTCGACCGATACAGAGGTTTCACGGACATAGCGTTCAATCCTAAGCGCTCTATTAATTGTCAAGCCCGCTCAGCAGCACTATATCAGGCATTTAAGAATCGCCCAGATGCAAGTCGAATATTTCAGGATTGGGACTGGTACTTTAAATTGATAAGTGATCATTCTAAGCCATCCTTTAGCAATGGTACTGATTCTGATCATCAACTATCGCTACTGCTTTAACAAATACCAACATACACTACGAATGTAGCGGAGGCCACTCAACAGTTGATTGACGCTCACTGCCACAAATAACTTCTTCGTGAATATGCCGAATAGGGGCTGAGAGCGGTTGCCGCTGCCTATCCCCGGTGCTACACTAATCCCTGTCGGAGCAAGCGTCGGCCGGGGCAGGCCCGGTCTTTTGTTGCCCTAATCACGCATGTCACAAGCCCTGTATCGCAAATGGCGTCCGGCCCGGTTTGACCAGGTCATCGGCCAGGAACATGTCACTCGCACCTTGCAGAACAGTCTGTCGGCCGGGCGAATTGGTCATGCCTATCTCTTCTGCGGGCCACGCGGCACCGGCAAGACAACCATGGCCCGGCTGCTTGCCAAAGCGGTCAACTGTGAGAATGAGTCAGTCGCCGAGCGCCCCGATGATAGCTGTCCCTCCTGTCTGGCGATCAGCGAGGGTCGTTTTCTGGACCTGCTGGAAATTGACGCCGCTTCCAATACCGGTGTTGATGACATTCGTAACCTCCGCGACAAGATCAACTTTGCCCCCAGCCAGGGGCGCTACAAAGTCTACATTATTGACGAAGTCCATATGCTCTCCACGGCCGCGTTTAATGCGCTGCTGAAGACTTTGGAAGAGCCACCCAGTCACACCATCTTTGTGCTGGCAACCACTGAAGAGCACAAGGTCCCGCTTACCATCAAGTCACGCTGCCAGCAGTTCAATTTCCGGTTATTGACCGTGGGTGAAATCACAGAACGGCTGAACTTCCTGGCCGAACAGGAATCACTCACCATTGAACCGGCTGCCGTAGAGTTAATCTCCCGCCAGGCGGCAGGCAGTCTGCGCGATGCCGAGAGTCTGCTCGACCAACTTGTCATCTCCCCCGAAGACACCATTACCCTGGAACGGGCGCAGCTTGTGCTGGGGACAGCGCCCGATGCGGCCGTTGCCGATCTGACCGATGCCTGGCTGAACGGCGATAGCGCCGCCGGGCTGCGCATTATCCACGACGCCCTTATCTCCGGGGCCGATGCACGCCAGTTCGCACGCCAGGTTGTGGCCTACTTGCGGCAACTACTACTCCTGCAAGCTGCCGGGCCGTCTCTGGAAGTTGAGGGACCGGCCGAGCGCAAGGGCCAGATGACCAGCCAGGCGCAGCGTGCGCCGCGACGGGCGCTGATTGATGCGGTACGGCGTTTCCATGAGGCGGCGCAGCAACAGTCCGGTAGCTGGCAGCCGCAACTGCCGCTGGAGCTGGCTTTCCTGGAACTCGTCAGCGAGATGGCCGGGATACCGGCCATGGCTCCCGCGCCGGTAGCTCCCAGAACGGCCGTTGCCCAACCGGCCACCACCACACCGGAAACGGCCGAAGCGCCGGTCCCAACAGCGAAGCCCCGCACAACGACCACCCAACCGGAGGCATCTTCTGCACCGGAAGAACAACCACCGACACAACCATCTCCAACGCCGCAGGTTGCGGCACAAGGCGGGCAGGCGCTGACGCTGCCCATGGTCACCGGTTTGTGGCACGACATGGTGACCACAGTCGGCCAGCAACACAAAAATCTGCCACCCCTCTTGGCAATGTGTAAACCATTAGCGGTGGAACATCAGACAATTATCCTGGGGTTTGATTACCCTATATTTAAAGACAAATTCGACAAGATGCCCGGCGCGACCGAAGCGGTCGTCACGGCCTTTCGCGCTCTCAGCGGGACAGATTGCACGATTCGTGGTGTGGTCACCAGCGAATACGCGGTACCCATCCCGCGACAGGAGTTCCGCGATCTCGCCGATGAATTAGGCGGCGTAGTGCGCGAGGAACAGTAGCAGCAACGGGTAAATCACAGGCAAGAGGTAGTACCACAATGACAAAACGATCCTTTCACGGCAAACCAAAGAAGAAGCGCGCCGGTACCGGCGACATGCTATCCCAGGTACAACAGATGCAGCAGCAGATGGCCGAGGCGCAAACAGCCCTGGAAAGCGAAACGGTCACGACGACAGCCGGCGGCGGCGCAATTACCATCGTCATCACCGGCCACCAGCGCATCCAATCCATCACGATTGACCCGGAACTGCTGACGGCCGAAGAAGCGGAGTTTCTGCAAGACATGCTGGTGGCTGCTGTCAACTCGGCAATTGAGCAATCGCAAGCCATGGCTGCCCAGCGCATGGAGTCGATCACCGGCGGCATCGGCGGCATGGACGGCCTGCTCGGTGGATTAGGCATCGGGTAATCAGGGTATCAGATGGCCCAACCTGTAATGCCGCGCTCGGTGCAGCGGCTCATTGACGAACTGGCTCGCCTGCCCGGCATCGGCCCCAAGTCGGCTTCCCGGCTGACGTTCTACCTGCTGCGCTCGCCGGATAATCAGGCGCTGGACCTGGCGGCCGCACTTCAGGACCTGAAAGAAAAAACGCAGCTTTGTTCTGTTTGCTTCAACATCACCGAAGAAGATCCCTGCCCAATCTGTTCAGACCCCGGGCGCAATTCCCGACTCCTTTGTGTGGTCGAGGAACCACTGGACGTTCTGGCGATTGAACGATCGGGAGCCTATGGTGGCCGGTACCATGTTCTGCACGGCGCGATCTCGCCTGTAGAAGGTATCGGACCGGAAGATTTGCGTATCGCCGAACTGGTCGCCCGTGTACGCCCCGGCGAATTCGACGAAGTGATCCTGGCTACCAACCCGACGCTGGAAGGCGAATCCACGGCACTATATGTCCAGCGCCGACTGGCCGACCAGGACATCCGTCTGACCCGGCTCGCGCGTGGCTTGCCTGTCGGCGGTGATCTGGAATATACAGACGAAATTACCCTGAGCCGCGCGCTGGAAGGGCGACAGTCCCTGTAATCCATCAGTCGGCCCGACATCACACGGGCCCATATCCAATAGAATAACGAATAGCCCTATGACAACGATAACCCCGCCCACATCTACCCATTCCCTTCGTGATCGTATTGTCGGCATAGATCAGGTGGTGCCGCTACTGGACGGAAGGCGTGTCCCCTATGTCAACCTGGATAACGCCGCCAGCACGCCGTCATTCGTAGATGTGTGGCAGGCTATCGAGCATTTCCTACCCTACTATTCCAGCGTTCACCGGGGCACAGGCTTCAAGTCGCGGCTGAGTACCGTCGCCTATGATCAGGCGCATGAAATTATCGGCCGCTTTGTGAGCGCGGACCTGACCAACAACACCGTTATCTTTGGCAAGAACACAACCGAGGCAATCAACAAGCTGGCCTACCGTTATCCGTTTAAGGACGGTGATGTGGTTCTGACCACCCAGATGGAACACCACTCCAACGACCTGCCCTGGCGGCAGCACGTTCATGTGGTTCATGTTCGGGCCACGCCGGAAGGTCGCATGGATGAAGCGGATTTTGACCGGCAACTCGAACGCTATGCCGGTCGTGTGGCGTTGGTCGCGGTAACCGGTGCATCAAACGTCAGTGGCTTTTGCAGCCTATCCATCGCCTGGCCCGCAAAGCCCATGAGGCCGGGGCCCATATCTGGTAGACTCCGCCCAACTGGCTCCCCATCGCCGGGTGGATATGCGGCCGGACGACGATCCGGAACACCTGGATTTTGTCACCCTCTCCGCCCACAAGATGTACGCGCCGTTTGGCACCGGTGCGCTTGTCGGCCCAAGGCCATCTTTGAGCAGGGTCCGCCTGAGTACCGTGGCGGCGGTACGGTAGATATCGTCACTCTGGATGATGTGCATTGGGCCGGTGCGCCCGACCGGGATGAGGCCGGCAGCCCCAATGTTGTCGGGGCAGTGGCTATGGCCGTGGCCGCCCAGGTATTGATGGATGTCGGGATGGATACCGTTGCAGCCCACGAGGAAGAACTCATTGCCTACAGCCTGAATGCGCTCAAGCAGGTACCCGGCATTCGCATCTACGGCGAAACGGATCCCGGCCGCGTTCATGAAAAAGTCGGTGTTATCCCGTTTAATCTGGAAGGCGTCTCCCATTTCCTGCTCTCCGCCATTCTGGGGTATGAGGGCGGTATTGGTGTGCGCAGCGGCTGTTTTGTGCCCACCCCTATGTTGTCCATCTGCTGGCGCTGGATGAACAGCAGGCCGGAAGCTGGCGCAACAAGATGCTGGACGGTGACCGGTCAGAGATGCCCGGCATGGTCCGGGCCAGCTTTGGCTGTTACAACAACTTTGATGATGTGGATCGTCTGGTCGAGATGCTTCAACGGGTCGCCGCCGGTGAGTATCAGGGCGAGTACCTTCTGGACCGCGCATCCGGTGAATACACCCCGGCCAACTACCGGGAGCCGCTGGCCGACTTTTTCCTGCTTGACAAGGATGAGTTGAGCACAGACTAACATCAACTTTATTGTGGCACGTTGATCTTTTGAAAGATCCGCGATGCACCCCCAACTTACTTTCCCGTAGCCTTACAAGAGCTAAGCAATCGCCTAAACGTTGTGCGATATAACGGCCGTCTGGGATATACTGGCGGGCGTTATCTTTGCGGATGTGTAGCTTGAGGACCCTATGAAGACACGTTTACTAATTCTGTTCCTGGCCCTGCTGGGGCTGGTTAGCTTAATGGCAGCCTGTGGTGGCAATGATACCGTCTCTGAACTGCCACCGCCGCCAACGGCCAGCGAAAGCCAGCCGACCGAGGCGCCGACATTGGAGCCGGTGGTCGAACATACACCGGCCCCGGTTGTTGTGGAAAATGCCACCCTGCCGCCGCCCCCCACCGTAGAAGCGATTGTGGTGGAAACGGCCGCGCCTCCCACCCCGGAGATCACGCCGGAACCCACCTCGCTTATTCTGGAGAAACCGGAAGATTTCGCCAATCGTAATCCTTTTACTGGTGAGTTGGAAGAAAACCCGGAAGATTTAAATCGTCGGCCGATCGCCATCAAGATCGCCAATGCACCGGCCGATTACACCCGGCCCCAATCCGGCCTGAATGACGCTGATATCATTTTTGAACATTGGACGGAAGGGGCGGTTACGCGTTTTACGGCGCTGTTCTACGATACCATCCCGGAGGATGTCGGGCCGGTGCGCAGTGCGCGACTGATTGACCTGGAGTTACCAGCCATGTACGATGCCATGCTGGCGTTCTCCGGCGCCAGCGTCGGCGTCAATCAGCGCCTGAACGCGTCGGACTTCAGCGACCGCCTTCTGCGCTCCAGTGCTCCGGGCTTCTACCGCACGGGTGATGAAACCAAGCCGTTCGAGCATACGCTATATGTGCATCTGGACGAGACATGGGACGCCATCGAAGCCGATGGGCTGAACAACCCGCCGCGTATCACCACCTACAACGCCTTCACCGAGGAACCACCGGAAGGCGGGACACCGGCTACCGATATCTTCATTGACTACAAGACTGAGAAGGTTGAGTGGCGCTGGGATGAGGAACTGGGCAAGTATCGTCGCTGGATGGACTTTGAGGAGCACATAGACGCCAATACCGAGGAACAGGTTACGGCCGCCAATGTGATCTATCTCACCCCCTATCACGTTAACGATCCGGAGATCTGCGAGCAGATCAACGACGGTGTGTGTGCGGCCCTGTCCATTGAGATTCAGCTTTGGGGCAGCGGTCCGGCCATTGTCTTCCGTGACGGCCAGCAGTATGAGGTTACCTGGCACCGCGAGGGTCGGGGCGACATGCTGACATTTACCGACGCGAACGGGAATCCCTTCCCGCTGCAAATCGGCAACAGTTGGGTCCAGATTGTCCCCGGTTATCTGCCGAACTCGCTGACGGTCGAGTAACAACCCCGAATCAACACCCCCCGGAAGCAAGTGAACACCCGTTCGCCCGCCTCCGGGGGGCTTTTTATTTTCTGTTACTGCCGGGGAATATATCCCTGCTCAACCAGTAGCTCTGCATTCAAGACCGACCCGCTGGCGGCGCCGCGCAACGTGTTGTGGGTAATCGCCATATAGCGAATGTCCAGAACGGAGCAACTGCGCACCTTGCCCACGGTCCAGGCCATGCCATTGCCCGTATCCCGATCCAGCCGGGGCTGGGGGCGATCCTGTTCATAGCGATAGACCAACGGCCGTTCCGGCGAGGTCGGCAGGCGGGTGCAGATTTCCGGCGGCTGCCATGTTTCCAGCGCGGCAATGGCCTCCTCCGGCGTCGCCGGACGCTCTAATTTGACCGACACACTCGCCAGGTGACCGTCAAAAACAGGGACACGATTGGCCTGGGCACTGATGGTGATATCCGCCAGGTGCATCTCGGCATCCGTGACACGGCCCAACAACTTGCGCGGCTCGTTCTCCAGTTTGACATCCTCCCCCCCGATATGGGGAACCACATTGTCGAGGATATCCATTGATGAAACGCCGGGGTATCCCGCGCCGGAGATCGCCTGCATGGTAACCAGCATTGCCGCCGACACGCCGAAGGCATCCTGGAGCACCTTCATCGGCAGGATGGCGCTGGTCGTGGAACAGTTTGGGCTGGCAACAATGAAACCGGACCAGTTGCTCTTTTCCTGTTGGGCCGGGATCAATCCCGTGTGGTCGGGGTTAATCTCCGGAATGAGCAGCGGCACGGTCGGCGTCATGCGGTAAGCCGAAGCATTGGTGACAACCGCGTACCCGGCGGCCGCAAATTTCGGCTCCCACTGACGGGCTTCCTCTGTAGGCAACGCAGAAAAGACCACGGGCGGGGTGCCGGGTATATCCAGTTCCGTGTTCGTGGGTTGTACGATCAGATTGGCCGCAGCCGCGGGAATCTCCCCACCCATTCGCCAGGTAACGGCCTCACCATATGGCTGGCCGGCCGTGCGCTCTGAACCGGTCACGACAACAACCTCGAACCAGGGATGCGTATCCAGCAACTGGACAAACCGTTGCCCGACCGTCCCCGTGGCGCCCAATACTCCAACCGGTATCTTGCTCATAGCATGTACTCCTTCACACTATCTCCGGCGTAGCCTTTCCATCTACCCGCCGGTGGCTATCCAATAAAAAAGCCATCACCCCCAATTGGGGCGATGGCCGTCGGTCTCGCGATTCCACCCAACTTCAGTGTCCCTGTATCCGGCTCAATACGATGAACCCTTACAGATGACACCCTCATATGCGGCCGTTAACGGAGCCGTGCCGGATCCCGCTACTTGGTGTTCACGGAACCACTCTCGGGGGGTTTTCACCGGTTTGCTGTTGGCGGCGACTTGCAGCCTATGGCCGTCCACCTCTCTGGTTCAGCGATCCCGGATACTCGTCCCGATCAACGCGTTCACTATTCGTGTGTGGAGAATTATAAGAACCCGACCGGCCATGTCAAGTACCGGACGGGAAATTCAGTGTGGATCAAAAACGCCGGAACCATTTCTGATTCCGGCGAAGTGCCCTGGAGAGGACTCGAACCTCCACGCCCAAAGGGCATAGGCCCTCAACCTACCGCGTATGCCAATTCCGCCACCAGGGCAAAGTGTAAGCCTTAATTATAGCTTGCACCCCCGGCGTGTCAATCACCATCAGACGCGGTTTATCTCTCTTAAGTCTCAGGGTGTAAGTCGTGCGGGCGGGGAGCAGAGGGCGGAGGAGACATCTCCACAGAGGTTTCTGTACCTCTACTCCCACAAAACCCGAACGATAGGGGAAATCACTTCTGAATTGGATATTGCCTGTTAGCAATTACCCGGCCCGGTTCCATTGCTGCTGAACCGCAGTCCTTCAGGGCTTTTAACCTGGGTTACGGTCCATTGCTCATATCCGGCCTGGAGCCGGAGACCGACAACAATGAAGGCACTGCCGATCGAGATCAATGTCCGCCGGTAAAGCGCCGGTCGGTGTTGCACCGAAGCCAAATGGCTGTTTGCCCAATAGTCATTGGCGATCAGTTGCGTCCGGTCTTTTTGTCGCTGAATTTCCATTTCGCCGTCATACCAGTTCATCTCACATACTCCTTGCGCCTGTAGCAGGCGACTATTGCTGCACCTATGTTCACTGATCCAACAGGAACCCGGACACAGCCTGCAGGGTATTGTCAATTCGCGCGTCATTCAGTTCATAACATTTGGCGCCATTACATCGCCGTTCCCGAAGTATCCCGGTTGCGCTTAACTGTTTCAGGTGGCGTGATGCGCCGGACTGACTCAGGTCCAGCCGTTCCATGATATCCTGGGACCGCAGCTCGCCACTTTCCGCCACCAGCTTGAGGATGCTGAGGCGGGTGTCATCGGCCAGAGCACTCAGCCGGACAAGGATCTCGGCCCGGCCCAGTTCAGGTACATCTTCGACTGCCCCATCCGGCTGTCGCGCCCCAAACAAAATCCACATATGACCATTCGCCAGCGCCTTGCCGACATACGGTCCGACATGGGCCGACGGCACAAAAGTTACGGCATCCGCATCTTCAATCTTCTCGATATAGCAGATATCTTCGGCATCGCGGTCGAGAATTTGCCGGGCGATTGCCTCGCGGCTCTGACCGGAAAAGTCAATCTGTCGGAAAGCAGTAACCGCTTTCTGTAGCATCGGCCGTACACGTTCCCACTCAACAGCCATGTACTTGTGCCACATATGCCGTAGATGGCTGACAATTAATTCCTGCATTGCCGGGGGATCAAGCAGGTAGGTATAGGCCTGCTGTTCCACTTCCGGAAAAACATGATCATCGCCAAAGCCACGTCGCAGAAAGGTCAGGAAACTGTTGATATCAGCCATGACTTCGGCCGCTTCCGGCAACGGTTCATCATCCGCCCACGCCGCCATCTCTATATAGGCGTTCAGGACTTTATCCCGAAGGGATTCCGGCGGTACGGCCGCCAGATGATCCAGGAATGCCGGGAAGCTGGAGTAGCTGGCCTCCGGCCGGGTCGCGTAGAACAAACCAATCATGACCAACCGATGTTTCTCGCGCTCTTCGGCCGTCATCTGGGCGACAGTGCGGTAGACCCATTCATCCATACCGGACAGCTCGTCGGTACGTTCCAACAGCATTAGCGAATGTTGGACGTTGTGCGCCGGTTCCAGATCAATGGTGACTCCGTGAGTCAGCGTTTCGGGGATGAGGAGATCAATGGTTGGCAAGGGCATTAGTTACCTTCTTTTCTACGTTACCGGGCAGTTCGATTTACCCGCATAATCGGGTAATACGCATATATTAACAGCTAACTGGTGGCGTGTCAAGCGGTTTTGCGGGTTATGCAATAATCTGCATAGCTAGTGACAGGAAACTGGAGACCGTAATGTACTAACTCGGCCACGGAATTATTGCCGTGACGTTGCCGTCCTATGCTATACTCGCACCTATAGAGATCGGGGTGTCGGCCGGGATAGTTACAGCAAACCGGTCGTCACGTTACAAGACAGGAAGGGAACCTATGACACGATTCTTGAAACCGCGCGCAATCTATCTGGCCGGGCTGGGGCTGTTAGCAGTCACCACCGTGGATTTGTGGCGGCGATTCCGCCGCTCGGCTCCAACCACCGACGAACCGCCCACTGCGTCCGTGGCAACACCTTCTGCTACCCCCGTCCACAGGCAGGCGCACCGGAAAAGACTGAGAAAAAGGCCGCTGTCAAGAAAGTGGTTGGCGGGGACGATCTCACCCAGATCAAAGGTGTCGGGCCGACCTATGCCCAACGCCTGAAGGATGCCGGGCTGATCACCTACTCGGATATCGCCAACGCCTCGGCCGATCGACTACGAGATATCACGCGCGCTTCCGGTGCAGCGGCCGATCCGGACAGTTGGATCAATCAGGCCCGGTCGCTGAACGGCCGCTAGACAACAAAAAGGCGTTGCCCCTGACGAGGCAGCGCCTTTGGTTATTCAACAACTTTCTCAGGTCAGATTCGAGCCGGCCTACTCCCACGCGGTAATCGCGTCCAGCGCCTGCTTTTCACCTTCGCTCAAAACAATATCTGCGCCCTTCATTGTATCTTCCAACTGGGCAACTGAATTCGCACCGATAATAGCCGACGTCACGGCCGGATTAGCCAGTATCCAGGCGATAGCCGTCTGGGCAATTGTCGCGTCATGTGTACGGCCGATCTCTTCCAGCTTATCCACTGCGGCAAAACCGGTCTCACTCATAAAACGGCGCTTGACTCCCACAGCACGTGGTGTCTCCGGCATATCCTGATCACGGCGATATTTACCGGTCAGGAATCCCGATCCCAGCGGGCTGTAGGGAATCACGCCAATGCCCTGATCGAGACACACCGCCTGTAGTTCTCGCTCAAACTCGGCGCGATGAACCAGGCTGTAATGGGGCTGTAGACTATCCAGGCGAGTCAGATTCTTTACATCAGAGATCCAGAGCGCCTTGGTCAAGAGCCACGCCGGGTAGTTGGAGCAACCTATGGAGCGCACCTTCCCACGATGC
Organism: Chloroflexota bacterium; assembly: GCA_041390945.1. Lineage (GTDB taxonomy): Bacteria > Chloroflexota > Anaerolineae > Promineifilales > Promineifilaceae > Promineifilum. Next base: position 17,856 of record JAWKOY010000016.1, read on the forward strand.
ACCAGATCGTCCAGAGCACGCAGGGTCTCATCCAGCGGGGTCTCTTCGTCCGGCCAGTGGAGTTGATAAAGATCAATGTATTCCGTTTGCAGACGGCGCAAGCTGGCCTCAACTGCGCTCATGATGTGGGCGCGAGACAGGCCGCGGTCATTTGGTCCGTCGCCCATCTGGCCCTGAACCTTGGTCGCCAAAACGATCTGCTCTCGCCGCACACCACTCGTCGTCAGCCAGTTACCGATGATTTGCTCCGATACGCCGCCGGAGTTTCCGTCTACCCAGCGGGAGTAGACATCGGCCGTGTCCAGAAAGTTACAGCCCAATTCCACTGCCCGGTTCATGACAGTACGGGCATCTGCCTCATCGGCCGTCCAGCCGAATTGCATGGTGCCCAGGCAAATTGTGGATACCTTCAGGCCGGTACGGCCCAGTCGCCTAAATTCCATCTATGTTCCTCCCAACAGAACAGCGTCATTCTCAGCCGGAATATCTTCTCGGCCGGCGTACGGGTGATCCGGGTTAAAGTAGTTATAAGCGGCGCGGGAAATTTCGCGGAGAATGGGGAAACTGTATTCAGACGATAGCCAGTCGCTATCGGGTTGGGCAAGAAGGGTGTAGATCACATAATCGCCACCGGGTGAATAGACAATACCGGCGTCGCCATGCTCATTAATACTCCAGCCGTGCTTGTGGGACACGCGCACGTCCGATTCTTCGGGCACGCCATAACGAATGAGATTGCCTTCTACATTCCCGACCATCAGATCAACAATCGCCTGGCATTCGCTTTGGGTAAGTTCATCAGGATAGATAGCCAGAAAGCCACCTTCCCCCTCGGCGCAGTAGTACAGCATCTCCAATAGCGTACCGATGTCCTCGGCCGTCGTTTGCATGGAGGGATCGGGACTCGTGTCAATATCCGTGCGCTGGTTAGCCGGGGTCTCATACGTACTGGGCCGGGTAGGCACCGTTGCCGCATCATAGGGGATCGCCATGAAGGTATTGGCTAGCCCCAGATCATGCATCTCCTGGGTCAATACGGCCGCTCCTTCATATGTATTATCCTCCCCGGCGATGATATGCAGCAGCAGATTGGCTGAATGGTTACTCGAGGCAGTTGCTGTACTGACAAACAAATCTTCCTGAAAGGCATCCGGCGGGTTATCCAGTGCCCGGTATGCTTCAATGAAGATCGCGATCTTCAAAATACTCAAGGCCGAGACAGCTACATCGGCATTGATCGCCACCTCTTCACCGGTCTGTAAATCTACGATGAAGACACTACTGAATCCATCAAATCCGGACAAAATGTTACGGATGGATTCATCCAGTACGCTGATATCCCATTCCGGTGCCGGTTCGTCAATCAGGGCCAGATTCGCTACCCGATTTTCGGTATCATATAGTGCCATGCGAAGGTTTGTCAGGCTCTGATCGCGATCGACAATGACACCCGGTTCGCCGGGCTGTATTTCACCGGTCTCGGTCAGGAGGACCGGTACACGGGCTGGTTTGTCCACATAGTTGGCTACTGTGTCCAGAGTGCCACGCAGGGAATCTTCATTGTGGGCAGCACGAATGGGTACTTCAATTGGATAGGGGGCAATGCCCACAACAAACTCAAGATACCGCCGCCACATCTCCTGGGCCTGCCATTCTGTCCGCGCCTGCTCCAGCATGGCGTCCGCATCAATCGAGAAACCGACATCTGCCGGCAGCAATTCTGTTGCCCGTTCATCACCGTTATAGATGGTGATGGGGGACATATACGTCTCAAGGAGCAGATTTTTGGCCTGATCGTACGTCAACCCTTCCACGAGGACATTGGCGACGGTCGTCCCCGGCGGGAACTTGTCCATGGCCCGCCAGAACAGAAAGCCCTGATACAACAGGTATGTTCCACCAACCAACACAATCGCTATGAGTAGAATTCGACGGAGAACTTTCAGCATGGCAAGAATGCGGTGTTAATTATTCACCGCGACATCTTCACCCAGATAAGGCGCATCAAAGTTAAAGAAGTTGTAGGCCGCGCGGGATACATCAGCCATCAGCGGCGAACTCAGTTCCCATTCCAACCAGTCCGGTTTATACAGCGCCTGTACAATCACATAATCACCACCCGGTGTAAAGACAATACCGGCATCAACGTGGGTATTGCTGACCCAACCGTGGCGATGAGCGACCGGTGTTCCATCCGGCACACCCTGCTCCAGGAGGCTGCCGATCTTGTTCTGTTCCATGTAGTCAAGGATTTCCAGACAGTCGCGCTGCCAGTCATTTTCAGGGTAGGCCGCGGAAAGCGCACCACCCTGGCCGCTGGCACAGTAGTAGACCATCGACAGCAAGGTGCCGATATCCTCGGTAGTTGTCTGTATGGTCGAACTGGGATCGCCGCGAAGCACCTCGGCCGTATTGGCGGGTGTTTCCGGTTCAGTTTGCCCGGCGGGTAACGCAGCATCGTAGGGAGCAACTATGAAGGTATTCACCAGACCCAGGTGCTGCATCATATCGGTTACCATCGTCGCGCCTTTATAGGGATCATCCTCTCCGGCAATCACTGACAGCAATTGGTTGGCGCTGACATTCTCCGGGTTGACCACCAGGGTATCGGAGATCAGTTGCCGCTGGGTTAATGAGGGTAATTGGTCCAGTGAGAGATATGTCTCCAGGACGATGGGTATCTTCATCAGATCAATAGCCGATACCGGCTCACTGCTGTTGATATTGACTTCTTCACCCGTCGCCAGGTCCATAATGAACACACTGGCTAATCCGCCGGTATCCTGTTCAAATACATCCAGACGGTTAACCAGAAGGCGTGTGAGCAGGTTGATGTTCGGCCGTTCCGGCTCTTTCGGTTCTACAATAAGCCGGGCTTCGCGGTCATTGGGACGATAAAGGGCCGACTCCACATCCGCAAAGCTGGCCTCAATATTGGTCTCTGTCCCCGGCGTCCCGTACTGAAAGCTCATACTCCCCGGTACCGGTTGGGGTGGTTGGGCCGGTGTATCGGCCAAGCTGCTGATATCCTCCAGCACAGCCCCCAACGCCTCTCGGCTATGGGTGGCGGCCAATGGTACGGGGTCCACTTCCACCGGACGTCCCCAAAGGAAGCCCCAGAAACCCGACCAGAAGTCCTGCCGGGTACGCTGGAAATCGGCCTGACTCCACATGGTCTCCATATCCAGGGTAAACTCAGCCTCCAGTGGGCTGACTTCAAATGAGTCTTCCCCATGATAAACACGGATTGGCGCGTCAATATAACTCTCGGTCAGCTTGGCCGTGACTGCATCACGGTCCATCTGACTGACATCAATACCGCCAATCGTCAGACCTGTGGGGAGATAGCTGCGCATCCCGGAATACTGGTAGAGCTTAACCAGCAAAAACATGGATACAGCCACCAATAATGTGACGGTAATCCACTGTCCAACGCCGGGAGATGTGTTGCGGTTCATACGCTGTTACTTATTGTCTCCAAGGTTGGTCCGGTCCGCAAACTCGGCCGGGCTAGAGTAAATCGACAAAAGTGAACGCGCCGCCAAAGCTGCCGGACGCGTAAACGGATGCTCCGGCTGGGGCAACTCGGAAAGAGGGAACCAGCGTGCTTCCAAAATCTCATTGCTCAAGGTAACCGGTCCCGGCTGTACCCAACCCAGGTAGGCCATATACAGGTGCGATGGCCCCGCCTGGTGAGCGATATAGGCCGGCGGACCGACCGTAACGGTTAAATTTGTTTCCTCGCGCATTTCTCGCACAAGCCCTTCGGCCGGGCTTTCGTGGCGAGCCAGCCAACCACCGGGTAATCCCCAGGGGGTTTCCGGGTGAAACACATGCCTTAACAACAATAATTCATCCTCTGCATTAAATGCGATCAGGGCCACGCCAATTCGATGGCTGGGCACAACCAGGCGTATACCACCAGCCATCAGCCACTTCATGGGCCGAAGGCGAATCAGGGCCGCCAGTTGTTCTTTCCATGGGGTCCCCACCATTGGTTTGGTGCCTGTCGCCGGTTGGTCAATCATGTTCAGCCCAGAAACTTATGGTCACAGTCCTGCGCCAATCTGCGATTGTTCAGTATAGCAGAGTGTCGGCACGGTCCGGTTGGCAGTAAGGGGATTCTCATATCACATTCCGGCGCAACTTTGCTCATGGCGAGTCGTATAGAGGTTAAAGTTAGTACGTGGAGGTGACCACAAATGGAACAACAACTTACGCGGAGTGAATCAGATCGGATGATTGCCGGGATATGCGGCGGACTCGCTGCTTATCTGAATATAGACCCTGTCTTTGTTCGTTTGGCATTTGTTGTACTGACCCTAGCCAGCGGTATTGGTTTGGCAATTTACCTGATCCTTTGGTTAGTTATGCCGTCTGAGTCGCAAGACCTGGCTTCCGCCATCATCATTAATGAAAAATCGGTCAACGAGGAAACTCTTAATGATCCGGCGTCGCTCAAGTCCCACGGGAAACCTGCGGCAACAGTTGGGTTTGTGCTGGTCCTGTTTGGCGGATTCTTTCTCCTAAGCCAACTGGGCTGGCTCAGCAATGCGTTTTGGCCGCTTGCCCTGGTCGGTGCGGGTCTGTACTTCATTCTCCGCCGCACACGCTAACTTCGTTTCGCACCACGCCTGCCGGTTGGAAGTTCCGCCGGCAGGTGTGCTTACCCAGACGTTGAATCTTCCCTCAATTCTGCCAGTCAACAAGTAAACAAAAAGAAATAGTGCTCTTCCCGGACTAGGGAGAGCGTCTCAGATTTGCGCCCAGAGAACGTATACCCGGTCGGGTTTTGGTATCAAGTTCTCCCGGGTTGACCTCTGCCAGGGCGGGCGTGGTCACCATAATGGGCAATGTTACCGTAAAGGTAGTACCCTGTCCGACGGTGCTTGTCACCTGGATGTTCCCGCCGTGGGCCTGGGCCACCCATTTGGCAATCGCCAGACCCAATCCCGAACCGCCCATTGAACGCGTTCGTGCCTTGTCTACCCGGTAAAAGCGGTCAAAAATGTGGGCCAGGTCTTCAGGGGGAATTCCGACGCCGGTATCAGTCACCTGAATATGGGCCCATCCGGCATCCTTGGTCAGGCTAAGGCTAACACGACCACCGGGAGGCGTGTACTTGATCGCGTTGTCCACCAGATTCAATATTAGTTGCTTTAGGCGATCATCATCCCCGGAGACCACCACCTGATCCACTTCCGCCAACTCCAGATCGACCTGCTTCTCCATCCGGTCCATCTGCCGGTAAACGTCAAACAAGAGGTTATCCAACTCAACCCGTTCATGGCGAATGGGCAGACCACCGGAGTCCGCACGGGCCAATAACAACAGATCGCCCAGCAAACGGCTCATGCGCTCCATCTCTTCCTGGATAACAACAACCGATTGCTCGTCATACTGCTCCATCCGCTGCATGATGTCCATGTTGCCACGCATGCTGGTCAAAGGCGTGCGCAGCTCATGGGACACATCCGCCAGGAACCGCTGCTGGCTGCGGAATAACCTCTCCAGTCGTTCAAGCGTCTGATTGAATGCGCGGGCCAGATCGCAATCTCGTCCGTTCGTGTGCTATGGGGAGCGGCGACTGAGATCGTCGGCGCGCGTGATCTGCCGGGCTACCGTGGCGATGTCGTCCAAAGGCTGAAAGAGGCTGTTGGGTCAGGATTGCAGCCATGATAAGCGTTGCCAGGGCGGCTCCATGCCAACAGCAAGGCCCGGCTGAGGACATCCTGAAATATCTGGAAGTTATCCAGCAGACGGGCGACCTGAATGCCGATCTCGCTGCCCATCGCATCCACGATCGGCCAAGTGTATATACCCTGAGCAGGGTGTCTTCGTGCGGCACCAGACGAAAGGTCTCACTATCTTCATTCAGCCCTTCCGGATCCAGAACCGGTCATAGCCCGACAGGTTCTGCGAACGAGGCAGTATCATTGCTGTCAACGATGATAAGGAAGGGAAAGTGGATGCCGTCTGGAGCGTTGCCAGGTCTTCAGGCCGAGGGAACCAGAATGGTGTTGTTGGGAGCAAGCTGGTCCGCTGAGTAACTCCGTTGCCAGCGCACTCAGGTCGTCATCAATCCGCGCCAGGATCTGCCGACTGGGTACTATATACACCACCAGCGCAAACAGAAAATAGGTAACCGAAAAAGAGTATGGTGTGTATGTAAGGAGAAGGCGATTTTGGATGGACAAGAAGCTTCTAGGACTCCTCGCGCAGCACGTAGCCGATCCCACGCACGGTGTGGATCAGGCGCGGCTTTCCTCCCTGTTCTGTCTTTTGCCGCAGGTAGCGCACGTAGACTTCAATGATGTTACTCTCGCCGCCAAAATCATAATTCCAAACGCGGTCAAATATAACATCGCGGGTCAGTACCTGCCGGGGGTTGCGCATGAACAGTTCGAGAAGTTCATACTCTTTGGCAGTCAGGTCGAACGTCTCGCCGCCGCGACGGCCCTGCCGTGTGCCGGTATCCAGTTCCAAATCAGCAAACCGAAAAACCTGCGGCGCGGTCGGCTGCGCCCGGCGCAGCAGTGCTCGCACGCGGGCCATCAGTTCATCAAAAGCAAACGGCTTGACCAGGTAATCATCAGCCCCTGCGTCCAGCCCGGCCACACGATCATCAATCCCTTCCTTGGCTGTTAGCATCAGGATAGGCACCTCGCTAACGGATCGCAGGCGCTGGCACACTTCAATGCCGTCCATTCCCGGCAACATCAAGTCGAGCAATACCAGGTCCGGCGGGTTGACGCGGGCCATTTCCAGCGCAGTTTCACCCTCTGGGGCGGCATCTACCTTGTAACCCTCCAATCCAAGACCTCGTTGGAGGAACTGTCGGATGCGTTCCTCATCTTCAACTACCAAAATTCGTGCTGACATAGGATTTACCCTCCGGGTGTCTCTACATAATATTATAGTCGGCTTGGGGGTACTGGCAACAGGGTGAAGCGCCAGATGAGAAAGAGCCGTAGCCCAGCGACCGGTCTTCCTGTAGCGCCACCATAGCCCGAATTCACGGCGACCGCTACAATCGTTTCATGCAAAACGAGAATCCCACCCGTCCCGACGGCCGTTCGTTGGCCGAGCTTCGACCTATTTCCTTTGAACTGCATTACACACGACATGCGGAAGGTTCCGTGCTGGCCCGCTTCGGTGAGACGTTTGTGCTCTGTAACGTCTCTATTGAGGACAGCCTCCCCCCGTGGCTCAGGAATGCACCGGAGCCGCATGGTTGGCTAACAGCCGAATATGCCCTGCTTCCCCGCAGTACTCACACTCGCACGTCCCGTGAGCAGCGCTGGCCCAAGGGGCGCACGCAAGAGATTTCACGACTGATCGGCCGTAGTCTACGCATGGGGGTTGATCTGTCGTTATTGGGTGAACGCACGCTGACTGTGGACTGTGATGTCTTGCAGGCGGACGGCGGCACGCGCACAGCAGCTGTTTCCGGTGGTTGGGTGGCGGTGGCGCTGGCCCTGTTGCCGCTTGTCGCCAGAGGCGAGCTAACGCAGGGTGTCATAAAGCGACAGATCGCAGCGATTAGTGTGGGCATCGTGGACGGGCATCCCACCCTCGATCTCAACTATCAGGAAGATGTTACCGCCGCCGTTGACCTGAATGTCGTCATGACCGGTGCAGGGGAACTGGTGGAGGTTCAGGGGACAGCGGAGGACGCGCCGTTTTCCCGTGTTGAGATGGGGGCGCTTCTGGACCTGGCAGCTAGTGGTATCACACAGATTGCTGCTATCCAGAAAACCGCGCTGGATGCTTTCTGATCAGGACGTGCCCCGCTACAAGGCACTCTTATCCGTCATCACCAACAATCTGAAAGGTATGGGTGGCCGTCGCTGAGGCTCCGGTCCGATCATAAACCGTAACAACCAGTGTAAAGGTGTCACCTACGCGCGATTCGTCATTGGGCTCAATCTGGATCTGGTAACTGGGAGACAGGGGATCAATCTCAACGGTTTCATTGTTATTAAATCCACCGATACTCCAGGCGGCGCGCTCCGCGTCGGCGCTGACAAGCGTAAAATAGGTAAGCTGATTCAGGGGAGCAACAACGGGGCCGTCAATGGAAATGGACGGACCGGCAGCAGGCGGTTGGGGTGTGGATGCAGGCGGTGAACTGCGGCCGATCAGACCAAAGACGCCCGCCAGCACGGCAGCAAGTATGGTCGCTGCTGCCCCAATCAGGGCAATGATTACTTGCGTATTGGTAAACCCGGAGCGGCCGTTCGCTTCCGGTTGCGGATCACCCATCAACAGCCTCCTTCCTACGTAGTGTTCCCGGCAGTCTATTCAGGGTTGCGCCAGTTGTCAATCTCTCCGGGCAACCGCCTGACCAGGCACAACCGCAAAACCAGCCCGAATGTTAAAGGAAAAGTATTTCCTATCAAGATAGGTTGCCGATTGAAAGTCGCTATGCTACCATGCACTTAATCATTTTTATTGGGAATTATTTTTATTTTATTTATTCACCGTCTCAGTTCTGATTGTTCGTTTTATTGGTTCACTGGCCTTATTTATTTGTTCAAGTCGTTTTGATTGTTTAGGCGTAAGGAAAATCCGTCATAGATCAAATCAGTTAGTGCGACTACGCTGTTGAATCAGGCGCTCCTTTGCCTGTTTTTCTGCCGGGCCAGACTTAGCCAACAATCCGGTCAGACTGAATGGTGAACCGCAGACTGCGTGTTCACCGTTTGCGTTCCTATCAACGGAACCCACTGCGAGATCACACGTCTGCTTTCTGGAGAGGATTAAAGCAGGTAAGGCCATGGGATCTCGCGTCGAACTAATCTCCCGCATTATTGGTGCAATTGTTCTGGCAATCGCTTTTGGTCTGTTGGGTACCCAGTTAGCCACCATGCTGGACTTCCCCCCGCTCTGGCCGATGCTCGGTCTTGGCGCTGTGGGTGGTGTACTGGGGTTACTCTTTACACCGGCGCTAACCATCCGCCCGGTGAATGCCATTCGTCATTCCATGTCGTCCATGCCTCTGGAACGGCTACTGGCGTTAATCTTTGGGGTCTTTATCGGACTGATCGCGGCCGCCCTCTTTTCCATCCCCTTGGCGCAGTTGCCCACACCGTTCAAGCAGATTTTGCCGCTTCTGTCAGCCATTGTGTTCTGTTATCTGGGCGCCGTGCTGACAATGGGGCGCTGCAGAATTATTCGTGAAGCTGCCAGCACCTGGCGGCCGTTCAGTAACCGGCGCGCGGGAAGATAACCACCGATGACACCACGATCATCAGCGGGGATGATAATGTCGTCCTACTGGACACAAGTGTGATCATTGACGGCCATATCCTCGATATCAGCCGAACCGGCTTTGTCCGGGACACGTTGCTGATCCCGAATTTCATTCTGCTGGAACTACAGCACATCGCCGACAGCGCCGACGCGCTCCGCCGCAATCGTGGTCGTCGCGGTCTGGAGATTCTGAGCCTGTTGCAAAATGAATCTCCCGTACCGATCCAAATCACCGATATGGACGCCCCCCAGATACGCGAGGCTGACAGTAAACTCGTTGCCCTGGCCTTGCGCCTCGGCTGTCCGATTATGACCAATGATTACAACCTGAACCGCGTAGCCGATTTGCAAGGCATCTCGGTGCTCAACATCAACGATCTGGCAAACGCGGTCAAGGCCGCTTTCCTGCCCGGCGAGGAGCTGAGCATCAAGATCATTCAGGAAGGTAAGGAATTCGGGCAAGGTGTCGGTTATCTGGAAGACGGGACGATGGTTGTTGTCGAGGACGGCGTAGACCTTATGAACCAGACGGAGAACGTGACCGTCACCAAGGTTTTGCAAACGGCCGCCGGGCGAATGATCTTCGCCAAGCCTTAGCTACGCCCATTGCATCAGCCCTGTATTCGTACTATCTTATACACTTAACTTAAGCAATTTTAGCCAACCGGATGTTCCGCCTCCAAAGGACAGACCGGAACAGTGGAGTTTATGCATGTCGCTAAAAATCTATAATGTGTTGACCCGCGAGAAAGAGGTCTTTGAACCACTGACGCCAAACAAGGTCAACATGTATGTCTGCGGGCCGACCGTCTACGACAATTCCCATATCGGTCACGCCAAGACCTATGTCAGCTTCGATGTTGTCGTCCGCTATTTGCGCTTCAGCGGCTACGACGTTCTCTATGTCCAGAACATCACTGACGTAGGCCATATGCTGGATACCGGCGAGGACCGCATCCTGCGCAAGGCACGCCAGCTATCCGCCAAGCCGATGCAGATCGTCGAGACCTATACCCGCGCCTACTTCAACGACATGGACGCGCTGGGCGTCCAGCGTCCTGACATCAGCCCCCGCGCCAGCGGCCACATCCCGGAACAGATCGCCATGATCCAGGAGTTGATCGACAAAGGACACGCCTATGTGGTAGACGGTTCCGTTTACTTCGATGTCACCTCGGACCCGGACTATGGCAAGCTCAGCGGCCGGGTCATTGAAGAATTGGAAGAAGGCACACGGGTTACCGTGCGTGAAGAGAAGGCCCATCCGGCCGATTTTGCCCTGTGGAAGAAAGCCGAACCGGAACACATTTTGCGCTGGCCCAGCCCGTGGGGTGACGGATTCCCCGGATGGCATATTGAATGCTCGGCCATGGCCGCCAAATATCTCGGCCCCACCTTCGACATTCATGGCGGTGGGATTGACAATATCTTCCCGCATAACGAGTGCGAGATCGCCCAGAGTGAATCTGTCCATGACGCGACGTTTGCCCGGTACTGGATGCTGACCGGGTCGTTGACGCTGGATGGCGTCAAGATGAGCAAGAGTCTGGGCAACACCCTTACCATTCGGGATGCGCTCCATCAATGGCGTCCGGAGGCAATCCGCACGTTTATCCTGTCCAGCCATTACAGCAGTCCGATTGATTTCTCGGACGAGGCGATTGAAGCAGCCTTCAAGGGCTGGCAGCGTTTGTGGAGCGCGGTCACGCTGACCCGCGATCTACTCAAGCGCGCGGATGAAGGCGACGCCGATCCGGCGATTGCCGAGACACTGCAACAGATCCGCGGCCAGTTCATCGAGAAGATGGATGATGACTTCAACGCCCCGGCGGCGTTGGCCGTGTTGCAGGAATTAACGCGACAGGTAAACACCTGGCTGAATGAGGGCGGTCCCCATACTCAGGGCACGCTCCAGGCAATTGACACCCTCTACCGCGAATTGGGTGGAGACGTGTTGGGCATCATACCGGAGAGCGATACCGGCAGTAACAATGCCGAACGCGAGGAAGGTCTCATACAGCTTCTATTGGAACTGCGTAACCAGGCCCGCGCCAACAAGGACTGGGCAACTTCGGACCAGATACGCGACCAATTGAAAGAGCTGGGAGTCGTTCTCGAAGACAGGCCGGATGGCACAATCTGGAAAGTCACCTGAGGCGCTGGTCCGGCGTCATCCGGTACTAGAGGCGCTGCGCGACGGCCGTCGTGATCTGAACCATCTATGGGTTGAGCAGGCCAAAGATAATCGCGACGTGCGGCAGATCGTGGACGAAGCCCGGTCGCGGCATGTCCCGGTCACGACTATCGCCAAACCGGAACTGGATCGTCTGGCGCAGCAATACCGGGCTGATGCCAAACATCAGGGCGTTCTGCTGGAAACCGGCCCTTACGTATACAGCGAGCCGGAAGCCATGCTGGAGTTGGCGCGAAAGCGGGACGAATATCCGCTTTTGCTGATACTGGACCTACTGCATGGTCCGCAGAACATCGGCACATTGCTGCGAACGGCCGAAGTGGTGGGCGCGCATGGTGTCATTGTCCAGGATCGGCGCGCCCCGGAAATTACTCCGGCTGTTGTGCAGTATTCCGTTGGTGCATCCGAACATTTGCTGATTGCCAAAGTAACCAACCTGGTCCAGACCATAACCTATCTTCAAGAGCAGGATGTCTGGATCGCAGGCATGGATATGGATGACACGGCCGAGGCTCTGAACCAGGTTGACCTCAACCGGTCTCTGGGAATTGTCGTCGGCCACGAAGGGGAAGGACTGCGACGACTGGTGCGGGATCGCTGTGACTTCCTCGCAACTACCGATGCGCGGCCGGGTTGAATCCCTGAATGCGGCCGTTGCCGGGTCCATCCTACTCTATGCCGCCTGGCAGGCACGCGGCTTCAACTAAATCGAATGGACACAATCATTGTAGAGCGCATGGCGACGACCCGTCTTCCGACCGAAGCGGGTGAGTTTGTGCTGCATCTCTACCACAATAATGTGGATGATAAGGAGCATATGGCACTGGTCTCCGGCGAAGTGGCCGGGGAGCAGACTGTCTTGACACGCGTCCATTCCGAATGTTTCACCGGTGATGTACTGGGATCGCTGCGCTGCGACTGCGGCCCGCAACTGGATGCGGCCATGCGCCTCATCATTGCCGAAGGAAAAGGCGTCGTGCTCTACATGCGCCAGGAAGGACGCGGCATCGGGCTGCTGGACAAGTTGCGGGCCTATAATTTGCAGGACATGGGCTTCGACACAGTGGACGCCAACCTCCTGCTCGGCCATCAACCCGACCTGCGTGACTACCGCGTTGCAGCGGCCATACTCAAAGACCTGGACATCCGGTCGGTACGGCTGCTTACCAATAACCCTGACAAGATCACTGGTCTGGAGACGGAGGGGATTGAGGTCATTGAACGTGTTCCCCTGCAAACGGCCATCACTGAGTACAACGCCTTCTATCTGGACACCAAAGTCCGCCGGATGCGCCATCTTCTCGATTTGGGCCGGGCCGGCGAGAACGGCCGTCAGAGCAACCCCTGCCATGGAGACGGAGGTGCTCGACAGCCTACTGGACGATCAGCGCGCGCCAATGGGTCGCCCTTTGGTAACGTTGAGTTATGCGCAATCGCTGGACGGTTCAATTGCCGCACGGCGGGGTGAACAAACATCAATCAGCGGCCCGGAGTCACTACAGTTAACCCATCTGCTGCGTGCTCGCCATGATGCCATTCTGGTCGGAATCGGCACCGTCTTGTCTGATGATCCTCGGCTGACCGTTCGGTTGGTCGAAGGAGAAACCCTCAACCCATTATTGTGGACAGCGCCTTGCGGCTTCCGCCGGACTCGCGGATTCTTCACAACGGCCGTCATCCCTGGGTGGCAACCACGGCTGCGGCCGATCCGTCACGGCAGGCCCTATTGGAAACGACCGGCGCGCGTTGTACGACTTCCTGCCGACGAGTACGGCCATGTCAGCTTGGCTGCCTTGCTGGAGTTCCTGAATAGTCAGACCATCAGGCGTGTTATGGTGGAGGGTGGCGCAGAGGTGATAAGCAGCTTTCTGGCGTCCCACTTGGCCGACAGGTTGGTACTGACCATTGCGCCGTTGATGCTTGGCGGTCTGGGCGCAATTGATTTTATGGGGAAGACCAACGGTCAGGGCATGCCCCACCTTGCCAATCCGGTTATCCAGCCATTCGGCAAAGATGTTGTCCTGTTTGGAGATCTGGTCTGGGAATGAGCAACGATCAAACAACACCCCAAATCAGTCTGCGCCGTGTGGTTCCCTCCGACCTGCCCATATTCTTTGAGCAACAACTTGATGCGGACGCCAACTTTATGGCCGCCTTCACTGCCAAAGACCCGGCTGACCGGGACGCCTTCATGGCCCGCTGGACGATGATGCAAGCCGATGAGGCGACCCACATCAGGACCATTGAATGGGGACAGGAGGTAGCCGGCAATATTTTCCGGTATGAGGAAATGGGCCGGCGTGAGGTCAGCTACTGGTTGGGAAACGCATATTGGGGCCGGGGAATTGCGACACAGGCGCTGGCGTTGTTCTTGGTAGAGCTACCGGAACGGCCGCTTTATGCCCGCGTGGCGACGGACAATATCGGCTCTTTGCGTGTCCTGCAAAAGTGCGGGTTTCAAGTCATTGACAAGGACAAGGGGTTTGCCAATGCACGCGGGACGGAAGTAGAGGAATACGTGCTGGTCCTTGAATCAAATTAGGTTGTCGTCGAGGGACAGGCAAGCCTAACTAATTCTTTAATCCAAGGTCGTCCGGCAATGTGTCTGCCTTCTGACCAATCCGAAATATGGTATAATATATACGTTGAGGTTCCTCAAAAATCGCCCATGACCGGTAATCAACCACCAACCAACTATACCTCCGGTACACAACCCGGCTCGTATAACTACGCGCCTCTCCCGCTTGAACCATACAGCCGCACGACTTACCGGCCGACGGCCGAACAGTTAGCCCGCGACGAGGCGCTCAAGCAGCACAATCGCCGGTCTGTCACAATTCCTGTCGTTATCGCGGCGGCAATCGCTATCGGACTATTTATCCTGCTGCTGGTCCTTGCTTTTGGTTTCTCCAAAACAGGCCAGGCGCGGGAGTTCATTGCCGGCATGTCGGCGATTACCGTCATCCTATTCTCAATACCGGTCATCTTCATGATGGCTATCCTGCCTATCGCTTATATAGCCTGGTGGTTCAATCGCCGCGAACAACGAAAGTTGAACCCTGAAACAGGGCCAATGGCCTACCGGAGCCGCGTACAAATCCTGCTGTGGCAGGTTGAAAGTTTTCTGACGCAATCACAACAGCAGGTGGAACGCGGATCCGATGCCGTGACCGAACCACTCATCCGCGCCCATTCGTTATGGGCGTATGGGGAAGAAATGGTAGACGGCATCAAGCAGAATTTCACACGGAGTGAACAAAATGACACAAACAACAACCCGCAAGCAGGTTAATAGCTGGCAACAATTACAACCCCCTATTGAAGACAACAGTCGCGTACACTGGGATACTCGAACCCTCCTCGTCGGGACGGCCGTCGGTGCGGCAATCGGTTTGGCCGCATCATGGTTACTGGTTCGCACGTCCCGCGAAACCCTTGGCGGCCCGCCCAGCATTTCCACCGGAGATGCGCTCAAGGTAGGCATTACAACCATTGGGTTGGTGCGCGCAATTGCCGCACTTGGAGACCGTTAATGACGGCCGGAGTTCTATTTTTATGAGTAACGGCCAACGTAGTAACGGCAACAACCGCCAACGATCGAATGCTTCCCGATCGAATCGCTCCCAGAGCGGTTCATCCAAGCCTTCTCGCCAATGGCGGAAGATGGATCTCCATCTACACACACCCGGATCAAACGACTATCAACAACCGGAAATCACAGGGCTGGATATCTTGCGGCAGGCGGTTTTGCGCGGCCTCGATATCATCGCCCTGACCGACCACAATACGGCCGCCGGTTATGCAACCATCCAGAAGGAAATTGAGCATCTGGTCTGGCTGGAGGAAGCCGGTCGTATTGAGCCCCTTGAGCAGCGCAAGCTGGATGAGTATCGTCGCCTCCTTGACAAGCTGCTGGTTCTGCCCGGTTTTGAGTTCACGGCCACCTTCGGCTTTCATATTTTGGGAATCTTCCCGCCGGAAACGCCGGTCAGTTTCCTTGAGCACTTACTTCTGACGCTGAACGTCCCCCCGGCTGTATTACATACCGGCAGCCAAGCAATCGGCGCGACCAGCGATGTATTGACCGCTTACCGCGTAATTAACGAAGCCGGTGGGCTGGCAATTGCTGCCCATGCCAATTCAGCCAACGGCGTTGTTATGCGTGGTCTGGACTTTGGCGGGCAAACACGCATTGCCTATACGCAGGACCCCAACCTTCTGGCTCTGGAAGTGACCGACCTGGAGAAACGCGGTCGCTATACCACCCGCCGATTTTTCGACGGCTCCAAGCCGGAGTACCCGCGGCCCATGCGCTGTATTCAGGGATCAGATGCCCATCGACTGGTCCGTGAGTCGGAGGCTTCTTCTTCGCTCGGTGTCGGTGACCGTGTAACAGAAATACTTCTGGAAGAAGTATCATTCGAAGCTTTGGCGAAGGTATTGCGCGGCAACGACCATCTCTCACCCGACCCTACCGGGGCACGGCCAAGGCAGTTGACTTTGTCCAATTGGCCCGCGAGGAAGGCGAGTCACTGGTTCAGTCCTTCCACGCCAGCATGGCTCAGCGCGGCGGTCACCTCGATGCCATTTTGCGCGACATTTGTGCCCTGGCGAACACAAACGGCGGAACCATTTACATTGGCCTGTCGGCCGATCCCCAGGAGAAGCCGGAGGGCGTCAAGGACCCGACCAAGGCTGTTCAATCTCTGCAGAATGCCATCTCCAAGCGTTTCAGCCCGGAGCCGATGGTCGAGATTGACAGCCTACCCACACAGGGGGTCAAGGTGGTCCGCATCAATGTGCAGGCCGGGCCGGACATCCCCTACGCCATTGACTACAACCTCTTCTATGTGCGGGACGAGGACGATACCAGCCTTGCCGTGCGGGATGAGATTGTGGGTCTGGTAGAGAAGAACATGGGCGGCCAGCGTAATGGAACGGTCGCACCGGCTGAACCGGTAACGGAAGTTGCCCCCGTCACTACGGCCGCGCCGCCGATGTTACCCAAGCCCGCATCCGGCAGCGGAACCGAGACACCGCGCACCGGCGTGGAGATCGTCGAGACGCAGAAACGGGATGGCACGCTCTATCACACCCTGCGCGATATGCGTAACGGTAATCTGATCAAGAACGTGACCCGCTCATCAGCCCGACGGCTGTGGCACTACGCCATCACCCAGGCGGAAACCAACACACTCAACCCGTCCTCGTTGAAGTGGCGGGGGAATATGGCTATCGTCAATGTGCGCAAGAAGGGAGATACTGCCCTGTACGATCTGGCCCTGCGCGACGGTGATCAGGTGCGTGTATTCTACGGCGTTTCTGAAAACGGTCTGGGCGATGCCTGGGTAGACCTGGTGGAAAAACAGGGCCGCGAATGAGGCGGGTCGGCATCCTGACCGTCAGCGATCGGGGGGCGGCCGGTATTTATGAGGATAGCAGCGGCCCGCTGGCGGCGGAACTTATTCGTGCGGCCACTCCCTGGGAGATTGTTGAACAAGCCATCGTAGCGGACGAACTTGAGGCAATTGTCGCCATCCTGGAAATCTGGGCAGCGGCAGGGTTGGATCTGATTCTCACTACCGGGGGTACCGGCTTCGCGCCACGCGACGTAACGCCGGAAGCCACCCGCCGGGTCATTGACCGCGAGGCGCCGGGTATTGCCGAGACATTGCGTGCCGAGAGCCTCAAGGTCACCCGCCACGCCATGCTCTCGCGTGGTGTGGCCGGGATGCGCGGCGCGACGCTCATTATCAATCTTCCGGGTAGCCCTAAGGCCGTTCGCGAGGGGGTGGAGGTGCTTCTGCCTGTCTTGCCCCACGCCCTGGACTTGCTGTCAGGCTCTCCGGAAAGTAATCAGCGTCACCGCAGCGTTTAGGTAGCCAAGCGACAGCCTCTCTTCAGCACAACCCGTTTGCCCGCGCCAATCGTACATGAACGTTTCGTATCAAACCCGCGCCAATCTTATCCTCCTGCTTGGTTCAGTCATCTGGGGCTTTGCTTTTGTGGCCCAGCGTACGGGTATGCAGTTTGTCGGGCCGTTCACCTTCAATGGCGTTCGTTTTGCCATCGGCGGGCTGGTACTGATCCCCCTCATTCTGTATCTGGATGGTCAGCGCAAGCGAAGCAATCTGCCCGTCACACCGATTCGCAACCGCTCCTTACTCCTTGGTGGATTACTGGCCGGTATCTTCCTCTTCGGCGGCGCATCGTTGCAGCAGGCCGGACTGGTTTATACTTCGGCCGGGAAAGCGGGGTTTATTACCAGTCTGTATGTCATACTGGTGCCCATCATGGGGCTGGCTTTTGGTCAGCGAACGGCCGCCGGGACATGGATCGGAGCATTGCTGGCAATCACAGGACTTTACCTGCTTAGCATTCAGGGCGACCTCAGTGTGCAAATCGGCGATATACTGGTCTTGCTGGGTGCGTTCGTATGGGCCGGGCACGTTCTTCTCATGGGACGCCTGTCACCGGGCATGGATCCGGTGAAGCTGTCGGCCGTCCAGTTCCTGGTTTGCGCGGCCCTTAGCTTGTTTGCGGCCGTCCTGGTGGAGACAATCAGTCTATCCGGCATCCAACAGGCAATGATACCTATCCTGTATGCCGGTGTTCTGTCTGTCGGTGTGGGCTATACATTCCAGGTGATCGGACAACGTTACGCCCAGCCAGCCCACGCCGCGATCATTATGAGCCTGGAGAGTGTGTTCGCTGTTCTGGGTGGCTGGCTGTTACTGGATGAGCAGATCGGCTTACGGGGCCTAATCGGCTGTGCCTTCATGCTGACCGGCATTCTGATCTCGCAGCTATATGGACAGCATGAGGTTGTAGTTGATGGCGCGGCCGCCTGAATTATGCACGAAAAGAGATATTGATGAGCCAATCTGAAACACCAACAGCTACCCTGATCCTCCGGCAAGGACGAGAGAAGCCGGTACTCAACCGCCACCCCTGGGTCTTCTCCGGGGCGATCTCCCGCATCGAAGGCGAGCCGGAACCGGGCGATATCGTACTGGTTGCCGACAACAAGGGCACCCCGCTGGCAACAGCCTATTTCAATCCACGGTCGCAGATTCGGGCACGCATCCTCAGTTGGGATACGGCCGAAGCAATTGACGAATCATTCTGGCAGGCGCGCCTTGATCGAGCCATTACGGGCCGGACTTTACTGGATCTGCCGCCGGAAACCAATGCGTTTCGACTGGTCAATGCCGAAGCCGATGGGCTGCCCGGTCTGGTTGTGGATCAGTATGATGATTACCTCGTCGTTCAATGCCTGACGCTGGGCATAGACCGCCGCAAGGAATTGATCTTCGACCTGCTTCAAGCCAGGCTGAACCCGGCCGGTATTCTGGAACGGTCTGATGTGGATGTCCGCCAGAAAGAGGGGCTGCCGCAGACTTCCGGTGTCCGGCGTGGTGCGGAGCCACCGGCCGAACTGGTCGTGCGTGAAAATAAGCTGTCGTTCCTCGTAGATGTCCATCACGGCCACAAGACCGGCTTCTACCTCGACCAGCGTGACAATCGCGCCGCAGTCGGCCGTCTGGAGTTACTGGCCGGCAAAGACATCCTCAATGTGTTTGCCTACACCGGCGCATTCGGTGTCTATGCTGCTGCCAATGAGGCACAGCGCATTACCCACGTAGACAGTTCCGCACCCTCTCTGGAGCTGGCTGAACGGGCCATTGAACTAAACGGATTCACCCGGCCGGATGATCAGTACATTGCCGGAGATGCCTTCGAGGTATTGCGCTATTATCGCGAGGAGGGCGAACAGTTCGATGTAGTCATTCTCGACCCACCCAAATTCGCCCACACCCAGGGCGGCATCAACCGGGCCACACGCGGCTACAAGGACCTGAACTGGCTAGCGCTACGCCTGTTGCGCCCCGGCGGGCTGCTGGCGACGTTTTCCTGCTCCGGCCTCGTCAGCGCCGATCTGTTCCAGAAAGTTGTCTTTGGCGCGGCCGTTGACGCCGAACGCGAGGTGCAGATTTTGCAGCATCTGGGCCAGTCGGCTGATCACCCCGTCCTGCTCACCTTCCCCGAATCAGCCTACCTGAAGGGGCTGCTATGCCGGGTCTGGTAGTCAGTCAGGTGCAATGAAGGTATCGGTTATCATTCCCAGCCTGAATGCCCCTACCCTGGCGCGGGCGCTTTCGGCTGTGGCGGGGCAGGACACCCCACCGGATGAAGTGATTGTCGTGGGGCGCGACGAGGCCGGTACCATGGCCGACTTCCCCATAGTCCGCTTTATTGACACGGAAACACCGGTGTGCGCCGCGCGGGCGCGGAATCTGGGCCTACAGGCAGCCGGTGGGGATATCTTTCTGCTCCTGGATTCCGACTGCAGTCCCCGGCCGGACTGGGTACAACGGCATGTAGCCCGGCAGAAAGCAGGCGAACCGGTTGTGGGCGGCGGGGTTGAATTGCAGGGCAACAACTATTGGGCCCAGAGCGACAATGTCTCCATGTTCCACGAATTCGTTCCGGGACTTCCCCCTGAACACCGGCTGCTCTTCCCCACGCTAAATCTGAGTGTGCGGCGTGAGGTTGTCGAACGTATCGGCTACATGGACGAATCCTTCCCCGGCGCAGCGGCCGAAGACGCCGACTGGACCGTGCGCATGAGCCGGGCCGGAATAAAACCCTACTTCGACCCGACGGCCGTTGTCGCCCACGCCCCGGCACGAACCACCTGGCGCGATGTCGTCCGGCACTGGCGCAATCTCGGCCACAATGCTGTTCGCGTGCGATTACGCTACGCGGACTCATTCAACACGCCGGGCGGTGCACGCAACGCCTGGTGGTGGCGGTTACTGTCACCGGCCATCGCTGCCCGCATCACAGCCGGCGTCTACGCTAAGCCACCGCTCCGGGCCTATTGGTCCAGCCTGCCGGTGGTCTATGCGACAAAGATCATTTACTGCTTTGGCGCTGCCCGCGCTATTGACAGCGGGTTTGCCTTTCAACCGTAATGTCACTGCCACACCGCCTGTTGCCATTATCATCGTCGCCTGGAACCAGTTGGAGAAAACGCTGGCCTGCCTGGAGACGGTGGCGGCGCTGGAGTACCCAACTACCACACCATTCTGGTGGACAACGGCAGTGACCCACCCCTGGCGCTATCAGTATCTGAACACTTCCCGGCCGTTGAGATTCTACGGCTGGAGAATAACCTGGGGTTTGCCGGTGGCTACAACGCGGGCTACGCCAGGCATTAGCAGGGGATTCGGAGCTGTTTCTGCTGCTCAACAATGACACACTCGTTGATCCAGACGCACTGGGTTATCTGGTGGATGAAGCCCGGTTGGCAGCAGATATCGGTCTGGTAACGGCCAAAATCTACTATGCGGCCGATCCGCAACGAATTTGGACTGTAGGCAACAATCTGGATGTCTTTCTGGATGTCAAGGACGGCGGCGAGAAGCAGCTTGATACCGGGCAATGGAGCCAGCCGCGGGATATAGATTTCGCGCCATTTTGCGGCATTCTGCTCAAACGCGAGGTAATCGAGCGCGTTGGCTATCTGGATGAAGCGTTCTTCCTTTACTACGAAGACATGGACTATTGTCGTCGTGCCCGACTGGCGGGCTATCGTATTCGCCTGCAACCGGAAGCCCATATCCGGCATGACGTCTCGGCCAGCAGCGGGGGTCGGGACAGCCCACTCGAACGGTACTGGATGGCCCAGAGCAGCGGCCGTTATTTCCGCAAGCACGGTCACGGGCTGCGAATGCTAGCAATTGTCCCCTTTCGCACTGCCAGCGCGTTGAAGACAACAGGGCGATTGGCATTTGGCGGAAAGTGGACTGCTCTACGTGCTTACTGGGCCGGACTGGTTACCGGATGGCGTACAGGCCGGGCAACCACACCACCACCCGATTGGGTGCAGCACTGAGTTGCCGGTCAGAGGATCGCCGGGTAAACGGCGGTTGGCAGAATTACCGCAACCCGCTACGATCGGCGGCTGCATTCTGTAAAGAAGGTTACTATGCGCTTAGGACGAAAAGGGCAGCTTGAGTTACTGCCGGACTGGATCAGCGAGAAAATAGAGATAAACCGGTACGAGACGTACCGTTTGTTGGAACAGGCCCAACGCGAGACGGCTCCCGGCGCACGCCTGTTGGATGCGGGCAGCGGCGAGGGCAATTCCAGCATTACTTCGACCATACTCAATATGTCGGTGTCGATCTGGCTGTCGGGGATACCACCTGGGACTACACTGGCCTTGACACCCAGGCAGACCTGAAGCAACTCCCGTTTGGCGACGAGACGTTTGATGCGGCCGTATGCATCCAGACGCTGGAACATGTCAATGATCCGCAGCAGGTGATCAGCGAGATCGGCCGTGTGCTGCGGCCGGGCGGCCGTTTCTATCTGGCCGCACCGATGCAGTGGCACCAGCATCAGAAGCCCCACGACTTTTTCCGCTATACCTCGTTCGGATTCCAGTACCTGATTGAAAACAGCAACATGCGTGTGGTTGAGATGCGTCCCTGGGGAGGCTATTTCTGGTTCCTGTCCTGGAACCTGCAACTGCTCCACGACCGGCTTTTCCCACGTCCTGATAATGATCTGCTTTACTTCCTGATGCTGCCGCTTATTTTACCGGTGCAACTGATCTTCTTCCTGATTCTCCCTCTCATTTTCTTCTACATGGACCGGCTGGATACGGTTAAAGACCACACGCTGGGCTGGGCCTGCGTTGCCGAAAAGTTGCCGGCGGATGAACACACTCCAGAGACTACTTAGCAATACAGCTCTGGCGTTCCTGGCAAATGTCGCCGTACGGGCCAGCACCAGCCTGCTGTTTATCCTGATCGGCCGTAATCTGGGACCGACAGAGTCCGGCGTCTTCACGCTGGGAACAACTTACTTCACGATTGTCTTCGGGTTGTCGGCGTTGGGGCTGCACGAGCTACTGGTGCGGGAGCTTTCGCCCCGCCGCGAGGAAAGCGCCCATTATCTTGCCAACTTTCTGGCTATTCGACTGGCGACCACGGTTCTGACCTATCTGTTACTGGTCGTCGCCCTGCGGCTGGTCCTGCCCTATAACGCCGAGACTGAGCAAGTCATTCTCATCCTGTCACTGGCCGCCATCCCTGAGGCCATATTCAGCATCTGCCAGGCGCTTTTCGAATCACATGAAATCTTGATTGTGCCGACTGTCGCCGCCCTGATCAACAGCGGCGTCAAGATTATCGGCGGGTTCATCCTGTTGCGAAGCGGGTATGGGGTTACAGCATTGGCCTGGCTAATGGTTGCCGGCAGTGCGTTGAGCCTGTTGGCCTATCCCCCCAGCCTGCTTCGGCTATTTCGCGAGGTACCGCAACGGCTACGTGCCAATCTGGACTGGGCCTTCAGCAAAGCCCAACTGCGCGAGACACCAAGCTTCTTCACCATTCACCTGTTTTCTATTCTGGACTACCAGACCGACGCCTTCCTCATTTCGCTGTTGCTCACCGAAACGGACCTGGGCTATTACACGGCTGCTCTGACCATTACCCTGGCGATCTCCATGCTGTCGTTTGCTGTGCGGGCAGCCATCTATCCGGTCATGGCACGATACGCCCGAACCGACCGGGAAAAGCTCGTTACCCTGCATGAAAAGGCCAATCAGTATCTCATCGCCTTCATCCTGCCGGTCGCCACAGGGGTTGCCCTGCTGGCCGATCCCATTATCCGCTTGATCTACGGCGATGCGTTTGCCCCGGCCATTCCGGTTCTACAGATATCAGTCTGGGCTTCGGTGTTCTTGTTGCTCAACGTGCCCAACGCCCGCCTGATGATCATCCACAACCGGCAGCGGGCGGCCAGTGGGGTTACGGCGCTCAGTATGGGCGTCAACATTGTCGCCAATCTGTTGCTCATTCCGGTGCTGGGCATCAATGGCTCAGCCATTGCCCGACTCCTGTCCTCCATCATGTTCTTCCTGAGCATCCATATCTACGTCCGCCGGAATATCCTGGAGACAAGCTTCCTGCCGACCCTGCCACGCCCCCTTCTGGCAACAATCCTCATGGCCGCGGCCGTTTGGCCCCTGCGCGAATTACCCTTGCCAATACCCATTCTGGCCGGGGCAGCCGTCTATATATTGGCGGCTCTGGCCTTGCGCGTTGTCCCCAGACGGGACATTATTTACTGGCAACAAATCTTGCGTACCCGTCCTCAATAAACCTGTCTTATGCCTAAAGCCATTCGTCAATTCGCCAAGAAAGCCATCCCCAAGCCCATCCTGATTAACACTTGGGAACGTTACTGCCGCCGGCGGGCGCAGTCAGCCCGTGCCGTGTTCGAGGCCGCCGGAGACGACCCGGCCTGGCTGGGGTTGGAAGAACTGGCCGAGTTGCAAGCCGCTTACCCACTGGAACCCATGACCTATAAGTATGACGACGACAGCCTGGCCCAACGCGGCCGGGAACGGGCCAATGAGATGCTGGCGCTGGTAGGTAAGGATGCAAGCAATCTTCAACACTTTCTCGATCTGGGAATGTGGGACGGGATGGCCTGCTATGCCCTGCAACAAATGGGCAAGCAAACGGTAGGTATTGATATTCGGGTTGAGGGGATCACGCCAGTCGCGGCCACCAGCGGCGCCCAGTTTGCCGGTATGGATGCCAGCCAGTTAGGTTTTCCGGATGATACCTTTGATTTTATTTTCTCCTACAACTCCTTTGAACACTTCCCGGAGCCGGATAAGGTCTTGCAAGAAGCCACACGCGTTGTGCGGCCGGGTGGTTACATCTACCTGAACTTCGGCCCGTTGTGGCTATCCGCGCGTGGGGCACACCAGTTTCAGGTTATCTCGGTGCCGTATTGCGAATGTCTCTTTACGAAGGACACGCTGACTCAGTTCGCCGAAGGGCAGAGTATTGAGTTGATGGGGTTCTTCTGGATGAACGAATGGCCGCTTACCCGCTACCGTCAACTATGGGAAACGGTCAGCAGCCAACTTGAGCGCGTGGCCTATTACGAAACTTTTAACGCCGATCATGTTGACCTCATTAGTCGTTACCCCACATGCTTCAGGCACAAAACGCGCCATTTCGATGATCTCATCGTCTCCAACATAGAAGTCCTGTTTCGCAAGCGGCAAGTGGGCTGATCCGGTTCATCCTCACCCAATTTTCACGCAGATCAGCCGATTTACTCCCTGAAATACTCCATATGGGTTATTGAGAGGGGAGTCAAACCGGCCCATAATATACTCGGTTATAAAAACTCGCAGAGTAAGGAGACTAACTAGATGTCAAAGAAAATCCTGTTAATTGTATCCGTTTTGCTCGTAGCCCTGATCGGCGTTGGCCTGGTTGCGGCACAGAGCGAACTCCCCGGCTCCGGCTGGAAGTCCGGTCAGCAGATCCAGAATATTGGTTCCGCCAGCGCGACGATCGTTTTCGACGCTTATGACACCAATGGCACGCCGACCAACTGCGGCAGCCAGAGTGCAGCCCCCGGCGCTTCAGTTAACTTCCTCACCGATGTAAACTGCTCCGTTCCGGCCGGCTTCGTCGGTTCGGCTGTTGTTAGCGCAGACCAGCCCATTGCGGCAATCGTCAACGTCAACAACCGCGGCACCAGCTCCGCTGCCGGTCAGTATCGTGGCACGGATGGTTCCGACGTTGCTACAACCATTGCTTTCCCGCTGGTCAAGAATAACTTCGGCGGCCGCACGACCACGTTCTACGTGCAGAACGCCAGCACTAGCTCGAACAATATCAGCGCGACCTTCCGCGTAGGCACCGACACCTATCCGCTGAACAAGACCAACGTTCCCGGTAACGCGATGGTTGTCCTCAGTCCGGCAGATGCTGGTGTGCCAAGTGGCGCAGTCGGTAGCTTGACTGTCACCGGCACGCAGCCTTTGGCCGGTACTTCCCTTGAGCATGAGGCGTCCGCAGCCGTAGCTCAGAACTTGCAGGCCTCCAAGGCCTTCACGCCGAGTGACTACGACAGCACGGCCTACTGCCCGCTGGTTCGTAATGCTCATACGTCCAACGATCAGACCACTGGTATCCAGGCCCAGAACGTCAGCGGCGCAGCCCAGGCTGTTCATGTTGAGTATTCCTACTCGATCGGCAATGGTTCTGTCCAGACAGCATCGGTAGATTCGCCCAGTCTGCAGCCGGGTGAGTCCTTCACCTTCTTCGGTGGCGATGCGACCTACGGTCTACCCGCAGGGGCTCTGGGTTCGGCCACTGTTTCCGGTATGGGCGGCGGCGACATCGCTGTGGTTGTAAATGACCGCGGCTTCGCCACCAGCAACCCGAATCGTGTAACGACCTATTCCTGCTTCCCGTCCAGCGGCGCAACTGCTGATGTGACGCTGCCGTTGTACAAGGAATTCTTCGGCGGTAATACAAGTGGTATCCAGATTCAGAATGTAGGCGCCTCCCCGGCGACCGTGACGGTAACCTACACGCCAACCGGCGGTGGTTCAGCCGTTGTGTTCACGCACAGCACTCCGATCGCAGCCGGCGCCAGCGCCACATTCTATAGCGTCTCCACCTTGGCCTCTCCGGCAGGTATCTCAGTCGTCAGCGGTAACGCTGCCTCCCTGAGCAACTCCTACGGTGGTGTGACCATCTCCTCCGATCAGCCTATTGTGGCAATCGCGAATGAGAGCAGCACACCCGGTGGCGGTTCTGCAGCCAGCGGCCAGGACACCAAGAACTACGAGGGCTTCAACCAGTAAGCACTGGTAGCTAACCCTGCGAGTATATGAAAAGAAGCTACCACAATTGTGGTAGCTTCTTTTTTATTTCATTGATTTTAGTTAGAATGACGACCATGCAAGCATCAAAACGACAATCCCATCTGTTTACACTGGTGATACTGGCTGCGTTAGCTGTTTTATTGGCAGCATGCAGTTCAGGTACACCGGCCACAACAGAAACAGCCGTTCCTACTGTAGCTGATGTAGTGGAGGCAGCGGCCGAAGCCGCAACGGCCACCCCACCACCCGCCGAGGTTGGAGAGTCCTATCCGGCACCTCAAGCCGAACCGGTACTATCCGCTTACCCCGCAGAAGGTGAAGCAGGGGTACCTGAACCGACGCCGTTACCGGATGGTTATCCGGCGGCAACAGCAGAAGACGAGGCCTTCCTGGAACCACGTTTCCGGATTGACACCACTAATCTGACAGTTGGAGCAGAAGTGGTTGAAGGTCAGGCTCCACCTAACTTGGCGTTGGCTATTCTTGATGTCACTTACAACGGAACCCTTTTGGGCACAGGTCAGAGTGATGAAAACGGTCACTTCTCTATTGCCGTCTCACCGGCGCTGGTAGAGGGTAACCGGATCGGAGTAACTGTTGCCGAATTGGAAGCCGGTCAATCTCTCAACCAAATGGCTGAAGCATATTATCCTCACCGGGGTGAAGGATTTATGAATCTGCCCAATGTCGGTATCTTGTTCGACACAGCCCTGGTTCAGCCCTAGGCAGCCTCTAATTCCGGGTGGGAGGCATCGGACCTGTCTCCCGCCTGGAAATATTCCATGTCCATTCTGCTTGTCGGTATCCCGCTCCTGCTCCTTATCTGGGTAGCCAATATCATCACGGCTTCCGGCAAGCAAGGTGGTCGGCTGCTGTTCAATCTGGGCTTATTCATTGTGAGTGGCCTGACCTTTATTGGAGCACTCGGTCTTCGTTTTCTTCCCGCGGACGTCCTGACCAATCTCGAAGCACAAGGATTGGCAATCGGTGTATTGAACGCCAGCAGCGTGGCGCTAATGGGAGCCGGGTTGTGGGGAATGCTGGTCAGTATCTCTCCTGTTCGTCAGGGTCTGGCGCGCATCATACCGGGGCTGGACGCCGATTCTTCAGTGCACTCATTGGCATTAGTTGGCTCTGGCTTCCTAATTGCCAACTCCCTGATTTCAGCCACACCGGAAGGATATGCAGCACTGGCTGAAAGTGCAGTCTCACCCACGATTGTAGACGTGTTGGCCCAGCAACTGCTGTTCGTCCTAGTTGCCTTCTTTGGCGTGGGCCTATTTACGCGCCGCAAGGATCAAGCCCTGAACGAACGCCTTGGCCTTGTTCGCCCAACCATGTCCCAGTTGTTCATGGGTGTGCGCTGGATGATCTTCTTTGTCTTCTTACAAGCAGTTATTGGCGCACTGTGGACTTTGCTCAGCCCGGAGCAGGCACAGCAACTAAGTAGTCTGAATGACACGCTGTTGGGTGATTTCGATACAGTATGGGAGTGGTTCCTGTTGGCGGCCGCTGCCGGGGTAGGCGAAGAGCTGTTATTCCGGGGCGCGCTACAACCGGTCTTTGGCATTCTTTTCACGTCAATCGTCTTTGCTCTCTCCCACGTGCAGTATGGCTTCTCACCGGCCACGCTAACCGTATTCTTACTGAGCGTCGTTCTGGGTGTTATCCGTAAGCGGAGCAATACGACGGTCACTATGTTCGTTCATGCCGGATACAACTTCATCCTGGGTCTTTTGGCTCTGTTAGCTGTCTATTTGCAACCACTGAGCGGATGAGGGATGGCGAGGCCGAATGGAGTGATTTCTAACGGCCGTCCTCGGTATAGAACTGACTACGCAGAACGCATCGGCACATACCAGGGTCTGATTTCGAACGACAGCAGCTTCGATTGTACGGCCGGATCGGCGGCAGCGTAAGCCCTTAATTCTTCTTCCGTTACTTCAGACTTAGCAATCATCATACCGCCGCTGTTCGGCATCAGAAATGGCCCACCCATGAGCAGCTTCCCTTCCTCAAGGTAACGAGCATAATGGGTCACGTGCTCCATAACGCCGGGCTGCTCACGAAAATCCACGTCTTCGATCCAGGCCTCTCCGGGTGAGTGAAAAACAGCGAAATACACGGTAGGTTCTTGCGCCATAATGATCTCCTTAAGCATTAATAACTGTGGCTGGATATTACACAAAAGTAATAATAGCAAACTTAGGATTTTTTGTAGATCCTACATGCCCTTTTTATCTGAGTGTTTTCTTGTTTAAATACTACCCGGCAGCAGAGGGCTATTGCCGCAGGTAAAGCCCTCTGCTATACTATCCGTTGCTCGGGGCATGGCGCAGCTTGGTAGCGCGCTTCAATGGGGTTGAAGAGGTCGTGGGTTCGAATCCCGCTGCCCCGACCTCCGGAAAATGAGACACAACGTCTGGCGACGCCGCGTTACGAGACGCGGCGTTGTGGTTTCCACTACAGGAGCCATCACTTATGACAGTCGCTCAACTTCGCCGATCACTCATCATCGCCCTCTCCATTATCGGCCTACTGCTTGTTCTAGCCTCTCTGCTGGCCCAACCGTTGGGACTTCAGCCGAACCCCCGAATTCGGCGTCCTGCAGATGACGGCCTTTCTGGGAGTGTGACGTGCCTGACATTCGCAGCCTATCTCTATCTCTATAGCATTCGCCCGCCTGATGCACCAAAATCACTGCAGGCAGATGTCGGCATTCGCCTGTCGGCGACCGGTCTCGTTCTGGCGCTGGCGGCGGGATATGCCGACTTACTGGGATTCGGCACCCATATTGGGCCGAGCTTCGAGCGGCCTTTGTCGGCCCGCTGCAAATAGCCGGGCTGGTGCTTGGTCTTGGCGCGATTGTAGCGGAATGGCTCTCTACCATACCAGCCGGGGCCAGCGGCCAAGCTCATCACTTGAATTCGTTTTTAGTAACAGAAAAGAAGTTAACCACCCGCCAGTGTAGTAGCAGCGGGAATTTATTGGGGCTGCAGGCCGCTTAACTGGAAGGGCTGGCCGAGGGCTGTAAAGATCGCCTCATTCTCTAGGAACGGCCGTTGGAAGGTAACGATAAACTGTAACGTCTGGTTCGGTGGGACGGTCCAGGGAAGGCCGGATTCGTTGCCAGAAGCAGAAAGTCTGACCCGGCGACCGTCCGCAGGGTAATATCTTCACGAACCACAACCAGTGGCTGATCGCTGACATTTGTAATCTGGCCGGCGATGATCAGGTTGCTCAGATCAGAAGTAATGACCACATCGGCAATAGACACCTGCACATTCTGGCTGGTCTGGGCACCGGAGGTGAATGGCAATATAGCCTGAATCTGTGCCCCATCCTGAACATTGGTAACTGTCCAGGTCAGTGTCGGGCTAACCAATCCGGTTGGAACCTGGTATCCAACTGTTGCCGCAACACTTTGCCCGGCGTTCAAAAACCCACTCAGCGCCGGGTTATTACCCAGACGACTGGCTATCGGGTTGGCTGCGTACTGGTTGCCTAACTCATCGCTCAACACAAACCGGTAGTTGGCCGTGTCAATCGCCGTCAGCCCCACATTTTGCAGGCTGAAATCCACCAGGTAAAAAGCAAACCCGGCCGGTGCTTCCGGCCGATCGGCCAGATAGGATGTTGCCAGTGGCGTAACCTGCAATTCGCCCAATTGGGCAGTTTCCCCCAGTTGCACAACGTTGCCGGACGTCGTTTCCGCGGCCGAAGCCACCTCGTACCGACCGCGAGCGATCAATCGCGTATCGTCCTGTCCGCCAATCAATATCAGGGACACACCCGGTGTTTGCTGGCTGAAGACCTCGCGGTCACTGGTGGACACTTCCGTCCGGCTGTCGAACGAGAACTCATGCGTAACCCCTTGTCGGGTAGTCAGGGCAATCGTATCGCCGGGAGCCAGGGATTCTATCAGTGATCGATTCGATTCCGTGTCCGAGAGGCCAAATACATAATTGACCACCGAACCATTCACCCACAGGGCCGTGGTTTCATCCGTTGTCGGCGGCGACCATAGACCATCCGCACCGATACTCTCCGACTCAACGGTGAACCCTGTATCCAGCACACTCAACGTGGCCGGGATATCCATTGTTACCGAAAATGTACCGCTGTCACTGACCCCAACAACGACCGGTTGCGACCCGCTCCCACTTCCTCCCGGTTCCACAGGGAAAGGGGTAGGAACACCGGCCGATTCCTCGCTGATGCCGGACCCATCTGATGTGGCTTGTGCTGTTGCGTTGCCATCGCCATCCTGCAATCGGGAACCCAACAGAAACGAGCCAAGGCCACAGGCCGCCAGAATAGCAACGACGGCAATCGCCCCGACAATAAGCAGCGGGCGGTTAGTGGATAAGGCAGAGGTAGAGGAGGCGCTTTGTGGGTCTTCGGCCGACATGATAGGTTAACCAGGTAGAAACAATTCGTTAGGGAATGCCGATAGGCAACGGCAATGGTGCGACTCGTAACTGGATCGTTGATTCACCTGGCCCAACGATTTGTGTGTAATTGAGCAAAGGAACCTCAACGCGAATGGCACCGCTGCTGGTGATAGAGTCAAACCGTACCATCCCCAACTCATCCGTATAACCAAAGGCAATCAACCGGCCATTGGTATTATCGTAAAGGGCAACGGCAACATCTACAATGCCTTCTGTCGGTTCCGGCGTAAAGTTAAAGTTGGCGTCGTAATAGACGGTGACATTCACCGTTGATGTATCCTGTGTACCCTGCGCCGGTGTTGCGGTCGGCAATGGCTGGACCGTTACGACCGGGATAACTGTTGGTTGCGGGGTCAGGATAGCTGAAAGATCAAACTCGGTCGGCGTGGGAAACGGCGTAACCGTCGGCGCAACCGGAACAACCACGCCGCCACCTGTATTCCCCCCTGTCCCACCGCCGGTTGACGGCGCAAGCGTCGGCGTCGCTGTGGGAGCCGCACTCGCCACACAGGACAATGTATAGGTAAACCGATCTGCCTGGGAGAGAGGAACCGGGTTAACCGGACCGACCAGAATCGTCAGATACCCCGTATAGGTAGCATAAATACTCAACCGGCTGCCCAGGTCTCCCGGCGCCTTGTTATCATTGCCGAGTTGCGGGTTGAAATCACCCCCATTGCTATCCAGGAAAATCATGTTGGTGTCGGTCACATTGGAGAGGTTGGACGTCTCACATGTGTACGTTGTCCCCGCTCTCATCCAGAGTTGATAATAATCCTGGTCCGGCCCTTCGTTAAACGGTGGTACAAAGTTAAATTCCTGGGACTGGTTCTCGCCAAACAGACAGGCCAGTTCTAATTGACCGTTCGGCTCACAGGCATCCGATCCCGTTCGTGTCGGCAAAAGGGTCGCTGTCGGCGTTGGCGTGGGTTGATCCATCGCCTCGATCTCAAAGCAGTAGGTGAGATTGGCGGGATCGGCCGCACTCTTGTTGACAACGCGCGCAAAATAGACGCCATCCTGGCGCGCCCTGTAAATCACCTGTGAGTTCAGATTACCAACGCCACCAATGTCATCATTTTCCGCGACCTGATTACCGGCAGGATCATACAGGGTCAACACCGTATCCAGCCCCGGCGAAAGATCATCCGTCAGCACCCGATAATAGGTTCCGTTTTTGACCGGGAAGTTGAAGAAGTCCTGATCACCCGGCGGCCACAAGGTTAACTGGCAGGTGGCAGAGGCATTCGGAAGAATCTGTCTGGATTCCGCAAAAGTGTTATTGGGTTCCAGCAAGTCTACAAAGATAGGGGTCGTCGTTGCGGATGATGATTGCGGAGTGGAAGTGGCAAAGTCGTCATCAGTGATGATCAATGTCGCCTCTCCACGGCCCAATGTAGCAGTCTCAGGAGTTTCCAGACGCAACAGGAGGTTAACCGTTTTGTCCGGCTCATTGACGATGCTGTCATTGAGAATCGTTATATCGAAGGTCTGCACGTTATTCGTGGCACTGGTAAACGTCAAGGTCCCGGTAGCATGTAAATAGTCACCGCCGGTTCCTTCTTGAGCTGTGCCGGGGATCGTCAGGTAAGTAACGACAATATCCTCTCCGGCTTCAGGCGTCGCATTCACGCTTACTGATATTTCGGCCGGACCACGATCCTCGTCCACCGTATACACACTATTTGCAAAACCAACAACAGGGACAGTTTGTTGTGCGGGGAGGGCTTCCGCAACCGGCGGGCGTAAACTAGCCATCATCAAAGCAACCACCAGGGCCGCTAAAACAATGACCGAGAAAAGAACCGGGAACCGCGCACGATTGAGCCTTTTGTACATGCCAAGCATGGCCCTCGGACAAGATCTTGCCTTGCCCAGAATTGACCAAATTATAGAGTTACCAGTCGGGTCCGGCAAATCCCACTTATGCAGGCCCTCATGTGGGCTGCCTGAAGGGACCTCATTGCGGTAAATAAAACAGCCGGAGCAACATAAGCTCCGGCTGTAATTACTAATGGTATCTCAGGGACAAGAAAGCGCAGCTTAACCAGGCTGGCCGTTCTTGGATAGAGGCGTTTGTAATACCTCGTCTATTAACCCATACTCTTTGGCTTGTTCGGCCGACATGTACAGATCACGGTCCGTATCCTTCTGGATGCGCTCAACCGGCTGACCGGTATGGTAGCTCAGGATGTTGTTGAGATCAGTCCGCAGGCGCAGGATTTCCTGGGCCTGGATAGCAATATCAGACGCCTGACCCTGTGCGCCGCCGAGCGGCTGGTGCACATGGATGGTGGCGTTGGGAAGGGCATAGCGCATGCCCTTCGTGCCGGCCGTCAGGAGAATGGTGCCGAAGCTGGCCGTAAAACCGACCGCAACGGTTGAAACCGGGCACTCCAACTGCTGCATGGTGTCATATATCGCCATGCCGGAGTACACCTGCCCACCCGGCGAATTGATATACATACGAATCGGTTTGGAACTATCCTCGCTAGCCAGCCACAAGAGCTGGGCCACAGTCAGATTGGCAATCTGGTCATTAATCGGTGTACCGAGGATGATGATTCGCTCCTTGAGCAGAAGCGAAAAAATGTCATAGGCACGCTCACCGCGGCCGGTTGTTTCCACGACCATCGGCACAAGAGCGCTGGGAATATTCATCATGGAGATTCTCCTAAGCATGGGAGCCATGAATAGCTTTGGCTCCGATCAATAAATCACCGCGCAGTGACAGTTAGGCCACACGGGGCCACTTTTCAGAGTATAGCCAGGGCGCGTAAGATTTACGTTATTCTTCCTCGTCAGACACCTCTTCTTCAGCATCCAGATCGGCCAGATCCGGTGCATTGCCGCTCAGAATGTCAGCCATACGCTCATAGACCTTGTCACGCAGGACGAGGCTGCTGATCGTCTCAAACCCCTGACCGCTGCGATAATACTCGCGCATGCTGTCCTTCAGAGTGTCCTTGTCGAAACGGGCAACGCGGGCTTCTATCTGCTCGTCAATATCTTCGGCCGAAACGCGCAGCTTTTCATCAAGGATGAACTGGCGGAGGGTAAGCTGCCGACGCAATTGCGTTTCCGCGTTCTCGCGGAAGTCCTCACGCAGTGCTTCTTCAGACATGCCCTGCAATTGCAAATAGTCCTGGTATTGCCAGCCGCTTTGGGCCAGCCGGTTGCGGAAATCCGCGACCATATCATCTATTTGCATCTCCACAGCGGCCGGTGGGAAAACAATCTCCGCATCCTCAAGCAAGGTGTCCGTCATTTCCTCAATGAGGTCTTCCCGGGCCTGTTCGGCAGCTTGTTCGGCAAGCTCTGTGCGAATAGCCTCGCGAAGATCATCAAGCGTTTCGTAGTCGCCCTCCAGTTTGGCTAACTCATCGTCCAATGGGGGCAGGTCACGATTCTTGACCTCCAGTACGGTAAGGGCAAACTGCGCTTCGCGCTTGGCGAAGTCCGGTTCAGCCTCAAACTCATCCGGGAATATGATGTTAAACGTCTTGTCGTCACCGGCTGACATGCCGACGAGGTTATCTACAAAGTCCGTCTCCGGGAATAATGTTTCCTTCTCGAGCAGCACATCAACATGCTCCTCATCAAAGATCGTTACTTCTCCGGCCGGTGCCTCAGCGTCCTCGCCCTCGTCCGAGTCTGACTCAACGGGGACCAGATTCCCTTTACCGCCAATGGTCACGACATCCCCTTCCTGTGCGGGACGCTCAACAGTTTCAATTGTCTGGTGGCGTGTCTGGACCTGTTCCAGCGATTCCTGAACTGCCTCATCGCTGATTTCTACGACGGGAACTTCCTTGCGGGTTTCCCGGTAAGCACCCAGCGTCACTTCCGGGTTCAGGGGAATTGTAAATTTGAATACCAGTGGATTGGACTCAATATCGTCCAGCGTAGGACGGCCGTAAGGCTCAACGCCAGTTTCATCCAAAGCTTCTTCAAATACCGGCTGGATCAGATCTTCAATTGTTTCCGCACGCAGTGTCCCTTCCCCAACACGACGCAAAATAACATCGTAAGGCGCTTTGCCGCGCCGAAAGCCGGGGATGGAAATTTCACGGCCCAGCTCGCGCGCCTTTTGCTTCATCGCATTTTGCACACGGGCTTCATCGACCTCAATGGTCAGGGCCAGTTGTTGTTGATCATCTGCATCGGTTTGTATAGTCAGGGTCACAGAACTACCTCTCGAACAAAAAAGCGTTGCTCTGTAGCAACGCTTCAGGATTTAAAATGGGGATGGAGGGACTCGAACCCACACGCCTTGCGGCACATGATTCTAAGTCATGCGCGTCTGCCAGTTCCGCCACATCCCCGCCGATAAGCGCTATTAGAATTATACCACCGGAAGGTGGTTGCCAAAACCTTGGGGCGTGCTACAGTCTGAAATGGAGCCTCCATAAATCAAACCTGAGAATGTGGGAGGATCATACGCTAATGAGCACGATGTTGGTCAAAAACACCCATTTGCTGGTAACGATGGACGACAACCGTCGCGAGATCGCCGGAGGGTTGTTCATCCGCGACAACATCATTGAGCAGGTCGGTCCGGGCGATGAGCTACCGGACACGGCCGATCACATACTGGACCTCAAGGACCACGTTGTCCTGCCGGGATTGGTCAACACCCACCACCATCTCTACCAGAGTCTGACCCGCGTCATTGCCAGGACGCCGACCTGTTCACCGCTGACAACCCTCTACCCCATTTGGGCCAACCTGACCGATGAGGCAATCTACATCAGCACCCTGACCGGTCTGGCGGAGCTGGCCCTATCAGGATGCACTACCAGCAGCGACCATTTATACATCTTCCCCAATGACTGCACGCTCGACAGCCAGATTCGCGCTGCGCAGGAGATTGGCGTCCGTTTTCACGCCGCACGCGGCTCCATGTCCTTGGGGAAAGCCAGGGCGGGTTACCACCGGATCGGGTGACGGAAGATGAGGCTTTTATCCTTCAGGATAGCCGCCGTCTGATTGAGACATACCACGACAGCAGTCCCGAGGCCATGGTTCGTGTCGTCCTCGCGCCCTGCTCGCCTTTTCCGTTACTCCGGACCTGATGCGCGAATCGGCGAAGCTGGCCGTGCTTATGGTGTCCGGCTGCATACCCATCTGGCGGAAACGCTAGACGAGGAAACGTTCTGCTTGGAGACCTTCAGCCAGCGT
Organism: Chloroflexota bacterium; assembly: GCA_041390945.1. GTDB lineage: Bacteria > Chloroflexota > Anaerolineae > Promineifilales > Promineifilaceae > Promineifilum. Next base: position 53,659 of record JAWKOY010000016.1, read on the forward strand.
CCTGTGCCCCTACGTGGAGTCGCTGGGGTGGACGGGTGATGATGTCTGGCATGCCCACTGTGTCCACATGAGCAACCCGGAGATCGCCCTCTTTGGGCAAACAGGAACCGGGTAGCCCACTGCCCATCCAGCAACATGCGTCTTGCCAGCGGCATGTGCCGTCCCCGCCTTGCGCCAGGCTGGTGTTCCGGTCGGCCTGGGAGTAGACGGTTCAGCGTCCAATGATGCCGGTCATCTGCTGGATGAAGCCCGCCACGCCATGTTGCTGCAGCGCGTTGCGCCGGATCGCTATCTGAGCGAACAACCGGGCGGCCGAGGCGGGTTCACCGGGAAGTCCGGCAGCCATGACGGCGCGCGAAGCGCTGGAGATCGCTACTCGCGGCGGTGCGGCAGATTCTGGGCCGTGACGATATCGGACATCTGGCCCCCGGTATGAGCGCCGACCTTATTGCCATAAACCTCAACCGTCTCGGCTACGCCGGGGCAGAACACGACGCCCTGGCAGCAGCGCGATCTTCTGCCAACCGGGAACGGTGGATTGGTCGATCATCAACGGCCGGGTGGTTGTTGAAGAAGGTCAGCTAACAACCATTGACGTTGAGTCGCTTCTGCAACGCCATAGAGCGATCAGCCGGGCCATGACCCGGGGTGAAGCATGATCTCTGCCAGTGCCGTCCTGATTGACCACCAGGGTCGCGTGCTGCTAACGGAGGACCCAACAAGCGGAACATTGATTCCTCCTACGGTTGCCCTGGAACCCGGTGTCCTGCCATCCGATACGCTGGCACAAACAGTCCGGGATGTGACCGGCATCATTGCCCTGCCTCTACGTCTGACAGGATCTACGCCGGAAAGCGGACTCAACCTGTCCTTCAGGACCATCCAGCGCGGAGGAGCCATCCGGGAAGAGAACGGTCAACTGGTTGCCGGCTTTTCCCCGCCACACCTGCCCACAACCAACCCTTCCCGCCGGCCGGCAGCAGATAGAGGACGCCTTATCGCGGCAGGGCGAACCGGTTTGCGCTCCGGCGGCAACCACACTATCCGGCCGTTTGCGACGTGCCTTCGGGTCATCCGGCACGACACCTACCAACCCGCAATGGGATATCCATGCGAACCTGATCATCAGACTGTCAACGGTACGGTATGGTTACCGCAAGCAGGACAGGGACGGAATCATCTTCCGTCGATCTCCGTCGCAGCGGGGGATCTGCCTTGCAGCAAGGCGGTCGGTTAGCGGCAACCCTGCCTGGCAGCAACAATAAACCGCGACTGTCAGGCGTGTACCTTCATACGACTCAGCCCATCATTGAGTTCGCCTTCACCTGCAAACGTCGGGGACACTGCCCGACAATACCCAACTCTTTTCATCTGGGAACGAACCGGAGGAATGCCTACCGGCCCATGTCCAACAGGTAGCTGATGCAGCTCTGTCGAACGAGGCCGTTATCTTGGGCTAATGTCCAAAGCAAACCGGGAATAGCCCCTCTCCTGAGGCCTCCCAACGGCCGTTCCGTTGCGCGTGATCAGCCATTCATCTTCTGCTAGACTGGGTTAATGGAATCCGAACTGGACACACTCGTTGAAGCTGTGTTAGCCAGCAGTAAATATCGCCATGTCAGCCCGTCGCTGGTACGCGAAATAGGGGCACGGGAACTCGCCATTCGTCCCAACAAGAAAGCCGCCATCAAGGCCACCAAAAATGTACTGCATCAGGCCGGAGGCGCGTTCCAGGATGCATCTATCAATTACAACCGGGCACGCGAGACATTGGAGGCGGCACTCCAGAAAGACGACCGAACCACGACCGACAGCGAATTCGCCAACGCCTGCCGAGCGATTATGGCTGCCCACACCTCCACCCGCGAACGGCTGTCCATTCTGGATGATTTTTACCGAGAGACCCTTACCAACGTGCCACCCCCTCAAACCGTCCTTGATGTCGCCTGCGGATTGAATCCGCTGGCTCGCCCCTGGATGCCCTTCCCAGCCTCAACCCAATATATCGCCAGTGACATCTATGCCGACCAGGTTGCCTTCCTCAATGACTACATTGCGCTTAGCGACTACGCCGGCTATGCGGAAGTGCGTGATGTTCACGATCCCCCACCCCAGGCGGCCGATCTGGCGTTGGTACTCAAGACGTTGCCGTGCCTGGAAGCAATTGACAAGGGTGCACCGGACCGGCTGCTTGATGCGCTCAATGCACCGTATCTGCTCGTCTCCTTTCCGGCACAAAGTTGGGGGACGACGCAAGGGCATGGTAACCCATTACGAGACGCGATTCCGTGCGCTGCTGGATGCGCGGGGCTGGTTGGCCGAGCGGTTTGAGTTCAGCACAGAGTTGGCCTTCCTCGTACACAAGAAATGACACGGTTTGTTACAATACCATACCATGCCGGCAGATGAGGCAACCATTGAAGCGGTCATAACGGCCGTCAAGCAATCCCGTAAATATCGGGATACCCCACAAGCGACCATCCGCATGTTGGCCGTCGAGGCGGTGGCGCAGCACAAGAAGGCCAAGGACCGGAAGGCCGTTCGCAAGCGACTGCATGCATCATGGCTCCCTACCTATGGGCGATCCAAATTGACGTCGCCGCCAGTCGCCTGACGGCCGTCTTTGCCACGGGCGATCAGGAGGCCATTCGGGACGTTTGCGCCGACATCATGTACGCCCACCTGTCTACCCGTGAGCGACTGCCCATCCTTGACACCTTTTACCGGGACATCTTCGCCGTAACGGGCCACCCGCAACGGCTGCTGGATATTGGTAGCGGCTTAAACCCGCTGGCGCTGCGCTGGATGGACCTGTCGCCGGACGCTTCCTATCTGGCGTATGACATCCATGAGCCGCGAGTCGCCTTTCTGAATCACTACTTTGAACTGGAGGGCTGCCGCCGCTGGCGGTGAATCAGATGTGGCCTCTGCATATCCCGGAAGAACCGGGGACGTGGCCCTGTTCCTGAAAGAGATGCCCCGCTTTGAGCGCAATTATCCCGGTCATGGACGCGCACTGCTTCATGGATTAGCTGTTCGCCATCTGGATTCCTTTCCTTCCCCACCGTCAGCACGCATGGCGGCCGTAATCTGACCAATCGCTACCGTGAGTTTTTCTATGAGCTCATCGAAGCGGCACGGATTGGTCAGTGGTTGAGTTATTGTTCGAAAGCGAAATGGTCTTTATTGCCGACAAGGGAGCTCCACCGACTAAGCCATGCACCGGTTCTTCGTCAATCCGCAACAAATCAACGGCAGTGTTGTCCGCTTCAATGACGGTCAGGCTCACCAAATGCGCCGCGTACTGCGGATGACCACAGGTCAACAGGTTATCGTGCTTGACGGTAGCGGGGCTGCTTACGATGTCACCCTGCAACAGGTAACGACCGATAGCGTCGTGGGACAGATCACCCGGCAGGCAACGGCACAAGGCGAGCCACACACCTACCTGACGCTCTACCAGAGCCTGCTGAAACGGGACAAGTTTGAATGGGTGTTGCAGAAAGGGACCGAGATCGGCGTGTCGCGTTTTGTCCCGGTCATTACCCGACGAACACTGGTCCGCGACGCCACCAGCGTGACCCCGGACAAGGAAGAACGCTGGCGGCGCATTATTCTCGAAGCGGCCGAGCAGTCCGGTCGCGGTCGTCTGCCGGAACTGGCTGAACCACAGCAATTCCCGGTCGCCGTGTCCGAGGCAGCAGCCAGCAACCGGATTGCATTGATTGCCTGGGAGGAGTCCACCGGAAAGGATATCGCTTCAGCCCTTCGTGACCTATCACCCCTCTCATATGTCGGTTTGTTCATAGGGCCGGAAGGCGGCTATGACCCGGAAGAAATCACCCTGGCACAGGCAGAAGGCCTGGTGTCGGTAACACTGGGATCGCGTATCTTGCGCACCGAAACGGCCGCATTGGTTGGGCCGGCATTGGTCCTTCATGAACTGGGAGATATGGCCTGATGGCAAACCCTGATTTGGCTGCGCTACGGGAACTGGCTGACGAATTGCGCGCTATTGCCGGGTTTGGTCTCAATTTCTCCCGCACTCCCTATGACGCTGAACGCTATGAGCATGTACTGGGTGTCGCCGCCCGCCTCAGCGCCCTGATTGATGACGCCCCCTGCTGAGGAACTGCTGGCCCGCTATCACGACCGTCATTTCGACATTGGCCCGGTTGCCAGCGGCGAAGCGGCCGTTATTCACGACAACAAGCTATTGCTGGTCCGGCGTGTAGATGATGGACTTTGGGCACTGCCCGGTGGCATTACTGATCCCGGCGAGACACTGGCCGAATCGGCGCGGCGCGAACTCTGGGAGGAGACAGGCATTAGCGGCCGGGTGACCCAACTCCTGGGCATCTTTGACTCTCGCCTGTGGCATAGTAAAAAGAAGATTCACTTTTATCACGCGGTCTTTCAACTTGAGGCAGATGATTACACCCTACGGCCGAATGACGAAGTGACCATAGCTCGTTTCTTTGCCGAGGATGAGTTACCACCGCTGTCCCCCGGCCATCACCTGCGGGCACCGTTCGTTTTCAAACAGGTACGCGGTGAAGCGCCGCTGCCCTTCTTTGATCCACCCACAACATTCAAGTGACAGGTTGCCCCTTTGGTTCCTGTTTTGTACATATGAACACCAATAAATTTTGAAAAACATGAAAACCCGCATGCGTTAGTACTCTGGTACTATGTCACCTTGTGTTTCGTAGACAAATACTCACGCCAACTTCATGTTCAATCGCCATTCATCGCTTATCCTCTACACTACGACTTTTTACGTAACCGGCACCGTCCTACCCGCTTATAGTTGCATCGGCAACACACACCGGCTGCCCTGGCTCAGGTTTGTGCTCGCCAATACTTGGGGAAACTGCGGATAGAAAAACGGTCGGTTTAGATAACAAGGAGATAAGGAAGCCTCATGAAAGTTTTTCGTGTCGGGAGATTACGCCTGTTAGCCGGCATTGTACCCATCCTGTTTGCGTTGTTCGGAATCACCTATTCGCTCAGCGCACAGGGTCAATCCTTCGCTCCAACCGTCTATAGCAGTGGTGATTGTACAACCACAGTAGGTCAGGGCGAGTCCATCAGCGATGCCATAAGTTCGGCCGCCAGTGGATCGATCATCTGTGTTCGTGGTGGTATCTATAATGAGCAGCTACGCATGACCACTGCCCACGAAGGGTTGACGGTTAAAGCCTTTCCTGGTGAACGGCCGATTCTTGATGGGCAGGGTGTTTTGCCGGACGTTACCGGCAGCAATAAATACGCCGGCCTGGTCCATATTTCCGGCAGCAATATTACGGTAGAAGGCTTTGAAGTTCGCAATTCTGCCGGTCGTGGGGTAGCCGTTGTCCAACAGAGTGGTGCAACTGAACCACTGTCGAATACAACGGTTCGCAACATGATCATCCACCACAATTGGGATAGTGGTATTAATGTCAACGGAAGCAGTGATTACTATTTGCAGAACGTGCTGATCGAGAACAACACAGTCTATGAAAATCTGCAAAAGAATCTTAACGGCCAAACCGGCGGAAGTGGGCTTGTCTTTGTTGAAGTCGAGAATAGCACAGCCAGAGGCAACGTGGTGCATAACAACCATGGGGAGGGGTTGGTCTCCGGCCGGCTTACCGATGGAATCACTCTGGAAGGCAACACCAGCTTTGACAATGACCACGCCAACCTTTACCTGATCAATACACAAAACCCACTTGTCAAAGGTAACCTTATTTATTGTACCGATGACCGGACATACTGGATTCCTGTCTCAAAAAGCAATCCGACGGTCCTTCGAGCAGGCAATGGGCTGCAAATACGCGACGAATCGTTTAGCGGTCAATCCACTCCCATACCACCCAGTTCGGGCCAGGTCATTATCAACAATATCGTGGTCGGCTGCGGCACGAACTTCGGCGTCGCCACCCAGATCTCCGGTGGTGGATTAACCAATGCGGTCGTTGCCAACAATGCCTTTATCAATGCCCGCGGTGACACGTCTGGCGGTGTCAACAACGTCCGGTTGGACGGAGGCGCGGATTTCCGCAATTCGTATTTTGTGAATAACCTGATGCTCCAGACCTCCCCCGGCACGAATGTGCGCCTGCAGTTGGCATTGGGTAACCCTGATCTATCCACATTCTATGTAGAAAATAACCTCTACTGGCCCAGTGAGAAGGTAAGCACCAGTTGGTACCCGAATGAACCGGGCCGTGTCGTAGCGGACCCGCTGCTTGTGAATCCAATCGTACCGACAGCCGGCACCGAACCCGATCCGGGCGATTACGGCCCCAGCGCCAACTCGCCCGTTATTGATGCCGGAAAAAGCATGGTGGAAATAGTTGATGACTTCTTTGGGCACAGTCGCAGTGGGCTGCCCGATATTGGGGCGATTGAATACGTTAGCGATGTAAGCCAGGGGCAAATTCTGGTCTCGCTGGAAGCTTCCCCATCTGATGATCCGACGCAATTCTCGTTTACTGCGGACTATCCGCCGGGGACATTTGAATTGGGCTCCGGCCAGAGTCAGGATTCCGGCTTACTGGATGCAGGAGCCTATAACGTCGTGATGACACCTGTTCCGGGTTGGGATCTGATCGGCGCGGCCTGTGACGATGGTAGCGATCCGGCCGATATTGGCCTGTCCGATGGCGAAGTCGTTAATTGCGTATTCTCTGTCGAGAAAACGCAGGAACAGACAGGGACCATCGTGGTCCGTAAAGAAACCATTCCCAGCGAAGCAACGGACCTGTTCACGTTCAGTTCCAGCTTTAGCGCAGAATTCCAGCTAGGAAACGGCCAAGCGTATACATCAGATCCGCTTGTAGCGGGTACCTACTCCGTTCAAGAGGCTCAGCAAGAGGGGTGGGCACTGACCAGTGCGACTTGTACCAACGGCAGCGATCCTTCCTCCATTAATCTGATCGCCGGCGAGACGGTGACCTGTACGTTCGTCAATACCAAGGACGTTCCGCAGACCGGGACAATTATTATATCCAAGGAAACAGACCCGGACGGTGCACCAGATCTGTTCACGTTCGATGCCAGCTACGCCGACGATTTCCAGTTGGCTGATGGACAGAGTAATACGTCAGACGCGTTGACCGCCGGAACCTATTCAGTGGAAGAGATAGAGACAGCCGGCTGGACATTGACAAGTGTTACCTGTGATGATGGCAGCGATCCGTCGGCGATTGAGCTGGATGCCGGCGAAACGGTTCACTGTACGTTCTACAACCAGCAAACTCCGACATCGAATGGCGATTCCGATACCTTGTATCTGAGCGCCAAACGGGCCGGATCTGTTGCGGATATCAGCTATGGCTTCCAGGATATCCTGGCCTTCGATCTTGAAACAGAAGAGTGGTCACTCTTCCTGGACCTGTCTGATGTAGGCGTCTCGCGCAATTTGAACGGGTTTGCGTTCCTTGATGACGGCAGCATTCTGCTAACGTTCGGCCGTAACCAGACCTTGACCGGGTTGGGCACCATAACACCAAAAGACATTGTCCGGTTTGTCCCCACATCAACGGGCGAGACAACGGACGGATATTTTGAGTGGTACCTGGATGGTTCAGATGTTGATCTGACAACCAGCGGTGAGGTGATCGACTCCCTGGCTCTCGCTCCGGACGGCCGCGTGATCATCAGCACGAAAGGAACAGCCAGGATCAAGGATGTTGCCAATCAAAACTTCAAGGCACGGGACGAAGACATGATCGTCTTTACACCAACCCACCTTGGTCAGGACACCACCGGATCATGGGCATTGTACTTTGATGGGTCCACAATCCAGGGACTTGGGGTCGAGGACATTGGCGGAGCCTGGCTTGATGATACTAACGGTGACCTCTATATCACTGTCGCTACCGGTTTCAATATTGGTGGAGTTCGGGGCAATACCCGCGACATCCTGCGACTTCGTCCGTCTAATAACGGTTATGACGTCCAGAAGTTCTGGTTCGGCCGTGATTATGGGTTTAGCGGCGTACCCAACGCGTTTGACTTTGTCCGCTAGCAACCAGAATATCAGTTAGCGTGGCAAACAAATAGTTACGAGAGGGGGTTGCGGCCCCCTCTTTTGTTATTTGTATGCCGGCTCCTCGCCAGTCATTTCAAGCTGCGTTATAAACGAGCCTTTACTACTATTATGCACGGGATCGATTCATGAACATTGACGGCCACACCACACCATTGGGACTACTTGGCTGGCCCGTCAGCCATAGCCTTAGCCCGGTAATGCACAATGCGGCCGCGGAGGCGCTGGAAGTGGATGCCGTCTATCTCCCCCTCCCTGTTAAGCCGGAACAATTGCCGGAAGCCGTGCGCGGGTTGGCAGCACTGGGAATCGCAGGGGTCAACGTCACCGTCCCCCACAAAGAAACCGTCATGCCCTTCCTGGACAGTCTGGCAAATGAGGCCACCGTGATTGGTGCGGTGAATACGATTGTCGTGAATCAGAACGGCCGTCTGGAGGGCTTCAATACCGACTGGTCGAGGTTCCTGGCTGATTTGGCAGCGATCGATTTGCCACTCCTGGATCGGGATTGTCTGATCCTCGGTGCAGAGTGGCTCCGCACGAAAACTATCGTGCATATGCGCTGTTGCAGGCAAACAGCCGGGTAAGCGTGCTGGCGCGACGTCGGGAACAAAAAGGCACGAGGCGCTGGTCACGGACATGTCCTCACATTTTACCGGGCGACCGTCGGCAATCGCCGGTTTGCTGACCGATTTACCCCAGACCATATCAGATCTCCATGCCCCCTGATCGTCAATACAACCCCATTGGGCGCAGTCCCCAACGACCATCTGGCCCTGGCGGATGATTTTGCCGTTTCCGCGTGACGCATTTGTTTATGATATTGTCTACAGCCCGGCCGAAACCCGTTTTTTGGAGCCAGGCTCAGGCTGCACGACTGCCGGACCGCCAACGGGTTAGGGATGCTGGTTCACCAGGCGGCACAGGCTTTCACGCTGTGGACCGGGTTGGAACCGGATGTTTTCACTTATGCGGCAGGTAGCAGAAGCGGCCGCTGCCGCCACCGCCGGAGGGTAAATCATGACGACCGATCTCGTCTCACCAATGGTCAGATCACTGCGACCAGCCACCACCTGAGCCAGGCCGTGGCGATACGCGGCGACCGCATCCTGGCCGTGGCGGCAACAACGCCGATATCCAGTCCCTGGCCGGACCGGGAACACGCCGGATTGATGCCGGCGGACGGCTGGTGCTACCGGGCCTAACCGACACGCATGTTCATTTTTTGAATTGGGCCGAACGGCGACATCAGGTCAATCTTTTTGGATTGAAAGGGCTCGATGCAGTCCCGCGAAAAACTGGAAGCGGCATCGGCCACAAAGGAGCCGGGAGTGGATCATCAGCTGGGGCTGGGACGAAACAATGCCTGCGGACGAACAGCCGACTGCGGACTGGCTGGACGCTGTTGTGCCCCATCATCCGGTCATGTTGTCCCGCATGGATATGCACACCTGGTGGGTCAACAGCCATGTTCTGGAAGCAGCGGGCATCACGGCCGAAACGGCCGATCCACCTAACAGCCATATCGGACGTGACGAGTCGGGTCGGCCGAATGGATTACTCAGCGAATGGAATGCTCTGGCGCTAATCAATTACATTCCCAACCCAGCGAGAACACCTTACAGGCGTGGCTGCAGGATGCTGTCGTGGCGGCTAACGCGCTGGGGTTGACCGGTATTCACGATCAGCGCATCGAGCTGAGGAACACAACAAAGTTTACGCCTGCTTCAGACCCTGCGTCACCGGGCAACTCCATCTGCGGGTTCATTGCAGCTGTGCGGCGGACTATCTGCCCGATAGCCAGCCTGGGATTACAAGCCGGGTTGGGTGACAATTTGTGGCTGGGACATATCCAAGGCTTTTGCCGACGGGACGATGGGCTCACAAACAGCATCCGTGCTTGAGCCCTTTGAAGAAAGCCGCGCCTGACAGCACCGGCATGGTGGTCAAGAGTGCGGCCGAATTGTGGGGCCTTATCGTCACCGCCGGTGAGGCGGGCTTCCCTATCTCCGTCCATGCCATCGGTGACCGGGCAGTCCGCGAAGTGCTGGACGTCATGGGCGAATGGACCACCTCGCGGGAAGCCGGTTCCCACCTGCCCATGCCGCAACGCATTGAACATGTCCAGCTCCATCCACCCCCGATGACCTTGGGCAGATTAGCCAAAGTAATATTATGTCGCAGTACAGCCGGTGCATCCTCATGACTGACTGGCCGACGGCCGACAAGATCTGGGGCAAACAGGCACGCCACGCCTACGCCTTTCGCTCATTAATGGATCAGGGAACGACACTGGCTCTTGGCTCTGATGCGCCGGTTGCACCGCTTGATCCCATGCTGGGCATTTATGCCGCCATGACCGCAGGACGAACAGGGCAGCCCGTGATGGATGGTATCCGAAAGAACGGTTGACCGTCGCCGAGGCGCTCACCGGATTCACGCTGAATCCTGCCCGGCTGTCAGGCAAGGATGGTCGGCTCGGCTCTATTACCCCCGGCAAGTACGCCGACCTGGTCATCCTGTCACGGGATTTGTTTACGATTGCTCAGAGATATCCCGGCGACCAAACCGGTGACAATCTTTGACGGCCGGATCGTTTACGAAGCTTAAGAGCCCCTATTACTACAATTCTACGAAGCCCAGAGTCGGTATCCATGGCGTAGGCGATTTTTTGGCCAAAATCATCCCTGCCGATTGCGAACAACCCGCGGAACGGAGCCCCCATTTCTGCTTATTTCTCAATGAAATCCAGATCATTGATAAGCGGCGAATGAAACCTCCTTGCAGGGCAAAAATTCAACTTGTCGTCGAAAACAAGTCCTCAGTGACAGGTACCTGGTACGGCACATCATCAAGATCCGGCCGACTGCGGTAAAGCATTGCAATGGCTGGCCGTTCTGAAAACTCGTCTTCGGAGAATAGAGAAAACCAGCAAATCACCACGATGCAACTCCGTTGCAGGTTGCAGGGACTGCCATGATTAGCCTGGGTGAATCCACCAACCACACCAGTTAAAACATGGTCACGCGACACCATCAGTATTAATGGTATCAACCAGCCTTATCGTGGACGGTTATGATATATCCATCCGGGTCGCGGAACATCAGTGTACTCGCCAAATGGTGATGGCTGGATCGGCTGCACAATAGGCACATTGGCTTTCTCAGTTTTTTTGCAACATCGCGGCCGTATCTTCCGTCAGGAACCAGAGTGCGACGCCATGCCCCTAATTGGGGAAACAGCATCCAGGTCCACCAACGGTTCACGCACTGCAAAGGGGATTGGTTTCGTATCAAAGACTACAGCGTGTGGCGTGAAAAGGCCAAGCGGAAGTTCAACCCCAACACCTGTTCATAAATCAGCCGATGCTTCCAGGTCATACCTGCAACTATAAAATCTACGCCCGGAAGAGTCGTCATCGGTATCTCCCTATACAAAAAGTAGAACCGGATATCATTAACAGCAAGAAGCTGATTAATATCAGCATACTGATGATTTTCAAGGGGACGTGAATGGATGAAATAGGCTATATGATTAAACAGGCCCAGCACGCTTTGCGGCTGCATTGACCAATCGCTCAGCGACCTCAATCTTACAATGCCCGCAATACGTCGCCTTGTCCCATATCAGGGAGGAAGGCGGCATTTCCAACGCCAGGGATTGGCTCGCCGCGCATTTTGTTACTCCACAAACGATGCACCGCATTATCAGTAATCCCTGAAGGGGCATGGCTGGCTGGCACGGCAATCCACACCCTCAACTGGAACGTATTGAAGCAATTGTTTTTGACGCCGGAGGAGAGGATATCCTTTCAAAAGCGGCGAAGATTATTGATGCCATTGAAAAACAATCGCTTACTCCATTTGATAACGAAATCATGGCGTTTTCGTGCAATGCTCCAAAAATACCTCACTGCCCTTGATAGATGCAACCTGAGTTGAATGCGCTCAGTCCATCCTTGAATAGACCGACAGATTGCAGTATAGTTCTTGATTCTGTTTGTTGCTCCCGATTTTGACCTGCGATCGGCCCCCCGGCATGTCGTCCGGGAAACCGAATGTCTGATCGCTCATTGTTCCAGGTTTATAAGCCCAAGGTTGTTCTTTCATCCCGGCACAGGTTATCAGGCTCGCTCGTTTGCTGCCGGTAGTAGCCGGGAAATGACTATAGCCGTAATCTATCCTCCTGATACCTCTGTTTACTCAAACAGGCATCAGGAGCAGGAGAATAACAAATGATCCCCGGCACCGGACTTCGGCACGACAAACTCCGGCATGGCTGTCTACGATGGCCGGTCAGTCAGCATCCTGCCGCTGGACCCATCCAACCCAAATCCGCGAGTCGCCGGACGGCGCTCTATGTCACAACCGGAGCAGGCAATTCACATCGGCCGCGAGGCACTGGACCTGTACTTTGAGCAGAACATCGGCCGTCCGGTGAAGATGCAGAAGGTGTGGGTCGGCGAACTGGAAGTGATTGCCAGCCAAGGTTTAATACGTCACTGATGTCTACACATGAGGCCGACGTGCTGTCACCGGGCCGGTTGTTCCTCTCCATCAAAACCGGACTGCGGCGAGCACTATTCCGGCACAGTTATCGGCCAACAATGTTACTCACTGAGTACTCATCGCTCTCTACCTGACGGTCACCAAACGACAGGCCGAGCGGTTGTTGGGACGCGACGAGGCATCGTCCTCGGCCCGTCCGGTGCGATTTGCGGCCGATCTGCCATGACCGCATGGCCGAGGCGCGGTTGCTGCGGGCGGCATTTTTGGCGGCTATGAAAACGTCTATCTGCAATATGAGCCGATTGCGGCGGCGTGCGCTACGGACGACACGCCACCCAACCGGAAAATGTCCTGGTGTTGACTTCGGTGGCAATGCCCTCGACATCACCGTTATAGCCGCCTGGGTGGGGGGCATGCAGTGCTGGCGACCGGAAGTATTCCTGTTGCCGGTGCGATGTGTTTGATCAAAAGCTGGTCCGGTAAGCTGCCGCGGCACTTCGGTGAGGGCAGTTACTATGGCCCCCGCCACAAAGCAAAGCCACCCCGCAGTGGATGTATGATTCATTCTCAGATTGGCAGCGAATCTGGAACTGCAGGCGGCCGAAAACCGGAAAGTCCTGGAGGACCGCCAGACTGCCCAGCGTCGCTACCGATTGACGCCTTGTTGAGTCTGGTTAGCAGTAACTACGACGTAAAGATGCCCGACATCGTTGAGGCCACCAAACGTTTCTTCTCGGTAAACAAGGGTGCAGAGATCATGGGACGGACCAGAGTTCGTACGTGCGAATTCGTGACACGGTCGAATTCGGCGCGTTCGGGCAGAAATTCAAACCGGTATTGAACGGCATATGCTGGAAACGGTGAGCGCTGAGGCTGGCCGGAACAGATCGACCGCCGTTATCCGTGAGCCCGGGTCCGCACAGATACCCGTCTTTTTATGATATGCTGGGCGTCTCTTTGGGCCGGACAAGGTTCGCGCGATTGACGTATTACTTGTACGTCGCCGGGGACTCGGTATCACGGCCTACGCATTGAACAGGCGAAGTCACGCTTCCCGCCACACGGCCGATAGGCTTCAGTATACGCGGCCAAAGCCGATGGCGGCCGTTACAGAAGTCCAGCCGGTCAACCTCGACCTTCTCCAGCGCCGGATTGCTCTTAAACAGATGACGAAAAGCGAGGATGCGGTGGCGACAAAGAAACGGCACTGGTTCTGCTGGGGGATGGAGGAACGGCCGAAGATGCCGTAGCCGATGCTGAGCAGCCATCCTGACCCGTGCTGGAGAGCTGGGATGCGGAGGGTGGCAGCGGTTCGCCAGGCATTGATCGCTGACGGACGATCAACTGGTGTTTGTCACCACACGCTACCGCTACTGCATTACTGCCCGGCGGTTGGCCAGTGCGGCCACGTTAAGCCTTCGCCTGGGTGATCCTGCATCGTGGCGAAGCGGGAAGTCGTTTTCGCCGTCGCCAACTGGACAGCGATTCAGATGGCGAACGGCTCCTTATCGCCACCTCTACCAAGCCCCATACGCACCCACCCGCTGGATATGCAGGTTCCATTGAAGGGCCGGTCCCTTACTGGTTTGATAATCCCTTACCAGATGATCGGTAACCGTCGCGCTTGCCTGGATCGACGGCAACATATCATTAGATCCGTGCGGGCGGGCGTCGATGCCGCTGGCCGTGGCCGACCATACACTGATTGGCGTCGGCGTTGGTGAGTCAGGAGAAACAATTGAACAGATGGTGGGGGCTACTGCTACGGATGAGAATGCCCGCATCGTCCTGCGCGGGATCGAGCGGCTACGGACGCCGGTTAACGCCAGCAACATTGCCCAGCCCGATAGGGGCCAATACTCGCGGCCGATCCCTGCTGGCGCGCAAAGAGGACTGTGGTTGCCATGTGGCCAGGCCAACGAGGGGCATTGTGGCAATCACCAACCGGCGCGTGCAGACGGCGCCGACACGGCTAGCGCCCCAATCGAGGACAGCACGCGCCCACCGGCTCATCAAGCGGCAAATGATGATGTAATTGAGGCGTGACTTTACTACGTAAACCTCTAAATCGCGGATCGCCGGGGTAGGTCAAAGCGGCCTTCCGTATTAGCCGGGAAATCAACTACCGCTACCACCGCTTCCGGGATCAACGGGCCATAAATATGGGGAAACACCTGGCCCGTCTCATAACAGTCTTCATACACGATCTCAGGCGAGACACGCTCCGGATCAATCACCAGCAATACCAGATCATCCTGTCCCCGATAAAACTCATTAGCCGGACCAGAACCTGAGCCGGAGTTGAGCAGTGGATGAATCCATCAGTCATCGATAGGTCCAGCCGATCGATACTCCGGCCGCAAGGGCCGATGCCCATTCAGTTTCCCAATAATGTGCGAGATCATAGTTTCTTTTTCCAATAGCTAGCGTCACGCCAATCTCATTGCAGCCCTAAAGGCAGCCGCTTGTCCCATAGGTGCGCCAGCGCAACAGTCGTTTCTCCAACAACGCCACCAACCCGTACAGGGTAAGGGCAATGGCCGCCAGGGTAAACAGTACGACAAAAACGATATCCGTCTTGAACTGGTAGCGGGCCGTGACAAGGAGAAAGCCCAGCCCCTGGCTCTTGGGCTGCACGAATTCACCGACCAACGCCCCAATGACAGCCAGCGTCGCCCCGACCTTTAACCCGGCCAGCAAAGTCGGCAAGGCGGCGGGGAACTCCAGCTTCACAAATATCTGGCGCGAGTTAGCCCGCAGGGAGTGCATCAAATCATACAGTTCTATCGGGACGGAGCGCAGCCCGGCAATGATATTGACCAGTACGGGGAAAAAGACAACCAGCGCCGCGACCAGCACCCGCGACCAGTACCAGGATTGAATCCAGATGGTTAACAACGGGGCAACAGCGATAATGGGGACGGCTTGCGAGGCGATCAGATAGGGCGAGATCAGCCGGTCAGCCAGCGGGGACTTAGCCAGGAGATACCCCAGCGGCAGGGCCACAGCCACACCCAAAATCAGGCCGGGAATCACTTCGCTGATTGTAATCAGACTATGCCGCACGAGACGGCCGTCTTGCAACAAAATGATGAACTGCTCCCAGACATCAACCGGACCGGGCAGGATGAACGAGGGGTAGTCACCCCATATCACCAGCAACTGCCAGACCAGAATAAGGACCAGGAACGACAGCGAAATAGTTAGCCACGCCGGTTGTTCGCCCAACCAGCGCAAAAATGCGTTTTCCTTCTTCACAATCTCTTTAAAACTCAGGGCAAAGATAGGGGAATACGACTGCGCAGAATGCCATATATACGCGACCCCACACATCGGTGAGGTCGGGTAAAGCAGTATAAGCACGTGTCTTTACCTTCTCCCATCCAGACTTTAACTGTCGGCTCCGGAATCGCACCGGGATCAGCCATTGCTCAAAGGTCAACGGCTCGCGGGCTTGGGTTGCGCTCACCCTTACCGCCGGTCGGGAATTTCGCCCTGCCCCGAAGGTCGGTATTTGTTTATCTGAATCGGATTATACAGGGGTCAAAAGGGGCGTCAACGCCCCTCAGGAAACGCTACCGTTCCGACTAACCGGCCGCACAATCGCCACACGGCGGGTGATACTTTCAATACGCACGGTCGAACCAACCGGAATCTTCTCAAAGGTGGCGGAACTGGCCCCGATCTGAAAGGTTTGACCGTCGCTCTGGTAGGCAATCTGCCCAATACCGTTGCCGGGACTGGTAATTACCACTTCAGCCACCAGCCCTAGCGACGGATCCGGTGGCGGCGGTTGGGTGGCGGCATGGCGCAAGAGCCGGTAGTAGAGCACCGCCTGGACCGCGAAGCCAACCAGCAACCCGGCACCTAAAGCCCAGATGACACTTGGCCCGGAGCCCATATCGGTCAAATACAGTATCAGCAATCCTACAATGCCGAAAACGGCCGCGCCGATACCGATGGATATCGGGATCAGGCGCGCGACCTGGGCGGAGACATCGGCCTGAGTCTGGGACCCTGGTGTGAAAGACCGTGATAGCCCATAAAAACCCAGAACGACAACGACCAGACCGGCCACGAGGATAACGGCAAAAAGGATAGTCAACATCATTGGATGAACTCTGTGCTTGGCTCTCTATACTGTCGAGTATACCAGAATCAGGCACGATACTTGTAGATGGGCTGATTAGAGACAGTGGGTTGCGTCTGCCGCCCGCAAGGGCTATGTGATATACTTAGCGCGATCTTTTAGCGGGTCGGTAATGATCCGCGCGTGTGTCTCAGGAGAAGAACAAAATGGCTACTCAAAAGCGGCGTACTACCGAAACCCGTACGCACCAGTCTGTGAAGGCAGCGAGTCAGAAAAAGAAAGATATTAACTGGACTAAAATCATTGCGATTATTGTTGGTGTATTGATTGTTGCCAGTATGCTGCTGTCCCTGTTTATTGTGCCGGGCAGCACTGGTTTCTAAAGCCTTCCGCAAACAAAAAGGCCGGCGTTATTTCAGCCGGCCTTCACTTTCTCACATCTCTCTGTCGCCAATCGTATATTCGCAGCCCTTCTAACGTTTCTCCACGATAAACGTCGGAACTGTTGATCCGCCTCCGGCGGACACATTCAGCAACGGATCTGTTGACAGCCGGGTCAGGGTGCCGTCTACATAGTCACCATAGAAAATAAACGGTGCCGTATCCAGCATGCGGTTAAAGATTTGCAAACGGCCGTCCAGAATACTGGGGTAAGGCTCCTGAGGAATCCGTACCCGCTCCTGCACCACATGGGGTGATTCCAATGCTGTCTCCACCGCCTGTTCCCACCCACTGCTGTTCGTCTGCCAGCCCAATATAATCCCCCGACCGCCGTAGTCATCATTGGGCTTGATCACAAATTGCTCGCGGTATTTCAGGACAAACGGGATAAGATCGACCGGCATACCCCGGTAGGTAGTCATACGCTCCTCAACCACGCGTGTCCAGGGAATATGGTTGCGAATAACTTCCAGTTCGGCCGTATCAAACAAATCGGCATTCCGCTCATCGCTAAGTACCGCCAGGCTGGCCTTCTTGTAGAGCAGCTTGCAGGTAAACGGATTGACCATGCAAACGGCTCCATCACGTACCGCCCGCACGATTGGCCCGTCAATTCCGCCACGATCGATCAACTCTGTGATCAGAACCCGTTTGTAGATCAGGTCAATACGAAAATCGCCATGATACAGATGGCCCTGCCGATATTCGACGTTTCGGGGATCAACGATCTGGCTGGTCAATCCCTGCGAATGGAAATACTGGAGGAATAATTCAAACTCGCTCTGGGTAGGCACTTCCTGCCAGTCAAGGATGGCAATCTGCGGTTTGCCGGTGCCGCCCCATTCGCGGTAGGCGTCAAGCAGGACGTGCAAGACATGGTGCCGGGTAGGTAACGGCCGAATCGCATACTCGCGCATAAACCGGCCCATAACCGGCAGTCCGAAAAAGACCTCGTTCAACACATCATTGTAAGCAGAAGCAGCCGGCACCTCGGCATTATACTCGGTGAACTTCAGGTCCAGTGTCTCTTCGGTAATGTAGAACGCATCCAGCCGGCTCAGCGGTGCGTGCAGCTTGTACCCGGCATCAACCTGGATAAGCTGCTCCTCCCAGTCGTAGAGGCCGAACTGCGCCCGAAAGTCAGCATCGACCGTCGCGGCATGCGAGATCTTCTCGAAGGCCCGGAGTAATGGGCGAACGCGCTGGCGAAGAAAGTTGTACTGTTTCGGCGTCAGGAAACGGGGGCGAAGCACCGTACAGAGCGGACGGTCCCCAAAGTAGAGGCCCCGCATCTGCATTTGCTCGTCCAGTTGACCCTGCGACTCGACAGCAACATCGTCAGTCAGCAAATCATGGTAAGTTATGATGGCGTCATCAAGGGACATGGTTATTGCCTGGAGCTACTTGTTGAACAAAGCGTGCCACTTCAATTCAGTTAATTGCGGTCGCGGATTCTTGGCGAGGTCAATCACCATATCGGCCATGTGCTTGACCACCCACTCAAAATACTCCGGCGTAAGCGAATTAATATCCATATCCGGTGCTGGGTTCATAAAGTCAATAGCGTAGGGTATGCCGTCGCGCACGGCAAACTCAACCGTGTTCATGTCATAACCCAGAGCCTGTACCAGTTTGCGGGCATCCTCGACCACGCGCGCGCCCAGTTCGCCGTCCATGTGAGCATGGTCAACATGGTACCGTCGTTCACCGGGATCATACTTCATGGGGAGGATGTTCTCCTGCCCCAGGCACATGCAGCGCACATAGTGATCCCACTTGATGAACTCCTGCAGGATCATCGTGGTAAGACCCGACTGGTTGTAGCTATGCCAAACATCTTCCTTGGTGTGGCAGATATAAACATCCCGCCAGCCGCCACCATGCGCGTCCTTCAGGACACAGGGTAACCCCACATAGTCCAGCAGGGCATCCCAGTCGAGCGGATAGGAGAGGTTGCGCAAACTTTCGTCATGAACGATGCCCGGCACGTAGTCCTTGTTGGGTAGCACAATCGTCTTGGGGCTGGCTACGCCCAGTTTGGTCGCCAACGATGCTTCAAAGAACTTGTCGTCGGCCGTCCACATAAACGGGTTGTTGACCACCGTCGTTCCCTGCAGGACAGCATTCTTGAGGTAGGAGCGATAATACGGCACCTCATGGGAGATGCGATCAATAATGACCGCATACTCACATGGCTCATCCATGCGCGTGCCGCCCAGTTTCGCCATCTCGGCCGTCACACCCTCATCCCGCCGGTTCACTTCGGCAATGAACGCCGGAGGAAATGACCATTCTCGACCAACCAGCAGACCCACTTTTAACGTCATATTTTTCTTCTCCGTCTGTTGTTAATACCTGTCATACCGGTTGCTTTAATCATGCCCGCCAACATAAAGACGTAACATCTGGTGCCACCACGGCCAATCATGGGCCCAGCCGTCCCATAGCCGCAACGCGTTGCCGATGCCCTTATCCCATAACGCTGTAGACAGACGCTCGCTGCTATACCGCAAACTATCATCACGGCCGACCGCCAGGATAATATCCTGCCGCCGTAGTGCTTCCAGGCGTCCCCAATCGTGCTCGTTGGCAATGAACTCGACCGGGCTATTGAAGTAAATATTCTCGTCGTGATACCCGTCGGTCCAACGGCCGACATCATAGATGCCGCTCATGCCAATCGCCCGGCTGAAAATATGCGGGTGCCGCAAAGCAATCGTCAGGGCATGGTAAGCGCCGAAACTGGCGCCCATCGTCATCAGGAATGGGTTCTGGTTCTTTTGCCAGGAGAGCGGCAGCACTTCATTCAGCAGGTAGTTTTCGTACTCGATCTGCCGCCAGGCGCGTGCGCCGGGGTGCTTCCAGCGCGCATACCAACTCTCGGAATCCACGCTGTCTACACAGATCATTTGCAGCCAACCGTTCTCCAACTGGTCACCGACCGTGTTCATCATGCCCCGGTCTTCCCATTCGTAAAAACGTCCCATAGAGGTTGGGAATACCACGGCCCGCGCCCCAGCGTGGCCGAAAATGAGTAGCTCCATATCCCGTCCGAGCGACGGACTGTACCAACGATGATGTTCGCGATGCATCTAAATCATGCTTCCTTACAGGTTTAGGTGATCAAAATTTCGGGCAGACGCAGATGCGTACCGTACCCTGGTTGCGCGAGATTCTAGCATAGGACATGCGTAAACTGAAGCGTTATTAACTTGCACGATGCAATTTACTCCAGAGTTAACTGTCTGCCGGTAAATCTGATCGTCATTCATGGGGTTATAATCATAGTATGGATAAATCTAACCATGATGCAACTCGTCGCCGTGTGGTTGTCACCGGCATGGGCACGCTTAACCCACTTGGCCTGGATGTAGCCACGACATGGGATGCGCTTGTTCAGGGGCGGAACGGGATCGGCCGTATCACCCAGTTCGATACAACCGGGTTCAAATGCCGGATTGCCGGAGAAGTGACCGGCTTCGATCCGGTCGCCCTGTTTGGCGCAAAGGATGCCCGACGCATGGCTCGTGTCACGCAATTAGCGCTGGCCGCGGCCGGTCAGGCGCTGGCTGCAGCCGGTCTGGAATCCGTCACACCGGACCGGGAGCGGATGGGCGTGCTGGTCGGCAGCGCAATGGGCAACCTTGATCCTGTCATTGACGGCCAGACCACATTAACCGAGCGAGGCGCGGATCGGGTAAGTCCTTTCTTCGTGCCCATGATGCTGTCGGACACACCGGCAGCGATGATCTCCATTCGCTACGGGCTGCGCGGGCCGGTGCTGTCCCTGGCTACAGCCTGCGCCACAGCCACAGACGCGATTGGTCAGGCGGCAACGATGATCCGGCAAGGCATCGTGGATGTCGTGGTGGCCGGAGGAGCCGATGCAGCTATCCTGCCCGTGACGGTCGCCGGGTTCAGTAACATGGGGGCCCTGTCCACCCGTAACGATGATCCGGCCACAGCCTCGCGCCCTTTCGATCGCGAGCGTGACGGGTTTGTCATGGGCGAAGGGGCCGGGATTCTGGTGCTGGAGGCACTTGATCACGCCCAGTCTCGCGGTGCTGAAATTTATGGGGAACTGCTTGGGTATGGGGCAACGGCCGATGCCTACCACATCTCCTCTCCGGCTGAGGATGGCGAAGGGGCCATCCGGGCCATGCGGACAGCGTTAGCCGATGCGACCCTGCAGCCGGAGGATATCGACTACATCAATGCCCATGGAACCAGTACGATTCTGAATGATCGCAGCGAAACGGCGGCGATCAAGGCCGTATTCGGGGGACAGGCAGCCATCCCGCCGGTTAGTTCAACCAAGTCTGCCCATGGGCATTTACTGGGTGCGGCCGGCGGATTGGAGGCTATTGCGGTATTGCAGACCCTGGCGACAGGCATTATCCCACCCACGATTAACTACACGAATCCCGATCCGGAGTGCGACCTGGACGTCGTGCCCAATACGGCACGCACTGCCTCTGTCCGGTGGGCCATGTCCAACAGCTTTGGGTTTGGCGGTCACAATGCGGTGCTTATTTTCGGCCGAAGCGAAGGCTAAAGTTGTGAGCCGGTAACTGACAGGCTAGAATGTCATTATTGATTCACTATTTCAGGAGTGTATACCATGGGTCGTCTGGGTAAGGATCTTGTCAATAAAGCTGTTGTTTCGCTGGATGAAGGTCGTGTATTGGGCCGGGTCCAGGATGTTTTCCTCGATCCGAAACTGGAATCACTCACCGGCCTCGTAATGGGATCGCAGGGGTTGCTCAAGCGAAAAGTCTTGCTAATCCCGCGTGATGCAATCGCTGTGCTGGGCGTTGACGCCATACTGGTCAAGAATGGTGACGCGGTTACCGACGATCAGGCCCTGCCCGAAGCCAAGTCGTGGCTCCGGCGGGAAAAGCTGTCGGGCCGGGAAGTGGACACCCCTGGCGGCACAAAGCTGGGGACCGTCGGGGATGTGGTTCTTGAGGATGACGGCTCAGTCAGCGCCTTCGCCCTGTCGCGCGTTTATGTGGAAGGCCCACTGTCTGAATCCCGTGTCGTGGATCGCCGGGCGGTTGTGGATATCGGCCAGGAGGACGAGCGCATGACGGCCGATTTGACCATTTTGGAGAAGGGCTTGACCGGGGTGACCATGCCGGAAGCCAGCAGTCCCACAGCAGATATACTGGACGATCTGCCCGCCGGGGCAATTCTGTCCGATCCGGTTCAGGTTGAGGTCGAGAACGAAGAAAAGAAACCGGACTAACCCGGCAGGGCAATGAACTGCTCGCGGCCCGGCCCAACCGATACATGGTGAACCGGCACACCGGTGCGCTCGGCAATAAAATCTATATAGCGCCGCGCATTAGCCGGGAGATCCTCCGGTTGTCTGGCCCCCATAATATCCTCCGACCACCCCGGTAGCGTCTCATAGACCGGTTGACAGCGCGCCAGGAGCCCCAATTCGGCTGGGAAGTAAGTAATGCGCTCCCCATCCAGTTCATACGCCACGCAGACAGGAATCTCCTCAAGGCCGCTGAGGATATCGAGCTTGGTGACGACAAAGTCCGTCAGGCTGTTGATACGCCGGGCATAGTCCAGGATCATCAGGTCCAGCCACCCCACACGTCTCGGCCGTCCGGTAGTCGTCCCGTATTCATCCCAGGGGTTCGCCCCTGTTCCGCGCAGCCGTCCGGCTGCTTCTCCCTCCAGCTCAGTCGGAAACGGCCCGCTGCCGACGCGCGTGGTAAACGCCTTGGCGACACCCGCAACACGCTCGACCGTACGCGGCCCCACACCAAGACCGGTCAGCGCCCCACCGGCCGTTGGTGAGGAACTGGTTACAAACGGGTATGTCCCATGATCCAGGTCCAACAGCGTGCCCTGTGCCCCTTCGGCCAGCACCATCTCTCCCGCCTGTAGCGCTCGGTCCACGACCAACCCGCTATCCACCAGATGCGGGGCCAGGCGCTGGGCATACCCGACAAAGTCGGCCGCAATGGCCTGTGGGTCCAATGGTTCCATGCCATACAGCCCCACCAGCGCGCTATTCTTTTCTTCAATATGAGCCACAACTGCGTCGGCTAGCCCTTCCGGGTCGGCTAATAACTCAGCGCGCAACCCGGTACGGCGGGCCTTGTCCGTGTAAGCAGGACCAATACCGCGCAGTGTTGTCCCGATGGCTTCCGTACCGCGTTGTTGTTCATGGGCCCGATCCAGGGCAATGTGACCGGGGGTAATGAGGTGGGCCTGCATGCTGATCTTCAGGCGGTCGGCGGATACATCCACGCCACGCGCCGCCAATCCTTCCATCTCCCGCAAAAGCACCGCCGGGTTCACGACCGCGCCGTTACCGATTAGGCATAATACGTGGGAGTGAATGATCCCGGACGGGATGAGGTGGAGCTTGAAGACATCACTGCCAATCGCCACGGTATGCCCGGCATTATCGCCGCCGCTGTAACGCGCCACAATGCCGGCCTGGGAAGCCAGCAGATCGGTGATATGACCCTTTCCCTCATCGCCCCACTGGGCGCCAATAATGATATTCAGCGGCATTGCGCTCCTCCCATGCGTCACTATAAGGCGTAGACAGTCAATAGTGTACCCGTTGACCAACTCGCGGCAATTATTTTCGGGTCATTGATGATGACAAAATTTCGGAAATCGGGAACTAATAATGAACGGTGACGAACGTCCCCAGGGGCGCCCAATTGAATAGCCAACCCGCATCCGCCGGAGTCGCGTTGACGCAGCCATGACTAACTGGTGTACCAAAGCTATTGTGCCAGTATGCGCCGTGGATAGCGAAGTCGCGATAGAAGTACATCACAAAGGGGACATCCGGCGTATAGTAATCAAAGCCGAGGTGGTAGCCGCTCATCAATTGGGTTTCGTATTTCAGATAAGTGCGGAACTCACCTGTCACCGTCGGGTACTGCCACTGGCCGCTGGAAATCAGCGTCGTCAGAACGGGCGTGTCCCCTTCATACGCGACCAGCGTTTGCGTGGTCAGGTTGACATCGATCCACTTTTCATCAGCCGCTACCGCGGCGGGTCGGGGTGATCCGGGCGGCGGTGGCTCAGGCGTCGGAGAAGGCTCCGGCGTAACTGTTGGTGTGGCCGTGGGGGCCAATGTCGGCGTTGGCTGGGCTGTCACCGTCCATGTCGCCAGGGGCTCACCATCAGCAGCCACTTCTTTCGTCGGCAAGAGCGCCACTTCCTCAGGCGCTTCCTCCGTAGCCGGGGGGGTATCCGTCGGATCGGGCACATCGGCCGACGGTGTTTCTTCGGCTGCAACAGCCAATGTCGGCGTCGGAAGGGCCGCTTGCTCTGTCGGTGTAGCCTCGGAAGCGGCGGCCACGACCTCAACCGGGTCAGGGGCGGGTACCATCTGACCGGTTACATCCTGAACCAGCGCGGAGCCAACCGGACTTTGGGCAAAAAGATATACTCCGGCGGCTAAGGCCAACACAAAGGCAATAATCAACCCGGTACGGGCCAGTATTCCGCCGGTGCGCCCGGATTGAGTCGGGGCCGGGTATGAAATCGTTTGAGGTAGGGGAACGGCTGCGGCGCCGGAGGCGACAACCGGTTGCAGCGGGGCGGGTGGCAATGAACCGGCTCCGGGCTTGAGTCGCTCAGCTTGTGTGAGGAACGCACGCCGTTCACGCGCAGACCCGGCAATCCCGGCAAGTAGCAACCACGGTCGGGGATCGGCCGCATCCTGTCGCGCAGCCGCCTCTAGCAGCACGCGAGCATTCTCCAGCCTGCCCTGTTCAATGGCAGTTTGGGCCTGAGTCAATAGTCTGTCAGTGGATTGGCGTCGCGCCATAAACCGTCTCTTCACATACCATAGACGACGATTGCGTCTATGGTGTTCCCTCGGCATCTGCCGGGGCCGCCATGCCGGCATCTGCCGCTTCGCGCACATCATTCACATAGCAGAGAATCCCGTCGGCAATTGCCCCGGCAATCACATCCTGCCTTGTGGTCAGGTATTCGCGATCCAGATTCAAAACCCGGTTTCGATAATAATCGCCGGTACCCCGCGAGCGATTTCGCGGAAGGCATGATAGTCCGTCATGTGCGGCGTAATCGTGTTGGCATGATACGGCAACTGGGTAGCAGCCTGGTATTCACCTTCAATGCAAATGGATAATTGGGATGAATCCGTAAATGACGATCCGGCGATCTTGAATCCTGTCGCCAGGTCGTTGATATAGTCACAAGAATCGGCGTGGATGGATACCAGCCCCGTAGCCACATAGCCTTCCAAACGCGGATCAAACTCGTCCAGCAAATCGGCCGGGACGCCGGCCGCCTGCAAAGCGGCAATGACCCGGATGGCAATAGACTCATTGACCTCAGCCTCAGTCAGACCGTCGTCGCAAACAGCCCCGGAATCAAAATTCTTGTGCCCGGATATGATACCGAAGCGAATGGGGCCGGCGCTTTGCGCCACACGTTGTTGAACAGGTTTACGGGGAACGGGCTTGATGAATGCCGCGTTGAAGGTGGTGCTGATGCCTTCCGCCGCAACCACCTCAGCGACGCCGCTGGCCGGGCTAAAGTAGAGGTAGACACCAACCATCAGACCGGCAGCAACAAGAAAAAAGATAGCAAAGGACAGGTTGCGGCTGATAAACTGCCACAACGGTGTATCACTCACGCGCCATGAATTGCCGTATGGTGATTGCATTATGTCTATATTCTACACGAACTTTTTAATTTATGGAACACCCTTTCTATCAGGGCAATCCTTAAAGGAAGTTATTCGCCGTCCCCGGAGGATGCGGCCGGGATATAGGACTGGAAGGCGAATGGGGAGTAGACGAGGTTGGCATCGCTGATCGTCTCACCCTGACGGCCGCCCTGGGCAAACAGACGGTTTTCCACATGCACTACGCCGGGTTGCTGCCGGGTCGCCAGTTCCGGCGGGACATTCAGAATCTGCCATGTCTGGCTGTTGGGATCAAATATCTCGCCGTTAATCCCATCGGCGCCCTCATCTGACGTTCCGCCAATCAGGTAAAGCTTGTTGAGCAACACGGTCGCGCCGGCACCGGCACGGGGCATAATCATATCAGGACAGGTGCCCCAACTGTCAGCGCCGGGTTGTAGGTGTAACAGGTAGCCTGGGCTTTGTCCCCATCAGTGCCGCCGACCACATAAATTTGACCGGTCAATGAAGCCCCGGCGGTCAGCGTGCGCGGTTCGGGCAAAGATGAAACCGGTCGCCAACTGTCAGCACCCGGATCATAAACGTAGACGGTATCCAGAACGCCATCTTCCCCTTGCCCGCCAATCACGTAGAGGAAGCCGCCTTCGGCAACAGCCAGTCCGTTGGAAAGGGGTTGGGGGAGAGGAGCGATTCGTCGCCAGGCATCCTGTGACGGGCTATAAGCCTCAACGACATCGGTCAACTGACCATCCGGCAACCGCCCACCGGGCACATAAATCTCGCCGAACAGCTCCGCCGCCGTAGCATCGGCAACGGCCGTCGGCTTGTCTGCGGCTTCGTGCCAGAGTCGGGAAGCCGTATCATAGACCCACACATCAGGAACGACGCCTTCGGCCGTTTCGCCACCAATCTGGTAGATATCCAGCCCAATGGACGCAATGGCCTGGCTGACGCGGGATTCCGGCAGGGGGCGGCTAACAGACCAGCGTGTCTCGCCGATCGGTTCTTCAGCAAACAGGGGTTCAGGGAGTGCTGTACGGCCGGCCTGCCATTGGGCAAACCAGTAGACCCCCGCGATAAGCGCCAGCAAGCCCAGAAGCGCAGGTACCAGATAGACCCATGGGGAACGCCGGGGTGCCGGCCCGGCATCAGGACTGGGAGATGTATCCACCGGCGCAGGAGCAGCCTCGTTTGCCGGCGCACTCACACCTGCCCCATTGCTCGTTTCCAAAGTCGCATCCCCCGGAACAGCCAGCATCCCCTGTTGCATGGCGACCGTAATCGCCTCGGTACGCGAGGAAACCTCCAACTTGGCAAAGATGTTGCGCAGGTGGGTCTTGACCGTATAGGGGCTGATCGACAGCTCTTCGGCAATGGATTTATTTGAGGCGCCGCTGGGCAGGAGGCTCAAGACCTCCATCTCGCGGTCGCTAAGGGTTTCACCCGGTTCTGGCATCTAACGATCTCATTCTCCCGGTGGGACGTCGGTGATGGGCAATGTGCCGGTCAAGTCAACCGTGTCGGTAATCGGGACCGGCGTAGCCAGGGCGCAGTTTTCACGAGCCTGGGTAAGCTGATCAGCAAACCCACGATCCTGTTGCCAGAGTTCCTGATAGATTTCCTCTGCCGGGCACCAGTCCCCGGCAAATGCTAACTGTTCAGCCTGTTTCGTCATAACCTCGGTTAGAAGCTGGCAAGAATTTTGGAAGAAAGGTGCAGCGGCGCACAAGTCCCGAAAGTAGTAGCCGGCGACATCCCAGTTTACGCCATAATAGGCGATGCCGTCCAGATAGAGATTACCCCAGTAACGATAATCCTGGGCTTCCTGAGGTAAATTACCCAGACGCTCGGCCTGGGCCAAATAGTTCAACCCCAGCTCAATTCCGTCGCCCTCAATCGTCACCAGACCAAGGTTGAGATATGTTTCAAAGAGTAACTCGTCCGTTTCCTGGCGTTCATAGTCAGGATTGCGCTGCTGGAAATCCAGCAGTAGCGGTAGTGCTTCATCCCATGCCTCGCGTGCCGTTAGCAGCCGAATCTCCTGCAATTCGGGCAAGCTGTCCGTTTCCACGGTAGCTTCCTCAGTGGCGACAGGTTCTTCAGTTGGTGCCGGGGTTTCTGTTGGTCGGACTACCGCAGCCGCGTCGATCGTAGCCTGGACTTCACTGCGTAGAGCAAGCGCCGCACTATAGCCACTATCCTGCTCCAGCACCCAATCCAGACGACGCATGGCCAGATCGACGCTTCCCGCGGTTATGTCCGAACGGGCCAGATCCACCTGATGGGCCAATGCCTGCGTCTGGCTTTCGTTTTCGGCCTGCGTTTTCCGGCCGCTCTCCCAGGCCGCATAGGCAACAACCAGATAAGTCGCCAGTACAACGGCCGAGATTACCAGCGCCAGACCCAGCAACCGGGTAGTCAGGTTGCGCGGCTCGCCGGTATCGATTTCGATCTGTGGGCCGGGTGACTTTGTCATAATGGTTTCCGGAATCAGTCCTGCATCAAGGTACGATAGACCTCAACTGTCTCCGCTGCAATCCGAACCTGGGTGTAGTGCTCCAGTACACGTTCCCGCCCCCGCCGACCCAGCTCCCGGCGCAGCTCCTGATCCTGCATCAATTGTAACAAGCTGTCACGCAAGGCGTCTATATCCCCTTCGGGAACAATAAGGCCGGCCGAACCGATCACATTAGGAATCTCCCCGGAGTCAGAGCCAATCACAGGTATACCACAGGCCATGGCCTCCACCAGAATTCGGCCGAATTGTTCCTTCCAGTTGGGCAATGTGCGGGATGTCAAGACCAGCACATCCAGATTGCGCAGGTAGGCCGGCATTTCGGCCGAAGAGATCGGACCGTCGAAGTGAATACGCGCGGCGAGGCCCAGATCATAGCTCATCTCTTCCAGACCGGATCGGGCAGGCCCTTCCCCAGCGACGTGCATCCGCCAGACACCGGGCAGGTCCCTGGCTGCCTGCAGGAGCATATCCACGCCTTTCTCCGGCACAAGACGCCGGTTGGCTGAACCAATGATAAACGCACGACCGGGGTCCTTCGTTCCACCGGGGGAAAACGCCTCCGGGTCTACACCAAATTGTGGTATCACCTGATAGGGGCCCGCATACCCTTTATCCCGAAAGACATTTACCGCCTCGGCATTGCCCATGATGGCATAGTCTGTGCGCTCCAGAACCTGGTTTTCCAGAATACTGAATGGCAACGGGTACTTGCGGTTAATGTTCTGCCACGTGAAGAAAAGTGTTTTGACACCGGCTCGCTGCGCGTGGCGCATTGCCAACCAGGTCGCCAGGTTATAGGGCTCCTCATCAATGTGGAGTATGTCCGGCTGTAGTTGCGCCAGCCGTTCGGGTAATGTCGGAAAGTAGTAGATATGATAGTTGCCGTTATTGCGAATGGGGTCAACCAGCAGGGAGTACCCCTCCGTATGCTCCCGTTCCAGCACCAGCCGACCCTGCGGATCGTCCCAGCTGGGGGGTACGATGACGCTCAACTCGACGTCGGGTAGGCGGGCAATTTCTTCCAGTTTTGTCTGATACGCCCCCACAAGGCAGGCTTTGGAAAGCATTAAAATTCGCATTGGCAATGGTTTTGCGCCACCGGGTGGATTGGGAACATGAGAACACCCCTTCTTTCAAGGTCATACGGGGCATCATAGGCATTTGTGAAGGTTGACGCAAAGGCTTATTTTGCTATAGTGGGTGAGCTTTGGCAAGGTCGCGAAAGTGGTTTACTCATGTTGAATCCGGCCCATCCCAATGGGGGTGGGCTTTGTTGCTTCTGCTGGCTGTCCTGCTAGCAGCTCTCTTTCGGTTCTATCAGTTGGGCCACTGGCCGCCGGGACTATACCGGGATGAAGCGTTCAACGGTTTGGACGCAGCGGCCGTCCTGCGCGGCGATTGGCACCTCTTTTTCCCCGCCAACAACGGCCGTGAGCCCCTGTATATCTATCTGATCGCCATAGCCATCGCCCTGTTGGGCAGCACAGTTATTGCTGTTCGCCTGCCCGCCGCGATCGTCGGGACGCTGACCACGCTCCCCACTTACCTGTTAGGCCGGGACTGGTTCGGCCGAACGACCGGGTTGTTAGCCGCCTTCATCTGGGCTGTTACCTTCTGGCCGGTCCATCTCAGCCGGATCGGTCTGCGCACGATATTACTCGCGCCGCTCCTGGCACTGGCCTTCTGGCTCGGCACACGGGCCTACCGCACGGGGCGCGGACTGTGGTGGGGAGTCGCCGGTGCCATCTATGGACTAACTTTTTACACCTATCTGGCAGCACGCTTTACACCATTAATATTGGTTGCGGTCGCTCTATACCTGCTCCTTACCGGCAGACGGGATCGACTCTGGGCCAATGGACAGTCGCTATGGTTTCTGGCCGGAGCGGCCGTTGCCCTGGCCCCGCTGGCGTTCGCGGCAATTGACGATCCCGGAATCATCATGGGCCGGACCGGGCAGGTGTTTATTTTGGACACCGGCGATCCCGGAGGCATGTTATCAACGCTTTGGTCCCAGACCGGCAAGGCGTTGGGCATGTTCTTCTGGCGCGGCGACAACATCCTCCGCCATAATGCCCTGCTCGATTACTCGGCCGCTTCAATACCGGATGCCTCGCCGGGCCGGCCGGTGTTCGATCTTTTCATGGTGGGGCCATTCCTGCTGGGTGTGGGCTGGTGTCTGTGGCGCTGGCGTCGCCCGGCTGTGGCAACCCTCCTGCTGTGGCAGATCATTATGCTGGGACCGACGATACTGACGGAAGACACTCCCCATTTTCTGCGTGCCGCCGGTCTGTTGCCCGGACTGGTGCTCCTGCCGGCCATCGGGCTAAACGCCATCTGGCAATGGCCGCATGGCCCGGCATGGGTTCGGCGGGTGGCCGTTATTGGCCTGTTGGCCGGTAGCGCATTTCTTACGGCCAGAGACTATGCCCATTACGGTCGCCAGCCGGAGGTTGGTTATTTGTTTGAATCGGCCGCTTCCGATCTGGCAACATCCGCCATGAGTGACACGGCTTCGGCCGATGTTTATCTGGACCAGCGTTTTTGGGAGGGCTGGCCGTCCATTCCGTTCCTGCTGGAAGATAAGGCGGTTACTCTCGTCAACGAGGCGGATGTGACGGCCGCCGGGAACCGTCCGGTTGTGCGCTACGCCTGGCCTTACGGCTCGCTGGTTGGGTTGCAGGATAGTGTCACAGCACCGGCCAATGTTGATATCACCGTCGGGCCGTTGGCGCGCGGCGATCTGGAACCGGAGGCCTACTCGCTCTATACCCGTTATGAGATAACACCGGGTGAGATCGCAGCCTCGCGCTCGGATAACTTCGACGGCCGTTTTGAGTTACGCGGGGCCGGGGTAACGGCCGTCAGCCCGACATCACTACAGGTTGATTTAACGTGGGGTCTGCCGCCGGATGCGCCAACCCCGGACAGACTGCCGGCCGTGTTTATTCACGTCCTTGATGAAACCGGTCTGGTCGCCCAGGGCGATTCGACGCTGGCCGGAGGGCTTTGGCCGGTTGATTCCTGGCAGCCGGGGATAACGGTCACCAGCCATCACCTGATTGAGTTGCCTGAGCCGTTTGACCCGGCGCATCATCAAGTCACCATCGGGCTTTACTGGCCGGATTCTCAGGAACGACTCCCGCTGCTCGATTCCGGCTATACTATGGGGGATGATCAGGTTACGATCTGGCCGCCTGATGCGGCACCCTAACCGTTCTCTGGTCCTCTGCTGGGGGGTGTTGCTGGCGGCATTTCTGGCGATTGCCTACCCTCTCGCAGCCCAGGACGTTACCCCGGAGTCACCCTCGGCGTGGATCTCGCCTACCCCGGATGAGAACGGCGTTATTTCGGTTGTGGTGCAGCCCGACGAGTCGCTTTGGGCAATTGCCGCCCGCGCCGGGCTGACCTTGCCGGAGATACTGGCGCTTAATAACCTGACGGAAAATGATGTGATCCGGCCGGGCGATGTGATCATCATCGGCACGGGCACGCCGCCGCCAACGGCCATTTCCCCAGAGATGCTCACCCCCACTGCCACACCGCCGCCACCCACCCTGCGGCCGACGCTGGCTCCCCCGGCAGCGACCATCTGCCTGACGGCCTTTGAGGATACCAACCGAAACGGGTTTCATGATGACGACGAGCCGACCAATACTGGTGTGGCCTTTACCGTCTTCAACCACGATGCAGTGGTTGCCAATGTCGTTACGGACGGCCGAGCAGAACCTCATTGTCTGTCCGGGCTGACTCCGGGCGAATACTACGTCACCCGATCTATCCTTCCCGGCGAAATCCTGACCACGGACGGGGACTGGGCACTGGTCATATCTGATGACAGCACGCTGTTTCAGGCCTTCGGCAGTGTACGCACGGTCGGGACGCCGGTAACCACACCGACACTAACCGGCAGCGTTGCTACACCGGCCGGCAATGTCTCCGCTGTTTCTTCGCCACCGCCCACCCAATCGGCCGTTTCTACAGAAGAACCGGAGCCGGGCAACAATGCCCTCCTATGGGCCGGAGCGGCTGCATTGTTCGTGGGGGGCTTGCTCCTGCTATCGGCTGTGCTAATCTTGCTGCTCAGGCGAACGCGAGCCGGTTCGTAGCCTGCAATCACACAATTTAACGGGTATTACCATGTTCAAACGCTTTTCTGTTTTCCTAATCGCTACGCTGGCGATGCTCATGATGGTCGGGCAGAGTCTGGCCGCCAACACGCCGGCGCAACAACCTGAGGCCACGCCCGGCGGTGTGCCGACCGAAGCGGCCGCGGCCACCATAGCGGCAACGCTGACCGTTCAGGCGCAAACAACCCCGACACCAACCGGCACGGCAACCATTTGCGTCAATGCCTTTCTGGATGAGAACGGTAACGGCCTCCACGAAGCCACTGAGGGGTATGCACCTGATGTAACCATCACCCTCGCCCAGGGCTTTACGCTCATCGGCCAGGGCGTATCCACGGGAACCGAAACGCCGGTCTGTTTCGGTGGATTGCAGCCGGGAACCTATCAGGTAGCCCAGACGGTCCCGCCTTCCATGGAGATGACAACACAAGCCAACACGACCATTACGGTGAGCGACGGGCAAACGGCCGGTCTGGAGTTCGGCAGTCGCCCCCGTACCGAGCCGCCAACGGCCGAACCCTCACCCACAGCCGAACCGGTTCAGCCAACCGCGACAACCACGCCGCCTGATACCGGTACCGGATCCGGCGGCAGTCCGGGGTGGCTGGCCGTCGTCGGCTTCCTGGCTATCGCCGGTGGATTGACGCTGCTGGGTGTATTGATCTTCCTGTTACTGCGGAAGTAGCCATCTGGAAACAGCACAGGAATCGCTAACAGACCATACGTAACTGACGGCCCGTAGACGGGTCTATCACATAAGGAGACGGTTATGACGACCAGCCCCCTGGCAGGGCATCCCGCACCCCAGGATTTGCTTGCTAATATTCCCCGCCTGGTAGCCGCTTACTACACCATCAAACCGGACCCGGCCAATCCGGCCCAGCGTGTCTCATTTGGTACATCAGGTCACCGGGGGACTTCACAGGCCGGCAGTTTCAACGAAGATCATATCCTGGCAATTGCCCAGGCTGTGTGTGAATTACGAATTCAGCGCAACATCACCGGGCCGCTTTACATGGGGATGGACACCCATGCCCTGTCAGAACCGGCCCACATGTCGGCCGTTGAGGTGTTCGCCGCCAATGGGGTCGAACTGTTCATACAGGAAGGGCTGGGCTACACACCGACGCCGGTCATCTCCCACGCCATCCTCACCTATAACCGGGGACGACAACCGGGCTGGCTGACGGCATCGTCATTACACCCTCCCACAATCCGCCCACTGATGGCGGCTTCAATGCCAACCCGCCGGAAGGCGGTCCGGCTGATACGGAAACGACGCGCATCATCCAAGGCCGGGCTAACGAGATTTTGCGCGAAGGCTTGCAGGACGTGCGTCGCATACCGTACGAGCGCGCACTCCGCGCCTCGACCACTCACCCCATCAACTATGTAGCTTCCTACGTGGACGACCTGGAAAGCGTCGTAGACATGGCCGCTATCAAATCTGCCGGGTTGAAGATCGGGGCCGATCCGCTGGGCGGTTCGGGCATTGGCTATTGGGAACCGATTGCCGACCGGTACGGGCTGACCATCGAGGTGGTCAACCCGGATGTAGATCCGCGCTTCGCCTTCATGACTGTGGATCACGACGGCCGAATCCGCATGGACTGTTCATCGCCCTACGCAATGGCCGGATTGATTGCCCTGAAGGATGACTTCGACATCGCTTCGGTAACGATCCTGATTACGACCGGCACGGAATTGTGACCCGCAGCGCCGGTTTGCTGAATCCTAATGCCTACCTAGCGACGGCTATTTCTATCTGTTCCCCAACAGGTCCGGCTGGCGGCCGGACGCCGCTGTGGGCAAGACGCTCGTCTCCAGTTCCATGATCGATCGTGTGGCGGCCGATCTGGGACGCAAGTTGGAGGAAGTGCCTGTCGGTTTCGGGGTCATTTTGTCGCCGGGCTGCTCGACGGCTCCTACGGCTTCGGCGGGTGAAGAGAAAGCGCCGGGGCGTCTTTCCTGCGACAAGACGGCACAGTCTGGACGACGGACAAGGACGGCATCATCATGGACTTGCTGGCGGTCGAAATGATGGCCCGCACCGGACGTGACCCCGGCGAGTTGTATCACGATCTGACCGAGCAGTTCGGCACGCCATATTATGCCTGCACCGATGCCCCAGCTACCCGCGAGCAGGGAGCCGTGCTCAAGCGCCTGACAATCGACCAGATTACGGCTAGCGAGTTAGCCGGGGAACCGATTCAGACAATCCTGACCGCTCCGGCCAACCAGGAGCCCATCGGCGGCGTCAAGGTCGTGGCTGAAAACGGCTGGTTTGCCGCGCGTCCTTCCGGGACCGAGCCGATCTACAAAATATACGCCGAAAGCTTCCAAAGCCCGGAACACCTTGAGCACATCCAGACCGAAGCCCAGGCCATTGTCGGCGCGGCCTTTAAAGCGGCCGGCGTAAGAAGTGATGCCTTGTCTGCGCTGGCAACCGGTTGGTTCGTCGCCTATACTCCGGCGTTGATTTGAACCTGCGTCACCGTTCCCGCTCCTATGTGGCCGCTGTTGTTGTCATTGCGCTTCGCAGTCTGGCCGGCTGTCACCAGCCGGGGCTGCTGAACACCCGTGGTGGGGACAGCCCCTCTCTTCCAACGCCTGCACCAGCTTGTAACGGCCGTTTGCCGGAGGGCAGTTTCCGGTGCGCTGGATGCCTGATGCCAACTACGGCTATGGCTATCCGTTCTACAATCTTCCTACGCCCCTCTCTCCATCTACATTGCCGCAGCTCGGGGGTTGGGTTTCAGCTTTGTTCGCTCCATCCACATGGCCCACATCGCCGGGTTTGTGATTGCCGGACTGGGCATGGCTGCCTCGGCCGAAAGTGGCTGGGATCGCGTTGGGCTGGTGCAGATTCATGGCCGCTGCCTACACGCTGGCCCTGCTTCGGCGGCGAACGCCTATGTCCGCGGCGATTCGCTGGCTGAGTTCTGGCCATGGCTTTTTACCCATTGATCTTGCTGGCGGCCGACGGTGAAAGTTGGAGGCCACACCCCAACAGCGTTGGCGGCGGATGGGTCTCTTTGCCCTGGCCTATGCCGCGCTGATTCTCAGCCACAACATCTCGGCCATGATCTTCACGCCCTTTCTGCTGCTCTACCTGGCATTGCGCCTGCTCTGGCCGCGTCTCCGGATCCGGCTCTTCCGAAGACCGGCCAACAAAAACCTCGCCCCCGTAGATAGCACATGGCGTTCGGCCGTCTGGCCACTGCTCGGTTTGGGTCTGGCATTTGGTCTGGCCGCGTGGTTCTTCTTCGTGCCCGCGTTGGCTGAGCAATCGCTAGCCCACTAGGGGCCGGTAACTGAAGGCTACTTTCACTACAGCACCACTTCCGGGGGCTGAATCTGATCCAGGGTTCCCTGCTGTTCGACTATAGCCCGGATGGAGGCGAAGCCTTCCGCATGGGACTGGTACAGGCGCTTCTGGCGCTGCTCGGCGGGGCGATCCTGCTGGTCTACACCTTCCGCAAGCGACCCGAAGCGGCAGCCTCACCGGATCGTCTGCTGTTCATCGGTCTGACGGCCGTCATCGCCACATTCATGATCACGCCCCTTTGTCCAATGTACTGTGGGAATACTTGCCACTGTTGTCATTCACGCAGTTTCCCCTGGCGCTTTCTGTCCATCCAGGCGCTGGCGACCGCCCTGCTGACAGCCGGGCTGGCCTGGCCGGTCGGCCGACAATTCATTGCGCCGGTGGCAATCCTGCTTCTACTATTGGGTGGTTTGTTGGGTTTGCGAACCGACCATCTCTGCTAACCGATGCCGACATTACCGCCGAGCGTCTGGCCGAGTATGAATGGTTTACAGGCACACGGCAGCACGGTCAGCGCCGAGTATTTGCCGCCGGATGTCGTCCCGCGCGCTTACAGTGCCGACCGGCTCAATAGCGGTCAACGGCAACGTCCTGTGGTGCTGGACGGAGAGGTGATTTCGGCCGAACCGGTCAGGCACAATGCCGATTCACAAATAGTGGCACTTCATCATCGGGTCAGAAGGGCGACGGTTCTACTGCCGACGCTCTACTGGCCGGGCTGGGCAGCGACCGGAAACAGCGCGCCACTCACCCTATCGGCGCAGCCGGGATCCGGTCTGATGCGTCGGACCTGCCCGCCGGGGAAACCAGCGTGGAATTATCTCTGGGCAACACACTGGTGAGGTCAGCTTCCAATTGGGTGTCTTTGGTCGCCTTGATCGCAGTGGTCGTCCTATAAGGTTGGTGGCTGATCGCAGCAGTGGCCGCGTTGGATAGCCGTGATCGGCGGTGGCGTGTTGCTGCTTGTCCTGATAGCGTGGCTTCTGCACCGGGCAAGATCCCCGGTCGCTGCCCCAAGATGATCTGACCTGGACTTCGCCCAGATGGCCTACCTGCACCATGATGCCACGGGCATCGAATTCGAGAACGGCACCAACTCTACAGTTACGGTTACAGCCACGATGAAATTCAGGCCGGGCAAACGCTGACCATCACCCTGAACCTCGATCCGGCACAAGAAGCGCAAGCCACAATAGACCTGGCAACCCCGGCGCTGGCTCGCCCCACACCGCGCGATCAGGCGGATCCGCCAGTACTGGTCTCGCAAACCGCGAACCTGGACGGGGACTCGGCAACCTTCACGCTGGCGATCCCGGAAGATGCGCCTGCGGGACTCTATACTCCCCGGCTGACAATGGTCGGTGCGCAGCCACCGATGCCCTCAGGCCAGACGCGCGGTGATCTGTTCCTGCGGCCGTTACGCATCCTCCCCGCCACGTCACCAGAGGCAAATCCTCCACTAGAAACGGGCGATGTCTTTACGGCCGATGTCCGGGCGGATGAATAGTCTGACCGGCGACAACACGCTGGAGGGGGCATTTCACCTGGTGGGTGACACAACCACCGGGTCAGAATCTTCAGGTCTCGTGGCGGTTGCAGGACGCGACCGGCGCGATCCTGACCCAGTTGGATACCCAGCCCGGTTACGGCTTCCAACCCACAGCGGCCTGGCCGGTCGGCGAGGCTATCCATGACCGTCTGGCGCTGCGTCTGCCGGATTCGCTGTCCGGCAATGGTCCCTATCCGTTGGTGATGATTCTGTACGACCCGGCCAGTGGTGAGCAACCTCTGTTGCGCAGGCTGGGTGAACTGGTTGAAGATGAGGGCGAGTTGGCCTACCAGCCATTAACGCCCACCTTCACACTGCCGGAGGGCAGTACATCTCTGGACCTGAGTCTAAGCGAGGATGGTCAACCATTGATCGGGCTGAAGGGCTATGCGCTAAATCAATTCCCGGATTCACTGGAGGTTGCGCTCTATTGGCAGGCGCTGGCCGGTACGGCCGTTGATTATCTGCGCTTCGTTCATCTGATTGACACGACTACCGGCGACATTGTGGCCCAGGTTGACGGCTACCCATCAGCCGACAGCTACCCGACCAGCCAGTGGCAGACTTCGGAAATCGTCACGGACAACATAACCTTCGACACGCAGGCATTACCACCGGGCACGTACCAGGTGGCAACAGGCTTTTACCGCTCGGACGGGGACGGCGCACGGTTGGAGGCCAATGACATTACTGGGCCACTGCCCGACGGCCGTCTTGTGCTGCCGGAAAACATCACCCTTCCCTAGAATCTTCAGAAAGTTCCGCCAGACGACGGAGCAAAAAGACACGCTCGGCGTGGTTCTCGCACAGGTCCAACGCCCGGCCGTAGGCCACGCGGGCCTCGACCGGATAACCGGCCCGGCGCAGGAAGTCGGCTCTGGCTGCATGAAAGAGGTGGTACCCGTCGAGAGCTTGCTCCAGGGCCGGCTCGTCCAAAACCGCCAACGCCGCCAAAGGGCCGTTGGCCATGCCTACCGCCACAGCCCGGTTCAACTCGACAACGGGCGAGGGCACATACCGCTCAAGCTCCCCATACAGCGCGGCAATCTGGGCCCAGTCTGTTTCTTCGGCCGTTGCCGCCTGGGCATGGAGTGCGCTGACGGCCGCCTGAATTTGATAGGGACCGGGCCGGCGCTGGATCAACGCCGCATCCAGCAAAGCCAATCCCTCAATGATTTCCGTCTGATCCCAGACGCTGCGATCCTGATCCTCCAACAGAACCAGTTCTCCCGCTGCATTGATCCGGGCTGTCCGCCGCGAGTCATGCAACAGCATTAACGCCAGAAGGCCCGTTGCTTCCGGTTGCGGCTCCAGCTCCGCTGTCGCGTCCAGAAGGTCCACGAGTACCCTGCCCAGCCGGATGGCCTCCGCGCACAGTTCCTGACGAACCAGGTCCTCTCCGGCCGTGGCCTTGTAGCCCTCATTGAAGATGAGGTAGATCACATGCAGGACCGCATCCAACCGTTCTTCGAGCCGGCTAACCGGTGGGACCTCGTACGCGATCCCCGCCTTCCTGATCTTGCCCTTGGCCCGTGTCAGGCGCTGGTTCATGGTCGGGACCGTCACCAGAAAGGCGCGGGCGATCTCGGCCGTATCCAGACCGCCCAACGTCCGCAGCGTCAGCGCTACCTGAGCTTCCGTGGACAGGGCCGGATGGCAGCAGGTAAAAATCAGCTTCAGCCGTTCGTCGGCGATGGGTGTTTCGTCCAGGTCGTAGGGATCGGCCGTTTCCAGTTCTGCCAGATAACCGAGAACGGCCGTTTTTTCATCGTGGACCTTTGCCCGCCGGAACTGGTCAATGGCCTTGCGCCGGGCGACCGTGATCATCCACGCCGGTGGATTATCGGGGATGCCGTCGCGCGGCCAGCGTTCCAGCGCGGAGATCAGGGTTTCCTGTAACATATCTTCCGCCAGGTCAAAATCGCCGAGGGTGCTGATGAGGATCGCCAGCACACGGCCGTACTCTTCACGGAATATCCGCTCAATCGTCTGCACTGTCTCGGACATTGGGGATGAGAGCCACAGGGCAGATCTGGACCTACCCTGTGGCTCAGGAATCTACACGAATTTTCGGCCGTCTACTCAGTGTAAACAGCCACGGGACGTACCTCTACCGAACCACGAACAACATCCGGGATTTTGGCGGCAAACTCAATCGCCTCATCCAGGTCCTTGGCATCTACGATGTAGAAGCCGCCCAGATGTTCCTTTGTCTCGGCAAAGGGGCCATCGGTCAGGAGCGTTTTGCCGTCGCGGACACGGACGGTGGTGGCAGTTTCCACGCCTTGCAGACCTTCCCCGGCCACATAGACGCCACGCTCGCGCATCTCCGGGCCCAGGGCAAAGTACCGGGCCATTTCAGCCTGCATTTGTTCCTCGGTCACATCCGCATATGTCGCGGGATCCGCATAGATTAGCAGCATGTATTGCAT
Source organism: Chloroflexota bacterium (assembly GCA_041390945.1). Taxonomy (GTDB): domain Bacteria; phylum Chloroflexota; class Anaerolineae; order Promineifilales; family Promineifilaceae; genus Promineifilum. The sequence goes on from JAWKOY010000016.1 coordinate 93,361, forward strand.
TTCGGTTTCTCCTTATACATTGAGTTTTCCGGCATGGCGACCATTTCGCCTGCTTCTATGAGTATGACGAACAGGATACAAGGTTTTCGACAGCTTGTGACAAAATTGCCGAAAATTGGTGGATTTATCCTAAATCAAGCCTCGTTGGGGCTGGGAGAAGTGTATGGCAAAAGAAACAAAACGGCCGACACATGGCTGCATCGGCCGTCTGATGTGTCAACAGATTACTACTGCGCCAGGAACTTGACAGCTCGCTCGACGCTATCCGTGGGGCTGACCTTGAATTGCACGTCCTCCAGCTTGCCGTCGGGACCGATGATGACATGGCTGCGGATGATACCCATGTAGGACTTGCCGTACATCTTCTTTTCGCCCCAGACGCCGTATTCTTCAGCTACCGTGTGGTCGGGGTCTGAAACAAGCGTAAAGGGTAGATTTTGCTTGGCTTTCCACTTGGCTAATGCTTCCGGCTCGTCAGGGCTGAGGCCGATGACGGTCGCGTTGTTGGTCTCCAGAACGGGGAAGTTGTCGCGAAAACCGCAAGCCTGGGTTGTGCAGCCGGGGGTATCGGCTTTGGGATAGAAGAACAGTACCACGCGCTGGCCGCGATAATCTGACAATTTAACCGGTTCGCCATCCTGGTTCAATAGGTCAAAATCAGGCGCCATATCGCCTACGTTTAGCATAGTTGGACTCCTTTACGATGGGCCAATCAGCCCGCTCGTGAAATGGTTCGATCAGGTACGATTATAGATAGTTGGCTTATAACGCGTCAACGTCGGGGACCGTAACCGGGGACACAGAGTCTTCTATACGGCGTAACGCTAATGCGGCTCTGATTTGTTCATAGGTTTCCCGATCTATCGGGAAACGCCAGGCCAGCATCATTGCCAGTGCCAGAGCAATGGCCGGGATCACCGTCACCAGAAACCGCATGGCCGCCAGCGCACTGGTCGGTTGTTCAATAAAGACACTGCCGCTGGTGGAGCTGATAAAACCCGTTGCGGCCAGCAATTGCCCCACGGCAAAGATCGCAAAAGCCGAGGCGAACTTGCGCAGGAAAACGAGATATCCGGCAAACAGCCCTTCACGGCGTTCGCCATGTTTTAGCTCATCCGCCTCGACCACATCGGCAACAATGGCCCAGGGCACCGTACTGAGAGCGGCAAAGCCAAACCCGGCCAGTACCGCGCCAAACAGGATAGGGGTCGGGTTGCCGGGCGGCACCACGCTGCCTAAAACCAGCACGACAACGAGAAGCCGATGCTCACACCAGATAGGCCGTGGGTTTTTGTCCGTCCAGCGCATGAGCCAGACGACGAGCGGCAGGCAGAGCAACGCCGAACCGAGAACAACCGCCAGGATCAGATTTATCATAACCGGGCGGCACCCGGACGTAGTCAATCAGGTAACGCACCAGCACCACGAGAACGACATCGCCTGTGGTAAAGCTAATAAGGTAAATAAGGGCCGCGATCCGAAGAAGGCCTTGTCACTAAATACTTCCTTGAGAGTTAGCCCAGGGTTGAATGGGTGACTGCACTGGTTTGTAAGCCGGCTCCTCAATGCGAAAGGCGACCAGCAGGGGGAACGGCAGGGCAATGGTGATTGCCCATAATCCGGCAACGATTAGGTAGCCCTGGCGGATCGCATCCGGGCCGCCGCCCAGCGCCGGGGCGGACATTCTCGGCGAGCAGCTTGAACAACCCGGCAGTCACCAGCGAAGCCAGAATGGAAAAGGCAATTCGCCAACCGGTCAGGCTGCTGCGCTCGTCATACTCCTCGGTCAGCTCCGGCATCAACGCCAGATAGGGGACGTTGACAACCGTATAGAGCGTGTCGAACAGAAGAAAGATGACGCTGTAGTAGAGGGCCAGCGCCGCCTTGCTCTCCAATGGCGGCACGTAAAACATGAGCACAAACGCGAAGGCGAAGGGGATTGCGCCGTATAACAGAAACGGCCGTCGCCGTCCCAGGCGGGAATAAAGCCGGTCGCTCAACGTTCCGACGAGGGGATCGTTAATGCTATCCCAAAAATGCGGCCGATCAGAACGACAGCACCGGCCAGCCCGGCGTTGATGCCGACAACGTTGGTCAGAAAGACAAACCAGAAAATGTTGCGCGCCGTTGACGCGGCCGAAGTACCCCAATCTCCGAGACCATAGATGAGTTTAGTCTGTCGAGAGAGGGTCGTCCGGTTGTCAACAGCTCAGGCCATAGACGGGAACGGCCGCCCCGTGCACATCCCCTGGCAGCATCCGAGGCCAGAATACGATGACATCCCGCCAATGATTCCGGCGCCACCCATCGGGAGAAGTCGGCGTCGGGCATGGATTTACGGTTAGCCGGTGTATCAATGGTGCCGGGCAGGATGCAGTTTACATTGATGTGACTGCCCTTGAGTTCGGCCGCCATCGACTCGGTCAGGCGGATCACGGCCATCTTGGAGGCGACATAGGGTCCCATCTTGGCCGAGCCCTGCAACGCGGCCCGCGCGCCGATATTGATGATCTTGCCGCTTTGCTGCTCCAGCATGGCCGGGATGACTTCGCGCGACATAAGAAAGACTGTCTTGGCGTTGAGGTCCATCATAAAGTCCCAGGTCTTGAGCGGCGTCTCAGAGACAGGGACACCGCTAGAGAATCCCCGGCAATATTGACGAGGACGTCAATCCGGCCGAACTTATCCAGTATCTGCCGGGTCACCTCGGCAACCGACACTTCATCGAGCAGATTGCCCGCTACGTAAAGGCAGTAATCCCCTTCAGGCACCGACTCGCCAAACACTTCGGTGACAGTCTCCGTTGACGATCCACCACCGCAACATGCGCCCCATCATCATAGAAAGCCTGTACAACCGCCCGACCCAAATTACGGCTCCGCCTGTGCCACAACCACTTTGTCCTGGAAATTCGCCATGCTACCTCCTACCATAGACCCACCAGCTACTTGCTTGCCACTACTGCGCAAGATGCTATCATGCGGCCCACATCATTGCCACCTGAAGGGTGAGCTTACTTCTAACACAGTGCTAATTGTCACAGTCAGGTAACGGGAGTATGATAACGATCTTGCCATCCCACATTGCTTTGAGGAAAAGAACAATTTATGCTGGCATTCGTTAAACCGTTGCCGCCGGAGATGCTACGTCGAATTTGTGACCCGGCGACACTACCATTTGAAACCACAGCCGAAGTAACGCCCACCCGCGAACTTATCGGCCAGCCACGTGCTGCCCGAGCATTGGAGTTCGGTATGGGCCTGAAGAGCAAGGGCTACAACATCTTTGCTACCGGCGAGGCGGGTACCGGCCGAAGCCCGGCCATTCGTGACTTTTTACAGGCACGTTGTGGGACCGAAGCCGTACCTGACGATTGGGTCTACGTCTACAATTTCGACACCCCCCATCGTCCCCTCCCCCTGCCGCTTCCCGCCGGGCAGGGTAAGGCATTCCAGGAGGTTATGAAACACCTCGTGGACGGCATGAAGCTGAGTCTGTTGCAGGTATTGGAAAGCTATTCTTACCGCCAGATCGTCCGCGAACTGGAGGAAGGGTTTGACAAACAACGCCTGACGCTGCTGGAACCGCTTGAGCGTAAAGCAACCGAGCAAGGATTCCGTCTGGAAGAAATACCGTCAGGTCTGATAGTCAAGCCAATCTCCGGCAACGATAACCACAACAACAATAGTGAAGATGCTGCATCAGAGCCGTCACCTGAGGAACAGCAACACCAGCGCGAACTACAAAGGGCTTTGCAAGTGGAGCTTCAGGAGTCGCTCCGTCAATTGCGCCGCCTGGAGCGGGAAACGCTGGAGCGCCGCAAAGACAACGATCGTGAAGCCATCGACGCAGCATTGAGCGACGATTTTGAGGCCGCACGCGCGCAGTATACAGACCAGACGCCAATCCTCGATTACCTGGATCAGGTTCGGGAAAACCTGTTGGAGCAGGTCAGCGGTTCGGCCGTAGCCATTGAGGAAGAAGGGCTGGAGGAAGTGATTGACTTGCGGCGGTACGAAGTGAACCTGTTTGTGGACAACAGCGCCACAGAAGGAGCGCCGGTTATCGTTGAGGTAAACCCCACCTATGAGAACCTGTTCGGCCGTTTCGAACATGAGACGCAGGGGATGGTTATCACTACCCACTTCACACGTATGAAGCCGGGTGCATTACATCTTGCTAACGGCGGCTATCTGATTCTGGAATCGGGCAACTTTGACGGTAAGGGCGATACCTGGGATTCGTTCCTGCAGGCGTTGCGCTCCAATGAAATCGAGCTGCGCGCGCCACGCTCAGAGGGCCCCATGGTGGCAACGTCTATCTGGCCGGAACCCGTTCCCCTGAACGTCAAGGTGATTCTGCTGGGCAACTCTTACCTGTATTACAAACTGTCATCCTCCGACAGTGATGAGCGCAGTCTGTTCAAGGTGCGGGCAGATTTTAGCGAGACCATGGTCCGTGATGCGGAGCATGAACAGGCCTATGCTGCGTTTATTGCCCGTCGTTGCCAGGAAGAAGAACTTCGGCCGTTTGCCAGCAGCGCGGTCGCCAAGATCATCGAGTTTGGCTCGCGTCTGGCCGACGACCAGGAAAAGCTGAGCGCCCAGTTTGGCATCATTGCCGATGTGGTCCGCGAAGCGGACTACATGGCCGGCAAGAGCGGCCAGGATATCGTCACGGCTGACCACGTTGTACAGGCCATTGAGGGCCGGATTGAACGGGAAGCCGGTGACTCCAAGTCCGATCAGGAAGACATTCTGCGCGGGATGTTGTATATCTCCACGGAAGGGTGCATTGTCGGGCAGGTTAACGGCCTGGTTGTCGCCCATTACGACGAATTCAGCTTTGGTCACCCCACACGCATCACCGCCCGCACCTACCTGGGTGAAGACGGGGTCATCAACATTGAGCGCGAAAATGATATGTCCGGGCCGACACACAGCAAGGGTGTGCTGACGCTAAGCGCCTACCTGGGAGGGACCTACGCCCAGCACCAACCCCTGTCACTCAGCGCCAGCCTCACCATTGAACAGTATTATCACCGGGTGCATGGGGACAGCGCGTCCTCCACAGAACTGTATGCCCTGCTCTCCAGTCTTAGCGATATTCCTCTCAAGCAAAGTATTGCCGTCACCGGTTCCGTTAATCAGCATGGAGAAATCCAGCCAATCGGCGGCGTCAACGGCAAGATCGAAGGCTTCTTCGATATCTGTCGGGCGCGCGGGTTGACCGGGGAGCAAGGCGTGATGATCCCGGTGTCGAACGTGCGGGACCTGATGCTGCGTGAGGATGTCATCCAGGCAGTGGCCGATGGGCAATTTTCCATCTGGCCGGTAAAGACCATTGACGAAGGTATCGAACTCTTAACCGATGTCCCGGCAGGAGATCCAGATGCAGATGGGAATTACCCTGAAGGCACAATCCATCACGCCGTCATGAAGCGCCTGCGCGAGATGGCCCTGGAGCTTAAGAGCTTTGGGGAAGAATCTGACGACGACAGCAACAAAGAGGATTAAATCTGGGGATTGGATTCCAGATAGCGGGCCGCCCGAAGCACCGCAATAATACTCTTGGCATCATCCAGACGGCCGTCCAGCGCCATATCGACAAGCTCCGCCAGAGGCATGGTTTCCACGCGAATCTCCTCGTCTTCATCAGCCGGGAGCGGATCAGGCGTCAACCCCAACGCCAGAAAAAGCGCCATGCGTTCATTGGACAAGCCGGGTGCAGGCCAAACCTCACCTAACGGAATAAGCTGCGAGGCAGCATAACCGGTTTCCTCGCGCAGTTCGCGTTGGGCGCACTGCTCCCACGGCTCGCCCGGTTCGCGTGTTCCCGCCGGCAGTTCCAGCAATTCCTCATCCAGCGCCAGGCGGTACTGGCGCAAGATCAGCACTTCCGCTCCGTTATCGGTCACCTGAACCGGAATGAGGACCACCGCACCGGGATGCTCAATGGTTGCCCGCTCTACAATTCGGCCGTTGGGCAGCGCCAGGGTGTGGACCCGGACACGCCACTTGTCATCCCAGATGAGTCTCGACTCTCGCCGTTCAATCATGATACCCCTCGTACCAAACAAAAAGGCGCAAACCGGACCACCGGCCTGCGCCCGTTCCAATCAATGTCAAATGAAAAAACTTATTGGGGCGGAATCCGAATTTCCTGACCCACATAGATACGGGTCATGTCAGGGATCCCGTTATAGGCAGCCAACTCGGCGGCGGTAAACCCATAGCGCAGGCCAATGCGGAACAGGTTGTCGCCCGCCTGCACAATGTAGACCTGCTCGACTCCCGGATTGGGTTCCGGTGTCGTCGTTGTTCCCGGTGCAGGAATCGTCAAGGTTTGCCCAACCGTCAGCGCATTCGGATCTACTATACCGTTTGCCTGCTGAATCTCGGCAATAGAAACGCCGTAGATCTGGGAAATGCTGAGCAGTGTTTCACCCGGCTGGACCACATGGGTTGTGGGCAAGGTCGTGGTGGTGTCAGGGACGGCCGTTGGCTCAACTGCTTCCGGTTGTGTTTCGGGGTCGCGGTCGGAAGCTGGACCGTAGGTGTTATTGTCGGGAAGTACAATCCCTCCGGGCTGGGTCGGTAATGGTGGAACCGTAGAAAGTGCGGCCGCTGTGGCTGTCGCGGCAACATCAATACCTTCACTACCGGGCGCCGGTCGCACACACGCTGTTAGCGCAAGGGCCAGGCCCATCAGGATTACCAGGCTGACTTGGTATTGGACTGTGCGTTTCACCGCCTCCTCCTCTTCATTTGCCCAGGAATTAGCGCCGATATCCCGGTGAAAGAGAAGTCACCGTCCGGCATGTGTTTAACATAAAGCAGTCTACCATAGCGCCGTACCATGGGCAAGTCGCCAGAGATGCCGATCAGCGTATAATTCGAGCCGATGGTTTTTGCCGATATTGCGTGTGGTGGGGTGCGTTCAACTCAGTGAATCAGGTCACAACTTCGAACCGGATGGAGCATCCGCGCATCGGCATTAACGCCCACCTTCTGTCCGGTGAATCCGGCTACCGTCGGGCCGGCATCCATCGTTATATTTACGAATTGCTCAGCAACCTGCCCCAATCAGTAGATGGACCGCACTATACCGTATTCACACGGCACGATAATACCTGGATCGACCGAACTGATATGACTCTTGTTTCCACAGCGTTACCGACAGAGCGTCGCGCCGCCAGAATTCTCTGGGAACAGACGGCATGGCCGCTGGAAATACGCCGGCGCGGGTTGGACCTGATCCACAGTATGGCCTTTGTGGCTCCTCCGGTTCTGCCATGTCCGCTTGTCGCCACCATCTACGATCTGAGTTTTGTGAAATATCCTGAAGCATTTCCCCCGGCGCAGCGGCGGTATCTGGATAACCAGACAGCCCGCACATGCCGTCTGGCCCAGCGCCTGATCGCCATTTCCGAGGCCGGGCGACAGGATATCCATGATGCCTATGGGGTGCCGCTGGATCGGATTGATGTCGTCCGGCCGGGTGTGGATACGCTTTACCATCCACTTCCCCCAGCCGACGTGGAAGCCTTTCGGCAGGATGAGGGGCTACCGGACCGCTACTTCCTGCATGTCGGCACCTTGCAACCGCGCAAGAACATCCCCTTGCTGCTTGATGCCTTTGCCCGGCTAAACGATCCGGACGTACACCTCATGCTTGTAGGTGGGCGCGGTTGGCTGTATGATGAAATCTTTGCCCAGATTGAGGCATTGGGGTTGGGTAATCGCGTACGATTCGTCGGCTATGTGCCCGATGAAAAGCTCCCCTACTGGTACAATGCAGCCGTTGGTCTGGTCTACCCGTCTCTGTATGAGGGGTTTGGCCTGCCGATCATTGAGGCGATGGCCTGTGGCACACCGGTCATTGCGGCCGATACATCATCCCTCCCGGAAGCCGGGGGAGATAACGCCCTATATTTCAATCCCCACGATGCGGATGAACTGGCGCACCATCTTGAGCAGGTACTGAATGACGCAACGCTACGGACAAAACTTGGCAAAGCCGGACCGGCACAGGCCCGGAAGTTCACCTGGACCCAGGCTGGTCACGATTTGCTGGATGCCTATCAACGGGCGTTAACCTGATACCGACTGCTTCTGACGATGAGAAACCGCACCATCTACTATCTGACGATCCTGACCGATTTGATCCTGATCAATCTGGCATTCATGCTGGCCTACGTGGTCCGGTATGAATGGGAATGGTTGCGGCCGGTTAGTTTCTACGATCCTTACCGGGATTATCTGGGCCAACAGTTCATGCTGACGATTCTGTTGGCGATCACCTTCTACTACACCGGCGTCTGGCGGCGGCGGCGCGGTGAATCATGGCTGGAAGAAGTTGCCCGTGCAGGGACAGCCACAGCAGCCGGGATCACCCTGATGATGGCGATCACCTTCTTCCTGCAGCCGACGCCGTTCTCACGACTTCTATTGTTTTGGGCACTGCTGTTCATTGTCGTGTTCATCGCCCTCGCCCGGCTGGCACGGCGGGGGATACTCAGAGCGTTGTACAGCCGCGGCGTCGCGGCGGATCGGGTGCTGGTGGTGGGTTCCGGGGAAACGGCACGCAGCATTATTCGCACGCTCCTGGCCCGGCCCGACTTGGGCTTTACGGCCGTTGGCTATCTGGATGACGGCATCAGTGAAAACAACATCGGCCTCGGCCGTATTCCCCACCTGGGCAGCTATAAGGACCTGGACAAGGTCCTGGCTGAAAACAAATTGCAATTCATCTCGGTATTTATCGCCGTTCCGACCGAGATGCACCGCGACATGCTGGCGATGTTGCAAACCTGCCAACAATATGAGGTAGAAGCGCGGGTGGTGCCGGACCTGCTGCAGTTAAGCCTCAATCGCGTCGAGTTCACCAACATGGCCGGTATCCCGTTGCTGGGCGTTCGTGATATTGCTTCGCTGGGTAATATCAGCCCGACCGGAGAGCTTCTCAAGCGTACGCTGGACCTGGGGCTGATTGCCCTGCTGGCTATTCCCTCCTCCTGGTAACCGGGATTCTGGCAATCGCCATCAAACTGGACTCGCCCGGTGAAGTATTTTACCGCAGCGACCGTGTCGGCCGCGACGGCCAACTGTTCCAGATGGTCAAGTTTCGCTCAATGATAATCGGGGCAGATCAAAAGAAAGAAGAACTGATGGCCCTCAATGAAGCCGACGGGCCGCTGTTCAAGATCAAGGATGATCCCCGGCTGACGCGCGTCGGCCGTTTCATTCGCCGCCTGAGTCTGGATGAGTTGCCGCAACTCTACAATGTGTTGCGGGGCGAGATGAGCCTGGTCGGACCGCGACCGCCCCTGCCCGAAGAGGTGGAGCAGTACAAGCCCTGGCACATGCAGCGGCTGGCGGTTGTCGGTGGGCTGACAGGACTTTGGCAGGTCAGCGGCCGTTCGGACCTGACGTTCGACGAGCTATGCCTGCTTGATATCTACTATATTGAGAACTGGACGTTGGGGCTGGACCTGCAAATTCTGCTGCAAACGATCCCGTATGTACTCTCGGCCAAAGGTGCGTACTAGCCGCCTAGTCCGGGTCGTCGGATCCATCCTCCGGCGCAGCAGGCTGATCCAGCCGCAAGATTTCACCATGCATATTGACGATTATGCGAAAGCCCAGAAACCCCATCATCTCCCGCGCCTGGGCTGGGATGCCCTGAGCAATGATCTGATCCATATCAATGTTTCGCAGTTGCGCGTCAATCGCGGCCTTGGTCAGCAAATCGTCCTGGCCCAGCATCTGCATCGTCTGCTCCACAGCCAGGTCTTTGTTGTCCTCTAACTGGCTAAGGAAGAAGGCTAACACTTCACGGTCTATGACCTCGGCGTCAATATGACGGTGGAACCCGTCATCATCAACGACGTAGTTTGCTTCCCCGCCAATGAAACTGGTCGTGACCAGATTGTCGTTTTCGTCAAATACCAACCCTTCAAATAACGCCTGACGTGCCATAGGGCTTTTATACTCCTTAAGTCTACACATGCGATCATAATGGCAACGGCAAACTTGGCAACTGCCTCCCATCCTATTCCCATACAGCTTTTAGCCATCCATGAGCGAAAATCCCCCTCCGTGCAAGTTGTCCGGCGGATGTGTTATCATAAACAGGTTTGAATGCTGTCAATAGGCCTGTATGTGTACAACCGTGTACAATTCCGGTAAGTATAAAACTCCGGACGACATCCCTAAAAGGGCGTGCCTGATGCGTTCATGAACGAATCGACACAGTAAAGGAACACGTAGCATTGTTCAGACCACTTGACTGGCTGCTTGGGCTATTTTCTCTGGATATCGGCATTGACCTGGGTACAGCAAATACCCTGGTAGCCGTGCGCGACAAGGGGATCGTGATTAACGAACCTTCCTGGGTAGCGATCAATAAACGTACGCGACGGCCGTTGGCAATTGGCGCGGAAGCCCGCGAAATGGTCGGCCGTACGCCCAGCGACATCGTCGCCATTCGCCCCCTGCGTGACGGCGTTATCTCCGAGTTTGAGATCACCGAAGCTATGCTCAAGTACTTTATTGATAAGTCCCACGAGCAGATGATTGTCCCCTTCCCCCGGCCGCGTGTCGTCGTCGGTGTCCCCAGCGGCGTCACTGAGGTAGAGAAGCGGGCCGTTTACGATGCCACCATCTCCGCCGGTGCGCGCGAAGCCTATCTGATTGAGGAACCGATGGCGGCTGCTATCGGATCCGGGTTACCTATCATTGAATCGCGCGGCAGCATGATCGTTGATATCGGCGGCGGTACAACCGAAGTCGCTGTGTTTGCCATGGGCGGCATTGTTGTCAGCCGGTCCATTCGTGTGGCCGGTGATGAGATGGACGAAGACATCATTACCTACGTCCGTAATAAATACAACCTGCTCATCGGCGAGCGAATGGCTGAGCGGGCCAAGATCGCCATCGGGTCGGCCTTCCCCCTGCCGGAAGAAAAGACCATGGCTATTCGCGGCCGTAATCTTATTAGCGGTCTTCCCCAGGTTGTGGATATCAGCAGCATTGAACTGCGGGAAGCCATGTCCCCTTCGATTAACGTAATTGTAGATACGGTGCTGGATGCACTGGATGAGACGCCGCCGGAGTTAGTCGCTGACCTGTTGGAAACAGGCATTGCGCTGGCCGGTGGCGGCGCTTTGATCCAGGGTCTGGCCGACCGGCTGGAAGACGCTGTTCATATGCGCGTCTGGGTTGCTGAAGACGCCATGACCTGCGTGGCCCGTGGGGCCGGATTTGTTTTGGAAGACCTGGATAATTACGAGCGCGTCCTGGTGGGACTCCACCGGGGCAGCACCCGTCACTAAGTGCGTACTCCCCACTAAACTGCTATGAACATGGAGCAGACGCCGCAACGGATCCGTTGGGTGGTTCTCGCCATTTTGATCGGTTCGGCAATCGTCCTTACAATCCTCGACTCAACCGGCCTACTGGATACAGTTGTCGGCATTGTCCGCGATCCGCTGTCAGCGGCGTCCGCCATCACGGCCGCACGCACCGACACCACACTCGATCTGCTCTCCGGTCCGCGCGACCTGGAGACAGCCAACGCAGAGATCGCCCGTCTGCAAACCGAGAACGAAACGTTGGCCCGCGAAAACGAGGAACTCACCGAGATTCAGCGCAAGTACCAGAACCTGCAGGAACTGTTCAATCGCGCCAGCGAAACACCGGCTTACCGGCGAATTACGGCCGATGTGATTGCCTATGACACCAACCCCGCCGTTCGCAGCCTCATGATCGACAAGGGACGTGATGACGGTGTGCGTGTCGGGCAGCCCGTGGAAGGACCACGCGGGCTGGTAGGACAGATCTATCGCGTCTCGAATGATGCGGCCCAGGTTGCCCTGATTACCGAAACAGCCAGCGCCATCCCGGTCCGGCTGGGAGATTCTCGCGCCACCGGCGTCCTGCGTGGCGGTGGCCGCGGAAACCCACCAACCATTGACTGGATTGATCTGACCACGCCGGTTGAGGTCGGGGAACTGGTCTATACCTCCGGGTTGGGCGGCAAGTTCCCCCCGGACCTGGTTATTGGCCGGGTTATTGATGTGGAGCGAAACGAAGCCGAGCTTTTCCAGAGCGCGATTGTCCAGCCGGCTACCGATTTCAATTCACTGGAAACGCTCTTTGTCATTACTGACTTTCAACAGGTAGACACCTCAATCTTTGAAGAGGCACCCTAGCAGCCACCGGGTAAGCGAATGAGCAACAGCATTTACGTCGCAATCCCCCTGATGGCGCTACTCGCCATCGCGCAGACAGCGATCCTGCCACGCGTACCGGTATTGGGCATGGTGCCGCAGTTACTGTTCCTGGTTGCGCTGGCCTGGGGGCTGCTGCGCGGGTTGGAGCAAGGGCTGCTATGGGCATTCATTGCCGGCATTTTTGTTGATCTGTTCTCCTTGACACCAATCGGCCTGTCTTCGCTGGCCTATATGCTAGCCGTAACACCCGCCATTCTGTTGCAGGGTGTATTACCTCCCCGTCGCTACCTGGTTGCCGGACTGGCAGCGATTTTGGCGACAATTATTTATCTCCTGGTTTACTTCATCGCCCTGCGGTTTTTCGATCTGGGTATGTCCATTGATACTTTGTTAGAAATGCTACCCGTGGCTCTACTGCATGGTATTCTGATTGTGCCAATCTACGCCCTGATGCAGGCGATCCTGAATCTGCTGCAACCACGTCGCGTAGAACTTTAGACCAACCGGATCTGTCCGGCTAGAGTCGGCAAGGAATACGTGTAACCATATGTCCAGTGTGGGATGGAAACCGCCTGATGAGGCGGAGAATGAATCAGAGGCCCAGGAGATCCCCGGCCTGCGGGCGCGCGTCGCCTTCATGCGCGTCGTTATCGCCATTCTGCTGGCCTTGCTTGTCTACCGCGTGTATTGGCTGCAGCAAACCAAGGGTGAGGAGCTGCAGGCGCTGGCAACCGAAAACCAGTTCGCCACACTGACCACGAACGCTCCGCGCGGTGTTGTTGTAGACCGCAACGGCGTCCCGTTGGCAGTTAATGTGCCCAGTTTTAACGTCACCATCACCCCGGCCTTCCTGCCGGATGATGAGGATGAGCAACAAGCCGTATTTGAACGCCTGTCCCTGCTGACCGGCGTGCCCGTCACCAATACCGTGCAACAGGAAGCGCTTGTCGCTGCAGCTAATCCTGAGTTGGTTAGCACCTATTCCCGCCTGGCTGAAATCTACGGCGCGAGCGTCCAGGAAACACTGGATGAGGCCGGTGTTGTGCCTCAGTTACCGAACAGCATTGAAGCCATCGTCCGGGAAAACAGTTTCGCCCCGTATCTGCCCGCGGTAATTACCACCGGTGTCTCAATCAGTATGGCTTATGAGATTGAACAGGAGAGCATTTTCCTGCCCGGTGTCCAGGTCCTGGCCGAGCCATTGCGCGACTACCCGTCCGGTGAATTCACCTCCCATATTATTGGCTATATGGGCCCCATCCCCAACCAGAACTGGATCACGGAACTTGGCTATGAGCGAGATGACCGTGTCGGATGGGCGGGTCTGGAATCGTCCATGGAGGTGGAACTGGCCGGAGAGAAAGGCAGCCGGACCGTTGAACAGGACTGGACCGGCCCGTGAGGATCCGGCAGATCGGCAACGCGCAGGAACCCATATCCGGTCTGAACATGAACCTGACGCTGGACCTGAAACTGCAAAGATCGCCTACAGCATTCTCGGTCAGTACATGGAAGAGGATAGAAATACCGTACGAGTGGATGAGATCACCGGCGAGCGAACCTATCCGGAGATCGAGCAGGCTGTGGTCGTAGCCCTGAATCCGCAAACGGGTGAGGGTGTTGGCTATGGTCAATTACCCCACCTTTGACAACAACCGCTTCAGACCGGTACCGGTTGATTTATTACCTCGGACTGGCCCGGAATGAGTACACACCCCTGGTTAATCACGCCATTAGCGGCACTTACCCGCCCGGCTCTACTTTCAAGCTGGTACCGGCTTATCGGTGCGTTACAGGAAAGGCGTCGTTTCGGCCGAACGGTACCTGTTTGATCCCGGTTCCATTGAGATTGCCAACCGGTTCGCTCCGAACGATCCCAGTCGTGCCCAAACATTTGTCTGTTGGAACCCGGAAGGTCATGGGCCGATGAATATGCGTCTGGGTATCGCCAATTCGTGTGATGTTTACTTCTACAAAATCAGCGGCGGGTTTGATCAGGACGGCGAATATGTGGAAGGTCTGACCGTCGATCGCATTGACCTTTATGGCGACCAGTTTGGCTTCGGCCGGATTCAGGGTATCGAATTGCCGCTGAGTCGGAAGGAAACCTGCCGACGCGTGCCTGGAAGCGACAAACACAAGGCGAGCCCTGGTCCACCGGTGACGATTACAATCTGGGTATCGGCCAGGGGTATATGACCTCCACGCCACTTCAGGTAGCGCAAATGGGAGCCGTCATCGCCAATGTGGTGGCTTCCTTTACCGTCCCAACATCATTCATCACATGACCATTGGCCGAAGGTAATGTGGTAGTCACGGATGGTGAGGGGCAGGTCATTGTTCGGGCCAGGCAAGAACCGGACGGCGAAGTGATCTACATGGATGCGGATGGGAATCGCCTGGAGGATCCACCAGTCACCATCGAATTTGACGCCAATGGTGAACCCCATCTTTCAGCCGGAGGTCGTTGACGCCGTTGAGGTCGATCGCAGTTACCTTCAGGTTGTCGCTGAGGGCATGCGGATGGTGAACCAGCGGGAAAGCGACACAGAGTACTATACCGGTGCCACCTATGTTGACTGGGGCGAGCTGGAAAATCAGGGCATCGTCACGGCCGGCAAGACAGGGACGGCCGAATATTGCGACAATATTGCCATTAGCCGGGAGTGCGTGCCGCTTCGAGGACATTGCTCAACGACGCATTCTGCCGACACACGCCTGGTATGTGGGATATGCGCCGTATGACGACCCGGAAATCGTCGTCGGCTGTGTTCATCTTTAACGGCGGTGGCGAGGGTCTGCCTGGGCTGCGCCGGTAGCCTGCCATGTCATGGCCGCCTACTTCGGCGCGGGACAATACGCTGCCCTGGCGAATCAGGATGCCTATGGCAATATCATTAATCCTGAGGTAAATTCGCCCAGGAACCTGCTGAACGTCGATCCGATCGCGCGTGGACCAACTGTTCACGGAGTCTCGCCTGGATCTGCCATTGGGTTGTGACGGTGAAGAAGGCCGGTTCTAGACAAGTCCCGGCTGACCCTCTGGCGTTGCTTTGGAAATCAATCTCATGGAGCCTGACGTAGCCTCCTTAATTGTGTTATCATTCTGCATGGGAACCATCATCCTCGTCCGGCATGGTGAAAACGATTGGTCAAAACAGAATAAACTAGCCGGGTTGGATTCCCGGCGTTCACCTCAATGAAGAGGGGCACAGGCAAGCGGCCAAAACTGCGCAGCGTCTGGCACCACTTCCCGTTCGCGCCGTCTATAGCAGCCCGGTAACCCGTTGCATGGAAACGGCCGCCTATATTGCGGAGACACATCGCCTGGCTGTGCTACAGGTTGAAGAAATAGGTGAAGTCAACTACGGCCAGTGGGAAGGCAAAAAAATCAAGAAACTGGCTAAGAAGCCGCTCTGGTGGGCTGTACAACATGCACCCAGCCGGGCGCGGTTTCCCGGTGGCGAATCGCTTCTGGAAGTCCAGTTTCGCGCCGTCCAGGCGTTGGAAGAGATGGCCCAGCAACACGACAAAGACATCATCGTCGTGGTATCACACGCTGATGTCATTCGCCTGGTCCTGGCTCACTATCTCGGTGTCCACATTGATCTGTTCCAACGGTTGGTGATTGCCCCAGCATCAGCCAGCGTTCTTCACCTAAGCCCACAGGGACTGGTTCGTGTCATTCGAATCAATGATGACGGTCCCCTTCGACCGCCATCAGAAGCCGAGTCAAAGTCAGAAGAAAAGAGTGAGCCCGGCAAGAAGAATGCCGCCAGGGAAAAAGCAGCAAGGGCAAAAGAAAGCAGCCGAAACCGGCTCCGGCCAAACAGGAAGAGACGGCCGACGAAGAAGAGTAAATTATCCTTGCGGCCCAGCCAAATTGATTTCAATCCGGCCACGCATCTTACCATAGGCACAGTTGGCGTCCCCGGACAGCGCCGTTTTATCTTCAGGGCGGCCGGGGATCGCAATTCGTCTCTGGTCGTTGAAAAGAACGAAAGGCTTCGCTTCTGGCTAACAGCCTGGAATCTTTCCTTGAAGAACTGGAGCGTAGGCACCCGTCCAGCCCACGGGAGTCATCCGAGGATGTGTGGATGGATATGCGGCTGCGCGAACCGGTCGAGGAACTGTTTCGCGTTGGTAATATGGGTCTCGGCTACAATGATGAAGGCGACCAGGTAGTCCTCATCGCCTATGAGCTGGTAGACGAAGATGAGGAGCCAAATGTCGTAAGCTTTTGGGTAACGCGGGAGCAGACCCAATCTCTAATCAAGCATGCCAATGAGGCTGTAAATGCCGGACGGCCGATATGCGGTAATTGCGGCCGACCCATTGACCCGGACGGTCATTTCTGCCCCAATCGTAACGGCCACCGGCATTAGCCCGGTGCCACCCCCGGTAGCAACCGGCAAACGAACCCTATGACCGAAATGCAAACTGCGGAAACACTGAAGATTCTGCAGAATGGAACGGTTGACATTGAGGGGCTCTTACCATGGAGTTCCAACTACGCCTTCCTGGTGCGCGTGTGCCAGGATGAAGACGAGGTGGAAGCAGTCTACAAACCCCGGCGGGGAGAACGGCCGCTGTGGGACTTTCCCCAGGGGACGCTCTGCCTGCGCGAGGAGGCTGCCTTTCTGGTCAGTGAGGCATTGGGCTGGCACCTTGTTCCCCCGACAGTACTGCGCCAGGGGCAGCATGGGATAGGCACAGTCCAGCTTTTCATTGAGCATGACCCGGAACGACATTACTTCACGTTTGAAGGTGACCCGACATTTCGTCCCCAATTACAGCGCATCAGCCTGCTGGACATCATTATTAACAATGCCGACCGTAAAGGGGGGCATGTGCTCATTGAGGATGACACCGAGGAAGAGCCCGGCAGTGCCGGCAAACTCTGGGGGATTGACCACGGTATCTGTTTCCATACTGACCCCAAGCTTCGGACTGTCATTTGGGAGTTTGCCGGATCGCCAATCCCGGAGCGCCTCCGGGAAGACTTATCCGCTTTCGTGAGACAATTAGAAACTTCGGACAGCCCCCTTAACAAGAGGCTGGAGGCGCTACTAGCCACTGAAGAAGTTCAGGCCCTACAGCGTAGGACCACCCGGTTACTGACCAGGGGAGTCTTTCCCGAACCCGGAGCCGGGCGACACTACCCCGGCCTCCTGTTTAAGACAATTTATCGAGGCCAACGACGATTTCCACTGAACCCACATCTATGAACCACGATCTGCTCATTGAGCAAGCGGCCGAACTGATCAACTGTTCAAGACACGTCACAGCACTTACCGGGGCAGGGTTGAGTACCCCTCCGGCGTACCGACTTTCGCAGCCCTCGCGAGGGGTTATGGGAAAACGTAGACGTCATGGATGTCGCCACCATCTATGCGTTTCGCCAAAAGCCGCGAGAATTCTACAACTGGTTACTGCCGTTACTGGCAACGGTCCTCCATGCGACTCCCAACGCCGCCCATACGGCCCTGGCCGAGCTGGAACGGAAAGGGCCCTCTCATCGCTCATCACCCAAAATATTGACCTGCTCCATACCAGAGCCGGATCACGGGCCGTCTATGAAATTCACGGACATCTGCGCGAGGTTGTCTGTCCGGCCTGCCATTATATGGCCGAAGCAGAACCTTATATTCAGGTATTCATGGCGAAAGACAAAATGCCGCGTTGCCCACGCTGTCACCACATCATGAAACCGGCCGTCGTCCTGTTTGGCGAGTTGCTGCCCCGGCAAGCCATGAAAGCGGCCCAGCAGGCAACACTCTCCTGTGATTTGATGCTGGTTGCCGGAACCTCGCTGGAGGTTGAACCGGCGGGTGATCTGCCCGCGATTGCCGTTAATCATGGTGCCCGCCTGATCATCATCAACCGGACGCCAACGTGCCGCAGATACCCGTGCGGATCTCATCATTCGCGGGGATGTGGTTGATATACTCCTGGCAATTGCTGAACGCGTTTGTGAACGTTCAGCCTGAGACACTTGTCCATAGCCTTACCGAGACTAAAATGAAATACAGGTAAGGACAAGGTGTGCCACCGCGTCCAGATAACAGTGCCGGATAGGCACTTTGAGGATGAATAAACTCGCAGGGCAATGTTTACCCTGTCAACTAGATAGAGAGAAGGTATGAAAAAGGAACGTGTAGTAATTATTGGTTCAGGTCCGGCCGGACTGTCCGCCGCCATCTATACCGCGCGGGCAACGCTAAACCCACTCGTCATCGTTGGTCCGCAATTGGGTGGACAAATATCCCTGACCAGCGAAGTGGAAAATTATCCAGGTATGTTCTCGGAAGATCATGTCGCCACTGGGACCGAAGTGGTCGAGGTCATGCAGAAACAGGCCGGGCATTTCGGTGCGCGTTTTGCCTATGAGGAAGTAACTGAGGTTGACTTCCGGAACGGCCCGCCTTTCACCATCAAAACTCACGGCGAAACCTACCTGGCGGATGCGGTCGTCGTGACCGCCGGTGCCTCACCCCGTCACCTGGGCGTAACCGGAGAAGAAGAGTACATCTGTCGCGGCGTCAGCTACTGCGGCACCTGCGACGGCTTTTTCTTCCGGGGCAAAGATATCGTCGTTGTAGGCGGCGGTGACAGCGCGATGGAGGAAAGTATCTTCCTGACCAAGTTTGCCAACAAGGTAACCGTTGTCCACCGGCGGGACGAGCTACGCGCCGGGCAGACACTACAAAAACGTGCCTTTGCCAACGAGAAGATTGACTTTGTATGGGATACCGTCATTGACGAGATCGTCGGCAATGGGGTCGTTAACGCCATTACCACCACCAATGTGAAGACCGGCGATACGGGCACAATGCCCACCGACGGTGTGTTCATTTTCATCGGCCACTACCCCAACAGCAAGTTCCTGGTAGGCCAACTGGCAATGGACGAGCATGGCTACGTTATTACCGACGAGAGTATGCGTACCAACGTCGAGGGCGTCTATGCGGCCGGGGAGATTCAGGACCCCCATTACCGTCAGATTGCAACATCGGTCGGCCAGGGCGTAGCCGCAGCTATGCAACTTGAACGCTGGCTTAGCGCCCGCGAAGACCGTGAGGAACTGATCGCGGAAGCCGTCTAGGTTTCAGCTTTTCAGTATCAGCTAAATTCAAGAGCCATTGTGTATCAACACGGTGGCTCTTTTTACTTGTCTATAGTCGGTATCCGGTTGCTATCAACTCAACGCAGCCGCCGGATCACCCCCCACAACATCGCGGTAAACAGCCTGTAAATCCTCGAATGAGGTAACGCGGCTTACAGCCTCAACGAAAGCGTGGAGGGATGGGCTGGCAGCCCGTATTTCGCGCAGCATGGGGCCAATCGGGTCCTGACCGGCTGCTCCTCCGGGTTCGGCCGCATAACCACCGTAAAAGGCAAAAAACGCCTGGTTGATTTTGCGGATCTGGTACCCGTTATCCCAGAATTCCTGACGGCGCTGCTCCATGTAAGTCTCCGCCTCATCTATCTTGCCCTCGGCCAACAACGCATCTACATGCTCCCGCGTCTTGCTCAATTCGGCCGAGTAATCAAATGCGGGCGGTTCCGGTTCCTGCTGGGGCAAGGGCACGGCCTCCTGATCGTCGACAGGCGGAGGAACATACTCCGGGTAGTAACGGGCGATTACTTCCGGTCCGATTTCCTGTTGGACAAGGGACGCGACCGTTTCATTGATCGTCCGCATATCCCGGTCCTGCAAATATCGTACGCCGAGCGGTCTGAACGCCAGCCAGTGGTGGGTCCATTCATGCGAGACGACCTCGGCCAGCCAGTTAATGTTGGATGTTTCACGAATCATGGCCGGGTAGATCCCCAGGCCGCCAATCGGCACAACAAGTGCAGAGAGGTCGAGATCATCGTAGACGGCCGTCTCCATCTCATCTTTCTCGTCGGTGCTGATGTCAGGCACCAGCGTCGCATAATCTATCTGTTCAATACGATCCCGCGGGGAAACAATGAGCATGTAGGGCAGCGGCGTCATGTTCATCAGGACCGGCGGGAACGTACTCCCGGCAATATCAAACCCCTCGTCCGCCAGAACCGCAGATACCTGCTCCTGCACGATGGCCTCTACCGTCGGTTGGCGTTGCGCCAGATCATCACGCAAGGCGTCCAGTTCAGCCTGCTTATCGGCCGTCGCAGCCTGAGGGTCAGCCACTGACGGATCGCTGAATACAGAGTCAATCCCGGCCTGGAGCGATTGCGCCTGCCCTACGTCGTCCAGATAAGCCAGTACCTGCTCTTTACGTTCCTGTGCTGACAGGTAATCCTGGCTGCCGCCAACCACTGCCCTGGCCTTGGTTTCAAAAGCATCCATCTCCCAGGTCAGAAAGTCAAAGCGGCGATCTTCGTGGACAATGTTGTCCAACTGGTAACCGCGATCACCAAACGCCGGCCAGTCCGGCGCAATAATGAGCAGCATAAGAACAAATAGAATACCCAGGCGCAGCCCCACCCAGAATCGTTTAGAACGCATGACCTCATCTTACCAATCCGGGAACGGCGACGCCGTGTAGTTTCACCCGCCACTCACCTCACGGCCTCTCGTTTCCGGTTCGGCGCAGATACGGCTACAATATATGTCACAATCAGCTACCTGCCTGAGTAACTGGTCCCGCTCCGGTGCAACCGGTAAAGGGATAGCTCGTAAAGCAGGTAGTGGTGATAAAGGGCATGGTGGCTTCGTCGTAGTACGCGGGCCAATGCCCCACAACCAAGGCACCAACCCAATGGGAGTACATCGTCGAATGACAAGGCGCGGTGCGCCTGGATCTCAATCCCCGTCAGATAACCGTCCGTTACGCGGCGAAAATCTGAATCTAATCAAGCGACTGCTGGGCTTTATACGTCCCTACGGGCGTGTGATGGCGATCTCCATTGTGGCCCTGGTCATCAGCGTCGCCCTCAGCCTGCTGCTCCCGCTTGCCGTCCGGAATCTGGTTGACTTCGTTTTTGTCGATCAGGACCCCAGCAGCCTGAACCGGCTGGCTGTTGTCTTGTTGATCGTCTTTATCTTTCAATCGCTCTTTGCATTCGCGCACCAATACTCATTGGCATATGTGGGCGAACACGCCATTGCCGATATTCGCACGACGATCTACACCCATCTTCAGGAGCTACCGCTTAGTTTTTATGCTGAACGGCGAACCGGCGAACTAGTCTCCCGTCTGACCAACGACGTAACGCTCCTCCAGCAGGCGATTACAACCAACTTGGTGATGCTGCTCAGACAGGTTATCACCCTGTTTGGCTCAGTTATTCTGCTGTTTGTGTTGAACTGGCGGCTAACGCTGCTCATCCTGGTTATCGTCCCCATTATTACCATTCTGATGGTCTGGCTGGGTAATCGCATACGGCAAGCCTCAGTGGCAGTCCAAGACTCGTTGGCCGAGGTCGCCAACGTAGCCGAGGAAACAACATCAGGTGTACGCATCGTCAAATCGTTTGCCCGTGAGCCGTATGAGGTGGGCCGGTTTACCGACCGGGTGATGGCAACCTACGAGGCGGCCATGCGCTGGGCCAAGATTGCCTCCACGCTTGGCCCGCTGATCGGCATGATTGCCTCATTCACCATTACCGGCATCCTGTTTTTCGGCAGCTACCAGGTCATCCAGGGCAATATGACCGCCGGTGATCTGGTCGCCTATCTCATCTATTCGGTTCTGGTCGCCGGGCCAATCGCTACTCTGGCCGATCTGTACGGTCAGTTCCAGGCGTCACTGGGCGCGTCCGAACGATTGTTTGAGATACTGGATACCGTCCCGGCCATTACCGATGCCCCGGACGCGGTTGTCATGCCACCTATTGACGGTGAAGTCATCTTTCAGGATGTTTCGTTCCACTACACGGATGCCATTCCCGTTCTTCACCATGTTTCTTTCTCGTCCCAACCCGGTCAGGTTGTTGCCCTTGTGGGACCCAGCGGGGCCGGCAAGAGCACGCTCGTCAATCTCATCCCCCGTTTTTACGACGTAGCTGAAGGCAGCATCAGGATTGATGGCTACGACGTGCGCGATGTGACAATGCGCAGCTTGCGGGAGCAGATCGGTATTGTTCCCCAGGAGTCCACCCTGTTCTCCGGCTCCGTGCTGGACAACATTCGTTACGGCCGTCTGGATGCGACTGACGAAGAAGTGGAAATAGCCGCCCGCGCCGCCAACGCCCACGACTTCATCACTGAGGACCTGCCGGAGGGGTACGACACACTGGTTGGCGAGCATGGCGTCAAGCTCAGCGGGGGTCAGCGCCAACGTGTCTCCATTGCCCGCGCCATTCTCAAGGACCCACGCATTCTTATTCTGGATGAAGCCACATCATCTCTGGACAGCGAAAGCGAAAGTCTGGTTCAGGAAGCGCTGGAGAACCTGATGGTTGACCGGACCTCCTTTGTCATCGCCCACCGCCTTAGCACGGTGCTGAACGCGGACTGGATACTGGTTTTGGACAAGGGGGAAATTGTTGAGCAAGGATCACACAGTTCGTTATTGCTCAACGAAAACGGTCTTTACAGTCGTCTCTACCAAATCCAGTTTGCAGATTTGGATACCGGGGAAATCGCCTAGGAAACAGAAATAAAAAACGGCTGCCTTAGAGGCAGCCGTTTCATTAACTAAGTGGGGGTTGAAAGCGCCGGGGATCACTCGGTTGGGATGAACCCATCCGCCGGTAGCTCGTTCACTTCTATCGGTGCGTAAACCTCTACATATTCCTCCGGCCCTGTAGACCGCGAGGACAGAATGCCCGCCGCAACAACAAGTACGGAGCTTACGACCGAGGCAATCAGCAATACAATAAGCAATGTCATGGTCTGTACGTCTCCAGTGTGACCTCTGTCACATTCCTTCAGGCTGCCGTAAGATTTCTTGTAAGGTTGATATGCTATCCTACTTGGCCTCAGGTACAAGCATTATAGAGCTTCTCCGTTCTTCTGTCTAGCCCCTATCCTAGTACTCAAGTCCTATAAAAACCCTTTATGAGAGTCCTTTCATGCGGGTTTGGGTTTTCTGTGACGAACGTTCCGGCCGGTCCGGTGGCTGTTGTCGGGCTGGTTTGCGCCGGCCGACTCGAACCCATACGCCTGATCGGGCGATTTCCACCGGGTTTTACTGCCCCTTCCATTCCGGCTTGCGTTTATTGACAAATGCGTCCATCCCTTCCTTCTGATCCTCAGTGCTGAACAGCATGTAAAACAGGCTGCGCTCGTGCTGAAGACCGGCCTGGAGCGGCATCTCATATACAGCGTTGACCGCTTCTTTCGCCGCGCGCAGGGCAATCGGCGCGCGTGCGGCAATCTCGGCCGCCAGCTTGATCGGCCTCCTCTAGATACACCTCAACCGGATAGACCCGGCTCACAAGGCCATGGGCTTGTGCTTCGGCGGCTCGGTCAGGAACGGCCGTTCAACACCATCTCCATCGCCAGGATTTGCCCACAGCCAGCGTCATGCGCTGTGTCCCGCCTGCACCGGGGATGACCCCCAGGTTGATTTCCGGTTGGCCGAACTGGGCTGACTCGCTGGCAACGAGCAAGTCACAGGCCATCGCCAGTTCGCAGCCCCCGCCCAACGCATAACCGGACACGGCGGCAATCACCGGTTTGCCAACCTGTTTCAGGCGATCCCACTGATCGATGAATGAGTTGACCATCATGTCTGCCGGGGTTGCCTTTGCCATTTCCTTGATATCGGCCCCGGCGGCAAACGCTCGCTCGTTGCCGGTAATGACAATGCAGCCAATATCAGGATCACTGTCAAATGCTTCAGCCGCATCCATAAGTTCTGTCATGAGTTCACGGTTCAGCGCGTTTAATGCTTTCGGCCGGTTCAACTGATAATGCCCACTCGCCCTTCGGTACGAGTCAGGATATTTTCGTATGTCATATTTTCTCCTCAGAAACACGTAATGCTGCCGGGGTGCAGCGTCGGGTTAAACGCGGTAGTCGCTTTCCACCTTCGGCCACAACCGCCAGATGATGATCGCGTACAGAACGATGACCGCAAAATACACAGTATGTAACCCGGCAACCGGCAAATCAACCGGGGGCTGGAAGACAAACCAGGCCGTAAAGCTCGCCAGCGCCTGAACCAGGACAATTCCCAGGATGCTGCCTGTGCGTAAGCGAATGATCCCGTACAGGACACCCCATACCAGGAAGTAGATCAAGCTGATCCAATCCTGAACGAACGACTCCTGGAACAGGATATAGCCGGTCGCGCCAAACAACAGTCCGCCCAATACGGCCGCACTTAGCGGGCCGCGCCAGTCAGCCAAGCCGTGAAAGCCAACGCCAAAGGTCCAGAGCTGGGTAGCAAACGCCTCGAACAACAGGAGATACAGGAACTCGCGTCCGGCACCGGCGGACTGGATGCGGGCCACCTCTACCAGGAGCGACATCTGGACCACCGCCTGCCCATCAGGGTTAAATGACACGGTAGGCAAGCTGGGCAGAAGTCGGGCCACCAGCAATGCCACCCAGGCCAGCACCGCGAAACCGATCCCGGCGAACAACGGCCGTCCACCACGCAACCCCATCCCGCGCAGTCCATACAGGCGTAGCCCGACGAACCAACTGGCAATACCCAGCGCGGCAAGGATAGGGACGGCCGAGGGGCGGAATGCATCAGCCCGTCCATATAGAACCGTGCTGGTGAGGACTCCAACCAGCAACGCCACACCTAACGGAACCAGAACTGCAATGGCGGCTCGTGCCGGTGCGTTTTCAGGGGTGAAGTCGTAACGTCGGTGGTCTCTCCGTCGCCGGATGAAACAGACATGGTGAAATTGTAACACTGTCAGCCGCTTTGTCATGCCCGACAAAGCGGGTACCGGACCCGGCCTGTTTGTGTCGTATATCGGCATCGGCTACACTTCTTTTCATAATGGAGCAGGATTCGACCATCCCTGTGCCGTGGACATGGAGCCGCCTTCAATCTGCACAAATCGGTGTACTGACCTTCGCCCGGTTCTGTCTTAACACGTCCCTGCGCATTGTCTACCCATTTGCGCCTGCCTTTTCCCGTGGCCTGGGTGTTCCGGTCACGCTGATTTATTCATTCATCTCGCTTCGCAACCTGCTTAGCCTGCTCAGTCCCGTTCTGGCCCCTTTACCCGAGCGGTATGGCCGTCGGGTCACGATGACGGCCGGCGTGGTCTTATTCGGCCTTGTGGCGCTCCTGGCGGCCTTTCTGCCGCTCGTCTGGACGCTGGCTCTGGTCATCATCGTGACAGGTCTGGTCAAGGTCGTCTTTGATCCGGCCATGCAGAGCTATCTGGGCGACACCGTACCCTACAAGCAACGCGGTCGGGCACTGGCTGTAACAGAATTTGCGTGGAGCGGCGCCTATCTGATCGGCGCGCCGGTCACGGGCTGGCTCATTGCCGGTTGGGGTTGGTCCACACCCTATCTCTGGTTAGGTATCGGTGGGCTTATAGCCGCCGTTTTACTCTGGCGTTATGTGCCCACAGCCCGTAATCATGACAGCCACACCATCACCCTGTCCTACACCTGGCAGATGGTCCGGCGCTACCCGGTCATTTGGGCCGCTGCCCTTTACATGGCGCTGACCCTTATAGCCCAGGAAAGCCTGTTCATCGTCTATGGTGACTGGATGGAGGGATCGTTTAATCTGAGCCTGACCAGCCTGGGTATGGCGACAATGCTCATCGGTGTGGCCGAGATGACCGGCGAGGCTACGGCCGGGTGGTCGGTCGATCGTTTCGGCAAGCGTCCCGTTGTCATGCTTGCCGGGCTGCTCAACGCCGGAATCTACCTGCTCATTCCGTGGGTCAGTGGAGATTTGACCATGGCCCTCATCACGTTGTTTTTCCTGTTCTCGACATTCGAAATCGCCGTCGTAGGGGCCATCCCTCTACTAACCGAATTGATCCCCGGCGCGCGCACGGCCGTTATGGCGATGAGTCTGGGCGCAATGGCCGCAGGACGTACAATCGGGTCGATCGTTGGCCCTTTTCTGTGGGAGCGAATGGGCATCACCGGCAATGCGGTATTGGCGGCCATTGTCATGATGTTGGCCGTTCTTGTGCTGGCCCGCTGGCTCCACGAAGGTCAACCGGAGGAAGCATGAAATCTGTTGATTTGTTCATTCATTCCGTAGATCAGATCTGCACCATACCTTCAGACGAAGGCGGCGGACCCCAGCGTGGGTCAGCGCTGGGCGAGTTGGGCATCGTCCCCAACGGAGCCGTTGCCGTTCAGGACGGCCGCATCGTTGACGTTGGTCCGTCGGCCGATTTGTGCGCGCGTTATGCGGCTGAAACCGAGATAGATGCTCAAGGGCATTGTATTGTGCCCGGCTTTGTGGACCCCCATACCCACCTGCCCTGGGCGGGCGACCGCGCGGAGGAGTTCGAGCAGCGCATTGCCGGAGCCACCTACATGGAGATCATGGCCGCCGGGGGCGGCATCATGTCCACCGTCCGGCACACACGCGACGCCTCACTGGAGGAATTGGTAGACGACAATCTGCCGCGTCTGGCGCGAATGCTGGCCTACGGCACTACCACCGCCGAGGCCAAGACGGGCTATGGCTTGCAAACAGCAGCAGAACTCAAGCAGTTGGAAGCCATCCGGCTGCTGGGTGAGCGGCAGCCCATAGAGCTGTCGGCAACATTCCTGCCTGCCCATGCGGTCCCGGAGGGGTTTCCCGGAGGAACCGAAGGCTACGTGGAGTACGTCATTCGTGAGGTCCTGCCCGCCGGGGCGACATGGATGAGTGATCAGGGCGTACCGCTGGCCTGCGATGTCTTTTGCGAGGAAGGGGTGTTCGACCTGGACCAGACGCGGCGTATTCTGGAAACGGCGCAGGAACTGGGCTACACGCTCAAGGTTCATGCCGACGAATTTGTCGGGTTAGGCGGCACCAAGCTGGCTGTGGAGCTGGGGGCCATCTCGGCCGATCATCTGGTCCAGACGCCGGCGGCCGATATCGCCGCCCTTGGCGCAGGCCCAACCGTTGCCGTCGGGCTGCCGGGCACGCCGTTCGGGCTGGGTCATCATGATTACACCCCGGCGCAGGCCATCCTTGAGGCGGGCGGTGCGCTGGCAATTGCCAGCGATCTGAATCCCGGTACCTGCTGGTGCGAATCCATGCAGATGGTCATCGCCCTGGCCTGCCGGTACATGGGTCTGACCCAGGCGCAGGCCCTGGTTGCCGCCACGCTCAACGCCGCCCACGCCATTGGCCGGGGGAGTGAAGTCGGCAGCCTGATGCCCGGCAAGCAGGCGGACCTGCTTATCCTGTCGGTGGACGACTACCGTCATCTGGGTTATCGTTTTGGGACGAACCTCGTGCAGGCGGTCTTTAAGCGAGGCCAACTGGTATCAGGTAGCATTTAGGTTATGGATGGGCTGAATACCGCGATCTCTCTTAGCTCCGAGCAAGTTGTCCAGTTGATACTCATCATTCTGGCAGTGATCATTGCCCTGTTCATTTTGCGCTTTGTGATCAGTATCGCGGTATCCTTCTTTCGAATCGCCATATGGATTGGCATCGCCCTTATCGTCATTTATATCATTTATAGTTTGTTGACTTAGTTACCAGCACAGAATCGGCTCATTGGTCGCCATTGTGTGCGGCGCTATAATTCCGCCCATGCGAAATCGAATTATCTTCCTGGCCGGGCTGCTGTCCGGCTTATTGCTTATCACTTCATGTCAAAACGGCGACACGCCGGCCGGGTCCGGGACAGTACCGGAGTCCACTACCGATGCGGCTCTGGTCGCGCCGCAAGTCGCGGCCAGCACAGCAACATCCCTGCCGCCGACCCCGGCACCAACCAACACCCCGGAACCCACGCCAACCCCTACCGCGCCCTTAGCAGCATTGGTGAACGGGCAACCCATTTTCCTGGCCGACTACGAGCAGGAACTGGCCCGTTATGAACAGGCCCAGGCCGAACTCGGCGTTGATGTCAATACGGTTGAAGGGTATCGTGATCAGGTGCTCGATTCTCTCATTGAGCGCGAGTTAATCCGGCAGGCGGCCGAAACCGCAGGCGTCGTCATCACGGACGAACAACTGGATGAACGGTTGGCCGATCTGCGCGCAGCAGCCGGAGAGCCGGCCAATTTCACCGCCTGGCTGGAAGCCAACGATTACACGGAGGAAACCTTTCGCGAGGCGCTGCGGCTCGAATTAATTACCGGCGAAATGGTGAACCGCGTAACGGCCGATGTGCCTACCACCAGCGAGCAGGTACGCGCCCGGTATATCCAACTGGATGATGGCGCGCTGGCCGACGAGGTCCATGGCCGCGCCGTGGCTGGGGATGACTTCGCCTTCCTGGCCCAACAGAACTCGGTGGATCGGGTGACCGGTGAACTGGGCGGTGACCTGGGCTATTTCGGTCGGGGGGCGCTTCTGGTACCGGAAGTCGAAGAGGCCGCCTTTGCCTTGCAGCCCGGCGAGATCAGCGACATTATCGCCGTCACCAATGCGGACGGCACGACGACCTACTATATTGTCCAGGTGACCGAACGGGACCCCAACCGCGAGCTAACAGCCGACGGCCGTTACCAGTTACTGCAAGCCGCTTTCAGCGAGTGGGTGCAGGAGCAATGGACCAACGCAACCATTGAGCGATTCGCTCCGGCCGCATCCTAAACGATTGAACCGGTTTATCGGGGTATCAGTGGCTACCGTTGGAGGACCAGACTGAGATGATCTCGTTATAGGCGGCTTTCATTTCCGGGTCGTTTGTGCGCGCCGCCCGGCGAGCCATCCGCCGTCGAACCATCCAGCTTGCCACAGCCATATGCAGACGGCCGTGGTGTTTGCGATAGAGCATGGCCCGGCTTTTCCATAGATTGAGCATGGATTGGGCCGGAATCTGGCGTGTACTCTCGCCGCCGTAGTGAACGATTTCGGCCGCCGGCACCGCGTACACTTCCCAGCCGGATTTGTGCACGCGCCAGCTCCAGTCGATTTCCTCGCAATACATATGGAACGTCTCGTCGAAGCCGGACGTGCGCTCCGCAACATCGGAGCGGACTAGCATGCTCGCCCCCAACGGAAAGTCAATCTGAAAGGGGTCGCGATTCGTCTTGTAATATCGCTGCGGGTAACGGCCGTTGAGACGGCTTTCGTACAGCCGTGAAGGCATCCGGTAGAGGTCGAACACCAGTTGACCGAGACCCGGAAAGGCGAAGGCGCTGTGTTGCAGGCGGCCGTCAGCGTAGACCAGTCGGGCGCCGGCCATGCCCGCCTGGGGTCGCTCATCCATCGCCTTGACCAAACGTCCCATTGCCCCTGGACGAACATAGGTGTCGGGATTGAGGAACAGATAGTAACGCGGCTCAAATTCCGCGGCGGCTTCCATGCCCTGGTTATTGGCGGCGCCGAAGCCCGGATTGGACTCATTGGCAATGACGTGGACATGCGGGAACAGATCACGCACAAGATCAACTGTGCCGTCCGTCGAGGCATTATCCACTACCCAGATTTCGCCGGTCAGCTTGGAAGCATGCAGGTCTGCGCAAACTGACCGCAGACAGTTGGACAAGTAGTCCCGGACATTCCAACTGACAATGATAATGGCAACATCAACCATATTATCCGATAAGCTCCCAGAGGTCGGTTGGTTCGATCTCCAGTTTTTCAATAATAAAGCGGATGGGATCATAAGCACTATCTTCTATAGGCTGGAGGCCTGTCCAACCAAACATATCGGCCGAGCAAAGTGACTCCTGGCAACTCTCTGAGGCGGCAAACGCCGGGAGAGCTTCCAGAATCTGGCGGGCCAGGGCCAGGGGGAAATCTGCCCCCAGCGCCACTGTATCGTTGGGAATAGGCTCGCTGAGGGCCACGATACGGGTACTGTCATAAATTTCCGGGTACGTATCAAACAGACGTGAACGGGCATCACGTAAACGGTATCCACCGTTTTCCGGCTCCCCGGCAACAATCACGTAACCGATGGGACTGCGCGTCGGCGAGATGCCCAGCACACGCCATTCCTCCGGGTCGTCGCCATAGGCCCAGGTCCGTTCAAACGGCATCAACGGCGGTACAAAAGTAGCTGTGGTGAAGTCGGCCGTATCGTCCAGCAGCGTCAGCAAGGCGCTGCTCTCTTCAGCGCGACTTACCGTTTCCCCCGGTTCGACGCCGGCGTCAGCCAGGAGCGCCTGGAAGTAGAGATAGGTCGGCAGGCTCCTGTCATCGGCAACCGCCCAGCGTAACCCTTCCAAACCGGCCAGATCGGCCGCGCCGCCGGCACGCGGGGTTACCAACATTCCCATCTCCGTTGTTAGCCCATTGCTATCCACAGCCACCAGTCCGGCCTGGGCGTTACAGGTTTCATGGGCGATGGCGTAGGCCGCCGGTGAAATGAAGGCGACAGTATCGCCCGGAGCGGCACAAAGAAGCTCGACGACTGTCTGCTCATCATCGGCAATCCCCACGGCAAACTCCACTCCGGTCGCTTCTTCCAAGGTTTCGACCAATGCGTCAGTCCGCTGGGTGATAATGGCCGCACTGGTGAACGGGGGAAAGAGAAGCTGAATGGGGCGTTCGGCCGTACCCAAAGGGGGCCGGGTTACCTCCACGGTCGCGGTGATGACCTCCGGGATTGGAGTAGGTGCGGGTGTGGTTGTTGGGGCCACGGCCGTTTCCGGCGTGGACGGAGCAGCCGGAGCCTCAACCAGACGAGTCACTTCCACGGTCACAACATTGGCGACCGCATCTGTGGCTGCATCCACCTGACATGCGCTCATGACCAGGAGACCCTGGATGATCAAGATAGCGAGAGCAATCGTTTGCCTGATACCCATTAGAAACAAAAGACTGACGGTTGCGCCAGTCGATGCCGGTTGTCAATTGATGTCTACCCCCTGGTCGGCAACCAGTTGGCAATCACACGGTGTCTGGTTTCGCTTTTCAGCGTAAATAGTGTATCGCGTTGGCGGGGACCGACCAACGACTTTCAGGGTAGACTAAGGTGAGGGTAATGCTGGGTGAAACCCGGGGGTTAGTTTGTCGCGTTGTCTTCCTGACGAACCGGCGGTACGACTTCCGGGCACTCCGTCAGGTTATCCAGATCAGGAATGTCGACCAGAATTTCCTGTGGGTCCACACGATTGTTGAACTCTGATATCTCAACATCTTCATGGATGAGGCCGGCCCAGATAGGCTGCGGGTTTCGGTTACCAAACACGTCGACCAGCCGAATGCCGCCGGTAATCAAAGCACGCTCGCCGGGCATGAGATACATCTGCCCGTCAATTTCCTCCAGGTCTTCGGGGTTACCGACCGCCCAGCGGAAGGGGTAATTGGACAGCTCATTCTCAAAGCCAATGGCGAACCGCCATGCGCCGGATTCCGTGTGCCAGCCCAGCGTGTTGTAGTTCCAGTCAGAGTCATAGACCGTGCCGGGAGCCGGTCCGGTTGTCCGAATGGGTGTGTCACCATAATTTTCGATGGTTGCGGTAAAGACAACCGTATCGCACAATGGAACGGCCGTCGCACTCCATTGTACTGTATCCCCAACAGGAGGAGGGAAAATATCGGCCATGGGAACGCCACCATACTGGATAGTCAGTTCGTTCTCAACACGGACCTTCTGGCCTTCCAGGTCCTCGGCAATGGCAACAATCGGATAGGTACCGTCTGGTGGTGGTGTTGCGCCGTTATCCACGCCGCCCTCATAATCATAGTAATGACGCCCCGCTTCATTGGCCGGGATGTCGCGCTCCTGCTCGGAGATAGGCACTTCCTGGCCGTCGGGCATCAGGAGAAACACTCGCGTGCCGGCAACATCTTTCGTCAGATAGAACTGGATCAAAGTACGGTCGCCGATACCATCCCGATTGGGCGTAAACTCCTTGGGGTAGATCGTGAAATCGCGCAATTCCGGCAATACGGGGTCAGCATCGGCAATGGTGATCGTGCCTTCTGAGGTCTCCACTACGCCGTCGTCGTCCACCGCCTCGATGGTCCAGGTGTACTCACCGTCCGGCAGCAGCCGTGACAGGATTTCACCTTCAAGCGTTTCCTCCGGCAGCCGGAAGCCGTCTACCACACCACTAAACAGGACTTCGTATTCACCCGCCCCGCGTGGCTTTGTCTGACGAAAATAGAACCGCTCTCCGGCAGCGTTGGTCAGATAAATGGAAACTGCCGCGTTCCGCGAGAGTTCATACGCGATGGTGGTCGCATCACGATCACCGTCAGCATTGGGGGTAATGGTGTCAAAGCGAACAGCAGCGTTGCGTAACAGACTGCTGTCCCCATTCAACAAACGCCCACCAACAAAAATGGCGGCAATGACAAAAGCTAGGGCAATCAGGCCTACGATCCAGGGGGTTGTACGTCCAGACATAACGGGGCAAGTGTAGCAAAAGGTGAATGAGGCGTCAGCAACGATTACCCGGCGCTTACCTGTCCCGATGCATCCTCCAGTGGAGGCGGTGGACCGGGAGTGCGGCCAAGTCGCCAGCGCCGGAAAAGGACCAAAGCCACAGCTACAACGGCCATACCGATGGACACGACCGTGGCTACGGCCAGATTGGTTTGTATGCCGAAGAACGTCGCTGTCCGGCTGTCGAGGCGAATAAGTTCCAGCAACGAACGGCCAATAGCATACGCCACCAGATAGACAGCCAGCACTTCACCGGGCAACAGTTGTTTATAACGCCGGCGCACCAGCCAGATAAGCAGGAAAAAACGTCAGCAGATTCCAGATGGATTCATAAAGGAATGCAGGGTGGAAGGTGGAGAATGAGCCGTAGCCGGGCAGCCGGTAAACCGGGTCAATGGTAATGGCCCAGGGTACACTGGTCGGACGGCCGTATAGTTCCTGGTTGAAGAAGTTTCCCCACCGGCCGATGGCGTGGCCCAAAGCCAGCCCCACAACGGCCAGGTCAGACCAGCCCAGCATGGAAAGGTGATTGCGACGAGCATAAATCAGCAGGCCCAGCAAGCCACCCAGAATTGCGCCGAATATTCCCAGACCGCCATTGCGGATATTCAGAAGCTGGTTGGGATTCCGGAAGTAATCCAGCGCGGTGTAGATACCGACGGCCTGCATGCTGGGCGACGGCGTTAACACGTGGTACAGGCGCGCACCAATCACTCCCAAAATGAGAATGAGGATAAGCGCGTTCCAGACATGATCAGGGTTCCACTGCCGCCATGGTGAAGGTCGGCCAGCCACTGCGGATCCACATCCGGTTCGGCCGTTAGTGCTTCCATTAATTGGGCTCGCTCAGGCTTTTTCAGACCGCTGCGGGCCGGGTCAGAGCCAACCTCCCACAACACATCTCCCAAGGTGCCCATGCCTCCGGCCTGTAGCGGTTGCTGCAGGTCTTCGGGTAGGGCCGTCTCATCCAGCGGCCGTTGCTGCACATCATCAGGGACAGCAGCGGTGTAGGATCGCTGCGCCCGCTCCAGAGCCAGACGGCTTACCGTATAAGCACCGGCGGCAATTCCGGCGATAATCCAGATACCATACCAGTAGATATCAAAGCCAAAGATGGAGAAGGCAACGCGTGACGGTGTCTGGCCGGTGACCAGATGCCAGCCGAACAGAACGGCCGCAATAACCACAAATGCAATAACGATGTACCAGTAAGGCTCCAGGCGTTTCAAGGTTGTGCTGCCGTATTACTCTTGTGAGCGTGATTGCTGCCAGACGCTGTACATACGCTGGAAGAAAGTAAAGTAGGTGAAGAATGCCAGGATGCCCAGTGCGACTTCCGGCAGGTTCAGGAAGAGAAAGACAACGAGAACAACGTAACGCTCGACGACTGAGCACGCCGACCTTGGCCTCATATCCCAGAGACTCGGCACGCGCACGTGCGTAACTGACCATGAGCGAACCGGTGACGGCCAGATAGGCCAACGCCACCATGAGGGCGTTATTCTCAACCTGATAGGCATAGTAGAGGAAGCCGCCAAACAGGACAATTTCCGCCAGTCGATCCAGCGTCGAATCAAAGAAGGCGCCAAACACGCCCTGCTCGCGCCCCAGCTTGCGGGACAATGCTCCATCCATGCATCCAGCGGCGCGAGGAATACAATGGCGACGGCCGCCCAACGCATCTCGCCAATGGCAATGAGGTAGGCGAAAAGGAAATGAGCAAAGAACCCCAGTAACGTCAGCATGTCGGGCGAGACGCCCAGGCGAGCTAAAAAGGTTACGACCGGATCAATGACCGGCTTGGTCCACTGGCGCAGGCGATCAGTCAGGGTCGGTTTGGGCTGGTATTCCTGTTGTTCCATGATGCCTCAACTTCAAATCGTAGCCAATGCGTCACCGCCTGTCAAAGGCACTCATTTATCCAGGCGCCAGGCCAGCCAGGGAATGCGCATTTCGGCCGGTGTCATGCCGGCATGCATTCCGGTAAACCGTTCAGCCAGATTCCGCTCCGATTCCACAGCCAGAACATAGCCGTCACGGCCGATCACCACGACGTCGCCCAAACGCAATGCGGTTTCCTCAGCGTGCGGTGGTGGGCCAAATAATCCGGCCGCTAAGGCTTCTTCCGAAGGAAGCGCGACAAACGCATCGGCCAGATTCTCATCAGGTAAGCCAGCACGTCATCGCGCGCGCCCTGACGCGCATACAGGTAGGGGACGCGCAGTTCGCCTGCAGGACGCATGAGCAGCATCCGGTGCAGTTCGGGATGTGCCTCAAGGTAAATGTGCCGGCTGTGAGGAATGATCGTCTGCCCGTGGTCGGCCAGCATGAGTACAACGGTTCCTTCCACCGCGGCTGGGTCGAGTTGTTCGAACAGTTCGGACTGCACGGTGGTCAGTACACGAGTCAGCTCCTCGGCCGTCTGGGGAGAGTCCCAACCATGATAGTGGGACAGGGTGTCAACCTTCGACCAATAGCCTATCAGCAGCGATTTGGTATCCTGGGATTGCTCCAGATGCGTCCGGATCTGTCCCATCATTTGCGCCCATCCATCCGACCCTGTCTGGCCGCTCACACCGCGAGCAAACATCCGGCTCAGAGCGTGTCAAGCAGTTCGGTGGCATTAAAGCTGTGGACGTGAGCGCCTGCGCGGTTAGTTGTTGCCCGGTGCCAGGGGAACGCAGAAACGTCTCCGGGCTGATACCGGCGCGAAGCAGCTCATCCGGCACTGACGCTGTTCGAGACGAGAACGTCAGCACAAACATCAACGTGGCTAAATCCGGCAAGAAAAGGTTCCAGACCGACCAATCCATGTTGGGCCGGAGCAGCCCCGGTCCATAGAGAACTGAGCGCCGCAACCGTTGTGGAGGAAAGATAGAGGTAATTTCCCCACGCAGTGACGGGTTTGAGATCGACCGGCTAACCAGCGCCGACTCCCGTTCCAACAAATTTGCGCCCATCCCGTCAACCAGCAAGACTACGACATTGCGGACGCCGCCATGCAGCGGCTTCCAGAGACTGTCGTCTAAAGGCGATAACCCATCAAAGGGAATATCCAGCAGCGCTGCGGCCGTAGGCGATACATTTGCCAGGGACCCATTCTCATAATTGGGCAGCAAAAATCCTGCTTCAGCCAGACGACCCTGAACGCTACCTGTTTGCTCTACATTCTTGACCATCACTCACCTACCCCATGTACAACAAAAGCCGGAGTATTACACTCCGGCCTGATTCGGCGTCAAACTAACTATCAAGACTATTGGCAAGTCACCCTAAAGACGGCGTTCAGTCAGGCGACTTGCCTCCTAGCCAGATCCCTTCTCTCCCAATAACGAGAGCGTAATCGCTCAATTAGCGTAAAGATTCTTCAAGTGCACCCATGCGATTGGATACACTGTCGTCAATGATGCGGTCGCCAACCTGAATAATCAGGCCGCCCAGAATGGACGGATCAACCTTGTAGTCAATCTCTTTGACGTCCATCATCTTCTTGACGTTGGCCTTCTCACTGTCAGTAAGTGGCAGAGCGCTGGTGACGATGGCCTTTTCGCCAGACATTGACTTGACCTCAGCCGGGACAGCGCTAAAGAAATCGGTGATCAGCTCATGCTGCCGCTTCTCATCCAGTGATACGCCCACCATCTTGTAGGCAGCGGCCACGGAAATCGCTGCAACCTGGCTCCGCAAATCAGCCAAAATGTGATTGCGTTCCTCGACTGCGTCCTCACCGGCCTTGGCAACAATCGCCTTGGCCTCTTCACGTGCCTTGGCTTCAATCGCCTTGCTCGACTCTTCAGCCTGAACCGTTGCCTCGCGGCGGATATTGGCGGCTTCGGCGCGCGCCTCATCCATAATCTTCTTGGCTTCCTGGTCGGCGTTCTCGCGGGCAATCTCAGCCTGACGCGCGTCTTCCAAGCCCTTGGCAATTTTAGCCTTGCGCTCTTCCAGAGCACGGATCATCGGCTTGTAGACGAATGCCGCCAGCAAGGTGATGAGTGCCGTAATACCCAGGATCTGGGTTATCAGATAGCCTAAGTTAATACCTAATTTATCCATTCGTTATCCTCTTAATGTATACAAGCGCCGGCAAGCCGAGAAGCCTGCCTCTTAGAATACAAACAGGATGATGAGAGCGACAACAAGAGCGTAGATAGCTACAGCCTCAGTGAACGCAATACCCAAGATCATGTTTGTTTGAATGTTACCGCTTGCATCAGGATTACGAGCGATACCTTGCACCGCACCGCCGACCAAAATACCGATACCGGCGCCGGCGCCGATTGCACCAAGCATAGCCAGACCGGCCCCGATGGCTTTCAAGCCTTGTGCCAATGCTGCAGCAGATAATTCATCCATGAATGATCCTCCAAATTACGATTTAGATCTTTTCTTGTTCTGATTTCCCGGCAGGACCATCCCCGCCGTATCCGGTAAGTACCGTCTCGTGCGGCTGGGTTTTCAAATGATTTACCCGGCCACTATCGTATATTAACTCAGTTGATTAATGTGATTCTTCTTCTGCGTGGTGCGACTCGGTAGCGCTGTTCATGAAGATCAACGCCAGCAAACCGAACACAACCGCCTGGATGACGCCTACAAAAAGCTCCAGGCCAAAGAAGGCGATGTTCAGAACCGACAGGATATACCCCATCACAAACAGGAGCACCATACCGGCGAACATATTACCCAGAAGACGGAAGGAGAACGAAAGAATCTTTGAGACTTCACTGACGAGTTCCAGCAAACCAACCGCCGGATCGATCGCCGTTATGGGATTCTGGGCAACCTTGTCCACCCATCCTTTCTCCAGGAACGGGAAGAACTTCTGCAAATAACTGAAGCCCAAATGTTTGAAGCCGAAGAACTGCACCATGAACATCGCAATCAAAGCAAAAGCCAGGGTCATGTTCAGGTCAGTAGAAGCCGGTCGGAAGAATGGGACAATCGTCCAGTCTGCGGCATCCGGGTTACGCCCAACCGCACGTCCTTCATCATCCGTCTGTACCGGAGTGGTTTCATCCACATTGCCGTCTGCACGAATCAGGAAAAGGCCGTCGCGCAGGTCCCAGGCGTTGGCCTCGTCCTCTACCAATGCGGCCTCGTGGATAACGTGTTCCGCGTCTTCCGCACTCAGAGGCGTGCCATCTTCTTCTGCCTGAGTCTCGGCTTCCTTAGCAGCCTCCAGCCCGACAAAGTGGGGCTTGTGTTCGAATTGGCCGACGCTGTCAAAGCCGGGAATGAGTCCCATCCAGTTCGAAACCAGGATGATTAGGATGAAGCTCATAAAGTAGGGGAAGAATTCCTTAACCTTCGGCCCGGCAATATTCTGGGCGAAGTTATAGGCAATTTCCAGAACCCACTCAAACAGATTGTAAAAACCGGTCGGTACCTCATCGGCCGTTCGCGAGCGCGCCCGCAATACGACAATCAGAAGCAGGATTACGCCCCACGCCAAAAGCGTGGAGGCGAATGTGTTGGTGAAACCGGTTTCGTTAAACAGAAACTTGGGCATCAACCCTTCGGTTCCCGGATATACCTCACCCGGCAACTGAATAAACGGCAATACCGGTTTCGTATAAGCCACCACGGAACCGAATATGATCATGAGCAAGGCGGCTCCAAGGATGATGTAGCGTTTCTTTATCATGTTGCTGTCTTATCCCTGTCGTCTTGATTTGTTGTCTGCTCGGTGCTTGCCTGGGCCCGTCCCACCATAAACAGACTGATGCGGACCATTGCGTATGTTGTAATTGGAAAGCTGGCGAGCATGAAAATTACAGTAAAAATGCGTCGCTCATTCCCCATCCAGCTATCCAGAAGCCATCCGGCCCCAAAGGCAATACCGATGATAATCAGTGCAATTATCCCGGTAACACAACCGATCTGCCCAATCATGTTGGTCAGATCGGCGGCACGCTTGATGTTTGGATCTTGCGACACGTTTATTTTTTAACAGGAGCGTTTGTGCATTATATCACAGTCAAACTGTAGGGCAATTCTTTGGCACTATTTAGCCAGGGAAAAATGCCGCCGCGGCTTGCCGCGTCAGTTCGAATGCAGGGCCTGCACGTACTCCAAGGTAGATAATGAAAAATGAGGCAATCGTCAAACCGATAAGAGCTGCCCGCGATACTGAAATCGGCACATCGTCTTCATCTGTCTGGTACAAATACATATGCTTGACAATGTTCAGGTAGTAGTAAAGTCCGACAAAGGCGTTGAGGATACCGATAAGCGCCAGCCACCATAGCCCTGAATCAACCGCGGATTTGAACAGGAAGAATTTCCCGAAGAATCCGGCCGTCGGCGGGATGCCGCCCAGAGACAGAATCGCGAACAACATCACCAAAGCCAGGAACGGCGAGCGGCGACTTAGCCCATCCAGGTCGGATATCTCGTCTGAACCGGTGGCGTTACTGACCATGATGATAACGCCGAACGCAGCGATGTTGGTGAAGATGTACATCAACAGATAGAACATCGTCGCGCCGGAACCATCCTGCGACAGGGTCACCAGACCAATCATGGCGTAACCGGCCTGAGCGATACTGGAATAGGCCAGCATACGCTTGATATTTGTCTGGAAGATGGCAACGAGGTTACCGAGCGTCATGGTAATGATGCTCATCGCTACCAACATGGCCCACCAGACCGACGATGAGTCAGCCGGGCCAAGCACGCCGGCCATAAATACGCGCAGGAAAATGGCGAAGCCGGCCGCCTTGGACGCCGTGGACAGATAGCCCGTAAACGGTGTCGGCGAGCCTTCGTACACATCGGGGGTCCAGAAGTGATAGGGCACGGCCGAAATCTTGAAACCGAACCCAACGACGATCAGGACTGCCGCCAGGAGGATGACCGGCTGAACAATGTCCACCTGTTCCGCGCTGGCAAATATGCTGCCGATAAGGTAGAGGTTGGTTTGCCCGGTCACGCCGTAAAGCAAGCTCATGCCGTAGACCATGACGGCCGTCGTGAAGGCGCCATAGACGAAGTACTTCATCCCCGCCTCGGACGACCGTTCCTGGTTGGTCATAAATCCAGCCAAAAGATATGAGGAGATACTGGCCGTTTCCAGGGCGACGTAGATCATGATGAGATCGGTCGAGGCAGCCATCAGGCTGAAGCCGATGCAGGCTGTAATCAGCAGCCCATAGTATTCGACTTTCTGAAGGCGCGGGACATCCTGTGATAACAGCGCCGTTAGCGTCAGGGCCGACAGGAACATGATCCGGAATACAAATGTAACCAGATCATTGCGTATCATCCCACCCCAGAACACGCTCTCAGAGACACTCCAGAAGGCATTTGGCTGCTGGAACAACAGATACAGGCCAACCGTCATAATCAGGATGGCTAGAGCTCCCCAAGCCACAAACTGACCGACCTGTCGCTTATCATCCGGCTTGAATATGCGGTCGTACGACAGCACGAAAAACAACAGAATGACAAGGGCGATTTCCGGCGCAAGCGCCAGGAACCACGATGAAGTGATATTAGGACTCACTTATACACCCCCAAACCAGCTCAGGACACTTGCAGTCACAGTGTGTAATAAATCCTGCGCTGCGCCGGAGACGGTGCCGCCGGATGATTGAACAACTAACTGCGCTTCATTCAAACGCTCAACAACGGGGTAGACGCCTGAGTGAATCGGCGGCGCAATCAAAATCGGCAACACACCAATCAAGATCAAAATCAGACTGAAGCCAATCAAAGCCGCCTTGTCAATGCCGAGAATGGGTCGCATATCGTGCCATTTCTCAGCGTTGTATTCACCAAAGAAGACCTTCTGAATAGCTCGTAGAATATAAGCGGCGGTAATAACCACACCAGAATCGCCAGAATGGCGACGATCTGATAATAGTTCGACGGGTTCAGCCCGAACACGCCGTTGAAGTTCAGATTATGCCCCTGCCAGACACCCAGGAAAATGGGAAACTCCGCCAGGAAGCCTGACAAACCGGGCATACCCATGGAGACCAAACCACCAATAATAAAGGCAACCACTGTCCAGGGCAGCGCCTTGCTCATGCCGCTTAACTCGTCCATGTTTCGCGTATGGGCACGGTCGTAAATCATACCGACTACAGCAAAGAACAGGGCCGTCATCACACCGTGGCTGACCATCTGAATACCGGCACCCATGAACCCGACCAGCGTTAGCGCCGCAAAGCCCATGGAGACAAGACCCATATGGCTCACGCTGGAATAACCAATCAGGTATTTCATGTCACGCTGTCGCATGGCAATAAACGATCCATACAGCACATTAATCAGTGTCAGGATAATGATAAACGGGAACCAGTAAACAGCCCCTTCCGGCAGAATCTGGATACCGACGCGCATGGAGGCATAGGCACCCAATTTCATAAGGACACCGGCGTGAATCATCGAAACGGCCGTCGGTGCAGCCACATGACCATCCGGTGACCAGTTATGGAACGGGAACAGACCCGCCAAAACCGCAAACCCGAGGAACAGCGGCATGAACCAGATCATCTGAATGTTGAACGGGAAGTGGGCCTGTGACCAGATACGGAGGTCAAATGTCCGTAACGCTTCCCCACCGTCAACCGGCGTGAAGTAAAGTACCAGGAAAGCAATAAAGGAGATGAAGCTACCAATAAGCAGGTAAAGGGTCAGCTTCATCGCGGCGTATTCGCGCCTCTCCTTCCAGCCCCAGACCACAATGAGTACATACATGGGCAAGACGGCCAGTTCGTAGAAGAAGAACAGGAGGAAGGCGTCTACCGAAACAAACACCCCATGCACACCGGCAACGAGGAGCATGAAGAAGGCGAAGAACTCACGCGGCCGATCCGAAATACTCCAGGAAATAATCACGCCGCCAAGACCGACAATGGCCGTCAGGAGCACCATCGTCGCACTCATGCCGTCTACCCCAACGATGTAATTAAGGCCGATACTGGGGACCCACCCATGTTCTTCCACGAACATGAGCGTATCCGCCCAGGGCGTCCCATCCGGGGGCAGGTTCATGCGATACGCATAATAAACATATGCCGATAAGACCGGGCCGATGAGCATGGCTGCCAGCGCCAACATACGGGCATCTTCGCCACGACTCTTGGGCAAGAGCAGGATGATCACCGCGAATAATATCGGTGATAGGGTAATGATGGTCAGATACAGGAAATCCATAGTTTCCGTCCAGCTTATCAGGTAGGACTAACCGAAGATCGCTTGTCACAGTGTCGTTAATAATTGCCAACAACCACTGCGGCCAGATACCTAACGAAAGGATCAGGATCATCAGCGGCCAGATAACCAGATGTTCGCGGAATGTCATTTCTTTCAGGCGGCCCACTCCGGCTTCAGCGGG
This sequence comes from Chloroflexota bacterium, assembly GCA_041390945.1. Taxonomy (GTDB): domain Bacteria; phylum Chloroflexota; class Anaerolineae; order Promineifilales; family Promineifilaceae; genus Promineifilum. The sequence continues at coordinate 135,333 of JAWKOY010000016.1, forward strand.
CCATGCAATGTCTCGCCGATACCCTTGAGGATATAGGCACCGGTCATCAGCAAACCCAACATGGATATCACAAGTTGAAGGGTGAATACATTCCATGCGCCGCGAGCCACCATGAACTCGCCGACAAAGCCATTCAACCCCGGCAACCCCAGCGATGCCATGCTGGTAAAGATGAGGATCATGCCGAAGATCGGCAGGACCGTCCAAATACCGCCGTACTTGCCTCCAGATCGCGGGTATGGGTTCGGCCGTAAATAACCCCGACAAGGAAGAACATCCCGGCCGCCGACAACCCGTGATTAAACATCTGCATTACCGCGCCGTTGGTGGCAATGACGGCGTTCAGCGTCAGGCCGTCGCTCCGGCCGTTCAGACCGTAGGCAAAGGCCGCCACAGCGATACCCAATACCACAAACCCCATATGGTTAATGGACGAGTAGGCCACCAACCGTTTGAAGTCCCATTGGGCAAACGCGGCATAGGCCCCAGGACAATACTCAACATACCCAGCGTTGCCAGAATTCCGGCCGTCAGGTGTGACTGTTCCGGGAACAGAGGAATGACCAATCCGCAGGAACCCATATGCACCGAGCTTCAACAGCACACCGGCCAGGATCATGGACCCGGCGGTCGGCGCCTGGGTGTGGGCATCGGGCAGCCATGTATGGAAGGGCCAGATGGGCACCTTGATGGCAAACGCCACAAGGAAAGCCCGGTAGCCGATGGTCTTGACGGTATCTACAGACACACCGGTCACCGGCAGCTTCGTTCCGGCCGGATAGTTGACAAAGGTCTGCATCAACTGCGGGATATCGAATGTCCCCATGGACCAGCCGATAACCTGAATTGCCAGTAACAGACCCAGGCTGCCGGCCATCGTGTAGATAAAGAACTTGAAGGAAGCGTATTCCCGGTCCTGTCCGCCCCATAGCTTGATGAGGAAGTACATCGGCCCAGACTGAACTCCCAGAAGATGAAGAAGATAATCAGGTCCAACGCCGCAAACAGCCCCAGCATAGCCATTTCCATAAGCATAAACAGGGCCATATAGGTGCGAACGTTGTCCTCAATCTCAAAGGAGGCCAGAACCGCCAGGGGAGTCAAAATAGCCGTCAGCAGCACCATGGACAGACTGATACCGTCCAACCCCAAGTGGAAACTGGAGTTAATGAGGGGGAACCAGTCCAGCATCACCTCATACTGGATGCCGGCATCCACGCGGTCGTAGTTAAACCACATGAGCAGCACCAGGATGAGCGGCACCAGGCTAAAGACGAGGGCAAGCCGTTTAATCGTCAGGCGCGCATCATCGGGCATGACGAAAAGGATCACCGCCGCCACCAGCGGAAAGAATATCGTAAGGGTGAAGGTTATCGAGAATGACGTCCATAGTTTTGTCGCCAGTTGAAGCCGGAAGCCAATCCTAGAAAATGTTGGCTAGCCAGCCACTGTTTATCAACAGGATGACAATCGCCAGCGCACCGGCGATGAATACTGAGATGAGCGCATACTCTTGCACCCGTCCTGTTTGCAGATGGCGGAATTCTTCGACAATTCTGAGAAATTGATCCTTGATCCAGTCCACACCGCCGCTAACGACCACTTCCTCAAAGCGCTTGGCAACACCGCCCAGCCAATAGAAGGCTCTGGCAATGGCGTGGAGAATGCCGTCAATAATGCCCTTGTCCACCACCTCGTAGTAACGCTCCGAGAACCAACGGTCGGCTGTACAAATACACGGTCGTATGCAGTTCATCCCAATACCATTTGTGGTTCAGGAAGGTATGAATCGGGCCCAGAGGTGCCACCAACGGGTCTGTCTGGCCTTCTTTCAACGGACGGCAGGCGTAGATCAGCCAGCCAACGAATAAGCCGCCGAGCGCCACAACCAGCGAGATAATCAGCGGCCACCAGGACCACGGCAAACCCTCAATCTCATGAGCGATGAGATCCAGATTGTGTAACTCGTGGAAGAGTTCAAACTGGGTAGCCCCAACATAATGGTGGAAGTGATTGGTAAATAATCCTTCCGTACCCAGAAATTCATCCGAAATGCCCAACCAGCCCACAGCCACCGCAAGGATAGAGAGCAGAACTAGCGGTACCGTCATGAAAGCGTTGCTCTCATGGGCATGTTCCGCCATACCAGTGCGCGGCTTGCCGAGAAAGTCAGGCTGATCTGACGCATTGTGTAAAACGCCGTCAGGAAGGCGGCCACCGCCAGCACAATCAGCACAATCAGAGCCAGCGCCTTACCATCTGCGGACCATTGATACCAGGCATCGGCAAAGATCTCGTCCTTGGACCGAAGCCGGCCGTTATTGGCGGCAACCCGGACGGGGACATACCACCGATCAGGAAGGTCCAGAACGTAATAGGCATTTTGTGTCTGAGACCACCCATGTTGCGCATATCCTGTGGGTCGGAGTGGTGGTCATGTTCATGTATCGCGCCATGCTCCATACCGTGAATCACAGAACCGGAAGCCAGGAACAACAGCGCCTTGAAGAAGGCGTGGGTGATCAGGTGAAATGCAGCCGCCGTATAGGCGCCAAGGCCGATGGCCGCTACCATATAGCCAAGCTGCGAAATGGTTGAATAGGCCAGCACGGCTTTTACATCATACTGCGCTACGGCAATCGTCGCCGCCATAATCGCTGTAAACGCGCCAATGCCGGCAATTACCAGTCCGGTCGTGGGGTTGCCCTCTATCGTCACCGCAATCAACAGGAAAATGCGGAGTAACATGAAGATACCAGCCGAGACCATCGCTGCCGCATGGATGACTGCGCTAACCGGTGTCGGGCCTTCCATCGCGTCGGGCAACCAGACGTGAAGCGGCCATTGCGCGGATTTACCGACCGTGCCGGTGAAGAGCATCAAGGTCATTGCCGCCAACCCGCCAAAGCCGATAAGGTTGATAACCATCTCAAACTTCTCCGGGGTAAAGGCATCGGCAAAGTTCATTGTCCCAAAGGCCCACCAGAAGAAGACAATACCCAGCAGCATAACGACGTCAGCTATACGCGTGGTCATGAACGCCTTCACACCAGCCTGGCGAGGCGGTATGTGGGGGATTTCCATGTCCGGTGGGTAGTTGCGTGCGTACCAGAAACCAATCAGCGAATAGGAGCAGAAGCCCATCAACTCCCAACCAATAAAGAGGAGAAGCAGGTTATCGGCCACAACCAGGAGCAACATAGCCCCGGCGAATAGCGACATATACCCGAAGAAGCGTGACAGCAGCGGCTCCTCCGTCATATCGTGCTGCGGCTCGCCCTTGTGGGTACCCAACCCGTGACCCCAGTTATGGTAGCCAACGCTATAAACAAAGATCATGGTAACAGCGAAGGAAACCATCATCAGCATCACAGCGCCCAGTGGGTCAACCGCTACACCCATTTTTAGCCAGGTTCCATCAAAGAAATTGCCAATCGGCAACCAGTTAATAGAACTGGCAATTTGAACAGGGTGTTCTTCCAGTTCATGAACGCCCACACCCAGAACATTAAGGGCCACAATCCAGCTCATAATCAGCGAACTGATAACCCCAATCCAGGCCAGAACCCAACTCAGCGTTCGGCTGCGATAGGCAAAGAGGGCGATAATGAAAAATACCAACAATGGCACGGCTGGAATCAGCCACGTCATGATAGTTAAAATCTGCTCGCTCATAGGCAGTCTCGTTCAGACATGAAGTCGCTCTGGCAAAATATGGCCGGCGCTTAGTTCTTCATCAAGTCCAGTTCTTCCGCGACAACCGAATCACGTCGCCGGTAAACAGTAATGATCATAGCCAGGCCGACGGCCGCTTCGGCCGCGGCAACCGACAATACAAACGTTGCCCAGGCCAACCCAATGGACCGGTCGGGCGTCAGGTAGCGCCAGAATGCCACCAGGTTGATATTCACAGCGTTTAGCATCAACTCCACACCCATCAGGATGGCGATGGCGTTACGCCGTGACAGGACTCCGTAGAGTCCGATACAAAACAGGATTGCGCTCACGATCAGGTACCAGGAAAGCGGGATCATGAGTTTTCCTCCTCATGCTTCGGCCAGGCGATATAAATCGAACCAACCAGGGCCGCCAGAAGCAGGATTGAAATAAGAATGAATGGCAAGAGGAAACCATCCGCACTGACGAAGGCGCGTCCCAACCGGGCAACGCTGCTCTCGATGATAACCGGCTCAACAGGCGGGGCCATACCCAGAAGCGATTCCGCACCCGGCGTTACCGAATAAAGACCGGTAATCACCACGATCAGGATAACCAGGAGCAAACCCGCCCCCAGCAATCCGACAATCGGCTGGGAGTTAAAGGGGGTTTCAATGGTCTGCATCAAGCGCCGGGTCATCATTACCGCAAAGATAATGAGGATGGAAATGGCACCAATGTAAACCAGGAGTTGGGCCATACCCAGGAACCCGGCTTCCAGCAGAACATAATAACCGGCCACCCCCAGGAAGCTCGCCATCAGGGCCAGCGCTGCGTGGAACAGGTTACGCAGTGTGACGACCAAAATGGCCGACACGATTAGCACCACACTCAAGATAATGAAGATAACTTGCTGCGTCATACACGCGCCGCAAATCGCAATTCAATCAGTCTCAATCAGTCTAATGAGCCGGCATCGGTTCCGGGGTCACCCCATGATCATCGTGACCGGCCTCATGACCATGACCTTCAACAACCGGCAGACCATGACCGGGCACATCATCAGACTCATCCCGAATCTCTCGCCCACGACGGCGCAATATCTCTAAAGCCGCCCAGGCAATCAAAACATTCAGGCCGAGCATAATGAGCATTCGCAAGACTTCCGGCGTCCCGGAGGGGATCAGCTTGTCGGCCAGGGCAACGGCCAGCACCAACACCAAAGATACGGGAACCAGTCCCTTCCAGTTAAAGCCGAGGATTTGATCCACACGCAGGCGCGGCAGCGTACCGCGAACCCACATGAAGACGAAATAGACAACGAACATCTTGGCGAAAAAGGCTACCAGTCCGATGATGCGGCCGTAGGTGTAGCCATCGGCCGATACCCAGTTCTCCAGCCCGAAGAAACGGTAGCCGCCCAAATACAGCGTGGCGAAGAAGCCAGACATAAATAGCGCGCCGATAAACTCGGCCAGCATAAACATGCCGTACTTCATACCGCCGTACTCAATATGGAAGCCGGCAACAATTTCGGACTCAGCTTCCAAGATGTCAAACGGGGTACGGCCTGTTTCAGCCAACGATGAAATATAGAAAATCAGGGCCGACAACGGCGCATAAAACAGGAATGGTATGTTCTGTGCGTCAATGATGCCGACGGTGGACATGGTCCGGGCCAGGATAATGGGCACGATCAGTGCCAGGATCATCGGCACTTCATAGCTAACGAGCTGGGCCACAGCCCGGAAGGCACCCAACAGGGCATACTTATTGTTCGATCCCCAGCCGGCCAGCAACAGCGTCATCACCGAAATCGAGCTGATCGCCAGGACATAAAAGACGCCGATATTGAGATTCACCCCAAAGACACCGGGGGCGAAAGGCAACACCGCCCACATCAACAAGCTCGCCATCACGATCAGTATCGGGGCCAGATTGTAGGCAATCCAGTCCGCACCAGCCGGGTTGATGACTTCCTTGCTCAGCAGTTTCATGACGTCCGCGACCGTCTGCAACAAACCGTAGCGTCCACCCACGCGGTTGGGGCCGATACGATCCTGTATACGGGCCAGGACCTTACGCTCCAGCCAGATCAGGAAGACGACGATCAGCAAGCAGAAGGTGGACAGGATGAGCACGCCACCAACGTCAATGAGAAACTCGGTGCCTGGGCCGGTACCAAAAGTTTCACGTATGTAATTACCCAGGTCGAGTGATATGATGCTCTTTAGTAAGTCTAAAATGTTCATAGCGGTCGCGTCTCCACTATTTCAGAGTCCAGCAAACAGCGCTGAACGCCGGAAGGTGCAAAGCGTCTCCTGCTTTCAAGTTTCGGATGTGTGGGCCTAAACCCACTCCAGGACCCCGCGCCCCCACGCGTAAACCAGGCCATCTGCCAACAACACGATAAATACTGCGGTGGCTACAATGGCAAACAGGTCTAACTGGCCGAAGGCGGCAGCAATTGGAAACAGGAAAACTGCCTCCACATCAAAGACAACGAATACCAGAGCATAGATGTAATACTGCACCTTGAACTGGACCCAGGTATCGCCAACAGTCTCAATGCCGCATTCGTAGGTCTGCTGCTTGATAGGGTTTGGCCGGTGCGGTCCCAGAAGTCTATTGAGTACGACCGGCGCCAGCGGGAATATTGGTGATAGTGCTACAAAAATAGCGATGTATTGCCAATCAGACAGCACTGCGTTTCCTCTTCCTCTTCGTAAGATTAGCGGAGAATGATTGTGAAATGCTTCGCTTTTATACCACAGGAAAGAAACGAGGCACCAAAACGAGGTCGCTTGGCAACCGTCTGCACATGGTCTACCATTGTTCTTTCCCGGACAACATTTGGCCCAGGGAATCCGTCGAACTTGTCCATCAAGCGGGGTCCTTTATGTTGGAAAATACAAACGATACACAGCGGATTATGGTCGTAGATGACAACACCTATACGCTCCATATTGTCAACCATACGCTGGAACAGGCCGGCTACGAAGTATCCACCGCTATCTCCGGGCCGGAGGCGCTTAAACTCATTAATCGCCACGGCCTACCCCACCTTATCATCGTGGATCTCCACATGCCGGAGATGAGTGGATTTGAGTTCTGCCGCGTCCTTCACGACTTCAGCGACGTGCCGGTTATCATGTTAACGGCCGTTACCACCGAAGAAACGATCATTGAAGGACTGGATCAACACGCCGAGGACTACATCGTCAAACCGTTTAACCCACCGGAACTGGTAGCGCGGGTACGCCGAGTCCTGGCCCGGATGGATGATTACACGTATACGCTGGATTCAGTCACCCGGATTGATGATCGTCTATCCGTCAATTTTCCCTTGCGCGAGGCAACTGTGGATGGGGAAGTCATCTCCCTGACGCCGACCGAAACCAAACTACTGTATATCCTGGTACGTAATGCCGGACGCATCGTCACCACAGACTTTTTGCTCAACCGGATTTGGCCCATGCAGAAAGCGCAAGAGGATCGCCTGCACGTCCACGTCCACCGGCTGCGGCGCAAGATCGAGAAAGACCACGACCGGCCGACTTACATCATCGCCGAACGCGGGATCGGTTACAGTTTCAAAATCGACAACGGGTAGATTGCGTCAGGACACCATGGGCTGAATTGACTCGCCGGCCCATGACAGCAGCTTGGGAAGCTGCTGTCATACCGATCTACTCAACCCAATCCTTCCCATCCGGCGCAGACAATGTTGGGTATGTTCAGGTGGAGGAGGCGATATCAGTCAGCCGGAACTGCGGTTCCTTCGTTGGCACGTAATCCCGGTTTCGCCAGGGAGTCAATTGCAACACAACACGCATAATCCGCCAGCCGATGTTCACAACCCAGGGATAATTCAAGAGATAGGCGTAATTCGCCGCCCAGGTCCGCAAACGTAGCTGCCGAAACAGGGAGTGGGTGCGAACACGTTCCGGGTAATCGCTAAAGCTAAGGTCATCGGCGGCAAACGATTCGACAATCTCGGCCGCAGCCACCTCACCATATCCCAGGGCAAAGGAAATCCCTTCGCCAAATAGCGGGTCCACACCGGCCGCGTCGCCGACCAGCAGGATATGAGGTTGCGCAAACTTCGCCTGCGTGTCCCACCAATGAATCGGATGCCCCTTGAGTGTGTAGTCGTCCATGGAACGGTCGCGCTCAGCCATGGACTCGCTGAGCACTTCCTTCAGGTTGGCCTTGGGCTTTTCCGGCCGCATCCGGCTGTCGAACACGCCCCGGTTCATAAAGGCCTCACCCTTCACGTAGCTGGGAAAATCCCAGTAGTAGCCCTGCAATCCCTCATCCATCGGCGTAAAGTCGAAGATGGCTACCCCTTCCTGAAATTCCGGTTCAACGTTGGGATTCTCCGGGGTCAGGACTTCGATCAGACGAGCCACACCGGAGTCATCATCCCACTTGAGTTTGCGGCGAATGAAGCTCCGCGACCCATCCGCCGCCACAACGACCTTGGCGTGGAAGACCGCGCGCTCGGTGACCACTTCCACATAGTTATCATGCGGCGTAATACCGGTCACAGCCTCGCCCTGCCGCACGCGCACGCCAAGTTGTTCGACCGTTTTCACCAGCCAGTGGTCAAACTCGTCACGCCGGACAATGCGAAAAGCCGGATCACCGAAAAACGAGTACGTCTTGTCATGGTAGACGAGCCGCACTTCCCTGACCGGGAAACTTTTCGGCTCCATGGGCAAGCCCAGGTTAGCCAGGATATTCTGACCCATGTGAGTAATTCCACCACCGCACAACTTCTCGCGCGGATGGACGGCCTTGTCTACCATCGTGATACGGCCGGCCCATGAGGGATCAGCCTTGATCAGATGCAGGGCTGTAGACGAACCGGACGGCCCCGTTCCCACAATTAAAACATCAACATGTTCGACTTCGTTCATGCTGTACTCCGCATTCAGTTGTTCCGGCAAGGATTGTTGTGATCCTAGGGCACGGTTGCCATCGGCAGCAACAGGCTATTGCCCAGCCGAATCGCCTGCGTCGTAGCCACATCGGCCGTGTCAGTCACGGGCTCAATATTTCCGGCTACATCAATGGCCTGGCTTCTAAACTCATAAACCCGCGAGGGGTCCGGAGCAATGAAATTGGCACCGGTCAAGGTTGTATTAGATAGCCAGCGAACCCAGTTCTCGCCTTCCGGACGAAAGTCCACATTATAAGCAACGATACCGGACAGTGCATCCTGCCCGGACCAATTCAACCGGAAGGAACGTGTCCAATAGACATACTGCGGTTGCAGGATGCTCGAATCAGGTGGTGTAGCGTCCAGCCTCATGCGGCCGCTTGGTCCAACGACCGGTGCGCCGCCGGTCCAGTCCACCGATACACGCCAGAATAATTCCGGATAATCCGTATTGAAATCGACTGAGGTTGAACTTACAGCTCCCGGCCAACTCTGATCTGTAACCAGGGTTGTAAAGTTTTCGTCCGACGAAACCTGCAACCGCGTTTGGGTAACAGCCTCCGGATTGATAATCTGCCAGTCAAAATTAATCACACGCTGGTTCTGCCAGTCATCCTGCCTGGGATCCACATTGCTGATCTCCGGCGTCGGCAGGGCATCCAGCGGACGAAGACGCAGGGCATCAAACCAGACCCCCAACCCCGAATCTGTTGTCGAGAGGTCCGTCAAACGAATAACCGTTGAGTTCCCTGCATTCAAATTGTACTCGCCCAAAGGAATCCAAAGGCCCACTTGGGCATTCTGATCCACGGTCACATCAGTCACACCATCAGCATGGGTTACGGTGTATGTTGCACCGCTGGTTTCGGAACGGCCGGTGCGGCAGTAGGGCACATAGGCATCTATAGCATAGCGTCCCGTTGCCGGAACAGACGGCCGCCATTCGCCCCAGTTACTGCTGTCGGCCGGATCATCGGTAGACCAGGTGTAAAAGGCGTGCAAATCGTAGCCGCACTGGTAGGGCGGCACCAGCCAGTTGCTGTTACTGCTGGTAAAGCCGGTACTCAGCTCATCGACGTAGATATTGTTATCAACCAGACCGATATTCTGGGCCACGCGCTCGCGCATGGACGGCAACAGCCGGTGAGCCTGATCGCCGGGGCACTCCGTTGTGCCATAGACGTCCCGATGGCCCATAAGGTTCGGCAGCCCCCAGTCAATATTGGGCAGGGTATCACTGGCGTCAAACACGTTGATGTCACGCTGGTCGGCTTTCCACGACAGCAGGTTCACGGCCGAATCCACCATCGGCGACGGCGGGATAATCCCCGGCGGGTTATCCTCAGGATCCGTAAAGGTGCCGATCAGAGCCACAGCCATCGTTCCTGCGTTTGCACCGGAAGCGTGGGTACCGACCACATCATCCCCGCCAAAGTGACCTTCGTAGATCACCCCATCGGGATCCACCAGATAGTTATAGCCGATGTCGCCCCAGCCACGGCTGTAGGTGTGGAAGTTCCAGATGGCGCGGACAACGGCAGCCCAGTTGGTGCTGGTATTGCTTGATACGGTATGGTGGACGATCAAATGGGTGACGGGTGAGTATTCCAGACCGTCGCTATAAACACAGTCAGGATGCTGGCACCAAACCGATCGGCTAACCACAAACGGTTTGGGGAAACCGTCGGTTGTCCCGGTGAGGCTTTCTTCTGATTCTCCAGCCAGGGATTCCAGCGCTTCCTGCCGGGCCATCAGGCTTTCGGCCGTTGGCCCCTGTGTGGAGTCAATGAATGTGAAACGCAGTTCGCGCAGTTGCGGGGGAGATGCCAGGCCGGCCCCTTCGCTGGTGATCATGTACTGGACGAAACGGTGGGTTTCATCTTCACTGGGAACCAGGATCATCTCGCCCACCGTATCAGGATCGCCTTCGCGCATCCAATCTATCTGGGCATGAACATGATACCAGGGTCCCCACGTTCGGCCGTCGGCGCTGGTTCGCAATTGCAGTTCCATGGCCGCCGCATCGGGCAGATCCTGGATCCACTGCGGGACAACGGCGTTAAAATCAATCGGGGCTTCCAGCGGTTGGGAAACGAAAATGCCGCTGGTCACGATCGATTCCTGGGACAGTCCGTCCTCGGTGACGGTCATACCTTCGGCCGTCTGGGCCACAAAGTCGGTACTGCTGAGAACAATATCGGCGATGGCCGCGTCGGCCGGTCCGGCTGCATCCAGATAATCAACAGTTTCACAACCCGTGAGGGCCAGCATCGTCAGGACCAGGAGTAACCACACTGATAGGGTTTTCATAGGTCTCACACTCGGCACGATGGAACGGGAGTAGTCGCCAACACAAACACCGGCCGATGTTGACATATTGTAACAGATGCCAACATCCTGCTCAATCACCCACTGCCGGCACTAAGCCGGAGTTCAGTGATTGACCTAATAGCCGACATTCAAATCTACGCGATTGGGGATCGGCTTGCCATGCGCTGCGGCGTTTAACAGTTCCGCCAGGGCAGTCATTCGCAGTCGCGCTGTTTCGTCGGCCGCCCCACCCCGATGAGGACTCATGACAATATTGTCCAACTCGTGAAACGGGTACGCTGACGGCCGGTGATGCGCCCGTGACGATTCATCCGGCGGGTAGCTGTACCAGACATCAATCCCGGCAGCATGCAGCCGGCCGGTTTGGAGCGCTTCATACAGGGCTTTTTCATCCACAATCCGGCCACGGCCGATATTAACCAACACCGCCTTCGGTGGCAGGAGCGCCAGCTCGGCCGGGCCGATAAGACCATCGGTCTCCGGGGTCAGCGGCAGGCAGATAATCAGCGCATTGGCCTGAGGGAGCAGTACCGGTAGCGCCGAAGCCGGATAAATCGCTGCATCCTCCTCCACATAGGGCTGTTCAACCTGTCGTCGCGTCGCCAAAACACGCATACCCAATGTCCGACAGGCACGAGCCACGCGACGGCCGATAGCGCCATAACCCAGAATCAACGCCGTCCGGCCTTCCAGCAAGACCGAGGGACCGGGTCGATCATAGCGGATGCGCCAGTCGCCGGACCGCAGGGCCGCGTCATAGCGCAGGGTAAACTTGGCCGCCGCCAGTAACAGCATCAATGTCAGTTCGGCCACGGGGGCCGCGTTATGGTGCAGGTTGTGAATGCTTATATGGGGGAAGTCAGGCATGATTAGCCGTGTTTCTTCCGGCAGCCCGGCCCAGGGGATGATCACCCTCTCCAAATAAGGGCTGGCTTCCAGCGCCGCCCGTGACGGCCGTCCGGCAACCAGTACCCGGTACACAGCCGGGTCCGGCAACGCCGGGCCTTCCGTAACCGCTACGTCGGGTTCCAGGGCAGCTATCAAATGGGTGCGTTCATCGGCTGACAGAGGGTGTTCAAAATGTACCGGTAAAATGTTTGTGGTCATTGGTATATTTTACGGTGTGCCGACCTCGGCAAGGTTCGGCAACGACTGGAGCCATTGCTCAGTCTGGGTTGGTTGTCGAAAGCGGTATAGATGCAGATGATCATATTCGGGCTGCGCCAGGTACGAGGGGAACTCTTCGCGGCGGCTTTTGTGGGTCCGCACGGCATACAGGAATAGCGACTCGGACCCTAGCTGGTTACGTATACTCTCGCGGTTGCCGCCCCAAAGCTCTTCCTGTGTGACCACCCGCCGGAGAGTGCGCCGCCACAAGCGTCCCAGAACCAGCGGCAGCGGATAGTCCAGCCAGATCAGCGTATCCGCCCGGCCCCAGACGATATCCCGTAACCGGCGATAGTTTCCGGCACAGGTCCAGGTATCATCGGCCAGGGCTGTAGCTGCCCGATCCCGGAAAACATCCAGCGGCGCTTCCGTCCAGTCCGCCCCCCAGTTCAGGGCATCCAGGTCTACATACCGGCAGCCAGCCGCGCGGCCGCGCTTTCAGCCAGCGTACTTTTTCCCGACCCTGTTGTGCCGACAATGGCAATGCGCTCCATAGGGCAGGGTTTTAACCATCTCAGGGAATTAGAGCAAACGCGCGGACCGGGAAGGTGCCGAATGCCTTCACCTTGACCGGCACGGCAAAGAACCGGAAGCCACTCTCCGGCAGCTGATCAAACCCGGTAAGGTGTTCGGCAATGGGAATATCGGCCGCCAGCAGTGTGGAATGAACCGGTCGCTGTCCGCCGGACGTATCGTCAATATTGTACGAGTCAATACCGACCAGCGCCGCGCCGCGATCACGTAACAGTTTGGCCGCTTCGCCGGTCAGGAACGGATGGTCCTCAAAATATTGGTCAGTCCGCCAGTGACGCGACCAACCGGTATGAACCAGGATAGCCTTCCCATTGACATCCAGTTGATCGAAAGCCTCAACATCGACAGCCTGGTGATCCGGTGGAACGCGAACAATCACCGCTTCCAAATTCGCCAGAGGTTAGCGGTAACTCGGACAGGTCTTTGCCGTCCGGGTAACGGTGGAATGGAGAATCCACATAGGTGCCGGTATTGGCAACCATGTCAAGGCGGCCGATATGGAATTCCACGCCGGGAGCATAGTGTTCGCGCGACGCCTCCCGGCTGAGGTAATCACAAATGATGGGAGCCGGTAACCCCTTGTAGGTGATCATACCGGCTTCAACCGTGTGGCTGAGATCAATCAGTGTAGCCATATGATATGCTCTCTATAGTGACCGGAGACGTCTGGCGGCGGTAGCCAAGTTGCGCCGATATGCGGCCGGCCGCATCTAGTAGCTGTCTCCCGATCTCCGGTACGCGCGCCGGAGTAATACGTACTTTGGGCCCGGCCACGCTGACCGTCGCCACAACCTGACCATCGTGATTGTATACCGGGGCTGCTATGGCAATCAGCCCCACTTCCAACGTTTCATCGGCAATGCTGTAGCCGCGTGCCTGCGTTGCCGCCAGTTCCCGGCGAAGGTCCGCGTGGTTGATCGCCGTGGATAGCGTTACCGGCACCAGTGAGGACGGCAGCAGGGTATCGGCCGTTTCGTCCGGTAAAAAGGCCAACATCGCCAGCCCGGTAGACGAAGCATGAAGCGGCCAGCGGCTGCCCAGTGACGGCACACCACTCATCAGGTGCCCGCCGACGATCTCGTCAATGACCAGCATCTCACGCTCGGAGAGGATCTCCAGCGAGGCCGTCTCGTTGGTACCCTCGGCCAGCAGTTCCAACTCCGGCCGGGCTACCGTACGCAGATTGTTGCTGCGCAAGGCCCGGCCGCCCATGACAACGATCTCCGGCCCCAGAATGTAACTTTCGCCATCCTGCGCGCGGGCCACCATGCCCTCCTGCTCCAACGCCGACATCAGGCGGAAGACGGTGGTTTTGTTCAACCCCATCTCGCGCGACAGGTCAGACAATCCCCAGGCGGGATTCACATCGTCAAACGCCTTCAGCAGGGAAATGGCGCGCTGGACCGACTGGGTGCCGGGATACGCCTCTTTATCGCCCATGACGATTCGTCAGGTCCTGTCTATTCATCCTGCTCAGACTCAGCGCTTTGCTTCCCGGAAGAAAGACGTTCGCGGGGCTTATGGATCTCAATGGAACCCACACCCAACGGCTGCCATTTCTGCTTGATTTCACCACTGCGCAGCCGGTGCTCTGCCCCGCCGCGCTGGTGGACCTCGGAGAAACCATCCGGCTCAATGGACATCTTGTCGCCTTCAAGCAGGGCCAAAACACCTTCCTGACCCGGTTCCGGCCGTGGCGGGATGAGGGCTTCCTGATCCTTGATCTCAAACGGATCGTAATCCAGTGGCTCGGTATAAGTCGTGATAAAGCCCTCGAAGTTACGCAGGACCACCTTGCCCGGCGCCTGCGACAGCACGTAATTGGGCATGACCGGAATCTTGCCACCACCGCCGGGTGCGTCCACGACATAGGTCGGCACCGCGTAGCCGGATGTATGGCCGCGCAACCCTTCGATGATCTCAATACCCTTGCTGACGGTGGTCCGCAAATGGCCCGATCCCTCGACCAGATCACACTGGTACAGGTAATACGGCCGCACGCGAATCTTCACCAGTTCGTGGACCAGCTTGCGCTGGATAGTGACTGAATCGTTGACTCCAGCCAGCAACACACTTTGGTTACCCAGCGGCACCCCGGCCCGCGTCAGGCGATCGGCCGCCGCCGCCAGTTCGGGTGTGATCTCCTTGGGCGAATTGACATGGATATTCAGCCACAGGGGATGATACTTCTCCAGCATGTCACAGAACTCTTCCGTCACACGCATGGGCAGAAAGACCGGCACCCGTGAGCCGATACGGATAATCTCAAGATGGGGAATCGCCCGCAACCGGCTCAGGATCATGTCCAGCAGCTTGGGTGCCAGGACCATCGGGTCCCCACCGGACAGCAAAACGTCGCGGATTTGCGGCGTGTTTTCGATGTACTCAATCTGGGCGTCGAACTCGGCGCGGCTAAAGGTTTGGGTGGGATCGCCGACGATACGGCTACGTGTGCAGTACCGGCAGTAGCTGGCGCATTGCGTGGTAACCAGCATCAGCACGCGGTCGGGGTAACGATGGACCAGGCCGGGCACCGGCGAGTGTTTGTCCTCGGCCAGCGAATCTTCCATCATGGATTGGAAGGGGACCATCTCCCGATCGGTGGGGATCACCTGCTTGCGAACGGGGCAGTTGGGATCATCGGGATCGATCAGACTGGCGAAGTAGGGCGTAATATCCACCCGGAACAAGCCGTTGCTGCTCAGCGCCTTCCTCTCAGATTCCGTCAGGTTAATAACCTTACCCAACTCCTCAACCGAATTGAGGCGGTGGGACATCTGCCAGCGCCAATCCATCCACTTCTCATCGGGAACATCGTCCCAGTAAGGGGCACGGGTATAAACCTTGTCGGTTAAGGGCTTGCTGCCGTTCTTGGACATTGTGTTTCACTCCTTGAGGTCAATTCGCACTTGGGCTCACATTGCGGTTCATATTATGAAATAGTGTTTCACAAATGATTATAGGCACGATGCGCATAAAAACAAACCCCTATGACAACATCAATTAACTTAAGGGGCAGGTTATTTTTTGCAGCAATCTATGAGCAGTTTAGCCGGTGTCCAGCCGATGCAACGCGGCAACAATACCCGTTGGAACTGCGTGGCGGGCGATAGGATTCAGCCAGAGGATGTCCTCCCCGGACTGGGGAATAACAATCCCGCTGAGCTGGCGATACTGCTTGAGGAAATCGGCCGAGTTCTTGAAACCCCGTCGCGTGAAGAATTCTTCGTCCTTGCGCTCGGCCAGTTGGCGGAGGGCTGTCACCGCCTGAAGCAGATCATCTTCACCCATTCGGTCATCAGCCACCAGCCAGAGAAGATTGATAATGCCTGGCGCCGTCTGCCCTACCTTGTCACAGAGAACAGTCATCAATTTGGATGAATAGGCCACGCCGTCATCATCACCCAGTTCGAGACTGCGAATCCGGCGAACTTCTACGTTGAACGGAGTGTGAGTTTTGTAGGTAACTGTAAAATCGGGGCTGCGCTGCTTGGCGGCCGCATGCTTCTCATACTCAAGCGCAAACTGCTTGTCCCGAAGGAGCAGCGCGGCCGTTTCCAGCTCCGCGCGCAAATCATTCAGGCTGTCTTCATCACGAATGTTGCGCAGCTTGGCCCGAATCTTGTCTCGATAGGTCGTGGCAAAGGCCCGGTAGCGCCGCGAATCACGAACCCAATCCTCAAACTCAGGATAAAACGGAGGCTGTTGCCCTTCGAAGATATAGTCAAGCAGATCGTCCAGAGTGGTCATGGCCTGGCGGCCCGGACAATCTCCGCGACCTTATCGGCCGGGAGGCCGTACCGGACATGACCCTGACGGCCGATCACCGTTTCCGCCATCAACAGGCTGTTGTAAATGGCTTCCTCGACGGACTCGATCACCGCCAGGGATAGGGCGCTCATGACCGGCTGCTCGTAAAATACCGGCTGTTCCACCAACAATTCGGCCGGTCGGTCGGGGATGCGGCGGGCGGTGCTGAAAGTAATCACAAAGTCACCGCTGCCACCATGACAGGTGCTGCCCGTGCGTGCCAGGCCGAACGCAGCGCGGTGGCACAACCGGCCGAGTTGGCGGCTGTCCAGTGGGGCATCGGTCGCCAGGATAATCATGATGGAACTGCCCCGTTCCTCCGGCCGTCCGGGGGCGTTGTCCGGCTGTGGACCGGTCGGTGGACGAAGCACACGACCGACCGGTACGCCGCTGACAGTCAGTTCCTCGGCCCGGCCGAAGTTACTCTGAACCAGCGCGCCGATCGTAAATCCACCGGCCCGTTCCGGTAAGACGCGTGACGCAGTACCGATACCGCCTTTCCAGCCATAGCAACTGGTCCCGGTTCCGGCCCCGACAGCACCTTCCGCCACCGGCCCTGAATCGGCCGCATTCAGCGCAGCTCGTACCTCCTCCAGCCCTATGGGACGAGCCTGCATATCGCTCAGATAGCCGTCGCTCGTCTCGCCGACGACGGGGTTGATGCTGGCGTATCCTTTCCAGCCGCTATCAGCGAAGCCCAGCCCAATATGGGGACTGGTTTCCAAAGCCAGGGTGATCAACGCATCAGCCACGCGGGGGACGTTCATGGTGCCAGTCAAGGCAATCGGCGTTTCGATATGACCCAACTCACGGACTTGCTCGAACCCGGTGACCTTGCCGAAGCCGTTAATCGTATGGACAGCGGCGCTGACCTTCTCCTCATAGAGATTGTCCCGGTGGGGGAGAATAATCGTCACCCCGGTACGAAAGGGGCCGCTACCGGCCTGCCATGCGGGATCATCAGGGTTGGGGTCCCCGGAAATCAGCGTGAAGTGCCCAACGGCCACGCCGTCCACATCCGTAATAGCGTTGTGGGGGCCGGGCAACAGCTCGCTGTCATAAATACCCAGGTCGCGTATACGTGGCATATTCAGGCCTCCTGACTTCCGGGGTTAAGCGCGCAGGATCGGCCGGGTGAGACAGGTCGCGCCGCCTTCGGCCTTGAGCGACATCTCATCCCCGCGATAGGTCCACACGTCGCAACCCGCCTCACGCAACTTGTGAATTGTCTCCACATTGTGGTCGAGCAATAGGCATTGACGGGGAGCCATAGCCAGAACATTCGTGCCCATCGTCATAAATTCCTCGTCGGACACGTCAATCAGTTCAATGCCCCGGTCTACCAGCAATCGGTAGAAAGGCACCGGCAGAAGCGGCCGGTAGATCACGGCCAGATCACCATCCACCATGCTGATGAGTGACATGAGGTGCAGACAGGCGTCTGGTCCTTCGTAGTAGGGCAACTGCACCGGCACCAGCTCCACGCCGCTGCCTTCCAGGGCCTCAGCCAGTTGGGCAAACCCGGCGGCGTTGGTCCGAAATCCCTGCCCCACGGCCAGTGTCTGTTCGTCCAGCCAAAGCAGATCACCCCCCTCGGCACGTGCCGATCCGTGAAGCGTGTAATGGATGGGGACATCAAGCCGGCGCAGCATGGCCGCCATGGCCTCTTCTTCCCCTTCACGCAGCCGCTTGCCCATACGTAAAATGATCGCCCCGCGATCGGTGACCAGCACGGGATCGTGAACAAAAATGGCATCGGCGTGGTCCGGCAAGGGGACGTCATGGTAGACGACTTCTATCCCCAGACCAAGCAGGGTATTGACAAAGGCATCGTGCTCCTGCTGGGCCAGCGGCAGGTAAGGCTGGTCAACATAGTGCCACAGGATCGGGTCAGCCTCGCCAAAGGCAGCATCCGGCCGCCGGACCAACACTGTTTGCAGCGGGGCAACCATGCTCTGGCTACCATAGGTTTTACTCATCGGTGAATCTCCGGGAGGGCAGATAGAATCTGTTTACCAATAGGTCACATGACGTGAATTGCGGAAGACGGCCGTTTGGAAGCGGGACATCGTCGCGCCGGGGCCGGTGGGGTACATGATATTGGCCTTGTCCTGAGAATGGAGCAGACCGCAGGCATGGGCGATCTCGTGGGCAATCAGGCCGCGCGTCCGCAACGCTTCCCTGGCTTCAACAGTCACATAATCCGTCAGCATCCCCAGCGAGCAGCCGTTCTTGTCGGAAATGGAGCGCACCACAAACACAGTCACCGGCGCGCCGTAGCCGACGATCGTGCCGACCGCTGTCTTAGCCATGATGCTGCGATAGAAGCTACCCGCTTCACCCAAATCATCCGACCATGCACCGTCGGTGCAACGAACGTCCAGAGCGGCCGTCGGTGCGCCATGGGGTGCGGTGACAACGCGCCAGCCGACCGGAACCATCTCCACTTGCGCCGCACGCCCCAGGATGCGAGCCGTTTCATCAAAGGCGCGTTGGGCGGCCGGTTCGTCCATGACGGGCAAACCCCGTTCATCCCGCAGGATTACAATACGCACGCGCAGCTTCTTGGCCGGCCAAATTCCAAACAGGCTGACGACAAAGTCAAAGACACCGATCACGCGGTTCAAAGCTTCCTTGACAAAATTAAACGATTGGATCAACAAGCCCATGTAATACTTTCCGTGAGGGAATCAGGTAGCAGCCCGATTATACTACCGGACTCGAAATGAACGACCATTAACGAGCCGCAAATTTGGCGGTGTTGGTCCAGGACCAAGCCCGTTTGCAGACCGTCCTCGCTGATGGTATCAATTGTCAATGGGCGAACAATCCAGCGACCCGCAGAGGGGTGATCCTTTTATCGAGCAGCGCCAGCGTATGGTTCGCGAACAGATCGCGGGGCGGGGCATCACCAACCCGGCCATTCTGGAAGCCATGCGGACTGTGCCGCGCGAGTTATTCGTTCCCCAGGCCCATCACGATCTGGCCTACGAAGATTCGCCCCTACCTATCCCCAAACAGCAGACTATCTCCCAACCATATGTGGTGGCCTACATGCTGGAGGCTTTGGACGCTTAAGCCGAATGACCGCGTGCTGGAAGTCGGGACGGGGTCCGGCTATGCAGCGGCCGTCCTCAGCCACATTGTAGACACGGTCTACACCATCGAACGACACAAACAACTGGCAACGTACGCCCGGGAACGACTGTCTTCCGGCGACTACGAGAATGTGCATATCCGGCAAGGGGACGGTACGAAGGGATGGCCCGACCATGCACCCTACGACGCCATCATCGTAGCCGCCGGCGGGCCGGTGATTCCACAAACATTGCGGGAGCAACTGGTGGTAGGCGGGCGATTGATCATGCCCGTTGGGCGCAAGCATCGCCAGCAGCACCTGATACTGCTAACCCGCACGGACGAAGCAGCGTATGTGGAGAAAAACCTCGGCCCGGTGGCGTTTGTACCACTGGTTGGCGCTGAGGGCTGGTAGCGGCTCAGGCAAACGGCCAAAGCGACAGGATAATAATCGCGGCCGCAGTGATGGTCAGATTGTCCAGGCCCCAGATGGAAACCGCCTCAATGACGGTGGTCACAACCATGATCAGCAAAGCGGGCAGCACCGCCTGCAAGGGGAAATGTCAGGCATGCCGGGCATTATCCACAGCGCCAGCCAGGTGAAGATTAACCCGGCAACAAAGAATCCGGCCGATCCTTCCAGCGTCCGGGTGCTGGTGTGAACGGAGTACGTGCGCTTGCCATAGGCGGCCCCGATCACGGGAGCGATTCCGTCGCCCCAGGTCAGGGGCATGAGCGCGGCAACCAGAAGCGGCGGTTGTCCCCAAAAGATGATGGTTGCCGCGGCCACGGCCAGAGGGAAGTAGACGGTCCCCAGGTTATTCCGGCTGCCGCTAGCCATCGCCGCAAAGAACCCATAGCGCCAATCCAGGAAGTTGAGGACGGCGAAGGTCAGGCAGGCCAACACAAACGGCCAGGGGGATGTGAACAAAAACGGCACAAACCAGCTCATCATGCCCACACCGATGTGGATCACCTTGCGCGTGAATCCGGAATCCAGACCGCGCATGCGCCGCAATCCCTCGGCCAGGCCGATGACGGCAAAGATATAGACAAAACAGAGGATAACGCCAAGTGTATTGCTCATAGGAGTTCGTTGTTCGTGGTTAACAGGTTGACTATCAGGCTCAGACGATTAAATGATCGTACAGCATATCCAGGCTCAGGTCGGGCACAACCGTCTCGGATGTTCCCAGCGTCAGCCAGGCGGCCGCTGCGCCCAAACGGATGGATTCGATAACCGGCAGCTCATTAAGCATGCCGAACATGACGGCCGCGGTGACTGCATCCCCTGTGCCCGTGCTGTCTACTTTTTCAATGAACTTGGGTGGAATGTACCCCATCTCATCACCGGTAGCATAATCCAGCCCAAAGTCGCTCAGGGTAACGGCTACATTGGTCACGCCGGCCGTCACCAGTTGTCGCGCCAGGGTCAAACTGGTGCTGGGATCGTGGCCGGCAAATTCCACCTCACACAGTTCAGCCACCTCCGCTTCATTCGGCACAACCAGATGCAAATAGGGCAGGTACGGCTTGAGCTTATAGGCCAGACGGGCCGAAGACGGGTCGGCACACAGTAGCTTGCCGTACTCCAGAGACAGGCGAACCACTGTATCCATCGCCGCAGAAGTCAGACTGCCGTCCATCATAATCATATCGGCCGTCTGAAAAAGCTCACGATTATTGAGCAGGAACGCCGCACTCACGACCTCCATCACCCGCACATCATCCAGCGCCACCGAGAGCAGACCATCCTCCTCCAGCAGGGCAATGTAGGACCCGGTCGGCTGATCGGGCACGGTCAGAACATAGTCCAGACTCACACCGGCTTCTCCCGTCCGCGCCAGGAGTTGCTCGCCGGTGACATCATTGCCGACGGCCGACACAAGCGTCACATCTGCTCCCAGGCGGGCCAGATTCTCCGCCACATTACGCGCCGTGCCGCCCCGCGTTGAGCGGATTCTGGCCGGATTTGACGTTCCCGGTTCCAACCCGGCAACCGGCTTGCCCTTCGTATCCAGAAGCATTGCGCCAATAACCAAAACGTTTTCACCCATGACCGTATCCCCTGCTTTCTCAAATACCCTACGTGATCACGCTATGCCAAAATCCGACCACGATACCCATAAGCAACATATTCGGTACCGTCAGGGCGTGGCCGCTGTCGTCAAGGATCAATTCCCGGTCGGCCGCGCCGTTAGTCGCCGGGTTCCGAAACCCCAAATAGCAATACGGCCGCTGGGCCAATGTTGTCGTTCGCGGCCGAACCATCACACTGCCGATGTCCGGCTGTTCCCCGGCGATCACGACCAGTTCCTGCCCCGCCCCCTCTTCCCAGGGCGCGGATTCGCTATCCACCAGAACCCACGTCCCTTCGGTAATATCGGGCAAGAGCGCATCGCGCCGCTTGTGTACCACATACCACGTGTAGCGATCATCTGTCGGCGTGTGGCCCGGTACCGGTCCGGCCGGGTGTGCCGGGTGAGTTCGGGAAAGATTGGAGATCGGCAGCGGCACAGGCGGTCCGTCCGGTATGGAATCCGGTTCAGGTTCGGCTACCGGTGAAACGACAGATTCGGCCGTAGGCTCGTCAACATGCGGGGTCGGTGGGGGTGTTGAAAGGGAAGGAGAGGCTTCCGGTCCCTCTTCTTTCGGCCATAGCTGCGGCCGCACGGCTTGCCGGGCCTCATCAAGCAAAGGCCACAGTTCATCACCCAGTTGAGCCAATTGCGCGGCCTGGGCTCCGACCTGTTGACGACTGAGGCACCGTTCCGTCCAGCCGAACTGGGTCATCGCCGCCTCAAAATGGTAGCCGTGCTGCAATGCCAGTCCCTGGGCAAAATAAGCCAGACACCCGGCCGGGGCGTCGCTGGATAGTGACCATTGACCACGCGCGGTCGAAAACTGCTGGGCTGCCGCCCGGCTGTCACCCCAATAGAGATAGATCAATCCGGTATGAAATTCTCCCAGACCGATCTGCCGGTAGTCACGTCTTGCCCGCAGAATACGCCGGCTCTGTTCCATTGCCGCTGCTGCCGGGGCGCCGAGTTGTGTCAACGGGTAACGCCGGATGACATCCTTGACGGTCAGAATGTCTGGATTCTGGGCGTTCGGAAACAGTATATCCAGCAGGCGTTGCAGCGTTTCCACCGAAGCGCGGCAGGCACCAAGATGACTTTTACCGGCACCGTTGGGCCGGATGCTTGGGGAAGCGCTGGCTGTCGAGCTGTTCATCACGCAGGTTTGGAAGGGTTGTTCAACCGATCTTGCGGCGGGGCCGGTCCATCGTCACTTAGCGGATGTGCTTGCGACTCCAGAAGGGCTAACTGGTCCTGCAACTGATTGAGCCGGAAGCACCTGCTCGCGGGCCTGACCGGAAGCCGGCAGGCGATCCTGGGACTGTTTGACCATCTTGTCCAGTGTTTCAATCAGGCGCAGCGCCAGCAAGTATCCGGAGGCATCATCCGTCTCCCTGCGCGCGGCGCACGCCCTCAATAATGGCCTGGAGCAAGGTGATTTCCGCTTCGGCGTAGGCGACTCCACTTCCTGCAGGGTGGAAGCGGCACCATTGGCGCGGGCGATCTGGTTTTGCTTCTGCCAGTTCGCCAGCCAATATTCAGTGTACTGATCACTGACTTCCGGCGGTGGCTCGAACCGTCCCAGTTGCAGCCGGATGAACTGATACCGCCGCGCTTCAGGTTCGCGCACGCTCCGCCCACCTCTTTGCGAATCGTATGATGCGGCTCGCGGGCCGAGCTTTCCGGGAAGATCAGTTCATCCAGGCTATACTGGGTCACCATTCTCGACAGCGCGCCGCGCACCTTGCCCATCGGCGCTCTGTCCCACGATGACTCCATGCCGTTGGGTAACACACTAACTGTATAGGCAACCTTGCGCACGGCTTCGGGATCGTACGGGAACGGCCGATTGCGCGTTTGCGGATCCTCTCCCGGATCAATGCGGAAGATGATATGGGCATCAACCGTCACATTGATGCCTTCCTCGTCATGAGGGAATATCGTCAGCCGTACGCTCCAGCGGATGGAGCGAGATAATTGAGTGAATATGCTCAAAATGGCTCAGGCTCTGTGTGCCGGAACCGACAACCCGCCGGAAGCGGTTGTTCCACTCAGTAACGGCCGCATGTCCTGAAGGAATCGCCACCAGCGCCGGCCCCCCAACACGGAGTTCAACGGATTCGTCTTCCATCCGGTGCAGTGTCTGGGGCGTCACCGGAACAGGAGTTCCCGAAGGAGGGCGTCCGCGTCGGCGCTGGCGACGCAGAAAGTCGCGGGCCGTCGCCCGATCGGGGCAATCGTACAGCACCTGGACCAGACTGGTCGCTGCTTCCACCGACAGCCACCATCCGATAAAAATGGGGATGAAGTGGCGCAATACTCGCGGATTGAACGCCTGACAACAAACCGGAGAAGCCACACAAACGGCGTGCTGGCAATCTGGTCGGCCGTCATATCGGAGTAAAGCCAGCGCGCCAGCACAACGGTACTATCAATTCGTTCCAGCCGGATGACAAACACCCAATAGACAACCAGCATGATGAAAAAGCCCACCCACATCCAGTTGATGCGAGTATTCTGGATAGCCGGCCGGCGGAAGGTACGGCCGGCAATGACGATGGGCTGTTCTGCCCCGGCTTGCGCGCTCATACCCTCATTCCTCGGATTGATCGAGCGAACTTCGCAATTCTGCGGTCGCTTCCGATGTCATGTTGGACAGTAACGGTCTGGGAATGATGGCCTGCACGCTCTCATCCGTGATGGTCTGTTCCATCACTTCGAGGATACGCATCATGACAATTTCGTGCAGTTCGGCATTATTCTGCCCACGCAGGGACTCAATGCTCTGGACAAGATTCTCGATGATATCAATCTGGGCCCGTGCCTGAGCCTGCTGCACCAGCCGCAACGCCTCCGCATCGCCTGTCGCCAGTTCCAGATTGGTCTTGGCCTCCCACTCAATCTGCCAGTTTTTCAGCCGTTGATCCATCACCTCCGGTGGCGGCTGGAGCGCGCCAACCCCCACACCGAGAATTTCAATCCCCAACGGCAGGAACTGCTCTTCCAGCTCCTGCTTGATCGTGCGTCGCACATCTCCCAACGTCTCTGTGCCGCCGTTGACGGTTAGCTCATCCAGTGAGTATTTCGCCAATTCACTAACCAGCAACGTGGCTGCCTGCGGTGCAACCTGCTCCGTCCATGGCTTGACCTCATCCCCTTCGGCCACAGTGCTGATGTAATGAAGATGAAAGATCGCCTCTTTGTCATAGGGATACGGTTGTCGTTCCTCGTCCAGACGCAGCGCCTCATCTCCGGTGGCGCGGCCGGGGAACGCACCTTGAAGGTAACGGAAATACTGGTATCCAGCGGAATCCCGTCGCGGGTATTGACAATCAGGGACTGCCGGCGCACATGGGGGCGCAGGTCAATGACCTGGCTAATAGATTCACCGGGGCGCAGGAAAATAAGCCCCGGCCCGTCCGCACGCACATAGCTGTGGTCCCTGACGATGGCGACGGCTTCGTGAGCAGGTAACGTCCCCGTGTCCAGGATGTCAAAGCTGGGCGCAACTGCCGGACGATCCGGAGTCGCCATAATGGCCGCGCTGTCGTACCAGCTGGTCATATCGGCTACACCGCCTGTGAAGTAGGAGCGCCATAGCAAACGGAAGGATCGGGACCAGCCGGGATCGTCGGGCAACGGCAACAAGACACGGGACAAATAGACGGTGCCGAGGGTAAAGCTACCAGCAACGCGCCAATCCAGAGCACCGTTCCCCAAATGCCATACTGGACCCCGAAAGTCATGCAGAACGTAACCGACCGCACCCAGCAGAACGGCCGACAATAACAATACACCAAGGCCTGGAACGAATTGACTTTTACTTTGCTTCATGAGTCTGCCGACTACTCGGCAACTATATCATAGGGCCATAGGCAGGTAAAGTTGCCGGGTCGGGTGCCAAGCAGCCCGGATCACCCCGTTTCCAGATGATTGATTGGGGAAAAGTCGTGCCGAACGGGCCATTTTCACTATAATGCCTGCGATATGCACGTGGCCTTCAACGGGTTCTTCTGGAACCAGCCCCACACCGGCAGCGGTCAATACACACGCCAGCTTGTCTACCATCTCAACCGGCTCGTCACTGATTTGGACATCACGCTGGTTTATCCCCAGTCGTCCGGCGCGCCGGAACCGGAAGATGTACCGCTCAGTGTGCACGTGGAATACGTACCTGTACGGTCCGGCCATTTGGGCAAGGTGCAGTTCGAGCAGCAGTTATTCCCGGCGGCCGTTCGCCGCACTGGGGCAGACCTGGCCCATGTCCCCTATTGGGGCGGGCCGTTGCGATCACCAGTCCCGGTCGTGACCACCATTCATGATGTGACCACCCTTCAGGTACCGGAATACAGCCGCAGCTTCAACAGTCGCCTGTACAACGCGCTCATCACTACTGCTGCGCGGGGGGCCGCCCACATCATCACCGACTCGTTTTCCAGCTAGCTGGACATCATGGATTTGCTGAACATTCCCGAAGATCGGGTGACAGCCATTTACCTGGGCGTTGGGCCACAATTTTCATCTGAGGATAACGGTCTGGTTGATATGGCCGTTCTCCGTAAATACGATTTGCCGGACTTCTACATCCTGTACCTGGGCGGGTATGAGATCCACAAGAACGTCATCAACCTGCTCCATGCCCATACCTATGTTGCCCAGGCGCTGGGCAAGGAGTATCCGCTGGTCCTGGCCGGTAAAAAACCGGCCGGCCCCACGCCGACCTTTCCCGACTACGACGACTACATTGAGCGCAGCAAGCTGGGGGACTATGTACGCTGGATTGGCTTTGTGGACGAGGCCGACAAGCCGGCCCTGTACCGCAACGCCGAGGCGTTCGTTTTTCCCAGCCGCTATGAGGGCTTTGGCCTGCCACCACTGGAGGCAATGGCGAGTGGTACACCCGTCGTAACATCGGACAGCGGCTCTCTACCGGAAATCGTCGGTGCAGCCGGGTTTGCCATTGACCCGGACGACGTACGCAATATGGCCGGTTCGATCATTTCGCTGGTCGTACAGGAAGAAACAGCGGCCGACATGCGTCGCCTGGGACAGAAACAGGCTGAGCGCTTTACCTGGGAAAACACCGCGACAGAGACGCTTCTGGTATACGACCGGGCACTACGCGAAAATAACTCACCACAGAACACGGTCCCTTCCTCCCAAAACAATAACTGACAAACAATACGAGGTCTGAATCTATGAGCACACAGCCACTCCCTTCTTTTGCCAACGCCTACGACGGATTGACCGTTCTTGTAACCGGTCACACCGGCTTCAAAGGTTCCTGGCTCGTGACTTGGCTGCTGAACCTGGGTGCGACAGTCGTGGGCTACAGCCTGCCTGATCCCCCTACTGAACCGAGCAACTTCATCGTATCGAACCTGAGCGAAAAGGTGATTGATGTTCGCGGGGATATTCGCGATTTTGAAACGCTTCAGGCAACCGTTGCCCAATATCGGCCGACACTGATCTTTCATATGGCCGCCCAGCCGATTGTCCTGCGCTCAGTGGAACTGCCTAAGTTAACCATTGACACCAATGCCGGGGGGACGGTCAACATCCTGGAGGCCATCCGCACCACCGACAGCGTTCGCGCGCTGGTCAGCATCACCACCGACAAGGTCTATGAGAACCAGGAGTGGATCTGGGGCTACCGCGAATCGGACCAGCTTGGCGGGCATGATCCCTACAGCGCCAGCAAGGCCATGGCCGAACTGGCGATTGCCGCCTACCGTAGCACCTACTTCCCACCGGAGGACTACGCGGAGCACGGGGTAGCCATCGCCTCGGTGCGGGCGGGCAACGTTATTGGCGGTGGTGACTTCGCCGATTTTCGTCTGGTGCCCGATTGCATGAAAGCCCTGATGGACGGCCGTCCTATTGGCGTCCGCAATCCACTCAGCGTTCGGCCGTGGCAGCATGTGCTGGAACCTCTGAGTGGCTATCTGTGGCTGGGGATTAAGCTACTACAGGACGGACCGGCCTTTGCCGAGGCATGGAACTTTGGACCGCTGGAGCAGAAAGGGTGTCCCGGCGCGTGACCTGGCCGGGAAACTGGTTGAGCTGTGGGGCGACGGCTCCTGGGTTCATACCCAACCTGGCTATGCGGAAGTGGAAACCGGTCTGCTCCGTCTCAGTTGGGACAAAGCCGCCCACCGTCTGGGCTGGCGGCCGGTCTACCCTGGGACCAGGCCCTGGCGGAGATTACCGCCTGGTTCAAGGCTTACCAGTCAGGGGAAGATATGTACACCGTTACCCGCGACCACATTCTGGCCTATACCCAGCGGGCACAGGAATTGGGGGTCGAATGGGCAACTACCGCAGCATAGATCGGCGTCTCCTGCTGGCAGCCCTAATCATCGGGCTGCTGGCCGTCCTGTATCTCCGGCTGATCCCCTTTGATGTGGATCTGTCCGGCGGGTTGGCGGCCATTCCGGCGCGTTTTACCTGGCAGCCGCTTTCCATCAAGGACATCCCCCTTAACCTGCTGATCCTCGTTCCGTTCAGCTTCGGTCTGGCCGGATTGCTCTACCAGTCCGGCCGTTCGTGGTCGCGCACCATGTTGATCACCGTGTTGTGCACCTTCGTCATCAGCACGGCGATCGAGATCACCCAGGTCTATATACCGGAACGCGTACCCTCTCATGGATATCACCACCAACACCTTGAGTGCGGTTCTCGGTGTCTGGCTGTACCGGCTGGCTGCCTTTGGCTTCCGCCGGGCGCTTGTGCGTTACGTGACACCGGTCAATGTTCTCATCGGGCTGGCAGTGTATGGCGGAGTAATTGCGCTGCTTACCGGCTATCTCCTATGGAGCGTGGGGCTGTCTACGTGGGCGACCGGCTACCCGCTGACCGTGGGCAACGAAAACACCGACTTTCGCCCGTGGGAAGGTGAGGTTTCGCAAGTGACCTTGCTCGGCCGATCCGTGAATCAAGATGAGGCAACCGAACTGCTGGCCGGGAGTTTACCGGCCGATATGCTGGCTTCTTACCACCTGGAAGGCCCCGGTCCGTATCCGGATCAACAGGGGGATCTCCCGGCGCTCAACTGGCTGCCGAGCAGTCCGACCGGGATGACGGACTCAAGCCCGGTTGTGGTCGGGGCGAATCAATGGCTGGGCACAATCGAGGCCATCACACCATTCAATACCCAGGCGCTTGATAATTCCGCCTTCACCATTGCCGGTAACTTTGCGTCGTTACTGGAGCAGCAGCGCGGTCCGGCGCGGATCATCAGCGTGTCGGCCGATAAGGGTCACCGCAACATTACGATGGGGCAACAGGGCGATGCGCTTTCCATTCGCCTGCGGACACCCTCCAGTGGCGAAAACGGTGAAAAACCGGAGATGATCATTTCCGGATTCTTCGCCCTCCTGCAACCGCACCAGATCGTATTGACCTACGACATGCCGAATCTAACTATCTGGGTAGATCAACCGGATAACCGGTATAGTGTCTCGCTGGCACCCGGCCTGGCGCTATTTCAGGATTTTTCCCAGACCAACCGCTGGCTGGTGGATTTCCCGGCCAATCCCCATCTCTATGATTATCGCTACTGGTCTCTGGCGATAATTCCGGCTCTGCTGGCGGCAGTGATTCTGCTCGCCCTGCACGACGCTGAGATCAGCCGGGCGGAAGAAACCACACCACAAACGGTTGAAGATTAGCTGGGCAACTTCTCTGCCGCAGCCTCGTCCATCAGCCACACACGTGTCCCGGATTCAGGCTGGATGCGTTGAGCCGGCCAGTGCAGGGGGTCGCACTCATCGCCCAGCGTAGCGGCAACTGCCTCTGCCTTGGACGCGCCGGTCACCAGAAAGATAACCTGCCGGGCGGCATTGAGCACCGGCGGCGTCAGGGTCAATCGTTCAGCAGGACGGCCGTCGTAGTCGGCATGGGCCGGGAGAACGGAAAGATCGGTGGCTACCGGCGAACCGGGGAACAGCGAAGCAGTGTGACCGTCACTTCCCAGACCTAGCAATACCAGATCCATCCTCGGCCATGCAGCCGGTTGATCCCCGGTCTGCTCTGCAAACCGGGCCAACTGCGCCGTATAATCGGCAAGAGCTTTGCCCGCGGGCCATTCACCCCGCATACGATGAATGTTCGCGGCAGGTAGAGGCACATGGCACAGGAGCGCCATCTCTGCCTGCCCATAGTTGCTACCGGGGCTTTCCGGCGGCACCAGACGTTCGTCGGCCCAGAAGATGTGGATATCGTCCCAGGGCAGGTTGGTTTGATAGAGTGGGCTTGCCAGTAAGTGGAACATCGCCAGCGGTGTACTGCCGCCTGAAAGCGCAACTGAAGCCAGCCCCCGGTCCCGGACCGCTGTGGTAGTTACCTGAGCAAATCGCTTGGCCGCAGCTTTCGCTACCGCATCCGCATCCGGCAAGACAACGACTTCCGGATCAGCCATGTGATAGCAAAAGCGCGTCGTAGGCAGCCCCGTAGAGAGCGGCCTTTGAGTTATAGATCACATGAACCGGGATACGCTCCATAATCTCGCTGAAGCGCCCCTTGTCGTTGAAGAATTTGAGGAATGGGCCTTTCTGCAACTGCGGCAGGATACGCGGGGGAATCCCCCACCCAGATAGACGCCCCGGTAGCCAGCACCATCAGGGCCATATTGCCGGCCTCGTCACCGAGGATCTCCATGAATATTTCCAGCGTTGCCACGCAGATGTCGGCCTCGCTCCGAACGGCCGCCTTGACGATCACCGGCGTCACATCGGTCGCATCATTGAGCGAGGCTCGTAGCCAGTCGGTTCCTCGTAGCGGCCCGTCTCGCGTAGAAAGGTGTAGATGTTGGTATTCCCAGACCGGAACAAACCCGTTCATAACTGACATGGCCCATGCGGGGCAGCCAGTAATTAAGCAGATCCAGTTGTTCCGGTGTGGTGGGGCCAAAAGCGGTATGACCACCTTCGGAAGGGTGGGCTTCATATTGCGTCCCGTTCCAGACCAGAAAGCCCTCACCCAGTCCGGTTCCCGGCGCAACGACACCGATTGCCCCGCTGGGGTAACCTCGCCTTCCTGAAGGGTGATCAGGTCGGTGCCCTCCAGATGGGGAACGGCCGTGGCAATTGCTTCCAGATCATTAAGCAAATTTACGGGGAAGCCGAACTGGTCAGAGATTGCTTCGGCATTGATCACCCAGGGCAAATTGGTAACCTGAGCGTGACCTTTTACGACCGGCCCGGCCACGCCAAAGCTGCCACTGGTTATGGTTTCCGAGCAATCGCTAACGAATTCCGCAATGATGGTTTCCAGTGACTGGTATTGGGCACTGGAAATGTGCGCTCCAGAACAGGGTGTCGGCCGATATCGTCAACCTGTTTCTGAACTTCAAGAGCGCGAGGACCGTTTTCGTACCGCCAATATCGCCGGCTAATAGCATAGATCACTTCTCAATCGTGACCATGCCATAGAAAGCGACATGGTCTTTAATGTTACTCGCCGCGGAGCTGGGATTAGGGTAGTACCAGGCGGCATTCTCAACATTGCTATCTTTGACAACGATATCGTAGTAGCTGGCCTCACCCTTCCAGGGGCAGGTCGTGTGCCGGTCGCTGTCACGAAAGAATTCACGGTGGACAGATTGGGGTGGGAAGTAATGGTTGCCTTCAACCATTTCGGTGTGGTCGCTCTCAGCCAGAACCACGCCGTTCCAAACAGCTTTTGTCATGAGAGCCTCCTCGTTTCAGGCTAGGCTAACTAATCAGGTTTCGGTGGTTGACGCATTATCCTGGGCATCCAGGGTGTGGCACAGCGCGTCGAAGTATTCGTGGCAATCGGGGCACATCTCCAGATGCATCTCCATTAACGGCATCAAGGCCGCCGCCGCGGCTTCGTTTTCGACCGACAACTCGGCATACTCGTCCAGGAAGGCGTACACTTCGGCGCAGGACAATTCGTCATCCCGCGTCATACTCAACGCATGCATAAGTCTCTCGACCGCGGCATCGTCAAAGGTTGGGGCTTTTTCGGGCGGTTCAGATGAGGCGTCTGCCGGTGGGGCATCACCAACCGATGCACGGAGTTTGTCTTTATCGCTTGCCATCTCTATCTTGATGCAATTGCCAATCGAAATCTTACACAAATATGACGGTTGGCTTACTCGTCTACACTTCCTCAAATGTGGCAATAACTTCGGCCGAGGACAGGCCATCTGCCTCCAGCCGTTTCTTCAAACGCTGACGGGCGTCAGATAAGCTTGTATAGCGCGTTCTGGTTGCTGTCCATCAGATACGCCACTTCACTCAATGATTTTCCCTGAAACACAACAGCCACCAGGGCAGTGCGTTGCTTATCGGTCAGTTCCTCATCAATAATATGCTGCACATAGCCCATTAACTCGTGCCGTTCGGCCGAATCTTCCGGGGTCGGTGAAGGGTCTGCGGTAAAGGACGGCGTGTAGTCGCCCGCCTCTGAATCAGTCAACTGGTCAAGGGAGGAGTCTCGCCACCGCTTGCGGCGCAACTCGCTGAGAGCCACGTTGAGGGCAATCTTGTGGGCCCAGGTGGTGAACTGGCTCCGCCCGGCGAAGGAATCCAGATTGTCCAGTACTTTGAGCAAAGACTCCTGAACAAAGTCCTCGGTAAGCGCGTCGAATTCCGGCGCATTGGTATCCACCTGTCCCACCAACCCGCGTTGCAGACCGACCGTCAGGATCGGGCGCAGATCCTCCAGCGCCGCTTCGCGGTCCGGCCCGGTGGACCTAAGGTCCTGGAGCCATTGTTCATTGGTGCGGGATTCAGTCATGGATCGTCCGACAACTCTGTCCGGTCATAATTTCAAATAAGACTGCTAACTGAAAGGTTGAACGACGCGTATTGTAGACCGACAAAGGAAAGTGGGGCAAAGACAGGGGGGATTTGGTGGCGCATCCCTGCTATAAGTCAGCTTGCATAGCTAACCTGGCTCACCGGACACTCACGCAAGACAGGCAAGGATTAGGCTTACCCAGTCACCAACCGGACCTGGTTGTTGTAATAGTCGCACAAATCCGTTAGGGGGCAGCGTTCGCAAAGTGGGGATCGCGCCCGGCACACTTCCCGGCCATGGCGGATCAAGTCAATGTGCATCGGGTAAAACGTGTCCGGATCGCCGAGTTTTGCCAACCAGTCATGGGCTTTATCGGCGCTCATCCCTTCCGGGATCAATCCCAGGCGGCCGGTTACCCGGTGCACATGTGTGTCGACCGGAAACGCCGGGCGGCCGAATGCAAACAACATAACAATCGCGGCCGTCTTGCGTCCGACCCCCTTGATGTGGGTCAACCAGGCCTCGGCCTGCTCCAGAGGCATCTCGTTGAGAAAGTCCAGCGATAACTCACCCCGTTCCTGCCAGATTGTCCGCAGGGCATTCTGGATGCGCGGCCCCTTCTGATTCGCCAGTCCCGCCGGCCGAATGGCCTCAATCACTTCTTCCACCGGAGCGTCCATCACCTCAGTCCAATCAGGGAATCGGTCCCGTAACGCCACAAACGCCCGTGCCGTGTTGATATCGGCCGTGTTTTGGGAGAGGATCGTCATTACCTGTTCATCTACCGGTGGCGCATGGGGTGACCACTCCGGTCGGCCGTAAGTCTGAACGAGGCGATCAAAAACGGCCGCATATTTCTCTCGTAATGGCGCAAGCTCTGTTTGGTCGCTCATCCTTTCCTATGCGGGCGCTTGCCCTGTTGATCGGTGCGGGCGCGCATTCGGCGCCCCATCAAACTATCGATCAAGGCGACGCGCACATCTTCCCCCTCTTGTGGCGAAAGCCCCAGCAAGTCGAAGACTGTATCATCCAGATTGCGACGATCCGGCTTGTCCAGGTCTTCGATGGTGTTGGCGACCGGCCGATCCGCCAGCCACTGGAACGCGTACTTTAAGCGATCCTGCTGGCGACTATCGAGCATTCGCGGGTCCGGTAACTGCATGGCTTCCAGTTCGTAGGTCGCCAGCCAGAGCACACCCTCACCCAGATTGACGCGGCCGCGTAGTTCACACTGCAAGGCGAACCAGGCGCTATTGAGCAGCGCGGCCGCTACCTGGGGGGCAACATCTTCGGCCAGTTGAACCCGGTAGAGTTGTTGGTCTACAAGAACGGCTTCCTCCAGCAACGGGGACAGGTGGC
The DNA here is from genome assembly GCA_041390945.1 of Chloroflexota bacterium. GTDB lineage: Bacteria > Chloroflexota > Anaerolineae > Promineifilales > Promineifilaceae > Promineifilum. Next base: position 169,059 of record JAWKOY010000016.1, read on the forward strand.
GCATCCAGACGCCCTTGGGTAGCAAAAGTTCCCCCGGCTCCTGTTGCGGGAGTGCATACCAGGGATGCCGCCCGGCGCACGTTCGACGTTCATGGAATCCCTGTTCCTCCCCCCAGGCTACATAGCGAATCACTGAGGTGCCGCGAAGATTGCGATCAGCGGGGATAACGAGCAGCTCCTGATTGGCCTGGGCACGCCCCAGCCGCAACCGGGCCACGCGACGCAACGACTTAAGCAAGGGTCGGCGAAACTCAGGTTCAATGGACCAGCGGTCCACATTCGCCGGTGTTAGGTAAAAGAACGGGTTTGCGCCTGTGGTGTAACCGCGCTGAATAGATGCCCACTCACCCAGGGCGGCTGTGGGGCGTTTGGGCTGACGCAGAAAAACGTCCGGCGCACGCAGCAACGGTCCCCAGCGAGATTCCGCCTGGAGCAGAGACTGGTCTATGACACGCACGGTCATGCTGGGCGTGCGACGATCAGCCGAAGGGAGTAGACGGCCGATCAACTGTTCGACAGCTACCACCCGCCGGGGATCGTCCGGCGCATATGGCAGCAAATCCGCCAGCGATTGCTGGAGGCGCGTGAACCGGACACGGTTAGCTGCCCGCGCTGCCGGATCATCGGTTTTCTCCAGTATGATTACACATGTATTGACGCTGGCATTGGTAAACCAGCGCTCGACGGCCGATTCAATCACGGCAACGAGGCGGAAGTTGTCCAGCAGGAATTGCTTTAGCCCGTGCCCATAATCAACATCCAGCCAGCCATTGGGCACAACAAAACCCAACCGTCCACCTTCCCGCAGGAACTGCAAGCTGTGAAGGAAAAAGTAGGCATGCAGACCGGAACGTCCTCCAAGTGCAGACCATACCGAATGGGGCACAGCCGGCCGGTGAAGGATAGTTGCCGGATTGACATCGCCGCCATCTCCGGGAAAGAGATGCATTTGTGATTCGGCAGTCGGGTCCAGCCGGTCGATCCATTCAGCGCGCGTATAGGGTGGGTTGCCGATAATGCCGTCGAACTGACTCCAGGTCATCGGCCGTTAGGCAAAATAGTTGGCATTGGTAATGGGGATTTCGGGGACAGTTTCACGCGCAATACAGACGGCCGACGGATCCAGCTCAACACCGTGCAGGAGTCAGGCCAGGTCTCATCAGGGGCGGCCGCGATCCAACGCTGCCAGTTGGCAGCCCTCACCAGTAATGCCCCTTCGCCGCAACTGGGATCCAGTACACGATCGCCGGGCCGGCGCAGGCACAACCCCAACAACAGATCGGCAAGATCCGTTGGTGTCTCGAATTGGCCCCAGGTACGCTGCTTGCTATTCATGCGCTGTAATCGGTTTGGAAACTGCCAAGCACCCTCTATACTACACTCATATGGCTACCCTGTCACAGTCCGCTTTTATAGGCGGGCTACCGGACGTTGTAAGACCCCTGTTACCGCTCCACCTGCAATCGTTTCAGGTACGGCGGCCCTGGGGGTATCTGCTCCAATTCCACTATGGCGGCCCAGCCTCCACTACGAAGTATCCCATGTTTCGCCGCGCCAGGGACGAGCCACTCAGGGCTGGGAGTTGGGATTTCACTGGGAAGCACGTGATCACCGCCTTAATCGCTACCTGCTGTATGGGTTTCGTCGTCATCTGTTCGAGATCAAGTCTGAGCTTGGTGAAACGATGGAAGCCGAAATGTGGGACCGCGGGTGGGCCAAGATCTATGAAGTCTACCCGGAAGAACCGTTGACCGAGGCCTACCAGGCTGCCCTCGCCGCTCGGCTGGCAGCCATCATTACCTGCCTGCAACCCATCTTCGCCGACTTACGAAGCACGGTTGCCGAGGCTTATCGTTAGCGACCTGTTATCACAATCAAAGAGGCCGAACCATGAACACATCACTCATGGTTCGGCCTCTTAGTTCACAGAAGTCCGTTGTGTCGAATGAATCCAAACCGTTAGGGTTTGGTGACCATCGGCAGCGCTACTTTGTAAGCGGTTGTTCCACCGGTAAATGCGGCCGTTACCGTCTTGCGCGTATCGAGCACAACCAATAACGGGTTCGTGGTCCCTGTAGCATCCCCACTCCAGCCGGCAAACTGCGCGCCGGTATCGGGGGTAGCGGTCAAGGTTACTGATTGACCGCATTGGTATGGTGCGGCCGGGGTGCGCTGCACCTGACCATTTCCATCCACATTGACCGTCAACAGGCTCTGGTCAGCGGGCTTGGTGGGGTCCAGCACGTTATAGAAGTAATCAGCTACCAGCGTGTGCGCCGGGATAACGCTTTTTACCTTGAAATTACCGGCAAATATGCCCACTTTTTGCACATTGATAACGTGGTCAAATGTGTAAGCCGATGTCCAGGTTTTACCATCAAACGAATAGAGCAATTCCCACGAATCACCCATGCGATTGACCCGCAGATAGGTCGGCGGAGCAACATCGGCAATCGTTGCTTTGGCGTTGGTGTAGTCAGCAACCAGGTTCGTAAAGGCAGCCGCGTAGACTGTGACGTTTCCACTGCGCTTATAGAAGTCAAAGCGCATGAAGTTCTGATCGTCCTGCTCCACGATGATACCTTGCATCGTGCCGTCTTCTTCCAGATGGGAGTCGAATTTCACTTCGACCGTAAAGTCCTCATTCTTGGTAGCCTGCACGACACGCGCGCTATCGTTACCACTGGTGTAAACATTGTGTTCAACGTCTGCCGGAACCGCAAGGACGAGCTGTGTCCCATTGGCACTCGCGGCTCCGTCGCCCAGCGGATTCTCAAACGTCCATTGGCTGTCGACGACACAATTATCGAAGTTATCCGTAGGCGGGCCGGAAACAATGGGCTGGATAAAGACGGCCGTAATCGCCTTGTTCTCATCCATAATAACCGTCGCCGGATCGGCGCTTCCGGTCAGGTCACCCTTCCAGTGGGAGAAAATCCACCCGGCAACCGGTACAGGCGTCAACGTCACCGAGTCCCCGCCATTGTATTCATCCTTTTCCGGATCAATGTTTACGTAGCCGCTACCTTCCGTATCCACACTGAGCGAGTACGGCCCGGCAAGGGCAAAGTTGGCCGTAACTGATTTGTTACTGTCCATCATGACCTGGGTAGGGTTAGTTGTGGTGTCCAGATCACCGGACCAGTTGATGAAAACCCAACCGGGATCGGCCGTTGCCGTCAGTGTTACGGTCTCGCCGGACTGATATTCCGGTTTATCAGGCTGTTTGGTAACTGTTCCCTGTCCATTAGTAGATGTGTTGAACGTGTAATACGTAATTTCCTCGAACTGGGCCGTAGCAGTTGTATTCCCGGTAATTGTTATCTGGGTTTCGGCCGCACTCTCGTTGATTGTTCCACCCCAACCCATGAATGCCCAACCGACCTCAGGGGTTGCCGTTAGTGTAACTACATCCCCATAGATATAGGTCGGTTTCTTGGGTTCCCAATCAGTGGTCCCCTGACCCGTCTTGTCGACAGTTAGTGTATAAACATCCTGCGTGAAGGTGGCACTGATGGACTTATCCGAACTGACAGCCAATACCTGCGGATTAACCATACCCGACAAGTCCCCACCCCACCCGGCGAAGCTCCATCCGGGGGCTGCTTCGGCCGTGGCGGTAACCGATTCTCCAGAGAAGAACTGCGTCTTGGGTGGATCCAGAACAATGGACCCGTTACCAATCACACTGGTTGCCATCATATACCGGCAAGAACTTCGCAGAGATTCCTGTCGGTTGTCATCGTCACTGTCACGGGGACTAACTGAAGGCTGGATGCCTGTTGTGTCGCCCTGCCACCCAACAAAGCCCCAATCGGCGTTTAACGGCGAAGCGGTAATGACTACCTGCTCCCCATAAGAGTAAGCTGCCTTATCCGGGTTCTTGGTTGCTGTTCCCTGGCCTTCGGCGAATCAGATTCAATTCGAAGGTCTGTGGTGCAAACGTCGCCGTGATCACCAACAGTCGTGCCGCTAACGCGTAACCTGTACGGGTTGTATCCCCAAGTGAACCGCCTCCCATATGACTCGGCTTCGCCGGTTGTTGCGGCCAGGTCTTTATAGGCGCTGCGGATAAGCGAGGCTGCATCAGTGTAAACAGTCGTGTCAATCAACCCAATGGTGAACTGCTCCGGCACCTGTGCTTCAGGGATCAGGGCAGAGCTCCCATTACGGCCGAAGCCAAGTATGGTCATTTCGTTATTCCCACCAACCGAGTACCAATCCTGCACATTATCAGGATCATGCTGGACAGCAAATAACGAACGGTCGACAGTAGGATCGGCTACAAATACCCACTGCTCCGGTGCAAGTGGTGTTTTCCATTCTTTCGAAAGCAAGGTTTGGGTTCCATCGGAGCGAACCATGAAGTCAGTCCCGGCCTCAAACGAACCGCCTGGTGTACCTTCGTACATGAACCAGTAGTCATAGCGCGCAACCAGGATTGTCATATTGGCGTAGGTTGGGTATATCTCCCATGTCACCAGCCAACGATCCGAACTAGTCTTCCGGTAAATAGAGTAGATAGTCGTTTTCAGGGGGCCAGTGCTGATCAGACAGGTATTAAGCTTGTTGTCTTTAGCTCCGGGATGAAACTGACCACCATTGTTGGGCAACACCAGGTTCGGGATGCCACGGAACTCACCCCCAAAGTCAGATCCATATTCACCATTATAATTAATCCAGTCATTGCCATCTGTGTCATCAAGACTGGAAAAGCCCGCCCCTTTCTTGTGGTAGTAGTAGGTGCCGATAGATGTCTCTACCTTATAGCTTGCCTGGCGACCAGGGTCCGGAGCGGGAGGATCTACAACATCGTCCGTCAATATCACTTGCGGGGTTACAGAAGCAGCGGGCAATCCTTTGCCCTGGACGTCGAAGTAAATATGGTAATACCGATCCGCGTTGGCTCCTGTCGTACCCTTCATGATAAAGGTGACCGTGCCCGCGCCCGAAACAACTGTACTACAGTCAACGCCTGGGAAAACGTTCGGATTATATTGCTCGTTGAGATCCTGCCTGACATCAAACTGGAACGGGACGGCCGAATCAATTACGTTACCGGCCTGATCGACCTCAATCACACGAATTGAGTTTGGGTCCAGTGTGCCGGCTTTGCCCAGCGAGGCAATCAACGCATCGAAGTCAATCTCCACCTCAGCCGGCTTGTTTTTCCGCTGGGTACCATTGGCCGAAATAGTAACCGGGACACGGTAATCCCACTGACTATTCCACCAGTTACCTTGCACTCCCTCCGTTTCCCACGAAAGCAAGATTCCCAGCCTTCAGCGGATTAGCCGTCAAGGTGACGATCTGGTTATCCACATAAGGAGGTAATGGGTTGGAGGTTACGGTCCCTTCCCCAACCGTATTCACTATCAGTGTGGCGGAATCGGCGCGGGCCAGATTAACCACAACAGCCAACATGGCCGTGGGGCCAAGGAAAATACAGCAGTGCAGTAAACGAGCGAACCTGCTTCATAAGCGTTCTTCCCCAATCGTTAATTTGTATCATTCGGGATGCTCACCCACAATCTAACTCCCCGAAAGTCGACCTGAGAACAACGATTTTTAGAGCAATGTCGTACAGCACAGTGTAGAACCTGTTGCTTACAGAGTTTCTTAAACACTAAGTTGGTTTCTTGTGCAATAAGACGAAACCCACTTCTATAAAACAAAAATAATCAGATACCATGCTCTGCTGCGGGCCGCATTTTAACTCGCAGGGCAAACTTGGATAAGGCTATCTGAGTGATTGTTAAGTTCTATATATCAAATACTCAGGGCTTGTGAGCAAAAAGGCGGACTATTGGCTACTCAAATGCAAGCGAGTAGTACCATCGTACTAGTCAAAAGCAAATAGATTAACGCCTCCTTGATACCAATTCCGTTCAGGATGTGCCATAAACTTAGGGTGGTGTGGATGTGTAGATTCCCGGACACAAACTTGGGGTGATTAATGCCGGGCCTTTTTAAGAAAGCCATCGGAGGATAGGATGCAGGTATTTAAACAAGGGAACAAGTTGGGTCAATTGATGTGGCTGCCTGTGATCATGGCGGCCGTTCTGGCGGCTGTTTGGTTTGCGGCCAAAGGCAATACCACAGCCGTTCATGCAGATGAGCCGCTTATAGTCTACGTTAGCTCCAGTTCAGCGGCCGTTCTCCCCAATGGCCTGGCGGTTGCAGATGAGGACATTCTGGCTCTGGACGCGAACACAGGAACATGGAGCCTCTTTTTTGACGGCTCGGAATTCGGGCTAAAGTCGCAAGATATTAATGCTCTGGAGATCCTGGATGATGGCTCGCTCTTGCTGAGCTTCGATCAGACCAACTCGGTCGTCCCTGGATTGGGAACGATAAAAGATTCCGATATCGTTAAATTTACGCCTGATACTCCGGGCAACTACAGCTCTGGTGCATTCACCCTGTATATGGATGGTAGCGACATTGGCCTGACGACACTTGGCGAAGATATTGATGCACTGGCAATAGCTGATAATGGGGACTTGCTGATCAGCACGTTCGGAACTGCCAAAGTCAAAGATGCCAATGGTCAGGTTCTAAAGGCAGCCGATAAAGATCTCCTCCGACTCCATCTCACGCAAATTGGAGATGTTACCGCCGGTGTGTGGTCGCTCTACTTCGATGGCTCCGACGTTGCCCTCACTCAAACTTCAGAGGACATCGACGGCGCATGGTACGATACAGCCAATGGCGATCTACTACTTTCGACGCTCGGTCGTGTTGTTGTTAACGGACTGCGCGGGACGAAAGCAGATATATTCACCCCTGCCAGGCATTTGTATCCGGTGCAAACACGTCCTGTACATTTGGCCCGGATGTATTCTGGGCAAGGCCAATTACGGATTTAGGCTTATTTGGACGCGATAGCTCTATCCGGGGATACAACAACGCTACTTGACCCCCCACAGCAACACCCAAAGCCTCCCAACAACACCGGGCCCCACAAAGCACACCTGCCCCCACAGCAACGGCAACACCCCCATCCTCAACCGGAAGCGAAATGTTGATCTATGATTGGAATGGGGAAGTTGCCGTCTATGAAGAGGGCATGCCCGCGATAACCCACCGACCTCGGCCAATGGTGACTGGACAGATCCCCAAACTTCTACCAGGAACCCTGTACTTCCGGGTTGAATTCTTCGGAATGCCTGTGACCAAGAATATGCAAACCTAGTTCTGTGTATGGCAGGATAGCTGGCCCGCGAGCAATGTGCTGCACGAGCGAGTTCACTGGCTCACCAGGCACCCATCGTTACAATTAAACTCCATACAGAATATGTGGAAAAAAGGCAGCGAATGCACCAATTGACTGGAGCCGACCCGCCAGATTTGGGGTATGGTGATCCGTACCGAGAATGGAAAACCGGTACACCCACAATTTAACTGGGAGGCCAGAACCCCCGATGACTGGACTACATTGTATTGGCGAGCCACGGTTGTAGTTGTGGAGAAAGGCAAGACATTTCCGGTTGGGATAATTACATTCATTAAACCCAATAAGACCCCTTTTCGAGGCTGGTATCTTTCGAATCTCCCTCGAAAAGGGGTCAAAATAATAAGTGACAACTATTTAGTACCATAGTACTATTCACCCTCTGGCCCCATTAGCTCAAGTTGTTAAAGTCAGCCTGAGTAAGGAAGCAAAAGGGGGCGCTCACCATCATTTCCTCAATGTAGTAGCGTCGTCGCCCAGATTATAGTGTATCTACTAGCCTGCGGGTAATGTGATCTTTTTACGTATTGCCTGGAGATCAAAAGGCACTGGAATAGAAAGGTATTGTTGCACGCCTGGCTATAGATTCTCAGGAGCTAAACCATGATTCATCGGCAAATACGACCGATCTGACTGGCATATTAACCAATCGCAATCACCGCTATTTTTCACCGCCTGGTGCAAGTCCAGGCAGAACAACTCGCCGCGACGGATGACCCTATTGCCTGGGTTCATCTTTCCACAACGACAGGCGACATCCCACCATCCAACGGTCCAACTCAACAAACAGCCGCACTCGTATTCGATATTGACGGAGATAACATCAATGATTTTGTCATCGGCGACCGCAAAGCTCTACAGGCCGGCCGTAGTATGGTACAAGCGGACCGCTACGGGCTGGGTGCGGCACGTCCTCGAACCCGATATCATGCGCATCGAGGCAGGCGGCGCTTTCTACGATATTGACAATGACAACGATCTCGACCTTGTCTTTGGTGGGGATGGCAGCAGCAACCAAATATGGTGGTGGGAAAATCCCCTGCCTGATGGGGACGTAACCGCACCCTGGACCCGCCGGCTGATCAAGGATAGTGGCAACAATCGCCACCACGATCTCATCTTCGCCGATATTGATGGGGACGGAGCTGATGAGCTTGTCTTTTGGAATCAGGCTGCCAACGCCTTGTTCACCACGGAAATTCCGGCCAACCCTCGCCAGGCCGAGCCATGGTTGGACATGGATACGGGGGACAATGTCTATACAATCACGACCGTGCCCTCACCCAAATATGAAGGCCTCGCTCTCGGCGATATCAATCAGGACGGAAAGATTGACCTGGTTGGCGGGGGCTATTGGTTTGAGCATATATCAGACCACAACTTCACAGCGCACCCAATCGCCCCGGCGGAGTGGATACGGGTAGCGGTCGGCCAGCTCATTCCAGGCGGCAAACCGGAGGTCATCCAATCGCCGGGGGAAGAAGCTGGTACAGCAAAATGGTACGAGTGGAATGGTTCATCCTGGATAGGCCATGATTTGGACGAGGTGATCAATGCCCACAGTCTTGAAGTGGGTGATGTGAACGCTGATGGTTCGCTGGATATTTTTATTGCTGAAATGGCGTTTGAGGAAACTGACACGGCCAACCACAATCCCAACGCGAGAACTCTGGTGTTTCTAGGTGATGGTCAGGGCAATTTCACGGAGACCGTTGTCGCTACCGGCTTTGGTCAGCATGAATCGAGAATCGCGGATCTGGACGGGGATGATGATCTGGACATCCTGGGAAAACCATATTCCTGGGACACCCCGCGACTGGACATCTGGTTAAACGACGGACCCGGCAACGGCAGTGGCGGCGAAGTTTGTGAATCGCTGGATGATTGGAATCGCTATGTCATCGGCGACTCCGGCACTCATCGCAACGTCTTTGTGTCGTCCGGCCGACTTGGATGGAGATAATGATCCGGACATCATTGCCGGAAAGTACTGGTATCGCAATCCGGGTACTGCGGGAGGCAACTGGCAACAGATAGAAGTTGGCGGCACGTTCAACCAGTTTGCCGCCGCGGGTGATTTTGACGGTGATCAGGATATTGACCTTCTAGGAACTGTTTCCAATAGCGATACTGCCAGTCAACGCGGGAACTCATTCGTCTGGGCCCAGAATAACGGTACAGGTTCTTTTGTCATCCGGGACAACATTGAAACCGGGACCGGGGATTTTCTCCCAGGGTGTCGTCCTGGATTCCTTTGATCCGGGAACTCAGGATATTGTTTTATCCTGGCACCGGAATTCACCCGGAACGCAAGTCCTGCGAATCCCGTCCGATCCGGTGAATGAGACCTGGCCCATTTCTCTCCTCTCATCCGTTACTCTGAATGAAGCCGTGAGTAGTGGTGATATCGATCGGGATACTGACAAGGACCTCTTGCTGGGAACCATCTGGTTGGAAAACCTGGGAGGCGATTCATGGAACGACCATACGCTTTTTACAACGGCCGACTCACCTGATCGGAATATCCTGACTGACATCAATAAGGACAACCGGCCGGATGCGGTTGTCGGGTATGAATCAGACGGAGCGCCGGGTGTATTAGCCTGGTATCAGGCTCCGCAAGACCCCACGCAACTCTGGCCCGAAACTGTGATTGCTACACCAATAGGGCCCATGAGTGTTGGTGTGGCCGATATGGATAGAGATGGTGATCTAGATGTAGTCGTCGGCGAGCACAGCACATCCGATTCAGACAAGGTCAACCTGCGGGTCATGATTTTCGAAAACCTGAATGGTGATGGTTCGAGCTGGCAGCAACATACCGTTTACCAGGGTGACGAGCATCATGATGGCGCGCACCTGGCCGATATAGACGGGGATGGAGATACCGATATTGTGTCAATCGGGTGGACGCACGGAGAAGTATATGTCTATGAGAATACAGGTTGCGTTGGAGGGCCTCAGCCGACGCCAACAGAAACCGGTATTCCACCTGCAACGTCAACTCCCGAACCAAGCGCGACAGTAACAGAAACTGCCACCCCTGTACCGACTGTGGATGTCACGCCTACACTTACAACTACCGGCACAGTAACTTCCATACCGACATCAACTATCACTACTACCCCAACATCAACCAGTAGTGCAACGCCAACCGCAACAAGTACCGTCGCCCCCACAGCCACAAGCCAACCCACTTCAACGCCGGGCAGCACGTCCGATTGGGCATACAGTGACCGGCACTATCGCCAGGCTGTATCCATTGGGGCCGGTGACTACCCACGCACTGACAAATCGGCTGTGATCCCTGTTGACTTCACAACAGCACTCAACGCTGTAGGTGCTTCAGGTGCACTTGACGTGGACTCCATCCGGGTTGCCGAGGTTTCGGCACAGGGTGAGATATTGAATACTGCTATACCCTTTCAGTTCGATCCTGGCTCAGAATTCAATCCGGCTACCAATGCTCAAGGGTCGCTTGTTATCCTTTTGACGAACAACACACCGGCCCACGCCACCCGCCACTTCCAGGTGTATTTTGACACGGCCGGTATAGGCTTTGCTCCGCCTTCCGTACAGCCCTTAATAACCCTGGCAACGAACCAGCAGGATGAAGGGTTTGACAGCTACCGTATAAGCACCCAAACAGACCTATTTCTATCACGCATAGGGTGGTGGATTCTCCAGTCTCGTTGACAGTGACGGCATCGACTGGATAGACTGGAACGCCGCCTCAGGCACTGACGGAGATTACCGGGGGATTCCCAATCTTGTCCATCCTAAGGATGGTGGTTATCTTCATCCCGGTCGGACGACCAGCTCAACCACCCTCCTGCATACCGGTCCGATACGGGCTACCTTTGTATCCACCAGCGACGACGGCAACTGGCAGGCGCAGTGGGAAATCTATCCGCAATATGCACGCCTGACTGTATTGAATGCTGGTGCCAAATATTGGTTCCTGTACGAAGGCGTTCCTGGCGGAGAATTGGAAAACGAAGACCTCATCATCCGGCCAGACGGATCCCAGACTCCCGGCTACGGTTCCTGGACAGGAGATCTCCCCGGTGAAGAATGGGCATACGTTCGGGATGCAACATTGCCGCGTTCCCTCTACCTCATTCACGAGGAGGACGACTCGCTCTCTGACACTTACTGGCAATTGAATAACGAATTGACGATTCTGGGCTTCGGGCGCGATGATGGCAACACGCGTTACCTGACACAGGTTCCCCAGCATTTCATCTTCGGCCTCGTGGATAAGACAGTCCTGGGTGACGTAGAAGCCGTCGTCCACAATGCCTACATGCCGTTAGATATTACGTTGGGACTAGCCGAAGCCTTGCCTTCCGGCCCAACTGCCACCGAAACACCCACAAGTACGTCGACTATAGCCCCCACAGCAACAGCAACATCGACAGTCATACCTACAGCAACATCCGCCGCAACAGCAACAGCCACAAGTACGCTTGTAGCAACGCCAACAGCGGCCCCTACAGCAACATCCGCTGCAACAACGACAGCCACAAGTACACTCACACCAACGCCAACACTAACCAATACACCGGTCCCGCCGACAGCGACAACTCCTGCGACAGCAATCGCAACAGAGACACCGACGCCAACAAGCACTCCAATATCGACATCCACACCGACTACAACACCAGATCCAACCCCGGTGGCAGGCGAGGCAGCCATACTGCTGATCAGCTACGGTGGCAACGGCAGCGTTGGCGAAATAGATTTTGCTGACGAAGACATCCTGGCCTTTGATTTGAGAACGAATACATGGTCACTGTGGTTTGATGGCTCGGATGTAGGGTTGGGAGACGTTGACGTCAACGCGCTAGCCTTGTTACCGGACGGCCGCTTCCTCATAAGCGTGGATGAACCACTTACCATCTCCGGGCCTGGCTGGGTAGATGATTCAGACCTCCTCATCTTCACACCACAGACATTGGGGGAAACAACATCTGGTGGGTTTGACATCTTCCTGGATGGGGCTGATTTCTCACTTGGTACTGCCGCAGAAGCTATTGACGCAGCAACCTTTACAAATGATGGGGATTTGCTCATCAGCACTGTAGGAAACCTACGGGCCGGAAACGAACAGGCAGAGGATGACGACTTGGTCCTGATCCCGATTTCCGGGGACAACCAACCGGGTGGCGATTGGTCACTCTACTTTGATGGCTCGGATGTTGGTCTGAGCGCCGGTTCGGAAGACATTACAGCGGCCTTTGTAGACATTCAGGATGGGCGTATATTGCTTTCGACTCAGGGCAATTTCTCCGTACCGGGCTTGTCCGGAACATCCGCCGATATCTTCCGTTGCCTACCAGGCGAATTGGGTAGTACGACAACTTGTACGTACGATGCATACTGGCATGGCGCAGATTATGGAATCGGGGATATGGGCATTGATGCCGTGTCGGTCATGTATAGCAACACTGGAAACAGTTCGACATCTGCTCCTACAGCCACAAATACACCAGTAGCCACACCAACGGCCGTCAATACGCCAACACCTACAACAGCACCAAGTATCACGCCGACACCAACATCGACGCCGCTATCAAGTCCCACACCAGTGCCCACATCAGTGCCCACGCCAGGGCCCACATCGACACCGGTTTCGGTCGCTTGCCCAGCACCACGGGCACTTGACCAGTGGGAGCGACATGTGATTGACACCAATCGTCCGGGGCAGGCTACCTATATGTTTGATGTGGATGTGAATGGAGACAACAAAATTGATCTGGTTACAGGCCAGTTCTGGTATGAAAACGTGGATGGCACAGCCAGTGGGAATTGGGTCCGGCACACCATTGGTGCACCCATCACAGATGTGATTGCCGCGTATGATTTCGACGGGGATACCGACATAGACTTCCTCGGCACAACAGGTAGCACTATATATCCTGATGGCGTTTGGGCTCCTTTTGCCTGGGCTAGAAATGACGGCAACGGAAACCTGACGATCCTCACTAATATCGACGGTGACCTAAATATGCCTCCGAATGATCCTGTGCAAGGTGTTGCCATTGCTCACTTCAATCCGGGTGGTCCGTTGCAAATCGCCATAACCTGGGACGATACAGAAAATACAAATCGCAATGACAACGGCATCCAGCTATTGACTGTGCCGGCAAATCCATCAGTAGAACCCTGGACACGTGAAAAACTGTCTGACTTCTCTCTCGGTGAAGATCTGGTTGCATCCGATCTCGATACAGACGGAGATATAGACCTCTTCATTGGCAAATCCTGGCTTCGCAATGAATACCCATCCTCTACCTGGACACCGATTGAGATATTTACCCTACCTGACGGTTATCAGGCATCACGCCAGAAATTAGTTGATATTGACGGGGATACCGATCTGGATGCGGTGATTGGTTATTCCCATTCACCGGAGAAGCAGCAGGTTGCCTGGTATGAGCAAGGAAGCTCACCCACCAATGCCTGGACCGAACACATCATCCTACAGATCACCACGGTCAATCCCAGGGCGTTTGCTGAAAGTCTGGATGTCGCCGATATGGATGGAGACGGTGATAGTGATGTCCTCGTTGGAGAGTATCGGGTGCGCTATTCTCCACCGGAGTCGTTCCCGGCCAAGCTCTGGGTTGTTGAAAATATGAACGACGGTGCCACATGGGTGCCCCATCTTGTTTATGATGGTGACTCACACTACCAATCCAGTCAGGCGGCCGATATAGATGGCGATGGCGATCTGGATATCATCTCCAAGGGATGGCTCCACTACCGCGTCCAGATCTATGAAAATAAGGCTTGCCCCTGATAAGCAGTCCCCGAACTGCTTGAGCTACTATGAACAAAAAACTGCCTGGCTTTTGACCAGGCAGTTTTAATGTTGTCATTGCTCTTTGGATCTGGTGGTTTAGGCTACCCGCCACGCGGACAAATCCCGACCGGTTATTTCCTCAAGCTTCAAAATGTCGTCTGCGTAATAGTCATTAAGGTAGGCGGCCACTTCGGCAGACATGGGTGGCGGAGCCTCAAAATTGCGGCTACGCACATCAACAAGTGAGGTACGTACCACCTCAGGCAATAGTGGGTTCAATTTGGAGCGCAAGGGATGTGTCTTCAACTTTTCCAAAACACGGCCGAGGCGCACATTGCGCATGGCTCCCCCCTGGTTGCGTACGGCTGTATCAAACTCAAAGTCAGGCGATACCTCCAAAAACCGGCACAGGTCGCTCACAACACCAACCGGATCAGCCTTGATGTCGTCAAACAAGACAAGCTTAATCCGGGAAGCATCAAAGGTATCATACCAGGGCGCCAGGCGAGCAGCATAGCATCCCGTCGTTACCAGGTAATCATCCCCAGTGAGGGCTTCTTCAACCGTTCGCGTCTCATGACCCAAACGATATTCGTGCCAATAGCCCGAATAGGCTCGCTGAACCGGGTTTCTCAAACTGAAAATAAGCTTCACATCGGGAATCGTTCGCGCAATGCGTTCCGGGGCCAATTCACTCAACATATAGTGAGGTGACGCTTCACCACGCACCTGTGTAGGCATGGCATCATCAAACAGGTGGGCATAGTCTTCCAACGTTCTGATTGAGAAGAAACCGGCATTGCCGACATGCTCCGGGTTTGTTTCGTCGAACGCAAAATAGCGCGGCTCTTTGAGAGACGGCATATAGATGTCAGGATGCTGCCGGAGATAGTAATACAGCGAGGTAGTACCGGATTTCAGCGCGCCACCAATGATGAAATCAGGGAGCTGATACCGGGTAATATGCTGTGGTTGCACTGTCGTGTTCTCTACACTCATCGCAAACGTTACCCCTATCTAAGACAATGTTCTGCTCGCCGGCTTATTCCCTGGTCTGGCTCAGTTCCGGCCGGCCTCAGGAGGATTCTTCTAAAAATGATTCCCACTCGGTACCGGCAAGAGCAGATTGCAGTTCATCATAATTCTCAATCTGACCCGACAAGGGAGTTCCAGGCCTTTGTTTTGTTGCCGGTTGGATATCGGCTACTTCAAGGCGCAGGAAACGCTGAATGCGCTCCATCTCCCCCTGAAAGTCGTCGGCCATATCTTCATAGTAAAGTTGCAGGACAGAGTGATCTGTCAGGGTTGCATCGCACCCGGCTTCCAATGCCCGACCTTCCTCGAAGAAACCGATAGCTGCAGCAGGGTCAACATGCACTTGGGCATCACGTGTCTTACTTGCGTCATACTTGATCCATTGGCTTGTTTGTTCGGCCTTTAATTGAGATATATAGGCACGCAGGAGATTTTGCCGTTTGAGGTGAATAATTCTCAGTTCCGGTTGGGAGAGCAAATAATCCCAGACTTCCCGACCCCAGGCTTCGTCACGGGGTGCATGGTGATAAAAGATTTTAAAGCCAACAGCCTTGATTGACTTGGGGTATTTTCTAAAGACTCTGGTCTCCAGAAAAGCACGTGGGTCCTCCTCAAATAAGGTCTGGCTTCCTGCAAACTGGTGAATATGGCTGGGGAATCTATCTTGATTGCGCACAATTTCGCCATAGGCGATCACATTCTTGTGTTTGTTCAGTGAGCGAATCAACAGTGTAGATCCGGTTCGAGCAGTAGAGATACACAGAAACCGCGTGTAGCCGGTTTCTGCCGGGAGCAGGCCGATATCCTGGGCACGGTACAGGGCGCGGTAATAACCACCCTTTGTTGTTCGTGCCAACTGTTTGGTGATATCAGCAGACGCCAAGGATCACCGTCCTTCCCCGGAGGGAGAATTTGTGCTCGATTGCTTTGGTATCCACTTGTCATGGAACTTTTGAATTTCTTCTTCAGAATAGAAGTGGGTCGCCATCTTCGAACCATAGACACGATCCAGGTAACTTTCCGGCAAGACCAATCGCCGCCGAAACTCTTTGTACAAATCCGAATAGTCCTTCACACTGGCCGTGTTGGTTCGTGCCAACGTGAAATCGGGTATCTCCAGAAATTCCGCAAAAGCCTCCGGGGCGCATGCGTCCAGCATCTCCAACTTTAGAACCATCAGGTCAGCAAACTCATTGTGATAGATCGCATATCCCCTGGCAGTGTCAAAAAGCGTCTCGTAGACATCAATCCCGTAGAGATCCTTAACCTCCATGTCAAACCATTCGGCCGGGACATCGTGCGGATAGCTATCCAGAAAATAGGTAGCCAGTGCGGCATGCCACTCATCCGTACCCTGTGTCTTGGGGTTTTTCAGTGAAGCCGGCCACCAGTTCCTGTTATGAAATAACCCGGACAAATTAGTAGCTACCGGATCACGAACCAGCGAGATAACCGTGCAACGGTCCCCATCGGTCCGCATCCGGTGAAGCTCTTTGTTTAACAGCCGGTTTCGCAGAAAACCACGCCGCGTCTTCCTCGGAAGAGTTTCCCAGGGGCCGTCCCCTTCAATTGCCAGCTTTTCGGCAAAGGCTATTCCTTCATCACTGATAAAATGAGGCTGGAATATGATCGCATCCTGCCCGATCGGCTGTGTCTTCAATGACGCGGCAATAGACGTCGAGCCAACCTTGCCCATGGTATGGACAAGCAACAAGGAACGTTCATGCCGGTGTAACTGGGATAAGATCTTCACAGTACTGGCCTGCAAGAACCTATCTTCGCCCAGGTTACGTGTCGCAAACAGTTTTAGCCGACGGGTCCAGGTCTTGGGAGGTCTGGGGGATACGGCCTGAGTTGCCTCGGTTTCTTTGGTCATAACAGCTTCCTGATCTATGGCTCGGACCCAACTACATTGTAGCGGGACTAAGCAATGCGCGGTTCCGGGATTGGGATAATGAACTTGCCACCCTGATCACGATAAGCCTGCTGTTGGGCCATAATCTCGTCGGCAAAGTTCCAGGCGAGCAACAAAACGTAGTCCGGCTTGTCTTCCAACAATTTCTCTACCGGATAGATCGGCAGCTTGTTGCCACCCATATAACGTCCATGCTTGTAGGGGTTCAGGTCCACAACATAGTCCACCAGTGAGTTGTCAATCCCGCAATAAGCCATCATGGTTGTGGCTTTGGCCGCCGCGCCGTAGGCGGCAATCCGGCAGCCTTGTGCTTTCAGGTCAAGCAGAATCGCCCGCAGCGAATCCTTGACATGCTGAACCCGGTCAGCGAAATCAAGGTAGTAGTCAATCTTGTCCACCTTGCGGGCCTGCTCGTCAGCCAACAGGCTCTTGACGGATTCCTGGACATCTTCCGTTGGTTCCACAAACAGCCGGAGGGAACCGCCATGAATCTTCGTCCGCTTGATGTCATTCAGGAAAAGGCCATGCCGCCGGAACAGCTTATCCAGAGCAGTTACCGAGTAATAACACAAATGCTGATGGTAAATCGTGTCAAACTCAACATGGTCTACCAGATCAACCACATAAGGGGCCTCGATAACAGCCACCCCGGTGGGCTTTAGAACCGTGGCAATGCCTTCTACAAACCCGTTGAGATCCGGGACATGGGCTAGCACATTATTCGCCAGGAACACATCGGCCGTCTTGCCCTCTGCTTTCAATTGCCGGGCAAGATCGGTGGTGAAGAAGGTGATCATCGTGGGGATGCCCGCTTCCTGGGCGGCCGTTGCCGGAGCCTTGGAAGGATCAATACCCAACACCGGAATCCCCTCTTCCGCAAAATTCTTTAGCATGTAACCGTCATTGCTGGCCGCTTCCATGACGAGGCTATTCTCATCCAGATCGCGCGTCTCCATGATGTAGAGTGCGCTCGCGGAAATGACGCAGCAGCGACTGCGAGACCGATGAGAAATACGGGTACTCAGCGTAAAAAAGAATCTCAGGGTCTACTGTCTCACGAATCTGCGCCAGCGATGAATCGGGGCAGAAAACGAGGGTCAATGGAGCTTTCAACTCCGGATCATCCAACTGATCCTCGCGCAACAAGCGGTCTGCCAGCGGGGTTTCGCCAAACTCAATGATCGTCTCCAGATTGGGAGAGCCAGAATGCGATCCGTCTCTTCGTTCTTATAGATAGCCATAATCAACTTTCCACTGCCGCAGGCGCCATCATTGGAGCAAGTCGCGACCGAAACCAGGTAGGATGGTTAGTGGCGGCCGGCGAACAAGCCTCATTAAGATTGCCCACCGGCGGCCGAATTGTTTAAATAATCTTCGCTCAGGCAGGAACTGATTCCGTCCAGCGCAACCGGTTATCTAACCGACCGGAAGCGATGAGTTCCTTGATGTGGTGAATGCGACGGTAACGGGGACCTTCAAACTCATCCAGTTCCAGGCCGACGAGTTGATAAGCGGCATAGAGTTCTTCAACACCCTTGCGGGCCGTCCATGTCGGCTTGTAGTTGGTCAGCACACGGGCGATCTTGCTACTGTCTACACGATAGTTACGCTTGTCCGGGCTGGCGCCTTCCGCAAACTCAACTCGACTGTTGGGCACAACCTCGGCCACAATCTCGGCCAGGTCCCGGATCTGGTAGTTTTCCTCAGGACGGCCGACGTTGAACGCCTCGTTGTGGATCAGTTCACGCGGTGCTTCTGTGACGGCAACAAAGGCGCGGGCCATATCTTCTACATGAACGACCGGACGCCACGGCGTACCGTCACTCTTCAGATAGACCAGACCAGTCGTATAGGCCCAGGCCGTCAGGTTGTTGATAACCAGGTCAAAGCGAAGACGTGGGGAAACACCATAGGCTGTGGAGCTGCGCAGGAACACAGGGCTGAAGTTGTCATCAGCCATCTTGGAGACATCCTGCTCGACCATGACCTTGACTTACCATACGGCGTTACCGGGTTGAAGTCAGACTCTCGTCCAACCAATCCTTGACGCCGGCACCATAGTTGCTGCATGAGGAAGAAAAGACAAATCGTTCGACGCCAACTTCCTTGGCCAACTTAGCCAGATTGACGGATGCGCGGTGATTGATCTCATAGGTCAACTCCGGGTTCAAATCACCCAGAGGATCATTGGAAAGACCGGCCAGGTGGAGAATGACATCGAAGCCATCCACATCGGCAGCGGTAACGTCGCGAACGTCCTTGTTAATACTGGGAACGAGTCGTGTCTCATTCTCCTCGCCAAATGTCGCGCCTTGATACAAATTGGTATCCAGACCGACTACATCATGGCCGGCGGAAACCAGCAGCGGGACCAGGATGGTACCCACATAACCGTTATGCCCAGTGACTAATACTCGCATTATGATTTATTCTCCAATTTACCAGGTTTTCCAGGGGGCTTCCCCACTATCCCACAGGCGCTCCAGAACATGCTTGTCGCGCCGTGTATCCATACACTGCCAAAAGCCATCATGCTTATAGGCCATCAACTGCCCATCAGCCGCCAACCGTTCCAACGGTTCGCGTTCGAACTGAGTTTCGTCTCCGTCAATGTAGTCAAACACTTCCGGCTCCATCACGAAGAATGCCCCGTTGATCCAGCCTTCGGCGGCTTGGGGCTTCTCGGTAAATTCGCGGATCTGGTTACCTTCAAACTCCAGATGACCGTAGCGCGCCGGCGGACGAACGGCCGTCAGGGTAGCGAGCTTGCCATGTGCGCGATGAAAGGCAAGAAGATCATCGAAGTTTACCGTTGACACACCATCACCCCAGGTCAGCATAAAAGTCTCGTTACCCATATAGGGTTGGAGGCGCTTAATCCGCCCCCGGTCATCGTGTTCTGGCCTGTATCAATCAACTCAATGGTCCAGTCCTCAAGGCCTTCACCGCCGTGACGACTTACCTGACCATTCTTCAGATCCACCTTCAGGTTACCATTCAGCGAACTGTAATCCATCATGTAGCGCTTGATCACTTCTGCCCTTATACCCAAGGGCAACGACAAAGTCCTTGTACCCAAATTGCGAGTACTGCATCATGATGTGCCACAGGATTGGCATACCACCGATTTCCACCATTGGCTTTGGTTTGACCTCAGTCTCTTCAGCCAGGCGGGTTCCATATCCACCCGCCAAAATGCCCACTTTCATATTCCGCCTAACCTCCTAGAATCATCTACGTGTTGGGCCCCTGACCGGGTATCGTTAATTGACACCCGGTCAAACACCAGTTCAATAGTCTCTATCATTGGCCGGCAACAACCGGCACCGCCACACCATACCCAATTACAGAAATGGTCATGGTGGCACTACCTACGCCCTCGGAATCGGAGGCGATAAAGGTAAGTACATAGTCGCCGCGATCCGCCAGGCTGGGAGTCCACTCAAAACTGCCGGTTCCGTCACCATTGTCGATGAATGTAGCGCCTGCCGGTAATCCGTCAACTGTTAGCACCAGAGGTTCGTTCGTCGGATCAGTAGCTGTGATGTTGAACGACACCTTGTTGTTAATCGCGATTGTTTGGTCCGGAATCGGGCTGACCACAGGTGGTGGGTTACTCGTAAAGAGCGCCGTAATTTGCATATCGCCCAGCACCGTAATCTCAATCGGATTCTGTGCACCGATCAGGTCGCCACCCCAGCCACCAAAGTACAAATTGGGTGCGGGAATAGCTGTTAGCGTTACGATGTCGCCAAACAGGTATGCCGGTTTATCCGGTTCAACTTTCACATTACCCGAACCCTCAATGGTGATGTCCAGTTCATAGTTATCCTGGGCAAAAGTGGCTGTCACATCCGTATCGCCCTTGATGGTCAATACCTCAACGGGATTGTCGCCGGATAGCGCACCATCCCACCCGGTAAAGGTCCAGCCGGGAGCGGCCTCAGCAACCAGAGCGACAACGTCGCCATAGAGATACGTTGCCTTGGGCGGGCTCAGTGAAACTGTCCCCCCTTCACCAATGCCATCATTTACAATGGTAACATTCAACTCATACTGATCCTGGACGAACCTGGCCGTCACCTGGCTGTTGCCCATGATCGTCAGTTCTGTTTCCGGATCGGATGAAGTTACTGCACCCGTCCAGCCGTCAAACGTCCAGCCGGGTTCCGGCATCGCTTTCAGGGCCACCACATCCCCATAGACATAGGTATCTTGCATCGGTGTCGCCGTCACTGTGCCGCCTTCACCAATACCGTCATGTACCACCTGTAAGTCCAGAGTGTACTGTTCCTGCTCAAACGTAGCCGTCGCAGTGACATCCTGTTGCATTGTCACGGATTTCGTCAGCTCCGTGCCGGTCAAACCGCCACTCCACTCTTTAAATACCCAGCCAGGCTCCGGGACCGCTGTTAGCTCAACAACATCATCATACGTGTATGTCGGCAGATCCGGGTTCTTGGTCACCTTATTGCCGTCTCCGCCAACTCCGTTATTGACAAGGTTGACAGTCAACAGATACGGAATAGGCGCGAAGTTGGCTGTGATAGACTTCGGACCATCCATCACGACTGTCTCAGCCTGATTGGTGCTATCAATATCACCCGACCAGCTATCGAAGAACCAGCCAATGTCGCTGGATTCGGAGATCGTCACCTCTTCACCACACGCGTACTTCTCTTTGTCCGGTGTTTTGGCGACTGCACCGTTGCCATTCGTTGACAGTGTTAATGCGTTAGGGATGCCATCTTCAGGATCAATGGGCGAGTCTGCATTGAAGAAGTAGTCAATAACGGCCGTGTTTGCGGGCACTGACCCCCCAGAGGTTTCCGGTGTATTACCGGCGTATACACCGGCCCTGAGAACGGTCATGTCAAAGGTGTAGGGCAGCGCGGGTCGTGTCCAATTCTGACCATCAGAAGAATAGTACCAGGACCACTTATCGCCGTTGCGAGAGATTCGGGCATAGATAGGGTAGTTAGCAATACCCGTGATAGTCTTACGTGTGCCCTTCACGACACTCCCATTTTCTATGAACCGCGCGAATTGAGTGAGGGTGGGCAGGCCAGTGGTCCCATCAGTGATGATTTCAAATCCAACATACAGGTAGGTTGAATCGCTTTCTTCCACAAGGAGGCCTTGCATCTGAATCGGTACATTAACCAGATTGTCAAACTTCACGTCAATTGTGAAATCCGTATCATTAGCCAGTTGCATCAGGCGTGGTGGTCGGCCGGTATTCCAGTCATGAATCACCCCACCAGGCACTTCAATAATCGCCTGTTCCCCGTTGAGGGAAAGTGTAGTGTCGCCAATCGGGTCGATATATTCCCACTTCGGATCAAGCTGACACGCATTGAAATCATCCGAGCTAACATCAGGATAGACGTCAGTCAGGAAGGTGTCATCTTTCGTCTTGCCTGTATTACCCTTGTTGTCCGTCGAGAAAATTTGGAAATGGTACAGGTTATCCGGCTGGAGGCCATTAATCTCCAGCGCGTGCTCCGTTTTCAAAGCATCATCATCAACGGATCCCAGCTCATGTTGATTCGTTTCGCCGTAATCGATTTGCGACGTAGCCGGTTCATCTGTGGTCCAACTGATATCAGCACCATTTGGCCGTGTAACAACAACAACGTTCGAAATCGTAGGTGGGGTTGTGTCCGGATCCTGCGTTGTAAAGCTATAGCTTACCGTGTCCATACAGTTCCCTGCGAGGTCACAGGCATCCAGTGTCACATTAATCTGCGAACTATAGTCCCAATCCTGAGCCGGTAAATAAGAAAGGAGGTAGTTACTGGATACACCATCCAGCTTCATCTTGTTGGAAACATCGTTTCCATTAATCTTGAGCTTTACCGTCTTGAAGTCCACACCGAATAAACCATCACTAAGGTTAAGGGTTAACGGGGTTTCAGTATCTACATCCGATGCCCCAGGTGCCGGTGATTGGTTACTGACGGCCGGTGGCTGATTATCACCACCCGATGAGGATCGGCGCACAACAAACATCGGACCGGGTTCCTCAATAAAATGTCCAGGCCCACTACCGGCGTAGCTGTAGATAATCCGATTGAGGCCGGACTTGAGCGAATTCATATTGAATGATCTCCTCACCCAAGATCCATGTATCGCCACTATTGGCTAATTGAGTATTGCTGTCATTTACTGAAAACTTGGGGTTACGCCAGTAGGCCCCAACAAGGACAACTGAGTTAAAATCTGTAATTGTTGACGGCAGGCTAAAGTCATATTGTGCCGTGTCCGGTCGGCTGCCGTCCATATGGATGCCGGCATCCTTGAACCCAGGGATGATAAATGCCAGCACCGCTTTATTGCGGACCATTTTAAATTCGGCCGATTCGCCACCAGCAGCATCACGAACATTACCGTTTGAATCAACAACACGGATCTTGAACTTAACAGCGGCCTGGTTGGTTACATTTTCCAGATCCCACACAACAGATGCAGTCCCGCCTTGAGGAACAACAGTCCCGATGTGGTTAATAACACCACCCAAGGGATTTTCATCCGTTCCGCCGGGGAACCAATTGTTCCGTCCCAAATTGTGCCAGTCGCGGAACTCGCCATCGTTGTCTTCGTCATACCCTTCGTACCAGGCATGGAATTCGACAAACTCAACATCTCCGGTAACACTTGCTGTTAGCGTCAGGGAGTCGCCATTGATAGCCAACGAACCGCCGGACATAGGGTCCTTAACCCCATTGTCATCTTCAATGGACTCCAGCTTCCCATCCGGTGGCGTTACGTCACTACCGTCTCCCGGGACCAGCGGGTTCTGGTCATCATAGTAAATGCGAAAGGCTGCATCATGGACATGGAACGGCCGCTCTCCCCAGAAAGTGATGGTATTGGTTCCAACCTCGAGTTCCGACTTGGGGATTTCTGCCACATAAGGTGTGCGACTCCAGTCGGAGCCAACGTTCGGGGCATACACAGTAGCGTGATCGTTCAACTTAAAACGTGCGCTCTGAATGTCGTAGTTACGCCACAAATCAAGGTATATCTCTACCTTGATGGCATTACTAAAATCATCCGGGATATCGAAAGCAAGTGTCTTTTCACACTTGTTAGACGGTTCAATATAAAAACTGTTCCCATAAGGCTTTTCCGGCGTTCCGTCGGGCAAGCACGAACCGGTATATTCCGAATGATCAATCCAATACTCTTTATAGGTTACTTCGTCGTCGGAATTGTAAATCCCGGCAGCGGCAAAGTTTGGCAATGCCAGAACAATGCCAAGTGTCATTGCTGTCAGAGCAATGATCAGTGTGTTGCGAAGTTTGTTGCTCATCTTACTCCCTCGCTGCTCATCCTAATATTTTTATGCTGGTTGGCACCACTAACGGCACCACCTTGAAAGATAACTGCCTTCCCAAATAGACAGTTTGTAACAAATAGGACGTTCATGTTTCCGATTATTCTTGGAATCGCTCACTCGACAGATTGCTGATTATGCTCAGTTTGTTCGTTTGGCGGCTCCTATACAAATACCGCCTTCTGTCAAAAGTGGAATAGCTATACTTGAGCAACCGCGAGGCCAATGAGGTCGCGGTTGCCGGTGGTTTCATGAGGCGTTATGCGTAGTGACCCTTTACCTGAACGCCACTCCTGCATAAACTGCCGGGCGACCACTAAGCTGGTTTGTTTTTAAGCACCCTGACGTAATCCTAGTCAGTGATGCTTACGAACGCACTTAAGTGATCGCCCGGCTAAAGATCCGATTATCGCTTAGCGATGAACGGATGGAAGATAGGTCTTAAAGGGGTATCCCCCTGCTGGGACAAATGTTGCTGTAACATCAACCACACCATTAACAGTTACGACCCCGATCGGGTTACTGCCTGTAAGACCACCACTCCAGCCGGAGAATACCGAGCCAGTATCAGGAGTAGCCGTCAAAGTCACCTGATCGCCGCAAGCATAAGTCGCCTGGTCGGGATCACGGCTGACGGACCCGGAG
This sequence comes from Chloroflexota bacterium, assembly GCA_041390945.1. Lineage (GTDB taxonomy): Bacteria > Chloroflexota > Anaerolineae > Promineifilales > Promineifilaceae > Promineifilum. Next base: position 194,035 of record JAWKOY010000016.1, read on the forward strand.
CCAACCACAGTCACATTCACTGCCGGTGGTGTCAGGTCTTCCGGCACAATGGGGTTATCGGAGTTGAAGAAGTAGTCAACAACAGCCACGTATCCGGGCTGGGAGCCATTATTCCGGCTATGGCTACCGGCAAAGAAGCCGGCACTGTTCACCTTAATCTCGTGCTTGAAGTTCGAGCCAACCTTCGTCCAGGTGGTGCCGTCCACGGAAAAGTCCAACTTCCATGTATCCCCGGTACGGCGAACGCGGAGGGCCATCTCCTGGTTGACATTGACGATCTTGTTCACACGTGTCTTGCCGACATTATTTTCCACAGAACCGGCATAAGCCTTAACATCACCACTACCGTCGGAATAAAACTGGAAGTAGATGTAGTTGCTTGGATCCTGCTCCACCAAAATACCCTGGTATTGATACTGGGCAGAAGGTCCTGAATCGAACTTGGCTTCAACAACAAAGTCAGTATTGGCAACAGGCTGCATAAGACGTGCAGCATAGTTGCCCCCCGTCCCAAGATTGTAGTTCTCTCCCGGCGGGATGATCATGCGCACTTCAGTACCGGTCATCTCGTAAGAGGCGAACCCTGTTGGATCAACCCAGTTCCACATCGGATCTATACTACAAGCGTTAAAATCATCTGATGTTGCCCCTGGTTGGTCGGTGAATGTAGCAGTGACCGTCTTGTCCGCGTCCAACACCAACTGGTAAGGTGACTCATTACCAGAAGCATCTCCTTGCCAGCCGGAGAAGGCATAGCCAGGCATAGCCTTGGCAGTGAGGGTCACTATTTCACCGGTCAGATACTCATCTTTTTGCGGATCAACGACTACAAATCCTGTTCCGTCGGGCTCCTCATCTATTGTCAACTGAACCGGTACGGCCTCCTCAAACGTAGCAGAGATGACCTTGCTACCGGTCATGATAACGGTTGCCGGGTTGATTGTGCCTGTCAGGTCGCCGCTCCAGCCGGTAAACCGGTAGCCCAGGTTCGGTACGGCCGTCAACAAAACAGGTTCATCCTGAGCATATGCGGCCTTGACCGGATCTTTGGTTACCTGACCGTTGCCAATGGGCGTAACAGCCAGGGTATAAAGATTGTCGAGCGTGAATGTCGCGGTCACCACCATATCCTGGGTTATGGAAACCACAGCCGGGTTATCATGCCCATCCAGATCGCCTCTCCAGCCGATGAAGGCGTAGCCCGGATCGGCTGTTGCCGTCAGGGTTATTGCATCACCAAACGAGTATTGAGGCTGGTTCGGGTTTTTGGAAACCTGACCGGGACCATTGGCAGCGGTAGTTAATGTGAACTCACCCGTCGCCGCAAACGTCGCTGTAATGACCGTATTCTTTGTCATCGTGACCGATGCCGGATTGGCTGTGCCGTCCAGGTCACCTGTCCACCCCAGGAAGATTAGCCCCGATGACGGTACAGCCGTGAGCTCAACCACTTCTCCATCGTAATAGAACGATTTGTTAGGATTGCGCGTTACATTGCCGCCGGTATCCGGGCTTTCGATTACATTCAGACTCCACACATCCTGTGCAAAGACGGCCGTCACCGACTTGTCGCTATCCATGACCAGTTGGATCGGGCTCGCCGTTTCCCCGGCCAGGTCCCCACCCCATCCTACAAATGAGTATCCACTAACAGGAGTAGCCGTCAGGGTAACGGTTTCACCGTTCAAATACTCACCTTTTAGCGGGTTTACACCAATCGTGCCGCCACCACCCGGTACAGATGTTGCGAGCGTCCGGTTTGGCGCAGGGCTGAAATTACCGGTGATCGTCTTCGTGATGTCCATGGTGATCGTCACCGGGTTTGTTGGCGTAGTGAGGTCACCTGTCCAGCCGGTGAACTGATATCCCAGGTCAGCTGTAGCAGTCAGTTTGACCGATTCGCCGGCACCATAAAGGGCTTTGTCCGGCTCCTTGGCAACTGCGCCATTTCCGTTAGCCGTAAGCGTCAGTGCATACTGGGCGTCGGGTACAAAAACGGCCGTCACGACTTCACTCTTGTTCATGGTGATAGTCGTGGATATGTCTGTCCCGGTAACGCCGCCTTGCCATTCCGAGAATTTCCAACCTATCGCTGGCAGTGCGGTTAGCGAAACAACTTCACCACAAGCATAATTCTGTTTTAGGGGCACAATACTGACAGAACCGGATCCTTGCTGATTAACCTGTAGCGAAATAGCGCCGGCATCCTCAGGATCAATCGGCTGCGCTGTATTGAAGAAGTAATCAACCAATACAGTCGTTAAGGGAGCCGAGTTATTCTTGCCGGCATTACCGGCAAAGACACCAACCGAGCTGGCTGTCAGTACCTGCGTATATGTCTCCGCAATCGTCCAGGATTGACCGTCTGAAGAATATTCAAGTGTCCAGACATCACCGGCACGCGTCACGCGCAGGTACATTGGCGGAGTTAGCGCCACGTCGGTTTTGTCCGGGCCTTCGACGAGGCTGCCATTGGTCGCAACCGCAGAAACGATCTCATACGAGTTGCCATTGTGACCAATGTTGAAGCGCAACCAGTTATTGGCATCTTGCTCAACGATGACACCCTGCATTTGAGTTTTCGCCGACAGCGCCGACTCAAATTTAGTTACAAACTGGAAATCTTTGTTCTCTACCGGCTGCATGATGCGTGGGGCATCAGTACCGGATGTCCAGTAATCATGCGACTGACCCTGTGGGACAACAATCTGCACCTGCGAGCCGGTCATGGACAGGTTAGCGTCTCCTAGCGGGTTGTAGTAAGTCCACAGGTCCTCATCCAGGACGCAAGAGCTAAAGTCATCTGAAACGGGTGTGACAACATTCGGGTCTGTAAATACAGCGGTCACATCACGGTTGCTGAACATTTCGAATGAAGCAACATTCCCGTTGGCCTCGTCCGCGGAAACATCCCCAACCCAGTCGGTAAATGTCGAACCATCAGCGGCCGTTGCCGTAAGGGAAACATCCTCTCCAAATTTGAAGGTTGTCTTGTTCGGTACCGCAGCGATTGTTCCTGATCCCGTACCACTGGTACCGGTAGTCAGTTTCGGCGCTGAAGCCACTGAATTAAGATCAACCGTGACTGTGCCAAATTTAGCGTCTACGTGATGGGCAACCAGCAAGACGCCGCCATTCTTGGGCTCATTCTTGTTCCCGGACGATTCAAAGTCCCATAGTGCCGGCTCTTGCTGTCCATCTTCCCAGACCTTGAAACGATAGGTAGCGGGTTTAGTGGCGTTTGCATTCGATTCGACATTAAGTTTGAAGATGTAGGTAGTGCCAAACGTAGGAGAATGAGTCCTCGCCGTATTTTATGCCGCCATGACCAAGGAGTTGGAATCCGGACACGGGCACGCCGTTATCCTTTTGCCAACGGTACCATCCCAATGCGCCCAATCGTCGCCAACCAAGATTGGGTTGGCTATCGGAGCCATCATTAAAATGGCCTTGCCAGCGGATCATCACACCCACACCGGGGCCATTACTCGGTCCGGTATAACCGCTTTCGTCAATACCATAGACGGTAATCGGTACGGTTACGCAGTGTAATCTTTCCCGGAGAGATCACCCAGGGCAACAAGGCGATCGAAATCAAACACGGTAGGCCGAATGGTCCCATTATCCAGCACCCACTGACCGTCCACTATCTGAGCCTTTTCGCTGATGGAGGTAAGACCCTGCCAGCTATAGGTATAGGTCTGGGCAGGCCACGAATTGCCACCATCCGTGTACTGGACAGTGACATTAGCCTGGGTTGAAGCAGCATTGGAGTCTATAGCCGTAATAACCACCTGGTTACTGCCCAGTTGTAGCTCTGTGTAGTCGAGTTCAATGTTGAAGTCGCCGGTTTGCGCCAAACGGCGGTCATCAGCGCCCATACTAAGAGGATGAGCAGAGCCGCCATTGAGCGAGTAACTAAGCGAGGCGATTGGCAATGCGCTATTAACGGTACCAAGAATATTGACCCACTTCTGCGGATCCCCATTGCTACCGAATGATTGAGAGTTCCCATACCAGACAGAAATCGTCGGTGCGTTGGGAGCATCCTGAAAATCCGTCGAATTAATCTCAAAGGGTGACTCTTTGGCAACGACTATCTCACCGGCAGGGCCACCGGTTTCCAGCGGCGGGATGTCCGGATTATTGATATCTAATGGTGTTGCCTGGAATTGGGGCAGTGTCTCATCAGAGGCCTCTGGAGTGCCCTGGACCGTAGGATCCAGCGCCAACGCTCCAACGGTGGCTACAATCAGCATAAGACCAGTAAGCAAAGCGATGGTGATCATCAGCTTGCTTGCGAAGGTTTTCCTCATCGTTTCTATCGCTCCTTCTTTGATGACCAGACGGAGAGCCCAACGCGATCGTCGGGCAAACTCAGGCAGCGAGTGTCACGACACCCGGAAGCCGGAGATTAGCACAGACCCTCCTGTGCCTGGCAAGGCCGCCGGGCAGCACACACAAACGCCAGGCGGCCACACACATATAAATTGGCAAAGCACACACGATGCGCCGGAAGTTTTGAGTAGGCCGGCAACCATGCGCATCATATGGTTGCCGGCTACAAAGAGAACAGTTTCTTAAGGCTTTACAGTAATGGGTATGAGTATCTTGAAAGCGCCGCTTCCCGACTCAAAGAAAATAGCCGTCGCTGCCAGATTCCCATCCATGATCACGTTGCGTGTTGCGGCCGTTCCGCTCAGGTCGCCATTCCATCCGGCAAAGACCCAACCGTTATCAGCAACCGCCTGCAATTCGACTTCTTCGCCGCAGTAATATCCACTCTTCTCAGGATTGAGAAGCACAGACCCCTGCCCCGTTGTGCCGATATTGATAATGTATGGACTATCTTCCGGGAGATAGGTGCGGCCATGTTGAAGAAGTAATCCACAATCGCCGTATGGCTGGGAACATTGCCACTGACCGTAAAGTTACCGGCAAAGACACCTGCGTACTTGACATTGATTATATGAGTAAACGGTTTGGACGATGTCGCCACCCAATCCAATCCATCAAACGAATATTCATGCAACCACGTGTCGCCGGAACGTGTGATCCGCATATACAACGGACCGTCTACATTAGCGATCTTTACCTTGTTATTGGTATACCCAGGCGTTAGATCTTTAAACGCGGCCGAGTAAACGACGATCTGCTCGTTGCGTTTGTAGAAGTCAAACCGCATAAAGTTCTCGTCATCCTGCTCAATGATGACGCCTTGCATGGTGCCGTTATCAATGAGGCTTGAGTCAAACTTCACCTGGATGACAAAGTCTTTGTCATCGGCGAGCTGCATGATACGGGCGCTATCATTACCGGTGGAAAAGACATTGTGCTCGGTTCCACTGGGCACCTGGATTTCCAGCGCCGTACCGGGCATGTTGTAGGTGGCATCGTTCAGGGGATCAACCCACTGCCAAAGCCCCTGGTTCAGTCCACCGCACATGGCAAAGTCGTCAGACACAAGGCCGGTTGTGGATCGGGTGGAGAAGGTCAGATCATCGGTGATCGCGGGGTTGCCGTACTGGTCCTGCGAGGTAATTTGGAAATGGTAGAGCATTTCCGACTGCAATCCTTGCAGAGTCAGTACATGGTCGGTCTTCAGCGTTCCGTCACTGACAATCTGATCATAAAATTCGTCCAGACCATATTCCACCTGGCTGGTGCCGGGGACATCCGTTGTCCAATGCACCTGAGCGGCCTGTCCGTTACCGGAAACAATCACTTCGTAATTGAGAATCTCAATCGGTGTTGTATCCAGCACGAACGAGGCACTCACATTTGTGTCTTTCTGAATCGCGATTACAGCCGGATTGCCTGTACCCAAGAGATCTCCACCCCATCCTTCAAGCTCATAAAGGTCTGAATCCGGCACAGCCGTCAGGGTAACAATATCATCGAAGAAGTATTCATCCTTGACGGGATCAACAATGACTTCACCGGGACCTGTCGAAGTTACGTTGAGGGTATATGTCTCCTGATGGAAGGTAGCCGTCACACTCAGATCAGTGGTGATGACAAGGGTCTCAGTGATGTTTGTTCCGCTAAGCGCCCCCGACCATCCATCAAATACCCAGCCACCATAAGGTGCGGCTTTCAGTTCGACGGATTCCCCATAGCCATAGGTTGCTTTATCCGGGTCCTTCAGGATGACACCACCGGAACCAGTTCCCCCCGGCGCAGGATTGCTAACAATGTTGGTTGTTAGTACTTGTTGCTGCTGCCGGAAATGGGCAATGGCCTCCGTATTCGCAGTCATCTCAATGGTTATCGTTTCGTCGGTGCTATCAACATCACCTTCCCAACCGATAAAGTCCCACCCTTCTGCTGCGGTAGCTTCCAGGGTTACCTCATCGCCATATTCATAAGTCGGCTTGACCGGTGTTGTTTCTACAGACCCACCGATCCCCACACCGTCATTCAGCAAGGTCACCGTCAACGTGTAGGCATCCTTGCTAAAGGTTCCGGTAATGACTGAGTTCTTGGTAATCGTCAATGTGTCAGTGATGTTCTGGCTAACCAGATCACCCGACCATCCGGTGAAACTCCAACCCAGGGTCGGGTTAGCGGTCAACTGTATCTGATCGTTGTAGCTGTATTCCAGCTGGTCCGGGTCAATATCGATCGTGCCGCCGGCATCGCCGCCAACAAATACTGAATTAACGTCAAGTGTATAGGTTGATGTATTCTCAAAGGTCGCTGTAATAACCGAAGATTTATCAACATAGTATGTTTCCACAGGATTAGAACTGACCAGATCACCACTCCAGCCAACAAATGTCCAGTCCTGAGCCGGGGTAGCGGTTACGTTAACTGCTTCGCCACAGTTATAGGCCACCTTGTCCGGGCTTTTACTAACTGTACCCACACCATCAACGTTAATATCCAGCGTGTTGGGAGGATCTTCCGGGTTGATAGGACTGGCGGTATTGAAGAAATAATCAAATACGCCGGTGTGAGCAGGGTTGGTTCCGGTATTACCTGCGAACAAGCCTATTTGCGAAACAGTCAGCACCTTGGTGAAAACTGTTGCGTTGGTCCAATTAACGCCGTCAAGCGAGTAATCAAGAGTCCATTCGCTCGCCAGACGAGTGATCCGCAGATAAGGCGGAATGGTTAGCAGAGGCAGTCCATAAAGCAAAACTGCGTTGCCGTTGTTCCCGTCTACAATAGCCAAGCTGGGATCATTGCCGTCATGCTGGACATTGAAGCGCAGATAATTGTCCCCATCTTGCTGAACAAGGACACCTTGCAGTTGTGTCTTCTTGCTTACAAGCGAGTCCATCTTCACCACAACCGAGAAATCCTGATCGGAAATGGACTGCATGATCCGTGGCGCATTGATACCGGTTTTCCATATGTCATGTGACACACCGGACGGCACGCCAATTTGCATGACTTCCCCGGTAAATGACAGAGTGGAGTCGCCTACCGGATCAATATAGGTCCATATCTCATCATTTAACGTACAACTACTGAAGTCATCCGACTGAACCGCACCAGGCAGTTTCTTGGTCTTAAAGGTAAGGTTACCTGTGTTGGCCGAGTTGCTATCCTGGTCTTCACTCGTTATTAGATAGTTATAAATTGTGTCCGGACTCAGGCCGGTTATCTCAATGCTGTGGCTCATGACCGGATCGGTATCCGACATTGTTCCCAGCTCATAACCGGTCGTCAGCCCATAGTCCACCTGGCTGTCAGCCAGTTCGTCAGTATCCCAGGTAATCAGGGCCGTTGAATCGGTTGTCGTGACTTTGACATTCGAAATTACCGGCGGCGTAACATCAGGCGCTTCCGTAACAAAGCTGAACAGGTCTGCGCTGATCATGCAGTTACCCAACAGATCGCATCCAAAAACAGTCACCGGAATTTGCGTGCTGTTGGGATAAGGCGTAGTGGGCGTATAGGTTAGAATCAGGTCAACAGAGCTGCCGCTTATTTCCGGGGTAACCTGATTGCCGTTCACCGTCATGACAATGCTCTGCGGGTCTACGCCGGAACCGCTCTCGCCCATATGGACGATGATCGGCTGCCGCGTATCAACATTCGTGCTATTGGGAGTTGGTGTGCGGGAGATGATGTAAGGCGCCACCACATCGTCGGGACCGTTTATGCCCCGAAAGACAAACATCGGTCCCGGTTCTTCGATGAACTGTCCGGTTTGAGAACCGCTATAAACGTAATTAATCGTATTGGTACCGTTTTTCAGCGTGTAATTGAATTTAACGATCCCCAGTTCCCACGCATCATTCGTAGTGGGGTTTGCGCTTTGCAACGGCGAGCCATTGATTTGGAATTTTGGCCTGTTCCAATATGCACCAACAACGTATACATCCTGTATGCTGGGCAAATTGATTGAATTTGGAATATCAAAATCATAGGCAACAGAATCGGGCCGGCCGCCATCCATGTGAATCCCGAAGTCCGTAAAGCCCGGAATTGTGTAGTAGAAGACAGGATAGTTTCGCGCCAGAGTAAATTCAGCAGATTCCCCGCCGGCCGCTTCCCGAACATTACCGGCGTCGTCAACAATGCGAATCTTGAACTTAACGCCGGACTGGTTCACGATATGCTCCATATTCCATTTGACCTGCACATCGCCACCGCCGTTAGGCACCTTCTTGGTTCCAATGTTGTCTATTGTGCCGCCGGTAACCTGGGGATCCTTCCCATCCGGCCACCAATTATTACGGGAGGCATTATGCCAATCTACGAATTCGCCATCGTTATCCTCATCATAGCCATCATAGTATGCATGGAACTCGACATAGGCGGCATCATCATCGGCCGTGGCGTTCAAGGTTAACTGATCGGTATTAACCATGAGCGTTCCGCCATCACCCGGTGCGTACTCTGTCGCTGTCTCGTCAACGATGCTGACTAACTGACCGGATGGAGGTGTAACATCACTATCCGGGGAGCCGGCTATCAGTGGATGGGTATCGTCGTAGTATATTCGGAAGGCAATATCATGAACGTGGAAAGGACGGTCGCCCCACATGGTGATGGAGTTCGGCCCCTGGAACAGCTCGTTCTTGTTAATTTCGGCAACATACGGCGTGCGGCTCCAGTCAGAGCCAACACCAGGTTCGTAGACTGTGGGCTGATTATTGAGGCGGAAACGTGCTACTTCGGTATCATAACCACGCCATATATCCAGAAAGATCTCGACCTTCAGCGCGGAGTTGAAGTTATCCGGGAGGGTGAACAACAACGTTTTGGGGCATTTGTCCAGTGGCCCAGGTTCAACATACCAACTACCGTCCGGATCCTGAGGTGTCCCGTCTTGATTACACCCAGCCGTAAATTCCTTATGGGAGACCCAATATTCTTTATAGGTGACCTCGTCACTCTCATTAAAGATGCCGGCTTCGGCGTGTTGTGGCCCCAACAACAACACACCAAATATGAACATCACAGCTAACAACGCCACTGTTGTATTCTTTTGCTTCATAGCCATCCTCACTACACGTCCGCCCGATTTCTATCCGTTTAACTGAACTGAATCAGTGATCCAATAAAATGCCCCCCAACGAAAACTACAAATCTCATAAGTAGCCCAGTCTTCATGCTGGAATTGGGCTTTGTCAATTAGCCGGGTCCAAGATTGTTTGGCTCTCGAACCCGGCGATTAATCCTTACGCGTCAGGAAACAACTTGCCTGACGTACCTATTGACTCAAAACCGACGGTAAATACGTCTTGTATCCACCATTTAGCGGTGTGAAGGTAGCAACCGCATCCATTGCGCCGGTAATCGTCACTTCTTTCACTGGTGTGGTACCTGTCACATCACCGGACCACCCCGCAAATGTCCAACCGGTTTCCGGTTCGGCCGTTAACGTAACTGTGTCGCCACACGTGTACTGGGGTAAATCCGGGTTCCGGGTCACTGTACCTTCTCCCTGTACGCTTACATTGATACCAATCGTCTTACCATCTTCAGGCTCGATAGGAGAAGTGGAGTTAAAGAAATAATCCACAACCGCTTGATGCTCCGGTGGAGGTACGTCCCCGGAACTATGGTTGCCGGAAAAAACACCGGTTGATGTAACAGTCAGTTCGTGAACAAAACTGCCGGCAGAGAACCATTCCGTCCCATCAAAGGAATAAGAGAAGCTCCAGTCATCCCCGGTACGTGTTATCCGCAGCCAGGATGGAGTACTGGACAGAGGTATCTTGCTGACAACAGGTTCAGGCACTCCATCTATAAACTTTGCCGCATAAGCCTGCACCGAGGCACCGTCGTGGTGTATCTCGAAGCGAAGGAAATTCTTGTTATCTTGCTCGACCAAAATGCCCTGCATCTGGAATCGCTTGGACACAACAGAATCAAACTTTGTTACGATCTCAAAGTTTGAATTATCAGTGGGTTGCACCACGCGCACAGAACGATTGCCTTCCAGCCAGATGTTGTGCGACAGGCCACCGGGGGCAGTCAGGATTAACTGTTCACCGTTCACGGAATAGGTGCCGTCGCCAACAGGATTGACAAAGGTCCACAGATCCGTGTTCAGCGTGCATGAATTAAAGTCATCAGAAACGGGGGAGTTCGTGTTTGCCGGGACAAAGCTGGCGGAAATCACCTTGTTGGAAGTCATTACAACTTCGGCCGGATTATTTGTCCCGGTCAGATCACCGGCCCAACCGGCAAACAAATATCCGGGGTTGGGCTTCGGCGTCAGAACCGCGATCTCGCCATACTGGTATTCATCCTTGTCAGGTGTCACATCAACAGCGCCGTTCCCGTCAACAGTGACCGTCAGGGTAGGATTGGCTCCGGCGGTAAAGTTAGCCTTGATCGTCATGTCCTGGGTAATATCAAAAACCATCGGGTTTTGATCACCGGACAAGCTGCCACTCCAGTTAGAGAGAACATAACCCGAATCCCCAACGGCACGAGCCGTCACCGTTTCACCATAGTTATACGACGGCTTATCCGGTGTAAGGACAACATGTCCATTATTTGAAGATTGGACTTTAATCTTGGGTGCCGGAATCGAGGAAATGGGTGTAACCGTCACATCCCCAAACCGAACTATAGCCTGATGAGCGACAAGGAGCAGCGATCCGGTTTCAGGCTCGCCAACGATACCCTGCGACTCCATTGTCCACAGCGCAGGTTCAGGATCTCCTACAGGCCAATATTTAAAGCGATAGGTTGAAGGGAAGCCATCAATGGGACTGCTTTGCACGCTAAGCTTGAACATATATGTGGTATTCAGCGCGATCTGCTCATCCGAGGTATCGAGCACAGTCGAACCACCGTAACCGCGCATCTGGAAATTGGCTCCGCCACTGGTGTTCCATCGGAACCAGGCAAGCGATCCCAATGCTCGTCGCCATCCGGTCCCAGGCTGCTCGTTATCATCTAGCTGATAGTGGCCTTGCCATCCGGCAATAAAGCCAACACCCGCACCGTTGCTGGGCGGGCCCCATTCTGTATCGTTTAGTGACTCAACAGTTACAGGAACTGTAACTTCGTAATCTGTCCAACCGAGATCGCCAATATCTACCAGACGATCATAACCTGGGGTTACATTGCGCAACTCGCCGCTGTCTATTTCCCAACGGCCGTCTACAACCTGAGAAACGTTGGTAACAGAACCGGCGCCGGCCCAATGGATGCTGTAGTTCAACGGCCAGGTGACACCGGCTGTATAGTTCACCGTCACCGACTCATTGGCCTGTGCGCCACCATCACTAGCCATGATCTGCACCGTATTGGCACCGGGCAAGAGGTCGCTAAACGCAAGCTCAATATTGAAATCACCAGCGTTATAGAGGCGCTGGGTGTCAGGCCCAATCGACAAGGGCTGGGCAGGGCCACCATTTAGCTTATAAGATAGCGTGGTGTTTTCCGTAGCCCCCACAACGGTACCGAGGATATTGGCCCATGTTTGTGGTATGCCCAGTTGACCAAACGACTGCGAGGTTCCATACCATACCTCGATCCCTAGAGAGGTAGGAGACTGTGGCTCCGCCTCAATGTTCCGGTAACTGGTTATGGGGAACTGGTAAGGTTGTCCATTCTCCAGAGGAGGAATTTCCGCGCTATCAAAATATTCTTCGGCTTGAATCGCGCCGGTATCCCCATCCCCCGGCTGGGCTTCAGCCTCAGCGAAACTGGTAGAAACACTGGACCGTCCCAACACGGCTAACAGACCAAACAGCAAAACCAAGAGCCATTTTGTTCTATGTAATTTCATGCTTCCTTACTCCTTTCCAAACTTCACCATAGCGGCGCTAACTTACGGCTTTTCTTACGGAACAGGTAAGTTCTCGTGTTCTTCACGCCGTAAATAATGGCACCTAAATTTCTTCTATTAAGATGATGAAATATGAGGTAGTGGCTCCACCTCAGCACAGGCGATAAACAAGTGGACGCAACTCAATACTCCGGTAAGTTGGCATTCAAGCTTGCACCCTTCTACTGGAGGGGAGTGCCTGTTGTATCCTTTTTACGGCGCTCCAGGTAGCCTGATATCCTCGGTCGCAACCCGGTAGCATCAAGTGCAAGTCCACTAAGCTCAGTGATCTGATCACGTTGCAGCAAGAACATTACGCTCACATAGATCAAAGCGCCAATGACAATAAGCAATATTAAGGAAACTATATTCTCGCCATTCGCCAGATTGATGATGGGGGTCTTCGCCAATTGGACACCAAGCGCCATAATCACACCGGCGACCAGGATCGGGAGGCTGGCACGGAAAGTCTTGACAGCGGTACCCGGCAAGATTCTGTTTACCTGAAAGAGGTTAAAGAACATACCGGCTACATGGGCCAGGGAAACTGCAAGGGCTACCCCTACGATGCCCATTGGTCCAATCAGGAGCAATACCAGCGGGACCATCACAATAATAATCAGAATGACGGCATGCAGATTCAACTGGGGCTTGCCGACACCAAGGAACAGCGGTGAGGAGTTAGCTGAGATCGGTCTCGTTAGAGCATATAAGGAGAATACCTGCCAGACTGTTGCCATGGGCAACCATTTCTCACCGAACAGTACCAGGACCATTTGGGGACCCAGGACCGCCAAGCCAAACGCAATCGGCACCATGCTTAACATGACCAGCCCGGTACTCTTGACGTACCCTCGTTCTAACCGTTGCGGGTCATCCTGAAGCTTGGAATAAGTCGGCTGCATAATATTGCCAAACAGCATATTGCCAAACATAAAAGTCAGTCGGGACGTGACGTCATAGGCTCGACTGTAATAACCAAGTTGGGTAGCCCCCAGGGTACGGCCGACAAACCAGTCATCCCAATGCTCGCTAAAAAATCGAGACAGGCCGGCCCCCGTCGTCGGAAGCCCATACCGGAATAGCCCGCTCACGATCTCTTTGTCCCAGGGTTGGGGTTTCAACCATGTGCGATCTTTCACCATGGCCCAGCTAATTACAACGGCCAAAACCTGGCTGGTAAGCTGTCCGAATACCAGACTGTAGACACCGAACCCGAGATATGCGAGTAAGAGCGCGACCGTTGTTGATGTGACATCGGGCACAAATTTAACCCAGGCAAGTTGCTTAAACTTGAGATCCCGGGCCATCAAGGCTTGGGGGACCAGCCACAGTCCGTCCAAAATGACGATCAGTCCCAGTAACCTCAGAATTGGAACCAGCGAAGCGTCACCCCCAAGCAAGACAGTTATTGGCTCCGCAAAAATAAAAACAATCAGGTAAATGATCAGGCTGGTAACATTGACAATTATGAACGCAAAGAAGGAAACGCGTTCAATATTGTCCTTGGTATGGATAACTGCGGCACGCATCCCAAGGTCGGAAAAAAAGATTTGCAGTGCCGAACAGGACCATTGCCATGGCAATGACGCCAAAATCCTCAGGGGCTAAGATTCGAGCCAGGATAATGCCCAATACCATCGTAATGGGCCGGGCAGCAAAGTTGGCTGCCGCCATAAACATGCTGCCCTGGGCAGCCTTAACTCGAAGACTCACGATGACACCTCAGGAAGACAGGGATTGAATCTGAAGAGCTGAATCAGACCGGGTCAACGGTTCATAAACGCGGTCGAGATACATTTGGGCAACCTCATTCCAGGTTGTACCTTCGCGCATACGTATTGCCTGCTGACTGCATGCAGCCAGAAACTGGCGATCAGTGATGAAACGCAACATCGCTGCTGCAATATCATGGGGGTCGTTCTCAACCAGCAACCCGTTCACACCAGACTGCACAAAGCTCCAATTTGGCTCGAAATCGCTGGCAATAATGGGCATGCCTACCGCACGATACTCAATGACCTTCAGGGTCGGATGATATTTCCAATCGGCCGGAACTTCAGGAACATAGGCCAAGGCGACATCATGGTTCGTGATCTCAGCGGGAACCGTCTCGTACGGGATGGGCGGATTGATGTCAACCACATCTCCAACACCTCGATCTTCAACCTGCTCTTGGTACGCGCCCCTAGTCTCATCATACCCCATCATGGTCAGCCGGAATTCTTCTGTCTGTTCCTTGACCAAGGCGGCCGCTTCGATCAGGCGACCCAGGAGACGACGCGTTGTAAGACGTCCGATATAGATGAACCGGACCTGATGCTGCATAGAAAGGTCAGCAGATTTCACTGGAACGGACAGGAACTGGGGATCAACCCCCATGGGTACAACTGTAGCCCACTTCTGCCATCCCTCGCCCAACACCTTGCGCGCTCCTGCTTCATGTAGAAAGCAGGATAAGTCATACAGATTGCGGCAGATAAAGCTTCGTAATCCATTCTTGATCGAATTCTTGAGATTCCCCAATGCGCCACCGCCAACGGGCTCATTGATTTGTCTGACATCAAAGACAAAGCGGGATTCTCGCGGCATAAGAACCGGAAGCCACCGGTAAAGCCCCATGGCATTAACCTGAACGACATCCGGTTTTTCCCGGCGAATGAAGTCCCGAATCTGACCTACCTGTTGTGCGCGATACCAACGTCCGGCTAAAGGACCAACTACCGGGATTCCAGCCAAACTTGACGGCGGAGTCTTGCTCTGCTGTGCGGCTACAACTTTGGCTCCGTCATGCCACTGAACAGTCCCATGCTCATCCGGCGTCCCCACCAAAACAATATGCCCATTCTCTCGTAGGGATTCGGCAATTTTGTCGTAATCCGGGGTCGGTTGGTGAGAATAAAACTGTGCAAGGAAAATCTTCATATCAGTCATTCAGCGTCGAGAAAATCTGCCGGACTTAAAAACCAATACACTCATTACATACAGGTAATAGGATATATAGCACCCGGCAGTAAATTCAGGATTGATTCATGCGTACGCTACTGTCCTTGAGCAGGAGGTTGCGGTACAAAGGTCGCCAGTTGCGCCGGACCCAGTGCAGCATGGACCCATAACAGGTCACACGCTCCTGGAAATCCAGCGGCGTCCGGCTAATTGATTTTGTATGCTCGGCCAAGAGACGCCAGTGGGGATAGGTTTTCCGACCGGCGCGACGCGGATCGTACCATGCCTGCTGCGCGTGGTGGCTTTTGTTGCCTCCCCATGACTGCGATTCATGAACACGATAAAAGAACAGGAACTCCGGCACCTCATATAAGCGTCCGAGTAGACTCATCTCACTGAGCAACGGCCGATCTGATCCGGAATATTTGCCGATCAGTCGTGTATGGGCCAGCACTTCACGACGCATCAGACCAAAGATCGCCACAACGGGATGGGGGTCTACAACCCACGCACGAAACCGCGTTTGGGCGTCGGCCGTCGCGGGCAACTGTTTGCTGGGGTACCGCTTAATCTCATTGCCTTGCCCGTCAATCGCTATGGTCCGGGTGAAGCAAAGGACAACATCCGGGTTTTGATCCAGCACCTCGACACAGCGTTCCAGAAAGGTTGGGGCAATTAGATCATCGTGGGCAGCCCATCGGAAGTATTCGCCACGGGCCAACTCGAAGGACAGGTTATAGTTATCGGCCGCACCGATATTCTTCTCGTTTTGATGGAAATGGATTCGGCTATCTTTTTCAGCATACGCCCGGCAAATTTCCGGTGTGGCATCTTCCGAAGCATTGTCTACGATGACAACCTCGAAGTCACGGTAAGTTTGGGCCAATATGGCATCAAGTGCCTCGGCCAGGAAATTGGCCCCATTGTAAACTGGTAATCCGATACTTACCTTGGGGATACCGTTGTCGTTCATTACTCCCGATCTCCACCCTTAAAGCCAAATACAACACGAGCCGGCATCTGGCTAACCTTCGTATCCATGGGGATGCTTCTGGTGCCAGAGCCAGGCGCTCTCGACCATGCTTTTTAAATCGCCGTACTGGGGCTGCCAGCCCAAGTCCTGCTTGATGGCAGTGCTTCCGGCGATCAGAATATCCGGATCACCGGGACGGCGCGTGCCCAACTTCACAGGAATTGGATGACCGGTTACCTCGCGTGCAGTATCCACGACCTCCTGAACACTGTAGCCATGCCCATTCCCCAGGTTATAACGGCGACTGCCGTTCTCTATCGCTTCCAGGGCAAGGATGTGGGCTTCAGCCAGATCGATAACATGGACGTAGTCACGTACGCAGGTGCCGTCCGGCGTATCGTAATCATTCCCGTAAATGGTGATGTGATCTCGTTGCCCCAAAGCAACTTGCAGAACAATGGGGATCAGGTGAGTTTCCGGGTCGTGGTCCTCCCCGCGTTCTTCTGTTGCCCCGCAGGCGTTGAAATAGCGCAGGCACGCATAGTGCATGCCGTATACTTGATCGAGCCAATATAGATATCGCTCAAGGATATTCTTTGACTCACCGTAGGGGCTGCCGGGGACAATGCGCTCATTCTCAGTGATGGGCATCGCTTCCGGATCATCAAACAGATTGGCTGTCGAAGATAATATGAACCGACCTACGTCATGTTCAACGGCCGACTGCATCAGATTGAGACCATTGACAACATTATCGCGCAGGTAGAGAAATGGCTTCTGCCATGATTCCCCTACCAGCGTATAACTGGCGAAGTGCATGATCCCGTCGGGGCGATGTCGGGCCAGGGCAGTGTCAATCGCTGCACGATCAGCAAGGTCACCCTGCACAAACGTCGCCTGTGGATGAACAGCCGACTTGTGTCCCTGGTACAGATTATCAAAGACAACAACATCTGCGCCATGCGCGATTAGCCGTTCGACAACAACACTACCGATATACCCGGCGCCCCCAGATACAAATACTTTCATAAAGGTTCCTGTGGTTTGAACTGGTCCCAGTTTACGAACTGGTTTCCCCAATAAGAATCCGTTATCGTAACAATTGGGCCAAGGCGTAAGTTACCGAATGATCATTACAGTCTGCCTTACGTTGATCACCCGGAGGCAAGGCGTATACGACAGCCCGTACTCGTTATTTCTGAACGCCGATTCCTTTCAACGCCCTGCGGTAAATTCGGCGGCCGGCATCTTTGCGCCGGTGCTGAAGTCGCTCCGGCTGCCCCCAAAAGCGACTAACCAGGTTAGAGGCGCTGCGGCCCAAAACAATGGGTGATTTAGCGAGGGCTTCCAGGCTGCTGGGCATACTGTCATACCCCAACTGGTCCATCTCCTTGCGAAGCGCTTGCTGGCAAACAAACACCTCCTCAGGGCTTAGTACTTTCTTCCACTTGTCAACGGCCGCCGCGCTAATCCCCTGTGGCTTTTCTCCCTCAGTTGTATGAGTTGCGGAGTTAATCCAACCGATCTCAAGCATCTCCGGTTTGAAGGGAAGTCCGGTAAACTCGCAAATTTTCCGGACGGTTTCTTCCGGGTTAAAGACGAGGTCTTCATAACGCACGGTAAGTACGCTGTCCGGAAATTTCAATTCAGCCTCGTGGCCTGCATTGACAGCTTCCTTCCACACATAACTGTCAATCAACGGATCGAAGTTCGTGTATTTGTCAGTGCCGTCAGGGTTCGCGGTAACTTTTCGCTCCATCCATTCATCCGAACGGCGAATTTTACGGGAGGCAATGGCAGCACGGGGATCGCGGACCAGATTAATCACGCGGGCATACGGCCATAAGTTGACAATTCTATCGACAAAGAAGACGTGCTGTGGCGTTTTTTCTAGCCAACGTGTCTGCCCATCAAAAGAAGCCAGATCATCATTAACAACGGAGAAGGCGGTCTCGTACCACAAATCCTGTGGCGTATTCAGAACAACGTCATCCACGCGCGCGGCGATATCCTCAAACTGCGCGTCGGTCACCTCAATGTCCGCCAGACTATAGTCGTCCCGATACCAATTCGCCCGCTGGAAACCGATATAGGCTAACTTGACCAGATACAGCGCATATTCCCGGCGCGTCTCGTCATCCTGAAGATTCGGAAATTCGTGTTTTATTCGTTCTATATCCTGAATAAAATGTGTTTCCCCCTTCAGGACAAGCAGTTCCGGATCACGTTGGAGCACACGCTGCAGCAAGGTGGTGCCGGTGTGGATGTAACCAACGATAAAGATGGGGGCGGTATCAGGGTTATCCGCTATGGGCATAGTTACAATCTCCCTATTGACCGGGGGTTTTCTAAATTACTCGTGTGCCGTCACACCGGCCGTTGACGCGGTAGTGATTGGGGAAGTCTCTAACGCCACCTGGTTAACCAAATCTAACCGATCCAGTAATGCCTGACATATCGCCTCGACTTCCGGGGACAAATGCGATTTGCGCCCCTTGCCTACGGACTGGGGATGAACATCCTGGACGATCTCATCACCCGGATACGCAGCGCCAATGGCACCGTAGATCCGCTGCATGGTTGCCGCAGGATTCAGGACAAAGTCCTCGTAACGACACAGAATGACATCAGGGTTCTGATCCAGGCCTTGATCAAAGAACAACTGATTCCGTGCATACCAGAACAACGCGGCCGCATCATATGGATTCATGTCTTCCGCGAAGAACCGGTCTATTGTCGCCAGCGTTTCCTCCGACGCATTCTGGGAACGCCAGTTATCCGGGTCACGATTGACGAATGGCCGCAAATCCTTGATGCCATTGTCCATGCCAAACGCTTTCAGGTTGGAGGAGGCGACATCCTGGTAATGGCGGTATAGCCACAGGATCTTTGAATGGGGAATCGCACCCAGCAGTTCCGTCGCGCGCTGGGACTCAACCAATGGCTTGAGCACAACAATGGGAACCTGGCGCTTGCTCAACTCCTGATTCACCTGATCGATGGGATTCAGGCGAAGCCCCTCTTCCGTATCCTCGGATGACAGGATACTTGCCTCCCGGAAAATACGGGTGTTGAAGTCGCGCTCGAAAACCCAGTACGTCAGACTGGTACCGGATCGCTGGCACCCCATGATCATGAGCACAGTGCGCGGACCGCTATAGCGATTCAATCCAGTCCGCTGGTAGAGGTCTTTATAAACACGCAACAACCCAAAGGAAATGTTGCGGCGGTTCAGATCAGAGGCTTGCAAGTTATACATAAGCAAAACAGTTCTGTTTCTAAAAGGAGCGCGTATTAAAGCCGGATGTCGCAGGGTCAAATTTATCAGTCGGTATAACCCTGCCGCCAAAGGTCCAGACGACGGTCCAGCAATTTCTCAATCGTAAGCACATCATCTTCCAGCAAACGCCAGAGCAGTTTCCTGGTTTCGGCCGTCAGCTCCGGTTTGGTTTCCAGCGTGTTCGAAAACAACTTGTGTCGAATTGGCTGCCGGATGGATTCAGGCACGGCAGAACGTAAACGCTGGAATGCCGGCGTCTTTACAAACGAACGAACCGAATCGTATTTAAGATACGGTTCACCCACCGATTTATGCCGTGCTTCTGTATCAGCCTGAGTAAATGGTGCCGAGTCTATACCCAGGAATTCGGCAATCTGGGACAGTGTCCCCACCTGATCCCGAACATATTCCTCGAAGATCAGGAGCAAGACCTGTTCGCG
The DNA here is from genome assembly GCA_041390945.1 of Chloroflexota bacterium. Lineage (GTDB taxonomy): Bacteria > Chloroflexota > Anaerolineae > Promineifilales > Promineifilaceae > Promineifilum. The sequence continues at coordinate 213,921 of JAWKOY010000016.1, forward strand.
TTCAAACAGTTCCAGATAGGGTCTGATCTGCACTCCATAGCGGCTGCGATTCACATATTCCGGTGAAGCGAATACCGCCTTATCCGACGGGAGTGTGTCCAGGTCCCGCACCAGATTATGGGTATAGTGCGATAGAACACGCTCCACGGGATGACGCATGATGTAAATCAGTTTGAGGTCCGGATTGTATTCAAACAGACGTTGGTGAGTGTCCGGCCACTCCGGCAGGAACGTATAGAACGTTGATGCCTCACCGCACAATTGCCCCGCTTCAGGGGAATACAAGCTGTGATAGCTGTCAATCGTCGCTCGCCAGTCCGATACCTGATGGAAATAACCAGGCTCTTTTTCTTTGCAAAAGCAAATTGAGGGATGATCAGCCAGTTGATTAGCCAGGCTGGTCGTGCCGGACTTTTGGGCGCCGATAACCATGAAATCAACTAGCATCATCTTACCTCACTACAAACCAGTGTCGGTGACCTAGCGTCCGTCGGCCTCGTAATAAGCGTAGCTGCCGTTCGCCTCGGCCTGGTTAATAACCACTTCCATGGACTTTACCTTCACGTTTGAAAGCTGTTGGCGAACGGTGTCCACATCATTGCGATGCGTCTGGGCCTGGGCCACAACGAGAATGACATTGTCTACAGTTGGTGCCAAAACGGCCGCATCCGCAACCGACAGCAATGCCGGAGTATCCAGCAAAACAAAGTCGTAGTGCTCACGGAGTTCTGCAATCAGGTCAATCATCTGTTGCGAGCCAAGAAGCTCCGTCGGGTTTGGTGGCAGCGGGCCGCTGGTTATTACCTGTACACGGGGATAGGTTGTGTACTGGATTGCTTCCTCATATGTGACCTCTCCGGTCAAGACATTCGTCAACCCACGCTTGTTGGGCAGGTCGAAGAACTTATGGGCCGTTGGCAGACGAAGATCACAGTCAACCAGAATTACCTCTCGACCAGACTGGGCAATGGTCACAGCCAGGTTAGCGCAGACGGTAGACTTACCCTCACCCCGTTTCGCACTGGTCATCAAGACCACCTGGGAACCGCCGTCGCCATTACTGGTCGCTAATATATTCGTTCTTAGACGTCTAAACGATTCTAACTGCGGATAATGACCATTCGCCAGACGAGCAATTTGCATATTGTCTTTAGCCGCAGGAATACGGCCGATGGTCATCATCTGGGTTGCGTTTTCGATCTGTTCCTGGGTATACAGCGTGGTATCCAGGTTATCCAGCAAGAAGGCCAGGGCAATACCACTCACCAGACCTACAGCCGCACCTAAAGCAATATTTAACCACGTGCGTGGTTTGGCAGGGCTTTTAGGCACAGTCGCTTCTTCTACAACAGAAATGGCATTTGCGTTGATCGCTTCCTCAAGTCTTGCCGATTCGTACTGGGTCAGTAGACTGTTATAGCTACGCTCACGCGTTTCAAGCGCCTGGTTCGCCGCAGCAATCGCCAGCGTATTATCCGGCGATTCGCTCAAGATCTGTTCATAGTCCGATCGCGCATTCTCCAGTTCAACAGAGGCCTGCTGCAATTGCTGCTGCAAAATCTCCTGCAACGTTTGGCCGGTGCCGCCACTGTAAAATTCCTGGTTCTCGCGAATCAGGTATTGGGCTGCGGCATTGGCGGCATCTCGCGCATCTTCCGGATCCGGTGCCTCAGCCACAATGCGGATCAGTTCCGTACTGGGAATCAATTGCACAGAGATCACAGGCAGTTGATCGAGGTCTAATTCATCTTTTAACTGCGAGCGCACCGTATTACTTGTCAAAATACGCGCATAGGTATTGAGCAATCGTTCCGTGTAATTAATATCAGGTTTGGCGTCGGTAACAGAGCCTCCACCGCCGATCGTCAAAACTCGCAGTGTGGTCGAAGCCACATATTGTGGGGTAGACAAGAAAGAGATCACTGCGGCAACGGCCGTTCCCAGCAGGATACTCAGGATAATCACCCACTTACGTCTACTTAAAACTGAAAGATAACTTCTAAGCTCCATACTCCGCTAGCTCCTGAGAAATTCGACTTCCTCTAAAAGTCCTCGACTTAGGGTAAAGGCTGTACATTACGAAATATCTTGCGACGTTTACCCATGGTCCAACAGGCCAGTAACAGTTCATTATGTCAGTGGCTCATAAATTTGAGCTATTCCCCAAGAATTCCTGACGCTCTGTTACAGCAACCGGCGGGTTGCCGGTTAGCTCATCATATAGGTGTTCGTATTCGGAAATAATACCGGGCCACATATAATTCGCCGCCACCCATTTGCGCGCCTTGCCGGCCATCAATCCCATTTGTCCCGGATTTGCCAGTGCCCATTCCATCTTGTTACGCAAATCGGCCACGTCTCCTGATTTAAAGAAAAGCGCCTGCTCAGGGAGCACCTCCCGATTCTCCGGGATATCGCTGGCAACAAGAGGAGTTCCTAATGACGCCACCTCCAGCAAGGTCATAGCCATCGCTTCGTAGGTTGTCGGAAAAACAAAAATTTGCGATTGCTGAATCAGGCCAAACAATAACTCTTTGGACGAAACAAACCCACAAAAGTGTACCCGATCATCGGCTAATTCGTGCAATTTGGCGGCATATTCGGGCACATGATCCGCACCCCCAACCACAAGCAACTTAACATCGTCACCCATTTGCTGCATCGCTTCCAGTACGAAATGGCATCCCTTGCGGGGCACGATGCGACCGGCGGTAAAGATGATGTATTTCCCCGGTTCAAGGCCATATCGGCTCAATAACTCATTGGCGGCCTCAATGTCGGGCGTTCGTTCCTCAACACCATTGGGCAAGTAGACCACCGGCTTGTGATATCGGGATTCAAGAAAATCCTTGTCCGGCTTGGATACGCTTGTACGAATATTGGAGAGATACATCAACGGTATCTCCGGCAATACAAGCATGAACTTCAACCGCCCCCACTTGGTCAGGTCGTCCGGTTCCATCCGGGCCAGACCATGAGCCGTGCTGATAACCCTGTAGCGCAAACGCAGGATCGGTAAGACAAAACACGTCTCCGTGCTATGGACATTGATCAAATCATACTTACCGAAAAACAACGCGTGGAGTGCGGAGAGCAAAAACAGCGAAGTCGCTTTCAGGTATTTTCCGGGCAAGGTTGTTATGCGGACCAATTCAATACCGGGCAGCTCAACTGATTCCGGAACTTCCTGAGCCCGTACATAAACAACCGGTTGGAATCGCGTGGGATCGATCCCGTCCACGATTTTCTCGACGACTGAATCCACTCCCATCGTGGCCGGGAGCGCTTTAATCCCAATATAGGCAACACGTTTCTTCTTCATCGTCATCGTCTTAGTTGATCCCCTCTGAACTTAATTCCTTGTCCTGTTCAAAGAGCCTGTCAGGATATTCTCCACTCAATACACTTTCATAAGCAGCCAACGTCCGGTCGTAGTGATATTGGGGAGAGTTAATTGTATCGATCTGCTCGCGGCCGTTGCGCCCCATCTCGCGGACGGCCGATGGGTTCTTCAGCATGAACCGGATACTCCGAGCCAAAGCATCTGCATCGCCGCTGGGAAATAACAAACCGTTCCATTCGTTCCTGACTTGCTCCGGGATGCCTCCGATGGTCGCGCCCACAACCGGCGTACCGCAGGCAAGTGACTCAATTACAGTCATTGAATAGTTTTCATACCACTCGGAAGGAACAACCGTAAATGAAGCTTTCTGCATTAATGATGTCAGGTCGTCTGTATTCAAATGTCCCAGGAATTCAATGTTGGTGAGGTTGTGTTCAGCAGCAAATGCCTTCAGTTCATCTTCCACTTCGCCCCGGCCGGCAATATATAGTTTGGCGGAGGCCGGAAGCTGGCGCATCGCTTCAAACAAGGTGAATACACCTTTTACGCGTACAAGACGGCCGACGTAGATGAAGTAATCTTCCTTGTCGTAATTGGGTGAAAACGCAGAGGGGCTGATGAAGTTAGGAATAGTGACGATGGGCTTGCGCACGCCATGTTCCTGAACCTTGTCGCTCAGGAATTGACTGGGCGAAATGAACAAGTCAATGTTAGGCTCATATAGTCGGAACCATTCGTGAAAGTACATTTCGACGCCGGCCAAGACACTCGCCATTGTCGAATCGCGTTTGCAGCGGTTGCGGACCATGTTGTAGTAACGATGCCCCATGCAACTTTCGCAGACAGATTCGCCGGAGACAAATGTGGTGTTGGGACAAACGATTTTATAGTCATGCAATGTTTGCACGACCGGAATGTCGGCCGCCTTCAGTGCAGGCAGAATCGATGTCGACATCTCGTGGATAAACCCATGTATATGCGCCAGATCGGGTTGCGTGTCACGAATCAATCGCTCCAGTTGACGCCGCGCTTCACGGGAATAAAGCACTCGTTCCACAACCGCCAGCTTGGGTCCGACCCCCTCGCGAGCCAGCTCGGTAGGGAAATCCATATACGGCACAAAGTAGTCAACATATTCAGAGGGAATATTCTGGGGGTGATCCATACAAAACGGGATCACCTCGTGACCGTTGGCTTCCAGGAGCTCAGTCAGGTCAAGGAAGCACCGCTCGGCGCCACCCCGTAAGTAATTGAAGCTGTTGATCATCAAAATCTTCATGGCTTCATCTCTTTCTGCGTAAGGTATCCCTCAATATGACAAACGTGTTCCGGTCTACTCAAACTCCGACCGGCTGTGTTTGTCGAACTTCAATGCCGTTCTCACCGGATCGCACCAGCGTCCAGACTGTGCCACCTTCCAGGTTTGCCAGGTCGGCAAAGTTGGCTCGCGATTCCTCAGGCAATTCAGAACGCCGTCTCCACCAGGATGCAACATCCCTGGGAAGCGCATGCCAGACATCCGACCGCTCGCGCATTGCTGACAACAAACTGTCGTACACCTGTAGTTTGCCCGGCTTAAGCAGGTAATCCGGATGGGAGTTGAGGAGAATCATCCCGTAATTGGCGATGACAAAATCAGCCTTCTCCAACCATACGTCCGGGGATGCGTATTCATGCACCTCCAGATAAGTATGGTCCTGCATCAGGGTGTATGGCAATTCCACAAACCGGCCGATCTGGAACGGCCAGATACTCATCGTTCCACCAGCCATCGGCTCGTAGGGGTCCGTATCAAAAAGGACAGATCGTAGTCGATATCCAGGGCCTGCATCCATTCCGGGTTGCGGTGGGTCATTGGCGACCGGTAGCCAACCGCCTGCCAGTCAGCGAGACGCGCATTAATGGCACCGGCACGCTGCATAAATACATCACGCGATGAGAAGAGACGACCGTCATGTTTCAGTCCATGAACGCCGACCTCAAAACCCCGCTCGCGCATTTCATCCAGCAAGTCATGCCCCACGTCATACGCTTCCGGGACAAAGTTGAACGATGAGCGATATCCGTTCGCTTCCTCGACATCCATGACCCGGCGGACAAAATCATACCCCGCCTGTTCCTCGACATCGTGAGTAAGGACAAAAGCCGAACGATTTCCCTACGGCCAAAGCCCGACGATATCCAGATGGTCCTGCCCCAGAAGGTCCATGACATTACCGGCCAGGGCCAACTGGTATCTGACAAACCGATCCTCAAGCGGCCAGTTGATCAACGTCTGTGTATCCTCGGCCGGTTGATATACCTTGCGTAACATCGGCCGTACCCAGGTGGGCATTAGCGGACGGGCTACCGAATAGTAAATTGATTTCAGGCCGCTCAGCTTGTAGCGTGATTCGCCGAACATGCTTTCGCTAAGAACGGCCGCTGCTACAGCGTCAGATGACGTCATATTATCCGAGTCAGGCATGTTGGGCAGCAGCCCCATAGCCCGACGGCTGGCCTCATCCCAAGTCGCTTCGGATACCGGTTGAAGCGGTTTCCAGAAACTGTTAGGGGCGTTCTTATTGTGGGTATACAGGCTGGTATAAGCGTCCGGGTTCATAATAGACGTTTAACTCTCTTGACTGCTTTCGAGCTGTAAACAGCCACTGTTGATCGTTTATCTGCGCGTCGAATTGGTGTGCATTTCCGCGCCAGAATCGCATTCTTCACGGCATCTGCTGATAGTTCCGCGATCTCCATTTCCGTACAGGCGCGACCTATCTCCCAGTAGAGGTGGGCATCTGAATCGGCCATTGTTGCCAAGCCATATGGTTCCGCGATTTCCGCGTAGGTCTTGGCTGAATAATCCTGTTTATCGCGGCCGTTGTAAATCTCCACGCCGTCAAGAGTCTGGAACAATTCCGGCGTCAGATTCTGATGATGCGCGTGAGGATGGGGCAGAATCGCCACCCCACCCTGATCGTGGATTTCGGCCACAACTTCCATGCTCTGACGAGACTGGATGTCCTGGGTCACAAACAGGGCCAGAATATCCCCTACTTCCGTGGCAATTTCCGTTCCGACGATTACCAGAAAGGTGGGGTCCTGATTCAAACTTGCGGCTTCCAGTCCGCCGGCAATTGTGTTGTGATCTGAGACGGCAATGCCGGATAATCCGCGCTTTTTGCCCAGCTCAATCATGCGCGCCGGTGACATGATCCCGTCGAAGGAATAGCGCGAGTGCATGTGCAGATCAAATGTCGCCATAATGCCCATTCGCCTAAGCCTTCAGGTCACCGCCAGTGCTGTGCACCTTCCGTTTACCACGCACAACATCCATACCGCCCTGACTGATCAGAGCCAAATTCGGTAAGGGATCGTTCAGGCGAAAATCATTGGGAACACCCTTCAGCACATAAGAAAGCCACAGCAGTGGCTTATGGACGGCTACGGAATAGGCCATATCCATGCTCAGCCACTGGTAAGTAATCGGTTTCTGCGGCGGTTCTACCGGAGCCACGTCCCCATTGGCGGCCATCTCCACCAACAACCGGGGGAAGTTGACACCGGCCGCGATGGACAGTCCCAGTGAGCCCCAGAACTTGGGGTTTATTTCGATGAGCTTGTACCGGCCGTCTTTCTCATCTTTCTTGAATTCGACCATGGCTACGCCATGCCACTTCAACTCACGCAGCATCTTGGAGCCAACTTCTACCAGTTCTTCATCGTAGTAGCTCTTAGCCATCGCGCTGGGTCCACCTGTCGGCGGGACCTCATGGATGCGCTCGTGCATAAAGAAGGCTCGCAATTGGCCGTGGTTCATTAGCGCATAGAATCCATGCCCCTTGCCCTTGATGTACTCCTGCAAAATGGGGTACACACCTTCAGCCAACTGGTCGGGTACTTGCGAACATATTTCCGGATAGGTGACGTCACATAATTCTTCATAGCTACTGGCATAGCCAAAGTGTCCCTGGCCGCGGCGAGCCTTTACAACAACCGGATAGGGAATGTCACGGTACTTCTCCAGATCATCCAGGCCTTTGGGGTAGTATGTCTTGGGAGCGGGCACACCTACTTCCTCAGCGAAGATGGTCGTGGCCGCTTTATCCTCAGCCACAGCAAAGAGCTTGGGCGAGGAAACCGGGATGCAGGTATAGGGTGAGAGCCTTTCCAACCCGAAGGACAATAACCGAAATCCATCCAAACCGGCAGCAATCGTAACGTCGAAATGCTCACTTTTCAGCAATTCTTCCAGGTAAGCAAGGCTCGGCTCGACATCTTCCACATTGGCATCAAGCGGGAAGACATAGGATTCTTTCAGATACCGGCTATGGCTGGCCGGCAGGTTCTGGGATTTGAAGACAGCCGAAACCTCTATCCCTTGCTGACCCAGGGAGCGGATAATATCTATCGCATGCCGGACGCCGGCGTCAACGACCAGGACGCGCATTTGCTTGTCAGCCATTTCCTATTAGCTCCATTTCCTTTCTGACCACCAGCTATTCAACATATCCGAGCTTCTTGAGGTGCTCGGATAGCCCGGTGAGTTCATCTTCGCTTAGTTCATCAACCAGAGCTGAGCCGGCCTGTTGCCCTTTTTCCAGATGAGCAAGGATCATCGCTTGTAGCTCGGCTGCCTTGTCGGGCAACTCTTTCGCAACATTACGGTTTTCTTCGGGATTGTCAGCCAGGTTGTACAGCTCTTCCGGGATGCGGGGATTATCAGCGTCAAACGCATATTTCCAGCCATCGTACCGGATGCCGTAGAAAGAAGAAGGTTCCCGCGAATTCTGGCACGTTTCGATGAACGCCGGAACATCCTCAAGGGATTCCCCCTGTATTTCCGGCACAAGGCTTCGGCCTTCGACGTGAGAAGGTATCTCATCACCAATGCCGGCCAGATCTAGTATCGTTGGCATGATATCTACCTGACGGGCCTGATCGCTGATGACCTCACCGTGCGGTATGTTGGATGTCCCCGAAACAATGAACGGAACACGAACAAGGGAATCGTAGACATGATACCCATGACCGGTCACACTAACGAGCGGGCTATCAACCAGCCCAACGCGGTGAAGGAGACGTGCCGACGATACCCAGGTCTCACGAGCAGCCGCAATTACCTTGCGCCGTTGCCGGGTCCAGGCGTTATTGGCACGTTTTGATGAATTGCCTGATAGCGATTTCTTCAGAAACTCAACCTGCGTCTCCAATTCGTTCTCAGGGATTTTCTCGCCGTGATCCCCGGTAACCATAACTATGGTATTCGATGAATCTATAGCGTCGAAAAGCTCACCAAGTTTGGCATCATAGCTGGATACGGCTCTGTCATACTGGGTCTTGCCGTACTCCGGGGTGTTGTATTCGGGAAGTACCTGGCGAGGACGGTGCACGCCCCAAAGATGTACGTACATGAACCAGGGCCCTTCCAACTCGTCATTGCGAAAACGGGCAATGAGATCATCGCCCCACTGATTCAGCAGGGAGGATTCCACTCCATCTCGGATGTTGTAGTGATCAAACCCGCGATTCAGGCGATAAAACGGGCTTAGCGGTCCAGACGCCTCGGCATAGGTGGTATACCCATTCGACTGGAGTAACTCAGCCAATACGGGAACATCGTCAGAGACTCTGGAACCAACCATTGCCCGAACGCCATGCCGCTGGGGATACATGCCCGTAAACATGGTTGTCATGCACGGAATCGTCATTGAGTTAGCTGTAATCAGTGAGTCAAAGAGAACTCCCTGATCCGCAAGTGCATGTAAATTCGGCGTTTTGGCTGTGGCGCCAAAGCCAAACGTGCGATCAGCACGTAAACAATCTATGACCAGTAAAAGAATATTAGGCCTGTCAGCCGACATTATTGAACCTCCATCGCATCCCGTCTATCAAGTGATGGCATCCCTATGCGGATTAGGCCACATTACAAGGTTAGGGAAGTAAGCGTTTTGTGCTCTAAGTTCGGGAGCCACTGTTTCAAAGCAATCAAGTGGGTGCTCCTTGTTCATCCTACTGCATATGACTTACGAAGTTCCTGAAGAATTCACTCCGTATGTCGATGTGCTCCTATGAGGATAACCAGGGTGATAACAGCATTCATTGACAGGATGCTGTTTCAATCCCCTCTGTGCAATGGTCCTAACTTTGATAGTTTCGGTTGTTGGGATAGTGAGTGTTTGAAAAAGCCTGATGTGGGTTACAGTGGGGCAGCGGCCGTTTCCTCGGCCAGTTGCCTACGCGCATCCAGCCGGCGCTGGCGTCTTTTCCGCCGATCCATCTCACTGAACACAAACCCGACCGAGACCCAGTAAATGATCATCATGGCGCCATGCGCCCATGGGTTGTGATACCATAACCACACAGGCCAGTAGAATGTAAATAATATCAATCCGAACTCAACGGATAGTAAGCCGGGATCTCCGTGAGCTTTCGTATCCAGGTACAGTCGCCACATCAACCAGAAGAAGAAGATAAGCATCAAGACCAGGCCGACAACTCCCTGCTCTTGTATCCGAACCAGCAATCCCGTGCCGGTAACATTGCTGCCATATAAATCGTTCTCTAGCCCAACGCCAACAATACCTAAACCGGCGCTGTTGCTGCGTGCACCAAGCCCCATGCCAAAGAGGAATGAAGTCGGATCACGGCTAATAATGTCGAACCCATAGGTAACCGAGAGCATACGCCCCAGATTATATCGGCCGTCAACATCACCTTTTCCGTCGGTGAACAGATAGTCTTCCAACCGGCCCGGCTCCAAATACTCCTGGATCAGGGGTAATCCACGGGGCTCAGCAATAAACCGGTTATAAACAGTTACTGAAGCCACTGCAACCACGGAGAATAAGACAACAAAAATGAACAACTGCTTCAGCCTACCTCCGGAGATCAGTTGCAGCCCAAGTGTTCCAATGCCGAGAAGTACGATGCTGGGGATATAAAACTTGGTACCGTTTAAGGCGCTGGCTATCATTCCAAGAACGATGGCAACAAGCAACAACTTCCAACGGCGCGTCGCTATCCAGGACCCAAAGGCCAGGCTGATGACCAGCATGTTGAACATGTTGTGGGGACCAACACCCTTGTTGCCAAAGGTTCCGGCCAGACTGTCTCCCAGCGGCTGGCCGGTCAGATACTGGATAATCTGAACAGCCACCTCAAAAGCCATGAGCCCGACAAGTACCTTAATCCACCAGTTTGCAAAGCCCCGCGGCCACCGAATAGTCAAATAGGCAAACAGCCCGATGAAGGGGTACATGAAGAACTTCCACCACCCCCAGGCAGTCGCAGCCAGACTTTGGCCTTCAAAAACTGCCACAATTCCCCAAATCAGGGTAACTGCGGCAATCACCAAGACAACTGCCGGAATACGATCGCGGGAAAGCATATACAGGACAGCAAGCACCATAATCAATGCCGCAATCGCTTCCTGTAAATAATCAACAGCACTTGGTAGAGGGGTTTTCCAAACAAGAATGGGTATGAACAGTTCTGCCAACAACGCAAGCAAGACAAGACGAACCGGCCATTGCCGCAGCATGGGACGGATATGCTCTTGAAAATATGATTTTGGTTCTGCCTGAACCTGTGCTGACGTTGTGATCGTGCCCATCTAGGTCTGTCAACTTCCTGTGACCGCAACGGAATTACACCGTCACGAGCTTACCTAAATACTCTAGCTCTCTTTAGAGAGAAAACCAACTCGTCTAAGGGAATTATGAAGCATCGTCTGGACATAGGTATTGCCGCGCTCTCGCCACAGCCCATGAACACGAGTCGTGAGATCCAGACCACTTCTGGCAACCCAGCGTGAGATTTGAATGGAATCACGCAGTTGAACGGGTTGGAGCGTGTAACCCAAATCTTCCATCTCTGATTGGCAAATCCACTGACAGGTAGCGACAACATCCGGTGATAGTCGTTTCTTCCATTTACTGACGGCCGATGCATCAATCCCGCTGCTCTTGCCTTGTTCTTCTTTTACGGTTGTATTGCTCCAACCTACCTGAAGCATTGCTTCCTCTTCCGGCAAGTCAAGAAACTCGCAGATTCGGGCAACTTCTGACCGCGGCGAGGTTGCCAAATTTTCGTAGTGAACACGCAATATCTGACCGGGATGGTCAATCATCGCCTGACTGCCTGCCTTTACGGCCGATTTCCAGGCAATACTATCCCGAAGCGGATCATACCCCTTGGAAGCTTGCAGTCGAGCTCCGGTATTGCCATATTGCTGAGCCCAATCGGAATGCTTGCGAACCTGCTTGGAAGCCAGAATATCACGGGGGTCCCGAACCATTTCGATGAATCGCGCATTGGGAATATGCTGCAATATCTGATCAACATGGAAGATATGGCTCGGTGTTTTCTCCAACCAGTATGTCTTGCCGTCCAGAGCCGCAATGGACTCGAATACATAGACAAATATGTCCACGTAATCACGATATGCTCGCGCGCCGTCCACAATTTGTTGTTCCTGTTCAGGGGTGGGCTGATAGGGCAGTTCCCCATCCACTTCCCCTTCAGTAACCGGCGGCCAGTCAAATCGTGTTTTCTGAATCAGGTAGCGAACATACTCCTCCCGGATTTCCTCTGGTTCGAGATCGGGAAATCGTTTGGGTAAGGTGATGGGTAGTTGCTCAAAGAACATCGTCTCTGCCCGAATGGCATAGACCTGCGAATTCCTGCCCAGAATTTTTCGCAGCAGCGTAGTCCCTGAATGCATATACCCGACAATAAAGATCGGTTGCATGTTCAGAGCGTTAGTGCCTGTATCCATACCCATTCACCTTACCCACTATGTTCAAACCAGGTTAGGCGAGGGCTGCTTCGCCTTTAGTGATAAAGAATTCGCCCACCACATCCCCAATCGACGCGATCATCTCATCGGTCAGTTCAGGGAACATCGGCAATGACAGGATGGTCTTGGCGTAAGCTTCTGTAATGGGGAAGTCGCCTTCCTTGTAACCCAACTCGCTGTACGCTTCCTGCAAGTGGATCGGTACCGGATAATGAAGCCCGGAAGCGATCCCGGCTTCTTGCAGGCGTTCCTGCAAGGTTTCACGATCCTCAAGACGCACAACATAGAGGTGGAATACCGGCTCCGCCCATTCGGGAACGAACGGTGTCACTACCGGAAAATCAGCCAGGACACGCGAGTAAGTTTCGGCCGCACGACGGCGAGATGCGTTCCAATCATCCAGATGCGGCAGCTTTACCTGCAAAATTGCGGCCTGCATTGTATCCAGACGATGGTTGAATCCCTTAACCTCATGATGATACTTCACACGTTGGCCGATGTTGCGGAGCAGGCGTACTTTGTCAGCAACCTCAGCGTTGTTAGTGACAACAGCGCCACCATCACCATAGGCACCCAGGTTCTTGCCGGGATAGAAACTGAACCCGGCACCGTCCGCCAGGCTGCCGATTCGGCGACCCTTGTAGCGGCCGCCATGTCCCTGGGCAGCATCTTCAAATACCAACAGGTTATGTTTGCGGGCGATCTCGTTAATCGGGTCCATATCGGCCGGCTGACCATACAGGTGAACCGGCATGATGGCCTTGGTGGCCGGGGTGATGGCCGCCTCGATCTTGGCCGGATCGATGTTGTAGGTATCGGGATCGATATCGACCAGCACCGGTTTAGCGCCGGTATTGGAAATTGCCAGCGTTGTGGCAATAAATGTATTGGCAGCGGTAATAACCTCATCACCCGAACCAACACCATTGGCGAGCAAGAGTAGCTCCAGCGCCGAATAACCTGAATCCACACCAACGGCATACTTGGCGTCGCAATAGTCAGCGAATTCCTTCTCGAAGTCGGACACAGCCTGACCCAGTATAAAATCGCACCGGCTCATTACACCGAGGACTGCCGCATCTGCTTCTTCCTTAATTGAGCGGTACTGTGCTCTCAAATCTACAAAGGGGATGTTCATTCGATTACCTCACACTTGCAGGATCGGATTGTTTTGACGCCGCCACAGCAGGATGCGAACCAGTATGGCTCACACCGTATTGGATGGCGCCGTGTAATTTTCGCGCGGCGGCGGACCAGGTCCATGCATGGGACGCGGCCGCAGCCTCGTGACCCAACAAACGCAACTCCTGCCGTTGGGTCCAAATTTCGCGCAGAGCTTCGAGGATATCTTCATCGCTCGTGCCGTGCGCCCAAAAGGCAAATCGGCCATCACCGACCACATCGGTATGGCATTTGTTATCCGTAGCCAGAACAGGCATACCCGCCGCCATATATTCAAATAGCTTGATGGGGCTGGAAGCCTCGTATTTCACATCGTCGGGTTCAGGCAGGGATGTGACCCCCACTTGCGCCTGGGTCAAAGCCAACGGGATTTGTTCGTGGGGGATGGGTTGCTGGATACGGACCGCACCACCGGATTCGGCAGCCAATGTTTCCAGTTCGGGTCGTAGCGGGCCGTCACCGTAGAGCGAAAGGACGAATGACATCCCTTCTTCATTGGCCTGTATGACTGCCCGAACCAGGGGGAGCAGGTTCCGCTTCTCCAAAAAGATGCCTACATATACCATGTGGACCGGTTTCCCGGAGGCGGGCCACCGACGTTCACGATGGGCCGGGGCAAATGTTTCTATATCCACACCAGAGGGCCATATGCCCCATAGCTGTTCCGGCGGCACACCCACCAGATCAGCCATGCGAGGCGTGATGACCGTCTGTCCATCCAGCAGGCGCTCTGATAGCCAGTAAACCATGCGGAACCATGTCGTACGTAGCCGGGCTTTTAGATTGCGGTTATCCACGTCAATGACATCGCGCGAATCCATGACCAGCAACGGACGCCGCCGACCCAGGAACCGAAGCGGCAACAACCAGACGGCCGAAATCTGGTGGAACAACACCACGTCATATGAAAAGCGGCGCGGGAACAGGTAACGCAATATGTTTAAATGAAACAGCACCTGCCCCAACAGATAAACATTAGGGCGCGGAATATTGAGCACTTCCACACCATCATACTTGTGGGGACCGGCCGGCCCGGCTGTCACCAGGGTAACATCCATGCCCTGCGCTCGCAATTCGCGCGTGGTGTCAACCCAGGTTGCGGAATCCAGCTTGTCGGGCGTGACCGGGGAAACCCAGAACAACCGTGGCTGGGGGGTGTGGGAGGTGTACTCAGTCATTGGAAATATTGCCGGGCTAGTGGGGAACGCAGTCGTTTTTCAATCCGTCGACATAGGCCGGAACACCATCATGCAAGGGACAAAGGATTTCATCTACGCTTCCATGAACCTGGCCCGGATTACCATAGACGACAGCGTGCGGTGGAACATCCTTGGTCACCACGGCACCTGCACCAATTAAAGCGTACTCACCTATTACGACGCGCGGTAGAATCGTGACGTTGACACCAATCCGCGCGCCACGCTTGATTGTGGGACCACCGGCGTGAGTACATTCGGCGCATAACGGCCGCATGTCGTTAGCAATAGTCACGCCGGGAGCGAGAAAGGCATCATCCTCAATGGTTGTAAATTGGGCTACATACACATTGGTGTGAATCTTGACATTGCTACCAATCCGGCAACCGTAGTCACTCACCGAGTTGCTCCAAATCCCCACATCATCACCGATGATGTTTTCCTCGCGGATAACTACATTATGACCGGTTTGCAGGCCGCGGCCGATCGTCGTTCCGGCGTAGATAACCGTTCCGAAACGAATGTTGGCCCCGGGACCAATTCGCAAGGTCTGATCGGGGATATTTCGCCCCGTAAAATAACCGAGCGCCACGTTCTCATCAATGGCGCTCGGTTCAGCGAGCAGTACGTGTTCGGCCA
The DNA here is from genome assembly GCA_041390945.1 of Chloroflexota bacterium. GTDB lineage: Bacteria > Chloroflexota > Anaerolineae > Promineifilales > Promineifilaceae > Promineifilum. The sequence goes on from JAWKOY010000016.1 coordinate 229,066, forward strand.
GATTAGGCATTGACCACTTCCCGCGAAGCGGCGAGATCAGCTTCTGTCACGTGACCGTTGCCCATGGGCACACTATCACCGCCGTTCTTCAAGGATTGTTGCGCCGCCTCGACGATCTGGACAACGCGCAGGCCGTTATAACCATCTGTCTGCGGTGTGGCGCCTTCACGAATACAGTCAAGGAAGTGCTGGCATTGCACGCGCAGCGGTTCCTCGAAGCGCACATAGGGAATTACCACATCGCCATAGTGATAGGCAAAGGAGAACTCACCAAACGTGTCTGTGCGACGAATCGCCTTAACGCCCTTGTCGTAAACCTTGAGTTTCTCCAGGCTCTCGACATCATCGTAAATGACCATCTTCTTGCTGCCAACCACCGTGATCCGCCGTGTCTTTGACGGGTCCAGCCAGCTTGTACGGATGTGGGCCAGGACATTATCGGGGAAAACCATGGTGGTATAGGCAATATCCTCAATGCCTTCCTGTACACAGGCCTGCCCACGAGCACTGATGCTGACAGGGTCTTCATCGAGCAAATAGCGAATGATTGAAATATCGTGCGGGGCAAGGTCCCAGATGACATTGGCCTTGGTCTGGAACAGACCCAGGCTGGCGCGCACGGCGTCAATATAATAGATGTCACCGAGTTCGCCGTCGTCAATCATCTTTTTCAGCGTGCGTACGGCAGGGTTGTACTCAAAGGTGTGTCCTACCATCAAGATGCGGTCATTCTCTTGCGCAATGCGAATCAACTCATCGGCATCGCGGCTCTCCAGCGTGATGGGCTTTTCCACCAGTACATGCAATCCATGACGCAAACAGTCGCTGGCAATCGCAAAGTGTGTCTGTGGTGGCGTAGCAATAACCACCGCATCCAGGTTCATATCAAACAAGTCCTGATAGTCCTGGGTGACCGTGCCGATTTGTGGAAAGCGTTCCAGCATTCTGTTCAGCGAATCCTGCTGCAAATCAGCAATTGCTACAACCTCAGCGCCGGGATTTCAACAAAGTTGCGGATCAAGTTGGGTCCCCAGTAACCGCAACCAATCGCACCAATTCTCAAGTCAGTCATGTTATCGAGCACCTTTACCAGAGATGACGGCTGTCACCGTCCCCAATATGAGTTTGATATCCAGCATAAGTGATTGCTGCTGGATGTATTCAACATCCATCTCTACCATTTCCTCAAAGCTGGTCGCGCTACGACCTTCAACCTGCCACAATCCGGTGATGCCCGGTGTTGTCCGCAAGCGTTCATGGTGGTGGAAAAGGTAAAGTTCTACTTCGTACGGAATCGGCGGACGCGGCCCTACCAGGCTCATGTCGCCTTTAATAACGTTCCACAACTGTGGAATCTCGTCCAGGCTGGTCTTGCGCAGGAATTTGCCTACTCGCGTTACCCGCGGGTCATTCGCCAGTTTGTACTTGCCTTCAGCCTCGCGCTCTTTTTGCTGCGCTGCCTGAATGCGCTGCATGGCCTCTTCATCACCGTTGATGTACGCTTCGATGAACTGGCGATGAAGGGTTGATTTGGAATCAGCCCGCATTGTCCGAAACTTGTAAATTGTAAACGGGACTTCGTCCCAGATATAAACACCATTCCGCAAGCGGCGCTTGGCGCCTACCCGTTCCTGACGATAAATCGCCGGTCCCGGTGAATCCAGCTTAATCAGTATGGCGACAAAGACCAGCAACGGCAAGATGAAGATCAGTGATAGACCAACGATGGTTACGTCCATAAACCGTTTGGCCGCGAAGTACAAATCATCTGCTTGCGTCTTGACGGTCGCCTGTACCGGCACCGCCGGGACTGTCGCTACTTTCTGTTCTTCCATCTCCAAATCCTGAGCTAAATACTGCTGCTCGTCTTAAGCGACAAGCCTTGTTACCTTTGGCTTGTCTACGCTTATTCACATATGCTTATCGGCCACAACTCCACTGGCAGCAGAGTTCTTACCGATTCTGTTTAAAGGACAAAGCACATCACACATCTCACACGCTTCAGACTATATCGTGGATTCCTTACAAGCTGAGTTAAGACTTCCTATACAAAAGCTGTTAGCTCAGCCTTGATAGCTGGAGGAAATTGGGGGGCGAGGGCTCAGACAAAGTCAAAGGAGCTTGCTGATTGCCATGTAAAAAAATACAAGGTGACGATACTTATGATTGCTATGGGATAATCGATTTGTTATAGTAGCGACAGCATTAACAGAGATTATGTATTGTAATGTTTTTCTGTTTAGTGCTTTTCAAATCAAGTCGAGAGCGTATTACCAGTCGCATCTTCGACACCGTAATGGAAGCCCCAGTACAGTATTAAGCATAACCAAATAAAAACGATTCCGCAGACTTGCATCATGCAGCGTCAATTAAGGCGGCACATAAGAACCAACTGCGCATCTTAGTCATCGGATGCTCAGTTCCGGTTATTTTGTGAACGGTTGCAAGTAGGGAGAGGCATTCACATGGCTAAGACATATTATGTTTCAGCAGAGCAAGGGAACGACAAAAATGCGGGCACAGAAAAGAAGCCGCTGAAAACCATCCAGGCGGGAGTGAACAAGCTCTCGGCTGGTGACACCCTACTTGTTAAAGCAGGAACCTACTCAGAGCAGGCCATCATCAATCGCTCAGGGGACAGCAACAAGCCCATCACTATTAAGGCGTATCAAAACGACAAACCGGTCATCAAGGGCAATAAGATAAACATCGCCAGGGCAGCCCGGCTTGTTTCGTTTACGCGTTGCCAATATGTCACTTTTGCCGGATTCGAGGTGCAGTCATCAAGCGGTCGAGGTATCGGGTTGAAGGACTGCAAATTCGTTACTGTAAGTGATTGCGAAGTGCATAAGTGCGTTTCAAACGGGATATTCGCGATCGATTGCGAGGACATCACAATCGAACGCAACAAGATCCACGACTGCGCCCAAAAGTATGCCGCAACCAGTAACGACTCGGTCAGTATTGCCCTTGTCCTGGCACGATGTGAAAACGCCACAGTGCAGGAAAACCAATGCTATGAAAATTCCTCCGGAGGCATAGGGGCTCTCTACACTCGTTCAATAACAATCCAAAAAAATACCTGTTACGATAACCGGGCCTCGCAGATAAAGTTCTCCTCTTCGCGCGATCTGACCATTGACGCCAACTTTTGCTACCACACCGGACGTAAGCTCTTTCTCCATCTCAATGGAGGTCGTCCGCCGGGGATTGTAAAGGACGATCGCAAAGGCTATACCCAATCCGGTGTTTGGCACACCCGCAATGTGATGGTTGCCAACAATTTCGTTGTTGGTTGTTCTTCAGGGTTCCAGTGTGCTCGATATGGCGGTGCACTGACTTCCATCAACATGAACCATAATACGTTTGTCAATAGCACCGAAGCATCAATTGACATTCAGGCAACTGACACTCATCGCGACACCCTTCTGGAAAACAATCTCATCGCAACTACCAACGGTGCGAGCATGGCTCAGATTGCCAGCCCCGGAGGACTGCTCTGGCGGTTTAATTTCTGGTCACAATACCCTACAGACGATACGTTTAATCCGGCTAACGACATTGTTGATCCCAACACAGGCTTGCGGGATATTGATGCCCCTCTTACAGCCGGGGCAACCACGACCGCCCCGTATGAGTTAACGGCCGTCTCTCCCGCAGTTAATAGCGGCATTCTCAGTGATGTCTCAGTTGATTTCTATGGCCGTACTCGTGACTCAAAGCCTGATCTGGGTGCTCATGAATTCGATAACAGTAGCGGCTCAGGATCAGGTACCGAACCGCTACCGGAACCGGGGGAGCGGGTTACCGAAGGGCTACAGGTTCTTTACGATTTCAGCGCCGGATGGGGTAACACAGTAACCGATACTAGTGGCGTCGGAAGTGCATTAAACCTGACGATACAGAATACGGCCGCTGTCCAATGGTCGAATGACGGACTGATTGTTAAATCACCCACAACGATTAGCTCCAGTGGGCCGGCAACGAAAGTCATTGATGCCTGTAAAGCCAGCAACGAGATCACCATCGAAGCCTGGATCAAACCGGCTACGACAGAACAGGGTGGCCCAGCGCGTGTCGTTAGCATTTCGGCCGATACAAACAACCGTAATGTGACAATGGCCCAAGGGCTCAAGAGTGGGGATCCGACCAGTCTCTATAATGTTCGCCTGCGAACCTCTGACTCGGACAACAACGGTATTCCATCTGTTTCCACACCCCAGAACTCTCTGCTAACGGAGATGAGCCATGTGGTATTCACCCGGGACAATACGGGGAATGCCATCATCTATATCAACGGCCAGGAGCGTGTCCTCGACAAGCTTGGCGGCAACTTAAATAACTGGGCCGCGAATTACCGCCTATTATTAGCGAATGAATTGACCGGAGACCGGCCATGGTTAGGCACCTATACGTTAATCGCCGTATTTGACCGTGCGTTGTCGGAACAGGAAGTACAGCATAATTACTCGGCCGGTCTGCCCGAAGTCGATCCGATCGCAGCGGATTTCAGGATTGGCGCGGGTCAGGAAATTGGACTTGCTCCCCATACCGTCGACTTCGATTCATCCGATAGCTACTCGGCAAATGGCATTGCCGCCTACGCCTGGGACTTCGGCGACAGTGGCACATCTACCGAGGCCAACCCAACTCACATATATGAAAGCGTCGGGATTTACAACGTTTCGTTGACCATTACCGATCAGAACGGGTTGACCAGCGCCATTACCAAGACCGGCTTAATCACTGTAACTGATGCAGCATTACCTTCCCTACCCGTTGACTATGCACGTTTTGTCCTGGCGAATGTTGTAGAAAGTCGTGTTATGGGCTTCGGCATTCAATATACAGATTATCGCTGCGTCCTGGCCTGGAATGAAGACCCCTACCAAATCATGATCTTCCGCACGGTAGAAGATGTTCTCGAAGCATATCGCGTACCCGGAACCGTTGAGCTGGTCTGGGTAGACTACCCCACTCAAGAAATAACTGAGTAAACAAAGACACGAAATTTACCTGGATATCAGAACGGGATAACATACGGAGAGAGGGCTCATGGCAACCTACTACGTTGACGGCAAGAACGGAAACGACAAAAACGGGAACGGTAACAGTAACAATCCCTGGAAGACAATCAACAAGGCACTGGGATCAGTAAGTCAGGGAGATACCGTCAAGATCAGGACGGCCGTCTACCGGGAAGTAGTCAAAATAACTGTTAACAATACCGTATGGCAAGCGGATGATGGGCATCAACCCGTCATTGACGGTGGCTATAGCGAGAGTCTCTTCTCAAACGGGGAGTTGCCCGCACCGGAAGGCTACCTTCCCGGCGGCGCTTATGCCAATATGGTTGCACTCAGCGGCAATGGCATAACAATCGACGGGCTTACAATTCAGAACACCGCTGGAAGAGGAGTTAGCATCGGGGGTAGTCGTAATACTGTCAGAAATTGCCGTATAGATTTCTGTTACGGAAGCGGTATCAGTGTTAACTCCGACAGCGTAGTTATCGCACCACTTATTGAGAACTGCACTATTACACAATGCAGTGTGAAAATTTATCACCCGGATCGTAGTGGAGGAGGGCCTGAATCTGTAGATGGCACAGTCAACCTGATTGAGGCTGAAAACGCCATTGTTCGCTATAACATCATTGCTTATAACTATGGCGAAGGCATCAACAGTGGCAAGGGATCAAAAAACACCCTGGTCGAAGGGAACGTGGTTCATACCTGTAATCACGTTCATCTTTACATCAATCGCAGCCAGGATACAACACTACGCAACAATTTCATTTACCATCTGTACTTGAAGCCATTTCTGAGCAACGGCAAGGCTCCTGGTGGAATTGTCATCGGCGACGAGGGTTCAGAAAACGCAAAACGTTACCCCCACTCATCCGGTGCTGTTATTTACAATAACATCGTTGTTGGAATGGGTTACGGCTTTCAGGTACGAAACAATTCCGATAACTACGACACGCAACTGCTGGACAGTTATGTCGGTTACAACACGTTTGTTTCTCGCAAGATGACACGTTATGGCGTTGAGATTAAGGGAAATGTTCAGGGCAGAGACCACAAGCGCAGCATTTTTGAAAACAACATCATTGATAATAATCACGGCTCTATAAGCAATGTCAGCGGCGATCTGTCGGGTATCACCTTCCGTCACAATCTCTGGTCCATGTCGCCGGCGAATGCACTCCGTGGAGAAGGGGACAAGATCGGGGATCCTCGACTGGCAAACCCGGAGGCAGACATTACCGGATCCGTCCCTGATTCCACCAATGCAGATCCGTTTAATTATAGGCTGACCAAGAATAGCACCCTGGCGATCGGGCTGGCAGGTGATAGCACCAAGGTGAATGGATTTACCCCACCATCAATCGATCGGGACTTCTTCAACAACAGCCGGGATGATAAACCTGATTTAGGTGCCCATGAATTTGCCGGTGAGCCGCTGGGTATTTCCGCAAACTTCTCCATTGGTGCCGGCCAGCAAGCCGGTGTTGTCCCGCATACGGTTGACTTCGTTGATAAGAGCACCTCGTCTGCAACAATATCAAAATGGAGTTGGGACTTTGGCGACGGCAGTACATCCGATGAATCCAATCCGTCACATACCTATATGTCATCCGGCTCCTTTACGATTGCCTTGACTGTTGAGGATACAGATGGTCAAAGCGACAAGTTGGTCGAACCGGAACTAATAACGGCCTTGCCCGAATCACCGGAAATATCGCCGGATGATTTCCGACGATTCTTGCTGATAGCCGAATCAACCTCAAACACAATCGCTTATGGCATCCAGTATCCGGATCTAAGTTGTGTTCTCCTGTGGAGTGAGGAACCATTTCATGTGCTTAATTTCGCCAGTATTGAGGACATAGCAGATAAATACCAACAGGAAGGCGAAATAACCTGGCTCGATCCCTTTGTAGAAACGTTTGAAGAAACCATGTTCTTCTGATAACCGGATGTGCCGGAGATATTTTCTTCCAGGAGAATATCTCCGGCACACCCAACCTGCTTATTGTCTGCAAGGCCATCCCATCCGTCTTTTCCCTAAAGCACTGCATTTTCCAGACTTCCCGAAACAAATCTATATGCTAAGATAGACGCAGGGAAAATCCGGCGTGTGTTGTCCGTTGCCAAGCCGATCTCACTGAGAAAGCTTAACGCCTGATTATTCACTCGTGCAGGTACAAGGATGTGTATGTATACGCATTTGCCTGCACCCTGATCGTTATTTCCTACTATTTCTACGGCACTCACATGGACATCAAACCCTTTACCATTGAAGAGTTCTTCTCATTGTATGAATTCTCCACCCCCCATATGCTCTCGGCTTCTGACTGCGAAACCCTGTCCGTGCGCGACCTCCTGCGACTGGCAAACATGCCGGAGTCGGCGCTGCTGGACCAACGGCAGAATTACACGGAGTCACAGGGGAACCCGGACCTGCGCGCCGCCATCAGTCGCCTGTACCAACAGGTAACGACCGATGAAGTAATCGTCCTGACGGCCCCGGAAGAGGGCATTTACGTTACCATGCGGGCGCTGCTGGAGCCGGGCGATCATGTCGTGGTCCTGACCCCGGCTTATGAGTCGTTACTGAACCTGGCTGAGCACATCACGGGGAATGTCAGTCAGTGGGCAGTCCGGCAAACGGCCGATAGCTGGGAACTCGATCTTGCAGAACTGGAACGTCTGGTAACGGCCGATACCAAGCTGCTCATCGTCAACTTCCCCCACAATCCGACCGGACTGCTTCCGTCCACAGTGGAGTTTGAATCCATTATTGCCATTGCCCGACGGCACGGGACCCGGCTGTTCTGTGATGAGATGTATCGCGGTCTGGAGCGCGATCCCCAACACCGGCTACCTTCGGCCATCGATCGCTACGACCGCGCGATTATCCTCTCCGGGTTGTCCAAAATCCACGGCCTGCCCGGACTGCGTTCCGGCTGGCTGGTGCTTCATGATGATGACTTGCGGGAGAGGATTATGAGCTGGAAATACTACACAAGCATCTGCCCCCCGGCCCCCAGCGAACTCCTGGCCCAGGCTGCGTTACAGGCACACGGCCAGTTGGTGGGGCGCAATCGTGCGCTCATCGGCCGTAATCTGGCGCTGGCTGAAGAATTCTTCGCTCGCTGGCCGGATATGTTTGACTGGCGACCGCCACAAGCTGGGCCGGTAGCATTAGTCGGCGTCAACACCCCCTCAACGACAACCTATTGCCACGCGCTGGCCCAGCAACGCGGCGTGCTGCTCCTGCCCAGCAGTTGTCTGGGTTACGGGAATCAGCATGTACGTTTTGGCTTCGGCCGGGGCCCATTTGCCGCAGCGCTGGGGGCCTATGAAGCGACATTGGCCGAAGGCTGGACGCCGGAATGACTCACCCGGTCAATGCCGGTGAACTGGCCGATTGGCTGGCCGCGGCGGGAATTGACACAACCGTCTGGGGTGAGAATGGCGCAAAGCATATCGAAGACCTGTGGCAGGAGATCCAACAGGGGGATTGCCGCTTGCTGGATGGTCCGCCACGCCGCGACGTAAGCGTGGTTGAGGTGGTGTTACGACGTGGCAACCGTGTCCTGCTGGAACTGGGACAAACGTTGCGTGACGGGCAAACCCGGCACCGGAACCGCCCTCCCTCAGAAAAACTTAAACCCGGTGAGGATGCGCGGGGAGGAGCAATGCGCTGCCTGCAAGAGGAACTGGAAGTGTCGGCCGATGGGGTGCAGGAATTAACTCTGAATCAGACACCAACAATTACCGATAGAGACTCGCCATCCTATCCGGGGTTACCTACGCGATACATAGTGTATACGGCAACGGCCGTTGTCCCCGGTCTGCCGGATGGTGACTTCTGGCGCGAGAATACGGCCACCGAGCAGTCTGATCCTGTTTTACGGCATCAGTGGGGGTGGCGGGAACCGCCGTTAGAAGATTGACTTGAAAGGTTTAATAAGCAACGCACTTTGGAAGTGCGTTGCTTATATAAGAAAAACCCAATATAGAAAAGGCCGGTTGAACCGGCCTTTTTATTTCCAAAACAGAGACGACTGTAAGTCACTAGGGGGTCAAGCGGTAAATCGTCCGCGGGAAAGGACTGGTTTCGCGAATATGGTCCAGCCCGCAAATCCAGGCCACGGTGCGCTCCAGCCCCAGACCAAAACCACTGTGGGGAACGCCACCATAGCGCCGGAGATCGAGATACCAGGCGTAGTTGTCTTCCGGCAGATCATGCCGTTGGATAGCCGTCAGGAGCAGGTCCGGATCGCTCATGCGCTCGCTCCCGCCGATGATCTCCCCATACCCTTCCGGGGCCAGCAGGTCAACGCTCTTGCACACTTCCGGCCGGTCGGGCCACGGTTCCATGTAGAACGCTTTGACGGCCGACGGGTAACCATACACAAACACCGGCCGGTCAAACTGCTTGGTCAGCTCTGTTTCATGCGGCGCGCCGAAAGTCATCGCCCCACTCAATAGCCAGTTGTTCCTTGAGGTCCGGATCGTCGGTCGCCTCGTGAATAGCTAACAGGCGCTCAATAGCCTCATCATAGCTGATTCGCGGGAACGGGGCTTTTACGTTTTCCAGCGCCGACACATCCCGCTCAAGCAACTCCAGCTCGGCGCGACGCTCGGCCAATGTCGTTTGCACAATGTAGCTGACGAACTGTTCCTCGAAGGCCATGAGGTCATCAAGATCAAAATAGGCCATCTCCGGCTCGACCATCCAGAATTCGGTCAGGTGGCGACGGGTCTTCGACTTCTCGGCGCGGAAGGTGGGGCCAAAGCAGTACACCTTGCCAAAGGCCATGATGTTGGCTTCGTTATAAAGCTGTCCCGTCTGGGCCAGATAAGCCGGCTGGTCAAAGTAGTCAACCTCAAACAGGGTGCTGGTTCCCTCAGCGGCTGACGGGGTAATGATCGGCGTGTCAATATTCAGGAAACCGTTGTTGTCCAGAAAATCAATGATGGCCCGCTTAATCGTTGTACGGATGCGCATAATGGCCCACTGGTGACTGGAGCGCAGCCACAAATGGCGATTATCCATCAGGAACTCGACACCATGTTCCTTGGGCGTAATGGGATAATCCACCGCTTCCTGAATGACCTCGGCCGATTCAATAGCGATCTCATAGCCCCCGGGAAAGCCCGGCGCGCGGTCGTTGGACTTTACGGTGCCGGTCACAACCAGCGAGGATTCCTGGCCCAGTTTGCGTAACATCTCAAATAGCTCGTCGTCCATCTCCGGCCGGTAAGCAACCGCCTGGCAAATACCTGTGCCGTCGCGCAGGCGCAGGAAAAGCAACTTACCCTTATGGGTGCTGGCGTAGAGCCACCCCTTAACGGTGACCTGTTGGCCGACGTACTCGGCAATGTGTTCAATAGTGAATGGCGTTGTCATCTACCTCTCCAATAGGCCGCATACGGAAGCGGCCAACGCTGGCGGTCGAGTATAACAGAAAGTTGTATTACAATGGAACCGTCCGGCAGACCAGCAAGCTTCCGGCGAGTTTCCCAGACACGTAAAACGTTGAACGGCTTCAGGACCTAGTACTCTTACGGTTAAAGTATGGATCCCATCTACAAGCTGACCAATCTCCGCTATGATTACGACGGCCGTACAGTATTGGACATCCCCGACCTCTCCGTCGAACGCGGCGAGATCCTGACCCTGCTGGGACCCAGTGGTGCAGGCAAGACCACGCTGCTCCGTTTGCTCAATTTCATTGAACGCTCAACCAGGGGCACACTAGAGTTTGACGGCCGTCGTGTAGGACGGCGGATTCCGGTAGCGCAACGGCGCCGAGTGGCAGCCGTGTATGAGAAGCCGGCCCTGCTGGGCGGAAGCGTGATCGCCAATATCAACTACGGCTTGAGCCTGCGAAAAACGGAGCTATCCGATGCCGAGATGTCCCAGTGGCTGGAACGACTGGGGCTCACAGCCCTGGCCGAGCAATCGGCGGCCGAACTCTCGATTGGCGAAGCGCAACGGGCAGCATTGGCTCGCGCGCTGGTGGTGAAGCCCGATGTCCTGTTGCTGGATGAACCGACGAACAACCTCGATCCCATCAACGTCAACCTCATCGAACAAATTGTATTGGACGAGCAACAGACCACCGGCATGACGGTTGTGCTGGTCACCCATGACATGGATCAGGCTCAACGTCTGGGTCACCGTACCGGTCTGATGCTGGGCGGCCGTCTGGTGGAGATCGCACCGACGGAACAGTTCTTCAGTGCCCCGGCTACCCGACAGGCAGCCGCATTCCTCCGCGCTGAAAAAGCAGATTAGATCAGCAAATTAGTCTATTTTGGGATAAGTCAGGGAAATATGTTTATCCCAAACTTATCCCAAACAAAATTTGGGATAAAACTTGGGAAAACCAGCGGTCGTCACTTGAGAATATAGTGCGTGCCCTTCTTGGAGCCAATCTTGAGCAGGATGCCGCGATCCACCAGGTCCGACAGGTCCAGCCGCAACGTCTCCTGCGACACATCCGAACAGAGTTGATGATACTCGCGGTTGGTGATGCTGCCGTTCTCGCGGACATACTGGAGCGCACGCGCCTGTCGCTCGTTCATATTGCGGGTCCACTTCGGTGCGGCCGCTCGTTCGCGTTGATTATAGAGCACAACAGTAAACAGATGCGGGGTGGCCCGGAACTCCGGCGGCGGGTGCCCGGCATTGACCATATCCTCAATCATCTGGTCAATACCTAGCCCAAGCTCCTCGATGTAGCCCCAATAGTAGAGGCCGTTCACCAGACGCGGATTGCGCGAGAAGTGCTCCTCAACAAGGTTGTCCAGTGTCATGTAGCCGGGCAATCCACCGGGGCTGATGATCTCCAGCCGATCCGCGTACATGCGTATTTCTATGCGCCGGCCGGTGATGCGGTAATCCCGGTGGGCAACGGCATTGACCAGTGCTTCGCGCACCGCAAAGCGCGGATACTCCAGCAGTTCATCCCGCTCCAGCCCATTGACCTTGGCTCCGACGCGCATCTCTTCAAAGACGATATTCCAGGCACGTTCCACAATGCGGGCCATCGGTCCAGTCAACTCATCACGACGGCCGTAACCGATACCGCCGTCTTCGTCGCGTGGCTCGGTACCCGGAAAGCGCACAAAGACCAGCCCACTCTGGGGCATAAACGCCTGCGGATTCCGCCCAAAGAGCAATATCCCCAATGTGGTGGGGTGGCCGTCCCGGTCGGTAGCGCCGATCTCATACAGCACATCATCCAGTGATTCGATCTTGGCTCCGGTGCGGGCTTCCCGTTTGGCAACGTAATCCTGCAAGATGTCCTGATCAAAATCTTCAAAGCGCGCGCCGGGCACGGTATCAGTCTCAAATTCGGCCGTATGTTTGGTTGCTGCCAGACTGCGCACTTCATCCCCATTGAGAGCAACATTACTATCGCGCCGGCGAGCCAATACGCGGCCGTCGGTCAGGCTGTGCATCTCCAGACTGCGCAGGACATTGATGCCGATGAAACGGCCGCTGGGCAGTTCCACCGATTGCCACTGGGTGGGTACAGGCGGACGACAGTAGCGGGTTGCCTCGCGCAGGGCGGCCTCAGCGTCGTCCTCCCAAATATCGCCGGTCATCTGACCGTCTTCGTTAACACCGAGGACAATGAGGCCGCCATCACTGTTAGCCAACGCCACCAGCGCCTCCGCCAGAGGACGAACATCGGTATCGGGCAGGTAAATCAGCCGGGGGCCGGGTGGATTCAATGACTTCATAGACGGCCTGTGGTACAGGTTATGGAGAAATAAGGGGCCAGGGTTCGGCTTTGTCAGCGCCGACAGCAGCCATTGCCGCACCGACAATGCCCGCCTCATTGCGGAAGGCAGCCGGAAGAACCCGCGCGCGGGTCTTAATAAAAGGAATGAACTTCTCGTGCTTCTTGCTAACCCCACCCCCGATGATAATTAATTCAGGGGAGAACAATAACTCAATATACTGGAAATAGTCGTTAAGCCGCTTGCCCCATTCCTGCCAGCTCAGCTTCTTGGCCTGGCGTGCCCGATCGGAGAACTTTTGCTCGGCCGTTTTCTTGCTGTCACGCATATAGAGACGACCTAGCTCCGAGTTCGGCGTCAGGTGACTATCCAGGAAAATACCGCTGCCGATGCCGGTGCCGAAGGTAAAGACCATAACCACGCCATTCTCGTCTTTTCCGGCTCCGAATTCCATCTCAGCCAGGCAGGCAGCATCAGCATCATTGATAACCGTAGTCGGGCAGTCGGCCGCCTTGGCTAGCTTCTTAGCCAGATCGTAATCGTCCCAACCGGGGAAAGCCAGGGCTGTCGGCGGGGTCAGCACCTTACCGTGCACAACTACGGCCGGAAACCCGACACCCATCGGGCCATCGTACCGGAGCTGCTTCCGCAATTCCAGAATAGCCTCAATGACTTCTTTGGTTGAAAGGAAGGCGGGGCTGTTAGCACGCAGTCGTTCCGTGACCAGCTCCCCGGTTTCCGGGTTTACGAGCGCCGCCTTGATACCAGAGCCGCCCACATCCACACCCATTACCTCCATCAGCAAAACCTCCTTCCTCTCAGAGGGCTTCTATGCGCTTACCTGTTCCGTTGATAGTGCGGCGGCGTCGCCGAGCACTGTATAAAACAAAGGCAACGGTTCAACCGGATCGTTTGACCACTGCATCGTTGCGACAACCTCAGATGCTGCCTGGGCCGCCTCCGCTTCATTCATTGCATGAACCGTCCCCAGTTCCTGCCCGCTTCAAACCACTGCCCGACCTTGGCCGGCAGGACAAACCCGGCCGCCGGATTTACCTCATCTGTCTTGACCAGACGTCCACACCCCAGACTGACCGCCGTCCACCCGATTTCACCGGCATTCATGGATCGCATATACCCGGTGCGGGGCGCGAGGATCGGCTCAACAACCGGCGTTTTGGGGAGTCGATCGGGATTATCCACCTGCGCCACATCCCCGCCTTGTACAGCGACCATCTGGCGGAACTTTGCCAGCCCGCGGCCGTCCTGCCGCGCCTGCGTCACCAGCGCCCTGGCTTCATCCAGCGTTGTCGCCGTGCCGGCCAGTAGCACCATGTACCCGGCGACCTCCAGGCAATGGGCCCACAGGTCCTCAGGTCCGCCACCTTGCAGAGAGGCGATGGCTTCCCTGACCTCCAGCGCATTGCCGACAGCAAAACCTAACGGCTGGTTCATATCCGAAACCAGCGCCACGACATCACGTCCGGCATCCTCGCCAATATCAACCATGATCCGGGCCAGTTCGGTCGCCTCTTCAACAGTGGGCATGAACGCTCCGGAGCCGGTTTTGACATCCAGTACAATGCCGTCTGTCCCCGCAGCCAGCTTCTTCGCCATAATAGATGCGGCAATCAGTGACTTGTTGCCGACGGTACCGGTGACGTCCCGGAGCGCGTAGAGCTTGCCGTCTGCCGGGGCCAGATCGCCGGTTTGTCCGGCCAGTACAAGACCGATATCCGCCAGTTGATGTTTAAACTGATCAAGGGACAGGTACGGCGACCATCCCCGGAAAGATTCCATCTTGTCCAGCGTACCACCGCTGGAACCGAGGCCTCGGCCGCTCATCTTGCCGACAGGCACACCGCATGCCGCTACCAGGGGCAGTACGACAAGCGAAGTCTTATCACCTACACCGCCGGATGAGTGTTTATCCACCACATAGGGGGCGACATCGTGGAGGTCCAGCGTTGCGCCGGAGCGAACCATTGCCAGGGTCAGGTCCACAGTCTCGCGGCGGCTCATACCGCGAATGTAGATAGCCATGAGCAGAGCGGCCGCCTGATAATCGGGAACCGGACCGGCTGTATATTCGCGGACAAAGTAGGCGATCTCCTCAGATGACAGTTCGCCGCCATCCCGTTTGTGGGCAATGAGATCAACCATTCGCATGTGAATTTACTCCCATGCTTGGCAGGCGTCCTTCAAAAGGGATGATTACCACTTATATAAGGAAAAGCCCCAAGCCTTCACGATTATAACAGGAATCAGTATAATGTAGATATGTCGCAGCGCGAAAGACCAAGCGCAAGGCGCCTTACATTACTTATCCCCATAGCGGCCGTGATGCTTGTCCCGGCCGCGATTGATATCTGGAGACTTCCATGAGTAAGAAAGTAGATTTAATCCTGTACGGTGGCACAGTTGTCACCATGAATGAGCAATACGACGTCCTGGAGGACGGCGCAGTTGCCATTCAGGGCGATTCGATCGTTGCGGTCGGACCGTCAGAAACCATCATGCGCGATTACACAGCCGGAGAAACCGTTGACTACCACTATGCGGTGATCATGCCCGGTCTGGTAAACGCCCATACCCATATCCCCATGACACTAATGCGCGGGCTCAACGACGACCTGCGCCTGGATGTCTGGCTGGGTTACCTGATGCCGGTTGAACGTGAGTTCGTTACCCCGGAATTTGTCCAGTTAGGGGCGCGCGTGGCCTGCGCCGAGATGATCCGGTCGGGAATCACCAGCTTCGCCGATATGTTCTACTACGAAGAGTCTATCGCCGAAACAACGGCCGAGATCGGTATGCGTGCACTACTGGGCCAAACCATTCTGGTTTTCCCGGCCCCTGACGCTGAAACGTTTGAGGACGCGCTGCTGCTTTGCCGCCGGTTCATTGAACACTGGAACGGTCACCCGCTCATCCAGCCCGCCGTTGCGCCCCACGCCTGGTACACGGCGACGCCGGAACTGCTACTGGCCTCGGCCGATTTGGCCCGCGCCTTTAATGTCCCGCTGCATACCCACGTCAGCGAGACCAAGCTGGAGGCTGAAAACAGTCTGAACCAGAACCATCTTTCGGTGGTCGGTTGGCTGGAGAAGCACGGTGTCATGGATACAAAGCTTCTGGCGGCCCACTGTGTTCATATTGACGAAGAGGATATGTACACTCTGCGCAATGCCGGAGCCGGCGTCGCCCACTGCCCATCCAGCAATCTCAAGCTCGCTAGCGGTATCGCCCCCATCGGGCAAATGCTGGACATGGGGCTGAAGGTCGGTGTCGGTACAGACGGCCCGGCCAGCAACAATGACCTTGATATGGTCGAGGAGATGCGCCTGGCCTCCCTGCTGGCTAAAACGGCTAGTCAGGACCCAACCGTCCTCCCGGCTCGTCAGACGGTGGAGATCGCCACCATTAGCGGCGCCCGCGCCATCCACATGGGCGATATTACCGGCAGTCTTGTCCCCGGCAAGCGCGCTGATATCGCCATCCTGGATATGGACGGCATCCACAACCAGCCGCACTTCCACAACCATCCCGATGCGGTCTATTCGCGGATTGTCTATGCCGCCAAGAGCTCGGACTTCCGGGATGTCATGTGTAACGGCCGCTGGCTGATGCGTGACCGGGAATTACTGACCGTTGATGAAGCCGAGGCCATCCGGCAGGCCGCCGTAGTTGCGGCCGAGATCGACGCCTTTGTCGTGAAACGCGAAGCCAGCCCGTATAACAAACTGGTGCTTCTGAGCGGCGTCCAACGACAGGAGAGCTTCGAAGTTCAGGTGAAAGTGCCGTTGAGCGATAATAGCGAGATCATAAAGGCGCTGCGCAGCGGACAGTTCGAAACGACCAAGGAAGCCCATTACCGGCAGTATGATGACTACTTCTTCTTCGACAGCGGCGATCAGGACGCGGCGCGTCTACGCTATCGGGAAGACGAATTCATCAACGAAGACGGTGAGGTGTCCCAGGTCAGGGCGCGGCTAACGCTTATCGGCGAAGGTGAGCGCGTTGAGTTTGCCAATGCGGTCCAGCTATCGCGTTCGCGGTTCCTGGCTGCGGCCGATCGCAGTCTGCGCTTCTATCAGGAGTACTTTGACCCGGTACGGGAGCTGCGCGTCAATAAAGACCGTTACCGCTGGCACGTGCTGTACAAGGCAACAGACTTTGCCATCAATCTGGATCAGGTGATCACGCCGGAGTTGCCGGGATATTTCCTGGAGATCAAGGCCCGAACCTGGTCACGTAGTGATGCTGAACGCAAGGCCGAGCTTATCGCTGAACTCCTGGAGGAGTTTGGTCTGGCGCTTGAACATGCGGAACGGCGCGAATATGCCGAGATCGTCCATAGCGCTTTGACCGAGACAGGCCCGATTGTCGCTTAGTCAGATCCCCTCAACAAACAAAAGCGCCCCGCCGGAAACGGCGGGGCGCTTTTTATTTATCAGGTATTCGGCAATCCGTTTTGAGATTGCCTGATCCGGATCGTCTAAAAGCCGACCAGGGACTGAAACTTCATGACTGAATTCAGGTCGCCTTCGACCTTGACCTTGCCCGTCATGAAAGCCATCATCGGGTTCAGGCTGCCGGAAGACATCGCCTCGAAATCACCGGCATCCATCTTGACCGTCGCTGTTGGATTGGCGGCGGCTCCTTCCTGAACATCCAGCTTGCCGTCGGCGATCTGCACGTGCCATTGACCACCGCCATCACCCGTCAGTTCAAACATCAGGGTCATGTTGGTGCCTGCGGCCTTATCCGGTTGAAAACGGTCGGGCATGCTCTTGAATAAATCTGCCACAGTCGTCATTGAAAGACTCCTTAACCAAAAACTATGGGTGCCCCCTGAACCGGATATTGACGGGTAGGTTGCTTGCGCGCAAGGTACTCCGACAGGCCGGCATCATAGAAGTGACACATCGGTAACTTATGGGAAATATGGGGGAAGTATAACAATGGGTATGAAAGGGTGTCAAGCTTACCGGGCGTTCTGCTTTCTCACCGAATCTGACCAAAAGCTTGCCTGAAACCTTCCCCGGTTCGGCTAACAGGCCCTTTTCCAGACCGGTTCAATCTTAACGTTTCCTCAACACACACCCACTGGCTACCCTTTATATAAGGTGGTTGGTTGCCATGCGTTTCGCCGATGTGCTAGAATGCGGCGCGATTTAACATATGTTGATGTGTGGCGGCTCCCTATTGGCCGCCTTTTTATATCTTGTCAACAAACCTGAACGAAGAGAAGGGGTAGTTTTCATGGAAGAAAACGATACGAGCCAGACCAATCGGCCGACCTGGCTGATAGTTGCCGGCTTTGCGGTTGTGGCCTTACTAATCCTGGCGGGGTTGTTTCTGCCGCCTATTTCATTAGGTGAGCGTCTCGGCTTCGGAGGAAGCGGAGAATCTGCAGAAACAACAGAATCAACGGAAACAATGGCAGAGGCCACATCGGACGCGGCCGTCTCTGAGGCTGCCGCCACTATCGAAGTTCGGATGCCTGAGGGAGTTGCCTTGTCGATCCCGACAGGCGGTGATGTTGCCGTAGAGCAAATGACCGTGGCCGATCTGGCAGCCAGTTCAGACAGCGCCCTTAGTGGCGCGGTTGCCATGCCGGTCGGTACAGCGCTCGTCGGTGATGTGTACGTTCTTAACTATGATGGCGAAGCGCCCAGCGGGCAGATTGCTGTCCCGTTGCCGGCCGACGCCGGATCACCCGAAACACTGGACCTCTACGCCTGGGATGGTGTTGAATGGTCCCATGCCGCCGGGCAAATTGATGCGGCCACCCAAAAGGCTGTGCTGGATGAAGGTCCGCTGCCGGTAGCACTCATTGTCGCCCAAACGGCCGCACCGGATACCCCGGCCATCAGCCTGATGCTCGGCCCGGATGTGGCCGTGCCAGAGACGCTGCAAGACGGATTGACTGAGGTTTCCTCGGCCGAACTGTTGCTGGATGAAACGGCCAATTACAGGGTGAAGTTGCCCTGGCACCGACTGGCACAGCCGGGTTGCTGGAAGTTACAAACCGGACGGCCATTGTTGACCAGACCGCGATTTCGGCTCTGCTGGGCGATGCAACGCTTCAGGACGCACAGATCGCCGCCCTGGTGGAGCAAGCCGCAACCAATGGGTACAGCGGCGTAAATCTGGATTATCAGGGAATCCCGGCGGCCCAGGCTGAGGCATATACCAGCTTCGCCACCCGGTTGGCAGAGGCCCTCAATGCCCAGGGGCTTGATCTGGCGATCACGCTGGGCACACCGGCCGCAGCCGGAGACAATTGGGATACCGGTGGTCAGGACTGGGCGGCGCTCGATCGCACAGCCGACATCCTTTATATTGAATTACCCCTCAACCCCGACGCTTACGGCGAAGGTGGGCTTGCCGATCAGCTCTTGAACTGGGCAACGGATCAGGTTGATCGTCGCAATTTAAGCGCCATCGTCACTGCCGGCGCGCTGACCCAGGTCGGTGAAAGCTTTAATGTGCTGGACAGCGAGCAGGTGCTGGGCACGCTGGGCGAGCTCCAGACTGCTTCCGGCGAGACGGCCGTTGACCCGGCCACTGCGGTTGATCTCAACCTCAACACGACCGCCGGGCCACTTGAATGGGACGGCAATGCCCTGGCTTATCGTTATACCTACGAGCAAAACGGCCAGCCGCAAACGGTCTGGTTCGGCAGCGAGGCATCGCTCCTCAACCGGCTGCAACTGGCCGAGCGCTACAACCTGCGTGGCATCGTTGTCGAACACCTGGACGAGTTGACCAACGAAGCAGGTGTTGCTGCAGTTTTAGACTACCTGCGCGGTAATGGGGAGGCTCCCCAACCGAGCGGTGCGGCTATCGCCTGGACCGTTCGCGACGACAGCGACAGTGTTGTCGCCAGCGAAACCAGCGAGGACTTGGCCTACACCTGGGACGGTACGGAAGAAGACGGTATCTACACCGTTTCGGCCGAACTGGTTCTGGGTGATCTGGTTACGGAACTGGGTGAGGTTGAGCTGACCGTTGGCACGCTGGAAGTGGCTGAGGAAGCTGCCCCGGCCGAAGAAGAAGCTGTGGCAGAAGCGACAGTCGTTCCGGATACAACAACGGCTACCCAGCCGGCAACTTCAAGCTCCGCCATCGGCGAGCCGGGTGAAGCACTGGCAGTTGTGAATACACCCTCCAATGTACGTGTTGGGCCGGGCATCACCTACGGTACCATTGCCGGTGGTGCAGCCAGTGGCGCAATACTAAAACTCATTGGTCGTAATAATACAGGCGACTGGTACAACGTCGTCCTGCCCAATGGTGAGGAAGGCTGGATACTCAATAGCCTGGTCACTGTTAATGCGGGCTTTGATACCGGGTCGCTAGAGGTGGTCGAAGCAGCCGCTCCGGCACCGGTCGCAGCAGAATCCTCCGGTGCTACGGCTCCGGCAGCCAGCACAGCCAGTGGCGCGCCGCCGGTTGCTCCGGTTGGGAACGTCGGCAACTTTGAGCTTGGCGGTCAGGCAGCCGGTATGCCTGCGGGCATCATGCAATACGCGGGGATGTCCTGGGTTAAGAAGCAGCATAAATGGGGTCCCGGCGACTCGCCTGAATCGGTAGCCGGGCTGATCAACGAAGCCCACGCCAGCGGGCTCAAGATTTTGTTGAGTATTCCGGGACAATTGAGCCCAAGCAGCATCGACTTCCAGGCTTATACGGACTTTCTGGGTGGTGTGGCCGCTTTGGGGCCGGATGCCATCGAAGTCTGGAATGAGATGAACATTGATCGCGAATGGCCGGCCGGTCAGATCGACCCGGCCTCGTATGTCAACAACATGCTGAAACCGGCCTATCAGAAGATCAAGGCATCTAACCCGAACGTTATGGTCATTACCGGTGCACCGGCCCCGACCGGTTACTTCGGTGGATGCAGCGGCGCAGGCTGTGATGACGCACCCTACGTGGCGGGCATGATGGCTGCCGGTGCTGGTGGCGCATCTGACTGCATCGGCGTCCACTACAATGAAGGTATCATGCCGCCGTCGGCGACCAGTGGCGATCCGCGTGGTGCCGGTGAACATTACACCCGCTACTTCCAGGGAATGATTAACGCCTATACGGCCGCCGGAGCCGGGCAGCTCTCTTGCCGAATTGGGTTACCTTAGCGGTGAAGAGTGGGGCTCCCTGCCGTCCGGGTTCCTGTGGAGAGCACCCTATAACCTGACGGTTGCCGAACATGCCCAGTACCTGGCCACGACGCCGTCCGCGTTGGTGTCCAGAGCGGTCGTGTACGGATGATCATCGTCTTCAATGTGGACTTCACCACATTTGGTGATGATCCGCAGGTTGTGATTATCCGTCCTGATGGCGGTTGGCCGGCGTGTGGACGCTGCGCGCACCGTCATGGGGCAGTAAACGAGGCAGGAGGGCTAACCACATGAAACGACATGATTACTTGTTTTGCTTATGGCGGCGCTGGGTGTTCTGGCGGCCTGTGGCGGCGAAGCTGCGCCGGAAGCGGCGGGTCAGGGGACGACCAACCAACCAATGGTGTGGCGACGCCGACCTGGCCCCAACGGCCACGCTGCCACCGCCGATCATTGATCAGGCTGGTGGTGCCGAGGCTGGCCCACCGGGAATACGGCCTCTGCCCCTGCAGAAGCTCGGTTGAGGATCGGCGGTCCCGGCGGTATCCGGCCCCTGGCGACCGTCAGTTCGGTTACGGCATTCAGGTTCACGGCAACGCAACCAGTTGGCGATCCGTCGGAAACGTGCACACCGTTCATGAGCAGTTGGGGATGGACTGGGTCAAGGCCCAGATACAGTGGTGGTTGGTCGAACCCAGCCCGGAGGAAGAGCAGTGGTTCTTCTATGACGCTGTTATTGACAGGCCCACGAGCGAAGGCTGCGGCTGATGCTGAGTGTGGTCAGCGCACCGGAATGGACGCGTGCGGCCGGTGGTGAAAACGGGCCACCCGATGACTGCAATGAGTACGCCCGTTTCCTGAGTGAACTGATTGACCGCCATCCGGGCAAAATTGATGCCATTGAAGTATGGAACGAGGAAAACCTTGACCGGGAATGGACAACAACCAACGGCATCAGCCCGGAGGATTATGTTCGCTTCCTGCAGGTTGCCTACGAGACAATCAGAGCCCAAGGACCCGAATATCATCGTGATTAGCGGTGCGCTTTCCCCGACGGGAACAGGTGACTGGGTGCGTTGGGCTGACGACTTCGAGTATATGGACCGCGCCCTGGCGGCCGGGATGCTCAACTATGCCGACTGCGTCAGGGCCCACCACAACGGGTACAACATTGCCCCGGACGTGACCTTCGACCAGGCCGGCAGTACGGCAGAAGCAGCCACGGCCAACTTCCCGCGAGCATTTGATAATCCGCACCACTCCTGGAGCTTCAAGACGACGCTGGACACGTATGCCCAGAAGGTGCAGGCTTACGACCCCAACAAAGAAGTTGTGCATCACGGAATTCGGTTGGGCTAGCAGTGAAGGTTACAGCGAAATCCCGACCGGCTTTGAGTTCGCACTTGACAACACCTTGCAGGAGCAGGCCGATTACATCGTCCAGGCCTATCAGCAGTTGCATGACTCCGGCTACACCTGGCTGGCCTTCCTGTTCAACTTTGACTTCGGCAACAAGGGGAACGGCCCGACGGATGATCCGGTGCCCTACAGCATCGTTGATACCCAGGGTATCCCGCGGCCGTCATTCGGTGCTATCAGCAATATGGAAAAGACCCCTTAGTCTTTTCCCGAATAACCTGGGGCGCTCCTGTATAGGAGCGCCCCATCGCTTGCAACACACTCTGTCATCATCGCATGCATAAATTAGGCTGGCTTTTGACCCTCCTTTTTGGCGGGCTGGTACTGGTGGTTGCCGTCACAACGGCCGAACCGGCAGTAAGCGCCTCATCCACATCCACCCCGGACCTGGTTGATAATGAGCCGATCATCCAGCGGTTCAACTCACCCGATTACGGGATTCACCTGTTTATGTGGTGGAAACCCGATACAGCCCAACGGGACCTCAACCTCGTTAAGGATATGGGCTTCAACTGGGTCAAGCAAAAGTTCTCCTGGCGTGAGATTGAAGGCATTGAAAAAGGCCAGTTTGACTGGTATCGAACTGATTACATCGTGGATTACGTGGAGCAGGATGGTCTGAATCTCATCGTTCGCCTGGATCGGCAACCCTTCTGGTCCGAGCCGGCTGACAATGCCTACCAGGACAACCAACCCCCGGCTGATTATCAGGACTTTGGGGACTATTGTGGGGCCGTCGCCGAACGTTATCGTGGCCGCATCCAGGCCTACCAGGTCTGGAACGAACCGAACCTGAGCCGCGAATGGGGCAACCGGCCACCAAATCCCGCAGAGTATACGGACCTGTTGCGCGTGTGTTATGAGGCCATAAAGGCGGCCGATCCTGACGCCATCGTCATTTCTGCCGGACTGGCCCCCACAGGAACATCTTCTGCAGAAGCCATGCCCGACACGGATTTCCTCCGGGGTATGTATGCAGCCGGTGCGGCCGAATACTTCGACGTGCTGGGCCTCAATGCGCCGGGCTACAAAGCCCCGCCGGAACTGGATCCGGCTGAAGCCGAGCGTAACCCGGAGTATGGCGGCGGCCGCTGGTTTGCCTTCCGGCATGTTGAGGATATGCGAGCCATCATGGTGGAAGAAGGTGACTCGGCCAAGCAAGTTGCTATACTCGAAATGGGTTGGACACTGGATCAGGTCAACCCTGAATATGCCTGGTTCGCCGTAGATGAAGCCACACAGGCTGATTATCTGGTTCGCGCGTACCAGTATGCCGCCGAACATTGGCAGCCGTGGATTGGACTGATGACAACCATCTATATCGCTGACTGGGAATGGAAACCGGAAACCCACGAGCAGTGGTGGTGGTCGATTGTTTTGCCGGACGGCACCCCTCGGCAGGCGTACTACGCCCTGCGCGATATGCCGAAACTAGGAGCATCTGAACCATGAGTTTTTGGGTACTGGCCTTATCATACTGGATTCACTTGCTGGCAACCGTTATCTGGTTAGGCGGCATGGCGCTCATGGCTTTTATTGCCTGGCCGGCACTGCGGCGGGGAACGCTGGACAGTAACCAGTGGTTTGAATTGCAAAACGCTTCGCGCCATGGGTCAGTGGCAGTCTGATCATTCTCCTGATAACCGGTTTATCCAGATGACCAATGACGCCAATTACAATGGTTTCCTTGTCTTTGATAGCGTTTGGGCCTGGGCTATCCTCCTGAAGCATATTGCCTTCGTAGGCATGGCAGCCTTAACCATCTACCTCCAGTTCGTGCTCTACCCCTCCATGACGCGCCTGAACGTCCTCTCCGAGACGCGTCCCGATCTCGCCGCCGAGGAGCAAGCCGCGGCAACCAACCAGGAGATCCGGCTGCTGCGCATTAACCTGCTGTGCGCGGCGGGTATTCTCCTGTTTACAGCCATCGCTACGGCCGTATAGTTCGCACCCCTATCTCTACACACGCCGCAAAAAAGGCGTGAAAACTCCGTAAGGATCCGTAAGTTTATTTGTAAGGCTGCCTGAATACACTATTTCCAGGTGCAATGAATACCTGTGCCGCAATGGGTGCGGTGCATGTATACAGGACAAGGAATAGTTAAATGCTTCAGGCTCCGCTCAAATCAGCCGAAAGGAATTCAGTATTACCGCAGATGACGGCTCGTCGGGTTAACCGCTGGCTCAAGTATGCGCTGGATTTCGCCTTGGTGATGCCGACCATTATCCTGATCAGCCCTCTGTTGCTCCTCATTGCCCTGCTGATCAAATTGGACTCCCCCGGTCCGATTATTTACCGGCGTCGCGTTGTCGGTCTGAACGGCCGCGAGTTCTTCGCCTACAAGTTCCGCACGATGTATGTGGACAACAACAATCGTCTCATGCGTCACCGGGATGAGTGGATGGAAGTGCTTCGTGGCGGGAACATAGACACCGACCCGCGCCTGACCCGTATCGGCCGCTTCCTGCGCCGTACCGGCCTGGATGAGCTGCCGCGTTTATTCAACGTGCTCGACCGCTCCATGTCATTGGTCGGTCCGCGCATGATGACCCGGACGGAACTTATGAAGTTCGGTCACCGGATTGATGGGTATGTCGCTGTTCGGCCCGGCCTGACCGGTCTGTGGCAGGTACGCGGGCACAGCCATAACCTGGATGATCGGGTTCGTCTTGAATCAGAGTACATCAGCAACTGGTCCGTCTTGCTGGATATACAGATACTTTTGCAAACGGTGTTTGTCGCCTTCACCATCCATTCCTCCTAATTGACTACACCTAAGCACTGATTGTGTCGTAAAGCCCCTCTCCCCAAAATGAGGGGCTTTTATTTTTTGCTGCTCACTACCACCGACTTGCCCTTCCCGCCGGCCGTGTATAATCAGGTCCAGACTTCAGGCAAGGAAACGATAACCATGATGAAACTGATTAGCGTCAACATCGGACAGGCACGCCCTATCAACAACGGCAAAGTCAAAAGTGAATCAGGCATATTCAAAATGCCGGCCGCTGGCCCCGTTGAGATAACAGTCAACGGCATTGAGAATGATGCCATCGTGGACGTCAAGCACCATGGCGGTCCGGACCAGGCCATCTATGTCTACGGCGGATCAGACTACGCCTGGTGGTCGGCCGAATTGGGAACGGAACTGGACCCGGGAACCTTTGGGGACAACCTGACTATTAGCGGCCTGGAAAGTGCTCAGTATTCGATTGGGGATCGCCTGCAGATAGGCAATGTCATCCTGGAGGTAACCGCGCCGCGAATTCCCTGCGGCACGCTGGCTGCGCGCATGGGGGATCGTGGTTTCATCAAACGCTTCCGCAAGGCGGAGCGTCCCGGCCTCTATTGTCGCGTCATCCAACCGGGGACAGTCCAGGCAGGGGAAGCGGTAACCTATCAACCGTATCAGGGCGAAACAGTCACCATCCTGGAGATGTTTCGTGATGCTTACGAGCAAAGTCTATCGGCCGAAACACTCCAACGCTATCTCGCTGCGCCTATTGCCATTCGTGATCGGAAACACAAAGAGAAGCAATTACAGAAACTGGTTGCTTCAGGTTCGTAGGTTGTTCTGTACAGCGGTTGCGAAAACGGCCGCTTTTAGGGACAATATGGTAGCAGTCGGTCGCTTTGTGGTTGGCTGAGTCGGCCTGGCTTTTTATCGCAGGCTGTAAAAATCTGAATTAACGGTGTATTGGATCAACCGGCCCGTATCTACAGAGAAGCGGGGCCGGTTTTATTGTCACTTTACCGGTAATAGTCCCAATGCACCGTCGTTAGCATCCTGTTCGGGAACTGATTTTTCTGGGCGTCGTCCTCCGCACCGACGGTGACGCGCGGCCTGTCCAGCCATATGATCCTCCACCGGCAATACCGGTTCCTGCTTGATTGCGGCGAAGGTACCCAACGCAGATTCTTCAAAGCGGTTTAGGCTTCAAGCGCCTGGAGACGGTCCTGCTTACCCACGGGCATCTGGACCATATCCTCGGTCTGGGTGGTCTGACCTCCACATGGCCCGATGGGAAAATCTGGATCACATTGACATCTATGGCGGACGGGCCACCCTGCGGCGTGTCCAGGATCTGCTCTTCGGCGTGGTCTTCGCTGGGCACAAGCCACCGATCGACATTACGCTTAATTCCATTCGGCCGGGCGATGTTATCTGTGCGGATGACAAGTTTTCATTAACTGCCTTTGGGGTCATCGCGGGCCGGATAACTGGCTATCTTTTCGAGGAAAAGCCTCACCGGCCGTTCCTGGCCGAACAAGCCGAGGCGCTTGGCGTGCCGTTTGGGTCCGAACGTGCCAAGCTGGTGCGTGGGAACCGATAACGCTGGCTGACGGCCGAACCATTCAGCCGGGGGACGTTCTGGGCGATGCGCTGCCGGGCACAAACTATGTCCATATCGGCGACGTCGGCCTACGGATAACCTCTGAGATAGGGGCGAGGCCGATGCACTGGTCATGGAATCCACCTATTTGGAGGAGAAGCGGAAATGGCGACTGATTTCGGCCACATGACAGCAACCCGTGCAGCCCAACTGGCCCGCGACAACGATGTCAAAACGCTCATCCTGACCACCTGTCACGCCGCTATTCCGAGCGCGATATCCGCCAGGAAGCACGGACGATTTTCCCCAACACCTACGTCGCCCGTGACTTTGACCATTTTCAGATCTCGCGTGATGGTGTAATCCGGCTCAAGAAAGACAACGGATAATATGACGTTAGTCATTTTGTACAATGTCGCTGTAAGAACCATGGATAACGACTTTCTTCGGCCCGAAGCATTCTTTGATCTGGGCGACACATTTACGGCGTCTTTCTTTGAAGGCTGCGACACTGTCTGGCAGGCAATCCCCATATCGGCCGTCATGTCGCGCGATTAACGGGTGGCCGCCAGACCATTCTGGGCACGGTAATGGCCGGGGCAATTCTAAGCGACCGGCCTGTTTACATTGATGAAGACGCCATCATCGAGCCGGGAGCCTATATCACCGGGCCGGCCTATATTGGCGCCGGGGCGGTTGTGCGTCATGGCGCTTATGTGCGCGAGAATGTCATTCTGTTGGCGGGCAGCGTGCTGGGCCATGCCAGCGAAGCCAAGAACAGCCTGCTCCTGCCCGGTGCCCATGCACCCCATTTTGCCTACGTCGGCGACTCCATTCTCGGCCATCGTGTCAACCTCGGAGCCGGGACCAAGCTGAGCAATCTCGGTGTGCTGAGTAAGAAAGACGCGGCTACCGGCAAACGGCCGACGATTCGGTTACAGATAGATGGGATGGAGTTTGACACAGGCTTGAGCAAGCTGGGAGCGATACTGGGCGACGATGCCCAGACCGGCTGCACTCCAGTGTTGAACCCCGGTTGTGTGATCGGGGCGCGGACGCTTGTCTATGCCAATGTGAGTTTGCGCAAGGGGTATTATCCGCCTGACTCCATCATCAAATTGCGCCAGACGATAGATGTCGTCGAACGAAAGTAAACCCGTCTGCCTACTGATTATTCAACGCCGCCAGTCCCTCATCCAGCGTAGCGTAGTCGTCGAAGAATTCCAGAAAGCCGGTAACAGCCATCATATCCCGGATACTCTCTGACAAACCAACCAGGGCGATCTTACTCTCGCCATTGGCATATTGCCGGTAGAGCATTAGCAATGCCCGTAATCCGGCACTGGATATATAACTGACGTCGCTCAGGTCGAGCAGCACTTTCCGGTTTTGCTGCGGTAGAAGGAGTAGCTTGTCCTGGATCTCCGGAGCTGTACGCCCGTCGAGTTCACCAAACAGGGCTGCGACTGTAACCCCGTCCTTTTCCTCCAGTTCGATCTCCATAAGATAAAATCTACCCGTACCGCTGCAGTTTGTCCAATGAGTGTTTTACCCGGATATCCGGTTTACTTATCGTCCTTTGGGGACTTCTCACTGATGTTTGCGTCGTCGGAATTATTCGGAGCGGCTTTCATTCGGTCGGCAATCTCGTTGAGCCGTTCACTTAACCAGCGAAGGCCGCCTTCCGTCCCTTTCTGCGCTTCAGCCTTCCAGTCGATCTCCCGAACGCGTTGCTCGACAGCGTCGGCGATTGCCTTTGACTGTTCCTGAAAAGCCTCTGTCATCTTCTCACGGGCTGCTTCGGCCGTTCGGTTTGTGGCATCGGCCGCAGTAGCCGCCAGTTTATCCGTGAATTTGCCGGCAATATCCTTGGCGGTACCGGCAACCTGACGGCCGGTTGCCCCAGCCTGCTCTTGTAGCTTGCTGCGCGACGAAGATGGCTGTGGTGTTTCCGGGTCGAGATCTTCCAGGGTAATCTTGAGCGGTTCTTTATCAGTGGTCATACGCGTTTTCCAACGTGCTATAGCACGACTGTCGTTCTTGTATAACAGTATACGCGAAACTCGCCTGAAATGTTGCGGTGGTTAATCTTAGGGAAATGGATAAGAAAAATGCCAACTAGCTGGACAGGAGCATAAAGGTGGTTATCATCCTCAGCTTACGTATTCACGCATCTGACAAGGAGACATATGCGCGAGAAACACCCTCTGCTTGCCCTGACTATTGTTATTCTTTTAACCGGAAGTTTTCTGGCCTATCTCACGCGCTCCGTCTGGAACGTGGAAGCATCGACAGCAGAAGATGCTAGCGCCTATGCACCAATCGTACTGGGCGAGATGGAAGGACCAACGGTCACGCCAACGATACCGGTCAGCAGCACGCCAAGTCCCACACCATCGGCGACACCCACGGAAACACCAACCATTACGCCGACGGCGACACCCACGAATACGCCAACAAGCATCCCAACAGAAACACCACGGCCAACCAGGACGCCACGGCCGACCAAGACACCCAAGCCAACAAACACACCAAAACCAACCCAAACCGAGGTTCCAGATGATACACCAACACCGGAACCAACCCTTACGCCAACCCCTGCGCCACCAGGAGAGGAATTACTTGTTTTTGACCTCGACCGAAAAGTAACCAAGGGTGACAACGGCTTCCCGTACGGGGACGCAGATGTCACTGAAGCAGCCAACTTTGACTGGACGGAGCCCGTTAATTACGCTGAGGGCACGATGTATTTTCGTGTCGAGATTTATGATCAACCGGTCCCCAAGGAAATGAAACTCCAGCTTTGTTTCTGGCAGGATGGAACTCAACTAGAAAGTTGCGGACCAACCCAGCTCCTGACAGGCGATCCCGGCACGGTTGCTGAATGGTCGGTTGAAGTTACCAAGATGTACAAGAAAAACGGTATACCCATTGATTGGAGCCAACCGCGATCACGAGTACGTGTCGCTATCAAAAACAAGGATAACGTCCCCGTCAGCAATATTGGTGACTGGAACTGGGGTGGCGATGATCCGGACGAATGGTACCCATTGGACATGCACTTTTCAGCCGTGGTCGTGGAAGCAGGCGCCGGTTTTTCCGGCTGGGGCAACTATCCATAAGGGAACGTCCAAGACATTCCTGTAAATTCACGCCCTGCTAATGGCCTGCAAAACCCGGTCGCATTATGATTAGAATGCTGTCCACAGGTGATTACGCGTCTGCACACAACACCGACTCAAGAAAGCCACTTGCGTTTAATGCGTGATCAACCAAATAACTTAATCAAGGAGACGTGAAATGAAGGTACATCAATCGCCTCTTGTCAAATTTGCGCGCGGAGTGGGCCTGGTTATCGGGCTGGGCATTTTCATCTTCCTGGCTGTTGTGAACCCCAGTCAGGCCAAGGTCAGTTCGGCCGACACCCAATCCAACGCGATCACCAATCCGGGGTTTGAAAACGGTATCGGGTCCTGGATATGCCGCAAATGCAATCTGACCAGCGGGCAACCGGCACATAGCGGATCGGCCGCCGGGCAAATGAAAACCACCAGCAATACAGCACGCGGCATGCTCTTCCAGAAAAACATCAGCTTGCAACCCAAAACTACATACGAGTTGACGTTTTGGGCCAAATCCAGTGGCAAGGACCTGACAGTCGATCTCCAAAAGCAAAGCTCTCCCTTTACCAACTACGGCCTGAAAAAGACGGTTGACGTTACTTCAGAATGGAAACAGTTTAGCATCACGTTTACGACGACCGGATTCGGGAACCCGGTAAGTAATGCGCGGCTGCGGTTCCGCGCTCCCAAGGGGAAGAACCTGACATTCAGCATTGATGACATCTCGCTCGTTGCGCTGGATGGCCCACCGCCAACGGACCCAACCTCAACACCGCCGCCAACTAATCCGACGGCAACACCACCACCTACTGCACCGACAGCAACGCCTACTTCGGTACCCCCCACATCCGGTTCCGAGATGCTTGTGTTCGATTGGAATGGTCGGGTTACCGAAGCTGAACATGGTTTCCCGTGGGATAAACCCCCGATGGAAAACGGTAACTGGAAATCCCCCATTAATTATGCAGAAGGTACTTTCTACTTGCGTGCGGAAGTGAAAAGCATTCCCAAGTCTCAGCCGGGTATGAAAGTCCAGTTTTGCATCTGGCAGGACAGGAGTGTGTTGGAGAATTGCACAAAAACCGTAAGTAATAATGTCGGCGTTCCGGGGAATGTTGTGACATGGCAGGTCGGCGTTCAGAATCTCTGGAAAAAGAACAGTACAATTATTGACTGGTCAAGGGCACGTGATCGTAACGGATTTGCCATTAAAAACGGTAACGGCAAACCGGTCAGCGATTATTCCGGCTGGAACTGGAATGGGGAGAACCCGGACAACTGGTATCCCATGACGGTTCGTTTCACCGTCGTCGTGGTCGCCAAGGGCAGCCAGTTCTCCGGTTGGGGAAATTACATTCCCTAACGGCCGCTTTCCCAAACCGCGCGGGATATCGTATAATGGTAAGATAGCCTTTAAGCTTCATCTACCATACTAGCTCATCGAACAAAGGCTTGGGATACCGGTCTTGTACCGGTAGGTGAGAGAGTAAATATAAACGAAGGCCTCTCATCACGAGAGGCCTTTTTGCTGGCCCCGAATAATCAGTCGGTGACATCGTAATTCTTTGTCTGACACGTCACCGGAATATGTGGGAGTGGTTTATGAATCGTTCGGACTTACTGAAACAACAACTGGCACAACGCATCCTGATCCTCGACGGCGCGATGGGAACAATGATCCAGCAATACCAGCTGGGCGAAGCTGACTATCGCGGTGACCGGTTTGCCGACTGGCCGAGCGATCTGCAAGGCAACAACGATCTGCTGTCCCTGACCCAACCGGATATCATCCGCGCCATCCACACGGCGTATCTGGAAGCCGGGGCGGACCTGATTGAAACCAACACCTTTAACGCCAACCGCATCTC
Organism: Chloroflexota bacterium; assembly: GCA_041390945.1. Lineage (GTDB taxonomy): Bacteria > Chloroflexota > Anaerolineae > Promineifilales > Promineifilaceae > Promineifilum. The sequence goes on from JAWKOY010000016.1 coordinate 260,706, forward strand.
CCAGGCTGACTATGGTATGGAAGACCTCGCGTACGAGATGAACCTGGCATCGGCGCGGCTGGCCCGTGAAGCTTGTGACGCCATGGAGCCAGGACCCATCGCGTCCACGCTTTGTAGTCGGTGCATTGGGTCCGACAAACCGTACCGCCTCCATCTCCCCGACGTCAATGACCCCGGCTACCGGAATATCAGCTTTGATGAGCTGGCAATGGCCTACACAGAGGCCGCACGAGGTTTGGTCGAGGGTGGAGCTGATTTGCTGCTCATTGAAACGATCTTTGACACGCTCAATGCCAAGGCGGCTATCTTCGGCATTACCCAGTACTTTGAGGAAGCCGGAGTCGAGCTGCCGTTCATGATCTCCGGCACAATTACCGACGCCAGCGGCCGAACGCTTTCCGGTCAAACAACCGAGGCCTTCTATTACTCCATCATGCATGCCCGGCCGCTCATCGTCGGGCTGAACTGTGCGCTGGGTGCGGCCGCTTTCCGCGACTACACCTTTGCCCTTTCCCAGGTAGCCAATACCTATACCCATATTTACCCCAACGCCGGGTTGCCCAACGAATTCGGTGAATACGACGACACCCCGGAATACATGGCCGGGTTCTGCGGGGTTATGCTGAAGAAGGTATGCTCAATGTCGTCGGTGGCTGTTGCGGAACCACACCGGCCCATATCCGGGCGTTTGCCGAAGCAATCAAGGACATTCCGCCACGGCCCATCCCGGAGGTTGCTCCCTATACGCGACTCAGTGGGCTGGAGCCACTGGTGATCGGCCCGGATACCAACTTCGTCAATATCGGCGAGCGTACTAATGTGACCGGCTCGCGTCGCTTCGCCCGGCTCATCCTCAACGGAGACTACAACACGGCTCTTGACGTGGCCCGCCAGCAAGTCGAAAACGGCGCGCAAATCATTGACGTCAATATGGATGAGGGCATGCTCGACGCCGAAGCAGCCATGGAACGCTTCCTCAAGCTGGTTGCGGCCGAACCCGATATTGCCCGCGTACCGGTGATGATCGATTCGTCCAAGTGGAGTGTGATCGAGGCCGGATTGAAATGCGTTCAAGGCAAGAGCATTGTCAACTCAATAAGCATGAAAGAAGGCGAGGAGGCGTTCGTTCGCCAGGCGCATCTGGCCCGGCGATATGGAGCGGCCGTCATCGTTATGGCTTTCGACGAAGAGGGGCAGGCCGACACGGTTACGCGCAAGGTCGAAATTTGCCGCCGCGCCTACCGTATTCTGACCGAGGAAGTCGGCTTTCTGCCGCAGGATATTATTTTCGACCCCAACATCTTCGCTGTCGCCACCGGCATTGAAGAACACAACGAGTATGCGCTGGCTTACATAGAAGCCACCCGGCAAATTAAGCAGGATATGCCTCAGGCCAAGATCAGCGGTGGTGTCAGCAACATCAGCTTCTCCTTCCGGGGAACGACGCTGTACGCGAAGCAATCCACTCCGCCTTTCTCTACCATGCCATTCGGGCAGGGATGGATATGGGTATTGTGAACGCCGGACAGCTCTCTATTTACCAGGACATGGACCCGGCTTTGCTGGAACACGTAGAGGATGTCTTGCTAAACCGCCGGCCGGATTCAACAGAGCGATTGGTTGCGTTCGCTGAATCCGTGCAGGGAACGGCCAAGGAGAAAAAGGAAGACTTGGCCTGGCGACAGTTACCCGTCACAGAGCGCCTGTCCTACGCGCTGGTAAAGGGGATCAATGCCTACATCGAAGAAGACGTGGAAGAGGCGCGGCTGGCAGCCGATCAACCGCTGGATGTTATCGAAGGGCCGTTGATGGACGGCATGAATACCGTCGGTGACCTGTTCGGCAGCGGCAAGATGTTCCTGCCCCAGGTCGTTAAAAGCGCGCGGGTCATGAAGCAGGCCGTGGCCTGGCTCATCCCCTATATTGAGGCCGAAAAGGCGGAGAATGGCGGTGGTGGCCCGGCAGGCAAGATTCTGTTGGCAACGGTCAAGGGCGACGTTCACGATATCGGCAAAAATATCGTCGGCGTGGTGCTTGGTTGCAACAATTACGAGGTCATTGACCTGGGTGTCATGACACCCACCCACAAAATCCTGGAAACCGCCCGGCAGGAAAACGTAGACATCATCGGCCTCAGCGGACTTATCACTCCCTCGCTGGAGGAGATGCGCCATGTCGCTCGTGAAATGGAGCGTGAAGGGTTCAACCTCCCCCTGCTCATCGGCGGGGCGACAACCTCCAAGGTCCATACGGCCGTCAAGATCGAACCGGAGTACCACAGTGGGCCGGTTGTCCATGTGCTGGATGCCTCACGCGCCGTCGGTATTGCCTCCCAATTGCTGAGCGCCGAGCAACATGACACCTTCGTGACAGGTGTCCGTAACGAATATCAATCCCTGCGGGAGAGCCGCGAAGGACGTACCTCTCAAAAACGGTTGGCGACGCTGGCCGATGCACGAGCCAACCGGCTGGCAGTTGACTGGACCGCCCACACTCCCGTTGTTCCTAACCGGCCCGGCCTGACCGTCTTTGACCACGTAAATATGGCCGAGGTTCGGAGTTACATTGACTGGACGCCGTTCTTCACGACATGGGAGTTGCACGGCCGTTTCCCCGGCATTCTGGATGACGCGGTTGTGGGCGAGTCAGCCCGCCAGCTTTATGCCGATGCCCAGTCCATGCTCGACTGCATGATTGAAGAGCAATGGCTCCAGCTCAAGGCGACGGTCGGTCTTTTCCCGGCCAACAGCGTAGGCGATGACATCCTGTTGTTTGCGCCAGAGGCTAACGGCCGTCACCGCGATACCGCTTTTTCGACCATCCACACGTTGCGCCAGCAGATGGAACGGCCGCCGGGACGCCCCAATCTGGCCCTGGCTGATTTCGTTGCCCCTCTTGAAAGCGGTGTGGCCGACTACATGGGACTGTTCACCGTCACGGCCGGTCTGGGGCTGGACGAAGTTACGCGCCGTTTTGATGCCGTTCATGACGACTACAACCGCATCCTGGCCCAGGCGCTGGCCGACCGTCTGGCCGAAGCGCTGGCCGAGATGATTCATGAGCGCGTGCGTCGGGATGGGTGGGGATATGCAGCGGCCGAATCGCTCGACAACGACGCCTTGATCGCCGAGGGCTATCAGGGGATTCGCCCTGCACCCGGCTACCCGGCCTGCCCCGACCACACGGAAAAGGGTGAGATATTCCGCGTGCTGGATGCGACGAAGGCAATCGACGTAACGCTTACCGAGAGCTATGCCATGATGCCCGCATCTTCTGTCAGCGGCTACTACTTTGCCCATCCGCAATCGCAGTATTTCGGCCTGGGTCGCATTGATCGCGATCAGGTTGAAGATTACGCGATGCGGAAAGGCTGGGATATGGAAACAGCCGAGCGTTGGCTGGCACCCAATCTGAGCTATAAGTAGGCTTATCAGCCCAAGCGGCATTCAAGACAACCGATAAAGGATCGACCATGCATTGGTGGCAAACCGGTATTATTTATCAGATTTACCCGCGTTCGTTTCAGGACACAACCGGCAACGGCATAGGCGATCTGCCGGGCATCACACGACGGCTCGACTATCTAAAGTCTCTCAACGTCGGGGCAATCTGGATATCGCCCATCTTCCCCTCGCCCATGCACGACTTTGGCTACGATGTAGCCGATTACTGCGACATCAATCCCCTGTTCGGCACACTGGCTGCCTTTGATCAACTACTAGCTGCGGCCCATGATCGCGATCTCAAGGTCATCCTCGACCTGGTTCCCAACCATACCTCTGACGAGCATGCCTGGTTTCAGGAAAGCCGCAGCAGCCGGGATAACCCCAAGCGTGACTGGTACATCTGGCGCGATCCGGCCCCGGACGGCGGTCCGCCCAACAACTGGGCCAGTCATTTCGGTGGCCCGGCCTGGACGCTGGATCCAACTACCGGACAGTATTACCTGCACCAGTTCGTTCCTGAGCAGCCGGAACTGAACTATCGCCACCCGGATGTGTTGCCGGCCATGCTGGACAACATGCGTTTCTGGCTGGATCGTGGCGTGGACGGGTTTCGGGTGGATGTCATCTGGCTGATGGTAAAAGACGAGCAGTTCCGGGACGAACCGGTCAACCCCGACGCGGGACCAGACGCAACAGACCACGGCCGTTTACAGCACATCTACACGGCCGATATGCCCGGCATCCACGACATTATCCGCGCCATGCGCGGCGTGCTGGATGAATACGACGAGCGCATGATGGTGGGTGAGATTTACCTGCCTGTTGATCGGCTGATGACCTACTATGGCAACAACGATGAATGCCATATGCCCTTCAACTTCGAGCTTATTCACATGTCCTGGGACGCCCAGGCTATCGGCCGCTGGGTCGCCACCTACGAGGCAGCCCTCCCCAGAAGGCGGCTGGCCCAACTGGGTGCTGGGCAATCACGACCAGCATCGTATTGCGACCCGCATAGGGCCGGATCAGGCCCGCGTGGCCCAGGATGCTATTGCTGACCCTGCGCGGTACCCCAACCTGTTATTATGGGGATGAAATCGGTATGGAGGATGTGTTCATTCCCCTGGAGCAATGCCAGGACCCGGCCGCGCTCAACCAGCCGGACCATTTCGTTGAGACGGGCCGGGACCCGGAACGGACACCCATGCAATGGGACAGCTCGCCCAATGCCGGTTTCGCCGGCCCCGGCGTAACGCCGTGGTTGCCGCTGGCGGCCGATTACCAAACGCGCAATGTCGAGGCACAGTCGGCCGATTCTGCATCCATGCTGACTTACTTCCGGGAATTGACCGCCTTGCGGCAAACTGAGCCGGCCCTTTATGCCGGGGCGTATTCAGGCCTGGATTTGGGGTAGAGAACGTTCTGGCCTATCGTCGCTCAATGGATGGGCACGATAGTTTCATAATTGTGCTTAACTTCGGGTCGCACGAGCAGGAGTTGGATCTGCAGGCCGTTTTCAATGATGCCGAGCCAGCTATCGTACACTCCACTGTACCCGGCCGGTTAGGCGCAATTGATCCGGCCCGATTTGTACTGAGCAGTAACGAAGTGTGATTATCAGGACGGCTTAACTGCGGGAGCCGGGGACCGACTACTTCATCATTGACAGCAGCTCGTCGTACTCCATGTAGAAGCAGTTGACGATATTATCCGGGTCGGGTATCAACCCGGCATCAGTCGCCACACCCACATAAATATTCCCGGCATAGCTCATGATACTGAGCCCCATGCCCAGACGTCCCGATTGAGGCACCCAAAACATCAGATCCTCAATCTTTTGCCCGGCCATATACAGGGGAATGGGCGGACCGGGTACGTTGGTCAATACGGTGGTGGCTTTCATGCCGATAATCCGCACGACAATATCTTCGACAACCTGCGGCGAGAACCCAATCCCGCCCAGAATATCCAGCGCAACCACCGCTTCCGGCGAATCCTTGAGCGCGTCCATGCGACGTTGAACCAGTCGCAATCTTTCCTTGAGCGTTGGTGCGCCAACGGGCAGGTCGAGGAAGACAAGTCCAAACTTGTTACCCATCTCGCCCATTTCTTCCGGTTTCCGCAGGTTAACCGGCACCGCTGCCCGTATGGTCACATCGGTGGGATCATCACCACGCATCTCCAGATAACGACGCAGCCCGCCGGTCATGATCGTGGTCATCAGATCATTAATTGTGGCTTCGGTCGCCTTCCGCATAGCCTTAACCTCAGCCAGGGGCAAGGGGCGTGACCAGGCAGCAAGTTTGGCAACACCCAGCGAGCCTTTCAGAACAGTTTTGGGATCGGCCGAACGAAGGACCAGCTTGCTGGCCGAATGAAGATAGTCAGACCCTTGCTCGGCCAGGCGACGGGCATTATCCGGGTTCAGGAATGTCTCCAGACTTTGGATGGCCGCCCGTCTCCCGGCGCTCACGCCGGCTCGTGTCATGTTACGAAAACGACGGCCCAAGGCATCCAGTGAGCTGGGCTGCTGCCCGTTAGGCTGTGGGGCATAGGTCAGACCCAAACTCTCCGGGGAAGCGGCATCGGGTGTCAACTCCGTCAGGGCCAACAGCACACCGACCAGCGCCATGCCGTCAGCCATGCAGTGATGCAGTCTAACAATAAGCGCACCGCCGTCATAGTAGCCATCGACAACGTGCATCTGCCAGGGGGATTTCGAGAAATCCAGCGGCGTGCTCATCAAATCGCTAACAAGGTATTGCAGGGCCGACTTGTCACGGGGATGTGGGAGAGCGATATGGTGCAGGTGAGCATCCACATGAAACGTGGGGTCCGGCTCCCAGTAAGGGGGAGCAAGCGGAACGGAGGGTATCACCACGCGCTGGCGAAACCGATCGAATGTCAGCAAGCGTGTCTCAATGAGCGCGCGAAAGCGTTCCATATCCAGTGGCTCATTGAAGGTCAATACCCCGGTCACCATCATCAGATTGGTGGGGTCTTCCATCTTGAGCCAGGCAGCGTCTACATTGGACAAGGGCGTGATAGATTCAGCCATTGGTTGACTCTCCTGTCGCCGGCAATATTCAATTCCCTGGCACGGGGTCTGCTAAGACGATATCCGTGCTACTGTTGTATCGTTTCGTCAGGTGGGGCCAATACATCAATAACTGCATCGGCCGTATTGTGGTACCGCCAGTTGCGAATGCGGTCCCACAAACGACGTCCCAAGCGGGCATCCCACTCGTACAGGACATGCGTGTGCGCAAGCCTATCATGCCAGCCGCGACGTTCATCATCAATCAGAATCCAAAAGAAACCCAATCCCAACGGGATTCCAGACACATAGTATCCCAGCGCGCGAACCACGGCCCATTTGAAGGGCACAGTTGCCTGCCCACCCTGAATTACATGCAGTCCAAGAATACCCTTGCCGGGTGTCTTCCCAATAACGGTCCAGAAAAAGACCAGATAGACAAACAGGAAAGTGGCGCTGGTTAAGACAGTCGTCGTCCAGCGAAGCACTGTCACCAATAATCCGCCATACTCAGGACTATACGCTGTTTGATCAAAGACCGCCGTCGCCAGACTGGACAAGCCGAAAAAATTCAGGATCAGTCGTAGCATCCAGTTAAACAAAAACGACATGACGAAGATGATCACCAGATCGATCAACAGGGCAATCAGGCGGGTGACAAACCCGGCATAATACCCGCGCAGGTTTGGGGGTGGGGGCAGTAATGTTTCGTTAGTCACGGCGTACAGGATAGGTTTTCTTGGGAGCAACAAGTTCCTGGACATCGGCCGGCGGCGCGGGAAGGTCCGAGCGTGGCGGCCGTCGCAGCAACCGTCGCACCAGTGTTTCGGCCACCACATCGGCCGATACCGTACGGGAGCGCACCTCGTCCACGACCTCACCTACCAGGCCGACGCTCTGACTCTGGACCAATTCCGCCAGCTCCGGATTCTCGGAGAGCAGGTTAATGAACTCCTCGATAATGGTGGAGGTCGTTTCCAGGGCCAGTTGGCGGCTGATGGGTTCCTCACGGCGACCACGTTCCACCCATTCGTTAACGGTCTCCTGCCCTCTCCCGACAATGGAATCGAAGGCGCGCTCAAACGGGGCGGTAAAGAAGCCCGTGATACGGTTCTCGGTGAAGGGCTTGACAGTGTTCCCGGTCGCCTCCCAGAAAAAGTCGGTGGCATCCAGCAATTTCATAAATCGCCGTCGCAGCCCGTCACCGGCCGACAGGGCAAATCCAACGGCCGCATAGCGCATGACATCTGATGTTGAGTTGATCTCGCCTACTTTCGGCTCCTCTGCCTGAGCGCGCATCAATTCGCCTTCGATCTTCTGCAATCGCTTTGAAAGCTGGGCCGTGCCTTCCACTGCCCCGCCAACCAGAAGCCGGGCGATGGACATATAGGCGTCAAACTCCGGATCACCTTCCAGGCGCTCATAAGCTGCGCGAACTTCCTCCGGGATCGGCACCGGTAGTTGCGACGGATTTGATGTGCCCGGGGTGACGAGTTCCGTCAACTCATCGTCCGGCATATCGACAATGACGGGATCGGCCTGGTATACGCCTGGTTGGGTCTGTTCTTCGCTGGTCATACGCTGTTTTGCTCGGTTCTCGTTAGGCCTACTGCGTCTGTTCCTTAACAAAAGTATACGCGACCAATGACGGAAGGCCAACTATGCCGGGTATAGGTTTACCCGGCAACACAGAGTAACGGGATCTGATTTTGTACTCGCAAGCTCCTCACCATAATGCTACAATGCGCGCCATGCTCGTACATCAAGAACTGGCAACCGAAGTTGAGGCTGCCCTCCAACGCGCTCAATCCGCCGGCGATCTGCCGGAATTTGAACTTCCGTCTGTTACCATTGAACGGCCACGCGATCCCTCGAAGGGTGACTACGCTACGGCCGTTGCCTTGCAACTGGCCCGACCGGCACGCATGGCTCCGTTGAAGATTGCCGAGGCGATTGCCGCCCATATGGCTGAGCCTGACTATCTTGAGGAAACGGCCGTCGCGCCGCCGGGCTTCATCAACTTTCGCCTGGCGACGGCCGGTTGCAGCAAACCCCGGAACGCATTTTGTCCGAGGGGGATACGTTTGGTCAGGTTGATGTCGGTCACGGCAAAATGGCCCAGGTCGAATGTGTCAGCGCCAACCCCACCGGCCCCATTACGCTGGGCCGGAGCCGTGGCGGCGTAATTGGTGATAGCATTGGTCGGGCACTCCGCAGCGCCAACTATGACGTTACTCTGGAGTACTACTACAATGATGCCGGCCGCCAGGTGACACTGCTGGGGGAATCCGTCAAGCTGCGCTATCTCCAGCTACTGGGTCACCAGGAAGAGCTGAAAGAAGAACACTACCAGGGCGAATACATCGCCGATCTGGGCCAGGAACTGCTGGACGAGCATGGTGACAGTCTGATTGATGAACCGGTGGAATACTTCAGTGACTACGCCGTCGCGCGAATCTCTGATCAGCAAAAATCCAGCCTTGCCAGCATCAACATCTTCTTTGACGTTTACTTCCGCGAGCAAAGCCTGTATGAGACGGGGCAGGTCGGCGATACGCTGGAACAACTGGAACAGAACGGCTATGTCTATGAGAAGGACGACGCGCAATGGTTCCGCAGCACGGACTTCGGCGACGAAAAAGACCGCGTAGTCGTCAAGGCCAGCGGCGAACCAACCTACCGTCTGCCGGATATGGCCTATCATCGCAACAAGGCCCAGCGTGGATTTGAACTGGTCGTAGATATCTTTGGCCCCGACCACCACGCCACCGCCCCCCAGGTACTCATGGGCATGGAGGCGTTGGGCTACGATCCGTCAATCGTCTATACCCTGCTGCATCAAATCGTCAATCTGGTGCGTGGCGGAGAGCCGGTCAAGATGAGCACGCGGCGCGGTTTATACGTTACGCTGGATGAACTGGTAGAGGAAGTCGGTGCTGATCCCATCCGGTATTTCATGATCTCCCGGTCGGCCAACAGCCCCATTGATTTTGATCTTGATCTGGCGGTCGAACACTCCGACAAGAACCCCGTCTACTACATCCAGAACGCCCATGTGCGCTGCGCCGGCATCTTCCGCAAGTGGGTGGAAGCCGGTTATGACCCCAATGCCGACGAAGGTGCGGACCTGAGTCTGTTGACCCATGAGCGCGAGTTGGCCTTTCTGCGCAAGGCACTGGAACTGGCCGAGGTGCTGGAGATTATCGCCACCACCTACGAACCTCACCGGCTGTCGTTCTATGCCTACGAGTTGGCGTCCGCATTTCACCCCATGTATGAGGAATCGCGTGTGTTGCACAGTGACGTGCCGGAACCGGTGCGGCTGGCCCGTTTGCGGCTGTATCGCTCGGCGCAGGCGATCTTTGCCCGTGTACTGGATCTGATGGGCATGAGCGCACCGGACGTCATGTGATGAGATAGGCAATTTACCCCCATCATCGTATCGCTGACAGCTCTTAAACCGCGGCCGATCTTACTGCAAGACGTAGCGCAATATTTCCTGACCATTCGCATCACGCATGATCAGGATATTAGTATCCGGCTGAATCTCGAATGTTCGTGCTGCACCCAGCGCATTCCAATGGACTGCTCCTGATCCCGCACTGCTGCATTTTCGCAATAGTTCGATGAACTGGTCTGCTCGAAAATACTGATATTGTTACCGCTTACCGTATAGCTGGCGCTGTAGGTATTGCACCCGCTGGAGGCCGTTCATTGTACCGTCAGCGCCGAACGTGGCGTTGATCACTGAGTCGGGAACCAGTCCCTGGTTAAACAAACCAATGAGGAAGTAGGTTTTCCCGGCTAACGGGTTGGCAACCGAGCCTTCGGTCACCAGAACCGTCTGTTGGGAGGTTGTGGATTGCCCTCCGGTTGTAGAGGCAACCAACTGGTAGGTAATCGTACCCGGATTGGGCAGGCAGTCCTGCGCCGACCCGCTCAGGGCCGCATTGTCCAGCACAAGAACGTTATTGCGCAGCAGCCTTACCAGCCAGCTTCCGCCGCTGGTTCCCCACGTAATCTGGACACACTCACCGGCGGGAATCTGCGGCGGGGCCACGTTGAAGTAATCTATGATCGGTGCGGAAGGCACTGTCGTCGGTACGGGTGTAGCCGTGCCGGTATTGGCGACATTGACATAATCCTGAGCCTGACTCGTCCCGCCCGGTCCCTGAGCCTGAAGTGAATACTGCACCGTGCCGATGACGGCCGGGCAATCCTGGAAATTACCGGAAGACGGTGCGCCGTCCCACAAGGTACGGCCGTTACCGCTGACAGTGATTCGGGTAATGTCGCCGGAAACGTTCCACTGCAAGTTAATGCACTGGCCGAAGGTAATCTGCGGCGGGCTGGCAACGAACTGGTTGATCGTTGGAGCATTCGGCGCCGGGGTCACATTGATCGTGATCTGGCGTTCCTCGACAACGCCGTCCGGCCTTTGGACACGCAGGAAATAAGTTGTCGTGCTCTGCGGGCACTCCTGGCGGCTGCCCTGCGGCGGTACAGGCTGATTGCGCCAATCCTGTCCCTGGGCATAGAAGTAAACGGCCGCGCTGCTCTGGACATTCCAGCGGAAGGTTACACACTGTCCCTGCTGGATGTTAGACGTATCCACCGTGAAATCAATGCTGGGGGATGGCGTTTGGGTGGGCGGCGGCGTCGCCGTGGCCGGGGCAGGCACGGTAATACCCACCCAGATACGATCGCCGAAGGGCACATTACTACTGTCCATCATCTGCCAGATACCCTGGTAGACACCCGGCTGCAACGGCGCAACCAGATTAACAAACATATCGTACGTCTGCCCCGGAGCGACCTGACCCTGAACCGGTGTCGGCTGTCCGCCCATGCTCGCGCCTGGCAAGTTACCGCTGACGAATACCAGCCGGTAAGAGGGGTCCCACGCGCAGGTACCGCTATTCTGAATACGCCAACCCTTGGAAAATGCCTGTCCCGGTGAAACCGACGGCGGGGCAGTCATATTTTGATCGTTGTAGTTTAGGTCAGCGATGTACTGCATCCCGTTGACGCAGGGGCACCGGCGTCGGCGAAACCACCGGTTGCGGTGTAGCCGTAGGCGGTACTACGGGTGTCGCTGTTGGAGTTGGTGGCGGGATGATGCTTTCAGGCGGAACTCCCAGATACAGTTGGGCCAACTGAGCAATGCGCCCTTCGTTCTGTAGCTGGGTGAGGGCTGCGTTCAGTTCGATGCGCAGCGAATCGGCCCCGTTGGGGACGGCAATCGCCAGTCGCTGCTGATTCAGCCCCTGACCCACCAGTCTGACGCCACCTTCCGAAACGGCCGTCTGGGCCGGAAGCAGGTCAAGCACAACCAGGTCAAGGCGCTGCTCGCGCAGGTCACGCACGGCGGCATCGGCCGTCTCGTACAAAAACAGATTGGTAGACGGCATTAGCCCGGTATCAATCAGGTTCTCCTGGATCCAGGCTTCATAGACCGAACCGCGCTGAACACCGATACGTTGCCCGGCCATCTGCTGAACGGTCTGTATGGAAGTAAGCGATGATTGATCCTGGGCCAGGATACCGTCTTCGCCAACATAGTAAATATTGGTGAAGTCAACCGAAAGCTCCCGTTCCGGTGTGACGGAGATGGCGGCAATGGCGGCGTCAATCTGATGGATTGATAACGCCCCGCCCAGACCGTCGAAGGCCATGTCATTGATTTCGACCGCTATTCCCAGGCGGTTGGCAACCTCGCGGATGAGGGCAATATCAAAGCCATCCGGCTGGAACTGCTCATTGCGGTAGCCAAACGGCGGGTAGTCCAGGGATGTTCCCACGATCAGAACACCGCGTTCCTGAACCGCTTCCCAGGAGCCATCACCGCTTACAGGCGGGATCGGCGATGTTCCGCCGCCGGTGAATTGTTGCAGCAGGAGATAGATGATGGCGAGCAGGACCAGCGCCGCCCCAACCAGAAGGGCGTAAAAGAGGACGTCAAGCTGGCGCTTCTTGGCCGTTAACTCCTCTTCATCTTCCAGTGCGTAAACTTCTACATCATCTTCCCTGTCTTCCAGGTCTTCTATTTCGTCGTACGGATACTCATCCCGGTCGTCGGCCATCTGTCTCCTCCGAAATATCATACAAGACCCTCACCCCGCACTTATTTTATGTCATGTCAGCAGGATTTAGCAACCGGCGGCCAACATCCGGTAAACAAAAACCGCGTGGGGCCCATTCTCAGGCCGCCACGCGGTTCCATCTGCTACAAAATGCAAGCTGCCGGTTAACGGGGACTTGCCAGCGGTTTATACACCAGCGAGCCTTGCGTACCCCGGATCGTTAGCTGGCCGCCGTCAATGCTGAAAGCACTGGCCGAGCCAAGCACATTGAGATAGGAGCGCTCCTGCGGCATCACTCCGTCAGGTGAAGGGCAGGTTTGCTGGCTGTTCTTAATGTTACGAACCGACATTGAGATGCCATTGACCCCATACGTGCCGGTGTAGTTGTTACATCCGGCCGATCCGCTGAGGTTGCTGCCGTCGCCAAAGATAACGGTAATCTCCGATCCGGTCAGCACCGGCGCACCGTTAAGCGTGACCAACTGCCAGCTCGTACCAACCAGGGGGTTACCCGCAGGCGGCTCCGGATTACCAACCGTTACCGATGCCTGCTGGAAGGCATTTTGTCCGGCGTTATTGGACGCTTCAATCCGGTAGGTGTAGGTACCGGCATTATCAAGGCAATCAGTGACATTACCGTTTAACGTCGCATTATCCACGACAATATTACCGTTGCGCTTGAGCTGTACCAGATTGACTGTTCCACCAACGGACCAGTTAATAGATACACACTGACCGGCCTGGATCTGCGCCGGGGAAACCGAGAACGCATTGATGACCGGCGGCGGGGCCGGTTGCGGTGTCGGTGTCGGCGGAACCGGGGTCGGTGTCACTTGGGGCGGGGTTGTCGGCTGCGGAATAACACTCAGATTTTGCTGTGCGTTGGCCGTGCCACCCGCGCCACTGGCTACTACAGTGTAGGCAGCCGTTCCCACCGGTGGGCAGTCCCGTGTGGTGCCGTTCAGCGGCGCGCCGTCCCAGAGGGCGTTACCGTTCCGGGCAACGGACACACTGTTGACATCACCGGTGACCTGCCACCGTACATCCACACACTGACCTTCCTGAATCTGGTTGGCCGGGTTCAGGGTGAATGACTGGATAACCGGTGCGTCCGGTTGCGGCTGGGTCACGTCAATACGGATATTGCGTGTCTCCTGCGAATTATCCGGCTTGATGACTCGCAGTTCATATGTGGTCGTCACCGGAGGACATTCACGCTGGGAGCCCTGGGGCTGAACCTGATTCTGGGCCCAGTTTTCGCCGACTGAATAGAAGTACACACTGCTGGCATTGCGGACATCCCAGCTAAAGGTCACACATTGACCGGCTGTGATAGTCGTCCGGTCTACCGTGAACGAGACACTTGCGGAAGGCGTCGCTGTCGGCGGCGGAGTCGGCGTTGCCGGTGAAGGAACGGTAATCCCTACCCAGACGCGGTCGCCAAAGAGCAGTCCGTTGGGATTGCGCAGCGACCAGAAACCCTGATAGGTACCGGGAACCAACGGTGCCACCAGACTGACATACATGTCATAGGTTGCACCCGGCGGGACAAAGCCCTGGATTGGGGTCGGCAACCCACCCATACGTGCCTCGGGGACGTTTCCGTTGACGTAGGTCATTAGATAACGGGAATCCCAGGTGCAGGTACCGATATTGCGGATACGCCATCCCTTCTGGAACGACTGTCCGGGGTTCATCACCGGCGGAGCCGTCATGTTCTGGTCGTCCAGATTCAGATCGCCCACAAACGCCATGGCATCAACACAGCCGGCCGGTGTCGGTGACGGCGGGATCGCCGTTGCCGTAGCTTCCGGCAGGGGGGTCGGCTGCGGCGTGGGAACCGGGGCCACTTCGTCAATGTCCAGGTTCATGTATGTTGCGGCCAGATCCGCTAACGTGCCGTCGTTCTGCAACTCAACCAGGGCCTGGTTAATGTAAGGCAGCAACGTCGAGCCCTTGGGCACGGCGATGGCAAACAGTTGGCGATTCAAGCCACGCTGAACGATCTCAAAGACGCCACTTTGAGCGGCAAGCTCCAGCGGTTGCAAGTCAGCCACAACCAGATCAATACGGCTATCGCCCAGGTCTTCAACAGCCTGGGTCGTTTCCGAATAGACAAACAAGTTCTGGGCAGGCATGAGGCCGGTATCGATCAGTTCCGTCTGTAACCAGTCCTGATACACCGAGCCGGCCTGTACGCCGACACGATACTGGGCCAGATCACGGACGGTATTGATGGCATAGCTTTCCCCGGCGCGAGCCAGAACGGCATCTTCACTGACGAAGTAGACGTTGCTGAAATCCACAAACTGCCGGCGCTCGTCTGTTACCGAGATGGCTGCAATCGCGGCATCCATCTGGTTAACCTGCAAAGCACTACCCAGACCGTCGAAAGCCATATCGCGGATATCGGCCTCTACGCCGAGTTTCCCGGCTACGGCCCGGATCAGGGCAATATCGTACCCGTCCAGTTGGAAGTCCTGAGTGTAGAACGCGAACGGCGGGTAATCGGCCGATGTGCCAACTGACATATGGCCGGTGGCCTGGATACGTGACCAGGCATCATCACCCACCGGTGCCTGAGGCGTGCTTGTATTGGTGGCAGGCGGCGGTGACGTCGGCTGGGCCGGTTCGTTGGACCCACCGCAAGCGACAAGCGCCACTGCGATGACCAACAGAGCCGCCAACCCCAAAGCATTGAGCAACCGCTGACGGTTAATCGAATTCATAACCTCTCTCCTTCCGCCCACTACCGGTTTACTGAACCTGAACAAACGTCATCGTACCGCCGTCGGCAAACAGATCGATGTACATGGTTGTCCCATCAATCGTATAGATCGCTGCCTGGTTCAGGTGGTCGATGAACACGTCGCCCAGTGAATCTTCTCCACAAGCGGCGGCCGTCGTGATCAGGATCGAGACGTTCACACTGCTGCCGTCAACACTATAGCTGCCGTTGGCATTATTGCAGTCGGCAAGGACTGCAACCTGCCCTTCCAGCAGGAATTCAATCGTGTAGTTTGAACCGGGAACACTGTAGTCCTGCTTGGCGTCGCGGAAGTTAACCCATTGCCAGGTAGTGCCTTCAAGTGGGTTAGCAACTACGGCCGCTTCCGGCTGTGTCTCCGGCTCTGCCTCTGCTGTCGGCAGTTCGGTACCCTCACCGCCGTTGCCGAAGATCATCGTACCGGCATCGTCGGCCAAGGTCAGGACGAGATTGCCGTCATCATCAATGGCGTAGCTCTCGGTCATCGGTAAGTAGTTAAGGAATTGCCCGTCAAGTGAATCCGGGCCACAGGCGATCAGGGTGGTGATTCCGGGGAAGATGGTCAGGCTATTGCCGTCCACCTCGTAACTGCCGCCGCCAACGTTGCAGTCGGCCCGCATACCATATTCGCCGTTGTCGTTAAACAGGATCAGATACTGCTCCGGGTTGTCTACCGTCAGGCTGTCCGCCCCGGTCGGGTCCTCATAGGAAGTCCACTGCCAGATGATCCCGGTCAGATCGCCTTCAGAAGCAACGGGTTGAGTTTCCGGCGCCGTCTCCGGTTCAGTAGCCTCCGGCACAGAAACCTGCGGGATTTCTACTGGACCGGCGGAGATGAACGTTGCCTCGTTACCGTCGGCCGTCGTCACCGTTACCGTTCCGTCCGGGTTGGCTGTCGCACCGCTGATGCTCTGGACGTAGGTCAGGAAATCATCACTCAGTGAATCGGGCGGGCAAAGCGCGCGGGTCAACGGACCCAAATCAAAGGTGATTGAGCCGTCGTCGCTGTAGGTATAGGTACCGCTGCCGACGTTGCAATCAGCCTTGATGTTGAACGTGCCGTCGGGCAGCAAGACCAGGGAGTAGTCTTCCGGGTTATCCACGGTGACGGGATTGCCGTCCGCATCAGTGAAGCCCTGCCAGTTGAAAGCAAGTCCGGTCAGACCGGCATCGGCCGCATCCGGCTGGTCTTCGGCCTCGGCTGCGTCGCCTAACTCGGCCGGACCGGCTGAGTTGAAGACCATGTTTCCGGCGTCGGCGAACAGGTTCAGCACCAGCTCACCATCGTCGGTCACCACATAGGTTGCCGTCTGACCCAACCGGGAAATAAAGTCGTCTCCCAGCGAATCGGGACCGCAAAGCGCACGCGTAGTGGGGCCGACTTCCAGTGTCAGCGAGGAACCGTCCAGTGTGTAATTACCACGGCCGAAGTTGCAATCAGCCTTGAGGTTGAAAATGCCGCCGGGCCATAGCGTCAGTTCGTAGTTCTCCGGGTCGGGTACAACAATGTTGTTTTCCTCGGCCGTATCGTCGAACCGTGCCCATTGCCAGACTGTACCGATGATGTCGTCGGTCGGAGCCATTGCGTCTTCTGCCGGCTCGCCTGTCTCGTCACCGGTATCCACAGGGCCGGTATTCACCAGGAATGCCGTCCGTCCGTCATCCAGAGTGGCGGTCACATCGCCGTTGTCATCCACTGTGAACGAAACAGTTCCGTTCAACGCTGCCAGGAATTCCTGGTCACGGGAGTCATCTCCACAGAAGGCCAGGGTCATCGGTCCGGTAACCAGTGTAATGGTGCCGTCGTCATTGTAGACGTAGGTACCGCCGCCGACGTTACAGTCGGCCTGGAAGTTAAACGTCCCATCCGGGTTCAGGAAGATCGTGTAGTTTTCCGGATCTTCCACCGGAACCTCATTACCATCTGCATCAGTGATGCTTGCCCACTGGTAAGCAACCGAGGTTAGGCCGTCATTTACTGCAGCATCCTGATCTTCAGGCTCACCGCTATCGGCCAATTCGGCCGAACCGCCGTTGGCGAAGACCATGTTACCGGCATCGGCCATCAGATTCAGGACCAGATTACCGTCATCATCAAAGACATAGGTGGCCGTAGAGAACAGGCCATTCTTGAACTGATTATCCAGGGATTCTTCGCCGCAGAAAGCCAGGGTGGTAATGCCGGGGTGGATGGTCAGGCTGGCTCCGTCCAATTCATAGGAGCCGCCACCGACATTACAATCCGCCTTTATCGAATAACTGTCGTCCGGCCAGAAAACAATCTCGTAGTTTTCCGGATCGGGAACAGTAACATCGTTGGTCTCTGCTGTATCGTCAAAGTTGGTCCACTGCCACACGGTACCTACCAGTTCAGGAGTAGGTGCCTGGGCCGCTTCTTCTGCATTGGCCGAGGCAGCTCTGGCGGCTGCCGCACCAATGGCGATTGTGCCCAATGCTCTACGGATGGAGGCCAGGTCCGGCGTATAATCCGAATCGGCCGCTGCTTCAGCTTGACCATCAATATCAGCCAGATAGGCTGCTACATCGCTTTCAATTGAGCTAAGCGTATCTTCAGGAATGTCGGCCGCTGTATCCGGCAGGAAGTTGGCCGTGAGAGGCCACAGGCCAACCAGGTAGTGATTGCCGTCGTCCGTCAGGCCCTGCACCACGTAATCAAACCCGTCTTCATTGGTGATGGGTCCGCCGGTTGGGGCAAAGTGGGCCACGTAACCAACAGCATTCCCGCCATTGAAGGAGAAGAAAGTAACCTTGGCGACAGGCTGTTGCTCAAGATCACCGAGCACCGGCGGGGCCGGAAGGTCTGTATCATCAGTAGCCTGTGCATCAAGCAGCGACTTCAGGTTGTCAAAGGCGGCCGATGCGTCCGACGATCCGGCTTCTTCCATCATGCTCAGATAGGCAGCAATGGGCAGAATTCGGATCTGGGGACGGCCCAGATCAATTTGATCGGCGGCAACACCACTGCTACCGTCATCAAAATCGACCAGGAGATGTGGAGGTAGGCCGAATTGACGGTTGCTGGGATCAATTGCTGCTCCACCAACCTGCTGTGCGGCCCAGGCCAGGCCCAGGTCAGCCGGGTCAATATTAAAATCGCCCGGAGCCAGAACCCCGGCATCCGCAATAGAAGGTGGCTCAACAGCCGGAACAAGTTCCAGCATCTCCACCGTGGGTTCCGGCGGGACATCCGTAGAGGCAACAGTTGCCTCGGCTACTTCCATTGTCTCGGCCGTTGCGGCAGTTGTCAGCACAGCCGTATCGGCCGTGGCGTCTACATCCGTACCCTGGAGCATGGCCGGAACACCGCCGGCTAACAATATCCAGAGGAGAAGGATAATTTTGGGGCCAAGACCCACAATACCCACCAGGATATCAAGGATTCGGTCGGTACCTGATTCTTCTTCGTACTGTGTATTCATTCCATCCACTCCTGATAATCCGGTCTGCATGCGCACAGCACACATCCCGGACACTTATTTCCAGTTAAGAATTGTAACATGAAAAGTGACGCATGCACCGTATACATGCGTCACTTTTGTCAGCAAGTTTGGTAGGGTTGAACCTACTGCTCTATTCTTTCTTCTCAACCAGCTCTTCGGCCGCTTCCGCAGCGTCTTCAACGGCCGTATCCGGATCAACTGTCACTGACCCGGAAGGAGTGGCAGCCGCAACCACAACCGGCTGAGCCTCATCATCTTCATCCTTGTCCGTTACCATGCGCCAGCCCACATAGAAAGGTACAAGCTGGTAGAGGGCAAACCATATAGCCAGACCGGTAATGACCCATTTGATCAGATTCAGATTGTCCTCAAACTGCTGCTGTGTTTGCAGAATGGATGACTCTGTCTGGTTCAATACATCAATGTATTGGTCCAGCAGTGGGCCAAACTGGGTCAGGGTACCACCCACATCCGTCAGATTGGTGGACAGGTCGCTGACATTTGTACCGATCGTGGAAATGTTATCCACGGCGACGGTCAGGCTATCATCCAGGGCGCGCAGTTGGTCGGGCAGACCAACGAAGCTATCCCCAATCTGGAGCACGGCCTCGTCAAACGGTGTGCGCGGCTGGTAGGAAATACCCAGGTCAAAGCTGATCGGCACGCCAAGCACTACACGCTCCACCTTGAGATCATCCAGGCGGGTCAGCGTAGTATCAATGGCAGATGCGATTCCGGCCAGATTGGGAATGGCTTCCTGAACCGCATCCAGACTGTTGGGTACGGTCTCTGTGGTAATACCTGTAACCTGCTGCAGCAACGGCTGGGTATCGAACAAGGTTGTAGACAGGTTGCCGACTGTCTCCGACACAGTATCTACCGTCGTCGTGGCTTCATTGATCGTTGATTTGGCGGCTTCCAGACTATCTACCGTTGTGCCGACCGTATCCTGCAAAATGCCGATTGTTGAATCCAGCCCGACCGCAACCGTATCAATCAGTTGTCGCCCATATATTGAAATCCCCAGGGCGATGATCAGACCGGCAATGCCGACAATGATCAGGATAACCCCAAGGATGCGCCGGAAAATACTCATCTCATTCCTCCTGCTCCGAAATCATTTTGGATAACACTCAGTGTTTACTTGCCTTGCTCCTTGAGCAGATCACGAATCTCAGTCAGCAACTGTACATCTGCCGGTGGTTCCGCTTCGGCCGCTTCTTCCTCTGCTTCAGTCACCAGTTTTTCCTGCATCCGGTTATATCCCCTGACCATCAGGAAAAGGACGAAGGCAATAATCAGGAAGTTAATAATAGCCTGGATGAAATTACCGTAGGCGATGGTCGCATCCCCAATCTGGATAGACAGGCTGGAAAAGTCAATGCCGCCCAGGAGCGCCCCAATCAGGGGCATAATAATATCGTCGGTCAAAGAGGTAACAATGGCCGTAAATGCAGTGGCAATCACCACACCAACGGCTAAATCAATAACGTTCCCCTTGTTAATAAATTCTCTAAACTCTTTCCACATAGGGTTTTCCTCCTCAATTGGAACTAGTTGGTTTCGTCGCTATTCCTCATTCGCGATCAAGCCGGATTGGTGTCAGCCGGGTTTCCGGTTGGGCATCAGCCCCGATTCGCACAGCCCCCTCCATCACCTTGTCCACATACCTGCGTGCGACCACAATCAGGCTGTACGTCTGTCCGGCAGGTAGTGGGTCCGGCAGCTCGAACTCTCCACCTCCACCGCTGCGTACCGAGCTGAGAGCCATATCTCGTTGCTGTTTCTCAATGAATTCGGCCGTCGTGACATTGGGTTTCAAGACGATCACCAAAGCGCCGACCACACCGGTCTTGCTCTGGCGGTCTACTATTTGCCCACTAACTTTGCTTGCCGACATATCTGTACCTCCTGAAAAGATAAAGTCGCCCGGCTCAGTCCCAACTATCGAGCAGACCCTTCAAGTCCGTTCCCTGGTTACTGCTCTGACTCTGAGAACCGGAGGACGGTTTCGCTGATTCTTGTCCGGCAAGACTGATGGCCTCCTGCAACCCGCGAATCGCTTCGTCCTCGTCCATCCCGGTCTGCTGTGCTACCGGGCAGCCACGCCACTGGAACGCAGGAAGTCGGGGTCCATCAGACTGTTCATTGTCAGCCCCTCGGCGCTGCGGTCGCCCTGGCGCTGCTGGGTCAACTTGGACATGATGAGTCCCATGGCGGCCCCAATTAGCGCATTCGCCATCTGGGGCGAAATGCCCAACTTCTCGGATAGTGTTCCGGCAAGGGTAGCATCGCGCCACCACCGCCGCCGAATGAGTCCGTTTGCCCACCGGCCATACCGCCCAGCAACCCACCGAGAAGGCCGCCCATGCCGCCACTGGCCCCACCAGCACCGCCGCCCATCAGGCCACCTAATAAATCCCCCAATCCACCGGCGCTGGGCACGGCAGAGCCACTGCTCGGCGCGGAACCGGCCGATCCCAGCATGGCATCAGGTCCAGCCCACCGGTGCTTGAAGAAGAGGGAGAAGAAGTGGTTCCCCCGGTCGGTGTTGCGCCGCCCATTAAACCGCCCAGGAGATCTTCCATGCCACCTGCGGATGCATCACCACTGCCCATCAGACCACCCATCAGGCTGCCAAGCATATCGGCCGAATCTCCACCGGATCCGCCACTAGCCCCCATGAATGCGCCTAGCAAATCGCCCAAACCGCGATCACCATCCGGTAAGGAATCTCCCAAATCCTGATTATCCTTATTTTCCGCCATCGTGTTCTCCTTATCTACGTGGAACCTGTCGTGCGTTTATGGCGGGGATTCTAACAGGAAAAAACAGGCAACGCATGACTGCGGCCTGCTCTCTATTCGGCACATCCTGTTAACAAACAGAGAAGTTGACGGACTTCATTTGATCGAATACACGTGATACATGTATCCGGCTACAGCGCGTTACGGTTTATTCCGGGAAGTCAGCCCGCCTTGTCGCTGTTGTTATATGCACGCCAAGCCTCCAGCGCATCAGCAATATCCACATGATCACCGGCATGCTTCCCGTAATACGCAAAGCGGACGATACCGGATTGATCCACGATGAACGTCCCTGTCAGGCGAGTCTGGTCTCCCGTCGCCTTGCCCTGGGAAAAGCCTCTTTTTGTGGCGCGCGCTCCGGCCCGCAATGCATCCGGGGAAATCAGACGAAGCGGGTTGCCCCGGCCAATCCCAAACGTATCATAAAGGTCCGGTTTTTCGTTGGTGAGGCAAAGGATGCTGGGGGCCAGCTTGCCCCCGAAATGCGCAGCATGCTTGGGCTGTCCCAATCCCATGGCGACAACCCGTAAACCGGCTGCTTCAATTTCTTCGTTATGCAGCTCCAACTGAGCCAGCCATTCGCGGCAGTGGAGTCAACCGAAATGCCGCAGGAAGGTCAGGAAAATCGGCCCCACTGTCCAGAGTGATTCAAGAGAAACCGGTTGGCTGTCTATATTAAGGCCAATACCCTGCGGGACAGGATCGCCTGCCTGTAATCGTTCGCGTTGAGCCATAGTGTTTACTCCCATATATCCAAAGCTGTTTTTCTGCTTCCCTTCCAATCGTACAACACTATACCGCCGCACCAAACATAAAATAGGAAATACACACCGAAGTAAACGCTCCATACGAATCACGCAAGAAACCACCCGGTATAGTTGAAATCCGGCGCATCCATCGCTACAATCCCCAGCTTGTTATTGCCGCCGTTAAAGCCAGCGTTCCCCGGCCGTCAACAGGCGGCAAAATCTACTGACAGGAGTATTGTTAGGCGATGTTTGAGGTGAATGGAAACTACCAGAATCGCGTAGGTGACTATACCGTGCTATCGATTGATGGCCGGAAAATGAAGGTCCGCTATGCTGACGGCATGGAAGCGGAACTGAACATCGCTATCCAGGAGCGAATTTGGGAGAACATCGTAGCGGAGCGAGAAGCCCGCGCCGGTGATCGGTCACATCGCGCAGCCAATAAGGATACAACCCACTATATCAAGGTGGTCAACATTCCGCCGGGCGAGGAACTGGCGTTCCCCGGTTGGGCCGAGCGTGTGGTCATGGTCCCCGATGAAGATCAGGCAACCCGCATCAAGGCCGGTGATCGCTTCATTTATTATGCGCGCGAAGCGCAAACGTTCTTTGCGGTGGTAACCATCACCGGTGAGGTCTTCACGGCGTCCCCAAAGCAATATACTTACACCACCGAAGACGAGAAAGCTCATTTCTTCAACGTTGATGTAGATGCCGCCTCGACCGACCTGGAGCACGGCGTCAGCGTTGAATCCATTGAGCTGGAGAGTTACCCCAATTTACGCCGCCAGCACCTGGAGGCGGAGGCTTTTTACCGGATCAGCGAAGATGACTTCGAGCTTCTGGCTGAAGCGTTGACCGAAGTCACAGAAGACGAAGAAGAGGACACAGCCGCGTACGATGAGTACGAGGACGAGGAAATCGAATAACCTGATGGCTGACGAATTCATTCTGGTCTGTATTGCCTGGCCCTACGCCAACGCTGATATCCACCAGGGCAACATCACCGGTTCCCACCTTCCGGGGGACATCTATGCCCGCTATCACCGGCTGCAAGGAAACCATGTCCTGATGGTTTCCGGGTCTGACAGTCACGGCACTCCTGTGACCGTCAAGGCCGACGAGATGGGTGTTTCGGCCGGAGAGGTATTCCGGGAATACCATATGCGCTTCCTGGAGACCTTCCAGCGACTGGGTATCACCTATGACCTGTTTACTCACACCGATACCGAAAACCATTGGCGAGTCTCCCAGGATATCTTCTGTAACTGCTGGAAAACAAGTACCTTTACCCCAAGGTAACAGCCCAGATGTATTCGCCGGAAGCCGGCCGTTTTCTCCCCGACCGCTATGTCGAGGGCACGTGCCCCGTTTGCGGCTATGGTAGTGCTCGCGGTGATCAGTGTGACAACTGCAACACGCTCTTTGAGAGCGCCGCGCAGCTCATCAATCCGCACAGCCGTCTGGATAATACCGACCTTGAACTGCGAGATACCGAACATTTCTTCCTGGACCTGCCGGCCATTGCTGAAGATGGACTATCGGAATGGATTCACGACGATAAAGAATATTGGCGGCCGCAGGTCATCAACTTCGCCCGCAACTTCATTGACCAGGGCCTGATTGGTCGCGCCGTGACGCGTGACATGGACTGGGGCATTACGGTCCCCGTGCCCGGTTTCGAGGGCAAGGTACTGTATGTCTGGTTCGAGGCGGTTATCGGCTATCTTTCGGCTGCTATCGAGTGGGCCCGCAATCAGGGGCGGCCGGATGACTGGCGCCACTGGTGGGTCAACCGTCGCGCGCGAACCGTGTATTTCATCGGCAAGGACAACATCCCGTTCCACACAGTCTTCTGGCCGGCGCAGCTTATCGGCTCGAAAGGACTGTATGCCCACGATCCCAATCAGGAATTGAACCTGCCCTATGATGTTCCGGCCAACGAGTTCATGAACATGGAGGGGGAAAAGATCAGCGGCAGCCGCAATTGGGGCGTCTGGATGCTTGATGCCTTAACCCGCCACGACCCTGATCCCCTGCGTTATTATCTGACGGCCATTATGCCCGAAGCGCGGGACAGCGACTGGAGTTGGGAAGGCTTTGTCGAACGCAACAATAACGAGCTGGTTGCTAACTGGGGCAACCTGGTGAATCGCGTTCTGAATATGACCAGGCGTTATTTTGACGGTGTGGTGCCTGACCCCGGTGAACTTACAGCGGCCGATACAGCGTTGCTGGCCGCCGTTGATGAAGGCTTCCGGACCACCGCCGAATTCTACGATGCCTGCAAATTCCGTGCGGCCGTCCAGGAAGTGCTGCGCCTGTCCACGCTGGTCAATCAGTATCTGGAAGAAACCAGCCCTGGACCACGGTCAAGACGGATCCGCAAGCCGCTGGTCGGGCGCTCTATGTGGCTATTCAGGCCATCAACGGTCTAAAAATATTATGGTCACCGGTCCTGCCCTTCACCAGCCAGCAACTTCATGACATGCTGGGCGAGTCCGATTCGCTGTTCGGCCGTCAGGTACTGGAAACCTATGAGGAAAGCAGCCGGTCCCATGTTGCCCTCACCTACGATCCGGCCGCGTCAATCGGCCGTTGGGAGCGGGTGGACATCCCAAGCGGCCGGCAGTTACCCCAGCCGATCCCGTTGTTCAAAAAGCTGGATGCCGAGATTATCGCCGACGAACTGGCCCGGCTGGGACCCAAACCGGTAACCGATTCCCAATCTGAGTAACCCGTAGAAACCCGACTCCTCATAAGGCGACCGGGTTTTGGGGTTAAAGAGCGAGCAATAACCCATGACTGACAACAAAGTCATCTATTCAATGGTGGGTGTGGGCAAGGTAGTGCCCCCCAACCGTACTATCCTGCGCGACATCTACCTATCCTATTTTTATGGGGCCAAGATCGGCGTTCTCGGTCTGAACGGGGCCGGCAAGAGCACCCTGCTCAAGATCATGGCCGGTGTGGATACCGACTACCTGGGAGAGACGGTACTCTCGCCGGGCTATACCGTCGGCTATCTGGAGCAGGAACCCCTTCTTGACGAGACGCGCACCGTGCGTGAAGTAGTAGAGGAAGGCGTTCAGGAGATTGTCGATGCGTTACGTGAGTTTGACGAGGTCAACGCGCGCTTTGCCGAAGAGATGACCCCGGAAGAGATGGACGCACTCATTGAAAAGCAGGGCAAGTTGCAGGACAAACTCGACCACATGGACGCCTGGAATCTCGACAGCCGCCTTGAACTCGCCATGGACGCACTGCGCTGTCCGCCGGGTGACCGGCCTGTCTCGACCCTCTCCGGTGGTGAACGTCGCCGGGTGGCGCTTGTACGGTTGTTGCTGAAACAGCCCGATATCCTATTGCTGGATGAGCCGACAAATCACCTTGACGCGGAATCGGTCGCCTGGCTGGAGCGACACTTGCAGTCCTATCCGGGTACGGTTATCGCCGTTACCCATGACCGCTACTTCCTGGACAACGTCGCCGGGTGGATTCTGGAACTGGACCGCGGCCACGGTATCCCCTGGAAGGGCAACTACTCCTCCTGGCTGGAGCAAAAGCAGCAGCGACTGGCGCAGGAAGAAAAGACAGAGGCGCAACGGGTCAAGACGCTGGAACGTGAACTGGAATGGATCCATATGTCGCCCAAGGCCCGCACCACCAAGAACAAGGCCCGCATCAGCGCCTATAACGAACTGCTTGAACAGGCGGGGGAAAAGCGGCGCGAGGATTTGGAAATTTATGTACCGCCGGGTCCGCGGCTGGGTGATATCGTCATCAAGGCCGCCGACATCCGTAAGGCGTTTGGCGATCAGTTGCTCTATGAGGATATGACTTTTGATGTCCCACCAGGGGCTATCGTCGGGGTTATTGGCCCCAATGGTGCCGGTAAGACCACGTTGTTCCGCATGATCGTCGGCCAGGAAACGCCCGATGGCGGTGACCTGACCGTCGGTCAGACAGTACAGTTGGCCTATGTGGATCAGAGCCGGGAAATCCTGGACGACGACAAGACGGTCTGGCAGGAGATCTCCGACGGCGAGGAAACGCTGGAGATGGGCAAGCGGAAGGTGAACTCGCGGGCCTATGTCTCCCGCTTTAACTTCCAGGGATCGGACCAGCAAAAACTGGTAGGAACGCTTTCCGGCGGAGAACGCAACCGTGTTCTCCTCGCCAAGATGTTGAAAAGCGGTGCCAACGTCCTGTTGCTGGATGAGCCGACAAACGATCTGGATGTCAATACGCTACGGGCACTGGAAGAAGCGCTGCTCAACTTCGGCGGATCGGCCGTCGTGATCAGCCATGATCGCTGGTTCCTGGATCGCGTGGCGACCCATATCCTGGCCTTTGAAGGCGATAGCCAGGTGTACTGGTATCCGGGCAACTATAGCGATTACGAAGAGGACAAGCGCAAGCGCCTGGGATCGGCGGCCGAACGGCCGCACCGGATCACCTATCGCAAGTTGACGCGCGCGTAAGTCGTTCAGTCTGTCAAAAACAAAACACCCGGTCGCAAAAAACATGCGACCGGGTGTTTTTAATTCGAATAGTGGTATCGGGTCATTATCTGGTTGTAGATAAAATCGCATACTGCTTCATACCTAACACCCCAAATATTATTATACGATTTTAAGTCAATTTCACTTCTCTATAATCTCTGCATAAATAAGCGGTTGAGAAACGGATCCACCATAAGCGTTGGTTCCCTCAAATGTACCAATAACTCTTCCATACACTGTAATATAAGTATTTTCATATACTTGGTCTGGTAAGATATCGTCTGATATCCAAGTGACAACAACCGCTACATTATCAAATGATCCACCTCCAGGTATACGCACCCACATCTGAAGGCCATCATCAAGAATATTGAAGACTTTACCGCGAAGCCGAACTTTATCTCCCAAGTATTTATTACCGTATGAATCGAGTTCTCTAATATCTATTTCACTATAATCCCCTCGGATATCTGGGGTTGAAGTAGGTATTGGGGTAGCGGTAGGTATGGGAGTTTCGGTCGGTATTGGCGTCATTGTTGCCACGGGAATTTCTGACAATATATCATTGGAGTCTAAGTCCACGTTATCCGCAAGTATCCATGCCCTTCCGACGTTATTAGCAGTGTCAAGGAGTTGCACCTTTAACCATAAGCTATCTTCAGTTTGCTCGACAATAGCAACACGATCTCCTTCATGAAGAAATGTTATGGTTGGCGAGTCAGTATCTGGTCCCTTAAACGTTAAACTACTAGTAACTATTTCGGTAACCGGGCCTGGAGGTAAAGGGGTAGGAGTATCAGTTGGGGTTGCTGTCGGTGTATTAGTGCTAGTAGATGTTGGCGAAGGAGTAGATGTAGAAGTCGCTGTCGCACTTGGTGTTATCGTAGGTGTATTTGTCGGCTGTGGGGTATCCGTTACTGACGCCCTACTCGTTAATGCGATCGCTACGGCGACCGTGGCCTCTATAGATCCTTGAGATTGCGCAGGTGTACATCCGGTTGAAACCATAACACCCACACAAAAAAGTATTGTGGATATGGAAAATACCCTCACGCTAGCCCTCCTACCTAAAATTAGCCAAATATAATGATGGATTAAATCCGAAAAGATCGAACGCTAATTTATGGCACTACAAACAAGATGCCAAGAGATTAACACTTGTACATGGCGCAACATGATGCGATATGAAGTTTAGCTTAAACAGCTTACAACCGAGCTTACGCAAAACTACGAACATTACCGCTCAACAGCATACACAATCACACCCAGGTCCAGCGCCTGCTGCGAATCGGCCTTCACCTGCTCCCAGTCACTACTCAGACGATTCTCGTCCAGCCAATCTGCCACACCATAGTTGACCAGACGAAGAGAATACCGCTCCACCTCGCGCAACTGATCCCCAAAAGCGGCCGTATAGTCGGGCCAGAATGGAGCCCCCCACGGCCCGCCTTCAATTAAGACGAGATAGTCCATCTGACTGTCCAGGATGGATTCTCGAAGCGCGGTCGTTCGCTCCGGTGTAGCCGGTTCCAGGATGACGCCATCCACCGGCGGCGGATTGCTGCCTGTTTCTGCGGCAATCGTCCACTCCAGAACGGGCATACTAAACTGATCAAAGTAATTGACCACCATAACATCGGCATCCGATCCGGAGATGGCGGCAACCCATTGAGCCATCTCGCCCAACTCCGGCGATGTCTCCAGACGGGCCGCCAACACCGAATGGGCATACCGGTATCGATTCACCACACTCGGCACACTGACAAGCGCCAGCAACCCAATGATCAGCAACACGGCCGATGCCCGTTGTCGCTCTGTGCCTGTAGCGGTTTGCCGTCTGCGCCAGAAATCCGCCACCATCAACCCCACCAGCAGGTGCGCGGCCGGAATAAAAGGCGCAATGAAACGGGGGTTCGGCGGGTGGTTAAGCAGCATCACGCTAGCCATACCCAGCAGGAAAAAGAGCCCCACAATGCGTACACCGGGATCACGCCAGTGGTAAGCCGCCCAAACCAGTGCCCCCGCGGTCACCAGGGCAAACCACACTGAGGGCACGCCATGAAGAACAAAGCTTCGCGGATAATAGAGAACGTTGCGCAAGCTCAGCCAGGTTTCGTCATCAGCCAACGGTCGTGTATAGCCAAAGAATGCTTCAATCTGTCCCGGCCGAAGAAACCAGGCAAGCATAATCAGACCAAACGGGGCAAAGAGAGGCAGCCAACGATATCGCAAGCTGGCTCCAAATCCTCGCCGCACAGCGCGAATCAACTCCGGCAGCTCGGCCACCACGACCGCCGCCAGGACCACACGACGCCATAGCTGTACTTGGTCAGAAAGACGGCCGCCAGCAGAATGCTTGCCAGCACAAACCACCATGAAGAAGACCGGTTGACCGCATGGACATAGCCCGCACAGAAAGAAGAGGCAGATGAGTAGGCCCGGCGTCTCCAGCATGGACAGCCCGGCATAGAGAAGCAACGGCCTACCGTCAACGTCAGCAAACCGGCGATCAGTCCGGCCAGCCAGCCGGTGCGGGGATCAATCTCGCGCAGACAAACAGCACCAGCACGGCCAGAAACAGGCTTGCCGTGCTGACTAACCGCGCGGCCGTTGTGGAGGGACCGGCCATAGAGAAATATGGGGACAAGCCCGATACTGGCAGCCGGGGGTAGAAATTTTGACCCGTTACCTCGCGGAGAAATCCCCCCCAGTCCCCGTCAGCCAACGCATGGGCCATGCGCAAGGCGGGCAGGGCATGGTTGGCCTCGTCTGTATCGAACGGATACGCGCTCAGCTCCATAACCCCTTTAGCCAGGAAAAGCGTGACAACCAGGTCAACCAGCAAGAGGGCAAGGAAGGTGATGAGGGTGGAATTTCGGGAAAGCGCCGTATCCTGTTGGGCAGGGACTGGTTGACTGTGGAGCATTCGGCGGAGTATAGAGTGCCGCCGGAAGGCTTGTCAAGACACGCACAGCCGCTACTTCATAACCAACAAAAAGGCCGCTACCAAAAAGTAGCGGCCTTCTATCACGCGGTTAAAGAAGCAACTATCTAACGGACCAGTAACGTTACCGGGTCGGAGATAGCTACCAGAATACCCGTGGGATCATACATGTAGCCACGATCTCATAGCGTCCGGCGGTTACGTTATCCACCACCAGCCAGAATCCGGTTTCATCAACAATTGCCGCTTGGCCGAAGTTCTGCCCGTTCACCTGGAGCACAATCGTATATCCGGGTTGGGCCGCGCCCACCACCGTCAGTACCGGTCCGGTAAAGGTCGGGACACCGGCCGTATCAATGACCGGTCCCTGACGCCTGCCGGCAACTCCGGCAACAGCACCTGGTCAACTACCTGCACAATGCCATTGCTGGCGTCCACATCCGGGAACAGGATGGACGCACTATCCACGCGAACCAATGATCCCTCAGTGCTGATCGTCAGTTGATCGTTGGCGGCCGTGGTCAATGATCCGGCCGCTACCGCCGCTTCGGCCGTAACCTCGCCGGACACAACATGGTGCAGCAACAGGGTAGAGAGGGAATTGCGGGTTCGCCAGCCAGGTCTCCAGTACACCGGCGGGTAAAGCCGAAAATGCCGGGTCCGGTGGGGCAAAGAGCGTGTACGTGCCACTTGAAGCCAACGTACCATCCAGTCCGGCCGCCTGGGCCAGGGTCAGGAGCGTATTGAATTGCCCGGCCTGGGTCAACACATCAATGATGGTCGGTTCGGGACCAACTGCCAGGACGCTGATCGGATCGGAGCCAAAGACCACACGGCCGTCTTCCCCAACCAGACGTACATCGACCACGGATTGACCAGTCGGCAATTCGACCGTGGCCGTCCAAACACCGTCCGGGCCGGCAGTTGCATCAGCGACAGCGTTGCCGTTGACAAAGACTGTCAGCATGACGCCGGGAGCAGCCGTGCCGCTGATTTCATTCGAGCCGCTGGTCCATCCCGCATCCGGTACATTGACGGTCGGCCGGACCAGATTAACAACCGTAAAGGGCACAGTCTGGGTCGAACCCAGTTGTTCGCCGGTGGTCGGGTCAATGGTCACCAGTTGAACCGTGTAACTGCCGGACGGCAGGTCGAGGTCCAGTGCCCAATTACCCTGATCGTTAACCGGCGCAGAACCCAGGTTCTGTCCGTTGATGATGATATTTACAGTCGTGCCCGGCAAGCCGGTACCGGTCCAGGTATAGCCACCGGAGGGCATCGTCAACCCCATATCACCGGTATCCGGATCAGGCAGGACCAGGCACGGTAAATCCAGACCGGGGGCCGCCGTGGGGTCTTCAACTTCGATGGGATCTGTTGAGGTTTCGTTACCGGCCGGATCCACAACCCGAACCTGTATAGACATCGGACCGCCATCCGCCACGACATCCAGCGTCCACTGTCCCTGAGCATCGGCAACCGTCTGACCGGCGGGAACACCGTCAACAAATACCTCTACCGTTGAGCCGGCAGGGGCTGTTCCGTCAATGGTAAACAGGCCGGTATAGGGATTGGTACCGGAGTTGCCATCCACACCGGGTACGATGTCACCGTTCTCGCCCGGCAGCACCTCGCCGCCAATGACGTTGAATACATAGGGGCCGCTTTGGGCTACCACTGCGCCACCGGCATCCAGAGTTTCCAGAATGACTTGCGGTGATCCGGGGGCCAGTATAATGGGCAAAGCCCAGTTACCGCCGGCATCAATGCCGGTTTCACCGGCCGGTGCGCCGTCTACAACAGCACGTACGGTCAACCCCGGCTCGCCGGTTCCGGCAAAGATCACTTCACCGGCAGTCAGGTCCGTTCCCGGCTGGGGAGCAATCAACAAAGGCGTCGCCACCATAACCGCCGTCGGCTCCGGTGCTGCTGCCACATCAGTCGCGATAACGGCCGCCGTGGGTTCGGGGGTTGCAGCCTCCTCACCCGGCACACCGACAATAACCTCGATAGTCGGAGTTACTTCTACGGTATCTTCTCCGGCTCCGGGTAAACCGGTCACATTCGGCTCAAGACCCAACTGATCGCTGAATAGTATCAGCCCCAGCAACCCGGCCAGCAGAAGCAGTAAGACCAGTAGCTTGAAGCGGTCGTAATGATATATTTCT
Source organism: Chloroflexota bacterium (assembly GCA_041390945.1). Taxonomy (GTDB): domain Bacteria; phylum Chloroflexota; class Anaerolineae; order Promineifilales; family Promineifilaceae; genus Promineifilum. Next base: position 292,673 of record JAWKOY010000016.1, read on the forward strand.
TCCGTCGTCCGGTACCGGGCCATGGCTTAATCGCTCCTTTTCGCCGCGGCCAATTCGCTTGCTTTGGCGATCCAGGCGGCGTAATTGGGCATGTTCCAATCCGGTGCTTTACACACGTCTTGCAGAAGGTCAATGGTTTGTGCCGCCAGTGCCTCATACGTGCAAATGCCTGCCTGGTAGAGGCGTCGCTCGAAGATTTCACCAATGCCTTCCAGCACTTCGAAATCATCCGGCGGGGTGCCGTCCCAGGCACGTCCCAGCGTATTAGTCTGGACCGCCATCTGCATGGCTGAGGACTTGATGCGGCTTAGTTCGTCAGCGTCGTTGATGCTGATAACCGTTGACAACTCGTCGTCCGGCGTCTCGGCCAATTCCCAATAGGAACCGACCCCGGCGGTATACAGCCGATCCTCAAGCGCGGAGCCAATACCGGCAACGGCCGACAAATCCTGCGGGCAGGAAACCAGTTCCGTTACTTTCTTCCGGCTCCGTCGCACACGCTTACCGGCAGCGCGAAGGGCGGCTTCATCAATCCAGGCCGCATAATCGCCTGAAGGGATACCGGCGTCCTGCATGATGGTCTCCAGCCGTTCCGGCTGGGCTTCGGCCAGCGCTGCGAAGGTTGTTATGCCTGCCGCGCGAATCGCCTTGGAGGATTTCTCGCCGATGCCGTAGATCAGCTCCAGATTGTCGTAGTCGGTCTCACGTTTGAATAACTCATCCTGAAGGGCCTTGAGGCCGGAATCGTCCCCGGCAACCTTCAACCGTGCCTGGGCGATCCAGTCACTGTAGTTCAGTTTGCGCCAGGCGGGAACATTGATTGTCTCCGCCAGGGCTTCCTCATTAGTCACTGCCAGTTGGGCGAAGGTGGTAATACCGGCATCGCGCAGTCTGGCCGCGTAGGTCGGGCCGATGCCTTCCAGTTCAGTCAGATCATCGCCGGTTGTAATCTGTCCCGGTATCCTGGTCATGGCTTCGGCCTGGGCAATCCAACTGGGGAAATCAATCTGCTGACGTTGCCAATCGGCCGGCTGGATGATCTCGTCGAGTTGCTCCGGTGTGGCTGCCGCCAGATCATCGTAGGTTGTGATCCCACCTTCGTTGAGGGTAGCCGCAAATTTGGGGCCGATCCCGCGAATCTTGGTCAGGTCGCTCTTGGCCGCACGATCCCACGCCAGCCGGATCATGGAGTCATACGCATTCTCGAAGTACTCCAGCCGAACGGGCACCGGACCGCCGGGTAGGCTGATGTCACGGTTGAGTGTCTTGGCCGGATGATCAGTCCAGTCGTCCACCAACAGCTCGTCGTTGACCCACAGGCGGGCGCCATCATCGGACGTCACCGAGAAGCGGTAACGTGCCTTCTCCAGGTCCACCATCCGTGTCCAACGCACGGAGAATTGGTCGGGGTTGATGCTGGGGGCCGGCGGGCTCTTGGACCAGTCGAAATCAATATCGGCATCTTCGCGGACCAGTACCGGGGCACCCCGCAAGGAAAGATTGTTGAAGTATTCGCCGCGCCACACATCAGTTGGGTAGGTGGACACGTCAGGAATGATTACCTCTTCCTCAACAACCTCCACGATATCGACATCCTTGTCGACGATTTCTTCCGTTACGACGGCCGCAGCTACAGCGCCTACCGCAGCAGCCGGATAGATTCCGGGCATTGCCGAAGAGGATGCCGCGGCGGTTGTTGTTGCAACCCCGGCATCCAGTTGCGCCTGCAACTCACGGTTGCTGGCTTCCAACGCGGAGATGCGCGATTGCTGCTGCTGGACGAGGGCGTTCAGCCGGGTCTGCCATTGCTGGGCAGTCTCGTTCATCTTCGCCTGCCAGCGCGCCTCAACATCGGCGACGCGTGTATCTGATTCCTCCAGGATTTGCATCCGTATCTGTTCTTCATTCACAACTGAGCCGCTGTCGCGACGCCAGAAGAACCAGTCGATCAGCCATTCGATCAACCAACCGAGGATGATGCCAATGAGGAGAACTATCCAGAAGTTCATAAAGCCTTCCTCCCTATTCCGGGCGTGGTTTAAGCGCCATTAGGCGCGGCCCACTCGTTTCGTTGTAGTCGGCCAGGTCATGATGCGCCCCTGGCACTGGTAGAAAATCGTTCTGGGGGATGGTCTGCATGGGCAGAACGCCCACGCGATGCGCAGTCGCCGGAACCTGGGGGAGGTTCCACTCAGGCAGGGCAGCTAGACAAACACGCTTCACCAAGAACAACTGCTTCCTTCCATAATATAATCAGGCGACAAGGAAACATAGATCTCAGACCTTGTATCCATTGACCGCACCGGCCGGGCACCAAATTCAGGGCAGACTACGCCCGGCAAAGCATTCTCTTTAACCTTAATAGTATATGGATTATGTAATCTTCGGCAAGAGGGGGATTGTAGAACCTCAATCTTTTAACAACAGCACACCGGGCAGGTCGGGTATCGGCCGCAAACAGCCGCTAATATTTAGAAGATACACGGGCAAACAACTAAAGATATTGGCACCCATATCCGGGCAATCCGGTTGTCCGGAGTTATAGGTTGAACAATTTCTTCATTTCGATCTATAATTTTAAGCAGTGTGTGGTGCCTGTCCGGTGCCGTTTCCAATTTTTGTAATCCGAGTAAGGAGATTCCCTATGTCCCAATTTACTTCCCGACCGGGTAACCGTCGGCAGTTGTGGCTATTGTTCAGCATCTCGGCGCTGATCGTGCTGCTCCTGACGGCCGCTGTCCCCACCCCTGCGCAGGGTATCATTATCGAAGATGAAGATGCTCCGGTAGCAGCCCAGAGTGATTACCCCACCGATGAAGAGGTTGCCAGCAAGTTGCAACCCGAAGTTCTGAAGACCGTCCGCCGTGGAGATAAAACAACCGTTACCATTCAAATTAATGCCGGTAGCGATACGTTTACGTCCTCCAATCAACCCAATACAAACTGGGCCAATGACCCCAACCTGCGGGTTGGCTTTAATACACTCGGCAACCCACCTTTGGGTGCTGAGCGGACCTTCCTGTATTTTGACGTCAGCAGCATCCCCAGCAACATGACAGTGCAATCCGCCATGCTTCAGATGTGGATCAACAGTTTCTCACCTGCCGATGACAGCCCCATGGGCATCCTGGCCCGTTTTCTGAACTCCGGTTGGGACCCCAATACCATCACCTGGAACAACTACAACCCGTCTTGGGGGCGGAGATTGGTGTTGGTGAGGTTCCCGCCCAGACGGGCATGATACAGGCCGATATCGCCGGTGCCGTACAGGAATGGGTTAACGGCAGCCGGCAGAACTTCGGCATCATGCTCCAGGGTTGATGAAACTCCGCAACAGCGCGAACGCGTCTTCTCTTCGCTGAATGCTAATAACGGCCAGTTCCCGCGCCTCATTATCACCTACACTGTAGATACCGATACAACCCCGCCGGTCTCATCGGTAAATGGCCTGCCCCAGTACTCCCCGGCCAACTTCACCGTAAGTTGGTCAGGTACCGACAACCAGAGCGGCATCAAATATTATGATGTCCAGATGCGCCAGAACGGCGGCAACTGGGTTGACTGGCGTGCGCAGGTCACCGAGACATCCACCAACTTCACCGGTGGACAGAACGGCGTGCTGTATGAGTTCCGCTGCCGCGCTGTTGATAATGCCGGCAATATAGAACCCTGGCCCAGCAATGCCCAGGCCGGGACCACTGTGGACACGCAACCCCCAAGCGCCTCTGTTCAGGGTCTACCCCAGTTCTCCGATCCCAACTTCACGGTCACCTGGATGGGCACTGACAATCTAAGCGGCATCAAGAACTATGATGTGCAATACCGCCAGAACGGCGGTTCCTGGACCAACTGGCAAACGGCCGTTACATCCACATCCGCTCAGTTCCCCGGCGGCAATGATGGCTCTCTCTATGAGTTCCGTGCCCGTGCCACAGACAATGCCGGCAACGTTCAGGATTGGAGTTCCGTCGCTCAAGCAGGAACAACTGTTTCGGCCGGACCGCCGAGCGCCATGATCACACCGTTCTGGCCGTCGGTCAGCAATAGCCTGAATGTCCAGGTCACATGGTCAGGCCAGCCTTCGGCCGGCTCCGAAATTGTCTCCTTCGACGTCCAATACCAGATCAACGGCGGCACGTGGATCCTCTGGCAGAACGCCGTGGCGACGACAACCGCCGCCTTTACGGCACCGGGTGAAGGTATCTTCACTTTCCGCGTTCGCGCCCGTGATAATCTCAATCGCGTGGGCGACTGGTCGAGTAACCCCGGTAGCACGGTAACCGTTGATACAACGGCGCCGTTCATCACACCGAAGGCATACCAACCCTTTAACACCAGCCAGTAAGCGGCATCGGCCGTCTGATGGCTTAATCATGTAAGAGATAGCCCCGTGACTTCTGTTGCGGGGCTATATTTTTGTGGAGGGAGAAAAATCGTGGATAAAGAGACAACGACATTTCCACTGGAAGGAACTCGCTGGATACTGACCAGCTATCTGGAAGCGGATGGTACAACGGCAACAGCACTGTCGAATATAGAAGCCACCGCAACATTTGAGGGCGGCACCGTTAGCGGCAAAAGCAGTTGCAATCGCTATAGCGCCGGGTATACGGTTAAAGGTGACATGCTTATCGTCAGCGAAGGAATGCGGTCCACCTTGATGGCCTGCTCACCGGCGATACTGCACCAGGAGCAGCAGTTCCAGACCAATCTTCGCTCGGCGGCTACCTATGAGATTAACGGTAACGTTCTGACCATTTCCGACACGACAGACAGGGTTGTCCTGACTATGGAAGCGGACACGCCTATTCCCCTGGCAACCACCACCTGGGTAGCCCGCAACTACAACAACGGCAAACAGGCGGTGGTGTCTGTGTTGACCGACACAAAAATCACGGCGCTATTCAACGAAGACGGCCGTCTCGGTGGGTCTGCCGGTTGCAACAATTACACAGCCGGATATGAAATCGAGGACGACAAAATCACGATTGCCGCGCCGGCCGCCACACGAAAAATGTGTATCCAACCGGAAGGCATCATGGAACAGGAAAGCCTGTATCTTCAGGCGCTGGTAACAGCCGCGACTTTCCGCATTGATGGACAGATTCTTGAGTTACGCACCGATACGGGGGCCTTGGTCGCCAGTTTCCAGGCCGAGCGTAGCGAGTCAGACTGATTACCAGCAACAACACCGCCATTGAACGAATATGAGCGGCTGTGAAGTGTTGCCTTCTGACCGGGCTGAAACCAGAAATGACGGGAACTTTTCCAGCCAGGTGCGCGTCTGCATGGTGAACGTAAAAATCTGCGCTGTAAATACTTGAATACAGAATCAGCGCACCACACTATGAGGAGAATTATGAAGAATCGAACTTCCTTATTATCTATATCCATCGTTGTCCTGGCCGCCCTGACAGGGATTCTGGCCGCCTGCACCCCCAGTGGCTCTGCGCCGGAGCAAGGCGTCGTCGAACCCACCCAATCTACCGATGCTGCCCAACCCGAAGTCGTTACGATGTTTGTTGGCCCCGAACTGGTCGAATGTACCGGCGTCGCACCACAGATGTGTATGCAGGTGAAGAACTCCCCAGACGAAGAATACTCCCTGTTCTACAGCCAAATTGACGGTTTCACCTTTGAGCCGGGCTATGAATACGAACTATCCGTAGAGGTTACTCCGGTAGACAATCCCCCGGCGGATGGGTCGTCTCTGAGCTACCGCCTGGTTGAGATTGTCAGCCAGACGGCCGTCGAGTCTGCCGGTATGGCCGAAGCGCCGGAACTGGAAGGCACGCGCTGGGTACTGGTAGAGTATCTGAACAGCCAGGGCGAGACAGTACAGGCAATTGCCGACGTGGAAGCGACTGCAGAATTCAGCGAGGGAACAATCAGCGGTCGCGGTAGCTGCAACAGCTACTCCGGTTCTTATACAGTGGACGGGAACACCCTGACCATTAGCCCGCTGGCCTCCACGATGATGGCTTGCATCCCGGACGAAGCGATGCAGCAGGAAGCCGACTTCCTGGCGAATCTGCAATCGGCTGCCACCTATAGCATTGAAGGGGATCACCTGATGATCGCCAACGCCGATGGTGATACGATCCTGACCTTCGTCGCCACGGAGCCTATCTCGTTAACCAGTGTCACCTGGAGTGCCGTCAACTATAACAACGGCAATCAGGCTGTTGTTAGCTTACTGGCAGATACAACGATCACGGCCGTCTTTGCTGAAGACGGAACACTGAGCGGATCCGCCGGCTGCAACACCTACACCACATCCTATACTGTAGATGGCGACAGCATGACGATTGCCCCGGCGGCAACAACGCGCATGATGTGCGAACAGCCGGAAGGTGTCATGGATCAGGAAGCCCAATACCTGAGTGCCCTGGAAACCACCGCTACCTACCGGATTGACGGCAACACCCTGACACTACGTACGGCCGACGGTGCCATGGTCGCCAACTTCGTCGTTGAAGAAGCAATGCCCTAATCAGTCGATATTCCCCGCACAGCAGGGATAGAAGAGCGGCCGTCCGACATTTTGATCGGACGGCCGTTTTTTGATTCCGGGTCTGCGCTTGACACATCGCGCGAATCGTCCACAATTCGGTCAGCATCCGGCGCAAATTGCGCCACCATCTCAAGGAGGACGCATGAGTATTCGACCTGATTCATGGATTCGCCGCATGGCGGTTGAGAAGAAGATGATTGAACCGTTTGTGGACGGACAGGTACGCGACGGGGTGATCTCTTACGGTCTGTCGTCCTACGGCTACGATATCCGTGTCAGCAGGGAATTCAAGATTTTTACCAACGTCCATTCGGCCGTTGTGGACCCCAAGAACTTTACCCCACAATCCTTTGTGGATTTTGAAGGGGATGTCTGCGTTATCCCACCCAACTCCTTTGTTTTGGCCCAGACGGTTGAGTATTTTCGGATTCCGCGTGATGTCCTTACCGTTTGCGTCGGTAAGAGCACTTATGCCCGATGTGGGCTAATCGTCAACGTCACGCCGTTCGAGCCGGAATGGGAAGGGTTCGTCACGCTGGAAATCTCCAACACAACCCCGCTTCCGGCGCGGGTCTACGCCAACGAAGGAATCGCGCAGGTGCTTTTCTTCCAGGCTGATGAGGTTTGCGAGGTTTCTTACGCAGACCGCAAAGGGAAGTACCAGAAGCAACAGAGCATCATGCTGCCCCGCATCTAAGAGGGTACCCCACAGGTGCCGGTTTTTTAATCGGGAGATTGGCGCTTTTTGCTCATCAAGTTATAATTCTGCACCTGTGCCGGAAGAGACGTCGGTCTGTTTATGGCGTGTCCAGGGCGCTTAGCTCAGTTGGTTAGAGCGCTTCGTTTACACCGAAGAGGCCGGGGGTTCGAGTCCCTCAGCGCCCATAATTGCGTATAACGCGCATTGATCGTCAAGGCAGTTTTGCTATACTAGCCCTTGTGATAAAAAGCACAACTGCTTGAACGTTGGCTATATGAAACCGAATATATTGCAGCTACTCAACGTAGCTGCAACGTGTCTCAGGTAGCCGACACGGATTAATTGTTTAGAGGCAGGAGAAAGCCAATATGGCCAGTCAAGTAGCAACGGCCGATGCCGCAAGCGCATCGCCAGGAATAAGCCGGCGCGAGTTCTTATACTACATTTGGGGTGCATCCATCGCCCTGTTGACCCTCGAAGGTGCCGGATTATTGGTTTGGTATCTGATTCCCCGTTTCCGCGAAGGCGAATTCGGTGGTGCGTTCAGCGTCCCGATTGAGGACTTGCCGGGCATTAACGCGGAGCCAAACAACTTTGCCGACGGCCGCTTCTGGTTGGTCAACCTTGATACGAACACACCCAATGCATTGATGTATCAGGCCCCGGACGAGCCAAATCCTATCGTCGGCGTTGCCGCCGTCTACAAGGTATGCACCCACCTGGGTTGTATCTACGCCTGGACCCCTGCCAATGACCGGTTTGAGTGCCCCTGTCACGGTTCGAAATACCGGCTCGACGGCCGCCGTATCGAATCGCCGGCACCACGCACATTGGACCGCTTCGCGATTGCCGCGATTGCCGACGACAAGACAACCGTCCTGGCTGAATCCACGGTCGATAGCGATGACTTCTGGGAGCCGTTGGTTCTGCCTGAAGGGACAGCGTTTATTCGTGTGGATACGGGCGCGCGGAAGCAGGGCCCGTCAATGCCGCTATTGTGCTCTTTCGCAGGCGATTGCCCATAACCGGTTAGTCGAAATTTGGACTTACTTACACGTACAGCGGTGGCCGGGAGTGCCCCGTTAGCTGATTATTGTTCGTTTTGTTAATTGATTAGGGAGTTGTTATGGCTACATTTGTCGAACAAGTCCGAGAGATGGGTGTCAAGCAGGCGGTCGTAACCAAGGCTGACGAAGTCGTGGAACGCGTTACCGCCGGTATGAATGTCAACGACATTCGCTCTGCTCTGCGTGGTGACGAACCCCGCCGACCAAACCCCGTCTCCGACCTCATGCTGACGGCTTCTGGCTTCATATACGGCCGAGCTTTTATCACACGGCCGTCACCAACATCTACCCCACCTTCCGACTGGGGTGGTTGTCCACCTTCATGCTGGTCTGGGAAACCATTACAGGTCTTATCCTGATGGTTTTCTATACACCCAGTCCACTGGTGGCCTATTCCAATATGTGGAATATTCTCGGCAATGTGCCCATGGGACAGTTGTTCCGCAATATGCACCGCCTGGGCGCGGAGATGATGGTGCTCGTTGTAGCGCTCCACATGTTGAGAACGTTTATTACCGGTAGTTACAAGAAACCCCGCCAGTTCACCTGGGTGACAGGCATGCTGCTGCTCCTGTTTACGATCTTCCTGAGCTTTAGCGGTTATCTCCTCCCGTGGGACCAGTTGGCTTACTGGGCGCTGACCGTATTTATTAGTGGTGGTGCAGCAGCCCCCGCCCCGGCGTTTGTCAATGACACGGTTCTGCTTATTTTGCAGGGTGGTCCTGCATTGGGCGCGAACGGTCTTTTGCGCTGGTATTTGCTCCATGTGCTTTTGTTGCCGTTGCTGGCCGGTATCTTCTTCTTTGTTCACTACTACAAGGTCGTCCTCCACGGCATCTCCCTTCCCCCGGGACGTGAGGAAATTGGCGAGGATACGGCCAAGCGCGTACCCAAGGACGAACGTTCATACTTCATCCCTGACCTGCTGACCAACGAGTTGATGTGGACAGCATTGGCAACCCTGTTCCTGGTAGCCGGGGCGCTCTGGCTTTGGGACGCACCGCTGGAAACCCATGCCGACCCGGTGGTCACACCGCTACACGTGGTTGCGCCCTGGTATCTTTCCTGGTCGCAGGGCTGGTTGAAGCTGGCTGACAAAACATTGGTTGTCGGCTTTATCCCGTTGCTGCTCGTGGCGTTCATCGTCATGCCCTACATTGAAGTGGGCAAGAGCCGCCGATACGCCGACCGGCGTATTGGTCTGACGGTAGCCATGTTATTCATCGCGCTCATGCTTGTATCCAACTGGATGGGTTCGCCGGAGTTCCGGGTTCAGAGTTCGCCTGACCGGGAAGTCAGCATTGCGTTGCTGCCTGAAGAAGGGCCCAAGGGTCTCAAGAGTATTCCCCCGGAATACATGACGCCGGGGATTTACCTGCCGGGCCAGGTCATTGAGGACAATCCGCAGTTGACACGGGGTCTGGCAATGTTCGAAGATGAGATGCGCAAGCAAAGCTGTACGCTCGTCGGTAATCCCCAGTGGCCTGAGTGCCGGCCCACAATTTTGGAGAGCGGGGTAACAATATACGGGAACGGCTTTACCAATGACGCAATGCCTGATCCATTCGCACAACTGGTTATTGAAAACAATCAGCAAGAGTTGCTCTCAATGCGTCTGGTGTTCGAGGTTGAGGAACCGAATAATCCCGGCGAGTTCCGGGTTCAGTCCGAGTGGGAATTGTTCCGACACTTCTATTCAAACTATGAAGAGGAATGTCGCTTCCTGAACAAATCATGCTAGCCTGGAGAAATCAAAGGGCATTGTTAATCAATCAGGCGTAAACGCCGCAGTTTCCCCGGTTCGCCTACGAGCCTGGGCACGCGGATAAGGACGAATGATCCATGTCGACTAAGATTATTATTGGAACCATTGCTTTCATGATGGCAATGATGGTGCTAGGTTATGCAGCATTGCGCGAACCGGCGCGGATGGAGCGTTTTACAGATGCCGACCTCGGCCGTTCCATTGAAGCCGGTGCTCATATTTTTGCCAGCAACTGCTCCACCTGTCATGGCCTGGATGGAACAGCGCAGGAATGCTACGATGCCAACGGCAATCAGATCGCCTGCCAGGGTTTGCCGCTGAACTATAACCAGTTGCTGTGCGGTGATGTATCCGCCCGTATGTCAGCAATGGGTTGGGACGGCACCAAGTACAATTACATCTTGACAACCGTTTCTGCCGGTCGCGGCGGCATTATGCCCACCTGGTCCAATGCATTTGGTGGACCGTTACGACCTGATCAGATTCAAAATGTAACCAACTATGTCCTGAACTGGGAAACTGAACAGCTTTGTTCGGAACCGATCATTACCTATGAATGGCCGGACCTGGCCGTCGAGTTCCTGGCCCAACCGGATATAACCTCACCTGGGGACGCAGCCCGCGGCGAAGAGCTTTATACCGTCACTTACGGTTGCTCGGCTTGCCACGGCCAGACAGATGAGGACGGGTCGAATACCATCGGTCCATGGCTGGGCAACATCGCTGAAATCGGCGGCTCCTTTGTCGAAGGACAGGACGCTCAGCAGTATGTGTACCATTCCATTCTGTATCCGAGCGACTTTATCGCCCCGGATTGCCCGACCGGTCCATGCTCCGGGCCGCCAAGCGTCATGACAGCCAACTTTGCCGAACGCATGGGAACAAGCCCGCAAGACATGGCTGATATCCTGGCCTACCTGTTAGGAGAATAAAAAGTCCTTAAGGGATTAACCTAAAGCAAAAAGCCCTTCCCGCCGATGGCGGGAAGGGCTTTTATTGCCCCTTATCAGTTGAGATAGATCAGATAAGGAGATGATGTTTTCCGCAATTTCTCTTAGCGATTAGCGGCTAAGCGCTCCCCTTAAGCGGCGTACCGCAATTGCGGCAGAACCGATCCCCTTCCACCACCGGTTCGCCGCAATGATGGCAAAAGCGCTGTGCCGCAGCGGATTGAGATTGTGCACTAGGAGAGGCCGGTTTGGGAGCGGCTTTTGATGCGGAGGTTGTTTGGCTTGTTGTGCTGGGCTTGGAAGCGCGATTGGGGGCCGGCTTGCGAACGCGGTTGGAGGATGTCTGCTGACGACTGATATACAAGGCCAAGCCAATTAATGCGACGGCAACTACAAGCAACAACAACCACAACGGGTCGAAGTTGTCAAAAAAGCGACCTGTTTCAACCGGTGTTGAGGACGGGGTTGAGGCGGTATCCGTAACGGCCGAGAGGTCCGTCGCCGGCAAGGCAGACAGTGCTCCGGTAGGCGTGGTGTAATCAATGGAAACGGTAAATTGTTCCCCGGCCGGGACAATCTGCGAGGCCAGCGAATGATATAGCAATCCATCTCCACGATTGGATGATATATCAACCGGCTCCGGGTCGATCGTCATCGTCTCTGCGGCTCCCGGCTGCTGAATAGCAACCGATAGCTGGTCCACAGCCAGGCCTGACAGCCAGTTAAAGTCGTAGCTTCGCTGATCGCCCTGGATATCGTAAGGCGCATAATATTCAACGCGAAATCGCTGGTCGGGCAGCGTCATGATCAGTTGCTCACCCTCTTCGGTGTACTCTACATCAGCCAGCAATTGATTGTCCGATGTAAATCGGGCAACGGCATGAACATCCGCACCAGGAGGCAACGGGATCGCAACTGTAGCCGGGAGGGTTGTCGCGGGCGACAGCGTGCCGGTTAGCAACACCAGCATGGCTTCACGATCATAATCCGGCCAAAGCTCGACACCAAGCGCCGTCAGTTCTGTGGCTTCAGTTTGCGCCAGCGCGCGCGATCCGGTCATCATTAATAAGAGCGGTAAGGCTATGAGAACAGTTACTTTCAAGTTTCGCATTGAATTTTCAGACACCTCATTGTTCCGTGAGTATGGCATGGATGGGGAAATCAAGCTATGACCGCGAAGACGAATCCGGTTAGCCCGGCAATAGGGACATTCCAGATCCGTGTAATCCCGGCCACACGTGCGGCAGGTACGGGTCTGGAGCGGCCGTTCATCGTCGGCCGAACTCAGCACAACGACCAGTTCCTGATCTACATGGGCAGCCAACCAGGCTGTCAGGTCCCGGTTGCCAATCATCCATCGGCCGTCTTCGCCCTGCTCCAGGCGGCCGGTCATCACGTCCAGCTCCATCTCCTGGGCCGACGCGGCCAGCTTGTACACAGCAGCACGCCGCATTTGTTTCATAAGGTTCCTATCCTTCCAAAGATGCAACCGTCCTCCGGCGTTTACCGTCGGGCATAGGTTGCCTCCCAGCTAAGTGGGGTCTCATTATATCCGATGAACTTAATCTACAAGCGGAGGTCTTGATGGATAACGGAGCCGAGAAGCTGGCACGTGATGTTGACGTTATAGAAGCCATGTCGGCCGAGATGGGCGACTATCTGGATAGCGATGTCTTGTTTTGGCCGATGGCGACCGGCAATATGCCCATGCTAACCCTGGGCGGCTATTTAATGCGCGAGCATCGTTTGCGCGCGCTGTCTGATCAGTTAAGCGAAACGGATCGGGCACGAGTGGATGCAGCCGTCAAGCAGTTCAACGAGGTGCTGGCAAACCGCATTGTGCGCTTCGAGACAAAGGCGAATAATGAACTGGAGGCGCGCCTACGCCAATGGCAGGAATACCTGCGCGATCTGGACCGGGGAACGGCCGACAAAACAAGCAATTACTCGACAGCCGTAGAGACACGGGCCATGATCGAGGCGCTCATCAGTCGCCTGCAAATACCACCATACCAGATGGATAAACGCCACCTCCAACATCTGGCAACGCTGGATACCACCTTGCGGGATCGCTGGATACCCGGCGAGTTTGTCTGGCCCGATGGCTGGCAACCCGCCTACCCCAAATCGGAGGATTGGTGGCTGTATGGCTCCCTGCCATCCGGTACGAATCACTAGTTGGGCCGCCGGTCTGGCAGGCCGCTAAGCTAGGCACCTCTTAACCCAATACATCTTTATCTGCGCCTTGATTGGAGGTATGGTCGTGGATCCAGAAGTCAGAGCCGTATTTGACCAATACCCGGAACCCACACGCGAAAGGCTGCTGTCTTTGCGAGAGTTGGTCTATACCACAGCGGCCGAAACTGAGGGGGTCGGCCCGCTGGAGGAAACGCTCAAGTGGGGGCAGATTAGCTATCTCAATCCGGCAGGAACAACATTGCGAATCGGTACTGTCAAAGGGTCGCCCGATCAGATCGCGATCTACGTTCACTGTCAGACGAGTATCGTTGAAACCCTGCGTGAACTATATACCGGTGTGCTGGAATTTGAGGGGAACCGCTGCATTATACTGCCGTTGGATGATGTGCTGCCTATTGATGAAGTCCGTCACTGTATTCAGATCATACTGACCTACCGTCTGAACCGGCAAATTTAAGTCTTGTAGCGGGGCTTCGCTACCAGCACACACTCTAACCAGCCAGACAAAGGGAAATAAGCACCAGATAATCCTGCCTCCGATGGGTGCGCCATCGTTTTATGAAACATCAGTCATGGTTATCCAACTTCTCCTGGCCCCCTGCGCTCCAGTATCGGGATTACCGCCTGTTGTGGATTGGGCTTTTTATCTCCACCATCGGCACGCAGATGCAGTTGGTAGCCGTCAACTGGCATGTCTTTGATTTGCTGCGCGGTCAGACATTCACCATTAATCTGTTCGGCCGTACCATAGACCTGGGCGCGGAAGCCCTGGGGCTGGGCACGCTGGGACTGGTGCGGGTTATCCCCATTGTCCTGTTTGCGCTGTTGGGTGGCATGTTGGCCGACACTCACAACCGGCGAACGCTGCTCATCCGCGCCCAGGTGGTATCCGGCCTGATAGCAGGCGTCCTGGCAATTCTGACTATCACCGGGCATGTCACGGTTCCCGTCATCTATCTGGCGACTTCGGGACTGGCAGCCGTGGCCGCCTTCGCCAACCCCTCCCAACAGTCACTCGTCCCCCATCTCGTCCCCCCGGAACATTTCCAGAATGCCGTCACGCTGAACAACCTGCTCTTTACCACGGCCGGCATTGTGGGGCCTGCGGTTGCCGGGCTGATGGTGGCCTATCTCGATATCGGTATCGTTTACGCGATTAACGCCATCTCATTTGTGGCCGTGGTCATCTCGTTAATGATGCTTTCCTATCGAGGGCAACCGGCTGTTAACGCCAAGGGGTTGGGCTGGGATGCTCTCATTGAAGGGCTTCGCTTCACCTTCCGGACCAAGATTATCTGGAGCACCATGGTGCTTGATTTCCTGGCAACCTTCTTCAGCTCAGCGCGTACGATGTTGCCGATTATCGCCACGGATATTCTGGGACTGGGAGCTGTGGGGTACGGCTGGCTATCGGCCGCCCAGCCGGTTGGCTCGGTTGTTGCGGCCAGTGCTCTGGCGACCCGTCGTGATATGAATCACCAGGGAACAGTTCTGCTGGTTAGCGTGATCATCTACGGCATTGCTACAGCGTTTTTGGGGCTGTCTACCTCGGTGATCCTGTCGTTCATCCTGCTGGCTCTGACCGGCGCAGGGGACACTGTCTCAACCGTCATTCGCGGCACAGTCCGACAAATGATGACACCGGATGAGTTGCGGGGTCGAATGACCAGCGTCAACATGATGTTCTTTATGGGTGGACCGCAGTTGGGCGAACTGGAGGCCGGGTTGGTGGCGGCCGTTTGGGGTGTGCCGTTTGCCATCGTCACCGGCGGTTTGGCAACCGTTCTCATTACGGGGCTAATAGCCTGGAAGTACCCGGAGCTACGTCAATACGACAGCCCGGAGGCAGCCCCGGCTCCGGGCTAGTCTGAAGCATATTACGGGCAGCGAAGGCATTTCTGTAACACGCCTTCGCTACCCGTGTATCAAGAAAGGCACTTTAGAACGGAGCTGTTTCTGACGCCTCGAACTCCCCGGTAACATTCCCGGAAAGCGCAAAGTTATTCGGATCAAGTACCAGAGCCGGGGCGTCCGGGGATAGGTCAAACGCCAGAAGATCCGCCCAAATAATGTTGGGGCTGGTGGTCAGTTCAAAGAAGTACCGCCTGTTTGTCAGGTCCAGTGCAGTTCGATACTCTGTATCATAAGTGGTGCCAGGCGTCTTGTTGGGTGCATTGAAAGGCACAGACGTGTTCCGGGCAATGGCGATAATCGAGGCCATGGCTTCTCGCTCGTCCTTTGGTTCACGCAATGTTTGCAAAAAGTAATTGGAGCGAACAAAGCGATCCACCGGGTTTACATTTCCCGGCAAGGGCGTTTCCCGTGTGGCATTGGTGAAATCCCATTGTTTCAGAAGTTCCAACTGCTGGTCATAGGAAGGGTCGTTGGTTAAAACCCGGTGCTCAGGTCCATGATAAACATGAGGTTTCCCCTCTACGTACTCAATAATTGCCGAATCGCCCGAAGAATCCTCGATCGCCAAATGGAGGAAGGTTTCATTGCCCGCGTGTTCAACCAAAACCGGCTGGATGCCCTCGACTAATTCCAGCGCCTCGCTTACGGTTGCCGCATTGTCCAACAGGTATTGACCCCAGAGCCCCGCCTGGACCCCTTCCCGGCTGGAGTCACGTAGTCCGTAGTCAGTGACTGTCAGGAAAAGCAGGTTCATCGCCAAACCCTTTTCGTTCATGCCGTCCACCGAGCCCATACCATAGGCGGAGGTAATGATGCTCCCGTACCGGGAAGTCCACCGGGCCGGATTCTCCTCAATGACTGTCTCAGGTACGACTTTGCCGCCGTCCCGTTTGATCCCGCGTGGAAAGATATGGAGCTTCGGCTCCGTGGATTCCGGCCAGTCCATTGATCGGCCGACGACAACCGCCAGGTTATTCGTGTTCCATAACGTCCGCGTGCACATTATTTACCTTCCTTTATGGCTTCACTAACTTGCGTACAAATCAGGACAGCAACCCCGTCTCACGATACCAGGCAATAGTCCGCGGGATGCCTTCGTCCAGGTCGATGTGCGGCTCATAGCCCAACTCTTTCGCCGCGCGGGCGTAGGTTGAGCGGCGGCTCTCACTGAAGAATGCCACGCCGGTGCGGCTAAGCGGGACCGGCAGGCCAGTAGCGTTGCCCACCGTTTCCAGAACGGCCGCGCCAACCTGGGCAACCGGCACCGGCATTCGGATACGCGGCTGGGCAACATCCAGATCGTCGGCGATAGTCTCCGACAGTTCCCGGAAAGTCATCGGTCGCGGGCCGGTGATGTGATAGATCTGCCCCGGTTTGCCACGCTCCAGGCCCAGCCGGAAACCTTCAACCACATCATCAATGTAGGTGGGATGGCAAGTGTTCTGGCCGTCGCCGATGTAGAAAAAGATGCCACGCTGGATGGTCCGAAACAATCCCAACACATGCACATCGCCCGGACCATAAATGAACTCCGGTCGCATAATAACGACCGGCAGCCCTCCGGCAATAAATTCTTGCGCGTATTCCTCCGACCGGGCCTTACTGCGCTCGTAGGCATTGCTGGGGGCCAGTGGAGCTGTCTCGTTAAATTGGGCTTGCGGCGCATCAGCCCGTACCGGGCCGAGCACCCCCGCGCTGCTGACATGGAGAACCCGCAGGGTCTCCGGGGTCTTGCCCGCCAACCGGGCACGATCCACAGCCGCCAGCACATTGCGTACGCCCTCGGCATTTATTCGTTGGTAGGTCTCCTCGGCCACCCCGGCGCGTCCGAGCATTCCGGCCGCATGAATCACCCAGTCTGCGCCGGCAAACAGATCTTCCGGTAGATCGGGATTGGTGATGTCGCCTATATGCCAGGTAATCGGGTAACCGTCCAGCCGTTCCCGATTCGATCCGTCCAGAACCAGCGCATGAACCTCAATACCGTCTTCTGCCAACTGCCGCGCCACGGCGCTGCCGACAAATCCGGTCGCTCCGGTAATAACCGCTTTCATAGGGACGTAACTATAGCGCGCGGTGGTTCAATCGCAATGTCGGGAATCCCGCGATTCCCTGAATGGCCGGGGCATTCACGCCCCGGCGGGCAAGCGGGTATAATTGCACCCGACGGCCGTAAACGAGCCGCCCCGCGCCTATGCCGACATCTATCCGCTATCGCTGGCTGGCTACAGCCCTGCTGTTACTCTACTTTTTGGCGGCCGTCTGGATGGCATTCCGCCTCCCGGCCCACGCCACGCCCAACGAGCTGCTCAACTTTGAGTACATCCAGGTCATGCGCCAGATTGGTGGCCTGCCCAATCGCGGGCTGGTAGACAGCGAAGTGCGTTATACCGAATGGCATCAACCGCCCGTCTACTTCTCGTTTGCGGCGTTGGTAGGCCTGCTCATTCCCGTACCGCCATCTGATGTCAATCCGCCACCGCCGATTGTTGTGGAGGAGAATCCCCACTACCTCAGCACACCGCGCGGCAATCTGAACCCAGTTGTTCACATCACCCCCCAGACGACACCGCTGCTTTACACCAGCCGGCTGGCGGCGGCGCTGCTGGGCATGCTGGGCATCGCCGCCCTTTTCCGCGCCGGCAGCCGTATCGTGTCGCCCTGGGTTGGGCTGCTCATGGCAAGCATCATGGCCTTCCAGCCCGGCTACCTGCATCTCAGCGGATCGGTGAACAACGACATGCCTCTGGCGGCAACGGCCGCCTTAACGATGTCCTATGCGCTGCTCCTGCTCAATCGCCAGCGCCAACAACCAAATAATCCACCACCGGCGCTGCTTTATGTGGGTCTGGGGCTGTTGGGTGTTCTGACCATTTTGACCAAGGCCAACGGTGTCTTTGTGCTGGCCTTCCTGGGTCTGGTGCTGCTCGCCGGCCTGCTCATCTACGGCCGTTGGGGACTAACCCTGAAATACGCAATCGCCACGCTGGTCGGGCTTGTGCCGCTATGGGCCGGATGGCTGGCGCTCAACACGGTACGCATGCGTGATACGCTGGGGTTGTCAGGTAGCCTGCCGGTTGGCCGGGTGCTGGCTCTCAGTCCGGCGGATTTCGCCCACGTCATCCCCTTCCTGCCCCAAATCTGGCGGTCCTACTGGCTGGACTGGAGCGCCGGGGACGTGGGCTATGGCCCCGACTGGCTGTATCTGTTCTGGCTGGCGGCCGTGGTTGTGGCGCTGTTGGGCTGGGTGGTTCGTCCGGCAGCATCCGCTGAAAATAGTGACCCTTCATTCGCCGGCCGCTTACGCACCTTCCTCACCAGCCCTACGGTTCTGGTGCTGGTTGGGTTTGCCGGTATCAGCTATCTCTACTTCGCCGTGAAGGCACTGACCGTCAAGGAGGCAGGGTTCCTGGTACCGGAAGGGCGCTGGTGGCTGCCCGGCCTTCCGGCGCTGGCCTGGTTGGTGGCGGTGGGCTTCTCGCGCTGGTGGCGCATACCCCGGCGACAGGAAGTCGCCTGTCTCGCGGCAACGGCCGTTCCGCCTGTCATTGCCTTCGGCCTGCTGGTGTTCCATCTACCCGCGCTCTATCCCCAGGCAACAGAACTAACCGGTGGTCTGCCCGCTGGTGTTGAACCGGTGAATATCACCTATGGCGACAGTCTGATCCTGCACGGCGTTTCTGTGGCCGAGTCGGCCGTCATTGACGAGCCGGTAACCGCAACACTTTACTGGGAGGCGGCCCAACCACTAACGGCCGACCTCGACATCTCCACTCAAATCCTGGTTCCCGATCCCGGTGGCTGGATCAAGCTGGCCGAAAACAACAGCTACCCCGGTAACGGACTAAACCCGACACGCGGCTGGCAACCGGGAGTGATCTTCCGGGATGATCTGACACTCATCCCCAGCGGGGAATTAAACGGACCCACGCTGGCTTCGGTACAGGTTGGGGTTAGCGAGCAGGGGGACGCATTAGCCGCCCAGCATAACGGGGTGCCGGTAGACCCCGCAGTCGTGTCAACGTTAACTATTCGCCCAACTGAGCCGCTTGTTCCACCACAATCACTGGCGGACCCGGTTGTATTTGGGGATCTGTTCCGGCTGGTTCAGGTGGAGATAGACCCCTCAACAGAGGGTCCGGCTGTTGTCCTTTGGTGGGAGTCTCTGCAATCGACAACCACTGACTACACCGTGTTTGTTCATTTGGTAGACGGCAATGGCAACCCGGTGACCCAGGCTGATGGCGTCCCTAATAGTGGATTAAGCCCCACGACGATCTGGCAAAACGGGGATATCATCCATGATGTCCATTGGTTCACGCCGGGGCAAACGGTCGAGCCGGGCTGGCGTGTTCTGGTGGGTGTTTACGATCCAACCACCGGGGAGCGACTCGCCGCCACCCAGGCCGGAATATCCCTTGACAACGCAGCATTATCCCTGGACCTACCGGGAGCTCCCGTCGGTCCTTAACCGAGGTTACACGCTATGAGTAAACGAGCGTTACGAATCTTTTACGGCGCCATGGCGCTTTTAATGGTCATTCCCATGGTATTGGGCATCCTGGGCCTGCCCCGTTCACGCCAGGCCGCCACCGTTGATAGCGCAGCGGCGGCTGAAGCCACGCGCACCGCCCACCTGCCCATTATCCAGACCGATCCTTCGCCCACACCACCGGCCACCCCCACCCAAACACCCTATAGTGCGGCGGCCGTCTTCCAGATCACGCCCTTCAAGCCGATGAACGCCAGCACGTTCAACACGGGTTCCTTCGTTTTGGAGAATACTTCCCTGGGCGCGGAACGAATAACCCAACTGCGGGTCGATCTCAGCACCGCCATCTTTCCCAAGATGGTCTTCGATCCGGAAGGGCAGGCGGGGGATTTCGTTGCCAAGGATGTGGTCGTTGACAGCCGTCAGGGAGTAGGGTCGCCTGCCCACCATTTCGAGGCACCCAATGACGGTGGCTATGATGTCCTGGTCATGGACTATCAGGGGTTTGATCCCGGCGATTACCTGAGTTTCTCGGTGGATGTGGACCCGACCAGTATCAAGGGCAGTAGCGCACCGGGGCCGGGTGAATCCGGTAGCGTCAGTGGGCTGGAACTGGTAGGTTCAACGGTTACGCTGACCTTTGATGATGGCACGGTGTTAACCGGCCAGATCTCGCGCATGCCGGACTCCGGCAACGTCGCCGGGGCCTATGTGAATTTGCATGACGGTATTGCCCCACGACCGGAACTTGAAGTGGTCGGTGTCACCACTCCGGCCGTTGTGGATTCGGCCGATCAGGTCATCCTGGTTAGCGGCCCACCGCTGCAGCCCGTAACCGTCATGGTCGTGGAAGCCGGGTTGTTCACTGACGGTGTGCCGGGCGGCGGCCACAATCTGGAACCCTTCGACGCCAACAACGCCCTCACCTACCGGGAATACAAGGCATACGTCGGCTCGATGGGAACGGTGGAGGTTCCGGTCAAGTTAAGTCATTCGGGAACGCCCGGCGGCATCAACATTATCTCGGCCGTGTTTGACAACCACTACGGCACAAAGGGTCTGGTATCCGAACCGCTGGTGCTCGAACTGCAATAGTCGACAGCAGTCCGATCACCGGTTGTTGTTAGGCCGGGAGATTCGTTCTAAAATTCACACATTCATCGTTGTCCGTGGATCAGCACAGGCCACCCCTGTTCTTTGACCCAGGGAGTTGATTCACATCATTGAATAGGAGACCCATGATATGGGAGCTAAATGGGGCCGGCGTTGGCGCTGGTTATGGCTGGTTATTCCAATTTGTCTGACCGTATTGTTATTGAATAAAGATGTGCACCGGGGTTCGGCCGCGGATGCTGTAGCCGGCGAGTCGTCCCCTGCGGCTACGACCGGAACCCGATTCTTCCTGCCCGTAGTTAGCGCCCCACGCGCGCCCAGCGTGGAGCTGGACAAATTTGCCCAGGGATTCAAAACCGACACTATCACCGATATCGCTAACGCCGGGGATGAGCGATTGTTTGTTGTTCAACGCGAAGGGGTTATTAGCATCGTCTGGCCGGATGGGACCATCGATCCCACGCCGTTTCTGGACATTCGCAACGATGTAACCTCTGATCTGAACTGGGAACAGGGTTTATTGGGATTGGCCTTCCACCCCAACTTCCCTGAGACGCCTTATTTCTACATCGTCTACACGGACATCCAGCACCTTCGGATTGCTCAATTAACGGTTAACCCTGTCAACAACAATGTAGCCCTCCCCAACAGCATGAAATTCCTGATGGTCATCAAGAAACCCCGATGGGACAACGTGCCCAGCCCGGTTCATAATGCCGGGGATCTGACCTTTGGGCCGGACGGCTATCTGTATATCCCTATTGGCGACGGTGGTCCTGATCCCTATGTCGCCACAACCGTGCCGGGGGATCCGTTCAACAACTCGCAAAATCGCGGCACTATGCTGGGCTCGATCCTGCGCATTGATGTGGATGGGAACGGGCTAACCAAGGCCGATTGCGGCGAAGGCGGCTATACCATTCCACCCGGCAACCCGTTCACCGGTGACAGTGGTTGTGACGAAATCTGGGCCACCGGCGTACGAAATCCGTGGCGAATTGACTTCGACCCAGCCACCGGCAAACTGTTTGTGGCTGATGTGGGTGAATGGCTTCGTGAGGAAATTGACGTCCTGTCCGTGAACAAAGATGCCGGGGCCAACCTCGGTTGGCACTGCTATGAGGGCACAGTTGATTATCGCGGTCTGTCCAAGTGGGATTCTCCCCAGTTTGACCAGTATTTTGCAAACTGCGGGACCAGTGAAGATTACACGTTCCCGGTCTATGAATTCGATCATTCAAATGGTGAATGCTCGTTGACCGGCGGCGTGGTCTATCGCGGTAGTGAATACCCCTTCTTCAGCGGCCGATATCTTTATTCCGACTTCTGCACCGGGCGAATCTGGACTCTGTCCCAAAATGCCGACGGCCAATGGGAATCGCAACGGGTAGGTCAAACGCCGATCCCCATTACCACCTATGGCCGGGATGTTCATGGAGAGGTGTATGTCGGGATGCGCGATCCGAAAGGCCAGACAAACGGGGATGTAGCGATTTACAAGCTGGTTGTGAAATAAATTCAACTGCAACGCACTCTTTAGAAGTGCGTTGCAGTTGGCCTATCTAACTGCCAGCCAACCAACTGGGACCGTATCAGTCGGCTGACGCTCGCCATTAATTAACACCGGCAGGCGAACGCCCGTGGCAAAATCATACAACCCAAGCTGAATCGGATACTCGCCCGGCGGCAGATCGGCCGGGAGCGTCAACGTCAGTGTCTCGCTAAAGACTTCCCCCGTATCCCAAACAGAAGCAGGGTAATCATCACCCATCACCGGGCCGTCATGCTGCGCCAACGGCGCCTGGGTGGGATCGCCCACATGCAGGAAGGCATGGAGCAGGGCCGGACCCGGCGGAGATGTCACCTGCCAGGTAACATCCACAGTCACGTCTTCGCCCGGCGCAACCGTATCCATGGAGAGCTTCAAATCGGCGATCTGGATACTTTCGCCCAATTGGGCAACCGGTTCATTCGTCAGCGCCGGCCATGATTCCGGAATGACCTTAACCGTGCCGATGTCCACGCTGTCGGCATCCTCCGATAGCTTGACGGCAACGCGGGCCAGCACCGGCGCTTCTCCACCCATTCCGCCACCCGCACCGCCAGCCGGTCGGCGATAACGCCTTCCTCCGGCCAGAGTGTGGCCGGGTAATTACCGCGGCCGTGGTAGGCAATCAGTTGCCCGATGCGATCAAAATTGCGGCCGAACAGCTCCAGATAAGCCAGCGGCGCACCGTCCGGTAATCCGTCAGGCAAACGCCAGTACAGCGAAGTCCAGACCCACTCCCCCGGTCCGGCAACGGCCGTATCGACTGTCGCCCCCACCAGTTCCGGCCCCTCCGGGAAGGCCATCTCAAGCGGCGCAACTTCCGGGGGAACGGCCGCGACCACAGGCGGTTCGGCATAAGCAGTAGGAATAACCACCAGAAGGCTATAGACCGACGTAATCAGCGCCGCGACAAGCGCCCCTGTGGGCACCCACGGTCGAGGCCAGCGACTCAGACCATAAGCAGCACCCAGCGCCAGGGGACCAGCGCCGGAAAGAACAGCCGTCCCTGGTCGGCCGGGGTCCGCAGCATGAACTGCAACCAGCCCAGCGCCACCAGCACAAACCACCCCAGCAGAATCGTGGCCGGGTGCAGGAGGAAGGTCAGAAGGCGATCCCCCAGGGTCGTGTTTGCCTGGTTTCCCGATTGCGAAAAGCCTGCCACAATCCCACCAGCCCACCGGCAACGGCCGCAACGACGATGGCGTTCCAGACAATGTAGAGCCATGCCGGAGCTTGCAGGTTCATCCAGCCGAACAGACCAAACAGCGACAGCCACACCCGGTCCATATCATTCCAGACCTGACGCAGCGAATACGGCCGCACACCCCCGGCAATCTCCACAAACTGATTGGCGGCCGTTATATCGCCATATAGCTGCCAGTTGCGGACCAGCAGCCAGCCGCCGACCAACAGAGCGGGAATCAGAATCAGGACGGCCGCCCGCGCCGTTTCCCGCCAGCGTTGCCGGTCGGATTGAACCCAGGCCAATAGCCCCAACACACCCACCGAATAACCCAGCAACAGCAGCCCGGCCGCCTTGGAGAGCATTGCCAGCCCGATGGTCAGTCCCAGAAGCAGGTAACGGCCGGTCGTGGCCGGTTGCAAACGTAGACGCAGCAGTTGCCAGATGGCCGCGGCGCTGAAGAAAGTGATGGTTGCGTCATTGGTCACGGCACCATGCAGGAAGGCGAACTGCGGCAAAAACGCCACCAGACCGGTCGCCACGAGCGCCCGGCCGGGATCATCCGGCCAGACCACGCGCCCGGCGGCATGAATGCAGAGTAACGTCCCCAGCCCAAACACCATCGAGAGCAGCCGTAACAGATGGGCAGCCAGCGCGTAGCCTTGCCACGGCCAGGCCTCATCCGGCGGATGGACAAACATGGCGACATTGATGGGAGGATCGGCCAGGCTTTCACCGCGAATGTTACCGGGGTCAGCGCGAGGGTTGGTCCAGAGTTGTCCGGCCACGGCCGAAGTGTCCGTGCGCGGATTGGCCCAGAGATGCTCACTGGCGCCCGTCGTATCCACCGGGCTGATCAGCAGCGCGCCCAGCACATAGTAAAGCGGCGGTTGGGCCGCCTCCTGCCCCATCAATCCGGCATCCTGTGTTGTGGGCAGGCGATGTTCGCGGGCAATAAAGTCCACTGTGAAGAAGTGGAGGTGCTCATCCGGCGTCTCGAACAGGGGCGTTGTGACGCCATAGCCGATTGCTAACAGGCAATAAATGCCGAGGATGACAGCCAGCAGAATGCGATGGGTTCGGGATGACATAGCCAAATGATTCGTCCGGGTATCTTACTGCGTTGGAACCGGCAGTCGCAACGGAGACCCCAGCGATTCCAGCGTTACATAGTTATACAGACCGGTTTCCAGAGCAACACCGCCTGTGGCATCACCAAAATCAAAGCGCTGAACTAACAGATCACCGGGCTGCCATTGATCACTGGAAAAACCAAGACCATCGGCCACAGACAGCACAGTGCCGCCGGCATCCAGCAAATGGGCCTGGATCGATAGCGGCGCGTCCGGGACGGCCGTAACTCGCCAGTATGTCAGCCACCGGTTGCCCTCCACCTGGTAACCGATTAGCTCGGCTGCATCACCTACGGCTTGCGGTAAATCAAGGACCGCGCCGGAGGTCATGGTGGCATGGGTTTGCAGCGATTCAGATGTCACATTGCCCGTAGCGTACCGCACGGTATAGGCCGGAGCCAGTGATGAAGAAGCATGGCGGTAGACCACATCATCGCCGTTCTCCAAACCCGGCACAATGGTCCACCCCGGTTCTCCGACCGGCGTGACTTCCGTTTGCTCGCAATCCACGCTCATGTGCCGGACGCCGGTAACGCCCAGCAACTGTTCGGCCGCTTCCGGTGCCAGGGCCGGAACGGGGTTGGCACATTGGGCAATCCAGACGCCGGGTGTGGTCTCATCCACATCGTAGATGAGAATGGAGTAGCCCAACGAACTGTCCGGCGACCGGCGACGGAACCAGTCAAATAAATCCGACTCGGCCAGGATACCCTGAATATGGGTGGCACTGATCGCGTAGCGTCCCGGCGCAGGATTGGCCGGGCTAAAGGTTGGGTCCCCCAGCCCATCGGCTCCAGACAAGGGGGACGGCGGGGTTAAACCATAGTAGGCCGGATCGGCCGACCCGGCGAAGGACCAGAACACTGGCGTTTCCGCCGTCGTGACCAGTTCGGCCAGCGCACGCAAATCCTGGCCCCAGTCCAAATTGGAGTCGCCCAGATACCGGTATCCCTGGGTAGGGCCACCCACCGCCAGATTGAACGCCGCGATATGATTGGGGTGAATCCAGAGCGCAACCAGGGCAGTCAGCGCCACGCCGATCCCCACGACCCAGCGAGCCATGCGCTGGGGCCACAGGGCCGGCAGCACGTGCCCAATCAAGACCAGCAGGAACGGTATCATGGGCAGGATATGACGATAGCCAATATTGAGGCGACTGGTGATGGCCGCGGCAAACAAGGCCGCCGACGGCAGCAGCGTAAACGCCGCCACCTGCCAGGAAATTCGCCGGCGAACAAGAAGGACCAGAGCCACACCAATCAGCCCCAGCCAGACGACCGGCGTCTTGATCAGAAAGCTGACCGGGAAATAAATCCACCAGCCCTTTTCGGAAAGCTGCCCCATAAGAAAAGCCTGATGCCCCGACTCCACATGAGTCAACACCGATTGCCAGGCCTCCCAATAGGCGGGTGCGGGTAGTGTTAGCCCGGCCCACTCCCCCACAGTGAAGGCATAGATAGCCCACAGGGAAAGAGCCATCACCGGCAGGAGCCCCAGCCAGATAAGCGCCGGACGCCACCAGTTGCGTCGCTTGCCCGGATAGACATAGGCCAGCGGCAACAGGACGGGCACCAGCAGAAAACCGGTTAGCTTGGACCCCAGGACAGCGCCAAGCAACACTCCGGTCGCCAGCCATAGTTTCCATTGCGGCCGTTGCCAGTAGAACCACCACGCGCAAACCGTGGCGAAGTAGGTCACGGTGGTGACGAAGTCCGTTGTCGCCAGGGAAGCGGAAGCCAGCAGATTGGAGGAAAATGCGTAGAGCGTCATGACCACGCCCAGTGCCGCCAGCGTTGCGCGATCACCGCCGCCGGTTTTTGCCGCCGTTTGGCCCGCCACGGCGGTTGTCCAGAGCGCCAGAAGCGCCCCCAGAATTAGCCCCGACCAGATGATCGGCATCCGGCCCAAGAAGCTGAGCCGGTCCACATCCACACCGCTGTGCCAGAGGAATTCATCGGCCATATCCAGCCGGTCGCCGGTCTGCCAACTCGCCAGATCATGGATGCGGGGCAGGTCCGGCTCGGTGCTGAACAACGCGCCAATCAACCAGTGACTGAGCGGCATATGACCGACCTGAAGGGAGAAGTCGCGGCTCTGGTGCAGGACCGCGCCGCGCGTCATGTGAATCGGTTCGTCGTTTGTAGGCGACTTGTCGAGCGCGGTGGAAACAGCCAACCAGAAGAAGATCAGCAAGGCTGCAACAACCAGAAAGCGTGAAGCGAGTGCCGATCTGGCGTTAATCGTCGGTGACATCAAAGTCTGGATTATAGGGCGGTTAGAGACGGGGGCCAATGGGCCGCGAATTGTGAGTTTGTGATGGTGAAAGTGGCGAATAAAGGTAGGCAAAGATAGTATTATATAATTGCCAGTGCAGCGGTTCAGCCGCACGAACTGATTTGAAGGAGCTGAAGAACACGGAATGAAAAAACGACAATTAATGGTAATCTGGACTGCGTTATTGGCAGTCGTGTTGATGTTGGCTGCTTGTGGGCCGGCTGTCACGGAAGAAGAAGCCGCGCAGTTAACCAGCGAGGCGTCATCGGCCGACACAACGGCGGATGAAGGTGGGGCAGGAACTGCCGATACCGAAGCCCCCGCATCGTCTGAGGGTGACGAAGCGACTGAGGCCGTGATCGCCACCGCGACGATTGACCCGACCCTGGGAGACCCAATTGAGACAGCCAGCGGTCTGCGTATCTACGAAACGGCCGAGGGCACAGGGCGCGCCGTGCAGGAAGGCGATATCGTCACCATGCACATTTTGGGCACCCTGGATGACGGATCGCTTATCGCCGATACCTATAGCGACGGCGAACCTATCGTTGCTACAGCCACAGAGGATGATCTGTTCGCCGGATGGCTGGAAGGGTTGCTGACGATGAAGGAAGGCGGCAAGGTTCGTCTGGTCATTCCCCCTGATCTGGCCTTTGGTGAAGAAGGAATCAGTGGTGTGATTCCGGCCAACGCCACGATTACGCTGGACGTTGAGGTCATCAGTGCCGTCGAGGCACCGGTACCGACCGCACTGGATGAGGCAGATTTCACCACAACCGACAGCGGTCTGAAGTATTATGACATCACTGAAGGTGATGGCGATGTGCCGGAGACAGGTCAGGATGTGGTTGTTGAATACACCGCCTGGGTACAGGACGGTATGGGCTATATCGCTTCCTCCACCGCTCAGGGCGAACCGCTGACCTTTACGTTGGGCAGCGAGCAGGGTGTCTTCCCCGGTTGGGACGAAGGCGTCTCGACCATGAAGGTTGGCGGCAAGCGCCAGCTTATCATCCCGCCCGAACTGGCGCTGGGTGAGACCGGCGGCGGCCGTATTCCGCCGAATGCCACACTGGTGATGGAAGTGGAACTCGTGGACGCGCTGCCGCTTGTGCTGCCGACCGAGGTATCCGAGTCTGACTACACCACGACCGATAGTGGCCTGATGTACTATGACATCATCGAAGGCGACGGCGAAATGCCCCAAGAGGGCCAGACCGTTACCGTCAAC
Organism: Chloroflexota bacterium; assembly: GCA_041390945.1. Lineage (GTDB taxonomy): Bacteria > Chloroflexota > Anaerolineae > Promineifilales > Promineifilaceae > Promineifilum. The sequence continues at coordinate 320,757 of JAWKOY010000016.1, forward strand.
TACACCGGCTGGTTGCAGGATGGCCTGCTCAAGTTTGACAGCTCATTTGACCGTGGCGTACCTTTCTCGTTCCCGCTGGGGACCGGCGCCGTCATTGAGGGCTGGGACGAGGGTCTGGCTACGATGAAGGTCGGTGGAACGCGTCAATTGGTCATTCCGGCCGAACTGGCTTATGGCGATGCCGACAACGGGCTTATCCCGCCGGGATCAACACTCATCTTTGAGGTTGAGTTACTCAGCGTGGAAGATACCGGATCGTAATCGGCAGCTTTCGTATAAGACAGATATAGGGAAATTAAAATCCCGCATGGAGGCTCCATGCGGGATTTTTTATTGGCTGGGTTAGGGCCAGGCCCTGCCTACATAAGGCCGGCCATAATGCTGTCGAGTGCTTCAGCCGACGGCCGTATTTTTTCCTCTGTTAAGGATGCCAGAGGCGCATCAACCAGATTGCTCTCCTCAGCCAACGACTGCCGATCGGGATCGTAGTAGACCAGTCCGGTGATAAACTCCTGTTGTTCCTGCGCCCACTGTAAACGGTGCATGGCTCCCATACGGTCGGTCGGATCGTAATCGGCCTCCAGCTTGCGAAGCTGGATGAGTGAACCGTCGTGCATTTCCACCACGCGCATCTCACCCGGCTCATAGGCCTCAATCTGGATCTCCTCTGCTTTGGGGACGAAGTCGATGGCATGCAGAGGAACTTCGTGCTCCTTGCCGTAGCTATAGCTCTTGGTGGACGTGTCGTCGTTATTGAAGGCCACGCAGGGGCTAATGATGTCCAGCACGGCCGTTCCCCGGTGGCTCAGCGCCGCCTTCAGCAACTCGCGGACCTGCCCAGCATCGCCGGAAAAGGATCGAGCGACAAAGCCGCAACCGGACAGGATCGCTTCCATGCAGATATCAATTGGCGGGAAGCGGTTCACCCCGGCGTATTTCAGCCTCTGGCCTTCATCGGCCGTGGCTGAGAACTGTCCTTTCGTCAGGCCATAGACGCCATTATTCTCCACGATGTAAACCATGTGGATATTACGGCGCAGCATATGCTTGAACTGACCCATACCGATGCTGGCGGTATCACCGTCGCCACTGACGCCAATGGCATGCATATGATGATTCGCCATCAGCGCGCCGGTCGCCAGGGAGGGCATACGGCCGTGGAGGCTGTTGAAGCCGAAGCTCTGGCCCAGGAAGTAGGCCGGTGATTTGCTGGAGCAGCCAATGCCGCTGAGCTTGAGCATTTCTTGCGGCCGAATGCTCAATTCATAAGCGACCTGGATAATCTGATTGGCAATCGAGTTGTGGCCGCAACCCTGGCATAGCGTTGAGGGACGGCCCTTGTAATCGGCGTGAGCCAACCCGATTGAATTTACTTTTGGTGTGCGGGCGGATTTAGGTTCCATGTGATAGTTCCCTTGCGATCTAGGTAGTCTGCAATTAATTACTCACCGGCGGATGACTGCGCCATTTGCTGCTCATGTGCGGCAATGGCCTCGACAATCCAGCGGGCTGTCAGGGGCATCCCGTCCAGATGAGCCAGCGAGATAAGCCTTGTCGCCAGTTCGGGCAGTTCCGACTGTAAGATTGTATGCAACTGGCCGTCACGGTTTAATTCGACGACATAGCTGTGCGGGTGGCGACGAATGAAATCAGCGATCTCACCGTTGGTCGGCAGGGCGCGCAGGCGCATGAAACTAGTCTCAACACCCGCTTCTGCCAGACGCTCTCGTGCTTCCTCAATGGCCGGCGCGGTGGTACCGAAGGCGATAATGCCAAACGGTGCATCCTGCGCTTCATCAATCGCCGGGCCGGGAACCAGGTGGCGCGCTGTGTCGAACTTGCGAACCAGCCGCTTCATGTTGCTCTCCCAGTCCTCCGGTCGCTCGCTATAAACCGCATTTTCGTTATGGCCCGTTCCGCGAGCAAAGTAAGCCGCGAGTGGGTTTTCGTTGCCCGGCAATGTGCGATAGGGGATGCCGTCGCCGTCAATATCCTTGTAACGGGCGAACCCCTTCTCAGCTACTTCCTCGGCCGTCAGCACCTTGCCGCGCTTGATCGGTTCTGTCGGATACTCAAACGGCTCCGACATCCAGTTATTCATGCCCAGGTCCAGATCGCTGAGGACAAACACGGGTGTTTGCAACGTATCGGCCAGGTCGAACGCCTTGTAGCCGAACTCAAAGCATTCCTTCAATGACGACGGCAGCAGAATGACGTTCTTCGTATCTCCGTGGCCCAGGTAATAGGTAAAGAGAATATCGCCCTGGCCGGTGCGGGTCGGCATACCGGTGCTTGGTCCCACGCGCTGGATATCCCAGATAACGGCCGGTACTTCGGCGAAATAGCCCAGCCCGGCAAACTCAGACATCAGCGAGATACCGGGACCGGAGGTGGCGGTCATGGCCCGTGCGCCGGCAAACCCCGCGCCGATAAGCATACCGATGGCTGATAGCTCGTCTTCAGCCTGGATGACTGCATACGTCGCCTCGCCGGTTTCCGGGTCGCGGCGCAATTGGGGCAGATAGCCGTTCAGCGAATCAATCAAACTGGTGGAGGGTGTAATCGGATACCAGGAGGCGACTGTCACGCCGCCGAACACGGCTCCCAGAGCGGCCGCTTCGTTGCCGGTCATCATGATTAAACCGTCAGTGGCGTCCATCGGTTCGACGCGGAAGGGATCAACCTTGGTGATGTTTTCGGCCGTCCACGCATGGGCAGCCCGAACTACAGCCATGTTGGATTCAACCACCTTCTGCTTACCCTTAAACAGGAACGACAAGGCCTCTTCCAATTGATTCAGAGGGATATCCAGCAGTTGCGCCAGAGCGCCGACATAGACCATATTGGAGATATAGTCCTTCAGCTTACCCTTCATGCCTGTGTCGCGGACGAACTCATTTACCGGGACACCGTAGAACGTGACATCATCGCGCTGGGGCATGGATCGCCAATCGCTGTTATAGAGACACATGCCACCCGGCGGCAGATTAGCAACGTCTTCATTGACCGTGACAGGGTTGAATGCCACCAGGATTTCCGATGTGTGGCGGCGGGCGACATAGCCGTCCTTGCTGGCACGGATCTGGTACCAGGTGGGCAGACCCTGGATATTGGACGGAAAAATGTTTTTGCCATTGACGGGGATACCCATCTTGAACAGGGATCGCAGAATCGTCATATTTGACGTCTGGCTCCCGGTTCCGTTGGCGGTGGCAACGACGATAGAGAAGTCATTGACGGCTTCCCCATCCTGTCGGGTTTGCAAACCGGCTGCCTCGGTCACTCGTTCGGCAACGCCACTAACCATGATATTCTCCTTCCGGCGGTTCGCCTGGTTTTCCTGATTTGCCGCAAATGGCTGACGATCCGCACATTGATATGACAATAGACGCATAGCGCCGGCTACGAGAACCGGCGCCTGCATATTCAATACCTAATACATTCGCGCTAGGCGAGGTTCTCCTTCAAATGACGGACAACATCCCGGAATGACACCACGCCCATCGGACGATGGGTGTCATCTACCAGCGGCAGATGCCGAAATCCGTGGATGGACATGAGATGCAGGGCATGGGCAATGGGCAGGTTACCGTTGACGGCGATGGGATCCGGCGTCATGTATTGGGCCACCGTTGCCTCGGCCAGATCATCCACCTGCCCGGCAACCCGCATCAGGATGTCCCATTCAGTCAGGATACCGATGAGCCGGTCGTCATCATCCGTCACCAGCACACAACCGATGTTGTGGGTGTTCATCTGGCGAATCGCTTTCACCAGTGATGTAGATGCCTCAACTTCAATAGGCGCATTGGGCGACAGAGCCGTGAGCTGGTCTTCAATGAGCTGGACCTGCAAGGGAGTCATCTCCCTTTGGTTCGCCTCGTCCATGGAATCCACATAGGCTTCATCCAGGTTGTCGGCCAGTTCACCGGCCATATCCGGGTCCGCGTGCTCGCGGGCAGTAATCGTCCACAAGTCGGCCGCCCGGTAGAGCTGGTTGAGATCGCCGGGGCCGCGCTTTTCACGGGACAGGGCGATCTGGTCCATCAGGCTATCGCTGTAAGCTTGCCGATCCTCTACCTGCCGGAAAACGCCCATCGGCACCGGCCACTGGAGGCTGCTGAGGATGTAACCCAGGTCCACCGACTCGGCATCGTGGACGAGCAAGTCGTCTTCGGTGATCCCGTTACCGAGATCCACCACTTCCGGTTTGAAGCCGTTCAACCGGATACCTTTGTCATGGTCCTTGCCGAAGACCATCGGCTTTCCATGTTCCAGGTAGAGAATGTTCTCGTCACGTGTACGGCGGTCATCAATGCCTTCCCACTCGGTGGGATTGAAGATGACGCAGTTCTGGTACACCTCAACGAAGGAAGACCCGTGATGCTGGGCAGCCTGGAGCAGTGTGTCACCCAGATGCTTGGTATGGGCATCAATGGAGCGCGCTACAAACGTCGCTTCGGCCGCCAGTGCCACCGCAGTGGGGTTGATCGGGTGCTCGAACGTGCCCATCGGGGACGACTTTGTCTTGTGGCCTACCTGAGAGGTGGGCGAATACTGACCCTTGGTCAGCCCGTAAATACGGTTATTGAACAGAATAATGTTCAGATTGACATTACGGCGCAGGGCATGCAGCAGGTGGTTCCCGCCAATGGACAGCCCATCGCCGTCACCGGTAATCACCCAGATGCTCAACTCCGGGTTGGTGATGGAAAGGCCGGTTGCCAATGGGGCGCGGCCATGAATGCTGTGGATGCCGTAGGTGTTCATGTAATACGGGAAGCGGCTGGAGCAGCCGATACCGGAGATGAACACAATGTTCTCGCGCGGTACGCCAATATCAGGCAAGACCTTCTGAATGGTAGCCAGAATGGCGTAGTCGCCACATCCGGGGCACCAGCGCACCGTCTGGTCAGAGACAAAGTCTTGTCGGGTAAGTGTTTGTAAAGGAATAGTATCTGTCATTGTCGGTTTCTCGCTGGACTAGCCAAGCATTTCCTCGATCTTGTTCCGTATCTCGGCAATGGTAAACGGCCGGGCATGGAGCTTGGGATACGACTGGATATTCATGGCATAACGGCCGCGCAGCAGAAACGCCAGTTGCCCGCCGTTGAGCTCCGGCACCAGAACCTGGCGGTAGCGGCTCATGATGTCCCGCAGGTTGGACGGGAACGGATTGAGATGCCGGAGATGAACATGGGCCACGGATCGACCGTTATGTACTTCACGGGCAACAGCCGTCCGCACAGCCCCATAAGTACCACCCCAGCTAATCAGCAGCAGCTCGCCTGCTTCAGGGCCAAACACTTCCTGTTCGGGGATCATGTCGGCCAGAGAAGCAACCTTCTGCGCCCGCTCCCGTACCATCTGCTCGTGGTGTAATGGGTTATAGGACACATTGCCTGTTTCCGGCGCCTTGCTCAGGCCGCCGATACGATGCTCCAGTCCGGGAGTGCCGGGGATGGCCCACGGCCGAGCCAGCGTTTCCGGATCACGCAGATAGGGCAAGAACGGTGCTTCGCCGTTGGTGTGTCCGGCCGGGTGCTCGACCGTAATTTCCGGGATGTCTTCCGCGTCGGGAATCTTCCACGGCTCGGAGCTGTTCGCCAGGAAACCGTCGGACAGAATCATCACCGGACTCATGGAGCGAATCGCCATACGGCAGGCTTCAATCGCAGTGTCAAAACAGTCAGCCGGGCTGCGCGGGGCCAGGATAGCGATTGGGCTTTCCCCGTTACGGCCGAACATCGCCTGCAGCAGGTCCGACTGCTCCGTCTTGGTCGGCAGACCGGTGCTGGGACCGCCGCGCTGGACGTTCACAATCACCATCGGCAGTTCCAGGGCAATCGCCAGATTCATGGCCTCGCTCTTGAGGGCCACGCCGGGACCGCTGGTACCGGTGACAGCCATGGCGCCGCCGAATGCTGCGCCGATAATTGACCCCATGGCGGCGATCTCGTCCTCCGCCTGGAAGGTGCGGACGTCGAAGTTCCGCAGTGGGGCCAGCGCATGCAAAATATCGCTGGCGGGTGTGATGGGATAGGAGCCGTAAAACAGCGGCTTGTTCATCTTGCGCGCGGCCGTTACCAGACCCATCGCCATGGCGCTGTTGCCGGTTACCTTGCGGTAGGTACCGGGCCGCAGGGTGGCCGGGCTGATGCGGTAACGATGCTGGAAGATGCGGGTCGTATTGCCGAAGCTGTAGCCGGTTTCCAGAGCGCGGATATTGCCTTCCATGATGGCCGGCTTGTTGGCAAACTTTTTCTTGACCCAATCAATGGTCACTTCCAGAGGGCGGTCAAACATCCAGAAGGCCAAACCCAGGGCAAAGAAGTTTTGCGACCGGTCTTTATCCTTGGTGGAAAGACCCTCAATATCCTTCAACGCCTCGCGGTTCAGCGTCGTGAGGGGAATCTCAATGACCTCATACTGCTTCAGAGAACCATCCTCCAGCGGATTGGTCTCGTAACCCGCCTTGCGCAGATTGGCCTGGGTGAAGGCATCGGTATTGGCAATGATCGTGCCCTCAGTCTCGACATCGGGCAGGCTGGCTCGTAACGCCGCCGGGTTCATCGCCACCAAAATCTGGGCCGCGTCACCGGGCGTCAGAATATCGCTGTTGGAAAAATTAACCTGGAACCCGCTGACGCCGGCCAGCGTTCCGGCCGGGGCGCGAATCTCCGCCGGAAAGTCAGGCATGGTGCTGACGTCATTGCCAAACACGGCCGACGTGTTGGTAAACTGCGTACCTGTCAATTGCATGCCGTCACCGGAGTCCCCGGCAAAACGGATGACAACTGCATCGCGTTCCTCAAATTCATACTCGTTCGTGATCATAATCCTCTTGTCCTTGCGTTGCGGCAAGTTGTCTCTCAGCCTCCTTCGGCTTTGCGCGGATACTGCTCCGGTCGCGGCGGGCGATTCAGAACCTCTTCGGGATAACGGCTCGCCAGATAGGTGATAACGGCCGCATGGGTCATATCACCGACGATATGGCCCTGACCATCCACGACGGGCAGGTTGCGGAAGTGGTTCTGATCCATCAGCCACAGGGCGGCAGCGGCCGATGTATCCGGTGTGATGGCAATCGGGTTCGCGGTCATGACAGCGTCTACCGGCCCGTCCAGAACACCCTCCTCCATGACGACCTTGCTCAGGACGTCTCGTTCGGTAAATATACCGGCCAGCCGGTCACTTTCGGTGACCAGGACGGCGCGGCACCGTTCGCGGCGCATGATTGCCAGCACATCGCGAACAGAGGTGCCACTTTCAACCTGACAATATCGCGACAGGTCCAGGTGGCGAACTTGTTCATTCTCCAATTCTTTAAAGGCACTCATTCAAATACTCCACGCTTATCAGCGGCGGTTGGGGATGGGGTGCGCACAGAGGCGCTGGGCGCCGCTACCGGTCGTTCCGGCAGCAGCGAAAAATGCTCAATCAACAGTTTGCGGCCGGCGGCAAAATCACACCGGCTGATGGCATCAACAATTCGGTCGTGGTAGGTCCAGACTTCCACCCAGTACTGATAACGCATGAACCGGGTCAGCTCGCTGGCCTCGTAAGCGTCCCAGTAGGCGACAAGAAGCCCCTGAACAAACGGGTTGTCCAGACGGCTGAAAATGCCCAGATGCAACTGGCGATGCTCACTGTTGGGAATGTGGATTGGATCACCGTGCAGCTTGTCCCACGCCTGATCCACGAGGCGGCGCAGGCGCTGCTTGTCTTCGTCGGTCAGCAGGACCACTGCCTCATCCCAGAAGCTCATCTCAATACCCTGGCGTAGTTTGCTGTACTGGGCAAACTGGGCTTCGCCGGTCGCCATGCCGAAGGACAGGGAGGGTAAAACAGCCTTGGAGAAGTCAAACGGCTCCCGCTGGATGCCCAATCGGGGGCGGGCCGAGACCACACCCATACCCCGCGCCACAGCCAGTTGCTCGCGCAGCTTGCCGACGCTGACGCCCACCTCCTCGCTAATCTCGCTGAGCGCAGGTAACTGTGCACCGGGCGAGACATGGTTGGTCGCCAGATAGTCGAGGAAGTCAGAGTCTACACGGTCGTTCGGCACGGTCATTTATCCAATAAATCAAATGAATCCAACAATTCCAAGTATAACAGCCCCGTCCCCCTGTCGCAATAGGACTTGGGTCACAAAAGAGGGTCCGTAAGAGAGGCTTAATGTTGGGGACGGCGGCCAGCGGCCGATCCTGATTCCGGCCGAATTTTGCGCACCGGCAGCTTTGCGCTAAGGTTCCCCCATCATCCTATGAACGGCTCTGAAATAACCCTGACCCTCACCGATATGGCCCACGGCGGACTGGCGCTGGGACGCGATCTCGACGGCCGTCCCGTCTTTGTCCCCTACGCCATCCCCGGCGAAACGGTGCGCGTGCGTACCGGGCAATCCGGCAAACGTTCAGCCCGCGCCGAATTGCTGCAAGTCACCAAGCCTTCCTCGGATCGCGTTCAGCCACCCTGTCCCCATTTCGGCATCTGCGGTAGCTGTCATCTGCAGCACATGACTTATGAGGCGCAAATAGCGGCCAAGCAGGCAGTCGTTGTAGATCAACTGGAGCGCGTCGGTAAGGTTAAACGACCGTCGGTCGCCCCAATCGTCCCCGCGCCGGAACCGTATGGGTATCTGCGGGAGGCGGTGTTGTTCCCGGCCAAAGATGGCGGGTTGGGGTACTGGTCCCCCAAAGAACGACGCATCATCCCCGTTAGCGAGTGCCCCATCCTTCATCCGGTCTTGCAGGAGGCGCTCGCCTATCTGGACGTGGACCTGCCCGAACTGCGCAAGCTGACACTGCGGCTGGGGGATGAGGATGAGCTACTGGCAGCGCTGGAGGTGGACGAGATGGAACCGCCGGAACTGGCCGTGGACTTCCCCGTGTCGGTCGCCATCGTCCTGCCCGACCGGACGGCCGCCGCGCTCATCGGCGATCCCTACCTGATCACCACCGTGAACGGCCGTCCCTATCGCGTCTCTCCCGGCGTGGTCTATCCCGCCTACCCGGCCGCGGCCGAAAGCCTGACGACGGCCGTTCTGGCGCTGGCTGACCTGCAATCGGACGATACGGTTCTGCAAATTCCCGGCGATGCCGGGTGGCTGACGGCGGCGCTGGCCGGGCAAGCGGCCGACGTGGTGGTCATTGAGCCAAACCCCGATGCCGTGGCTGATATGGTCGTCAATCTGGACGAGTTTGATACGGTCGCCATCTACGAGGGCTTTGAGGAAGAGGTCCTGCCCGACCTGGACCTGGCGCCGGATGTGGTGATCTTCCAGCCGGCCAATGGCCTGACGGAAGGAATGTGGTACGGCCTGTCGCGGATGCAACCCCGCACCCTGGTGATTATTGGGGAGATCGGCGCGGTCGCCAGGGATATGGTTGGTCTGGGAGAGTTGGGCTATCGGCTGGTGGAAGCGCGGCCGGTGGATTTTCGCCCGCAGGGGTATGAGGTGCTGGTGGCGGTGGGAATGACTACCAAGTAAATTGGAATATGCTACCAGTTTGTTAGTCTGAACATTAGGCGCTCGTGTCGTCCAAAGCGGCGCTGCCTAGACATCCTCAAGTCCATCAGCTAACGTATCATCCCACTCAGTACGATCTTCTTGTAGCTGACGCCAAGCCTCCGCATCTTCTTTCAAAGTCGCATAGGCAGTATTTGCGGACTCCAACAGATCGGGCTTATCCCACAACGTATCCCCATCGGCCGCATTGGTCTTGAAGACCAGCAGCTCAAACAGCTCCTCACCCGTGCCGGTCAGGGCATGGACATCCCCCGGCTCCATAAGCATGATGTCACCCGGACGAAGCGTGTGGTGCTCGCCGTTGACCTCAATATCGCATTCGCCGCGCAGGACATGGCAGACCTCAACCGAGGTTTGATGATAGTGAGCCGGGACATGGCTCCCGGCGGGATGGTGACGATCTGCACCAGTGCTCCCGACTGGCGTAAAGCACGGCCGATAACAGCCGGTTCTTGCGATAGCCCTGTCCTTCCTGCCAGGTATCGGGGTTGGGGGTGAAAATCTTCATTCGACATGCTCAGATGCAGCGCACTTCAAAAAAGTGCGCTGCATCTGAAGAAAACAAATACCTACGCCCAGAACATCTCGCCCGGCGCTTCAAACATCGTCGCTTCCTTGAGCAGGGCAATGGCCTTGGACAGGCCCTCGTCGCTGGACATCAGCGCATCCTCATGCTCAATGGAGATGACGTAATCATAGCCGACCAGTCGCAGCGCGCTGAGCAGGTCCTTCCACTCCTTCGCGCCGTGGCCGTAGCCGATGCTGCGGAACGTCCAGGCCCGGTCCATGATCTCGCCATAAGGCTTGTTGTCGTTGCAGCCGTTGACCGAGATATTGAGTTCATCCACGTAGCAGTCCTTGCCGTGGACATGGACAATCGCGTCGCCCAGTTTGCGGATGGCCGCTACCGGGTCCACGCCGTTCCACCACAGATGGCTGGGGTCGAAGTTACAGCCCAACGCCGAGCCGGTCGCGTTACGCAGCCGGAGCATCGTCTCGACGTTGTAGACCAGCATACCGGGGTGCATCTCAAAGCCAATCCGGATGCCGTGATCGGCGGCGAACTTCTCCATCTCCGTCCAGTAAGGGATGGCGACCGTGTTCCACTGGTAATCAAGGATCTCCAGGAAATGCGGCGGCCAGGGGCAGGTCACCCAGTTGGGCATGGTGTCGCCCGGCGCGCCTGCGGGCAGCCCGGAGAAGCCATTGATCACCGGCACCTCCAGCGCCTGGGCCAGTTGAATCGCCTTGCGCAGCACCTCGTCGGCCGTCTGGGCGACAGCCGGGTCGGGATGCAGCGGATTGTTGTGAACGCTCAGGGCGCTCAGGATCAGGCCGCGCGAATGGATGGCGTCCAGGAACGCCTTGCGCTCGCTTTCGCTGGCGAGCAGATCATCCACACGGCAATGCTGGCTGCCGGGGTAACCGCCGGCACCAATCTCGACGGCCGTCACACCGGCGGCGACCGCCTTGTCGAGGGCTTCTTCAAATGCAAACTGCTGATAGAGCGCGGTAAAGACTCCGATGCGCATAAAAACCTCCTACGGGTGGTTAAGTGGTTGTTGGAAAAAGTGCGAATTGCAGGTTGCAGCGCACAAACGGCGAATGACAGCCAGTGTGGTTGGTAAACTGCTCGCCGTCTGTGCCCATGCTATCCTAAGCCGTCACCGGCGCAAACAATGCATCCTGCTCGCGCCGCAGCCGGACGACAGTGCTATCCTCGTCCAGGGCCACATCATCCCAGGTGACAATGGACCCGGTCGCTACCGGCCGAACCATGCGTGCGCCGGGGGCCAGACCGACCGGCAGGGCATTGGTGGCCCGCACCGCCTCAGCCACGTCCATCACACCGTGAAAATCATAGCCGCCAAATGTGTCCAGCGTCTCGCCGGGAGCCAGGTCACGCTTGGCAAAGGTCATGATGTCGGCCACCGGCTGCTCCAGCGGGACAAGCGTCGGCTCCTGCAACAGGTGGGCGCGAGCAATGGAGATCGGCGCTTCCAGGAACCAGAGGTGATAAGGCCGGAAGAAGGTGAAGTAGTTTCCCTTGCCCACCTTCAGGTATTCCAGATCAGCGCGAATGCGGTCATCGGTGATGCGCACCGTGACAAAGACGCCTCCGGCCATGGAGTTGCCCTGCACAAAGTCCACCGTGCCGGGGAATTTGGTGATCCCGCCGTCCTCTTCCAGGGCAAAGATACGCGAGACGGTCTCCTGCGTTGCTTCGGGGCCAATCATGCCCCGCTGCATCGGCCGGCAGCCGGTGGCGTTGGCAGCACAGGTCATCTCGAACATGGTCTTGCTGCCGTCCACGTAGGAGGCAACCTGATAGGGATCCTTGTCGGCTTTCCGGGCTGACTCGGCCACTGTGTCCGGGGTCGCGGCCGGGTTAAGCGGGTTGTTCTTGCCCTTGCCGATGGTGATGATCTCGCACCCCAGATTGGAAACAAAATCCACCAGTTCCATCAGGCAGCCCGGTTCGTCGCCCGACGACACCGTGTAGAGCACGCCGGCTTCCTGCGCCTTCTTGTGCAGGATGTGGCCCACGGTGACGTCAGCCTCAATGTTAATAAGCACCACGTCCTTGCCGTGCTCAATACACGCTGCGGCCGTCTCCGCGCCAATGGCCGGGGACCAGGTCACATCAGCCACAATATCCACATCGTCCAGTTGCGCGGCCAGACTGTACGATCCGGTGATAACCCGTTGGCCCGCGCGCAGGGCGTCTGTCGCCGCGCCGGGGGTATGGGCTTCTACGATCTGGTCGGCCGGGACACCGGTGCTCAGGAATGCGTCGCGGGCAGCGGCCACGTTCTCATCGGCCAGCACCGTCACCGCCATCCCCGGCACATGGGCCATTGCGGCGATAAAGCCGCTGCCCATCCAGTCCGCACCGCTGGCGCCCACCCGGATCGGCCGTCCTTCCGCCTCGCGGCGGCTCAGTTCCTGTCTGATGCGCATCATGCCCTTCCGTTACCCGACTGCTGCTTGGCTAAATACGCCTCACGGGCAGCCTGGGCAATATCGGCCGCAGTCAGATGATACTTTTTCAGCAGGTCAAAGGGATCGCCGGACTCCGTGTAAGTGTCGGCCAGACCCACAAAGCGCATGGGGACCGGATAGGTGGACCCGACGATACGGGCGATATTGCTGCCCATGCCGCCGGTCAACAGATGTTCCTCGGCGCTGACAATGGCCCCGGTTTCCCGCGCGGCTTTGGCGATTGCTTCCTGATCCATCGGCCGCAGGGTGTGCATGTCGAGCACGCGGGCTTCAATCCCCTCGCGGGATAGAACGGCCGCTGCGTCCAGCGCCATCGCCACCATAATGCCGCAGCCGATAATCGTCACATCACGCCCCTCGCGCACAACATTGGCCTTGCCAATCTCGAACGGCGCTTCGCCCATCGGGTAGATCTCCGGTAGCACCACCCGGCTGGACCGCAGCCATACCGGGCCGACGTAATCGGTCGCCGCCTTGACGGCCGCATGCATGGACGCCGGATCGCTAGGAACCAGCATGACGAAGGTCGGCATTCCGCCCACCAGCGCCAGGTCCTCGATGCCCATTTGCGTGGGACCATCCTTGCCTAACGTGATGCCACCGTGGCTGCCCAGAACCTTGGCATTGATCCGTGACATAGCCACCGCCAGGCGAATCTGGTCATAGGCGTTACAGAGCAGGAAGGACGAGAAGCTGGTGATCCAGGGGATGAGGCCGCAGGCGGCCAGCCCCGCCCCCACGCCGACAAGGTTGCTCTCGGCAATGCCGATATTGAAGAACCGTTCGGGGAACGCATGGCGGACCGTTTCCGCCTTGGTGGAGTTCCCCAGATCGCCGTCGAGCACCACGACACGTTCATTCTCGGTAGCAACCGCCAGCAGCGCATCGCCAAAGACATTGCGCAGAGGCAGTCCATAGGGTTTCAGTCCGGCTTCCTTACCGATTTGCATTGATCTCCTCCCTGGCCCGTTCGGCCTGTTCCGGATTCAGGGCGCGACCATGGAAGGTAAAATCGGCTTCCACAAACGAGACACCCTTGCCCTTGATTGTGTGGGCAATAATAATGGATGGTTGTCCCTCGACCTGCTGGACTTCATGGAACGCATCAAGGACGCTGGTGAAGTCATGACCGTCAGCTTCCGTCACATACCAGCCGAAGCTGCGCCACTTGTCGATCAATGGTTCCAGTCCCATTTCGCGGCTGATTGGGCCGGTTTCCTGGAATTTGTTGTAGTCCAGGATGGCCGTCAGCTTGTCAGCCTTGAAGTGTGAGGCGGCCATGGCTGCTTCCCAGACCTGCCCTGCCTCGCATTCGCCATCGCCCATGAGGACATAGACGCGATAATCCTGGTCATTCAGACGGCCGCCGAGCACATTGCCCAAACCGACCGAAAGCCCTGCCCTAATGAGCCGGTTGTCGCTTCCACGCCGGGCATCATGTACTGGATGGGGTGACCCTGGACCGGGCTGTCCACCTGGCGCAGCCGGTTCAACTCCGAACGGTCGAAGTAGCCGGCATGAGCCAGCGCCGCATAGAGCAATGGGGCCGCGTGGCCCTTACTCATGATGAAGCGGTCGCGTTCCGGCCAGTGGGGATCATCCGGCCGGTAGCGGAGCACGCCGCCAAAATAAAGAGCCAGGACAACCTCCACGGCCGAAAACGAGCTGGACGGGTGACCGGACCCGGCTCGCGTCGTGCTGTCGAGAATGTCCAGGCGGACCTCGACGGCCTTTTCCTCAAGGGCCGCCAGGTCAAGAACCGGGACTGTTGGTTGTGTCATAGGTGTCTCCTGTATCGAATGGGGTGAAAAGTAAAATGAATCAAGAAGCAACCGCAGCCAGGAAGGCATCCACCTCGTCGGCCGTCGGCAGCGCCGGGATCACGCCGTGCTTCTGCGCAGTCAGCGCGCCAACCGCACTGCCATAGCGCAGGCTGCGCCGCAAGGTCATCCAGTTCAACCGGTCAGACCACTTGGTCGCACTCTGGCCGGGGATATCGGCCGGGGACTTGTGACCGGCCAGACAGACCAGCACTCCGGCCATAAAGGCATCGCCGCAGCCAACCGCGTCCACCGTCTCCACCGGGAAAGCGGGGACAAAGGCCACCTCTTCGCCAACGCGCATAAAGCTACCCTTCGCGCCCTGGGTCACCAAACAGGCCAGAGGCCCCCGGTCCAGAAGCATCTGGCTCCCGACCACCGGGTCGTCCGTACCGGTTAACAAAACCAGTTCGTCCTCGTTGACCTTGACCAGATGGACGTGCCCCAGCATGGCGGTGATGGTTTCAGCGGCCGTTTCGGGGTCCGGCCACAGGCTGGGCCGGTAATTTACATCGAAGGATATCAACGCCCCGCCGGCTTTGGCCGTCTCCACAGCGTGCAGCGTGGCACTGCGACCCGGTTCGGCAATAAGGCTGATGGAGCCGATGTGGAGCGCCGACGCTTCATGGAGCAAAGTCTCGTCCAGTTCGTCAGCGCGCAGCATCATGTCGGCCCCGGGATTACGATAAAAAACAAACTCGGCGTGGTTCTCGTCGGGCAAGGCAATGAACGCCATCGTCGTGCGGGCATCCTCGTCCACGCGCATACCGCGCGTCTCGACGCCTTCCCGGCGCAGGGTGTCAATCAAAAACTCGCCAAAGGCATCATCGCCAACCTTGCCGATGAAGGCCGACTCCGCACCCAAACGCCGTGCAGCAACAGCGACATTGGCCGGTGCACCGCCGGGTTTGGGGTGAAAGGACGTCACATCAACAAGACGACGGCCAACCTCGGCCGGGAACATGTCAATGAGTACCTCCCCCAGAGAGACAATGTCCATCTGCAAAATCCTCCGCGCTAATTGCGCAGTTCGTTGTACAGCACGTAACGGTCGCCCCGATGAAAGAGTTGGAGATACTCCACCGGCATGCCGTACTGTGAATAGCTAATGCGCTCTATGTAAAACAACGGCGCTTTGGGAGAAACATCCAGCCGGGCCGCCATGTTGCGTTCGGCGATAACAGCCCGAATCTCCTGGGTGGCCCGCACAAGACGGATGTCGTAGCGATCCATCAACGCCTCATGTAGCGGTGTATTGGCGTAGTCGCCTTCCAGAATACCCGGGCACAGCCGGTGCACCAGGTGCGACACTTCAATGCTCATCGGCTCGTCGTCGGCCAGGCGTAGTCGCTTCAGCACGGCCAGTTCCGTACCCGGCGTCACGTTCAATTTCTGGGCAATTTCCGCCGGGGCCGGCTCAAGATTGGCCGACAGAATCTGCGTCCCCGGTTGCATCCCGCGACGCTGCATATCCTCGGTGAAGCTGATAATGCGGGTCAGGCCCTGCTCAATGGCCGGAGTAGTGACAAACGTACCCCGACCGCGCCGCCGGTACACCCAACCTTCGTTGACGAGCATGTCGAATGCCTGCCGCACCACAATGCGACTCACCTGATACTGGTCAATAAGCTCCGATTCAGACGGCATCCGGTCACCCGGTTTCCAGAATCCGTTGGTGATCTGGCGGCGCAGAATGTCGTACAGTTGCTGATAGTAAGGAAGCTGACTGTCCTGGATGATGGCTGTGGTCATGAGGCTACTCCTGAGCGACGTCTACCCAACGGCCGCTGCCGGCGGACTCAACCAGGGCATCCAGCACCGCCTGGTTCTGCACACCCACGGCAAAGCCCGGTGTACAGGGCTGATCATTCTCAATCGCCATCAGGAAATCGGCGATCTGGTGGATGTGGCTTTCCTCCCAGCCGATGATGTGGCCCGACGGCCACCAGGCCCCGACATACGGGTGCTGCCCGTCAGTGACATTGATCACGCGCCAGCCGCGATGCTCAACCGGATCGTCGCTGAAGAACACCTGGAGTTCGTTCAGTCGTTCCAGATTGAAGGCCAGCGAGCCTCTCGTGCCGTTGATCTCCCAGTCGTTGTAGTTCAGCTGGCCGGCCGGTTGCCACCCGCGTGCCTTCTCAAAGGTGCCTGTCACTCCGTTTTGGAAGCGGGCCAGAAAAGCGAAGCAGTCATCCACCGTAACCGGCTCCATACGTGAGGGATCGTCAACCGACGGCCGTTCCGTGATAAATGTCTTGGCTGAACCAGTAATAGCATCGATTGGGCCAACCACATAATGAGCCAGATCGACAATGTGGGCGGCCGTTGATGGCTCCCGTCCCGGTCTTGTCCATGCGCCAGAAGCGTGGTGTAATCGGGTCGGAAAGCCAGTCCTGGTTATAGACGGCCCGCCAATGCACGATGTCGCCGATATCTCCGGCATCTATGATTGCCTTCGCCAGGGCAATAGCCGGGACGCGCCGGTAAACCCAATCATGTGCCGAACCCCACCGGCTTCGCCGCCGCCAGCATCTCTCGCGCCTCGTCCAGGTTCATCGCCATCGGCTTTTCCAGGAGGATGTGTTTGCCGGCCCAGGCAGCGGCAATGGCGATGGCGGCATGGCTGCTGTTGGGCGTGCCGATGTCAATGGCGTCAATATCATCGCGGGCAATCAGATCGCGCCAGTCGGTGTGGTAGGACTCCCAGCCCTGACTCCGGGCAAATTCGGCCACGGCCGCTTCGTCCCGGCCGCAAATCTGGCCGCCAACTCAATGTCACTCTTGACGGGAAGAAGTAGGGGCCGTGCGGTATGCGTGCGAGTGGGCACGCCCCATAAACTTGTAACCAACCATGCCAATACGCATACGAACGACCTCCGGATGCTAACGGGCGTGTCATTCATGCCACCACATCGCATCGTAATGATTATTATAACAATTATAAGGTGTACGTCAAGAGAAACAGACCCACGAGTTAATAACGGGCCAGCACATGATCGGGTTGGTGACCGGCTACTATTTAATTGCGAGGGTTATACAGTTGAGATCAGTCTTCGGCTACCAGCCCCACCCAAGGAATCTCTATTCCCGCACGTGTTGAGCCGCTCAGCCAGCTCACCCACACAGCTGCTGCAAATGCCGGATGCTATAAATCTGTAATTCGAATTTACCCAATGGCAGCCAGTCAAACCCGGAGTCGGTCGTCAAATCAAGCACCGGCACGATTTCCCGTACCGTCTCGCCACGAGGTCTAAATTCAGCATTTTTGCGTATACGGTTCGCCGGGGTCACCGGCTCATGCGGCGCCAGGGGGTATGCCCCATAAACTGAATATCCGGTCGCCGCTTCTCCCAGGGCACAAAATCCGCCTCAGTCGGGTAGACATACAGGTGTGTGTAAAAGAGGGCGTGGTAGACCACCAACCAGAAGGGATTTTGCAGGAAGGGTCAACCCATAGTCCGGGCGGACATTTATCGACTCGCCTGCCGCATTGTTTCCAGCGCAGCCAGATACTGGGATTGGATGGCCTGGTAAGTCATGCGCATCTCCTGAGACTTACAATCGCCAATTGTTTAGGAAGAGTATATCATAGAGAAAGCTCAAGGAGATGCGCCGTTTGTATGGGAGTTGCCCTGATTAGCCAGAAATGCCCGGCCGTTTTCTGTCCACACCGGGCCGATTGTCAGACCGGTCCAACCACGCTCCAACGTTATTTGTAAAGCAGCTTGCCACAGTTGTTGACCGACGCCCCGTCCTTGCCATTCAGGGATTACACCACCGAAGAACAGCCGCCCGGTATGATCGCTGGTCCCTGATAATGCAGCATCACGAAGGGCCAGCCAGGTTCGCCAAACCAGACGCCGGCCAATGCCGGATCGGCGCAGCATCTCGGCATTGTCCGACCCCACAACACGAAGCCAACCGGACGGCCGCTTTGCTCCGCTACCCATCCTTTCTGGTGCAGACGCCTCCACCCCGCGCAGGAGAAAGCGGCCTCGGCTTCGTCCGGCGGGAGGAAAATCGAGAGTGGGATTGGTCAACACGGTACTAAACAACGGCAGTAGATCGGCCGGGCGCTGCGGGTCAAGCGGGGCGAGCAAAGTCGGACCGGGTGCCGGGGCAACAGCCGGTTCAACCTGGATAGACCACACCGGTGTGGATGGGGCGAAAGAACCTCTCCAGCAAGTCCGGCACGTAGGGGCGGGTTGGACGGCGCGCTGGTCCCAACCATCCGCCTGCACGCCGGAGTGACCGGGGAAGGGATAGTCCAACCGAACCAGTATCCGCCGAATATGGCGCCGGAACACATCTCGCACCGCATCCAGCAAGTGTTCGACGGTCGGGTCATTCACGGCGTGAAGCAGGGCCGATAACCCGTTTGGTCCTGGCGACGGGGATCGCGCAAGGCCACAGCCGCTGCCAACTGGCCGTTCCAGAATGTCCATTAGCGGAACTGGTTGATCCCGCTGGGAAGGGCCCAATCCGGTGCGGTGGAGCGCGTCCACATGGATCAGCAGGGGCTGTAATCGTGCCAGATGGGGATTGTGGACGGGTTGAAGTTCGCGCGCAGGCGGTAGGCTGGCGGTGCTTCATCGCCGGTCCTGGCTATAGAGTGTCCACCACGCGGAGAAATCTGCGCCGTCGCCAGTAGGACGCTTTGCGGGGACCATGGACACTGTAGTTGAAGTGCTTCATTGCCCACGGCCGGTAATTAACTCAGATGGGCGGTCTGGTGATGACTGGTGATCCAACGGGCCATGCCCTGCACCAAGCTGCCAGTCCGCCCCACCGCGAATCGCCGCCAGGGTAAATGCCTGCGCCCGGCGAATGGCCTCGTCGAGTGATTTAATCCTGCGCTACTCCGGCGCAAATGGCCGCCGACAGTGTGTCGCCACTGCCGTGCAGGTTTTCTGTTGCCACACGCTCATGGGGAAATAGGTCAGACCGCCGCTTTCCCACACATCACGACCCCTTCCCCGTCCGGCAGGCCCTTCAGCAACACGCGCCGCGCGCCCAGTCCGGGCCAGCACGCCAGCCACCAGCACGGTCGTCGGCAAAGGTCTGTCCATCAACAATGCTGCTTCGTGCCGGTTTGGGGTGATCGATCCGCCAGCGGAAACAGCAGATCGCGGTAAGCGGCCGTTACTTCCGGGCAAAACATCGGCTCCGGCGCGGCAGTTGACCAGCACCGGATCAATGAGGATGAACGGGGAAGGCGCAGACCTGACAGGTCTTGATGCGAATAAAGTTCGCCGACCTGTCAGGTCAGTTCAACTTCACGCCAATACGCCAGCCGATCGGCGATAACCTCAGTCGAGATCCACCCGGCCGATGTAGTTGGTCTTGATCGCCGCCGCGCCGTAGTCTGACAGAACGGCATCGATTTGCGCTGCGACCAGTTCCGGGGTATAGGAAGTGGGCCTGCTCCACGCGGTATTGTTTTGGGCGGTGACGACAGTGACGGCGCTCATGCCGTAGACGCCCAGCGCCGCAAGGTCTTCAGGTCGGCCTGGAGGCCGGCCGCGCCGCCGGAGTCGGACCCGGCAATGGTGAGGACGGGAGGGGGGGCATAGGGTCAGGTAAACGGGGCATTCGTACCAACGGGTTGATCCAGCCTACCGGTCGCGCAGGTTGTCTCGGCTTCGCAAATTCGGCCGAAAGAAGGTCGGATACTTGTCTTTGATTTGCATAAACGTATAATTCGGGACAATTGATGCACCAGTCCCCTAACAAAAAGACCTCCGGAGCTTTTGAGAAGCTCGGAGGTCTGTCATCATCAACCAGGCACTCTGCCCGATCTTACATATTGGCAACAATCGCCTTGGCGTATTCCGACGTGCTGAGCTTTTGTCGCGCCTTCAAGCTGGCGATGAAGATCGTAGGTGACCGTCTTGTCTTCAATCGTCGTGGATCATGGCCTTGACAACAAGATCGGCCGCTTCCTGCCAACCCATGTAGTCGAGCATCACGCCACTGAGAATCAGGCTGCTGGGGTTAACTGAAGTGCCTTGCCCGCGTACTGGGGGCGGTGCCAGGTAGCCTTCGGAACAAAGCAATGCCGTCGCCGATGTTGCCACCGGGAGCCATACTCCAGCCCGCCAACCTGCGCTGCGGCCGCGTCGCTCATGTAATCGCCATTCAGGTTAAGCGTGGCAATGACGCTGTAATCATCGGTGCGGGTAATTAACTGCTGGAGCATGTTGTCGGCGATGCGGTCATTGACCATGACTTTCCCTGGCGGGGTGATGCCGTCATATTCGGCCCACAACTCGTCTTCAGTGATAGTCTGATCGTCAAATTCCTCGGCCGCAACCTCATAACCCCAATTTTGAAGCCGCCTGAAACGGACTTCATGATGTTGCCCTTATGACCAACGTTACAGTAGGCAGCCCGTGGCTGATGGCGTGCTGGATGGCCTGGCGCACCAGACGCTTGGTGCCGAATTCGCTGACCGGCTTGATGCCGATAGCTGAGCCGTCACGGATATCCTTGCCCAGATTATCGTTGATGAAGTGGATGATCGCCTCGGCGTCCTCGCTGCCCGCTTCCCACTCAATGCCGGAGTACACATCCTCGGTATTCTCGCGGAAGATAACAATGTCCATCTTCTCCGGGTGTTTCATCGGGCTGGGCGTTCCGGGAATGTAGCGAACAGGCCGCACACAGGCATACAGGTCCAGCACCTGTCGCAGGGTCACATTGAGGCTGCGGAATCCACCGCCAATCGGCGTGGTCAGCGGGCCCTTGATGCCGACCAGATACTCGCGCATGGCTTCAAACGTTTCTTCGGGCATGAAGTTGCCGTCGTAGCGTTCGGCCGCTTTTTCGCCGGCGAAAATCTCCATCCAGGCGATCTTGCGTTGCCCACCGTATGCTTTCTCAACGGCCGCATCCCAGACCAGGATGGAAGCCGGGGTGATGTCAACGCCGATGCCGTCGCCCTCAATAAAGGCCACGATGGGATTGTCGGATACTTGCAGATGCCCATCGGCAAACGTGATCTTTTCGCCATCGGGCACGGTGATATGTTGATATGCCATGTGTATGAAGGTCTCCTCAAGCTAGTGTGTTTGTCTGTCAAACAGGTTGGTGTCGCGCCAAGGGCGCTGTTGCCGAAACGGATCCCATGTGTCATACAAACCTATCCGCAGCTACCGGGTTTTTACACCGATGCAGCCGGTAACTGGGCAAAGTTTGTACAACAAACCCGAATAACTCTTCCCAAAATGCGGGGTTTTGCTTATTAACGGATTGCTATTTCTTACAGAAAAATGGAAATGTGCGGCAACTCAGGATATTATACGATCAATCGTGCGCTATGGGTAAGCGGCGTTGACATGGCCCTCATGCTTAAGGCAATGTGAACGTCTGTGCTAGAAAACACTGTCTGTTCAACTGACTGATTACAATGATGAGGTTGCTGGTGCCGCGTCTTAGCGGCATTCAATGTACTGGATAACTTGAAACAATGCGGAAGCATCTGATAATTGTCGCTGCCTACTTGTTGCTGGCCCTGGTTGCTTGCCGGCCGGATTCGGGCGCATCGAACCACAGGCTGCGGCCCTGCCGACCGATGCTGTGGTCGCGACTGTGCCGAACACAGCGACTGCGCCTTACTGACCTCCCTACCGTTGATTCGCCTGATTCACCGACGCCAATCCGCCGGTTGTGGACCCGACGAACCCGCCCACAAGTATCCCGGAAACAACCCACGGCTCCGATTGAAGAATCCCCCGACGGCAGATCTGCAGATCTCCATCTCCGCCGAGGAGTATCCTGCACCCCAGCCCGGACATCTTCGCCGGGGACAAGGTAACCTTCCAGCTCCTGCCCTTTGTGCCGGAAAGTATTGACGTGCGCTCAGTCGTCGCCACGATTTGGCTGGACGGCGTGCCCCTTACCAGCGGGCCGCTGGAACGGCGTAACTGGAACGGTCAGGCCGAGGGTGTGTACGAATGGGCCTGGGACACGACCAATCAGCAGGGCGAGCACGAGATCCGGGTGCTCCTGGACGAGGCGGATATTCTGCAGCAGGGAGATGAGGACCCTGCCAACAACGAGGTGGTCCTCAGCGCCACAGTTCAGGCCGCAGCCCTGGAGCCGACGATCGAGGTCGAAGCCGAATGGATAACGGCTGAAACGGCCTGCTGCGTGGCGCATGTGGTCAGCGATACGGCCGCGGCGCGCAGTTTCGATCTCCTGTTGGAAGAATTGGAACGCGCTGTTCAGTACGCCGCAAGTAGAATGAACATGACGCCCAGCCACAAGCTGGAAGTCTATTTTATAGATCGGGTCGTCGGTCAGGGTGGGTTCGCCGGGAGTGATATGGTCGTATCCTATGTGGACCGGCCCTATGCCGGCGGCGGGCTACACGAGTTGTTGACGCACGAATCGGTTCATGTGTTGGACCAGGATTTTGCCCCGCGCCGCATTGCGCCTCTGGCGGAAGGGCTGGCGGTCTGGGTTACCGGTGGGCATTATAAACCTGAGGACTTAAACCTGCGCTCGGCGGCTCTTCTGGCGTTGGGCCGTTATGTCCCGTTAACGCAGCTACTGAATGACTTCTACCCCATTCAGCATGAAATTGGCTACCTGCAGTCTGCCGGCCTTGTTAGCTACCTTGTGGATCGGGACGGCTGGCCCACGTTCCGTGAATTCTACAGCAACGTTACCAGCGACGACGGGCTTACTCCGGCTGAGGCCGTAGATGTCAATCTGCGCCAGTACTACAACGTCAGTCTGGATGCGCTGGAATCGGAATGGCTGACCTATCTCCAGGGGTTGTCTCCGTCAGATACGGAGATTGAAGACCTGGCAACGACGATCCGCTACTACGATATCATGCGGCGCTACCAGCAAATTTATGATCCGACGGCTTATTTTCTGACTGCCTGGTTGCCGCATCCCACGGCCGTCCGCGAACAGGGCAATCCCGCTGACTTTTCACGACGGCCGAAAGAGGAAATCAACATTACGCTGGAGATCATGCTGGAAACGGCCGACCAGGCCATGCGCGCCGGGAACTATGAGCTATCCAACGTCTTGCTGGACAGCGTCAGCCGGATTCTCGATAGCAACGGGACTTTTATTGACCCGCTGGCTATCACCTATCAAAAGATCGTCCGGGCGGCGGCCGAATATGATTATGAATTGCAGGAGTTGGAGATCAACGGCAATAAAGCTCTGGCGGTTGCCACACGAGCTCCCAGCATCCGGCTGACCACCCTGAACATGGAACAACGCGGGCAGGACTGGGTCATCCTCTCCCACTAGATTCAGGTCGTCACCCCGCTCAAACCCTGTCAGCGTAGCTACAGTTGTGGTACAATTTCCTGCAATTATCGGCACAGTGGCCGATTATCTCGCCTTCGCCAAAGGCGCAACGCAAGGGGTCTTTACATGATTGAGGTTGTGATTGACAGCATTCGCATTAGCCTGGTCTCCCAACACCGCATTGTCCTGCTGCGCGAGGTGGATAGCGAACGCCAATTGCCCATCTGGATCGGCCCTTGCGAGGCTGACGCCATCACCATCGAATTACAGGATGTGAAGGTTGCCCGCCCACTCACACAGGACCTGCTCAAAAACGTGATTGGGGAATTGGGGGGAACCGTCTCCCATGTGTTGATCAAAGAATTGAACGAAAGCGTGTTCCATGCCCGTTTATATATCACCGTAAGCGGAGCAGACGAACCGTTGGAAATTGACTGTCGCCCCTCAGACGCCATTGCGCTGGCCGTCCGGACGAAGGTGCCCATCTTCATTGCCGAGGAAGTGATGGACGCCGCCGGGGTTGAACCGGAATCAGATGTGCAGGATAGCGAGCCGATGGGTGAAGATGACGGCGAAAACCTGGATGCCTTTACCGATTTCCTCAACACGCTTGACTTTGACGATTTCGACGAAGATAGCAATTAGCTACTGCGTTGCAGTAACCGGGCCAGTGTATCAAACGACGTGAAACGACCGCGTTTCACGTTTTGTTTTTTGAACTCGAGAAATGGACACAATCGAAGAACGTCTCCCGCCCCATAGTGTTGAAGCTGAAGAGGCCATCCTAGGCTCTCTCCTGATCGATCCTGACGCCCTGTTCGAGGTCTCCAACTTCCTGCGGGCGGATGCCTTCTACCGCATGTCGAACCGGTGGGTCTACGAGGCCATGCTGGCCCTGAATGAACGTCACGAACCGATTGACTTCCTGACGCTGACCGAGGAACTACGGCGACGGGAACAGCTGGATGAAATCGGCGGGGAACCCTACCTCATCAATCTGATGAATGTGGTGCCCACGTCCATCAACGCTGAATCATACGGCCGTCTGGTGGAGTCGGCCGCGCTGCGGCGCAAACTCATCAACGCCGCCGGTACGATTGCCAAGCTGGCCTACAATGAAGTTGAAGATATCAACGTCGTCCTCGACCGGTCAGAGCAGGCGCTATTCAGCATCAGCGAGCAGCGCACCAACCGCGATCTGGTCCCGGTCAAGGAGATCGCCAGCGATTACATGGAGCGCATTGAGCAACTGCGCGAGCGCGGCGACGAGTTCATCGGCATCCCCACCGGCTTCACCGATCTGGACCGTATGCTCAGCGGACTTAACCGGTCAGACCTGATCATTATTGCTGCCCGGCCCGGCATGGGCAAGACCGCGCTGCAAAACGCCATTGCCCTGACGGCCGCCCGCCGGTATGGCAAGCGCGTCGCCATGTTCAATCTGGAGATGTCGGCCGAACAGTTGGTCCAGCGCATGATCGCCGCCGAAACACGAATTGATTCGCAGCGACTGCGCCGGGGTGAACTCCATGACCACGAGTGGGGAATTTTCATGGAAGCCATCGGCCGTCTGTCAGAATCGAGCATATACATTGACGACACGCCATCCATCAGCCCCATGCAGTTACGCACCAAGTGCCGCCGGCTGTATGCCGAGCATGGCGTGGATTTGATCATGATTGATTACCTGCAATTGATGCAGGCTGAACACCAGTCCAACAACCGCGTTCAGGAAGTCAGCGAGATTTCCCGGCAGTTGAAGGGACTGGCTCGTGAGCTGGATGTCCCGGTTGTGGCTGCGGCCCAGCTCAGCCGTGCCGTGGAGCAGCGACAAAACAAACGGCCGCAACTATCAGACCTGCGTGACAGCGGTTCAATCGAGCAGGATGCCGATGTCGTCATGTTTATCTATCGTGACGAGTATTACAATCCCGATACCTCCGAACGGCCGAATATTGCCGAGGTTAGCGTGGGTAAACACCGTAATGGTCCTACCGGCACGGTGGACCTGTTCTGGCACGCCAAGCTGGCAACGTTCCGCAATCTCCACCGGCAGGAGATCGAATTGTAGACAGGAGCGACCGATGAAAGGCTTCTCCGGTTTTCCAGACGGCAAACAGCGGGTAACTCCGGTGCCCAATCTGTTCTTCAGCGACCTGCTCCCGGATATTGATAATCTGGCCGAGCTGAAGGTGACGCTCTATGCTTTCTGGGCGCTGGCCCAGCAGGAGCGGCGTGTACGGTACTTGCGCCGGGCGGACTTTCTGGAAGACCCCGTTTTGCTCAAGGGTATGGGGCCGACCGAGCAAGCTGCACTGGACGCCGTGCTGGACGGCATTGAGCGAGCCGTTGCGCGAGGGACCTTCCTCCATCTTTCCATCGAAGGGACGGAGGGAATGCAGGACCTCTACTTTCTCAATACCGAAAAGGGGCGCGCGGCCGTGGACGGTATCACCCGTGGGGAATGGCGGCCGTCACCGGATGAGGAAGAACTCATCACACTCCTGGTGGAACGGCCGAATATCTTTGTGCTGTACGAACAAAACATCGGCGCATTGACGCCGATTATGACGGATGAACTGCGTGAGGCGGAGAACACCTACCCGCCACAGTGGATTGAAGAAGCAATTAAGCTGGCGGTGACAAACAACGTTCGCCGCTGGAAATACGTTGTCAGCATTCTGGAACGCTGGCGGCAGGAAGGGAGACAGGATGCGACAGGTCGGCGAGATTCTCAACGAGACCTCCAACGGCAAATCCCCGATGACTTCAAAGACGTCATCCAGCACTGACGCCGAACCGGAACGGATCGGCATCGGCAAACCGGACTGTCCGTTCTGTGAAGGGTTGGGCTATGTTGTGCCCGATGTGCCGCCGGAACACCCGGGATTTGGGCGAGCCGTACCCTGCTCCTGTCGGGCGGCCGAACAGGAACAGGAACGTTTAAACAGTGTGCTCAGAATCAGCCAGATTGGGGCGCTGGCGCATTGCACATTCAGAGTTTCCTTCCGGAAGGCCATGGTCTGACCCAGGCCAAACAGCGCAATCTGAAAATGGCTTACGAACGGGCAATGGCCTATGCCCAGGATCCGCAAGGCTGGTTGATATTGAAAGGCGGCTACGGTTGCGGCAAGACCCATCTGGCCGCGGCGATCGCTAATTATCAGATCAGCCAGGGGCGCATGGTTCTGTTCGTCAATACGCCGGACCTGCTGGATCATCTGCGGGCCACGTTCAGTCCGGACTCCACTATAAGCTACGATGACCGGTTTGAACAGGTACGCAATGCGCCTTTGCTCGTTCTCGACGATCTGGGCACCCAGAGCAACACGAATGGGCGCAGGAAAAACTCTACCAGATCTTCAACCATCGTTATAACAACCGCCTTCCGACCGTCATCACCACCAATCTGGAGCTGGAAGCAATTGAGATCCGCATGCGCTCACGCATGGTGGACCCCGGTTTAACCGACATCATCCATATCGCCGCGCCGGATTTCCGGCGGGCCGGAGATAGACCAGGATCAGTCCGATCTATCCACGCTAAACCTGCACGGGGACAAGACATTCGAGACCTTCGATCTGCGTGAAAGCGAACTACCCAAGACGCAGGCCGATAACCTGCGCCGGGCGCTGGAGCTGGCGGTCAAGTTTGCTGATGAACCGAAGGACTGGCTGGTTTTTAACAGTATCGCTTACGGCAACGGCAAGACTCATCTGGCGGCGGCCATTGCCAACTATGTGGCGACTAACGGCGAGCCGGTTCTCTTTGTCGTCGTGCCTGACTTCCTGGATTATCTGCGGGCAACGTTTAATCCCAGCGCCAATGCGCGGCTGGACAAGCGCTTTGACGAGGTTAAGCGGGCACCACTGCTAATCCTGGATGATCTGGGGACGAGAGTGCCACCGCCTGGGCCCGCGAGAAACTCTACCAGTTGTTTAACTATCGCTACAATGCCCGACTGGCAACCGTGATCACCTCCGCGATGGCGATTGAGGAACTGGACCAGCGCCTGGCAACACGGATGCTGGACGGGGCGCGCTGCACTTTCTTTGTACTGGAAGCGCCCAGCTACCGGGGCCGGGGCAAACCGCGCAAGACCGGCGGTGAGGCGGTAAACATCCCCCACTGCTCTTAACCGCAATATAGTGAAAAGAAAGACCGGCCATCTGGCCGGTCTTTTATTTTGTCCTGCATCCCAAATTTTATAACGCGGCAGACCCCAACTAATCTTTTTGAGATAATTATCAAATATTTTGTTGACATCACATATATTTTAGCTTATACTGCCAAACATCAAAGGAGATTATGTCTGATGCGCAAAATTCTTGAGTCCTGCCCTACATGTGGCGGCGATCTGGCTATTACCGAGGTGACCTGTACCGTATGTGATACGGTCGTTCGCAGTCAGTACGCCCCCTGCCCGTTCTGCGCTCTCTCCCCGGAAGACCTAGCTTTCATGCTGGTGTTCGTCAAGAACCGGGGCAACGTGAAGGATATGGAACGGGAATTGGGCGTATCCTACTGGACGATTCGCGGCCGGCTGAATGAGGTCATTACAGCGATGGGCTTTGAGGCACCGGCGGATGAAGCAGATTCGGAACCGGCATCAACACAAGGAGCCGGAGATCGGCAGGCTGTGCTGGATGCCCTGAAGCAGGGGGAGATCACCCCGGAAGAAGCAGCTACACAGTTGTCCCGGTTACGATAGTACGCCGGGAAGAACAGAGGCTTACCCGACCAAATCACATTCAGGAGATATGAGGTAGCATGAACGAAGAACGTCAACAAGTATTGGAAATGCTTGCCGAGGGTAAGCTCACCGTATCCGAGGCAACAATGCTGCTGGAAGCTCTTGATGCGGGCAACGAACCCACGGTGGATACAGAAGCGCTGAAAGCGGCCGAAAAGCAGGCCTATGGAGCAGGCGGTCTTCTCCATGAGGAGTTGTATGCAGGCCGTGTGCCGCCCATACCCAATCCGGCACGCTTTCGTGTCCCTCGCCCACCGCGCGCACCCCGTCCGCCGCGGATGGCACCGCCGCAAAGTCGGGGCCGGCGCGCCGACGTCATCGATCAGGCGATCCAGTTGCGAAACTTCGGAATAGACGCAGCCTATCTCAACAAGATGCGCGATGCCCTGGGAGACATCCCTCTGGATGATGTTATCGCCATGGGCATTCATGGTATTGATCCGGAATACGTCCGCCAGCTACAGTCGCTGGGCCTGGACCTTACCGTTGATGATATTGTCGCTCTGGGAATCCACGGTGTTGACGCGGCGTTTGTGAACAAAGTGAAAGAGACCGGATTGGAAGATCTGTCAGTTGACGACCTGATTACAATGGGTATCCATAATGTAGATGCTGAATTTATCAGTTCCATGCGGGACCTGGGTTATAAGGGGCTCTCGCTGGACGAGTTGGTGGAGCTCAGCATCCACAACATGACGGCCGAGTTTGTCGGCAACTTGAAGCAGGCCGGACTAACCGATCGTTCCCCCGATGAATTACTGGAGTTGCGAATCCATAACGTTGACGCCAATTTTATTAGGGGGTTGCGCGACGCCGGACTGGACGACCTGTCAGTGGACAAGCTGGTTGAATTGCGAATCCATAACGTTGACGCCGACTTTTTGCGAGAGGCCATGGGGAATGGCCTGCTGGCTCAGGAGAAGTCGCCGGAAGACGTTGAGCCTATCTAGTATACCTACTCCCTCCTCCACTTCGAGGCTAACGGTCGCCTACCTCCCCGGCGACCGTTAGCTCATAGAACACCCAAAACCACTAATTTGCACAACAATTGACGGCCTTTTTCTTACATTTGTGAAGGCTGATTTGTCCTACAATTTGCGTCAACATTCTTTTACAATATCATAACCGCATGTTAATACGGTGATAACATCCATGGTGATTATGGTACAAGGGTTATGACGCCAAGCAAAAGGGAGATATGCTGCCGTGGCCTCTGAATCACTTCCGTCCCAACAACCGGCTACGGCCGATGCTGATGCCCCAATTGTTGAACAGAAATCGGGGTTGTTGTCAGGTCGTAAACGACGAGATGCAGCCGAAGCGCTACTAGCCTACGCGCTTCTGTTCCCAGCCCTCCTGATCATTTTCGTCTTTGGTATTTTCCCTCTTGGTTTCTCAATCTACGAAAGCACACTAACCGGGCTGAATAAAATCGTCGGTCGCTATACGGGTCTGGATAACTACGTCAAGGCTATCGGTAATCTGGCGTATGTTTTAGCCTTCTGGATTGCCGCAGTGTTCATTTACCTGGCATTCCGTCGCATCCAGGATGCCATCAAACTGGGGCGTGAGCGGGAAGAACAAACCCTGTATTGGGTACCCGCCGCTATTGCATCAGGAACCGCCATTGCGCTGGCTGCCCGTTTTGTTTTTACGCTCCTCCCCCATATGCTGCGAATCCCGGAGCAAATTCCCCGTGGTCAGGAGCTAACACCGGAACTATTTCGGCAACTCCTGGGAGAAGCATGGCGAATGCCCGACGTCCAGTCCGCGCTCTGGGCCATGTTAATCGTCGGGGTCATCGCCATTGCCCTGATCGTGCTTACGAACCGGCTGGTTCCGCACCAAACTCACTGGGGTGACTACCTTTCAAACTTCATGCAGTCCACGCTGTTCATCATTGGCGCAGCGGCATTGGGCTACCTTGCCTTTACAGAAGTTCAAAAAGCCTACACACTCGCTCTGGAGACAGGTGAATCGCCTACAATCTGGACTGAACTGATAGTGATTAGCGCGGGGGCTGTCCTGTTGATCCTGTCCTATTTACTGTGGCGCGGGGCTGACCAGGCACAATCAACAACAAGGATGTTACTCCGCATCGGTGGGGCACTGGCCCTGGCTATCGGCGCGTGGGTTTTTATTGCCGAGTTACCGGCCGCCATTGCCGCCGGCAACGATGACTGGTGGGAAAGCCTCCTGAACACGGTGTACTTTGCCATGTTCACCATCCCCTTGCAATTCGGAATTTCTCTCGCTATGGCATCCATCCTGTTTATGAACCTCAGGGGACAATCAACTTTTCGTGTCATCTATTTTCTACCTTATATCGCCCCACTGGTCGGTACAGCCGCCGCCTTCCGCATCATTTTCTCTGCCCGGGCAAATGCGCCGATTAACTCGCTCCTGACATCTATCGGCCTGCAACCACTTTCCTGGCTCAACGAGCCTACCGGTATCTTCCAGATGATGTTGGGTAAAAGCGTGGATTTGCCAATATGGTTGGCAGGGCCGAGCCTGGCGTTATTTACCATTGTGCTCTACAACGTCTGGGCCTACGTCGGATTCGACATCGTTATTTTTCTGGCCGGATTGGGTAACATCCCCAATGAATTATATGAAGCAGCATCGATAGATGGTTCGGGACGCTGGCAGCAATTCCGCCACATCACGCTACCGATGTTGTCGCCAACAATCTACTTCCTGATGTTGCTGGCGGTTATCGGCACGTTTAAGGCATTCAATCACATCTACGTATTGCGCGAGGGGGCAGCACTAGGCACTACTGATACAGCCAGCGTTCTGATCTTCCAGACGTTTAACCGCGACACAAGGTATGGGTATGCGTCTGCTCTGGCTATTCTCCTCCTCATCATTGTTACTGTTTTGACTGTCATCAATAATAAGGTTGGTGAGCGGAGAGTGTTCTATGGCTAATACATTGGTTTCCCCCACCAACGATAGATACGGCCGAACTGGAAATCCACCCGGATGCCCGGCGTATTAACTATGGAAATATCCTTCTCTATACCATTCTGATTATTTGGGCGCTCATTGCTATCGTACCATTTCTTTATACCGTTAGTGTTTCTTTGATGAATCTGACCGAGGCCACCGGCGGTGCTGGTCCCCAGCACACTCAACTGGTCCAACTATTCAAAGGCCTGGCGCGACGCCAACTTCTCGCAGTACTTCATGAACACTATCAAAATTACGATTATCACGGTGTCCGGCCAACTTGTTTTCTGTACCATGGCCGCCTATGCGTTTGCCCGGATGCGTTTTCCCGGCAAGAACTTCCTGTTTGGGCTGATTCTATCCACCCTCTTGCTGCCGGAAGCGATTACCTGGATTCCCAATTTCATTACGGTGTCATGGTTAGGTCGTGTCGGGCCTATTCCCTGGATAAACAACTGGCCGGCTCTGACTATTCCATTCATGGCAAGCGCCTTTAATATTTTCCTGTTAAGGCAATTTTTCATGCAGATACCGGAGGACCTTTGGGATGCAGCGCAAATTGACGGCGCAGGCCACCTCCGCTATATGGTCCAGGTGGTCGTGCCATTGTCGCGGGCACCACTGGTAACCGTCGGGCTGTTTGGTTTTATTGGTGCCTGGAATGCACTCGCCTGGCCCATTCTGGTGACAACTACAGAGACATGGCGACCAATCTCATATGGCTTGCTTTCATTTATTAATGAAGCAGGAGCGCAATTTAACTTGCAAATGGCGGGGGCTGTTATTACGATCTTACCGATTATCCTGATCTACTTCCTGGCTCAGAAACAGTTCACGGAAGGAATTGCTACTTCAGGCCTCAAGGGGGTAAGAAAGGGTCATACCTACCACACCCTTGAATAGGCACATTTGAATGCCCAAGCGAGGAGGTGATGTCTCGGAATTTGCGCAGTTCTGTCGAATTCCACCAATATCTGAAGTTAAGTCTTGTCCTAAATGTTATTGAATGCAAAGAGTGAAAACCGTCTATGTTGTTAGACAACTCATCAATGAGGAGAAGTAAAGTAATGTCTCGTATGAAATTTGCCGTCCTTTCTGTGGCGGCGCTAACGCTCGTGATGATCATGGCTGCTTGTGGCGGCCAGGCCCAACAAGTAGCCGAACAGTTGGCCCCAACCGTTCAGGCTGCTGCCCAAGAGGTTGCTCCGACCGTCCAGGCTGCTGTTGAAGAAGTAGCCCCGACCGTTCAGGCTGCTGTCGAAGAAGTAGCCCCCACCGTTCAGGCCGCAGTCGAAGAAATGGCCCCGACCGAAGAGGCGATGGCAGAAACACCCACTGAAGAGGCAATGGCTGAGGAAGAAATGGATCCTTGCGCCCCCACGACTGAGGGTGAGTTGGCCGGCGTCGATCCGCGTGGTGTAACCATTACCTGGTGGCACAACCACACAGACTCCCGCGAGGAAGGCCTCAACGAGATGATCGCTGAGTTCAATGAGACGAACGAATGCGGTATCACTGTTGTCGGTGAATCCCAGGGTGGTTATGACGAAATCCGTGACAAGGTTAACGCCAGCATCACCGCCGGTGAACTGCCGGCCGCATTGATCGTTGGCTACCAGAATGACCAGGCTTTCTATCAACTGAACAATGGTCTGGCTGACCTGAATGTATTCCTGGATGATCCGCATTGGGGTCTGAGCGCAGAAGATCGCGCCGACTTCTTCCCGTCATTCTTTGACCAGAGTGTCCACCCGGCCTTCGGCGGCCAGCGTCTAGGCTTCCCGCCCAACCGCTCCATGGAAGTTCTGTACTATAACCAGACCTGGTTGGAAGAACTGGGCTTCGACGGCCCGCCGGCCACACCGGACGAGTTCCGTGAGATGGCCTGCGCCGCTGCTGAAGCCAATGGCGACGGAACCGGTGGCTACATCCTGCGTGACGACGCTTCGGCCGTTGCCGCCTGGACCTACGCCTTTGGTGGCGATATCCTGACCGAAGACGGTACCGGCTATGTTTATAATAGCCAGGCAACCATTGACGCCATGTCCTTCCTGAAGGGCATGCTCGACGACGGTTGCGCCTACTTCTTCACTGAAGGCTTCCCCAATCCTGAGTTCGCGGCTCGCCGCGCCCTCTTCACCTCCGGTTCATCTTCCGGTATGCCTTTCTATGCCAGCGACATTGCTACCGTTGCTGAGGAAGAAGGCCACGACCCCGATGTCTGGGGTGTTGCTGCGATTCCGCACACCACCGCCGACCCGGTCATGAATGTGTATGGTGGCGATATCATGATCACCGCCAACGCACCGGAACAGGAATTGGCTGCCTGGGAGTTCATCAAGTGGTACACCTCCCCCGAGATCCAGGCCCGTTGGGATGAGATCAGTGGTTACTTCCCGACCCGCGCCGGCACCGAGGCATTCCTGGCTGATTACATCGCTGAATCACCGATTGGTGTTCAGTATCAGGAAGCATTGGACCTGCTACCGTATGGTACCTACGAGCCGCAGTTGATCTCCTACCAGTCCGTCCGTGACGCCGCTCAGGAGGCATTCAATGCCATCATGCAGGGCGCAGACGTGCAGGCGACGCTGGATCAACTGACCGAGGATGCCAACGCGAATCAGGCCGAGTTGATGTCCGAGATTCAATAAGCAGTAGAAGTAGTTAGAATGTGGTTTCAGTAACTCACTGACCACATAGCCAAGAGGCAGATCGCTTAGGTGATCTGCCTCTTTTGTTTATCTGATAACTACCAGTCCATTGGTGCAGGGAATCGATTTCCGGCCGGGATTTAACCGGTGATCATATTTCCCTGAACTGAAACATATATCAACTTAACCGCGCTCCAATCAGGGCTTAACTCA
The DNA here is from genome assembly GCA_041390945.1 of Chloroflexota bacterium. Taxonomy (GTDB): domain Bacteria; phylum Chloroflexota; class Anaerolineae; order Promineifilales; family Promineifilaceae; genus Promineifilum. The sequence continues at coordinate 354,963 of JAWKOY010000016.1, forward strand.
TGGCCCTTGTGCACTCCCCCTCAACGCTTACAATGTACCCAAGCAGCTGCTCGTTTCACACAAACCAAATCTATTAATCCGGCAGGCAGCGTGCTCAAGGTTGTCCTGCCGTCTCGGAGCGAGGAAAAGATGCAAAAGAAGATAGTAATCGCATGGCTGGCGACAGGCATGCTGGCGCTTGCCGCCTGCGCCGCCCCCACCCAGGAAGCGGCCGAATCCGTCAACGATACAAGCGAGACGGCCGTTCCCGCAGGTGTGGATCTGGCGGCCGTAAAAGAGTATGCCCTGGATAACGCACAGCAGATGAAAACCGGATCGGCCGCTCTGGCCGCTACGGCCCAGTCTTACTATGACCTGATGGCCGGTTATGGGTTTGACTATACGGCCGCCTGGAACGCCGACGCAGCCACGCTGACGGATCTGGTATCGCAGCTCAAGGACAACTGGCTGGAAGCCAGCACTCATTACGAGCTGGATGAAGGTATCGTAGCCGGTGTGCCGTCCCTGTCTTCCTACGATGTATGGATTGATGCCGGTCCCAGCGCCGAGGAAGATCCGGCCGAAGCATTTGAGTGGACATTGGAACTGCCTGATGGGCGGACGCTGGAAAGCCCCGGCAACTTCTTCCACAGCCTGTTGGAGCCCACCATCTGGGTAACCAATGAAGATTTCACCGGACTGCCGGTGGACCTGGATAGTGACGGAGCCATTTTGTTGGGTGAAGGACTGCCGGAAGCCAACATCCTGCTGGCGGCCAGTACAGGGCTGGATCAGGCGACGGGAGAAATGATCGCTTCCATCGAAGCCTGGGAACCGAGCATGGAAGATGCGTTCACGGCTCTGGTAGTCATGATCCCCACCATGAATGAATATTTCGAGCAATGGAAGTTGTCCAGCTTTGTCGCCGGTCAGGATGCGGAAGACACTGCGTTTATCGGTACAAGCCGCCTGTTTGATATCAACGGTATCCTGAACGGGTTGGACTATACCTATCAGAGCATATCGCCGGTTGTGCAATCCGCTGAGCCTGAGTTGCACGGCCAGATTGAGGCCGGCTTTACAGACTTGCGCGGCTATGTCAGTGACCTCTACTCGCAGGAGCAGAACGGGACAGTCTTTTCGGCCGAACAGGTCGATCTCTTCGGGACCGAAGCCCAGGGCAAGGCTACTTCATTGGCCGGGCAGGTAAGCCAGGCGGCCGCATTGCTGGACATTGAAACTGCCGAGTAATATCAGGCCGTCAGATCGAAAACTAACAAGATGCAGGTGAATGGTAGTATGGGATTTGTCAATAAACGAACCGGTCTTCTTTGGGGCTTTGTCATCATGTTGTGTGCCGGAGCCTTGCTGGTCAGAGTTTCATCCGCGGCCGCAGCCGAACGCGAACCCTGGGAGCTTGCCAAGTCAATCCAGGATAGCTTGTTCAGTGCTCAATCGGCCCTGCTTATTGAAGATGACAGCGCAACGGCGCAGGACCTGGTTGCCCAGGCCGCCGAAGCAGCCGAAGCGTTAGACAAACTCCCGCAAGAAAGTCAGGCTCTGTTACAGACCGCCCTTGACCAGGCCGCCGTCGCCGTCGCCAACAATGATCAGATCGGGTTGGCCGGTGCCCGTGGTCTGGCTAAGAGCGCAATAAACTGGGGTAGCTACCAGGTGACGCGACAAAGCGTCATGGAAGGAGATACGGACGCAGCACGACAATGGCTACTCGTCCGCGAGTTCCGCCCCAGCACACGATTCTCCCGACCCGATGCCGATGCCACGCTGGCTCTGCGACATCTGGCCGAGGGATCCACCACCGTGGAAGAAGCTCTTGCTCAGGTTGACGCCGACCTGCTGAATACGTATCAAGCCCGCATGGCTGAATACATGACCACGGCAGTTGATTCAAATGAACTGGCAACTCGTCGGGCTGAATCAGCCGGTGTCGCTACGGCTTACTGGCAAATGCTGGTCCCCGCCTACAGCGATCAATATGGACAATCGGCGGCCGATACCTTGACCGCCGACATCAACAATCTGTTACCGGCCGTAATGACCGGAGACTGGCAAGCAGCCGGCCGCATCACACCGACTCTGGGGCATACGAGGAGGATTCCGTGCTGCACCATTGTCTCACGGAAGATCAGGCACGACGGGCGGGTCAACTGGTTCGTTCCTCTCCCTGGTACCATTAAGTATGAACGCTGGCGTAGAGGGTAATACGGTCATGACTGAACTGGAAGTCCAGGAAACCGTGATACCTTCATGGATTGGGGCCACGCCGCATTTTCGGACCTCAACCCACGCTGATGGAGATCGATCTGGATCAAACATATACCGGGTTGCACAAATTGCCAGGCCACGACCAACCTGCACCGACGCCAACCGCAAGGTAAATGTACGGTAACATACCGGAACAGATGGAAGCGATATCTCGGCCATCGAGGACAGGTTGTCATCACTCATACCATCAGAATGGACCGCTGAACGCATGATGCAGATTTCGACGTACTGGTCTCCGTACTGGATCAGGTTAGAGGCAGCCGTGAGTACGGGCGACTGCGACCTGGCTGGGCGATCAGCCCGACTGGAAGGAGTACGCCATCTTTGATTCCGGCCCTGAGCCCCGCCTACTGGCGTTCGCCCCGCCATTGGTGGCTGAGATTGACGGCCTCTTCTGGCAGGGGTTTGACGGGCAGCCGGGACTGGCGCAAGCCATTGCTCTCGAAGCCTCACCATCCGAAGTGGCGGCTATCCGCCAGCAGTTGGATGCAGCTCTGGAGGAAGCCCAGATCACCCTGGGCGATCTGCCAAGTTCGCCGTTCTCAATCATCAGTAATTCCGGGATCATCGTCTTCCGCAGAGAGCTGGAGGCCGTTGTCATCGGCGGCGGCCCTGACGGCCAGTATGGTTGGCGCCTATGCTCATTATCGCCGGCCCATTGTCCTGGGTGTTGTCCTGGCTTTTGCGGCGACCGTCCTGACCTGGTGGGTGGACCCAGCAGATCATCTCGCAGCTCTCAGGCTTCGGCGAGCGTCTGGAGGCCGTCGTCTCGCTCATCGCCATCAGCAGTGTCTTTCCTGTTGATTACAAACTGGTTCTTCCATAAAACCTATTGGAAGGACTGGATGGCCGGATTCCACGCCAAGAAGCGCAATCTGCTGTCGGCCGAAACCGGGCAGCTTGTCGGATTGATTCTGCTCGGATTCACCAGCGTCTACCGTGAAGGGTTCGAGACAGTTTTGTTCCTGCAAGCCCTGACGCTGGAAGCGGGTGCCACCGTCGTATTGGAGGGTGTTGCGCTGGGTCTCATCGCGGTGGCAATCGTCGGCGTACTGACTTTCAAGTTGCAAAAACGCCTGCCGTACAAGAAGATGTTGGTCTGGACCGGCGTGCTGATCGGCATCGTCCTGGTGACGATGGTCGGCAAAACCATCCACGTCATGCAGGCTGTGGGCTGGATGGCATCACGCCCATTCGCGGTATTACCATCCCCTATTGGGCCGGACTTTGGTTCGGCGTCTACGCCACGTGGCAGGGGATCATCGCCCAGATCGGCGCGGCGGCGTTTGTATCGGCAGCTATTATCTGGCTGAGGGATGCAGACAAGGAAGCGCAAACAGATCGTCCACAAGCCGCATGCTGAACAAGCATCATAACAAAACGGGGCCTGCTAACGGCCCCGTTTTTCTTTCGGAAACAAATTTAATCGTTGAGGTTTTCGATGGGTACCGGTTCCAGCGGATCGGCGCTTTCAAAGCCAGAAGACCTTTCCATCAAATACAGTTTCAACCCTCAAACGCACGCTTGATATTGGGGGCGGCGAAAGCCATGCTGCTCCCCTCAAAACCGCATAGGAGACCGGCAGACGCGCTCGCAAAAGGCTGCCTTATACATCGCCTCCCCGACTGGCTGGGAGGAACGACATCTTCAAGTCCCTGGACAGGATCAAGGCAGCACTGCACTGGTCGGCATAATGAATGGGTGATCGTGCCCGATATACATCCTACAATTCCGGGTATGGTCCAATGGGCAGTCAGATAGCGTGACTCAAACTTGTGCGTGTCGGCTGCCAGCGCCTCGGCATCACTCACCCCAAACCAACTGGCCGCCGCCTGGAATACGTCATGAAAGACAATGGCGCACAGTGAGTATAGCCACCGGCGCTACCTGCACCACGAATGATCAGCCGGTCGCCGTCTACCAAGCCTGATCAGCCAGATAACGCGCACCGTTAATGCAGTCCCTCGACATCCACGATACCCCAGTTGCCGTTCAATCGTTGGCGATAAGCCCGGCCGAAGCCGGTGCTGCCGCCATAATTGACGTCCAGCACGGCAAAGCGGCTGGTCCAGTACATCCAGCTCAGCTCCAGTGAATTTCTGGCCCCTGACGTCCGGCCCGCCGCGCGGCTGGTAACAATCAGTGTGGCAGTTCCCCTTCTGGAGCTGTGTAATCCTGATTTACCGGGGGATAGAAGTAAGCATGGGCCGTCAGGTCGTTGGCCGTCGGATATTCGACAGGCCGGGCAACGGAGATGTATCCTTCGTCCACCGGCACATCACCTGAGCGACGCAAGACTTCGTGCGTGCCGGTAGTAACATCCAGTCGAACCACTACCGCCCCACTGGTCGGTGAGGAACCGATGTAGGTCGCATATCGGCCGTCTACATGCAGGCTGCCGTAGGATGGATATTCCACAGCGAAAGGCACATCAATCGTTTCCAGCTCCCCGGTTGCCGTCTTCAGCCGGGCCATCGTCGTCTCGCCATTCTGGGAATACTGAATCGATTTCGTTCGGCGAGGCGAATCCATATGTCCGCTGGAGCGGGCACAAATTGGGGCATGCCGAATTCGGCCTCCATGAGGTAGATCGCTTCTACCTGACCGTCTTGCAGCCGGTACAGATTCCACCAACCGGTTCGGTCTGACGTGAAATAGAGTACGCCGTCCGGCGACCATTCCAGCTGGAAGATGGATTCCTCCGGTCCGCCGGCCACCAGACGCCGGTTCGTCAGTACACCGGTCGAGTCAATATCAGCCAGCCACAGTTCATTGCCGTCCCAGGGCATGTTGGGATGATCCCACGACAGCCAGGCCAACTGACGGCCGTCAGGGCTGAGTCGCGGTGTGGCATAGAAATCGCCCGGCCTTCGGCCAGCACCTGCTGCGGTCCACCGTCCAGCGGGACAGCCACCAGCGTATTGATCGCCTCCCGGTCTGTCGGCCGGTGATCTTCCCGAACACAGACGAGGCGGTCGTGGGCACTGTCCATCACCATGTCGGCGCAACGCAGCTTGTCCTCCGGCGTCAAGAGCTTCCGGTTCGCCATCGGGTTGCTGCGGTAGGCGTGGTCGCAAAGTTGGTGGAAAGTAAACGACACCATCATGGACCATTGCCTGCCCGCCGCCGTATTCATGGACGCGCGTGCGGGCATTATAAGGGGCCGGTGTCAGGTCTTTCAGGCGGCCTTCGGCCGTCCGGCGCACAATGACATTCCGCCCACCTTCCATCGGGCGGCCTTCAATCCAGTAGACAGCATCGCCGTCCACCATCACGTGTGCCAAGCTGACCGTCCCGGCCAGCATTAAATCAAGCGAAATGGGAGATTTCCAGGCCCCGTATGGAGCAGTTGTTGGTTGGGTCATGGCCCAATGATAGACTGCCTTCGGGCCGCCGCCAACCTGCTTCTTCAGACCACCCAGACCCTGCGGTTTAAGGCGTAACTTCGACAACGACGCCTGCGTCGGCCCAGTCGAAGAGCGTCTGGGCGTTCTCGGAGCTAAGCAGGATACACCCATAGGTAACAGGATGTCCCAGGTCACCGGTCCAGAGCAGTTGGGCATTACCACGAGTGGGGAAGCCGTGGAACCCGTTCATGAAATCGGATGTGGGCACCGGGCGATAAATGCCCATAAACGAAGGCATCCACAAATCCCAGTTACCGGCATAGGCGTTGGGTTCGTGTGACTGAATCTGGAATACGCCGGGGGCCGTCGGGCTGCTGTCAATGCCGGTACTGGCGGGCCAGTCCCATTTGAGCTGCCCGTTTTCATAGACACGCGCCCGTTGTTCGGTAATGCTGACTTCAATGCGCTTCCCTTCTACAGGCGGCAACGGCAGCATAACATCCGGCGAAGGGATCAGGATCGTCTGGCCTTCCACCAAACCACTGATGCCCGGATTGGCCTGCTCGATCCACGGGTAGGGAATGCCATAGGCACGGCCGATGCTGGATAGCGTTTCTCCGGCCGTGACAACGTGCTGCGTCGGTTGGTGGTAGACGCGAACCGCCACCTCCGGCTGCTGGGTCTGGATGGCTTCGCTGAGCGCGGCCAGCGTCTCCTCCTGCTCCAGATAACGGCCGTCACCGAATTGCTGCTGGGTCCAGCTAACCAGAAAATCCTCAGCGGCCCGGCCGTCTACCGTCCAGCGATACCCTTCCGGTACGGTCGGGTCCACGCTCAACGATAACCAGCGCCCCCATATCTGCGGATCAACGACCTGAACGGCCGTCTGGTCCGTTAAAGGATCATACGCCCGCAGGGACACGCTCGTGCCCAGCAAGCGATTCGCTTCAGCGACTGCGCCAGACACATCCTGCACGGCTGCCGGGACAGAACGTGTTACGAGAGGCAGGCGGCCAGTTTTCAGTATACCGGCCGGATCGGCCTGTAAAGCGGCCATCGTTGCCGCTACATCCAGTTCGCGCCCGTCCACCGCGGGAACGGCCTCGGCCTGTATCCCGGTGATGACCACGCGCGCGTCCGTGGGGGCAACAGCCAGTTGCGGAGCCAGCGAGACGAGCGTCGCCTCGGCCACAGCCGGGTCAAACGACCAAACAGGCGCAACCGTCAGGATATCCAGCCCCTGCTCGCGAATGGCGCTCACGCTGTCAAGCGTGCGTCCGGCCCAGTAAGCGGCATCGGCCGTAGCGGCGGCATCAAGCGTCATACCCAAATCGGCCGGAGACACTTCAACCGACAGGCTCTCGTTCACCAGTGTAATCGTCTGGGAGTTCCACGTCGTCTGCAAGGTAGCGGCTGCCTGATCGGCCGTTTGCCCACCAAGCAGGGTTCCCAGTGAATGCACACCCGGCAGGATCAGTTCACCCGTATACAGATAGACAGCCCCGCCGCCGATCATGCCCAGGACGGCCGCCAGCAAAAAGGAGTGTCACCCAGACAGCGCGGCCCGCGCGGTTCCGGCGCGCAGGCTGAGCGGTTGGCGCCGGGTACCAGATGCCCGCATCTGCTGCTCATAACGCGGCAGCCCTCCTTGCGGCGCGCCCGTTTGCGTAGATGAATGTTCTGTTCTTGTCACGTGTCTGTCTGTCCGTCCTGTTTCAATACTACCCATTATTGGCAAAGTCTGTAAATAGAACGTAAGTAACCTGTGAATAGTTCCGCAACGTGGGCATACCGGCGAACAAGCGTGGGAAGGGCACAGGGATAATCAGTCTTCGGCAACAAAAAAGCCCTTGCCCCGATTGGTGGGCAAGGGCTTTGTAAGCATTGTGTCCGGCACGGAGGGCACCGGAGATAGACGCTAATTAATACTCAAGTGCGTGAGGCATGTCCTTGGCCTGGGCGACCCAGTTCTCGACCTCGCCCTGCGGCGGAACGCGCTTGGTGATGTGCTTGACATCGTTTACTTCTGCCAGCTTGGCTGCCAGGTTGGCCGGATTCCGTTGCGCCAATTCCCGAACGGTATCGACACCGGACTCTTCCAGTAAGTAGGCATAGATGACGCCAACGCCGTCAATCCGCTGCAAATCAGCCAGATTCAGGTAGGTCAGAATCTTCTTCTCATCTACACCCAACTCACGGGCCAGCGCAGCGCGCTCAAGCGGTGTCTTCCCGCGGGCCAGCAAGTCACCATAGGGGGAGTCCATAAACTTCTGGACGTCTGCCTCGGAGATCCCCTTTTCCTGGGCCCAGGAAGTCAGAGCCAGTCTGTCTTCGGCCGTCAACGAGCCGATTGCATCTCCAGCCTTGTCATAGATACCAACGGTTCTTGAAGCCGTTGCATCAACAACACCATCAACGGCATCGCCGACTGCATCAACCGCATCACCGGCCGTGTCTGTTACGGCATCAACCGCATCGCCGGCGGCATCGGCCGCAGAACTTGCTGCATCACTGACTGCATCTCCAGCCTTGTCAGCAGCCCGACCGGCTGCCGCAACACCGGCAGCACCAGCCGCCGCAGCACCAGCGGCCGCACCGCGAACCTTATCCGCAGCAGCGTCCATCTTGTCATCAACCGCGGCAACGGTTGCACGGTACTGATTGGTCAATTCGTCGGTACCGGCTTCCATGTCCTTTTGAATGCCGCGCGCCTTAAAGGCATGCCAGATGGCAACAGCACCGCCGATAAGCGACAGGATACCCAGCGTCCACGGCAGCGAGAGCGTGACGCCCCAGAAGTTCGCCAGCAGGATAATACCCAGGATTATGCTGACAACACCAAGGATGAGTTCGCCCCAGCCTTCACCCGTGATACCGCGGATGATCTCGACGATACCGATCATGATACCGAGCAGACCCAGCCAGAGGACCAGGGCTGACCCGACGACCAGGGTGCTGGTAACGGGGTGCTGGAGGATCAACACACCGGCGACGATACCTAAAATACCCATCAGCAGCTTCCAGAACCAGTTATGGCTGTTGAGGAAGATGCCGATGATGCCCAGGATACCGGAGATAAGCCAGTAAATACCGAGCACGGTGACCACCGCCAGGGCTGTCGAGCCGGGGTTGGTCAGGAACAAAATACCAAGAATGATGAGGGCGATACCCTGGATTAAGATAAGCCACCAGGGCACAGTCCGCATCTTGACTGCTTGTCTCATTGTAATTTCTCTCCTTGCAATAAATTAGACAACGTCTTTCCAAAAAATAAACTGGTACACAATGTGCATCAAGCCCCAACATTAAGCCAAAATGAGCGGTTTGTCAACGTTCCTTTCGGGTCTGGTTAGGAAACCTGTCCAGTTAAAGGAAACAACTTTTATACCCAGCCGCGCAAACGCACCGCCTCGGCCACACGATTAACCGCAACCAGATAAGCCGCCATGCGCGTCTCCAGTTCGCGCTCGGTCGCCATGTTGTGAACGGCCCAAAAAGCTGTGGACATGCTCGTGTCCAGGCGCTCCTGTACCAGGTCTTCAGTCCAGTAAAACTGGTATGCGTTTTGGACCATCTCAAAGTAGGAAACTGTTACGCCACCGGCATTGCACAGGAAATCCGGGATGATGTAGATGCCTTTATCCTTGAGGATCTGATCCGCTTCCGGCGTCGTCGGCCCATTCGCCAACTCGGCTACGATACGGGCTTTGATGTTCGGCGCGTTGTTGCCGGTCAACTGATTCTCAATAGCCGCCGGGATCAGAATATCCACATCCAGTTCCAGCAGTTCGCTATTGGTAATGCCGTCCGTATCGGGGCAGTCGGGCAGCTTCCCCGCCCGGCGCAAGTGTTCACTGACAACAGCAGGATCCAATCCCGCTTCACTATAGATACCGCCATATTCATCACTGACGGCGACAACCTTCAGGCCCAATACTTCATGGGCCAGACGATGGGCAAACCCGCCGACATTCCCATAGCCCTGAATGGCGGCCGTTGCGCCTTCCAGGTCATGCCCAACGCCTTTGCCGCTTCGCGGATGGTAACCATTCCGCCCATTGCCGTTGCGGGGCCACGCCCGGCCGAGCCGCCCAGGGTGATCGGCTTGCCGGTAATCACCCCCGGCTCATGATAGCCCGCAATTGCTTCGTACTCATCCAGCATCCACGACATCACCTGGGGATTGGTGTTGACGTCCGGCGCAGGCACATCACGCTCCAGCCCGACGATAGGAGCCACACGGCGCATATAGCCGCGACTCAGACGTTCCAGTTCGTTCAACGATAATTTGCGGGGATCGCAAATGACGCCGCCCTTGGCCCCGCCAAGGGAACGTCGGCTACAGCCGTCTTCCAGGTCATCCACGCCGCCAGGGCGCGGACTGTATCAATGGTCTCATCAGGGTGGAAACGGATACCGCCCTTGGCCGGACCGCGCGCATCGTTGTATTGAACGCGGAAACCCTTGAATGTCTGGGTATGACCGTCGTCCATTCGTACCGGAATTGAAAAATGGTATTCACGCATCGGCTCGCGCAGAAAACAGCATGCATGTCGGGGTCTAACTGCAAGATGGCTGCCGCCTTGTCCAGTTGGGCTTGCGCGATTGCAAACGGGTTCAGATTTTCACTCATCTTACGTACTCCTGTGGGAAATTATCCCGTGGGAAAGGGATGGGATTAAAAAACGCCAGGGCAGACTTGCCGCTGGCGATTCTATCTAATTCGTCACGTACCGGGCCGGTCGTTGTCGTCAAACCTACCGACCGGACGTCTACCTTAATTCAAAGAAATGATACCCCCACGCGGGTAAATCTACATACAAACCCGCGTTCAGGATTTCATCACCGGAGTGTTCAAAGGCCGCTCCGGACAGTCTATCTTGAAATACCCAAGTCTGACCGGCTAACTGAGGCCACACCAATTGTACACGACCTTGGGCTGCTGTATCAGTCAGATTGACAACTATAACACATTGCTGGGTATCAGATTGCCACGACCAGGCCGCCAGTTGATGAAAGCTCTCGTTACCGGACCAGCCGGTCAGGGCGCACAGTTGCCATTGTCCCTCATTCAACGCCGGCATACGCAGCAACGGCAGCAAGCGCCGGTAAAACGTCTGTACGTTGCGATCCGGCGGCTCAGCCGGACGACGGCTCAAAAAGACCGGCAGTTTAACTTCTCGCCCATCCGCTTGCCCCTCGTACAGAAGCCTGGCTCCGGGCAAGGTGAAGGTGACAACGGCGGCAGTATACATGCGCTCCGGTCCGAATGTCGCTGCGGCACGCGCCTCGTCGTGATTCTCGATGAAGCGCACCAGCCGGTCCTGATAGCTCGGATCGGCCGTCAGGTGCTGCCGGACACTCTCGGCCGTTTCCTGCTCCAGACGGTCATACAGACGTTTGTCATAGCAGTAGTTGAACCCCTGGGTCATCATGGTCCATTCCATGTCCCAGTAAACTTCGGCAATAAAACACAAGTGGGGATGAGTCTGGTGAATCGCAGGAATAATCTGCGGCCAGTACTCCTCCGGCAGGGGAGCGCCGGCCCGTTCACCCCATGTGCGGACGAAGACCTCGTTGGTCATCAGCATCGCCATGTCGCAGCGCAGACCGTCACATTGCTCGCCAATATCAAGCAATGTTTCCGTCATGGCTGCGCGCAGCTCCGGGCTGAACGCATTGAGCTGGACGACATCCGGCCACGGAGGGAAGAACGGATCACGACCGCGAGCCAGGATGGTTTCACCAACCTGGTAGTAGTCCTCCGGGGTTGCCGCCAGATCGGCCGGTGTACCCTGTATAAAGTACTCCGGGTGCTCTCGTGTCCAGGGATGATCAGGGGCGACATGGTTGGGAACAAAATCCAGAATAAGCCCAACGCCACGCTGCGCCAGTTCAGCGCGGGCAGCAGCAAGCTCTGCGCGACCTCCCAGCCGCGAGTCTACTTCGTACCGTCGCACACAGTAGGGGGAACCGACAAAATCATCCGGGGTCAGGTCAGGCAGCGCCTCCCGACAGGCCGCCATCAAACCGGGATCATTGGCAGCAATCGCCGCGCCCAGAGGGCTGCGCTCCCATACCCCCATCAACCAGACGGCATCCGCAGGCATCGCCGCCACAGCCTCCCATTCAGATGCGGGGATCGTGCCCAGCGTCACCGGTCGGCCGAGACGGCCCCTTAGCTCATCCAGCCAGACCCAGGTGTTAATCTCATAAATCACAGGTCGCGCCGGCAGCACAATACCCTGTGAAACAGATTCGTCGCGCGCCGTCGCTTGGATTTGAGCCATCCATATCCTCCTTGGCGGTTAGCTGTATTCTGTGCATATTGCGGCGATTGCGCAACTTGTTTACCCCCTGCTCAGACTGGTGTTACTTCGTGCCGGAAGCGGAGGAGCGCAGTACACTTCGGGTGCTATGGAACAAGGAATATGGCTCTCGCTCTTGTTGGGTTTTGCGCTTAGTGTTGTGATTGCTGGGTTGGCTTACTGGCGCGGTTCTCTGTCACCATCCGGTGTGCTGGGCGCCCTCCTTGTGGGCACGCTCATCTTCGGGTTGGGTGGCTGGGTATGGGGAATCCTCCTGGTGATTTTCTTCATCAGTTCCAGTGTGCTCTCCCACTTCAAGGAGGGCGAGAAAGCGGCCGCAGCCGAGAAGTTTGAGAAGGGGCATCGCCGCGATCTGGGCCAGGTACTGGCGAACGGAGGACTTGGGGCCGTGGTCGCTCTGCTCAGCGTCATCGTGCCGGAAAGCGTGGTGCCCGGTGATCTCTGGTTCTTCCTGTTTATGGGCATAATGGCAACCGTCACGGCCGATACCTGGGCCACCGAGCTAGGCACATTGAGCAAGACACCGCCGCGACTGATCACCTCCGGTCAGGTTGTGGAAGTCGGGTCGTCCGGCGGCGTCTCCTTTCTGGGAACGGGTGTTTCTTTGCTGGGCGGGGGATTGATCGGACTGGCGGCCGGTGGGTTGGGCGCGCTGGCCGGGTTGGTGCCCCAGACGGTGCCAGCCGTCATCGGCATCACGCTCATCGGAGCCCTTGCCGGGCTTATCGGTTCACTGGCGGACAGTATGCTGGGAGCAACGGTCCAGCAAATCTACTACTGCGACCACTGCCAAAAAGAAACAGAGCGCCACATCCATCGTTGCGGCAACCAAACCCGCCCCTTGCGCGGCTGGTCATGGATGAACAACGACCTGGTGAATCTGATTTCGTCACTGGCCGGGGGACTGGCGGCAGCCGGTCTGGGAGCGTGGTTAATCGTCTGATTGCCCGCCTACCGCTCCGGCAGCGGCAAGGTCAACCAGGGCGTGTTGATAAAGCCTCCATCCGGGTCGCTGCGGTACATGCCGAGCCGAATCGCCACCGGGCTACTTTCCGGCGGCACGGTCAGCAAATACGTATCGCGCACAATCTCGCCCGGACGCCATTCTGATGTGGGGTACCAGTTATCGACCGGACTGGCCTTGTCATCCTGATCCAGAAGGTCGGCCTCACTCTGCGGCGGATCGTTGGCGATCAGGTGAACCGCCACACTGTAATCATCCGTCGTCGGCTCCGCAGCCTGATAGTAAACAGTCAGCACCATCTCGCTCGCTCACCCAACGCGTGTCGGCCGCCAGAACCTGGATGCCGTTGCCCAGGTCGAAGGGGAACGGTGACAATTCCTCTACATCTCCACAATTGGCCGGGGATTCATCTCCACCACGCCCGGCGCGGCGTCGGCCAGATACAGCGGGCCAAGACGTTCCTCATAGGACGACGGAAAGACGTAAATGTCTGGTTGGGAGCAGAATGATCCCCGCGAGCGGCGATTACCCGTGGGTCAGCGTTATGATCCACCAGGGTCAGACCCTGTAGCCGATCTTCAAATGCCTGGGCATAGGTAAGCGTCCAGTAGTCGGTCCCCAGGGCACTGTAATCGTCGTGGCGCGGTCAGGGAATCGCGGGGCACCCGGTCCACTGTCTCAACCAGCGCCTGGGTCGAATCATCGCGGGTGATGGACAGCACAAACGGCCGTGTTTGCACAACCCAAAACACCAGTACCCCTGCCAGGCCAAGCGCGGCGACAACCGCACTCCACGCCCAATGCCGGTACAGCCAGCCCAGAACCACGCCAGCCCAACACAGGCCAGCAGTACCACCGGCAACTTCGCTGCCAACTGGGCATCGGTTACGCGGTCGCGCCAGATGAGGACTGTCAGCAATAGATTGGAGTAACCAGACCAGCGTCAGGCCCAAACTGACGAGGAATCCGCTGAGAGCCGGAGAGTCCATCGGATTGCTCGCCGGTTGCCTGTTGGGAACGGCCGTCCAGAAAAGGAACCCACAACCCGAATAACCGGCTATCAGCAACGGCAGCCACATATCGTCGTTGAGAATATCCAGGGTTGTCTGGATGCGTCCAGCCCAGGCTGTTTGCATATCAAAGATGCGGTCAGCCCGATTGTCGAAGAAGAGGGACCAGAAGCCGTCCCATGTCCCCAGTGATCCAAACACCCAGTCCGCCCCGGTCCACACGCGCAACGGCAGGTAGAGATAGGTCAACGGCGCGAGGAGCGCCACACCGATTACCAAAGCCCATGTTCGCCAGCCCATGCGAAAGATGTCCAGCAGATGCGGGGCCATCAGAACAACCACCGCCGGGGTCAGCACAACCACCGACCGCTGGTGAAATACACCCTGGGTCAGGACAAACGTCAGCCATAGTAAATCACCCCGCGAACCACTGCGGCCGAAACGCAGGGCAAAGAGCAGGATCGCCACTGAAACGGCCATGGTGGCTGTGTGCAGTTCGGCAATGGACGCATCCACCCAGACCGAGGTGGAAACGGCCGCAGTCAAAGCCCCCAGCGCGGCAAACGGCCCCGGTGCGCCGAGGTCCATCGCCAGCAGCACCAGCAGGGCGACTGTCAGCAGTCCCCAGGCTAACGAGTAGAAGACGCTCCCGCTGCCGGCTCCACGCCCACGGCCCGCAGCACCGTCACGGAGAGCGAGCCGAGAAATGTCCATTGCGGGTAGCCGCTATGGTGGATGAGTCCCCAGCGTGGCAGGGCGTTCTGATGCTCACCAACATCAGTCGTATAGGGGTGACCACTACCGTTGATAACGGTTTGGACGGTGGAGAAATAGAGAAGGGCCGACAAGAGAACAGCCAGCAACATCCATAGCCACCGGCTGTTCATCCAGTCGGTGGAACGGGTAGTTGTTGCCTCTACGTCAGCGGGAAGCGTCGTCATGTTAGGCTGTTGGGGCTCCTTGACCGGCCGGTAGAAACAACGACCGGATCAAGATTATCAAATTGGTTCATACGGTTACACCTCGCTCCTGTAACGAAACAGGACAATCCACGGCGAAGTGTAGCCAATACAATTGAAAACAGGCAAGCCGGGCAGCGGCCTGATTAATCAGGAGTATCTCTAGGCAGCGACTGGCAGCATAATGGTAAAGGTGCTGCCCCGCCCAGGCCATCGCTGGCAGCTGCTGGACGGTTCCGTCATGGGCCTCGACCGTCGCCTTGACAATCGCCAACCCCAGCCCAGCCCCGCCACTCTCCCGATCACGGGCAGGGTCGCTTCGATAGAACCGATCAAATACATGGGGCAAATGCTCCGCGGCAATTCCTGCACCGGTATCACGCACAGTAACGACGACGTATCCTCTTTGGTTTACGGTTAACAATATGTGCCCACCCTCCGGCGTATACCGCAGCGCATTCCAGAGCAGGTTTTGCAGCGCCTGACGCAGGCCCCTGATCCGCAAAAACAGTCGGCGGCGGACCGAGCAACTCTACGCGTGATCAATTTTTCGGCCGCAGCCAGCGGCCGAAACGCAGCCGCCACATCCTTGACCAGAATGCCTAAATCCACCGGTTCCGGTTCAATTGTTAGCTGGTGGGCTTCTGCCAGGGACAGCTCGCGCAGATCGTTCACCAGCGTAGTCAGGTGATCGGTCTGACCCAGCAGCCGGCCAACTTCTTCCTCGTCCATGGGATAGACGCCATCCAGAATGGCCTGCAAGCTGCCACGCAGCACATGCAGGATTGCGCAACTCATGGGACACATCCGCCAGGAGTTGGCGGCGGAGCGCTTCACCCCTGCTCCAGTTGCCCGGCCATATCATTAAAGGATTCGGCCACCATGCGCATCTCGTCGCTGCCACGGACCGGCACGCGATGGGCCAGGTCCCGGTTGGCGATGGCCCGGGCGCCGGTCGTCAGGTCCTGAAGCGGAGCGAGTAACATCCGGCTGAGAATGATTCCAGCCAGAATACCGATAAGTGCCGAGGCGATCAGGGCCCGCGAGAGTACAGTAGTCACCGCTTGCTGGATCAGGGCATGTAGCTCAACCTGGAGATCAGTTGGTAGCGCATCGCGAATGTCAGCCATATACACATCGGACGCAGTCGGTTCCAAACGAAGTACGAATCGAGTGCCGAACAGCACGGGAAGAATGATGACACTCAGCAGAATGCCGCTGATGACCAGGGTGAAGCGGACCCACAGACGATTCATTCCGATTCCTCTATCAGACGATAGCCAACCCCATAAACGGTCTGTATATAAGTAGGCTCAGCCGGGTCCGGCTCAATCTTGTGGCGCAGGTTGCGGATATGGCTGTCCAGGGTCCGCTCAGCACCTTCGAAGTCTATCCCCAATCCCCGGCGCATCAGTTCGCTGCGTGTCAGAACATACCCCGGCCGCTCCATCAACACCTGCAACAGGCTGAACTCAGTCGGTGTCAGGTCAACCAGGCGGCCGTCCACGTGCACTTCGCGGCGCAACATGTCCATCTCCAGCGCACCGGCGCGCAATAGTTGAGCCGGTGTTTCCGACTGCCGCAAGCGGGCACGCACGGGCAACCACTTCGCGCGGGTTATAGGGCTTGGTGACGTAATCGTCAGCCTACAGTTCCAGGCCGACGATCTTGTCGGTATCGTCTACTCTGGCAGTGAGCATAATAATCGGGATGTGGGCCAGCGTGGGATCGCTGCGTACAAGCCGGGTAATATCCCAGCCGTCCATGCCGGGCAGCATCAGGTCAAGCGAAGGAGATCGGGACGCTCGCGCCGGAGTATATGAACGGCCGTTTCGCCGTCATGGGCCGTTAATGCCTCGAAGCCGGCCTGTTTCAGGTAGGCGGTCATCAACCGCACCACCTCCCGATCATCATCTACTACCAGAATTCGACGTGTGGTCACGAAAGGAAGTATCCGTCAGAAAACGCGTGGCCGCGACAATCCGTTCAGCCTAATGGTCGGAAGATGGAACACGGAAGGATTCCGTATCCCCATCTCCCAACCTTCACCAATCATATTATTCGTATTATTCGTAACGCAGGGCCTCAATGGGTTTCAGACTGGCTGCGCGCCAGGCCGGGTAAATACCAAAGATAATACCAACCAGCATGGCAAAGCCGCAGGCCAGCAGTATCGTCCCGATATCCATGACCGTTGCGACATCCACAGCACGACCGGCTACACGGGAAATCAGCCAGCCCAAAAGAATACCAATCAGTCCACCAATCAGGCTCAGGACAACCGACTCCAGCAGGAATTGGGTGAGGATATCACGCTTGAGTGCCCCGACCGCTTTGCGGATACCGATCTCGCGGGTACGTTCGGTCACGGAGACGAGCATGATGTTCATGATGCCGATGCCGCCAACAAGCAGGGAAATACCGGCAATAGAACCCAGGAAAGCGGTCAACATTCCGGTAATCTGGTTAAAGCTCTCCAGCAGGGAGGACTGGCTCAGCAGCCTGAAATCATCCTCGGCCGCATAGGCAATCCCATGCTCCTCACGCAAGACCTCGGCAATTTGGGTCAGCGCGGCATCATTTTCCTCAGCGCTGACTGCCTGGGCGGTAATAGCTGATATGGCCTTCTCGCCGCGTCGCGTCCGGTTCGTGGAAAGGCGGCTCATCGCCGTGGAGATGGGGATATAAGCATCGCTGTCCGAGCTGTTGAAGGCGCTCCCGGAACTCTCCAGAACACCAACGACCTCATAGGCCGCGCCGTTGATGCGTACTGTTTGGCCTATGGGATAACTATCAGGGAACAGGTCAGCCGCCAGATCGGACCCCAGCACAGCCACCCGTGCCTGCGTATTCTGATCATTTTGTGTCAACCCATCACCGGCCTCAAACTCATTCAGGTTGTTCACCTCAAAGTAATTATCCGTAACGCCTATAACCGACGTGCGACTGCTGTTGCCGCCGGCCGTCACCGGTAGCACATTCTGCAAGGAAGCCGCCACATTGGATAGGGCCGGCGCTCGTGTCGGGTCTGATAAGGCATCTACGTCCGACAGGCTTAGCGCAGGGTACCCATCGCTGTTATCCGCATCCGTACTGACAAGAATCAGGTTTGTGCCAATGGCGGTGATCTCATCGCTGATGGACCGGCTGACGCCGTTACCAATGGAGAGCAGGGCGATCACGGCGGCAACGCCGATGATAACGCCAAGCATGGTCAGCGCCGCGCGTAATTTGTTCGCACGCAGGCTGTCCAGGGCAGTAGCAAAACTTTCGGCAAGATTCATTATAACTCACCTACCTCGGCCGTCTCGGCAACGGCTGTCGGAACGGACTCTGCGTGGCTATGATCAAAGGCCTCGTCGGCCGGCGTATCATCCACAATCACACCGTCCCGTATCCAGATAATACGCCCGGCGCGTGCGGCAACCTCCGGGTCATGGGTAATCATGACAACGGTGATTCCCTGCTTGTTCAGTTCTTCAAACAGCGTCAGGATCTCGTCACCGGTCTGGGTATCCAAAGCGCCGGTCGGTTCATCAGCCAGAATAATGTTCGGCTCACTGACCAGGGCACGGGCAATCGCTACGCGCTGTTGCTGGCCGCCGGATAACTCGTCCGGTTTGTGATCCATGCGATCGCCCAAACCTACACGATCCAGCGCCCGTTCGGCCCGCTGTTCGCGTTCACTCCGGCTCAGACCGGCATACATCAGGGGCAGGGATACCTGTTTCGCAGCCGGCGTCCGTGCCAGGAGGTTAAACTGCTGGAACACAAAGCCGATATTCCCGTTGCGGATTTTTGCCTGTTGATCATCGGTCAACTGGCTGACGTCCTTGCCGCCCAGGATATAGGTGCCGCTATCAGGCGTATCCAGACAGCCCAGGATATTCATCAGTGTACTCTTGCCGGAACCTGACGGGCCCATGATGGCGACAAACTCGCCTTCATCAACCTGCAAGTCCACGCCACGCAAAGCGTGAACTACGTTCTCGCCCATCTGGTAACTTTTGGTGATATTCTGCATCGTGATCATCTATATCTCTCCTAGTTACCGGTTCCGCCACCGCCGAAAGGGCCGCCACCGTTACCGGGGCCCCCCTCGGTTTCTATGTCTATAAGGGGGAGCGAATCGCCAATGACGACCTGATCACCGGCCTCCAGGCCACTGGTGATTTGAGTATACCGACTGTCGCGTAAACCGATGGTCACGGGAGTCGTTTCAAACGCATCCTCTCCGTTTTCGTCCGTCACCACGCGAACAACCGAATAAGTGCCGTTACTGCGATCGGCCTGGATAGCCGCGTTTGACAGAAGCAGGACATTCTCCAGTGTCTCGGCCATCAAACTTGCATTGGCCGTCATGCCGACACGAACCGGCAAGGAGGTTTCGCCAATGGTCAGGTAGACCTGATACGTCACCAGATCGCTGCCGGCCGTTGCTTCCGGCATAATGGAGGCCACTTCAGCCTGGATCTCATCGTCGGGCCATGTCTCCAGCGAGAACACAGCTTCCTGCCCCGGTTGAACCTGAGCGATATCCACTTCATCCACATCCAGCACAACTTCCAGGCTGGTGGGATCATACATCTCGACCTGAACACCGCCGGTCGTCTCGCCGGGTTGGGCATTGACAATAGTTACAACACCATCAAACGGGGCGACCAGTGTCGCATCAGCCAGACCGCGCTCGGCGCGTTGCAGGGCAATACGGGCCTTTTCCACGGCAACTTCGGCCTGGGTTCGCTGGGCATCCGACGGGCCGTTCTGCAGTTGTTCCAATCGCAGTTGAGCCTGGGTCAACGACGTCTTGGCCGACGCCAGTTGTGTTTGCGTGGGTCCTTCCAACAGCAGATCCAACTGTGCCTGAGCTGAATCCCGTTGCGCAGCGGCCGAAGCCACACTGGCCTGGGCCGAAGCCACGCTACTGGGATTGCCATTCACAAGATCATCATAGGCTTGCTGGGCCGCAGCCAGATCGGCGTTGGCCTGCTGAGCCTGGACACGAGCCGAAAATTCCAGATCGGCCAGGTCCTCTTCGGACAGGAACCGGTTGGTTTCTGTCACCAGAATGGTACTATGTCGCTCGGCGGCTGTTGTCGCCGCCTGTTGGGCCAGGTCCAGCTCAAGCTGAGCCGCCTGTAGCGCCGCCGCATCAGGAGTTGCCTGGGCGGTAGACAGGCGTGCGGAGGCAGCGTTCAGATCGGCCTGCGCCGCGCGCAGACTGGCTTCCGCTGCCGCCAGTTCTTCTGCGCCGGGTCCGTCCAGCAAATCATCCAGCGCCGCCTGGGCACTGGTAACGCTGGCCTGAACCGAGGCCAACTCGGCCGCTGTGGGCGGTGCCGTGAGTGTTTCCAGGTTGGCTTCCTGAGCCACCAGAGCCTGCCGCGCCGATTCGACGGTGCGCTCCAGCTCGGCTACATCCAGTTGCACCAGGGGATCCCCTATGTGCACGGCATCACCGACACGCACATAGACATCGGAGATTGTGCCGCTGCTGAGCATCGCCAGCGCCGCTTCGCGCTGCGCAACCACTTCCCCGGCGGCCGTTGCTTCGTTCGACAGGTCACCGATAAACGCCTCAACCCGTTCGGCTGATGTGTCCGATTGTGCCTGGACACGGCCGAATGACGAACCGGATGGTGACTTCATCATGGAGGGCAAGACCAGCAAGCCTATTAAACCGGCAAGGGTCACACCACTTATAATCCACCACTTTCGTTGTTGCCAAAACTGTTTCATTGTCGTGTACCCTTCTTACTGGTTTTCTTCCATCTGTTGCTGGATAGGGTTGAATTCGACACTACCCACAGGAAGTAATTGATCCCCGGCCGACAGGCCGCTCAGGATTTCCGTATAGCGCGAATCACGCAAGCCGATAGTGACCGGAACTTCTTCTACTGTATCGCCGGTCTGCCGCCGGACGCTATAGTGCCGGTGGAACGATCAACTTCAATCACTGAATTGGGCACTAACAAAACGTCCTGCTTCTCGGCCGTAATCAGGTCCGCATTGGCCGTCATTCCCGCCAGCAGCGGCAATGAAGTTTCTCCAAGTCGCAGACGCACATCATAGGTGACCAGCCCACTGGCAGGATTGACTGCCGCGGCTGGTGAAATAGAAGATACTTCGGCCGTCAATTCCACATCGGGATAACTATCCAGCGTCACCGTGGCTGATTGGCCCGTAGACAGATTACCGACGTCAATTTCGTCAACCTGTAAAACAACTTCCAGGCTGCTCAGGTCCACCAACCCGACCACCGGGCCGGACGCGATTTCTCCGGGCTGGATGTATATAGCTGAAACAGCTCCGTCGAATGGGGCGGTAATGGTGGCATCAGCCAGCGCTTCCTCGGCATCAGCCAGCGCCAACCGCGCCTGGGCCAGAGCCGCTTCGCTGGCGTCAATCTGAGCCTGGGTCGGACCGTCGCGCAGACTTTCCAGTGATGCCTGGGCATCGGCCAGTTGCGCTTCGGCCGAAGCAAGCTGCGAGGCAGTCGGCCCGGCAGTTTGCTGTTCATACTGGGCGCGTGCATTATCCAGTCGTGCCTGCGCGGCACCCACACTGCTCTGGGCAGCGGCCGTATCCGCACCATCGCGGAGGTCATCCAGCCGCGCCTGGGCGGCGGCGACGGCCTGCTCGGCTGATCGCAGTTGCTGATCCGTGGCCTGATTGGTCAGGTCTTCATTGGCTTCTTTGGCGCTCTTTAGTTGCAGTTGTGCCGCAGCCAGGGCCGCTTCGGCGGCGCTGATGTCAGCCTGAGTGACGGTATCCTGCGTGCGGGTCAGTTCAGCACTGGCCGAGGCGACCGCAGCTTCGGCGCTGCGCACACTGGCTTCCAGCGACGCCAGTTCGGTTCCGTCGGTCCGGCTTGCAAATCATCCAGTTGAGCCGGGCACCGGCGACCGCAGCTTCGGCGGCAGCCAATTCGGCCACCGTCGGCGCTGCCATTAAGTCAGCCAGGTTTGCTTCCGCTTGCCGCACATCCTGTTCGGCCGACTGGCGGTTCAATTCCAGATTAAAGGTGTCCAGCGTGACAAGGGGGTCACCGGCCGACACTGCCTGGCCGGGCCGGACAGATACCACATCCACCAGACCGGCGCTGGGCGCATTCAGAACGGCCGAACGAGACGGCACCAGCGATCCACTGGCGGTGGCGTTGGCCTCCAGATTCCCAATAAACGCCTCAACGGGCTCGCCGGATTGTCCGGGAACCGCTGCCGGTTGGGACGTACAGGCTGCCAGGAACAGCACAGCGAACAAGGCAATCGGAAGAAACACCTTGCTGCCTGACAACCACTTACTCTTTACTACATCT
Organism: Chloroflexota bacterium; assembly: GCA_041390945.1. Lineage (GTDB taxonomy): Bacteria > Chloroflexota > Anaerolineae > Promineifilales > Promineifilaceae > Promineifilum. Next base: position 377,155 of record JAWKOY010000016.1, read on the forward strand.
ATGGTCATCTTCACATCCTTTCAATTTCACAAAGATCGGCCTTATTCTAGAACACGAATCTGCAGAAGTTGTGCAGGACCCGACGAATTGTTCGCGGCAATTTGGCCCCAATCAGTGCCTCAGCTACACTTTACCTTACGTAAGACAGCATCAGTTTGTTGCCGTTTTCACCCGAAATATGCCTGCCAAGACCGTGAATTTCTACGAACAAGCTTACGCCGTGGTCCGGCGTGTGCCGCGCGGCCAGGTCACCAGCTACGGCCGTGTGGCTAAAATGCTGGGCCGACCCAATGCGGCGCGGGCTGTCGGTTACGCCATGTCTTCCTTGCGCGGCAAGGAGGCCGACTCCCGCTACAATGACATTCCCTGGCAACGGGTCATCAACAGTCAGGGACGAATCAGCAGCCCGGACCCGGAACGCCAGGCAGCCCTGCTGCGCGCTGAAGGTGTCGAGGTCAGTGATGAGTGGCGCGTGGACCTGGAACGCTTCCTGTGGCCCGGCCTTCATTTGCTGGAGATTGACGACATCCTCCAACGCTATCCCACACCGTGAAACTGATCATTCAAATTCCCTGCTTCAATGAAGCAGCCACCCTGCCGGGAACATTGGCCGAGCTGCCGACCAGCCTGCCGGGTATTGACTGCATTGAAACGCTGGTTATTGACGACGGCAGCAGCGACGACACCTCCGAAGTAGCCCACGCCTGCGGGGTAACCCATGTTATTCGGCACCCCAACAACCTGGGATTGGCCCGCGCCTTCCAGACCGGCATAGACACCTGCCTGCAACTGGGGGCGGATATCATTGTCCATACCGACGCCGACAACCAGTATCCGGGGCGCTATATTGCCGATCTGGTTGCGCCGGTGGTCGCCGGGGAAGCCGACATGGTGATTGGCGACCGGCAGGTACAAACGATAGACCACTTCTCACCGCTCAAAAAATGGATGTGGTCGCTGGGCGGCTGGATGGTGCGTACCGTCAGCGGAACCAGCGTGCCCGACCCGGTCAGCGGCTTTCGGGCTTATTCGCAGGAGGCGGCCCTGCATTTCACGATCCTGACCCGCTACAGCTATACGCTGGAGACGATCATCCAGGCAGGCAAGCTGGGTCTGCCGGTCATCAGCATTCCCGTGGAGACGAATCCGCCGACCCGGCCGTCACGGCTCCAGCGCAATATGTGGCACTTCATCAAGGCCCAGGCGGGAACGATCATGCGCCTGTACGCCTTCTATGAGCCGCTGCGGACGTTTGCCTATATCGCCCTGCCGTTCCTGTTGGTTGGTATCGCGTTATGGGTTCGTTTCTTCATCTACTACCTGATCGGCGAAAGCGGCGTCGGCCGATTCATCCAGTCACTGACATTGGGCATCGGCTTGATCCTGGTCGGTGTGTTGATTGTGCTGTTCGGCATCCAGGCTGACATCAGCAGCAAGCATCGTCAACTCACCCAGGAAGTCCTCTACCGATTGAAGAAGATGGAAGTGGGTAGTCTGGACCCGGCCCAGAAAGGATGCGCGGACCAAACGGGGCAAACCAGCCATAAAACGCAAGAAGTTTAATCCGGGCAAAGCCGGGTATATACTGGCCGTACTGCTGTTGCCGGTGCTCTGGCTGGCAGCGTGCCAACCCACAACGGAGACAGAACCCATGATTCAAATTACCCTGGACAAACAAGACGACGAGGCTACCGTCCACGTCGAAGACAACACGGCCGTCATTGACGTTCAGAGCGCCAGTGGCATCGGGGGGCTGCACGCCCAGCTAACGGATGGGGACTGGCCGGAGGAAGTACTGCTGCGCCTGCATCTGCGGGGACTGGAACGGCTGGAGATCGGCTACGATCAGGTACTGGTCGCCACCGGGGTTTCCAGCACGTCGGACCCTGCTCCCTTGCCGGCCGTATATAACATTGCGGATACCGGGGAGGCGGTGACGATACCGGATGCCGGGAAGGACTATTACCCGACCATTCATGTTGTGCCGGAAGCAGGCAGTCAACCGGCCATCCCGCTGCAAAACGGCTACTTCGAGATCAGCCTGCCGCCCAACTTCTTCACAATGGAACTCAACGCCTTTACAGTACAGTGGATTGACTTTTTCCGCTAAGCCACCCTACCGGCCCTGCCACCAATCGTTGCGCGAGCGCGGGTCCAGAAAGTGACCGGAATCACGCACGGCAATCTTGATCTCATTGCCGATAGCCCGGCCCAACGGCTGCTCGCCCCGCAGCACCGGCAACTCGTCCCGACCGGCAGCGTTTAGCGACCGGTAAAGCGCCAGCAGGTCCGGCTCGACGCACACATCTTCCAGGTGAATCACATATCCGCTCAGGTCGTCCTCGTTGCCCACGTGCAAGGTTAATCGCGTGTCGTCGGCGTAGAGCACCATGTATTCATACCCGCCGCCGATATCATACCCGGAGTTGGGAGCCTGAATGATCTCGCCCGGCTTCACGGCCATACCCAGCACGGTCGTGTCCCAGGGCGAATAGGTACCTGATGGGCAACCACAATCCCAGTCCCACCGGTACCGCTGGTAGGCGTTGGGAAAGACCGGCACCCGGTTATCCTCAAACAGGCCGGGAAACTGGGGCGCGTTGGGATCATGCACCTCATCAATGACCACCAGTTCAAGATCGGCCGTCGTGGGTGCATAGCCCCGAAGCCCCATATTGATCTCCGGGTTTCGGCCGCCGGCGGGCTGACCGGAGGACCGACCACATACAGTGACTCGTAGGATTGTCCGGCGATGTCGCAGGTCATCGAGGCTTGCCCGCCGCTGATGTGAGGGGTGTAGACCCGGTTCCCATCGCTACCTGCGGCGGGATCGGCCGTCAGTATCCCCAGCAGCAGTACGAGCAGGGCCGGCAGCCCCAGCCACAAACGGTGATATTTGAACGTCATCGTCGCCTCCGTTACGCAGACAAATAAAAAGACTGCCTGCGCAGTAGTTGAGTCATCGTCCTCCCTGAGTATAATCCAACCACCCAAGACGCCGGGCGGGTTCTCAGGAACCTGACAGATGCGTCCATAAATGAGGCTCGACCCATGATGCTAACAACCAATGAACGACTGGCCCAACAGATGGCCTTTATTATTGAAATGGACAGGCTCAAGAATGTCCTGCGGCGCTCACCACTGGCCGATGGGTCGCGACGGGAGAACACGGCCGAACATAGCTGGCACCTGGCGATTATGGCGATGACCCTGGCCGAGTATGCCAATGAACCGATTGACGCAGCCAAGGCCGTGCGCATTGTGCTGGTCCACGACATTGTGGAAATTGGGGCCGGGGATACCTTTGCCTATGACGCTGTCGGGTATGAGGACAAGGCTGAACGCGAACAACAGGCCGCCGATGAATTGTTCGGACTGCTCCCGGAGGATCAAGCGGCCGAATTCCGCAGCCTGTGGGAGGAGTTTGAGGAAGGATCAACGCCGGAGGCCCGGTTTGCCAACGCCGTAGATCGACTGGCTCCGCTCATGCTCAACTATCTCAATGGCGGGCAGATTTATCGCGGCAACGGCGTCTCGATTGAACAGATTCAGCAGCGCATGGCCCCTGTGGCAAAGGGAGCGGCCGAGCTGGATACAGTTGTCGAAGCGATGCTCACTGATATGCAGAGTCGTGGCATCATCCGCAGCGCCGCCGAGATGAGAGAGTAAGCCATGCCCCTCAAGACAGCCATAGCCAAAGTCATCAACGGAGAAGACCTCAGCTTCGACGAAGCGACCGAAGCCATGAATATCATCATGGACGGCCGGGCCACACCGGCCCAGATCGGTAGCTATCTGACCGCCCTGCGCATGAAGGGCGAGACGGTGGACGAGATCGCCGGTAGCGCCTCTTCCATGCGCGGACATGTGGTTCCCGTTATTGTTGCCCTGAACAGCGAGGACCAACTGGTAGACACTTGCGGCACCGGTGGCGACGGCAAGCACACCTTCAATATTTCCACGACAGCCGCGTTTGTCGTGGCCGGGGCCGGGCAAAAAGTAGCCAAGCACGGCAACCGCGCCGCCAGCAGCCGGTCAGGATCGGCCGACGTACTCATGGCCCTGGGTGGTAATCTGGACCTGACGCCGGAGCAGGTAGCCGCGTGCGTCGAGGCGACTAACATCGGCTTTCTATACGCCATCCACCACCACCCGGCCATGCGCCACGCCATCGGGCCGCGCCGCGAGATCGGCCAGCGGACCATCTTCAATCTACTTGGTCCCCTTACCAACCCGGCCGGGGCCACACACCAGTTAATTGGCGTCTACGATCCGGAGCTGACGGAACCGTTGGCCCGCGTTCTGGGGACGCTGGGCAGCCGGGCGGCTTACGTTGTTCATGGAGCCGGCGGGTTGGATGAGTTGTCTACCACAGGGGTAAATCGGGTCAGTTACCTGCACAAGGGGTCAGTAGAAACTTTCGACCTGGACCCGATGGACTTGGGATTACCGCTGGCAACCATTGATGATCTGATCGGTGGCACGCCGGAGGAAAACGCCGCTATTACGCGCGGCATCCTGGACGGGTCCGACCGTGGCCCCCGGCGGGACATTGTTTTACTGAACGCAGCGGCCGTTCTGAGTCTGGAAAGCGGCGATTGGAACGGAGGATTAGCGGCCGCCCGCAAGGCAATTGACAGCGGTGCGGCCCTGCGCACGCTGGAAAGTTGGGTGACCAAAACCCAAAGCTTTGCCGAGGAAGCTGTCTGATAATTAGGAGGAAACTATGTCGACATCATTCACCATCGGTTTAGGTAATGCCACGTTAGCCGGTGTACGCGCAGGCACAGGGAAGGCTGTTGTTTTCCTGCATGCCGGTGTAGCCGACAAACGCATGTGGGCAGCGCAGCTAGCCGACCTGGGTCAGGAGTATTTAACGATTGCCTATGATCGCCGGGGCTTTGGCGAGACAGTTACCCCCGACGAACCGTTTTCAAACGTGGAGGATCTGCGCCAACTACTGGATGAACTGGGGATCGCCTCGGCCGTTCTCGTTGGCTGCTCGCAAGGTGGGAGAATCGCCATTGATTTTACGCTCGCTTACCCGGAGCGAGCAGAGGCCCTGGTATTGATCGCCTCGGCGATCAGTGGCGCACCGCCGCCCGGCGATCTGGAGCCTGACGTTGAGGCACTGGTTGATGAGCTGGATAACGCTGAAGAAGCCGGGGATCTTAATCGGGTCAATGAGATGGAAGCTATCCTGTGGCTCGACGGCCCAACGAGTCCCGTCGGTCGGGTCAGCGGGGCAGCGCGTGATCTGTTTCTGGATATGAACGGCATTGCTCTGGCCCATCCGGAGCTCACACAGGAAATAGAGCCGCCGTCAGCTTACGGCCGTCTCGATCAGTTAACCATACCCGTGCTGGTCCTGTGGGGCGATCTGGACCTTGCTCACATGTACGACCGCGCCCAGGCTCTGGTAACCTCAATCCCTGATGCACGCGGCGTTGAAATACCCGGCACAGCCCACCTACCGAATCTGGAGCAGCCGGAGACGATCAATACTTTGATAAGTGATTTCCTGAAGGAAGTCACATAATACCGGTCGCCTGATACCCTCCAGCCTACACATCCTGTACACTTCCGGTTAGAACAGCCTTGATGGTATACTTCAGTGAAGTAACCATCCCCCTGATTCGAGCACTCTGATGCGCCCTCCCCAACGGCGCTCGCTCTACCATACAAACAAAGAGAGTACAAAATGCCAAAAGCAAGCGTCAATGGAATAGACATCAACTATCAGGTTCAGGGGTCAGGTGACCCCTTGATATTAATTGGCGGTCTTGGTGCAGATATGTTTCTGTGGTTCCGCCAGATACCGGAACTCTCCAGGCATTTCCAGGTCATTGCCTATGACAGTCGGGAGCCGGTGAGTCCGGTAAGCCGGATGAACCCTATACCATTGAAATGTTTGCTGCGGATACGGCCGGGCTGATGCAGGCGTTGGGTATTGAGCACGCTCATATCGCAGGCGCTTCTCTGGGTGGCCTCGTGGCTCAGGAGTTTGCTCTTACACGGCCGCAGATGTTAGACAAGATGGTGCTGGCCGCCACGGCCCCCAAGCGCCCCAGCCCGCGCCTCAGGGACCTATTCTCAATCCTCAAGACGATGCGACGCACCGGCGATCCGGCTACGGATATCCGCAAAAGCTTCGAGTTATTCACAACGCCGGAGTGGTTTGCAGCGAACGATGATGTGGTTCAGCAATATGTTGATTGGCGAGTGTCCCACCCACAACCGCCCTATGCCTACAATCGCCAGCAGGAAGCAACCAAGACTTTCAATGCCGAGGATCGGGTGGGACAGATCAAGGCACCAACCCTAATCCTTCATGGTACCGAGGATCGGGTTGTTCCGGTTAGCTACGGCAAATGGCTTGAACAACACATTCCGGGATCGCAACTTGCGCTCATTCGCGCCGGACATGCCGTCAACATCGAACAATATGAATGGTTTAACAGCAAGATCGTCGATTTTCTGAATAACTAACAGTGTGTTCGATTCAGTTGTTTAGTGAAAGGACTATTTCCCAATGTACGTAAATAACTGGCTGACACGGCGCGAAATGCTAACGCCGGACAAGGTCGCCTTAATCGATACACTGAATGGTGGGGCATCCATCACCTACCGGGAATGGAATCGGCAGGCCAACCGTACGGCCAATTTCCTTCGTGAGCGGTTGCATATACAGAAAGGCGACCGGGTGGCTGTCCTGGCTATGAATTCGGTTGAGTACCTCGACCTGTGGTTTGCCTGCGGCAAAATCGGCGCCATCATTCAACTGCTGAACTGGCGGCTTACCCCACATGAACTGATTGGTCTTTTAGAGGATGCCACACCGCGTGTACTTGTGTACAGTCGTGAGTTTGCGGAACAGGTCGAAGCCGTTCGCCCCCACGCCCCCAGCCTTGAGTATTTCGTCACCATGGATGAGGCATTGCAACCCGGTGATGTATTATTTTTTGAGCGCGACACGTTTTCGGAAGCGGAGCCTCCCACAGTTGAACTGGAGTGGGACGACGCCTGGGCAATTTGCTATACGGGCGGTACGACCGGCTTGCCCAAAGGGGCGATCCTGACCCATCGTTCGGTCACAGCAAATTCAATCAACACTGTTACGGGCTGGGGCCTAACCCTGATGACGTCGCCTTGCTGCAACTACCGATGTTCCACACCGGCGGCTTCAATGTTTTCACCGCCCCGCTGGTGCACATTGGTGGTACGTCAGTTGTCTGCAAGGGTTTTGATCCTGACCAGACCTTTGATCTGATCCGCGACAATGGCGTCAATCTGTTTGTGGGTGTACCGACAATGCACCTGATGCTCATGCAGCACCCGCGCTGGAAAGAAGCCGATCTGTCGAATCTTAAGATATGTGGCAGCGGTGGCGCGTCCTGCCCACAACCTGTAGTCGATGCGTTTGCCGAACGCGATATCCTGCTGTTTACAGGGTATGGCCTCACTGAGGCCGGGCCCAATACATTCTGGCTGCCGCCTGAACAGCGCCTGGCAAATCCGCAATCCGTTGGTTACCCCCTTATGCACATTGATGTAAGCATCGTGCGCGAGGACGGCAGTGCGTGCGGACCCGATGAAATCGGCGAGCTATTGGTGCGCGGGCCTCATGTATGCCGGGGATACTGGAACAAGCCGGAGGAGACTGCGAACGCCATTACGCCGGAAGGCTGGCTGCACACGGGAGATCTAGCCAGACGTGACTCCGATGGACGTTATTATATTGTCGGCCGAATTAAGGACATGATCATTTCCGGCGGTGAAAACGTTTACCCGGCCGAAGTCGAAAGTGTTATGCACGCCCATCCGGCAGTGGCCGAGGCCGCGCTTGTCGGTATACCGGATGAGAAATGGGGTGAGGTTGGTTGGGCGTTTATCGTAGTGAAACCCGGCAGGGTTCTTACCGAAGATGAGTTGATCGCCTTTTGTCGTGAACGGCTGGCGAAGTTCAAGCTGCCGAAGGCAGTAATATTTCTTGATGCACTCCCCAAGACTGGAGCTAACAAGATCGACAAGAAGCTGTTAGCGGAGCAGCATCAACCCGCTTAAACCATAACACAGAGGGATTTCCCTATGGTCACTAACTTATCCCGAAACCGGGGCACCATCCTCGACGAAATCATGGCCTTCCACCGGGAGAACCTGCCCAAGGTAATGGCCGAAGTCCCCCTGGAAAACCTGCGGGCGTTTGCCAGCGTGGCCCCACCGCCGCGTGATTTCTACGGCGCACTCAAACAGCCGGGCGTCTCGCTGATCGCCGAGTGTAAGAAGGCGTCCCCCAGCAAGGGGTTGCTGGCTCCCCACTACGACCCGGTGCAACTGGCGCGAACCTACCAGCGAGCCGGGGCGCGGGCCATCTCCGTGCTGACCGACAGCCGTCATTTCCAGGGTTCGCTGGAGCATCTGCGGGATGTGAGCGAGGTGGTCAAGGTCCCCGTCCTGCGCAAGGATTTCATCTTTGACCCGTATCAGGTATACGAAGCACGGGCGGCCGGAGCTGATGCGATTCTCTTGATCGCTGCCGTATTGGGCAATAAAGACCTTCGCGAGCTGCTGGACCTGACGCATAAACTGGGCATGGCGGCATTGATCGAGGTCCATACGGCCGAGGAGGTCTCGCGGGTTCTGCCGCTGGATCCCACAGTCATTGGCGTCAACAATCGCAACCTGCAAACATTCGAGGTGGATTTCGACAACACGGCCCGACTGCGGACCTCAATTCCGTCGGAAATTGCTGTTGTCGGGGAGAGCGGTTTGAAAACGGCCGAGGACGTGCGAACGATGCGGGATGCCGGTGTGGATGCGGTACTGGTTGGCGAAACGTTGATTAAGAGCAAAAATCCGGAGGAAACAGCGCGGGCGTTTATCCGGGCCGGGCAAGTGTCCGGCTAGGCGGTTGCCATCACCGACCATTCCGGGAACGGCCACTTCGGCAAATGGTGCTCCGCGGCAATCGAATAGTCGGCCGGCACCGTCAGGCCGCTACCCGGCTGCAAGATGACGGTGCGGACATCAGGGGCAATTGACCGGGCATAGTAGGCAAACTGGCGCGGCGGGAATTCCAGATACCGGGGCATGACTGTGCCCAAACCGGCCGGGAAATACGTGCCCCAGTGGATGGGAATCGCCAACCGTGGCTGAAGCATGCGCAGAGCATCGGCCGCACGCAGCGGATCAAGGTGACCCGGCCCCAGTGATGGTCCATACCCCCATACCGGCAGTAAAGCAATATCTATCGTCTTGCCAATTACCTGCATCTCCGGGAAGATGTCTGTATCCCCCGCAAAGTAGATCGGCTGATCGCCGTGGATAATATAGCCCAACGAGACGGTCTCCGGACGCCAGGGAAGCGATGTTCCGCCATGTTCAGCCATCGTGGCTTCGATGGTTAACCCCTTGATGCGAATCTTTTCACCGGGGCGTACTTCTTCATAGTTGTAGAAACCGTGACGCTCCAGAAACGGTCCGGCACCTTGCGGCACAATCAAGTGTCTGTTCCTGCCCAGCAATCTCAACGACGGCAGGTGTAGATGATCGCCATGCAAGTGGGAGATCAGAATGGCGTCGATTTTGTCGAGGTTAAAAGCTGGGAGCGGTGCGGTACGCCACAAATGGGTAACACGCCGTTGTAGCAGAGGGTCGGTCAGCAATCGGACTCCGTTTACTTCCAGCAGGAGCGTTGCATGCCCGATATAGTTGATACGATTCACAGTTGCACATTATGACAGGGAGTAAATGGCAGCACAAGCATCCGATCAGAAGCTCACATATTTCGCAGGCGCACAGAAGCCAAATTCCGACCAAACAAAAGCCGGACAACAAATTTGTTACCCGGCTTCGTCGACTAGACCACGCCCGGCCAGTAATACTGCCTCCTGCCTGTGTAAGCAACACCTAGTGTACCATCCTGTTTATGGTTCCGCATGGGTACGCGGCGCATTTCTCATAAATATTATACGTAGCGTTTGTAGGTTATTATACGTATATGGCGAGCCGGAATAGAGGGCCTGTCCCAGTCATTGACGTTTTTGCAGTCCGCAATTACAATGTCATCCCCCTATAAGTTAGGCGGCAGGGATAACCACAACCGTTCACTTGTAAAGGAGTAATAACGGATGCCAAAGGCCAAAGTAGCCATTGTTACGGACAGCACCTGTAATCTTCCCATTGAGGTCGTGGAGCAATATGACATCCATGTAATCCCCCAAATCCTGAATTGGGAAGGCACAAGCCTTCTGGACCAAATCGACATCTCCACCGAGGAATTTTACAATCGGCTGCCTCAATCCAATGATCTGCCGAAAACGTCCCAACCATCGCCGGGTCAATTCATAGAGTTTTTCACCGAGGTGGCTGAAAATGCGGACAGCATTGTTGGTATCTTCGTCTCCGAGTTCCTGAGCGGCACATTACAATCCGCCCATTTAGGAGCGGAGGCAATGAGTGATTACCCTATCGAGATTGTGGACTCGCGTTCGGTCTCGCTGGGTCTGGGACTTTTGGTAACAGCGGCTGCCCGCTATGCAGCCGAAGGGCATGACTACCATGCCGTGGCTGAGTACACACGCACGCTCGCTCCACGACTTCGTGTTTTGTTTGTGGTAGACACGCTTGAATACCTGCATAAAGGCGGCCGTATTGGCGGTGCGCAACGCCTGGTCGGATCCGTCCTGTCCATCAAGCCGGTACTCCATCTGGAAGACGGCCGAATTGAGCCGCTCGCATCTATCCGCACCAAAAAGAAAGCCATCCAGTCCATGATTAACACGGTTTTGGGTGAGATGGAAGGCAAGCAACATATTCATGCCGGTGTCATTCATGCAGCGACTCCGGGAGATGCAGAGCATATCAAAGAGATGATATTGGCTTCCGTATCGCCTGAAGAATTATTGGTCAACGAGCTAACACCGGTCATCGGCGCGAACGTCGGCCCCGGCGTTGTCGGCATGGGATACTACGTCGAGCCTTAATCCTCTTTCAGGCGATTGTTGTTTTTGTCGTCCTCGCTCAAATAGAGTAGCGTAAACAAAGTCGGCTGGGTCCTGTTACTCAGGCCCGGCTTGCGCATCATGTTCAGGCACTTGGAAATGCTTTGTTGCCCAACCCTGCTGCCACCAATTTGATGATCTCTTGCAAGTTCCATGACTGAATGAGTTGACTTTGCAAGCTTATGAGCCTGGACGATTGACCACAGAAACGGGTAATGTCTGCAAGCCTCGAAATAAAACGCCGGAACGCCACTCTAATCTATCAGATTTTTTTATTGCCAGGCGCAATGACCGCGACTCACTAAACAATGTTTGTAAGGAAATGATCCTCCAGTCGTGCGAGCGGCGCAGACAGTGAGCTCCTAGACCAAAAGCCAGATGACGATTGTCCATGCGGCCGACATCCAGCTCGTCGGCACGCTCAAATTGAGACTCATCACGATTGGCCGAGGTAATCACAGCCCGAACCAGATCCCCACGATGCAGGACCTGACCATGCATAATCAGCTCCTTGCGAACCCATCGAGAGGTAGATGTCTCCACAGGCCCGTCATAACGCAACAGCTTCAATCGCGAGCCATAGCCCCTCTTCCGCCTTCAATCGCGCTACCTGCTCAGGGTGTCGCAGCAGAGCAAGCGCCCCATTGCCGATGAGGTTGACGGTTGTCTCGTGCCCCGTCACCAGCAATAAAGCCACCATGCTAAATAGTTCAGGCTCCGAAAGACGATCACCGGCTTCCTCTGCCCGGACCAGGGCGAAATCAGGTCATCCTGCGGCGCTGCTCAAGAACGGCAAACAGCTCGTAAATAGCTGATAAACGCGCGTACATTTCGTTTGCGCGCCCGATAACTCAACCCACGGCTACCCGGTGAAATGATCGATTGGGACCACTCCGGCCACAGCATCCTGATCTTCCTCCGGTATCCCCAGCAAATCACTGATGACAACCACCGGCAGCGGCAAGGCGTAGTCGGCGATCAGATCCATGTGGCCGCCATTAGCTACGGTAGCATGCAGCAAACGCTCGGCTGTTTCTGATTCGACCCGCCATCTCCGCAATACGCCGTGGGGTGAAGGCCTGGTTGACCAGCGCCCGCAGGCGCGTGTGATCGGGCAGGATCGGAGAAGAGCATGTTGTCATTAATCGCAGAGGTCGCATTGGACGAGGGTGGTTGAGGAAGGTTCTCCGGTCCTGCGCTTCGCCAGACGAGGGTTCTTGCCGAAGTGGACGTCGTCCTTCAAGACGGCTACTACATCTTCGTAACGTGTGATGTACCAGATAGTCGCCCCGTTGGGCGCGATGTGGGGAGCACAGGATCATGCAACCGCATGGCGGCATACGTCGGAAAAGGGTCGGCCTTGAAGTGCGAGCTAAAGAGATCGTACTGATTACTTGACATACGCTTGTGATGTTGCTATGTTTTGATACATTGTATCAATAAGAGCGCCCTACTTGATGCTCATTGTAATCTATCAGGAGTAGACACGAAAGAGATGAACAAACGAATGATCAGCAAGACAATTTTCTTACCGCTTGCAGCCTTCTGCTCATTTTGGCTGCGTGCAGCTCGGCCGTATCCGAGCCGGCGGCAGTTGAGACAGCAGCACCAGTTGCCGCCACGGAAACAGATCATAGCGACGAGGATATGGCTGGCGAGCATGCAGACGAGCATGATGAAGAACACGATGAGGAACATGAGCACGATGAAGAGCACGAGCATGCCGAAGACCTCGTACTTTGGAATTACCGGCACTCTCGCCCATTGAACTGGACGGTCGTCCGCTGCGCGTTGTCGCCACGACCAGCATCATCGGTGATGTCGTCAGTCAGGTTGGCGGGGATGCCATCGAATTGACCACACTTATGGGACCGGGCCAGGATCCCCACAGCTACGAGCCGGCAGCCGCCGATCTGACGGCCGTCGCCAATGCTGACGTCATATTCGTTAATGGATGGGACCTGGAAGAGGCCTTAGTAAGCAATCTGGCTAATATCGGTGAAGGCGTGGCAATTGTCCCGGTAAGCGCCGGGATAGAACCGCTACCTTTCGGTGAAGACGAACATGAGCACGAGCATGAAGGTGAGGAAGAACACGAAGGTGAAGCGGACCATGAACATGAGCATGGCGCAGCCGATCCTCATACATGGCTGGATGTTTCCAACGTCAAGCAGTGGACAAGCAATATTGCTACCGCGTTAAGTGCACTGGATGAAACCCATGCTGATCTATTTGCAGAGAATGCAGCAGGATACGAAGCTGAGTTGACGGCATTGGACACTGAAGTTCGGGAGCAGTTGGCGACAATCCCAGAAAACCGGCGAGTTCTCGTTACTAACCACGATGCGTTCGGCTATTTTGCCCATGCTTATGGCTTTGAAATATTGGGAACCATTATCCCTGGTGCCAGCACCCTGGCTGAGCCGACGGCCAGCGACCTGACAGATTTGATTAATGACATGCAGCAAGAGGGAGTCTGTAGTATCTTCAGTGAATCAACTGTAAGCGACCGTCTGGGCCAGACCGTAGCTTCCGAACTGTCCGGTTGCGACAATGTCCAGGTTCTGCAACTATATACGGGGGCCATCGGGCCAGAAGGTAGTGGTGCGGACTCTTACATTGGGATGATGCGCGCTAATGTGGATACAATCGTATCAGGATTAACGTAACAGGAACGCAATCGGAAAGATACTTTGGCTGTACAACGCTTGATGAAAGGCGGCGTCGCTCACGAGGCGGCGTCGCCTACTCTCGATCTCCAACATGTCTGGGCAACCTACGGTAGTCGTGTAGGGGCACCCAATGGTTCGGTACGTTACGCACTGGAAGATGTTACCTTCCAGGTTGAGTCCGGGGAGCGAGTGGCTATCGTCGGGCCGAATGGCGCCGGGAAGAGCACACTCTTCCGATTAATCGCCGGAACACTGGAGCCCGAACGCGGAACCATAAGTATCTTTGGTCATGATCCGGACGGCCATATCTGCATTGCCTATGTTCCCCAGCGCAGTCAGATAGACTGGACCTTCCCCGTAACAGTTGAGGAAGTCGTCATGATGGGGCGCGTGGGGCAATTGGACTGTTGCGTTGGCCGCGACGAAGTGATTGGGATGCCGTTGGAGCCAGTTTGGCCCGCGTCGGTGCGGCCGATCTGGCCCATGTGCAAATTGGCGAACTGTCCGGCGGCCAGCAGCAGCGCGTCTTTCTGGCTCGCGCATTGGCTCAGGAAGCGGAATTGCTCCTTCTGGATGAGCCGCTCAATGGACTGGACATTCCCACCCAGGAGGCGATTCTGGGCATTCTGGATGACCTGCGCCATGACGGCGTAACCGTGCTTCTGGCTACGCATGACCTGGACCTGGCGGCCGAACGGTTTGACCAGATCATGCTTCTAAATCACCATATCATCGCCTACGGTCCGCCGGCCGAGGCGCTACGCCCGGAAAATCTTCTAGCGCCTACGGCGGTCATGTCCACCTGATTGAAGATCCCGCCGGCACCCTGTATGTCGCCGACACCTGCTGTGGTGAAGGCAGTGAATTAAGTTGACACAGACTGGACGGCCGCCTCGCGGTCGACCGTCTATTTATCATTGATGAACTGGATTCTTGAACCTCTCCAATATGATTTTATCACCCGCGCGCTGATCGCCTCGGTCATCGTGGGTATTGTCTGTTCCGTTCTCGGCACCTATATTGTACTGCGGGGGATGGCGTTTTTAGGTGATGCCATGGCCCACACCATCCTGCCCGGTGTCGTCGTAGCCTTTCTCTGGGGATGGCCCCTGGCAGTCGGGGCACTCATCATGGGCATCCTGACCGCCCTGGGTATCGGCTTCCTGACCGAACGAACATCCCTGAAGGAGGATACGGCCATCGGCGTCATCTTTGCCGGTTTCTTTGCCCTGGGTGTAGCGATGTTGTCAGCCCGTGGCGACTACAGTATTGACCTGGCCCATTTCCTATTCGGTAATCTGTTGGGCGTCTCACGCACCGACCTGATTTTGACGGCTGTCCTCGGCGTTTTGGTGCTGCTGGTGATCTTCCTGTTCTACAAGGAATTTCTGGTCATCTCGTTTGATCCGGTGTTGGCGGGAACACTGCGTCTGCCAACCACGTTTTTGAGCTACTTGCTGTTGATCCTGATCGCTGTGACAATTGTCTCGGCGCTGCAAGTCGTCGGCGTGGCGTTGATGCTGGCGATGCTGGTGACGCCGGCCGCGGCTGCTTCATTCGTGACGCGCCGACTGCCGTCTATGATGGCGCTGGCGGCCGTCATCGGCGCGTCCTCCGGGATAGCTGGTGTCTATGCGTCTTACTATCTCAACGTGGCGTCCGGCCCGGCCGTGGTGCTGGTTGCCACGGCCGTGTTCCTGATTCTGTTTGCGTTTGCCTCGCAACGTGGACAGTCCGCGGTTATGCGGGCTCGATAATATGGACCCTACAAACGAAACACTGACCGTATTGCAAAAAGCTCTGGGAGAGAATGGCTACCGACTGACCGAATCACGGCGGGTGATTCTGGAAGCGCTGGTTACCAGTGGCGGTCACCTGACGGCCGATGGCCTGGTTGAGGTTGTTAATAAGGATTCTCCCAACGTCGGCCGTATGACCGTCTATCGCACGCTTGACCTGCTCTGCAATCTCGGTCTGTTGCGGGCTGTATATCAAGGCACCGGTGCGGCCCACTTCATCCTGATGCACGACGGCCACCACCACCATCTGATCTGCTCTCAATGCGAGCGCGTCATTGAGTTTGATGAATGTGTGGCCGGCGAAATGACCGAATCAATCAACGAGCGCTTCGGTTTCCAGGTGCAAGGTCATCTGCTGGAATTCTACGGCCTTTGTTCTGATTGCCTCGGCGATAGCGCTACCTGATCCTCAATAAAACTATCTACGCCAGCCCGGCGAACAGGTCCACGACATTGCCGTCAGGGTCTTCAATCTGAGCATATCGCTGGCCCCAAAAGGCATCGAATGGTACTCGATGACCTTTGTACCCCTTGCTGACCAGACGCTCAAAAAGGGCATCAACCTCTCCGGGCGCGTCACATAGAAACGCCAACCCCATACCATGACCACCTGACGGCGGCTGCCAGTCCGGGGCGAAGCTATGGACAACCTCATGCGTATCCCAGGCGATACGCAACCCGTTGGGCAGCACATGTTCCACATGCCCTTCGGTGTCCATCTCCAGAGGAATATCCCAGCCAAATTCACGATAAAACGCCAGCGCTTTCGGCATGTCTTGAACAACGATGCCAATCAGGTCCAGTTTGGGTTGCATGTCGATTACTCCTCAACTCATCGCGGGATTGCCTTTCCGTTACCTGCATTCAAATCTACCGGATGTACCCTCGGCAATCAACCCCCAAATTCGGCGGGGGTTCTTGACAATCATTTATTTACAGCGTATATTTACATCGTAAATAAATTACACCGATGGAGAAAACCGATGCCCAGACCGCGAAAACGATATGCCAATAACAGTGACCTCCAGACCGCTATCATCAATACTGCCTGGCAGCAAATTGGAGAATACGGCGCAACGGCACTCTCGTTACGCGCCATCGCCCGCGAGCTGCGAATCACCGCCCCGGCCATCTACAATTACTATCCCAGCCGGGACGAGCTGGTCACAGCGCTCGTCATTGAAGCGTTTTCGTCTTTTGCCGCAGCATTGGAGGCCGGATGTGAGAGTGCGACGGCAGATGACCACGCCGGCCGCTACAGGGCGTTGGCGAATGCCTATCGCAATTGGGCGCTGGGCCACCCGCAGCATTACATGTTGATTTTCGGCACGCCTATCCCCGACTACCAGTTCCCGCCAGAGGTTGAATCCACCAGCATCCGCAGTTTTGTGGTACTGCTCAATATGATTGACAGCGCCTACACGGCCGGTGCGCTCAATGTCCTGCCCGGTTACATCCACATCACACCGGAGCTAACGGGCTATACAAGAAAACTGGAAGCGAGGGGCCTGGACTATCCACCCGTTGTCTTTTATCTGGCAATGGAAACCTGGAGCAAAATCCACGGCCTTGTTTCGTTGGAACTATATGGGCATGTACCCAATTTTCTGGGGGATGCGGTTGAGGATTTCATGGCCGCGCAGATAGAAGGGCACGTACGTGTCCTTGGCCTGCAATCGGTCATGGAAAAAGACACCATCACCCCCACAAACACTCAGCCCGATCAAGATTGAGCAAGGAATGATTGAAAATGAAGGTTGTTATACTGGATGGTTCATCACCGGCCGACACAACGGCCGAACTGGTTCGCAACACTTTAACGGCCGAATGGGAAACACGTGGCTGGAGCGCCGAACTTTTTACCCTCACTGAGAACACCATCGGCGCCTGTGCCGGGGATTTCTTCTGCTGGTTTCGGTTCCCCGGTACGTGCAATGTTAATGATGACAACCGGCTGATCGCTGCGGCCATGGTCGAGGCAGACCTGGTTCTCTACCTGACACCGGTTACCTTCGGTGGCTACTCCTCGGTGTTGAAACAAATGGTGGATCACCAGATACAGAACATCTCGCCGTTCTTCACGCGGGTTGACGGGGAATCACACCACCAAAAGCGCTACGAGCATTATGCCGACTTTCTGGCAATCGGCTGGCAGGAAGAACCGGACACAGAAGCAGCAGCCGTTTTCCGTAACCTGGTCCATCGCAACAGCATCAACTTCCATGCCGGAACACATGTCGCCGGTGTGCTTGATGCCACCCAGGATGAGCCAGTTATCCATCGGTTGGTTTCCGGCTGGCTGGATGATGTACGCGACGGCCGTTCGTCGTTGCCGGTTACCCATCCACGCATCACACCAGCGGCCGAGCCGACAGCCCCACCGAAAAACGCATTATTGCTGGTGGGCAGTCCCAAGACACGCAAAAGCACTTCGGCCAGTCTGGGAGATTACCTCTATGAACAACTGGCCGGGCAAGGGATCACCACGGAAACCATCTACATCCACACAACCATCCGTTCAGCCAAACGACGGCAGGCATTACTGGCAGCCGTAGACAACGCTGATCTGATCACCCTGGCCTTTCCCCTCTATGTAGACGCCTTACCGGGTCCAGTCACAGAGGCGCTGGAATTGATAGCTGCCCATCGGCAGGAGCAGCCATTGGCTGGGTCACAACGCCTGACAGCCATTGCCAACTGCGGCTTCCCTGAGGCGGAACACAATGATCAGGCTCTGGCGATTGTCGGGACCTTCGCCCGACGAAGCGGCTTTGAATGGGCCGGGGTGCTGGCCCTCGGCGGGGGGCAGGGTCTGGTTCAGGGTCGGCCGCTTGTCGAGTTGGGCGGCCGCACGGCAGGCATTCGCCAGGCGCTGGACCTGACAGCCGCAGCCCTGTCTACCGGCCACTCCATACCCGCTGAGGCGGCCGAGCAAATGGCCCGACCGGTCATCCCCCACCGACTATATACCACGATGGGGTCTATCGGCTGGCGGCTACAGGCTCGCCAATACGGCATGCAAAAACAGTTACGCAGGAGGCCGTATGCAGCGTAATCACCCAATGAAATAAGTACTAAATAGCGGAGGAGCCCTTCATGAATCGCGCAGTTCGTACCATTCTGATTATTCTCGGTATTTTGATCGTTGTCGGGGTGGCCGGTGTGGGTGCCCTGTACATCGGCACGGCGGGGGACTACCCTGTTCAGGCGACAGTCGTTGACGATCCGGCGCTGCCCAGCACAGAGATAAACGGCGTCCGGTTGCATGCCGAAACCTTTGGCGACCCAGCCAACCCGGTAGTTATTGTCTTGCATGGTGGACCGGGCGGAGATTACCGTTCATTGCTGGGCCTGCAAGGTCTCGCCGACGCGTACTATGTGGTCTTTTACGACCAGCGTGGGGCCGGGCTATCAGAGCGCGTACCGGCCGAGATGTTGGCCTTGCCGAGCTATCTGGAAGAACTGGATGCCGTCGTGGACCAATATGGGCAGGGCCAACCTGTCTCGCTCATCGGTCATTCCTGGGGTGGAATGCTCCTGTCAGCTTACCTGGGGTATGCCCCGGAGAAAGTAGAGAAGGCAGTCCTCGCCGAGCCGGGCTTCCTGAACATGGCCGAGTTCCAGTCCTGGCAGGAGCGTTCGGCGCAGCTCAACGGCGGGCTGGATTACATCTGGTTTGCCGCACGCACTGGCTTCGCCGCACAGCATGGGGACGGCCCGGACGAGGACGCGGGTAACGATTACCTCTATGGCGAGATCGTCCACCACTTCGTGAATCACCCCGACAATCCTTACCACTGTCCCAGCGAAGCCTACGATGCACCCTCCTGGCGATTTGGCGCACAGGCCAGCCAGGCCTCGAATCAGGCAACTGAAGCGGAGATCAACTCATTGGCCGATGGCGCGGAGCAATTCACCAGGCCGGTACTGTTCCCCGCCGGTGAATGCGACACCTGGATCGGCGCGAATCTACAGACGCAACACGCCGATATGTATGCCGACGCCGATCTGGTGGTCATCCCGGCTGCCGGTCATGATATGTTCTGGGATAACCCGGCCGATTCGCTGGCGGCCGTCCGCGCCTACCTGGATTCGTAAACGGCGATTAGGCGCTGACCAGTTCGTCCAACTGGTCAATCAGTCCGGACAGTACCTCAAAGGCTGCCTCAACCGGTTCCGGTGTAGACAGGTCTACACCCGCCTCACGCAGGGCATCCAGCGGATACCTTGACCCACCGGCCTTGAGGAAACCGAGATAGGCTCCGGCCGCTCCCGATTCGCCGGACAGAATCCGGCGGGCCAGGGCATTGGCCCCGGAGATGCCGGTCGCGTACTGGTAAACGTAGTAGTCGGCATACAGGTGCGCGAATGTCGCCCAGCGGATGCCGTCACGCTCCCGGTCCAGTGTCATCTCGCTGCCGTATGGCTCGGCAAAGCGATCGGCCAGGTATTCGATCATGCTGTCAGCCGTCAGCCCCTGCCCCTGTTCCACACGCTTGTGCATCTCCCATTCAAACATTGCCAGTGTGGGCATCTCCAGGAAGTAGCGGTGGAAGTTGGACATCGCCTCTTCGATGATGGCGATCTTCAGCTCCCGGCTAATATCTTGCTGGAGTAGGTACCCGCGTAGCATGGCTTGGTGGAAGTTGGAGGCCACTTCGGCCGCAAAAAGGGAGTAATCAGCATATACCGGCGGCTGATTTCTCCAGGCCAGTAACGAGTGCATGGAGTGTCCCAGTTCATGAGCCAGGGTACCCAAGCTCAGAGCGTCCTTGTTGTAGCTCATGACAATGAACGGGTAGGTCCCCTGCGTACCGGCCGAAAATGCCCCGGATATTTTGCCCTTGTTCGGGTACATCCACCCAGCGCTCCTCCAGACAGCCGCGACGAATCAGATCAGCATAATCATCACCCAATGGCGTTAATGCCTGGGCTACCCATTCCACGCCTTGCTCATACGATACCTCTGGTGAGTCGGCCGTCAACGGTGCCCATACGTCATAGGAATGCAACGTCTCTACACCCAGCGCACGACGCCGCACCGACCAGTAACGCTCCCACACCGGACTGTTACGCCGGAAGGTTTCCAACAGATTGTGGAACACCTCGACCGGGATATTGTCCTTGAACAGCGCCATCTCCACCGTCGTAGGATACCGCCGGACACGCATCTTCAATACGTTCTGCTTGATGGAGGTTGCCAGATTGCTGGCGAACGTGTTCTTGTAAGCCAGATACTGGTCGTGGTAGCTCTGCCAGGCAGTGCGACGAACTTCCTGATCCGGCGAGGCCAACAGGTCATCCAGTGTGCCCTGGAGTCACTTCCAGTTCCTGCCCGTCGGCCGACACAGCCGGCGCAAACCGGAAGTCACTGTCAGCCAGCTTGGACATCGTTGAGAACGGGCCGGAGAAAGCATCCTCGGCCAGACCCATTACTTCCTCCACTTCCTGTGAACGAACATGGGCCTGCCGCCGGAACAGATCATCAAAATAGTGACCAAAGGGCTGCAGCCGGGGTTCGGCCGCTTGCCATTCTGCCAGTTGCTCGCGGCCAATCGCCAGAAGTTCCGGTTCGATGTAGGCAATCGTGCCCATCATCTGCCCGAACAATCCGGCCGCCTGGCTGACGCGTCCGGTGGCGTCCTGGTTTGTCGTATCCACGGACTCTTCCAGAGAGGCGTACATATACACCTTCTCGATCCGTTGACTGTACGCGTAGAGCGCGTCCAGCGCATCGGTCAATACGGCCGGGCTTTCGGCCAGACGGCCCTGCCATTGCTGAAGACCTTCCAGGCCAGAAGTCAATGCGGCCAGTTCGGCCGACCAGTCGTCTACAGTAGGAAAAACGCTCTCGGCGTTCCAGGTATATTGCGGGTCAAGTTCACTTCGCGTGGGGAGTTGGGTCGCGGACATTTCATTTCCTCCAAAAGATTCGGATTAGTCAATGCTAGCACAGACGCGCCGGTTCCGAAACTACCAAACAGGCTATGCCTGTAAACCACAGAGCCTGAGATTTTTGAAGATCTCAGGCTCTGCTTTATGTGGTCGCTCCTGTCATCAACCGGAGCAAACCACCCTACTCGTTTTCAACAGGTTCTTCTTACTGGACTGGTTGCTCGCAAGAGTAATTCACGGCCGCGCCAATCATGGCCGCCGAGTCACCACCATTGGGATAGGTACTGCTGGGGGTCGGAGATTCCAGTTTGATCTCGACCTCACTCGTCCCCTGCGGAACGTTCTCTAACAGAATCTCTTCCAGATTGAGGAGGTTCTTCGCATTGGGCTTTTCGATAACCAGTTGCTGCGAGACACCACCAGCGGTCACCGTCAGAATAACCGGACGGCTATCCTTGTTGACATCAACCAGAGCTATCTGAACCAGTATATCGGCCCCAGCCGCCTGTGTTTCCGGTATCTCGATTATCTGGGTCTGCTCGGCAATCCAGCCGTCTTCCCAGGCAACATGGTTCGTGGCGCTGTCGTCAAAGGTCATGAACACGTTTGCGTAATTCACATCTGTGTTATAGGTCGGCCACAGGACGAAGGCGCGCGGCAACTTGTTGCCCTTCTTGCCCCAGAAGAACTGACCCTTGATGTACTTGCCGCAGGCAGCTCGTTGCCCCACCAGGATATGGCGTTGTTACGATAAGCCGGACTGGTCGGGGTGTCGATCTGTATCTTGGCACTACCTTGCGGCAAGAAACGCACGTACTTCATAATGCCGGTGCCGGTGTCTATCGCTGCCAGTTGGCCGTAAATCGAGTCTACGTCCTGCCAATTGGGAATGGTGATCTTGCGTGTCCGCCCTGCCTGCCCTGTACCGAGAAGGTCTGTCACCTGCAGGCCGACGTTGGGATCCACAGGGCAAAGCCCGATAGTAGGAACTAACAAATTCAGATCCACCAACACCGGGTCATGGTCGGACATACGGTACTCGTCCGATGCATACAGGCTGACGATCTGGCCGGGGCTCTTGAAATCCGTGTTGTAATCCAGCACGCTGGGCTCGTCGGCGTTAATGTGCCATTCGGTAACGGCCGTTACCTGCGACGTCAACGACGCTGAACCCAGGGCATGGTCAAGGTACCCCATTGTCCGTCAAACACGTAGGAGTAGGCATCGGATCCATTGAAGGACGAAATCAGGTTCGTGAATCCGGCGTTCAACAACGCGGTAATCGGGTCTTCCATGGCGTACGAATTCAGGTCGCCGGTAATTAAGATATCGGAGTCACCCGTACCCGTGGGATCCGTTGCCAGCCACGAGGCCAATTCAGTCGCGGCATTTGTACGCACACCGTTGCAGTTACCCTGACCGTCACCCGCATCCGGGGCGTCACAGGCGCTGCCCTTGCTCTTGAGGTGGTTCACAACCACGATGAACTGCTCGCCGTTGCTTAACTCAAATGCCTGGGCCAGTGCCGGACGGTTGCGTGGAGAGCTGTCACCACCAGTGACAAAGGAGTTTGTGTTCAGCGCGGCCGTCGTCCCTACCGGCGTGACTGCCGCCGGCTTGTAGACCAGGCCCACCTTGATGGCATCCGTGCCCAGAGCATTCACCTGGCCGGTAGCTGCATCTACATCAATGAAGGCATAGGCACCAGGTGATGTTGCTGTATTAAGCTGATCAACCAGTTCCTGGATGGCGCTGCTCGATCCGTAGCCATCATTCTCGATTTCGATCACGCCGACAACATCGGCATTCGTGCCGGTAATTGCCGCCACTGTCTTGGGCCACTGGCGATCGAATTCCGCCTGATCATCTGCACCGCGACAATCCGCCGGAGCGCCACCCACACCGTAGGAACAGTTGTCTACATTGTCGGGAAGGCCGTCGAAGGTATTGAAGTAGTTGAGCAGATTCATCCCGGCCACCCGGACATTGCCCGTCAGGGCCGGTGCCGTCGCGGGTCGGGGGTCGGCCGGCTGGAAGTCCGGTACACCACCACTCATTGCATCCACGGGGCGCATCCGGTAAGCATTGCCGCTGGCGCTGTTGCCTGCCCACGTGTAAGTCATCACCCCAACCATCCCTGTGACCGAGTCCCCGCCGCGCAAGGTATTGCTGGCGCTGAGCGGATTACCGTTGTCACCGAACAAAATCGGGTCCGGGTTCTGGTTGTTCAATTCATCATCCACGATGATCTTGTTTAGATCATTGGCCGCCTGAACAGCCAATGCCGGGGCGCCGGGGGCAGCGATGCTTGTGGGCTGCGCCAGACGAGTATCAGGCGACATGACGACCTGACCGAAACGGCCGAGCTGGTAGTGCTCAGTGACAACCATGGTCTGGGGGAAGCGCACCAGCATACCCTCAAACTGTTCCAGATAAGTCGCGCTGGAGACAGGGAAGGTAACATCTACCGGTGTAACCGTTCCGGTACCGCAATTGGCGATGGAAGTCACGGATGAGATCTGCGTCTGGTCCTGGTATTCACCGGCCGTACCGGATACACGGACAACATCACCAATATTGACATCGTCATAGTTGTAGTTGAAGACGAAGATACCGTCCGATGTCGCCGCGTTGCCGTCACCGGCCGCGTCTTGAATGTAAAACCCTCGCAGTTCAGGTGAAGCACCCTCGTAGTCACCCACGACCACACCCTGGGTCGTCACTGAACCGGTGATAGCGGCACTCAATCCACTACCTTGTATGTCGTACACAGGCGTATAGGACAGCGAGCACACATCAACCGGCGTAGCCGGGCTGAAGGTAACTACCACATTCGCGGTCATGTTGTCCGGCGGATCATCCGCATCCTGATCGGTTACCTTGTCCGCATAAATGGTCAGCGTGCAACTTTCACCATCAGTCAGGTCCGTGTCGGGGTTAATCGTGTATTCAGTTGGCCCGCCGGTTACGGCCGCCGATACAGTACCGGATACACTACACACCAGGGAGTACCAATCGCTAGCCACATCCACCGGCTCATTGAAGGTAACGGTGAGATCACCGTCAGTTGGGAAATCAGTCGCGTTATTCAACGGATCCGTAGAGACAACACTTGGTGCTGCATCCGGCTCACAATCCGTTGTATTGGACGTATTTGCCTCGCCGGGTGTACTACAAACGGTACTGAAGTCAACATTATTCTGGTTCGTGTCGGTTCCATCCGGGAGCCGGGAAATGCTCAGGTAATCACTCCCGGTCGTGCCGGGGTCCTCCAACCCTGATCCCGATCCTTCTGTATAGGAACCGCTGGTATTGCCCTCATAGCTCACGGTGTCAACAATCGTCGACCCCAATAGCAGGGCAACAGCATCCGGTGAACCGTTCTGGATCAAGTCTGTATTTGGAGAAACGTCCAGATCGCAGTTGGCAACATTGGCCGCATTGCCGCACAGGACAAAGTAGTCACCAACAGCCAGTTCTACATCCGGCAGGTCGAAAAGCTGGTATTGCGCAGCTCCACCGGCGTTGCCGTTGATCATCTGAATGCTGTATGCGTCCAGGTTAACGGGTACGCTGTCGTTATTACGGATTTCAACATACTCGGCCGCATCCGAACCGGGCTGATCGTAATCAATTTCGTTGATGACCAGCGCCGCCGCGTGCACGACGGTTAATTCAATGGTCGTATTGCCTGTGCGGTTTTCGGCATCTGTAATGGTTACCGGCAGACTCTTGGCTCCTGCGCCGGTAGCACCAGGTACAGCCGCAAGGAAGGAAAAGATGTTATCGCCGGGTGTAACATCACCGTTGGTTCCGTCATCGTAAAAGGTTTGCGTGGCGCTGCCACCAATACCGGTCAGATCAACAGCGACAGCCAGCCCTGTACTCGCCGGGTTCGCTCCGGGAGAAACGGTGACGGTCAACAACACGTCATTACCAGCAATTACCGAAACGGGATCGGCCGCACCGATTCCGGTCGGATTGGTATTCCCGGCGGTCGTTACGGCTGTCAATGAGAAGTCGTCAATCGCCAGACCGTCATCACTGCTGGAGGCATTGTAGTCCAGCCAGCGAATCCAGAATTCGGCCCCATTGGGGATATTCAGGCCGGTAATAGTGTAGCTGATCGCCGTGCGGTTGGCCGAATCATTCCCATCCAACGCACCGGCAGCCGTGTTGATAATGGGGCTACTAAAATCCAGGTTATCATAATCGGTCCATGCGCCCGATGTCAGGCCGGTTGCGTCCGTACTGAGTTGGAAATCGAGGCGATCGGCCGTGCTACGATTGGTACCGACTCGCCACTGTTCGCCGGTATAGGAGATCGTCAATTCGGTAATGGTTTGGCCGGTGCTGTTAGTATAGCTGGCCCCAATGGTGGGGTTAAGGCTACCGCTTTGCAATCCGCCAAAAGCCCGTTCCGTACTGGCGCTAGTGCCAAAGCTGTAGGTATTACCGGAATTCGACGAGCCGGTACCGGCTGCATAGGTCGAGTCAGCATTGCTGCCACTTTCGCTCAAAGCCCAACCGGTAGGAACCGTACTCGACGTACCGGTGTTCGCCAGCGTAGAGAAATCTTCGGTATACGGGCTTCCGGGCGTAACGATGGAGATCGAGCCGGCGGCTCTGGCCGAATGAAGCCCTGCCTGAGCCATGCCTGCTATGACGAATATGACTAATGCCAGTCGAATTCTGTCAGTCTTTAATTTCATTTTCCTTTCCTTGTTGGGTTAAGACTAACGATAAAACAGTTAACATAACCACACCGTGCGGACAGCACTTCAGGCGTGATTTGAATAAAGACGTCGTACAGTTTGGTCACTTATGCACTCTCCTGATACATGTCAAAATGCCATTCTCTGAGTGCAAGCGGGCTCCGCATCCCAATCGCAAGGTCTGCAAGCAGTGGGTTATTCTTCTCGATTTAAGTGGCTCTGTCTCTGATCTCTCTGGCACGTTAGTATATCGGATTCTCAGAATTGGTAACCAATAAAAAGCATCAATTTGGGTAAATAAAAAGGCGGCCGATCTATTTTGATCGGCCGCCTTTTCATAGAGAGATTTCAGATTGATCGCCCGGCTCAGGCGAGGCTTGTTGATTTCAAACGCGGGGACTGCAACAAACGCATTCCGTTCAGGGACACAAGTACAGACGTGCCCACATCGGCCAGGACAGCCATCCACATGCTGCCGGTTCCTATCAGCACCAGGATGAAGACGATCAGCTTGATGCCGATACTCAGCACAACGTTGGCGCGTACCGTATTCATGGCCTGCCGGGTCAGCCGCACAGCAAACGGCACCTGCTGCAGATCATCACCGAGTAACACAACATCGGCCGTTTCCAGCGCCTGGGCAGTGCGGCCCATGGCAATTCCCACAGACGAGACGGCAAAGGCCGGTGTGTCGTTGATGCCGTCGCCGACCATGGCAACCTGCCCATATTCCGCCTCAAGTGACTCAACCGCAGCCACCTTGTCGGCCGGGAGGCAGTTGGCGCGAATATCTGTGATGCCCACCTCGGAAGCAATCTTCTGCGCGGTAGCCTGATTGTCCCCGGTCAGCATAACCAACGGCTCAATGCCCAACTCCTGCAACCCGGCCACAGCCTCTGCGCTGCCTTCCCGCACGGTATCGGCCAGCGCAATATAACCCTGATAGCCATCGCCGGTGTTGATCAACATCGTTGTATACCCCCGCGCGTCTGGCCGAAGCGATGGCGGTACAGTCGGCGGCATGGGCGAACCGGTCGTCGAAGTAGGCGTGGCTGCCGATGATTACGGTCTGCTCGCCCACCTGCCCGGTCACACCCAACCCGGATAAGGCCTGGACTGCGGCGCCAGCCGGGTACCGGGCGTCCAGTCCGCGTTCGGCCGCTTCGTGGAGAACGGCCTCGCCAACGGGTGTTCGCTGCGGCGCTCCACGGCTGCGGCCAGCGCCGGAGATCATCACAAGGCGGACAGACCTGGGTATGGTTCGATTCACAGCCGGCAGCGTGCACCGAAACAACCACCGGTTCACCCCGGGTAATCGTGCCCGTCTTGTCCAAGGCCATGGCCCGCACGCGGCTCAACGCTTCCAGGTAGGCGCCGCCCTTGAAGACAACGCCATTCCGCGCGCCGTTGCTGATGGCGCTGACCAACGTGACCGGCGTGCTAATCACCAGGGCACAGGGGCAGGCCACAACTAACAGGGCCAACGCCCGGTAGAGCCAGCCATGTACATCCGGTGCCGGGTTCCAGAAGGGTTGGCCGAAAAATAGTGGTGGGATTATCGCTACCAAAAGCGCAATCACAATAACGGCCGGTGGCATAGTAGCGGGCGAACTGGTCCACAAATCGCTGGGCCGGAGCGCGTCGTTCCTGGGCTTCTTCCACCATGCCAATGAGGCGGCTGATCGTATTATCGGCCGCCGGATGAGTAACCACGATTTCCAGCGATCCCGCACCGTTCACGCGTTAGCCAGCACCGGATCACCCGGCCCTTTGTCTACTGGCCGACTTTCACCGGTAATCGGTGCCTGGTTAACGCTCGACTGCCCGGCCACCACACGGCCGTCCATGGGGATACGCTCTCCCGGCCGGGTGACAATATGGTCGCCTACCGCCAACTGCTCAACCGGAACAACCATCTCGACCGGCGCACCATGTTCGGCTTCTCGAAGCACAGTTGCCGAGGACGGGGCCAACTCTGCCAGACCGCTGATGCTTTGCCGTGCGCGGGAGGCCGTGTAGCCTCCAGCGCCTCGCCAATGGCAAACAGGACCATGACCAGTCCGGCCTCGGTATAGGCGCCGATGACAACTGCCCCAATAGCGGCAATCGTCATCAATAGATTGATGGTGATCTCGTGGTTGATACGCAGGGCGCGCCAGGCGCTACGGGCAATCGGCAGTCCGGCCAGGATCATGGCTCCAACCGCCATTGCGTCAAAGATAGGGGAGCTAACAACCGTGCCGCCCAGCAGTTCCTCGAAAATCAGCCCCGGCAGAATCAGCACCGCGCCAAGCAGGGCCAGTCGTGTATCGGGACGGTCCCATAGGTAGGGCAGCAATCCGGGCCGGGGGGCGATGGGATCAGGTTGTGACTCGCTGGCGGCCTCATCAATACGATTGCCGCTATCGGCAACATCGTACCCCAGCTCGCGCACACGTCCGATTATCTGCTCGCTGGAAATATCCCCTTCAACCCGCAAGGTACCGGTAGTGAAGTTAAGCGAGGCGGAGGTGACATCCGCAAGATTGGCAACGCCGGACTCGACGCTCCGGGCGCAATTGGCACAATCCAGCCCAGTGATGTGATAGGTTTTAGAAGGTGTTGTAGTCATCCGGGAAGATAATACACCTTCAAGCCGAGTTGAAAGTCAAGGGGTTTCGTCTTCCAGCGCCAGGAAAAGCCTCGCCAGGACAAACGCATTCTCACCGCGGACAACAAGCAGGTATCCTCGTCATTATTGACCAACTCCGGTACAAGCTGGGGATGCACCTGACACCCCGCCTCCAGGCGCGCCAGTTCCTGCAAGGCTTCCCCCACCTGGGGATCATGGCTGACCACCAGAATGTAATACGCGTCCCCTTCCTGCCAGATGTGAACATGCTGCCCACGCAGCCTTCGCAACAACGCTTCCGCCTGCCCGTCCGCCAGTGGGCAACTGGTATAGTCTGACAGCCAGTCGAGAACAGTATGGCTGGGCGGTTCGGCCGAAGGATTGGCGCAGATACGATCCACCAGACGGCCGAATGCGTTTTGGGCGGCTTCCGGCCCACCGGTCTCCGTTGCGGCTCGCAGGTCCTGCAGGAATAACTCCAGTTCGTGCTGCAAAACGCGCAGCTCGGTTAGCTGTCGTTCCAGTGCCAGATGGCGGGACTCGGCCGTATTCAGCACCGCCTGATCATCCAGATTTCCTGCCTGCCACGCATCCATCAAGGTGCGAATTTCCGTCAGGGAAAATCCCAGGCGCTGGGCACGCTGGATCAGACGAACAGTGTCAATACTCTCAGGAGCATACAGACGGTATCCGGCTTCTGTCCGGTCAGCAGGCAATAGCAGACCTTCCTGCTCATAATAGCGCAGGGCCGAGGTCCGCAAACCGGTCTGCTTCGCCAGTTCACCAATGGTAAGCATATCGCTTATCAATTACTCCCTGTCAACCAGGGCAGCAGGATCGGGTAAATCACATCGGGATCATTCCCCGGACGCGTCACAGAGATAAAATCGTGGGGAAGGTTCAATTCGTCCGGCAGTTCGACTAACTCAGCCTGAATATCTCCGTGTGCCTGCCAGTCACGAACAAACTGTTTGGCGACGGCGTTACTGATTGACGTTTCGTTGGGGTTGATGACCATTGTAATCGCCCCGGCGGGTGCCTCCTGCGCAGCATCGGCCATGGCCGAGAACCCCAGAAGCATGTATTCGCCCATCGAACGGAACGGATAGCCCACATAGGAATACGGGGCGGAGGCCGGGTTGTTTTCTTTTTGGATCGGATCCCACCAGCGGTAGAAGTTCGGCAAAATCTGAATCAGATTGGTGAAACCTTTGTTGAGCAACACGCCGGGCACCAGTTTAATCCCGATAAACGGCGCCATCGGCACCGTCAGCTCAATGTCGTCCCGTTCCTGCGCTGCCCATGAGGCCAGCGTACCGCCGCCGGAAAGGCCACTCACCGTGACCTGCTTGCCCAGTCCTTGAGCAATATCTACGGACTCTAGTTGTGAAGGCGGCCAGCTCTTCGCCGTCAGGTCATTCAGAGCCATGCCCCGGCGATCGTTCAGGCCGTGGTAAGGTTGCAACGGAATATAGACGTTGTAGCCCATATCGTAGAGCTCCCTCACCCAGGGCACGGTACTGCTCAGGGCAGCTTGTAAATCCGGTGAAAGAGGACAATGACCTCTTCAGTAGACCCGCCATGGTCCATCAGAATCGACTCGCAGACCGGGTTAAAGTCCGGCGTCGCCAGTTCCTTATCCTGAACCGCCTGAACAGCAGCCAGCGCCTCATCGTAGCTTTCCAATGGCGCACTCGCTATCGGTTCTTCCACATGAATCGGCTTCAGCCCCAAGAGCAGTACCGCCAGTAGCAATATACCTACTATTGCTACAAGAATGATGACGACTTTCTTGAGAATGGAGAGCCAGCGTGGCGTGGGTTTGTTACTTGTATCCATAGGTACCTCTTGACCATGGATTATAATCGGCCACAGGTTTGGTCGCATCCAATATGCGACGAACAACCAACATGAACAGTGATCAGGGGAGCAGGCAGGTGTCGCTAGTTAGCGATCCGATTCGTCTTCAGCGAGGGACAGAATCGCAGCCTTCATGGCCGGATCAACGGGGAAGTATTCTTCCAGCAGGAACAGGATAGCCACGGCCGATTCCGGCGATCGGTCGTATCCTTGCATCAGGCCCGACAACCTTTCGGCCAGCGCCGGATATCGCTGCTCGTAACGGCGCGACCGGTCGAACGGGTCTTCGGCCGAACGGCTCCGCGAGGCGATCAGGTCAGACAGCTCAACGATGCGGTCTACCGCATACTCCTGAATGAAGCGGAAAGCGGACAGTTTTTCGCCCCGCCGGAAGCGACCCAGCCCCACATACAAATTGGTTATCGCCTCGCCGACAAGCCAGTCCACGTCCGGTGCCGGGCGGGCAGGCAACTCTCGGCGCGGCGTCACCAGGGTCGCATCAAAATCCTCGCGCCCCCAGACCAACCGGCCCGGCGCGTAATCAATCTGAACCAGTTCGTCCGGCGCAAAAATGGCAAATTCGCAGAACACACCATCGGCATAGAGCACCTTGTAGCCGTCGGCCGTATTTTGAAAGGCATAGGCAATGGGAGCAATGCGGCTCAGCCAATCGAGGTCGTAGAGATAGGCAGCCTTGTATCCTTCCTCTACGATGGCGAAGAAGTCGAGGTCAGAGTAGGCGTCAAGGCGATCCAGCTCCTGTCCCACCGATCCCATGCCAATCAAGGCCAGGGCGTGATCGGTTTGGGCCAGCGAACGGCCGATGTCATCAAGACGGGTGAGTAAAAGTTCTATGTGATCCAAAGTTGATGGGGGACAAATGTCAATGACCGTATTTGTGGAAGATTACCGTTCGTAAGCTTTGATGATACCGGGGAGGCGCTCCAGTGCTTCAATCAGCTCGGCGCAGGCGTCGGTGTGCTGGTTGGGGAAATCCATCACCATACCCTGACCGGCTAGCCGCAGGCTTAGCTGGCTGTCGCCCTCAAACCGCCCGGCCAGCCTGATTGTCTGGCGGCAGGCATCTTTCGTATTCAGTGTCACCCGATGCCTAGGGTGACGCTGGCACAGCAACATCAGCGCCGGTATTCTCAAAGATTTCCGTACCGCTTCCAGCCCGCTTCCTGACGATGGTGGGCGATGATGGCTGAGGTGTCCAGAAGATAACGCGCCATCTCAGTCCTCAGTTTCGCGTTCGGCAACCAGTTCAGCTACTCCGTCGCGGTAGCTGAAACGCCTACCGATCCAGGAGGCGGGGCCAGTTCACCCCGATCCGGGATCACATGACCCGTATTTCCTCACTGTCGCCAATGCGCTCCCATTCCAGCTTCCACCCGGGTTTGATACCCAGTTCCCTGGCAATCTGCGCCGGTATGGTAACATATTCTGTAACTGTTGTAATCATGGAATATATTATAATCCATGAATAAAGTAGATTCAATGACCTATCAATCGATCATCAGTAACCGCGAGCTGTATCTGACGAAAGGGGGAAAGATTACCGTTCGTAAGCTTTGATGATACCGGAGGCGCTCCAGTGCTTCAATCAGCTCGGCGCAGGCGTCGGTGTGCTGGTTGGGGAAATCCATCACCATACCCTGACCGGCTAGCCGCAGGCTTAGCTGGCTGTCGCCCTCAAACCGCCCGGCCAGCCTGATTGTCTGGCGGCAGGCATCTTTCCAGTTACCCGATGCCTTGACCTCTACCACCAACTTACGAGAACCCGCCCCATTGGAAACCGGGCGTAAACCGGGGCGGTAAATTCGGCACGGTTCGCGATAGGCCGCGCCGCCGCCGGAGTACAGGAGGTGGCGGGCATCATTGGCCGGCAGGCTAACTACCGGGGTGACAGTCTCGACCGGCACTGTGGCTTCAGGTTGAGTCGGCTCATCTTCGACTTCGGCCGTTATCTCGTTATCGTCCATATCATCATCCGGGCTGTCGGGAACCAGTTCCTCAATCTCGTCCTCTGCCAAAGCGGGAGCGGCGCTCATCATCAGTCTGGGGGCGGTTCCATAACGGCCGTTCCGCCATTCACATGCCCATTGCCGGAGGACGACCACTCATCGGGCAGCGGCTCCAGTTCATCCGGTGGAGGCGGCGGTGGTGTAAAACCGGCATGGTTCACAGGTGCCGGATCAGGGAAGTCGCCGGCCAATCGCTGACGGTCCCCATCCGCGGCAACCGTCAGATTGGTGTGAATGCTGTTGGCAATAACCGAAATGCTCTGATCGTTGGCCTGAACCGTTCCCCGCACCAGCAGTATCTGGTCTTCCTGAACAATGTCACGGTAGGACTTCCAGGTGCGCGGGAACAGAACCACATCCACGGTCCCGTCCAAATCTTCCAAAGTAACAAAGGCCATCGGCTGCCCCTTCTTGGTGGTCAGCGTACGTAATCCGCTGACGACACCAACCAGGGCGACGGCCTTGCCGCCCCAGGTCGTGTCCAGATCGCTGGACTGGGCGTTGACAAAGCTCTGCAGGGTAGCCAGTTTTTTCTCTAGCGGGTGTTCCGACAGGTAAAGCCCGATCAGCTCTTTCTCCCAGGTCAGCAACTGCCGGTTCTCAATCTCTTCCACATCTTCGGCCGGGTGCAGCAAATCCACGGTCACCGACGCGCTCGCACCGCCCATCATGTCAAAGAAGGTCATCTGCCCGACATCGGCCGCCGCATGAGTCACGGCGCTATGGCCCATGATGCGGTCCAGCGCATCCAGCAGTTGCGGCCGCGTGCCCCATTCATCAAATACGCCCACCTTCACCATGGATTCCAGCGCCCGTTTGCCCACGCGACGCAGGTCCACGCGTTCACACATATCCGCCAGATCGCGGAAGGGGCCGTTCGCCTCGCGCTCATCCACAATCAACTGTACCGCGCTTTCCCCGGCGTTCTTGATGGCCGCCAGCCCATAGCGAATCGTGGATCGATCGCTGTAATCCTCAATGGAGAAATCAAGCATGGCCTTGTTGATATGGGGGGATGCCACTTCAATACCCAGCCGTCGGGCGTCGGCAATATACTTGGCGAGTTTCTCGCTGTTATCGCGCTCCACTGTCAGCAGGGCGGTAATGTATTCAACTGGGTAGTGGGCTGTCAGAAAGGCGGTTTGGCAGCAGATGACGGCGTAATCGGCCGCATGGGCCTTGTTGAAACCGTACCGGGCAAAGAACTCAATGTCGCCCCAGATGGCGTCACACACTTCCTGGGAAACGCCCCGATCCATCGCCCCCTGGGTGAACTTGAGACGGTGCTCGTCCATCAGGGCCTGTTTCTTCTTAGCCACCGCCTTGCGCAGCATGTCGGCTTCACCGGGTTCGTAGCCGGCCAGATCGGCGGCAACCCGGATGATCTGCTCCTGGTAGACGAAGATGCCGTAGGTTTCTTCGAGGATAGGTTGCAGCTCCGGCGTATGATAGGTAATCAGGCTTGTGTCGCCCTCCAGGGCGGCGTGCATCCGCTTGACGTATTCGGGGATGTTGTCCATCGGTCCCGGTCGGAACAGGGAGATGGCGGCGATGATATGATCAAAGCGTTGCGGCTTCATCTGCATCATCAGCTTGCGCATGCCCGATCCCTCAACCTGAAATACGCCCAGCACATCACCTCGCCCAAGCATGGCGAAGGCGTCCTCAATTTCCTTGTCCGGGTCCGGCCCCACATGACCGACATCAGAGGGGATGTTGTCCATGGTGTAACGTACGCCATGACGTTTCTCGATGAGGCGGGCCGCGCGGCGCATAATCGTCAGAGTGCTGAGGCCCAGGAAGTCAACCTTCAGCAGCCCGATCTTCTCGACAATTTCCATCGGCCACTGGGTGACCGATTTGATGCCACCCAGTCCGGCGTCGCCGCTAGTCGGCCGATGCAGGGGCACATATTCCACCAACGGCCGGTCGGAAATGATGACCCCGGCGGCGTGGCTGGACGCATGACGGGACACGCCTTCCAACTGGCGGGCGGTGTCCAGCAGCTTGTGGACCTGGGAATCCTTGTGATACATCTCGGCCAGATCGGGCACATAAAACTCGTGGCCCTTCTCCAGCACGTTATCAATCTTGGCCGGCTTGCCGGGGATGTTGGGGATATGGCGAGCCACCGCATCCACATCCGGCAGGGGGATATCCAGCGCGCGCCCCACGTCGCGAACGGCCGCACGCGCCCCCAGCGTTCCAAAGGTAATAATCTGGGCCACCTTGTCCTGCCCGTACTTGCGGACGGCGTATTCAACCATCTCGTGCCGCCGGTCGTCGGGATAGTCCAGGTCAATATCGGGCATGGACACGCGGCCGGGGTTCAGGAAGCGCTCAAAGATCAGCCCGTTTGCCAGCGGATCAATACCGGTGATACCCAGCGTGTAGGCCACCACCGAACCGGCCCCGGATCCGCGCACATTCCACCAGATGTCGGCCTTTCGCGCATATTCCGACAGGTCCCAGACAATGAGGAAGTAGGCGGCGAAGCCCATGCCGTTGATGATGCGTAACTCGTGCTCCAGACGCTCGCGCAACACCGGGTCGTTGGCCGCACGGTCGGGGCCGTAACGCTGGACCAACCCTTCTTCGCACAGGTAGCGCAGATAGGATTCCGTGTCGTAACCTTCCGGCACATCAAACAGGGGTAAGTGGTAGCCCTTTGTGTCCAGATTGACATCACACATATCGGCGATCAGCAGGCTGTTATCCAGCGCGCCGGGGATGTGGCCGAACAGGCGGGCCATTTCCTCATAAGATTTCAGGTAGTAACCGTCGTCGCTAAACTTGAGGCGCTTTTCGTCCGCGACCACCGATCCGGTCTGGATGCACAGCAGCACGTCATGCGGCGCGGCTTCCTCCGGCGAGGTGTAGTGCACATCATTGGTCGCCAGGAAACGCAGGTTGTAGCGGGGCTGCATCTCCTTAATCAGTACCTTGTTGATCTCCGTCAGTTCCGGGATGCTGTGTTCCTGCACCTCCAGGAAGAAGCGTTCCGGTCCAAATATGTCAATGTACTTACCCATCAGCTTGTGGGCTTTTTTCATGTTGCCCTGCTGGATGGCGCGCGGCACTTCGGCCGCCATACAACCGCTGGTGGCAATCAGCCCTTCGCTGTGGGCGTTGAGGAAGTCCAGGTCAATGCGCGGCTTGTAGTAGTACCCGTCCAGTTGCGAGGCGCTGGCGATCTTCAGCAGGTTCAGATAGCCGGTCTGGTTCTCGGCCAGCAGCAACAGGTGTGACCGCTCGCGGTCCAGTTGGGGATCCTTGTCGGTCATGCCCCGCGCGGCGACATACGTCTCCACGCCGATGATCGGTTTGATGCCCGCTTTCTTGGCGGCATGGTAGAAGGGGATGGCCCCGAACATGGTGCCGTGATCGGTCAGGGCCAAGGCCGGCTGGTTCAGGGACTTGGCCCGGGCCACAAGATGATCAATCCGGCTCAACCCGTCCAGCAAGGAGTACTCACTGTGGACATGCAGGTGGACAAAGGGTTGGTGATCCCCACCGGATCCATTTGTTGCAGAAGGGGACATGCGCGCCAGTATAGCACAGGCGTCCTACTTCTCTCCAGCGATTCGAGCTTAAGATTTTGGGAGGCCGGGGATGATCTTAAGGTTAAAGAGATCCTTAAACTCCCCGGTTCGTCCGGGCTATATACTTTGGAGAAGCAGTTCAGAGGATATTGACAGCGTAATACCAGGACTTATACTGTTACCAGGTTTCCGAACCCATGTAGCGCCGGTGCTTATCCTTGACGATACAGGCTGCGGCGCTGTACGTATCCGTAAGTGCCCCCGGTGACGAATCGCCACCCTGTGGCTGATGCTTATTGCTCAACCAGCCATCTCATCACAGCCGAATGGAATAGCCGGAAGGAGATAATTATGTCTCGGATAGTATGGCGACGAATGAATCTGGCACGCTGGGGACTGTTGATAGTCCTGCTGGCCGCCACCGTTTCTGTTCTCTCGGCCGCACCAGCCGAACCACAGGCTTCTTACAAGCTGAGTAGCGACGGCCCCCTGCCGGTTGGCGGGGATGTTCTCGACTTCAAGATCAGCGCTAACGGCATGATTACCGTCTATCGTGCCGGTCAGGAGATTGCCGAAGTCTACCAACTGTACGCCGTCCCGACCGGCGGCAGTCAGGATGCGCTCAAGGTCAGCGCCCTGCCGGACCGGAGTCGACACATCAGTGAGTACGAGATCAGCCCCGACAACGCCCATGTCGTCTATAGCGCTGATCAGGATACGCGCGATCTTCTTGAGCTATACAGTGCGCCGCTGGACGGTACGGCCGCACCGGTCAAGCTGAGCGGCGAGATGGTCGAGGACGGCAGCCTGTATACCTACTCCGGCGCCTTCAAGATCAGCCCCACCGGGGACCGCGTTGTCTATCGTGCGGATCAGGATACCGACGAGGTCTTTGAACTATACAGCGTGCCTGTGGACGGCAGCGCCGATCCCATCAAGCTGAATGGCCCACTGCCGTCCGGCGGCGGCACCCATAACTACGAAATCACCCCCGACGGTCAATATCTGGTCTATCTGGCTGACCAGGATACCGATAATGTCAATGAGCTATATCGGGTTCCCATGGACGGCAGCGCCGCGCCGGTCAAGTTGAGTGGTGCGTTACCGGCTGATGGCGATGTGGGCAGCTTCAAAATTAGCCCGGACAGCACGAAGGTAGTGTATCTGGCCGATCAAGACACGAATGATGTCAACGAGTTGTACATGGTCCCAATTGATGCCAGTGCCGTGCCGGTCAAATTGAATGGCACGCTAACTGCCGGCGGCAATGTCGGCTTCGGGACCACGTATTACATTAGCCCCGACAGCCAGCAGGTTGTGTATCTGGCCGACCAGGACACAAACGATGTTGACGAACTCTATAACGTCTCCATCCTGGGAGGTATGGTCGTCAAGCTCAACCCACCGCTGGTCCCGGGCGGTAAGGTAAGTTGGGTCTGGGATCCCCAGATCAGTGCCGACAGTAATTGGGTCGTTTACCTGGCGGATCAGGAAACAGACGGAGTGGACGAACTCTTCAGCGTTCCCCTGATCGGCGGGACTTCAACCAAGCTGAACGGGACACTTATGGGCGGGGCCGCCTCTCTCTATGATTTCGCCATCACTCCGGACAGCAGTCATGTTGTCTACCGAGCGCGGCAAGAATCGGCCACCCGGAATGATGTGTATAGCGTACCTGTCATCGGTGGAACGCCGACCAGGCTCAACGGGACATTGTATTCGGGAGGACAGGTCAGCAGTTTCCTCATCAGCCCGGACAGCAGTCGCGTGATCTACATGGCGGATCAGGGCACAACATCCGGCAACGAACTCTACCGCGTGCCGCTGGCGGGCGGCAGTGTCACCAAGGTCAACGGCTCGATGACTGCCGGAGGACAGGTGAACCGCTATGGTATTGCTTCCGGCAGCGATCATGTCGTTTACGTCGCTGATCAGGAAACGAACAATGTGAACGAGATATACAGTGCCCCGGTCGCCACACCCGGACCGGTCTCGAAGTTAAACGGCACACTGGCCGTAGGGGCTGATATCTGGGATTTCGAAACCACCAGCGACAGCCAGTATGCCCTCTACCTGGCTGATCATACCCGCATTGACCGCAACGATCTTTACCGTGCCCGGCTTGACGGCAGCGACACACCCGTCCGTTTGAGTCAGGGATTATCCGGTGACTTTACGTTGTATGATCTGGATATCACCAACGATGCCACACGGGCGCTCTTCACTTCGGATGTGAGCGGTGAACCGGACGCGCTCTACAGTGTGGCTGTTGAAGGTGGTAGTCCGCCGGTCCTGCTGAATTCGACGGCCGTTCCCGGCGCACGCCTGCATTACTTCCGGCTGAGCGAAGACAGCCAGTATGTTGTTTATCGCGCCGAGGAGGACACCAGTGGTGTCTGGGAGATTTACAGTGCGCCGGTTGACGGCAGCGGGTCCCAGGTGAAATTAAACGGCCCGCTGGTTCCCAATGGCGTGGTCAACACCTTCCGGATCAGCCCGGACAGTACAAGGGTGGTCTATACTGCTGATCAGGATACGGATGATGTTCTTGAACTCTACTCGGTGCCGATTGGCGGCGGGACACCGGTCAAACTCAGTGGCACCCTGGCACCGGACGGGGACATTGATGATTTTACCATCAGCCCGGACAGCGCATGGGTAGCCTATAGAGCCGATCAGGACACCGACAATGTATCCGAGCTTTACCTGGTGCCCACCGACGGCAGCGTTCCTCCGGTCAAGGTGAATGATCCTTTGGTTGCGGACGGGAATGTGCAATGGGCAGAGTTCAGCCCCACAAGCGAAATACTCATCTATATTGCCGACCAGGACGTAGATGACCAATACGAACTGTATGGCATGACAATCGACAGTCCTGATTTTGTCGTCAAACTAAACGACAACCTTGTACCTGACGGCGATATCCAGTACTTCCAGTTTAGCCCCGACGGCATCTACCTTGTCTATGTCGCCGACCAGGAAATTGACGGAAGGTACGACCTGTATAGCGTGCTGCTGCTCAATGCAGCACCGGTTAAATTGAGCCACAATCTTGCATCTGGTGAACAACTGTCCTGGTTCACTTTCAGCTCGGACGGTAGCTTCCTGATCTATGTAACCTACCCCGAAATGGGAGGCGGCGGCTCACTGTTCCGTGTTGCGACGGACGGCAGCACTGGGTCTCAATTGATCGATGAACCCACGGCCAATGGACGTGTTGAAGACTTTCAGCTTACATCCAGTGGCGACCGGATCATCTACCTGGCCGGAGATTACGAGATAACGAGCTACGAGCTCTATAGCATTCCCAGCGACGGCAGTAGCCCGGCGGAAAAACTCAATGGGTCACTGGTCGAGGGCGGCAACGTTGAACGATACGAAATCAGTGGTGACGATAATCGAGTGGTCTACCGGCCGATCAGGAAGTTGACGATGTAGAGGAACTTTGGGCGGCGACCATTCCGGACGTGCCGGAACCACCAGAGGAACCCACCCTGGAGCTTTACCTCCCGGCTGTCGCTACGGTAGCAGCTTTGGGTCGTGTCCGCCGAAACCGATACGCGGCGGACACGACCCAACACGGGGAGCAAGCGGAGTTACCTTCCTGTACCTCTAGCCCTCCGGTCATACCTGCGTTACAATGCATTCCATGCTGGCTTATATCGTCCGGCGGATTGAAGGGGAGAGCAACGCCCCCCCTCGCGTTATCATCTCTTTGACGAAACTGCGGATCTGTTGTTTACCGCAGTCATTGAACTACTTCCCGCCGGAGCCGAAGCCCCGACCCACCGTCACGTTCACTTCGCCAACCCCAACGGCGTCGTGGTCGCCTCGCTGATCTCCCTGGGAACCGGCAGCCGCGACCAGTCGCCACAGTATGCCCTCATTCACGACGACGCGGTTTACGCCCTGTTGAATGGCGCTGACCCGGCGGATGACTTTGAGCCGTTCCGGCTGTGTTCCGTCGAGGTTGAGGGCAGGCGCTGGGTCGGATTACGGCCGACCGGCGAAGACCAGCCCCTGCTCACCCTCTATGAGGATGTCGCGTCTGATCTATCCATCTATGGCGATCTGGAAGCGGCCGACTTGCCCGACCCCGTGGGTATTTTCGAGGCAGGCGTGGATGAGGATCTGTACATGGTACAGATAGCCAGAGGACGGTTGATCCAGCCCGGCCTGTTGGCCCTGGCACTGGCGGTGTTGGTGGATACGCAGGAGATGTAGCCTCCGGGAGGCTACAAGAACCTATCAGTTCGGCGGGGTCAGTCCGGGTAATCAAGCCCCACACATCTTCAAAGGCAGCATCAATCCCTGGATCCGTCCACTCGTTGGCATGTACCGGATCGTGAAAGCGAGCCGTTGCGTAAAAGACAGCCCGCGCGCTGGCGGCCGGATCGGTTGCGGCAAACTCCCCTGGGCAACCCCATCCGCAATAATCCTGGTGACCTGGCTGATCAGATGGTCCACATGCGCCGTGACCACCTCGCGTGACTCGGCCACCAGTGTCACATAGGTAGCGAACAACTCCGGGTCATCATACATCCGGCTGCGCTTGGACGAGATGAGCAGGTCAAACCAGCTTCGCAATCGCGCCGGAGCAGGGCCCTCCTCCTCTACATATTCGGTTAGCGGCTCAACCAGACGCTCCAGCCATAACTCAGCCACGGCGTCACGGAGGGCGGCCTTGCTGGGGAAGTGCCGGTAGACACTACCGTGGCTGACGCCAAGCACACGGGCAACATCCACGACCGTCGCCTTGGCTTGCTAGCGGCGGAGCACTTCCTCCGCCGCTTCCAGAATTCGTTCGGGGGCTAATACTGCTGATTCAGTCATGCACCAACTTGCCGTTCGTTCACTGTCCAACATTGACATCGCGCGCGGATCATACCGGTCACCGGCCACCGCGTCTTTCGGCACCGCCTGTTCAATCATGTCCAGTTCGGTCACGGACAGTTCTACATCCAGCGCACCCAATGACTCCGCCAGCCGTTCGCGTCGCCGCGCGCCGATCAACGGGACGATATCCTGTCCGCGTGACAGCACCCAGGCAATGGCAATCTGAGCCACGGTTGCGTTTTGTTCCTGAGCCACACCACGTAACGCCTCGACCAGCGCCAGATTACGCTCCAGATTTTCGCCGGTAAATCGCGGCAGGTGGCTGCGGAAATCAGGGGTTCCGGCGCGTTCCCGCGACCAGTGGCCGCTGAGCAGTCCGCGTGACAGGACGCCATAAGCAGTTACGCCAATACCCAATTCCCGGCAGGTCGGCAATATTTCATCTTCAATGCCGCGCGAGATAAGCGAGTATTCAATCTGTAAATCAGAAATCGGATGCACCGCATGGGCGCGCCGCAGTGTATCCGCACCGACCTCCGACAAACCAATATACCGGACATAGCCCGCCTGGACCAACTCGGCAATCGCTCCGACGGTTTCCTCAATCGGCACATTGGGGTCAAGCCGCGAGGGACGGTAAACATCTATGTAGTCTGTCCCCAATCGCCGCAGGGTATAGGCGAGGAAGTTTTTCACGGCCACGGGGCGGGCATCACCGCCGTTCCAGCCACCGCCGGGGTCACGCAGCACGCCAAATTTGACGCTGATGGCAACCTGTTCACGATTACGGCCGCGCAGGGCATCGCGTATCAGCATTTCGTTGTGGCCCATGCCGTAGAAGTCACCTGTGTCGAGCAGGGTGATTCCTGCATCCAGCGCGGCGTGTATGGTGGCGATACTTTCGGCTTCGTCGGCCGGGCCATAGAGATCCGACATCCCCATACAGCCCAACCCACCGGCCGATACCTGAAGACCGGATGCTCCAAGAGAACGAGTAAGCATGTTTAACTCCTGTTGAAATTCAAATTGATTGGGTCCGATTCCGCGGTTCAGACAAGGGGAGTATAAACTATGGAATGACAGATGTCAATATTTGTCATCAGTTACACTAGAGGGAAGTTGTCAGTTAAACAACCAGCTCAATCAAATTGATCGCAGAGGGGATACTTGCCCTGCTCCCGGTCAGGAAAGGCGTTTCTCGTAAAACAGACTGAGTGGATCGGGCCGGTACTCGCCAAAGGGCGGATGCTCCGATACCCCATGCGCTCATACAATCCAATGGCCGCCTCCTGATAGATGCCCGTCTCCAGCCGCAGGGCCGCCACATTGTGTTCAAGCGCATACGCTTCCAGTCGGGCAAGCACCTGTCTGGCTATCCCCAGGCCGCGATATGGCGGCCGAACGTACATGCGCTTGAGTTCGCCGTACTCCGTGCCGAATAATTGCACGCCGCCGCAGCCGGCAGGCGAACCGTCGTAGCGGGCCACGAAGAAGGCCACACCCTGGGCTAGCAGTTTCTCAACGCTGTAGCCGTGTCGACTTTCCGTGGGGTACTGCGGAGCCAGATGGTCCTCAAGCTCGGTGATGAGGATCACGGCATCGGCCGTGTCGGGACGTTCGGGGTGATGGTGATCATGTTCTTACGATCAAGTCGAACAATCTTTGCTTAACCTTTGTCACTGCCGACATAGGCGAGAAGGCAGTATATAGTGTTTGGCACAACCAACACAATGTCCGGGTTGACATAGCTACCACCTTTGCTAGAATTGGATACAAAGTATCATTAATGATCGCTCTCCCTACTACATGCATCCCTTATAACTGTGTCGTTGAATCGGCAGGGGCAGTGACAATTCCTGAGTTTTCAATACCGTGACAGGTATTTTTTTGTCTATATTGATGATACAAAATATCA
Organism: Chloroflexota bacterium; assembly: GCA_041390945.1. Lineage (GTDB taxonomy): Bacteria > Chloroflexota > Anaerolineae > Promineifilales > Promineifilaceae > Promineifilum. Next base: position 420,030 of record JAWKOY010000016.1, read on the forward strand.
ATTATGAATTATTATCACTGGCTTAACTATCCGTCCGACTACAAGAAATTGTTGAGGCCTCTCCTGCACCAGCAGATGTGGTTATTCGGTCAGGATATCATGTGCCCCTATGGCAACTTGCTCTACCGGCATCGGTTCACGCATCAGCGGGCGGAAACTAGGGGCGGCTCCATGTACACGAGGCAAGACGGCAACAGGCAAATTACCTTGTGGGGCTGGGGCATATGGTTTGGGCAGGAGGAAGTAGGAGCGATCTATGTGAACCGGTACAAAGCAAGACCACATTTCACAACCAAACCCTCCCTCACCCGCAGCATCCATCGGCCCGAAGATTTGCCCCCGTTGGCCCACCGACTTGGCTCAGAAGCGGAAGTGGAAGCGATGCGCGGGCTATGGTGCAGACTACTGCTCTGGCTGGCCCGGTATGAGGCATGGGTCCTGACCGAGTGGGGTCCCGGCTGGCGACGAACTGCGCTGAAGCCTTTTCCACACGCTCATACCAAACCGGACGAAATAGACCAACTCCCCGATCGGTGGCGGGCATTAGCGGAGAAAAGCCTCGACTTGCCGATTAAAACCTATAAAGGATGACGAGATGATTTACAAGAAGAAGACGCCCACCGACAGCCGCCTACCAGTAACCGTTCTCTCCGGCTTTCTGGGATCGGGTAAAACCACTTTACTCAACTACGTCCTGCATAACCGGGAAGGTATGCGCGTAGCCGTCATTGTCAATGATATGAGCGAGGTCAACATTGATGTTCAACTCGTACGTAACGGACAGGCCAATCTCAGTCGCACCGAAGAGAAGTTGGTGGAGATGACCAATGCTGTATCTGCTGCACCTTGCGAGAAGACCGCATATTGAGATTGGACGCGTCTGGCACGTGAAGGTGAATGGATTATCTGCTTATCGAATCCACGGGATTTCCGAGCCGATGGCGGTAGCAGCAACTTTGATTTTCCATTGGACGCTCGTGGCCGGTCGCTCTCAGATATCGCCCGTCTGGATATTAATGATGGTAACGGTCGTAGACACTTCCAACTGGTTGTCTCATTGACTGAGGCCCACCTGCTGGCGGCCCTGGGATGGTTGTCTCATGGATGTAACGCACCGCCGATCTGCTAAGCGAGCAGGTAGAGTCTGCGGATGTCATTGTGCTCAACAAGACTGATTCCAGGACGCTAACCAGCTAGGCGAAGTCAGCCTTATTACCGGTTCAACCCTTATAGCAGTCGTGCCGAAGCCCAGCACGGCCGTCCTTCTCCACACTGTTCTAAATACCGTCTTCTTCAATCTGATGCACAACGCAGCTTCCGGCTGGGTTGAGAGTTGCAGGGGCACTGTTGCATATCCGAGACAGATCATCACGGATCGGCAGTTTTACTTTTCCAGGCACGGTGCTGGCTTCGTTCACCCGCAGCGACTGCTCGGCTGATTTTATTGAGCGTGGGCGGTTTTAAGCTCTTTCTCCTATTGCGCAAAGGTTTTATCTGGCTGGCATCCAATCCGGATGATGCTTTCTTCTGGGAGTATAGGGCAAGCCTACTTCAATCTGGCCGGTCGATGGTGGGCCAGTGAACCACGTCAAAATTGGCCGGATGATGCCGAACTCCAACTGGAGTTAAAAGACGTATGGATGGAACCTTACGGGGATCGTCGTCAGGAACTGGTCTGCATCGGTCAAAATGTTGACAAGGAGCAGTTGGTTTCCGCGCTGACCCACAGCCTGTTAACTGAATCCGAAATGTCGGATTGGCAGACCGGAAGAATGACCTATAACAACCCATTTTTAAACCCGGAAGGAGAAAATGATGCAATCAGCGAGATACAATAGGGGGCGTAGCGCCGTACGCAGAAGACCCCGCCATGTAGAATTGGATTATAAGCGACCGGAGACCTTGCAACCGTTTCTCAACGATTTCGGCCGCATTCGTCCCCGCCGGCAGACACGTCTCAGTGCTGCCAGTCAGAGAAAATTGGCTCGCGAAGTTAAACGTGCCCGGCATCTTGCGTTGCTGCCATATGTTGGAGAGTAAAGGAAATTTATATGTACGATGTAATTATCATTGGTGGAAGCGCGGCCGGTCTTAGTGCCGCAATGGTATTGGGGCGCTTTCGCCGGAAAGTCCTGGTTTGCGATCATCAGAAACCGCGCAATGCACCGGCGGACGCAGCCCACAACTTCTTTACCCGTGACGGCACACCGCCGGCCGAGTTACTGCAAATTGGCCGGGAACAATTGCAACCCTACGAAACGGTCCAGTACCATTCGGCCGAGGTCATTGGCCTCACCGCTATTGATGACGGGTTTGAAGTAAAGACCGCCAACGGCGATGTCTTTCAAAGCCACCGGGTGCTGCTGGCAACGGGGGTCCGTGATGAATTGCCTGCCATACCGGGGCTGGCTACTTACTGGGGCAAGGGCGGCGTACACCACTGCCCCTATTGTCACGGTTGGGAGGAGCGAGACCGGCGAATCGCGCTGATCGGCAGCGGCGAAGTTGTTCTTCATTTGGCTGTTTTGTTATCCGCTCTCAGCGATGATCTTCACGCAATTGTATACGGCGAACCGTCGCTGGATGCCGCAGGAATGGCGAAGCTCCAACAACTGGGTGTGACTGTCTATGAAGGCGAGATTGAATCAGTCGTAGGCGACGCCGATCACGTTCACAGCATTCATCTGCACGACGGCCGTTCGATACCATGCGATGCTATTTTTGTCGAAACCAAGCCGCATCAGCACAGCCCACTGGCTCAGGATATCGGCTGTCAGTTCGATGAAAGAGGGTCTGTTCAGGTTGATATCCTGGGACAGACAACTGTACCCAACATCTACGCCGCCGGTGACATGGTCACACCCTTTCACCAGCTCATTATGGCCGCGGCATCGGGAACGGTCGCCGGTAGCGGTATCAACAGGGACATCGCCTTTCCGACGGCCCAGGGAGAATCCCACAGTTAACATTGGCGGCTATGGCCGCCTACATTACCTTCGTCACCGCCAGCCCCAGCCCACCATCGTTTGCCTTCGCCAGCGCCTCGGCCGAACCGAGCACAGCGATATCCCCCTGCGCGGCCACCTTATCCAGTACATCGGCAAAGGCGCGGAAGTCATCGGCCGAAGTGGAGAGCACCTGATCACGTACGGCCTGCAAGTACTCGTCGGTCTGGTTGGTCAGATAGCGGGTTAGCGAGGTGAAACCCTTGGCGTCGGGCAACTGGTAAGCATCAATCGAGCCGATAACGCCAATAATCGCCCGCGTCAGTTCGTCGTCGGACAGATGCAGGTTACGCAGCGCATCGGCCGTACCGTCATAGTTTGCCAATGTTCCGGCCAGATTGGGGTCGCGGTAGGACAGGTAAGCATACACACCGGAAGTGGCGGCAAAGGTCGCAAATGCGCCATATGCCCCACCTTGCAGGCGGATCTTCTCCCACAGGTAGCCCGTGCGCAGCAGGTTGTTAATCACCTGGATCGATCCATCCAATTGGTAGCCCAGCTTGTACAGATCCGCTCCCTTGCCGACGTAGTTCACCTGGGCCGGGATAGACAGCCCTTCGCGCGCCGGGAGGGCCGGCAGGTCCCACGTAGCCGATGCGAACGGGCCGGCGGGCAACTCGTTGAGGAAGTCGCCCAGTTGCGGCATGAGATCGCTTTGACCGTCAGCGTCCAGCGTCATATTGACCAGCATGGCGTTGCGATTGACCAACCGTTCGCGTACGCCCATCAACTGTGCCAGAACCGCCGGCCAGTCCCGGTCAATCTCCTCGGCCAACGACCGCAGGAAGAATAACTGGTTGACGCCGGAGATCTCCTCATCCACACGGTGAGCCTGATCGAAGTGCGCCCGCAGCCGGGTGAGCGTCACCACATGCCCGGCCGGGATGAGCTGCGCCTCGGCCTGGGCCTTGGATTCCAGAACGATCTGGCGGAAACGGTCGCGGTCATCCAGCTTAACGGTTAACAGGATGTCGCGCAGAATGTTCAGCAGTTCCGGCGTGCGGGCCAGCGTGGATTTACCGCGCAGCAGCAGCCAGGCGGCCGATTCCTCGCTCTCGCGTACCGGCGTAACCATCGTCGTGGGCGAAATACCCCCGGTCTGGCTGCCGATTCGCTGCGACAGGCGCACGAAATCCTCGGTCTCCGTGCCCATCTTGATCAGTGCCTGTCCAAACAGGTTCACGTAGGGCAGCAGCTCCGGCGGCAGGCCATGCAAGTCCATACCCACATCCACATAGGCAATGCCATTGGTGAACAGGTCATGGCTGACAATTTGCGCCCCGGCCAGCTCGCTCACCTCAATCGGGAGGGGTTGATGCGCCTTCTCCAGGTCATCCAGTGTCAGGCCGGGCAACATCGCCAGCACCTCCGGCGAGTCGGCCGTTCCCTGACGACGCCTGATCTCCTCCGTTTCGGCCATAATGGCCTCCAGGTCCGTATCGTTCATTCCGGTCCGCGCCTGCGCCAGCCGCTCGACTTCTTCAGCCTCCAGCCGCTGGGCCAGTTGCGGATCCGGTTCCAGGACAACCGTCACCCGGTGGGTATTGTTCAGCAGGTATTCCTCAATCAACGTTCGCAGATAGTCCGGGTCGGCTTCCAGTCGTTCCTTGACGGCCGACAGGGGGGCTTCATAGGCTACCGGGCCAAGCATATCGTGACCATGCTGCCAGGTCCCCGCCGCCTGAAGCAACAATACCAGTCCGCGTGGATAGGGGCCGGTGTTGTTCTCGCGTAACTGAAACTCAATGGTGTTCAGCGTGGCCTCGACCATGGCCGGGTCAATGCCGTCGTCAGCCAACCGGGCCAGTGTGTCCATAACCAGCGTTTCCACCTTGTCCACGTTCTCCGGGGCCACACCCTTGAGTCCGGCGGAAAAAGTCATCTGCCGCAGGTTGGTGGATACACCACTGCCGGTCACTTCCTCACCCAACCCGGAGTCCACCAGTGTCTTGCGCAGCGGTGAGGCCGGTGTATTGAGCAGGGCATGGGACAGCACTTCCAGCCCCATTACCAGCTCCATGTCGTTGTACTCCGGCAGCAGCCAGTTTAACTGGACGTAGGCCTTGGCCGTGGAAGCGTCTTCATCAGCAGCCACGCTGTATGGATAAGTCAGTCGTCGGGGGCTTCCCAGCACGGGCTGTAACCCTACGTGTGCGTCCACATCGGCCGCTTCAAAATCACGCAGATAGCCATCCATCAGCCGCAGTCGTTCGTCGGGATCATCATCACCATAGAAATAAATCAGCGCGTTTGACGGATGGTAGTAGGTGTCGTGGTAGGTCTTGAACTGCTCGTAAGTCAGGTTGGGAATGGCCGTCGGATCGCCGCCGGAATCGTACTGATAGGCCGTGTCGGGAAAGAGCGACTGCTGACTGCGCCGGTAGAGCAAGTTCTCCGGTGAGGAATAAGCGCCCTTCATCTCGTTAAAGACCACACCCTTGTAGGTCAGCGGATCGGCCGTGTCCTCCAGTTCGTAGTGCCAGCCCTCCTGCGCCAGGTGGTGGGGGTGATCAACGGATGAAAGACCGCATCCACATACACATCAATCAAATTGTAGAAGTCCTGCAAATTGGTACTGGCACAGGGGTAGGTCGTCTTGTCCGGGGAGGTGAAGGCGTTGACGAACGTCGCCAGGGATCCCTTGACCAGTTCGATGAACGGTTCCTTGAGAGGGTACTTCTCCGACCCGGCCAGAACTGAGTGTTCCATGATGTGGGGCACGCCGGTGGAGTCGGTAATCGGTGTGCGGAAGACGATGCCGAAGACTTTGTTCTCGTCGTCCAGTTCCATGGACAACAGCTCCGCGCCCGTGCGCTGGTGACGCCAGATGCGGGCCTCGGCGTTCAACTCCGGTATCTCCTGCTCGCGGACCAGTTCAAAACCGTGTTTCGTGGTCATGTGGACCCTCCGTCTTGTCTATTGTGGGGCAGTCATTCCGACTGCTGCTTTAGAAACACAGTCAGGAGTGACTGTGCTACGCCGCTGTTGGAGTGGGCGTCATCTCCAGAAAATTGCGCAGAATACGCTTGCCGTGCTCGGTTAATATACTCTCCGGGTGAAACTGCACGCCGACGACCGGGTACTCCCGGTGCTGTAATCCCATCACCTCGCCGTCGCTGGTAAAGGCCGTGACGACCAGTTCCTCCGGCAACGGTTCTTCGACGATCAACGAATGGTAGCGTGTTGCCTTGAATGGGCTGGGTATCCCGTTGAACAGGCCGTGGCCGTTATGGTAGACCGGTGACGTCTTACCGTGCATGAGGCGCGGCGCACGATCAACCGTGCCGCCGTAGACATAGCCCATACACTGGTGCCCCAAGCATACACCCAGCACCGGGATCGTGGGGCCGAACGTGCGAATCACATCGTTGGAAATGCCGCCGTCTTCCGGGTCACCGGGTCCGGGACTGATAACAATGTGGTCCGGTTGCAGTTCGGCGATTTCCTCCAGCGTGATCTCGTCATTGCGGTAGACAACCGGCTCGGCGCCCAACTCACCGAAGTACTGTACCAGATTGTAGGTAAACGAATCGTAGTTATCAATCACCAGGACCATAGAACTCACTCCGGTTTTATGTAGTGCGTTGCACTTCATGAGTGCGACGCACTTGAAAGGTAATTATCCAGTTTATTCCAGCGTCACCACCGCCACATTAAACGTGGATGGTGCGTTATTGACCTCGCGGACCGCCACGGTGTAACCGGCCGTGCCCAGCGGCAGCACATAGGCCACCTCGACGCCGCCCGGCCCACTGAAATTGGCCGTCGTCAGCAGCGAACCGTCACTCCCGAATACATCAAGAGCGACATCCGACAGATCGGTCGGATCGACCATGGCAATGACCGGACGCGCGCCGTTTGAGGTTATGTCGTAGCTCTTTGTCTCTCCCGCAGCCAGCGCATCGGCTTGCTGAACGGCCATGCCGGTCGCCGGAGAGGTCATGTCAAACAGATAGGCCGTATACTCACCGGCCCCGCTAGCTGCCCGGACAACGAATGTATACAGACCGCTGCCCTCCGGGCTGAGCACCAGAATCTCCGGTCGCCCGGCCAGCGCGTTATCGGCGCCGGACAACGGTGTCAGACCATCAAGCCCCGACTCCGGTGTCACCTGCCCGGCCAGCGCCAGTAACTCTATGTCGAGATCACGACCCGGCTCGGCGAAGAACACGGCCGGCTGGTACTGCGCCCCGCTATACAGGTACGTTCTGAATTCGTTTTCCGCCAGCGTGGCTGTATCCCGCTGGCCGGGAGCCATCTGGTTCTGGGCAGGCGGCGTTGTCGGTTCGGCCGTTGGCGGTTCCGAGGTAGCCGTCGCCGGTTCAGGAGAGGGTTCTTCCGTCGGCGGAACGACAGTGGGCGGTTCTGTCGCGGGCAGATCGGTCGGTGCCGGAAGGCTCGTCGGCAGCGCCGCAGCCGTGGGCGACACAGAAACGGCCGTCTCTACGGCGGTCGTACCGCCCGGCGGCAACGTTGGCGGTTCGGGTAAAGCAACGGTAGGCGTGGCGTCGGCCGTCGTATCGCAGGCACTCAAGCCAACCACACCCAGCAACAGACAGCAAAGAATGATTTGTTTCATGTGACCCCCTGGCACCCGCCGGGATAATTCGCCGTGCGGATGCGAGTTTTGACCCCGGTACTCTGCCTCGCCACAGGTGCAATGGCCTGCCATATAGCAGGAGACCACCGCAATGGTGGGGCTTTGGTGGGCAGGGTCAGAGGTTACCGGGCAGTAACCTGTCACACTAACTGTATCGCTTTGCTGTCCTGTTGTCATCTGACACTTATCTACAAATGATCACAAAGACCAGAAATCCTCTGTAAATTCTCCACGCATTACTCGTCACGCGGGCAGAACCAGGCCCATGATCTGCTTCATCTCGTCCACTTTGGGCTGGGACACCGCTCGTGCCCGATCCGCCCCCTGGGCCAACAGCCGGTCCAATTCGGCCGGATCATCCATCAGTTCGGCATAGCGGGCCTGGATCGGGTTGAGCGCCTCGATCACCACTTCCGCCACGCCCACTTTCAGGTCACCATAGCCGCGCGCATCGGCAAAGTCGGCCTCAACTTCGTCCGCGCTCTTCATCGTCACTGCCTGATAAATACCCAGCAGGTTATTGACGCCGGCTTTTTCGGGGTCGTCGGAAAAGCGGATCTCCCGGCCGGAGTCGGTCACGGCCCGCTTAAACGCATACATAATTTCATCCGGCTCATCCAGCAGACGAATGGCGTGGCCGCGCTTGGAGGCCAGGCTCTTGGACATCTTGACCGTGGGATCGTCCAGACCCATGACGCGCGCTCCGGCCTTGGGGATCACCGGTTTGGGAACAACAAAGAACTCCCTCTCATAGAGCGCGTTGAATCGCTGGGCGATGTCCCGTGTCAGCTCCACATGCTGTTTCTGATCCTCACCGACAGGTACTTCATCCGCGTCGTAGAACAGGATGTCCCCGGCCATGAGTACCGGATAGGTCAGTAGGCCGGTCAACACGCTTTCCTGGCGGGCAGACTTGTCCTTGAACTGGGTCATGCGTTGCAGCCAACCCAGCGGCGTGACGCAGTTTAACAGCCAACATCCTTCGGCATGGGCCGTTACATGGCTCTGCACGAACAATGTACTGACGTCGGGGTCTATGCCGCAGGCCAGAAGCATGGCCGCCAGCGACCGCGTTTGGAATCGCAGATCGTCCGGGTCCTGCGGGACGGTCAGGCTGTGCAGGTCGACAACACAAAAGTAGTTGACCTTGTTGGCCTGTTCGGCCGCCCAATTGCGCACTGCCCCCAGATAGTTCCCCAAATGGATATTTCCTGTGGGCTGAATGCCGCTGAATACAACTTTCTTGTTCATCTCTATCACTTCCATACCTTCTCAAACCCTGTCAGGGTTGGCAGGTTTACGTTCACTTACAGTATGCCAGCTTCGGCCCGCTCCACGGCGACCAGCAGCGCCCTTGACTTGTTCACGCTCTCCTGATATTCCATGGCCGGATCGCTATCGGCCACAACCCCGCCGCCGGCCTGGACGAAGATACGGTCACCCTGCATCACCATCGTGCGGATGGCAATACAGGTGTCCATGCTACCGTCATAGCTGAAGTAACCAACCGCCCCGGCATACAGGCCGCGCCGTTGGCCTTCCAGTTCTTCGATGATCTCCATCGCCCGCACCTTTGGCGCGCCGCTAACCGTGCCCGCCGGGAACGTGGCCCGCATCAAGTCAAAGGCATCCATGTTCGGCCGAATATGCCCTTCCACATGGCTGACAATGTGCATCACATGACTGTAACGCTCAATGGTCATCAGGTCTGTCACCTCTACGGAGCCGAACTCGCTAACCCGGCCGACATCGTTCCGGCCCAGGTCCACCAGCATAACATGCTCGGCGCGCTCCTTGGGGTCATCCAGCAGTTCCGTTTCCAGTTGCCGGTCCTCGTCTACGGATTTCCCACGCGGCCGGGTTCCGGCAATCGGCCGTACACTGGCAATGCCGTCCTCCAGCCGAACGTGCATTTCCGGCGACGCGCCAATCACCTGCAAATCCAGCGGCGCGAAGTCAAAGTAGAACATATAGGGCGACGGATTCAGCATCCGCAGCGCCCGGTAGACGGCGAACGGATGGGCGCTGGTCCGGCGGCTGAAGCGCTGGCTGGGCACCACCTGGAAGATGTCTCCCGCAGCAATGTACTCCTTCGCGTCGCGCACCATTTGCTCATACTGTTCGCGCGTCTTGTTGGCTTCCAGCACGTCGCCGTTGCCGGGTGTGGCCCCCCAGCGACGGGTCGGAATGGCAGGTAACGGCCGCAGCAGCTTCTCCGACAATCTGTCTATGCGCTGGATTGCCTCGACATAGGCTGTCTCCACATCGCCGTCACAGGTGGTCAGGTCGGCGTTCGCCAGCAGGATCAGCCGGTGACGGGCATGGTCAAACACAACCAGTGTGTCGGCCAGAAGGAAGATCGCATCGGGGATGTCCAACACACGTTCGGCCGTTTCCGGCAGCCGTTCGAAAAAGCGGACCACATCGTAGCCCAGGTAGCCAACTGCCCCGCCGCTGAAGCGTGGTAAACCGGGCAGATCGGCCACCGCATGCCGCGCCATTTCCTTTTTGAGGATGTGAAGCACATCTTCATCAGCCGCCAGGGTATGCCCATCCCGGCCGTCACCGGTCAGCGTTGTCACTGTCTTGCCGTCCAGCGTAATCATGGCGCGCGGGTTGACGCCCACAAACGAGTAACGGCCGACCTGCTCGCCGCCCTCTACTGATTCGAGCAGGAAAGATGCCCCTTCCTCGCCCATCAGCTTGATATAGACGGATACCGGTGTTTCCAGATCGGCCGCAAACTCGCGGTAGACCGGGATCAATGTCGCTTCTCCGGCCGCCAGTTGGCGGAACTCCGCCAGCGAAGGTGTGAAATTTGTCGTCATGCGATCTCCTCACTCCAGACCTGTCAGGTTGGCGACGAAGACGTCGCTCGAAACCTGACAGGTCTAAATCATCACTTACGCAACCTGCGGCAAGTGCGTCATCGCCTCGGCAATGGCCTCGGCCGGGTACTCGTAATCTTCCAACTCGCCCTTCATGTATGCGTCATAGGCCGACATATCAAAATGACCGTGGCCGGACAGGTTAAAGGCAATCACCCTGGGCTCACCGGCTTCCTTCGCAGCCAATGCCTCGTCAATCGCTACCTTGATGGCGTGGGTGGATTCCGGCGCCGGGATAATGCCCTCAGCCCGCAGGAACGTCATCGCTGCCTTGAAGGTATCCAACTGCTTGACCGACCGCGCCTCGATATATCCGGCGTCCACCAGCGCACTAATCTGCGGGGCCATGCCATGATAGCGCAGACCACCGGCATGGATGCCCGGCGGGACAAACGTGTGGCCCAAGGTGTGCATCTTCACCACCGGGGCCATGGCCGCCGTGTCGCCAAAGTCAAAGGCATAGACGCCCCTGGTCAAACTGGGCGAGGCGGCCGGCTCGACAGCCACAACCTTCGTTTCCTTCCCCTCGGTCAGGTTCTTGTGGATAAACGGGAAGGAGAACCCGGCAAAGTTCGACCCGCCGCCGGTGCAGCCAATAATGACATCGGGGTACTCATCAGCCATCTCAAATTGCTCCAGCGTCTCCAACCCGATCACGGTCTGGTGCATCAACACATGGTTGAGCACCGAACCGAGGCTGTACTTCTTCGTACCGCCGGAAGTCGCCGCCACCTCGACCGCTTCGGAAATGGCGATGCCCAGCGAACCGGGCGCGTCCGGGTTCCCGGCCAGAAGCGAACGGCCGAACTCCGTCTGGTTGGACGGGCTGGGATAGATCGTCGCCCCGTAGCTCTCAATCATGATGCGACGGTACGGCTTCTGGTAGTACGACTCCTTGACCATGTAGACTTCCAGATCGAGATCAAAGAAGTTGCAGGCCATTGCCAGCGCCGATCCCCATTGCCCTGCGCCGGTTTCGGTCGTCAGTGCCTGGGTCCCCTCTTCCTTGTTATAGAACGCCTGGGGCACAGAGGTGTTGGGTTTGTGCGACCCCACCGGGCTGGCCCCTTCATACTTGAAGTAGATATGGGCCGGGGTATCCAGCGCCATCTCCAGCCGCCGGGCGCGGACGAACGGGGTCGGCCGCCACAGCTTGTAGATCTCCCGCACTGGTTCCGGAATCTCAATATAGCGGTCGGTGCTGATCTCCTGCATGATCAGCGCCATGGGAAAGAGCACGCCCAGAAAATCGGGCGTCACCGGCTCCAACGTCCCCGGATGTAATACGGGCTGCGGCGGCACGGGCATATCGGCGTTGATGTTGTACCACGCCTTTGGCAGTCTGCTCTCGTCCAACAAATACTTCGTTCGTTCGCTCATGACCTGTCTCCTTTATCTTTGGCGTCTTGACCACGGACTCCCTGTCGTCCGACGTCCAACAACAAAAAACGCTCTCATCCCTGATTAGGGACGAGAGCGTCAGTTCTCCCGCGGTGCCACCCTGCTTAAGCCGGCCATACTCCCACCAACAAAAAACGCGCCGGTGATAGCGCGTGTACACAGTCATGTGTGAGAAGCCAGCTTCACTCTGTCGGCTCCGCAGAATCATGCGAAGCCCGTGCCTGATAACGGTGGCCTTCCGGCCGGGGCTACTTACCTGGGTGGGTACAGAACCTACCTCCATCATGTTCGCCCTGGCGACTCCTCGGCCCATTCACCTGCGGCGCTGACGCCGGTCTTTCAGCTTGTGCCCGGCTCTCTACGACCCGCTTTGCAGGATACTCTTCCGATTCGCAGTCATTGGATATGCGATTGCGGACAGTCTAGCATGGGGGATGGTGGGTGTCAAGCAATCGGTTCATCACCCGAAAGGGAAAGCTACCTTACCTCTCCTTTGGGCATACCAGTCATCTATGTTTGGGGCTTTGGATCATTGCAACTTCAGGGTCTTTCCAATGAGTAAAAAGACTGTATCAATGGAAACGATATTGGATTCCATTAGACGAGGTGATCCCCCATCAATGAGAAATTTAGCTTGTCGTGGCATAGAGCCAAGACTAATGGGTATTCCTTTCAAGATATTTCTGATACACCTTGCTTGATCCTACTAGGTGAACCGGGGATGGGAAAAACCACAGCCCTGAAAGATGTCTTAAGCAATCTGGAGCTACGAATTCAGTTTTCAGGAAGTTGGCTGGCACACAACGGATAGTTATCTTATCGCTGATATCTTTCAAGGCCCAGAGGTATTGGCCTGGAAAGATATCGATCCTTCCGACAGACCGTGTCTCTATTTCTTTCTTGATGCTCGATGAGTGCTTCAGGATCCAGCCATTGGCAATTATTCTGGCAAATGAGCTTCAAAGCTTATATAGAGTTCGGTTCTATATTTTTAAGAATCACCTGCAGGGCCAGTGAATGAGCCAGTTAGCATTGATAGCACACTTGAGGATATTTGGGAACAAGGCGAGGTTCTCAAATCAGGCTTGCGCCCCTCAATGATCTTCACATTGATACCGCATTACAAACAGAAGGAAATGAACCTCAACAATTCCTTGAAGAAGCTCGATCGGCAAACGCACTACCGTTAACTCGACGACCAATCACTTTGGATTTCTTGATCAGGGAGTTCATGAAGGAAGGCAAACTCCCTAAATTCAAACGGATTTATATTACAATGGGTGTCGGCTCCTTTGTGAGGAAGTGAATCAGTCACGGCGCGACTCCGGTTTAGAGGTGAACCTACTGCACAAAATCGACTTGAAACTGCAGCTGAAATCGCTGCCATTATGCTTTTTGCGAATCGTGCCGGCATCTGGCTCTCAACCACTTCCAACCTTTCCTCCGAAGGTGACATTACGAGGGACGAACTTAAACATTCTAGGTGTAGGCGGCTCGATTGGAAGACCGCTTGTACTTGAAACCCTTGATACCGGGCTATTTACAAACAAAGGGGAGGCAAGCCTAATTGGTCACATCAAACTTATGCTGAGTTTTTTGAGCTTGAGGTATTTCAGAACAATATGAATTAAGCACATCCCGGATCATGGATTTGTTAACAGACGAGTCCCAATTAATTATTCCACAATTACGGTCTGTAGCCGTGGGGTTGCAAACCTTAGGAACGATGTCTTGGCGGAGTTGATTAAACATGATCCTGAAGTAGCGCTTACAACGGAAGAGATTGCCCTTGATCATGATAGTAAAGCCATTGTGTTGAAGGCTTTCTAGCTACTGTAGAAAGGATGGCGTGTCCTCAAACCACTGGTAACTCAATTCACTACCATAAAGCTTAAGCATCCAACTATTGCAGATCAATTGCGGCCAGTGATTATTGATCAAGACGAAGACTTTCAAATACGGCGACTGGCAATCGAAATAGCTGGTAAGTGTCAATAAAACATCCGAACGGATTCATGACTTATTAACCGTTGCCTCAAATGATCCCATGGAATACTTCGAAAGTCTGCAGTCTCCGTACTCGGGCAGGTTTTGAGGATAATGCACTGGTTCAGACTAAAATCTTTACTACTTAATAGCGAATATATGGATTCAATGGATCTAGATGATGGGATCAAGGGCGAATTACTACGGGTGGCTTTACCAGACTATCTATTTACAGAGGAGCTATTTGCCACCTTAACACCTCCTAAAAAACCAAACCTGATTGGTATATATCAATTATTTCTTCACGGTGATTTTGTCAACGACCTTAATGATTCTGATCTACCAGCAGCATTAGAGTGGCTACTCAATCATATGAATTACGATCATGATTCAGAGAATCCATTCATTATTGTACGTGATAAGCTTATTCTTCGTGCATGGGATGCAATGGAAACACCTGGTGTTTTAGAGGCGTTCGCAAAGTGGTATCAGACAGGTTGCTACACTTTCGTCCAATCATCAGCGAATCCCCAATAGATAATACAACCAGGGCAAATATTGAGGCGTTAAAACTAGAGCTTAAATCTCAACTTGCTAAACGGCAATTGCTCCTGCTTCAAATTTTGCAGAACCTCCCTGACATTGAAAGAAATAGTGTCAAACTTGCTTATTCCAGACCTCCTTTGTGCATACCAGACGATTTTCCGTTCCTGTTAGCGCAAATCCAAAAACATTCATTACAGAATCCACCCCAAGAATTCACAACCGGGCTCATAGAACTGGCTACGCGTGTATTCGACGCGACTAATGAAGATCACCTCTCCACCCTATTTCCACTCTTTGACATTCTACCCTACCTCAGAGCATCGTTTGAGAAATTTCTATTGGTTCCACTAGACTCAACAATCGCAGAAAACCGGCGGGAGCAGAAGGCAAATGCCAAAGAGGATGAGCAAACGCAAGCAGCAGCATTCGAGAAACATGAAGAGCGCATTCAAGAGTTGCGGCAACTCATCAATAATGGAGAAATAGACAAATGGACTGGGCTCTTCTTTGAACTTCTTAAGGAGCCTCCTATGTGGAGGCCACCAGTTAGTTTGGTCGTGGACATCACAACATCGTACGGATGGGAGAATGCGGATCCCATCCTGAGAAAAGAAATCTTGGAAGCCGCCAATAGCTACCTCTCGGGTTGGCAACCTGACACCAAAGGCTGGCTTCGAGAAAAGATCGAAGAAGGTAAGAGCCATTATGATGCATATTCCGCCATAGCAGCATTTTGCCTTCTGCATGTGGAATATCCGAACGCACTTGACCTTCTTGAAGTCTCTATTTGGGTACACTGGGCTCCATTTATTGCTTCTTATTATGTGTCAAATGAAGGTCAGGCTCCTTTTTCGGAGATATTCAAAATTTGCTTTCTAAAAGCGCCTACGGAAATGATTGATACTCTTGAGAAGCTATTGCGGGCTTATGACAAGACCAATGGGAATGCTCTATCATTGCAGAGGTTCCAGGATTGCTGGAATGTCGACTTGGAAC
>JAWKOY010000017.1:0-337860 GCA_041390945.1 Chloroflexota bacterium
GTGTCATCAACGGCCGTCGTCAGGACCATTATCTCGGCCGACGGAACGATCCCGTTCCCGGCAGCCTTCACCACCTGATGCCCCAATTCGAGAAACGCCGCCACACCCCGCGACGACTCTCCGCGATAGACCCATTCGTGGCGTTGCTCCGAGGGGTTGTCAAAGTCCAGGTTCGGCAGGCGGCTGAAGGCATTCATCAGGAATGTACCGGCAAAGGCGGGTACACTCTTAATGCCGAAGAACGGTGCCAGCAACAACGCCTTGTCCACCTCCGGACGGTTGACGGCCATCCAGGCCGCAACCGCAGCGCCGCCGGAAATCCCCACCACAACTACCTCATCCCCCAAACCGGCGGCTATATCCATCGCCTGGTCCGCGTATTCTCGCAGGTCCTCGCCGGTCAGGTTCTTGAGTTCACTCACCTGACCACTCTGGAGGCCATGAAAAGGCATCCTCAGGATCAGGACGTTGTGGCCGTTGTCATAGAGCGTCTGACCCAGTTCCAGCCACTGCAATGGGGAATTGGTGACGCCATGAACAAGCACGTAAGCTCGCGGCGTGCGCTCGCCATGGGTCAGCAGGTGAGAACCGCTAACATCGCCAACTATACCGCTCTCCTCCTGCTCAATCTCCTGGTAGCGGGCGACAGCCTGATCATACGATGTGGCCGGGTTCGGCGCGGAGGTCATTCCCGATGTAGACGCCGGAAACAAGCCAAGAATAAGCAGCACGCCAATAAGGACAAGCAGGATTAACCCTATCCATTTAAGTATCTGCTTGAATATGTTTGAGTTACTGTGTTCATTCATTGTCATGGTCTTTAATTTTCAAATATCGAAACAGTTTACCATTGAACAACCCTTGTAAAAACATGACGATGGACTACTCCATTTGGATGAGGAGCCTGACATGCCAGGCTTTTCGAGCGACGGTTAGACACCATCCCGATGGGCCGGATATCATAAAAGCCTCATTCTGAGGTCATAGTTTTGACTCCTGATACCGATTCCCATATCATTTTTACAATGCCTGCGAAGAGTGACGTGAAAAACAGATGAAACACTCGTGCGAGAACCCGGCGCGATTCGAAGCTCAGACCATAAATTCTGTGTATCAATTATGATTACCCCAGCCGGCAAAGAGTGCCGCTTTTACTATCAGGACTACTTTCGCGGCCGTTCAGAACAGGAATGTCGCCTGATCAAAAACAACTCTCGTTCACCTGATTGGGAGCCGAAAGACTGCGCCACATGCCCCATACCGGAAATCTTGCAAGCCAACAGCAGCCCTGATCTGGTTCTTGAAGCTGAGGTGAAAAAGGGCTTCCTGGGCGTGAACCGCCATGTTGAGGTTAAGGCGTTTTGCAGCCGGCATCTCATTGACGTGGAGAAGCCGGAAGTCGGTTGCCCCAAGTGTGCGGCCGAACGTCCGGGCCTGCGCGATCTCTTCGACAGTCTGGATTAATCCCCTGATCCGGCTTAGAATCAGCACTATATGATTAAGGCAATTCTGTTTGATCTGGACGATACGCTGCTGGGCAATGAAGTAGACCCTTTCATGTCCGGCTACTTTGGTCTGCTGAGCAAATATGCCCAACCCCTGATGGATCCTGACCGGTTCTTGAAGAAGGTCAATTCCGCTACCCAATCAGCGATCCAAAACACGAATCCGGCTCAAACCAACGCTGACGTATTCTGGTCTTACTTTCTTGAGGGAACTGACTGGGAGCGTGAACCGTTGGAACAATTTTTTGTCGAGTTTTACGAGGAAGAGTTTCCCCAGCTACGTTCCGTTACCAGTGTGATTCCGTCGGCCGCAAAACTGGTGCAGCTTAGTCTTGATCTGGGTTTGCAGGTGGTCGTAGCCACCAATCCGTTATTCCCGATGATGGCCGTTGAACAACGACTGGAATGGGCCGATGTGCCGGTTGCCGACTACAGGTACGCCCTCATCACCGCCTACGAAAATATGCACGCGACCAAACCGCACCCCGCCTATTACCAGGAGATTCTGGATGATATCGGTACCAAACCGGAAGAAGCCCTGATGGTGGGTGATGACTGGAAAAATGACATTGTGCCTGCCGGATCGCTTGGTGTTTACACTTACTGGGTGACCGATCCTAACGAGCCACTACCTGATGACTCACCATTATCGGGCCGGGGATCGATGGCGGACCTATATCAATTGATCTCCGACGGTTGGCTACAACAATTAGGAGCCTGAGTTCCTCCTCACTCTCACAACAACAATCCACATGATTAATCCACCGCCACCGGCCGAGTTGGTCTCTGAGCTTGACCAATTTCGCAACTATGTCGCCCACCTGGATCAGGATACATCTCTCGACTGGCACACTCAACCGGCCCCCGAAGAATGGTCCCTAGGCGAGGTTCTTTGCCATCTGCGTGATGTTGAGCGCGAAGTGCACCAGGCGCGTATCAAGGCTGTTCTGGCGGAAGAGCAAGCGTTTTTAGCAGGCGTTGATGCGGATCAATGGGCAGAACCCCGCAGTTACAAGACCCAGGATGGCCCAACCGCACTGGCCGAGTATCTGGCGGCTCGTGACGAAACGATCCGCCTTCTTCGGACGCTCTCCCCGGAAGATTGGGAACGCCAGGGACAGCACACCTTCTTCGGCCCGACCACATTGCAGGAGTTGGTCAATCTGGTTGTCCAGCACGATCGGGTTCACGAAAAGCAGATCGACGCACTTCTGCATCACGATTCCGGCGAGGCAACTGAATAGAAAGCGGCCGAATCAAGGGTTGACGGAAATCAGTTCGCGTATTGCGTCCAGTTTGGCGTCACCAATCCCCGACACTTCCAGTAACGCTTCCACAGATGCGAATGGCCCGTTGGCTTCCCGGTAGGCAATGATCTTGGCCGCTGTGCTGGGACCAATGCCGGGCAGCGATTCCAGTTCCGCGGCCGATGCCTGGTTAATGTTCACCAGCCCGGCAAACAGGTCCGCACCAAACCGGCTGTTATTCGTGGCGTCGTTCCCCCCACCCGTTATCACCGGCGGCTGGGTCGCTTCCTCAACCAGACTGGGTACATAGACCTGCATTCCGTCAGACAGCGGTTGGGCTAGATTAATCGCGACCGGATTCGCGTCAGCACTGAATCCACCCGCCGCTTTTACCGCATCGTCAACAATGCTGTCCGGGGCGAGTTCGTAAACGGCCGCCTGTTGTACGGCACCGGTCACATAAACCCGGATCAGTGATTCAGTCGGCAGCGGTTGGGCAGTGGCCGTCGGCTCCGGTGGAATAATCTCAATCGGCTCCGGCTGCGTGCTCTGGCGTAGAGACAGAAACCCCACCCCCAGCGCAAAGCCCAATGCCAGTAACGTCACCCAACCGGCAATACGATCCCACGAGACGTTCATGACCCCTCCTGTCAATCATGTCAATGTCAATACAAAAAATCTACAAACGCTTCGGTTGTTATCGGCCCGAAGAACACGCCGAGGTCAACATCCTGTAATGCGGCGATTAGGTCGTCGCGTTCATAGGGCACGCCGACCAGACTATCCTCCAGTTCAGCCACAGCCTGAGCCCCGCTAAAATCCCCATAGACCCGGATGGACTGGATGCGCCCCTGCCCCACCTGTATTCGAGCGTCCAGCTTGCCCACCGGCAGGCGCTCGCTTTTTTGAACGTTGAACTGGGGCGAACGGCCGATATTCCATTCCCATGTCCGGTATCGCTCATCAGCCAGACGGTCCACCGCCGCCCAATCTTCGGCCGACAGTGCCAGTTGGGGCGGCGTCTCGCCTTCAAAGATGCTTTGCAGCAGGGCGTCCTTCAGATCATCAATGGTCATATCCTGCGGCAGTAATTCACGGATGTTGGCGACGACGTTACGGATTGATTGAACTGCCTTGGACTCAACAGCGACCTGACGCGGGTTAATCGCCCGCAGCATCTCGCCCAGGTCCGTGTCATAGAGCAGCGTTCCATGGCTGAACATGCGTGATGTTGTCGCGTACTGGGCGTTGCCGGAGATCTTCTTGCCGTTGGCGAAAATATCTGAGCGACCACGAAGTTCGGCATCCACTCCCAGGGTGCGGAGGGCGTCGACAACGGGTTCAGTGAATCGGCCGAAATTATGCAGGTCTTCCCGGCCGTTGGTGACGAAGCTGAAGTTTAGGTTTCCCAAGTCATGATAAACAGCCCCACCACCGGAAAGACGGCGCACGACATGGATATCCCGTTCGCGGATGTAATCGGGGTCTATTTCCTCAATGGTGTTTTGATTACGGCCAATGATGACGGAGGGTTCGTTGATGTAGAAGAGGAGCAGTGGTTCCGGCGTACTGACATGCCGGAGCAGGTATTCCTCCAGCGCCAGATTCCAGGTCGGATCTGTCTGATTGCGGTTATCAACATAGAGCATGGTAAATCTCTCCGGCCCCGTTATCTGCGAATCAAGGGGTAGCAAACGGCACAGGCGTCGGCGTTTCGTATGGCTTGGTCACAATATCAACCTGGGTGATGCCGCCTGACGTGACTGAGACGCGCTGCCGGTATTCCTGCCCCTGTACAAGGGTATAGACATCATACTCCCCTGCGAGTACAAAGCCAAAGCGAAGTTCTCCCCCATCACCTCATCAGAGTTGATGAGATGTTCAGGATCATCCAGGTAAGTCCACGTATTCACAAAGTCCGATTGACCGCTAATATCAATCAGGGTCACCAATTCACCCAGCCAGGGGTGCCCATCCGGGTCAACCAGCCGCCCGGCAACCACGCCGTAACCTGAGGTGGGGTCAAGCCACGGAATGGGTTGCGCGTCGCGCCAAATTCATTGGTACCCACGCGAACCTCAAGGTGCAAATGGGCGCCGTCGCCACACCGCCGACGCCAATTGCTGCGACAGGTTGTCCCTGCTGTACATGTTCGCCAGTGAAACGACGATATCAAGCACGTGCCCATACAGTACATAGACCGGTTCTCCATCCCAAGTCTGGTCTAGTTGCACCACGACCAGATGACCGTACCAGTCGCAGCGCCAGCCGAACAGGCGTTCATCATCCGGCCCGGCCACAATCACCGTGCCATCGGCTACAGCCAACAGCGGGGCACCGGGATCATCTATGAAATCTAACCCATTATGGAGCAAATATCGGCCGTTGCTATCGGAGCCGTAGGTAATACGGTTAATAACGGGCAGCCCCTCGGCCGAAAGCGGATTCCCCAACCACAGATGCGGCGAAGTGCGGGCCGGGTCGCCATCCGGCAAGGGTGCATCCCCCACACCGCCATAAACGTAATCCGGCTTAATCGGCGCATCGACAGGGCATGGCAGTCCGGCTCCGGGATCAACCGGCGTGGCTGATGGCGTCGGGGTAGGCGGTTGCGTTGCCGTCGGCTGGATGGGGGCTGCCGTCGATGTATGCGTCATTGTCGGAGCTGGTGTCTCGGTCACCATTGTCAAGGCTGAAGTCATCGTTGGCATTAGGGAGGCAGGTGGCGCTTCCGCACCATCGACAGTTTGGGTATCGGGAGATGGTGTCCCGGTGGGTAGCACAACGGGCGACTCCGGCCGGCAGCCGGATATCAGTATGCCTGCCGACGCCATAACTATGAAGAGCACAACCAGTCCATATCGGCTTTTCACAAATACAATTGTCCTTTACCAGCCGGTCGGGGTCAATCAATCATGAGCCGGTTGCACGGCAGTCAAACATCTTCTAATATGCATACTGGATTGTACGCATCATGGACAAAGGACTTAGCCTGACACAACTGCATATTCGGAACTTCCTGGAATGCCCTCGCCGCTTCGAACTGCTTTACTTGGCCCCCTTCACATGGCCTGAACCACCGTACCCACTGGAAACGGAACTGGCCTTTGAGCGCGGCCGAGGGTTTCACCGCTTGCTGGAAAGGCGGTTCCTGGAACTGGACCCCAAACCGGCAGCTATTGAAGATCCGCTGGTACGATCATGGTGGCAGACATTCGAGTCGTCCGGCCCTCCCATACCTTCAGGCCGGCTGTTCCCGGAAGTCTCATTGTCTGTTCCGTCCGGCATCCACCAGCTACTCGGCCGATTTGATCTGCTGGTGATTAGCACAGACGAAACCGGTGACCTGTCGGCCGCAATTTTCGACTGGAAAACAAGCAAGCCGCGTGAAATCCCCTGGCTGCGAAATGCCTGGCAAACGCGCCTCTACCTTGCTTTATTGGCGGAAGGCGGTCACACACTCGTTCCGGGTCGTACTGAGAAACTGGATCCGGACCGCCTCTCCATGACCTACTGGTATGTTGGCGATCTCGACCGGCCGAGAACCGTTCCGTATAGCCGGGCAGCCCATGACCAAAACTGGCGCGAAATCCAACAGATCGTGGCTGACATTGAATCAGCCCGACAAACAGACCATTGGCCCCTAACCGATGACTGGTCATCCTGCCGTGACTGCGCATTCCGGGCGTACTGCGGACGGCAGATTGCCGGGGCGGGTTTGTCCGATGTGGGCGATGTGGACGATCTTGAGAGTGAAGACGAACTCTTTCCCCTGGAACCCAACTGGCGCTAGTACGCTCGGCTATTTCCTCTGCAATGCGTGAAGCTGATTTTCGCTACTTGATCGGCCCCGAAGGGCGTGCCCGGCTCGAACAGCTTACCCCTGAAGACATCTCCCCTGCTGCCTACTTGGGCACAGCCTCCCGACTCCGCGATGAGGTCGGCTCTGAGGCGACCCATGCCCTGCTGGAAACCGTTGATCTGCGGCAGCGGGCGGCCGTTAAGTTCAGCCGTGCCGACGGGATGCTCTTTACCCGCGAAGCATTGGAGCAGTCCACCGGGGAAGTAGTCGCCGCTTACCGGGCCGCACAATTCGCCCGGCGTGGATTTTCGCTGGTCGCCGATTTGGGATGCGGCATCGGCGGTGATGCCATTGCCCTTGCAGAATCAGCCGAGGTTGTAGGCGTTGAGCGGGATCCTCTACGCCTGATGCTCACCCGCCACAACATGAGTGTGTATGGACGCGAAGGCCGCTTCATGCCGGTGTGTGCTGATCTGATGGAGTTATCGCCCTTTGATGTGGACGCCTTTTTCATCGACCCGGCTCGCCGCACACCAAACGACACGCACGGGCCGCGCTCCCACCGTTTGAAATCTATCCACGATTACCAACCACCCTGGTCAACTGTTGAAGCGTGGCTGGCACGTGCTCACGCTGCCATGAAAGTCAGCCCCGGCATTGATTACGCTGAGTTACCTCCCGGTGCTGCGCTTGAGTTCGTGTCCCTTCATGGAGAGGTAAAAGAAGGAATCTTCTGGTTTGGCGATTTGCGGCCGAATGCCCTGCGAAAGGCCACGTTATTGCCGGAGGGTCTCTCGTTGGCAACCGCTGGAGAGGAACCGGGGATCGAGGTCTCTGCGCCGCTTGCCTTTCTATACGAACCGGATGGAGCTGTCATCCGGGCCCATCTCGTCCGAACACTGGCGGCCAACCTGGATGCGAAGCTCATTGATTCGTCGATAGCCTATCTGACCAGTGATCGATACCAGCCTTCGCCTTTGCCAGAGGCTACAGCATTGAGCGGCGTTTCCCTTTCAGTTAAAGCGTTTACGCCGGTATCTGCGCGAACATGATGTCGGCGATGCCATTATCAAAAAAGAGGCTCGCCGCTTGATCCTGATGATCTGCGACGAGCCTTGCGATTAACGGGGTCTGAACAACGAATTGTTTTTCTGACTCAGGTCTTTGGCAAGCCCTACGTCCTGGTTGGTCAGCCGGTTTAGCCTATCTGCTAGGGTTCCATTCGACCGTCCGGCACCGGCGTCGGGAACTGGTCACCACCGGACCAGGCCACTTCCAGCGCATGGCACTCACCCTGACTTAGCCAGCCACTTGTTGTTCCGGGAGCCGGGTTGAGCATATCCAGTCGAATGCCGTCACTACTGTCAGCAGGATAGTACCAAACCTCGGCATATACCGACTCATGGGTAATGTCGATGTCGTAGATCCAGCCACTATCCTGCCAGCCGCCCTCAGCTGCCCATGAAGTCAGGAAACGACCACCGATCTCTTGGACGATGTAGTTACCCTGAAGTGCATGGTCACCACCAACGTCAAAGTTAATCCGCACACATGCCGGCAGACGAGGGAGATCCTCTGTCGGGGTAGGTGTCGGGGTCTCTACGACCTCAGACGACGGTGTTTCGGTCGGGTCCGGCGTTGCCGTCGGCACCAATGTTGCCGTTGCTGTCGGCGTCGCGGCTAATGGCACCTCCAACGTAACTGCGGCCGTTACCCGCAGCGGAGGCGGGAATCGGGGGCGACAGTTGCCGTAGGTGACGATTCCGGCGTAGTTGTTACGGTTGGCTCGACCGTTGCCGTCGGCTCAATAGTAGCCGTCGGCGTCATCGTGCTTGTCGGGGTCATGGTCGGTGTGGTTGTCACCGTCGGCGTCATTGTGACCTTGCTTTCGCAGGAATCAATGTAGAGACCAATGCTGTCATTCGCCTCTATACTCAGCATCCCATCGTCCGGGATGATGATCTTGCCGCTGGTTACCATGCCCTGCCCAACCGTGTATATCTTCGAGCCATCCAACCGGAAATAGTTGATGCGCGAATCTACATCATCGTCCACGATCGTGAACGACACGACACACCCCATCTCGACATAGCCGATCGGGTGCGTGACACGGTTTAAAGCATCGGGAGCTTCGTTTCCGAGGAGCGACCACACACGTTCTCCCGGCTGGGCCTCATAGATAGGTCCAGAGAACACAGAAAAACGCAAGCGGCCAACGTGCTTGACTAAAAAATTATTTGATGGGTCAATCTCATACGACCCGCTTTCGCCAGAAACTGAATACCGGGAACGCCACTACCGGCCGCGGGCTCACCCATTACGGCCAGGCTTTGCACCCATAGTATCAGCAAGAGCAAAAGCCAGATGTCAGGATCAACCGTGTTGCAATTCGTTTCATACCACCGCCTCCGCGGGGTCAACACGATATCACCTCCACCTTCCATTTCCTTCCTACTTGTGAGTCTATCTTATGTGGAACCGGCAACTGCAAACGAAAATACTGCAAAAGTGTAAACTACTTTACACTTAGGGCTCCCTGGTCACAATGACCACCTGATCTATCAGTTGGGCGTCAGTGGTTGACGGGGCGATAACTTCCGGCGTCAGGTCCTGCGATTCCCCAGGTTCCAAACCCGAAACATCAATTACCTGGACGAGGTCCGGCGATTGTTCAATCTCATTCAGGGTTGGCACGGGGCCGGAGATTAGCACCTGAACGGTAGCCGGGTCTACAGTATAAACGGCATCTTCCGGCAGACCCTCCACCACGACATCCCGCGTTACCACAAGCTCCCCAATCAACGGTGTCGTTTCCACACTTACTGAAACCGAGGTAATTGTCCGCCCGTCTTCGTCAATAGCGTCTACCCCTGTGGGTAGATCAAGCGGGGATTGGGTCTGGAACTGCCCCCGTACCTCGCTGATGTCCACCGGCACAATCTCAATGAAGCTCCCAATCGCTTCCAGGTCTGCCGGGGCACCACGCAAAGTGACTGATGCGGGTTCCGAGCTTACACCACTTAACCAGTAGCCATCCGGTGGCGATCCTTCTGTCACAACACGCACACCTACATCCTTGACGTTACTTTCGCGACGGATGGTGGCGGTCACAAGCACCTGACCCGGATCGGCCGTTGCGCCGGTCACTTCAGCCCCTGTTTCGTCTATCGGTTTCACAGGCAGTAGTGACCGGACGGAAGCTGTGGTTCCGTTCAAGGTAAGTGTGACCTCTGCACGGGTTATCAAATCTACAACAGAAGAGGGTCCGCTTATCTCAACCTCTGTAGGGTCTGCCTGCGGCGTGCCCACCATCTGATACGATGAGGGGAGGCTCTCCGGATCGGCGACGACCACATCCACGGTCATCGTCACCGTCTTGCTTTCGGAAAGATTGACATCCACATCGGCCGGATTGGAACCCAGGATAAAGACATTCTCCACACTGGTTTCAACATCAACCGGTAAGCGCTGTAATCCCAGGACTGCTGTACTCAGGTCAACCGTCGCCTGAAAGCTTTGCGCCCCCACCGTATCAACAGTGGATTCGTCCGTACGAATGCTCACATTTACGGTTTCCGGTACGGACGAGGTTAACACCCAACCATCAGGACTGTTTATCAGGGACAGGGGAACATTTGCTATGGTCGTTTCACGAATGGGGTTCTGTTGTGCGGCAACGGCCCCCCACAAGGCCAGGGCCAACAACACACTCAACAATAAATAACCAAGCTGGGAAAGGACACCGTGCACCGTCAAACGGGACGCATCTCCAGAAAACTGAAAGATCTCGCGGAACCTCTCCCAGCGGGTCTTACCCTCCGGTTCCGCGTAGAGACCTAATATATTCTTCCGCAGTTTGGTGCTGTCCAGCGCATGCTCAAGCTTGCCGAATCGCGCAGTTGAGATTGCGCCGGTTTCCTCACTAACAACAATGGACAGAGCGTCACTGATTTCCGTGATCCCCACCGCAGCCCGATGTCGCGTTCCCAACCGCCGTCGTGTCACCGGCACGGTTTGGGCCAGAGGCAGAACACACCCGGCAGCCTCAACAAGCTCATCTCGAACAATCACCGCGCCATCATGCAAGGGGTTGCCACTATAGAAGATGGATTGCAGCAGTTCGGAGGTCATCTGTCCCTTGATGCTGACACCACCCTCTACGTAAGCCTGGAGAGAGTCGCGTCCTTCAAGGACGATGAGCGCGCCCTCTCTGTGGGCTGACATCTCTTCCGTCGCCTTCAACAGAATCCGCACATTCTGTTCGGCAAGCGAGAGCTGCGACGAACTCAGGAATCCTTGATTCCGGCCCAATCGCTCCAGCCACCGTCGCAGTTCCGGCTGCAAGATAACCGGAATGACAACCAGGGAGGCCAAAGCCATAACCTGGACTATGGTGCTGAATGTCGGTAACGGCAGGAGAAGGGTAAACGCGAGGAGTAAAGCCCCCAGGATAAGCAGGCCCCGCAAAATGGATGCAGCCTGGCTTCGCCGGACCAGTTGAAATACAACAAAGAAGGTAAACGTCACCAGCAGCAGATCCAGAGCATCGGCCCAGGTGAGCGAAGAAAGTCGAAAGATGGCCGCGCTGGTCAGCGCTTCAAAATCAAACATGCGATCTCATGTTTTAAACAATTTACTCGCTGACATAGCTTTAGCAAGATCCAATCCGCATAAAGCGTGCTGCTGCATCTGATCAGTCACTTTCCCACCTCTATTGGCAGCCATACATTAGTAACTGATCATACATAAACGAAGTGTAATGTTCCGGTTGGGAGGATGCAAAATCAAACCAGGTCGTCCCAATCACCAACGGATCCAGCCACAGATTAAACCGGTTAATAACAGCATACAGCGATCAACAGTTTGTCGATATAAACATGGACAATTTATTGGCAATATCACCCATGTATATGTTATCCTTCAGTGTACAACAGGTGTTTGTAAGGTACGATCGAAATCAAGCCTGTTTGAAATTTAACTCCACCTTGGACAAAAGCTTGGCAATTGCCCCGGTATTCAGGATGTGGGTTTGTTGTCGCGAATCAATTCGATCAGAGTGATATTAACAATGACAGTCGATGATATCCCAACTTACAATCTTAAAGCAGTGGTCCAGGAAACGGGGCTGAAGCCAGACACATTACGTGCGTGGGAACGCCGGTACGGGATCCCCGAACCGGACCGGACCAGCGGCGGCCACCGGCTCTATTCGCAGCAGGATATTAATACCCTGAAGTGGCTGCTGAAGCGCCAGCAAGAAGGTCTCAGCATCAGCCGCGCCGTAAAACTCTGGCACCGAATTATCGAAGAAGGGCAGGACCCATTCGAGACAATGCCCCTGGTGCAATCGGCCGAACCTCCCACCACTTATCCGTCCATCGCATCCGGGGATGCCCTCGTTGAATTACGCCAATCATGGATTGATGCCTGCCTGGACTTCGATGAGCGAAGAGCGGAGCGGGTTCTGGGGCAAGCATTTGCCTACTTCTCGCCGGAGATGGTTTGCTTTGAACTGCTGCAGGAAGCACTGGTTGAGATCGGTAACAAGTGGTATGAAGGGACAGTTACCGTGCAGCAAGAACACTTTGCGTCAGCTCTGGCGTTGCGGCGCATGGACACCTTATTGTCTGCGACGCCTCCCCCCTCCCGTCCCGAACGCATCCTCGTCGGATGCCCGCCGGGTGACAACCATACATTCGGTCCCCTTCTGCTCACCTTCCTGCTCCGCCGTCGGGGCTGGGATGTTGTCTATCTGGGCGCAGATATTCCCCTCGATCAACTACAGGCAACCATCGAACAGACACAACCCGATCTGGTTATTTTTGCCGGTCAGCTTCTGGAATCTGCTGCCGGGCTGCTAGATATCGCTCTCTTCCTGGCTAATCAAAAGATCCCTCTGGCTTACGGCGGATACATTTTCAATCAGGTTCCGGAACTCAGGTCCCGATTCCCCGGTCACTTTTTGGGGGCCCGGATAAACCAGTTGCCGCACCTTGTCGAGCACTTGCTCATTAACAAGCCGGTTACACCGGCCTACGAACCGATCAGTCAGGAATATCAGGCTGCATACACCTATTTCCTCAAGCAGCACGGATTGCTGGAATCACAAGTCTGGCAGGCTTTAGGTTCAACGTTACTCCTCCAAACAGATATTTCCCAAATCAATCGCTATATGTCCAGTAACGTCGCTTCAGCACTCAAGTTGGGCGATATGAATTATATGAAGGCCAACCTGCGCTGGATTCAGGGGTTGATCACGAATCACGATATGCCTGCCGCAAGCTTACACCACTACCTTGAATCGTATTATCAGGCAGCACAAACCACCCTGACCGATCCAGCCGGTCGGCCGATACTGGCCTGGTTGGAAAATGTCGTCGAGAGCGAAAGCCCGGCCTTTTCAGAAATATAGGTCAGACGAGGGTCAGGAGTATTAGGCAAACCGCCTTCCGGGCAGGTAAGGTCAAAGGAGGCATTCATGCGTATTATTATTTCCGGCGGCACCGGCGTTATAGGCCAGGCCCTGATAGCGCAATTGTCTACCGAGAACCATGAGATCATCGTTCTTTCCCGAAATCCGGCTGCGCAAACTTCTCAGCCTGGTGTTCGGATCGTGGGTTGGGGTGCAAAGTCGGCCGAAGGCTGGGGTGAATGGATGGACGGCGCGGATATCGTCATTAACCTGGCCGGACAACCGCTCAGTAGCGGATTAATCCCCACCCCCTGGACGGCCGACTACAAGCGCAAGATCGAGGCAAGTCGCCTGGAAGCCGGTCAGGGGCTGGTATCGGCTATTTCGGCCGCGGCTCATAAGCCCTCTGTCCTGTTCCAGATTTCGGGCATTGATTACTATCCCTACAGCGACAAAGTTATGACCGAAGACGATCCCCCAGGCGATTCATTTCTTGCCAGGGTGGTGGCCGACTATTGGGAATCAAGTACCGCACCCGTGGAGGAAATGGGGGTACGCCGGGTCGTCGGCCGAATGGGGCCGCTTCTTAACCTTGACAACGGACCGTTACCCTCATCCCTTCTGCAGTTCAAGCTGTTTGTCGGCGGCCGCTTGGGCAGCGGCAAGCAGTGGATGTCCTGGATTCATATAGACGATGCCGTTAATGCCATTCGCTATCTCGTTGGCAACGAAGCCGCCCGTGGAGTCTACAACATCGCTGCGCCTAACCCGGTCACCAATGCTGACTACACGGCCGCTTTGGGGTCGATTATGCACCGTCCGACACTCATCCCCGTTCCGGAATTTGCCATGCGATCCGTGCTGGGTGAAGTGTCCGATCTGGTTCTCAAGGGGCGGCCGGTTAGCGTCGATAAACTCATGGCACTGGGTTTCCGGTTCGATTTCCCCACAATTGAATCGGCGCTGCAGGATCTCCTTCAATAACGCACTCACCCACAGACATGGATAGCACGGGAACCCGTACAGCCGTCTGGTGGATACGCCGGGACCTGCGCCTGGCTGACAATGCCGCGCTGACACGGGCATTGAGTAACGCACAAACCGTTCTGCCCGTTTTCATCCTCGATCCAGCCCTGCTCAATTCAGAGTATGTCGGTCCGAAACGGCTGGAGTTTCTGTTTGCCTCCTTGCGCGAACTCGATTCAGCCCTGCAATCCCGTGGTAGCCGGTTGATCACCCGGCGAGGTCATCCGCTGGAAATCTTGCAGAAGCTGGTTGCTGAAAGTGGGGTTGAAGCAATCTTCGCTGAACGTGATTACTCCGCTTATGCGCTCAAGCGAGATCGGCGAATTGCCGGCACCCTACCCTTGAACCTGGTCGGTACACCATCTATCCGGTCACCGCAGGTGGTCATGAAACGAGACGGCGCACCTTATACTATCTTCACGCCGTTCAGCAAAGCGTGGATGTCCGTGCCCCTACCCCGGCCGTCCGATCTTTATCCGGTACCGGAACACATTCCTACGCCGGGCGGTATCCCCAGCGAGGACGTCCCATTTGAATCGGATCCCAACATTGCCTGTATTCCCGGCTGGTGAAGCCGAGGCGCATCGTCGTTTGGGCACATTCATTCAACACAGCATCGAGGCATACGATCACCAACGGGATCGAATGGATTTGGACGGCACGTCCCGATTATCGCCCTACCTACGCTTCGGTGTGCTCTCACCACGCCAGGCGGCCGTATCGGCCGAAGTTGCGCTCCCCCGCGAGCAACCGGCAGAGGATCGGGCAGGGGTTGACTCCTGGATCAATGAGCTCATCTGGCGGGATTTCTATATCTATATACTCTACCACTTTCCGGAAGTCGCCCGGACCAGTTTCAAGATAAACCTTCGTGGCATCCGGTGGCGCAATGATTCGGCCGAGTTCGAGGCATGGTGTACCGGCCAAACCGGCTACCCAATCGTGGACGCTGCCATGCGCCAGCTAAACGCCACGGGCTGGATCCATAACCGGGCACGCATGATTGTGGCGTCGTTTCTGATCAAGGATTTACTCATCGACTGGCGCTGGGGAGAGAAATGGTTCATGCAGCATCTTGTTGACGGTGATCCGGCAGCAAACAACGGCGGTTGGCAATGGACAGCCGGCACCGGAACAGACGCGGCTCCTTACTTTCGGATCTTCAACCCCACCACCCAGAGCCGAAAATTTGACCCCCAGGGAGACTTCATCCGCCGCTGGGTGCCGGAGTTGGCGGGGTTAAACAACACGCACATCCATGAACCCTCACGACTATCCTTGACGGAACAACACTCTCTGGGCATTGTGTTAAATCGGGACTACCCTATGCCCATTGTCGATCATAGAATTGCACGTGAACGCACCCTGGCAGCTTACGCCAGGGCAAGGGAGACATCCGGCTAACTTAGCCTTCTTACTATGCTTTGTGTATCGAATTAGTTGTGTTACCGGTTTGACTAGCCCAGGAGGAATTAATTATGAGCATCACTTCCCAGGAAATCGAACTACCAGTTGGCGAGCGAACAACACGGGGGCATCTTGCCATGCCGGACGGCATCGGCCCCTGGCCCGGTGTGGTCGTCATACAAGAGTGGTGGGGGTTGAACGACAATATCCGCCAAACGGCCGACTACATTGCCGAGAACGGTTTCGTGGCCCTGGCCCCGGACCTGTACTTTGGTGAAACCGCCTCCGAACCCGACGACGCACGCAAATTGGCTATGGCCCTGCAGTGGGATGAGGCGTTACAGGTGATCCAGGTTGCGGTCAACACACTCATCAACCATCCGGAAGTCTCTCCCAAAGTGATCGGGCTGACGGGATTTTGTATGGGTGGAGGTCTGGCCTGGCATGGGGCCGCCAAGCTCACGGGCTTGGGAGCTGTCGCCCCCTGTTCTGGCGGCGGGCCGGAAATGACGCCGGACGAGGTGGAACAGATCAGCGTGCCGGTACTGGCAATCTATGGTGAACTGGATCGCGGCGTCTCCCCGGAGGTCGCCCAGCGACGAGCAACCATGATGGATGAGGCCGGTATTGAGCACGAGACGGTCATTTATCCCGGCGCGGAACATGCATTCCTCAATGATACACGGCCGGTGTACAACCCGGAAGCGGCCGAAGACGCCTGGCAGCGTATGTTCGCCCTGTTCCGGGACAACCTGGTCTAGTCTGGGCACATGGGTCCAGAGATAACAAAGCGCCCCACCCGACCTGAACCGAGTGAGGCGCTTTTATCTTTGATTATTACTGGATGTAATTACTTATTCCCGAAAAACAGGTTCCACACAGCCAGCACAACAATGGCGCCAACCAGAGCAACCAGGAAACTGGTCAGGTTAAAGGCCATGCTAAACGCCCCGCCGGTAATCCAGTTCCACACCACACCGCCAATGAACGCGCCAACAATACCCGCCAGAATGTTCGAGATCAGGTGCATCTGCTGATTGCGCCCCATGATGATGCTGGCTAACCAGCCAATGATTCCGCCGGCTACAATCCAGGCAATAAGTCCCAGAAAACCACTCATATACCAACCTCCTATGATCTAAAATAACAGCAGGCTCAGCCCACTTACTTGCAAAAACACCTGCGCCACAATGAAGTTGCGCAGGTGTTTAAATATCTAAAATAATAATTGCCAACTAGTCCGTAGGAGCCGGCAACTCCTCAATAATCTTGCGTTTCCGCTTTCTGCCGGGCCGACGCCGTTCTTGCTGTTGAAGAGCACGAGTTTCCGCAATCAGGCGTTCCCTTTCCTCTTCAAGTCGAGCAAGGATTTCCGCATTGCGGCGTTTCTGCTCTTCGGTCAATACGACTTTCTTTTTGGACATAGTTGGTAATCTCCTTTCACCAATTGCTTTACACTTTCTGACAGGCCGACACTGGTGAAATGTTGACTGCTATATCGGGCTGTCTTGCGACCGTCGCAGAGGAGGGCAAGCGGCTTGGGTCGCCGAGCGCAAGGGGATAGGGATGCGCAAACACTAAAAGATGGTGGGAGGCTATTTGAGATCGGAAACGAGGTGCAGTTGTAATTGTATCCGCGCCAGATATCATGACATGCACACAGGACAATGCTGATTGCCCTTAACCATCCGGTTACCGGAATCAATTAACCGATGGATCTCAATCCCGAAGTCTGTAGCAAGTGGGTGAATAACCCTTTACTAAACACAGGACCAAGGGGGCAAATGATTACGCTCTTTAAAAGAAAATTAAACCATTGCTAATTTTATCACAAATCAAAACCAACTTCCAGCCGAGTTTTGTCGCCGCGTCCGGCTTGCCTGAGTCTTGATTAAGGCCAATATTGTGCATTAAGACCGAGAGGCTAGAATAACCGTACCTATGTCCAAGCTGATGTTCGTCTGGATCGGCTCCGGTCGCGCAAAACGGAGAAAAGTCGGGGAAGCCGGTCAGAATCTTGACAAAGCGGCGAAAGCCGGACTGCCCGTTCCCCCAGGGGCAATATTGCTGGATGAGTTCTACCGATTTGCTCTGGAGAATGAATTGGCTGTGCCTGTGGGTCAGCAACGGGTGGTGATCCCTGAACCGGTAGTGCTTTACGACACTCTCTTTGAGAGCGCCCGGTTGCCCAGATTTGATCGCCCCCTGCTTCTGAGGCCGGTGACAGATGAATTAGTGCCTGAACCAGACAGCAATCACTTTGCTCCAGGTCCGGTTGACAGCGACGGAGCTAACGAGTTTTGCCATGCCCTGGCAGCTACCTGGAACGCTTTTGGGCAAGATGATGCCGAATGTCGTCATGATGTTCTGCTGCAAGAAGTTGTGCCCGCCGTCTATGAAGGCACAGCCATAAGTGACAGTGACGACGATGTAGATATCGTTGAATACCGGTCGGCGACCGATGAACCGGCAACTACCGGGAACCTGGCGCGGCTGGGCAGTTGGCGAATGCCACATGAGTCATTGCCGCCTCACGCCCAACGTTTGCAAATGTTATTGCGCGGAGTCCGGCGAACGATGGGCCGGGATAGCTGGACAGTTACCTGGGCTGATGACGGACAGATTTGCTGGCTTACCGGACTGGACATAGGTGACTAACCGGCATAAACCGGATGTAGTGGACTATCGGCAGCAGGGTCTGCCGAAGGAGACAAGAGAGCTGATATGAATATTCGTCGCTGGCCCAACTTAATCATCATTGCCGTTCTCATGACGCTGGCGGCTTGCCAAACTTCGGCCGACCAGCCTACACCAACCACGGCCCCGACGGCCGCTTCCGCAGAAATACAGGCAACTACACCCGCAAACGGGGAAACTGCTCCCACTCCCTTACCCGATACAAATGGCGTGGCCGAGGTTGTATCATCACCGACGCCGTCTCCTGTCGCGGACACACCCACTCCTGAACCCACAGCGACGCCTGAACCCTCCCCCACACCGAGCGGACCGATTACCTATACCTTTCGAGTTCTCACTTCCTACCCGCATGACGCCAATGCCTGGACCCAGGGGCTTGTGATTGATAACGGCACCCTCTTCGAAGGTACTGGGGATTGGGGGCATTCGTCCCTGCGCGAGGTTGCTCTGGAGACAGGAGCCGTCTTACGGTCATTGCCGCTGAGTGATGAGTATTATGGGGAGGGCATTACCGTTCTCGGCGACCGGATATATCAGTTGACCTGGCAAAACAACGTTGGCTTTGTCTATGATCGGAACACGTTTGATCTGCTACAGACATTTGAGTATCCCACCGAGGGTTGGGGCATCACGGATGACGGTCAACGCCTCATCGTTAGCGACGGAACATCCAACATCTACTTCTGGGACCCCGATACGTTGACCGAGATCGGCCGCTTGCAGGTTCACGACAACAACGGTCCCGTGATTCGCCTTAACGAGCTGGAGTACATCAACGGCGAGATTTGGGCCAACATCTGGCTTGAGGACAAAATCGCCCGCATCTCCCCGGAAACGGGCGACGTGTTGGGCTGGATTGATATGAGCAACCTGCTCGATCGCAGTAACCTTGAACAACCGGCCGATGTGTTGAACGGTATCGCTTACGACGAGGCGACCGGTCGCCTGTACGTCACTGGCAAATACTGGCCTGCTTTGTTCGAGATCGAGGTTATTCCCACCTCTTAAATCAGGTGCAGATCGCTGGCATCGCATCGGTTCGCGTGCTATACTAAAGAACTTCTGTTCTACTGATCTCCTGGGCCTGCCATCGTCACCCCTGTCGCCCAGACTGCATGATCCGCTAACGAGGGACATTATGATCGAGTTCCAGATCTCATCTGACTTTTCGCCGACTGGTGACCAACCCGTGGCTATAGAGAAACTCGTTGAAGGCATCAACGAGGGCGACAAATTTCAGACGCTGTTGGGAGCCACCGGTACCGGTAAAACATTTACCGTTGCCAACCTGATCCAGCAAACCCAACGGCCGACGCTCGTCCTGGCTCATAACAAAACCCTGGCTGCCCAGCTCTACAGCGAGTTCAAGGACTTCTTCCCCAACAACGCGGTGTCCTACTTCGTCAGCTACTATGACTACTACCAGCCGGAGGCCTACGTTCCGCGACATGATCTGTTCATTGAAAAAGAAACGCAGATCAACGAGGAAATTAACCGGCTGCGTCTGCAGACGATGGCTAACCTGAAGAGTCGGCGGGATGTGATCATCGTCGCCTCTGTCTCCTGCATCTACGGTATCGGCAGTCCGGAAGCCTGGGGTAACGTAATCCTGGAACTGGAACGCGGGCACCAGTACCGGCGTAATACCATTCTGCGGCATCTGGTGGATATCCAGTACGATCGGAATGACGTTGACCTCCGGCGCGGAACCTTCCGGGTGCGCGGTGACACGTTGCAAATCGTCCCGGCATATGCCGAGACAGCTTACCTGATCGAGTTCTGGGGTGACATTATCGAGCGTATTGCCGAGTTTGATCCACTCACGGGAGAGGTGTTACTGGAACACACCAATATCGCCATCTACCCGGCACGCGAGTTCATCACCGACGAAGAAAAGCTGTCCAAGGCCATCGAGGATATCGAACAGGAGTTGACTGAGCGCATCGCCTACTTCAAGGCAGAAAAACGGTTCCTGGAAGCCCAACGCATTGAACAGCGAGCCAGCTACGATCTGGAGATGCTGCGCGAGGTAGGCTTCACATCCGGCATCGAAAATTACAGCCGTCACCTGGACCAACGTCCGGCCGGTTCCCGTCCCTGGACATTGCTGGACTATTTCCCGGCCGACTACCTGATGGTCATTGACGAGAGCCATATGACCATTCCCCAGGTGCGGGGGATGTGGAGTGGTGATCGCAGTCGGAAAGAGGTTCTCGTAGATTACGGTTTTCGGTTGCCCAGCGCACTGGACAATCGGCCGCTTAACTTTGGTGAGTTTGAGGGGCTGTTGAGTCAGGTCGTGTTTACCAGCGCAACCCCCGGACCTTTTGAACTGGAGCACTCGGAGCAGATCGTTGAGCAGGTAATCCGACCCACCGGCGTAGTCGATCCGGAAGTTGAAGTTCGGCCCGTTCGCGGGCAGGTAGATGATCTGATCGGCGAGATTAACCGCCGTATCGAACTCGGCCAGCGCGTTCTGGTCACCACACTGACCAAGCGCATGGCCGAAGACCTGAGTGATTATCTGTTGGAAATGGGTATCAAGGTCCATTACCTGCACTCCGAGGTCCATACCCTGGAGCGAACGGAGATTCTGCGGGATTTCCGCATGGGTATCTTTGATGTGGTCGTCGGTATCAATCTCTTGCGGGAAGGACTTGACCTGCCGGAAGTTTCGCTGGTGGCTATCCTTGACGCCGACAAGGAAGGCTTCCTGCGCTCGGAGACGGCCCTTACCCAGACGATCGGCCGTGCGGCGCGCCATGTGGACGGCAAGGTAATCATGTATGCCGATAAGATCACCGACTCCATGCAGCGGGCTATGGACACGACCAACGCACGCCGGGAGAAGCAGCAGGCGTACAACGAAGAACACGGCATTGAACCGCGCAGCATCGTCAAGGCTGTTCATGCGCTCACCGACCAGATCACGGCCGATCGGGAGATGGCCCTGGCCGAAGAGAAGGCCAGCTATGTGACAGCGGCCGATATGCCCAAGGACGAGCTGAACAAGATCATTAACGAGCTGGAGAAGCAGATGAAGCAGGCCGCACAGTCGCTTGAATTTGAGAAGGCCGCCATGCTGCGCGATCAGATTCTGGAAATGCGCCAACTCATGGTTCTCAAAGATGCCGGCTCCAACACAGACCTGCCGGAATGGGAGCGCCTGCGCCTGCTGGACGAAGCAGGGATCAGCACCGAGACGGACTAAGCCGGTTCCGTCTCTTATAAACCAGGGCCGTATGATCCAACCGCCGGTTGTCGTTCAAAGCTCAAACGACAAAGTGATCGTTACGGCCGTATTGCCGCAACTGTCCCCGACCATGGCCTTCGCCCATTTCACAAGGCCGGATTTACTGGCGCTTTGGTGGCCGGAAACGGCCGCTATCGATCCACAGCCCGGTGGAGCCTATCGACTTTCCTGGCCGGCGATGAACTGGCATCTATTCGGGAAGTATCTGTCCTTTGAGCCAGAGGACCATCTGGTGTTTTCGTGGCAATGGGAACACAAGCCGGATCTGCCGGTACGTACTGTAGATGTGAAGTTCGCACCTCAGGCATCAGGTAGTGGGCTTACAGTTGTTCACAGTACCTATGGTGATTCGGCCGTTGAGCAGGCGGATCGTCAAAGTCATATTGATGGCTGGGTTTACTTCCTGAGTCAGCTACAGAATTTGGGCCAACCCACTTGATCCTTTAGAAAGGGAACCAAACGGATTCGACCGGTGTATCGTCAGTAGACCACGATCTGAGGAAACACCTGATGAAGACATTCCTAACGTTTTTGTTGCCCATAGCAACTTTTGCGCTAACGGCCTGTAGTTCGGCGGCCGAAGCGGGTCCGATCGTTGGGGAATTCAAAGTCCCGGCCACAACCACACCGGAAATACGGACCTTCCACCCGACACCTGCCCCATCACACAACCTCCAGCCGAAGTCTTTATTCCCCCGGATTCCGTTCCTGCGGAGCCTAGTCCCGGTCAGTTCTGGTACGGTACACTTGAACTATGGACAAGTCTGCAACTGGACGGCCGTTGGCATTCCTCCCCTATCGGAAGGTAGTGGTTATGGTCAAAAGGTTGTCTTTTGGGATGAGGAGTATGACTGGATAACCAATCAGCAACCGGAGCTGACTCTAACCGGCCGTCGTCTGGACGGGAAAGCGCCGCGTGTGGAAGTGGACCACGCGACCAATGGTTACACGCCTGAGTTTGGCCCGTTTATGCTTACCGGCGTGGAGATACCCACCACCGGGTGCTGGGAAATCACAGGGGCGTATGAAGGCACAGAACTCAGCTTTGTCGTGTGGGTAACACCCTAGTCGTTTTCTTCCAGATGGACAACGGTTACACCCGCGCCACCTTCGCTGTCCTTGCCCTCTTCCCAGGTGCGCGCATGCTTGCTCTGACGAATAACGTCACGACGGCCGATCCGCAATCGACCGGTCCCCTTGCCATGAATAATGCGCACGTAGGGTAACCGGGCCAGATAGGCCGAGTCCAGATACCGGGCCAGCTTTTCCACGCCTTCTTCCACCCGCATCCCACGAATATCCAGCTCCATGCCGGGTGACGGATGAACCGTCGCTCCACTGTAGGCAGCTTCCGGTGGTTGCTCTGCCCTGGTCTTGAACTCCAGGTCATCGTAGGCGGCGCGCATTTGCAAGCGACCGACGGCCACCAACGCGTCCTGCCTGCCCAACGACATGATCTCTCCCTTTGTATTCAGTGACCGAACCAGCACCGTGTCGCCGACCTGCAATACCTTCGGCCGTGTTTGTGGCTCCGGTTTATCCCTGGCCGTTTCTGCGGCAACTGCCTGTTGCTGCGCTTCTTCAAGCTCGGCAGCCTGCTTGCTTACCCGTTTCACGGCACTCAGGGACGCGGCATCACGTAAC
The DNA here is from genome assembly GCA_041390945.1 of Chloroflexota bacterium. GTDB lineage: Bacteria > Chloroflexota > Anaerolineae > Promineifilales > Promineifilaceae > Promineifilum. The sequence goes on from JAWKOY010000017.1 coordinate 22,994, forward strand.
TTGCTTCGCACCTGCCGAATTTCAGCCTGCAGCAACTCAATCTGGCGCTGCATTTCCTGACGAGCTTCATAGATAACCTGCTCGCGCTCTTCTTCCATCAGCTCCAGCCGTTGTTGCAGCGCGTCCCGTTCCGCCTCCGCCTCACGCAAAGTCAGGCGCGTGCGAGCCTCGTCTGCCTCGATCTTCTCTCTCAAGGAGTAAATGGACCCCAGCAGATCCTCCGCCTGATGGCTATCGGCGCTGACCATTCTTACAGCGTCATCCAACACACTGTCTTCCAGACCCAACCGCCGGGCAATGGCAAACGCGTTTGAGCGACCGGGCAATCCGATGGTCATCTCATAGGTGGGCGAAAGGGTCTCCATATCAAACAGCAGGGAGGCATTTGTCGCTCCACTAGTCTGGCTGGCATACAACTTCAGTTCCGGGAAGTGGGTCGCCACAAAGGTTGTCGCTCCCTTGTCGCGAAGGTAGCTCACCACCGACTGGGCCAGGGGCTGCGCCTTCCATCGGGTCCGTGCCGGAGCCCAACTCATCGAGCAGGACAAGCGAACGATCATCCACCTGGGACAAGATACGCACAATATTGGTCATATGGGCCGAGAAGGTGGAAAGGCTCTGTTCAATAGATTGTTCGTCGCCGATGTCGGCAAACACATTCTCGAACACAGACAGCCGTGCTTCCAGTCACCGGCAAATGAAGTCCCGACTGCGCCATTAACACCATCAGGCCCATCGTTTTCAGGCTGACCGTCTTGCCGCCGGTGTTCGGTCCGGTGATGAGGACAATAAAGACATCCTCCTCCAGCGTCAGATTGGTAGGCACAACCGTTTCCGGATCCAGTAACGGATGGCGCGCGCCTTTAATCCAAATCGTGGAGCCCGGATGGTAATTGCGCTCCGGCTGAATGGCCTCGTCGCCTTTTTTGGGGTGCCGTGGCGGACGAACCGGCTCCGGTTTACGCCAGGGCACAAACTGCGGTTCGACAGCTCCGATGACCAACGCATAGTTGGCCCTGGCGAAGATCAGGTCCAGTTCAGCCATGCGCTCGACAATTCGCTTGAGCGCGTCACCCTGGTCGGCAACCTGCTCGGAGAGTTCGCGCAGGATGCGTTGAACCTCGTCCTGCTCCTGCACCTGTAGACCCCGGTAGTCATTATTGAGGTCTACCGTCCCCAACGGTTCCACCCACAAGGTTGCGCCACTGCCGCTTTGATCGTGGACAATCCCTTTCAGGCGCCCCTTTGCATCAGCCCGCAGCGGGAGGACGTATCGCCCGGACCGTTGGGTGATAATGGGGTCCTGAAGATACTGGCTCATACTGCTGTTCAGAATACGCTGCAACTTCTCCTGAATACGAGAGTAAACTGCCCGCTGTTCCTGACGAATCTTGGCGAGCTTGGGACTGGCCGAGTCCAGCACTTCTCCCCGATCATTGAGCGTCTGGTTTATCGTGCTTACCAGACCGGGGCATTCTTCGATCAGGACGGCAATGGCCGCCAGATGGGGAGCTTGATCCTCCAGACGCAGCAACTGCCGTCGCAATGTGCGCGCCGCGATTACAGTGCTCTGAATAGCGAGGAAATCTTCCGGCAGGAGAACAAACCCCCGCAAGGCATTTTCGGCCGCCCGGCGTACATCTCTGGCTCCGCCGATGGATACGCCGCTATCCGACTCAAACAGTTCGGCCGCTTCGCGTGTCTCGGCCTGCCGTTCTTCCGCTTCGCGCAGGTCCGTTGTCGGTATTATCGCCAGTGCCAGATCGCGCCCGGCACTGAAACTGGTATAGCCGGCCACGATCTCGCGAACTTTATCAAATTCAAGGGTATGCAATGATTTCTGATCAATCATGGTATTAACTGTCAGCCGATTCAGCAGGCTCAATCGGCGTTCGAGACATAAATTCAGTAATGTGGGCAGCGATCTCCTCCCCCCTTTCTTCCTGGAGGAAGTGACCGGCGTCTCGGATAATGATGCGCGGCTGGTTTCTGGCCGACGGAATGAGCCTTCGGAAAAAGACACGGCCGGCCCTTGTCAACGGATCACTATCCGAGAACATAACTAACGCCGGTTTTTCCCATCGGCACAGCACAGCCCGTGCCGCCTTCATCTCCGTAGCCCCCGGATCATCACCTGTTAGAGGCACCAGTAAGGGGAGTGCCGCCACCCCTGCCTTGTAGCGTTCATCAGGGAATGGAGCTTCATAAGCAGCAATCACATCCGGTGTCAGGCTATCGCCGTTCACCAGACCGCCACGGATGACCCGTCCCACAGGCATTCTTGTCCCCATCCGCGCGGCAAACTCTCGCCAACGCATGAACGCCTCTCCCAATGGCTCCTCGCCAACAGGGAGCCCTGTGTTCATGATAACCAACCGGGCAAAGCGATCCGGCATCTGACCGGCAACTGTTAAGCCAACCAGTCCGCCCCAGTCCTGTACTACCAATGTTATCCGGTGGAGGTTCAGGGTTTCAATAAACCCGGTAACCGTTCTGCGAAGCAGCTCAAAGCTGTAATCTGCCACATCAACCGGTTTGTCGGATCGGCCGAAGCCCACGAAGTCCATCGCCAGCACACGATTACTGGCAGCTAGCGGCGTCACCATTTTACGATACAGGTAAGACCATGTCGGCTCACCGTGCAAACACAGGACCGGATCGCCTGCGCCTTCATCTATATAGTGGAGACGCAACCCATCCACCGCCACATAATGGGGTGAAAAAGGGAAATCAGGCAGGCCGACAAAACGGTCATCCGGTGTGCGCAATATATCCATGATAGGTAGCCAACAAAACCCGCCCAGAACCGTACAAGCGTAGCCTAAGCGAATGCCTACGGTTAGCTGCGGCGGGTTGTTTTTTGGTTCAAGTTGCTATAGTATCGCCGCGCTTATGAGCATGCAAAGGCAACCGGCGATTCAATTGCAGGATGTGGGCAAACGATTCGCTTTCACGCCCGACACGCCCCAATCCGTTCTGGAATCACTTATCTCCGTTACCTCCCGTCGCCGCTCCGGTAATTCGCAGAATCTGTGGGCTGTGCGACACGTCACGTTTGATGTGATGCCCGGAGAGTGTGTGGGAATCATCGGCCGTAACGGTAGCGGTAAAAGCACGTTACTGAAGATCATCGCCCGCATTCTCCAGCCCAGCGAGGGCAAGGTGGCTGTTCACGGCCGCATTAGTGCCCTGCTTGAGCTGGGTGCCGGCTTCCATCAGGACCTGACCGGGCGCGAGAATATCTATCTCAACGCATCTGTGCTTGGTCTCGATCATGACGAGATTGACCGTCATTTCGAATCTATCGTCGAGTTCTCCGAGTTGGGAGAATTCATTGATATGCCTGTCAAGCATTACTCGTCCGGTATGTACATGCGTCACAGGGTTTGGCGTCCATCACATTGACCCTGACATCCTGATCGATTGATGAAGTTCACGGCGTTGGCGACCAGTCGTTCCAGGCCAAATGCATTGACCGCATCATGGAGATGAAACGGCGGGGGGTAACGATTCTGATTATCAGCCATGATCTAAGGACCGTGCGCAAGCTAGCGTCTCACCTCATCTGGATGGATAAAGGGCGAAATGGACGTATGTCCGGCCCGACGGATACAATCGCTGAGCAGTACATGGATCATATGTTTCAGCGTGTCGCCGGCCAGATCCGCAAGCAAAACAGAAACCCGTACGTTTAAACGGTGGGGCAACCAGCAAATTGAAATCACGGATGTTCACCTGCTTAATAAGGCCGGAGAGGAGATCACCGTTCTTCGTGCAGCGACCCACTGGCAGTCAGTCACTACGTACTCTTCGCCTGTTGGGGAACCGGAGTTCGGATTGGCAATCCATCGACAGGATGGTATGTCAATGGACCTGCAAACACAAAAATGAGTGGGCTGAGTTAGGTGTCGTCAGTGGTCAAGGTGTCGTCCGCTATCAAATAGAGTCGCTACCCACTTATTGCCGGCCAGGTATCAATTAACCGTAGCCATCCACGACAGCGAGGAGCCGATTGCCTATGATTATCACGATCAGGCCTATCGCTTTGAGGTGGTAGAAGGCGGCACAAAGGCGCACATTTAAGGCTCGTTGCCATCCCCGCTTCATGGGAATGGACTGAAAGTAACGACAGGGCCTGGAAAATTCTGGTGGCGCATTGAATGACGAAGCGGTCCCGGACTATCTGGGCTAGTTTTGAGAAGTAGCAAACCAGCACCTGTACTTGGGAAGGTGTTGGAAAAAACCCGGCAACAAAACCACAACGAACTTTAGACCAATCACGGGGGTCGGAAGTGAATATGGAGCAAACAGAATGACAATTGACCGTGTCACGCGTTCGGCCCATGCGTTGGCTGTGGATCTTCCTATTAGTTGGTTTCGTGGGTTTGGTTGCAACCACAGCTCATGCGGAGGGGACAGCCGATGCAGAGCCCCTAACCTTACTCACTGAATACCGTCGTGGTCAGGTAGTACTCCTCAGCATCATTAGCACCGCGCCCCGACATGTTTGGTTCACCAGTAGCAAGGATCAGCGCAATTGGTGAATTGAGGGTTGAGACGGATGAAAGCACTTTTCAGTTTAACCGTACGACACGCCAACGCCGAACGAGCCCTTGATATGGCATTCGATGGTGTGTACATCTGGTTTACCGAACGCAGCGCCAACCGCATCGGTCGTCTGAACATCTCGACCAGCGTTATCACCGAGTACACCATCCCGCTGAACAGTAACCCAACAGGTATTGCAGTTGCTCCCAACGGCACAGTCTGGTTTGTGAGCAAGCCAGCAACAAATTGGCACGTCTCCTGCCGGCCAGCGGGCCTCGCGAATACCCCTACATCGCTGCAAGGTGGCATGGTTGACGATGTTGCCGTTGCCAACGATGACAGCATCAGTTGTTTACTGCGCCCAGCCGTATGTCAGCGGTGAATTTCAAACCCAGCCGGGGAAGCTTCGAGATTGTGCCGGTACCGGACTTTGACGCCTGCTGCCAGGCCGGGTCAAATCGGTGTCGGTTCGGATGATCTACCCTGGATTACCGCCCCTACCAAGGACCTGGTCAATAACTTCGCACCCGGCACACTGGGTTACTGGCGCTGGTACTCACTGCGGTATACAGAAACAGGCGTGTACGGGTTATATCTCCGACGACCCCAAGTTTCTATCGGGTGTGGTTTACAGAGCGGATGGAAACCAGGCCGGGATGCTACGCCGTGCGACCACAGCCCAAGTTCTGTCGCTGTATGAAATCCCTCTTCCGGGTAACAATCCACACCCATTCGGCATTACTGCCGACAGTGAAGGATACGCACGGATCCGGCACCCGGGACAGATGCCATCATTGGCTGGAGCCCCCCCTTACTTTTATCAAACCAATATGCGTCCGTCTACGCGCAATAACAAGCCAGGATGAAAACAAAATTAAAAATAACGCGGGAGCTATTGACATGACGGGACACTTGAACAAACTCGTGAAGTTTGTGTTGCTTCTTTCCTTGTTATTTACGCGCTTACTTATAGGGTTCAGTATTTCAAATGCCCAATCGGATCGGGAAGAAGCTCCAAATGATCAAGCTGCAGAAACCATAACTACTCACCAATACTTGCCCATCTCTATTTATGGAAGGCAACACCTCAAGAAACCGGATTCGATATTCGGGGTTCAGATGTACAACGTTCGCGGCCGTCAAATCGGTACGCCGACAGCCTGGTCAGAAAGCGATACTTACTATATTGCAGGATCATATCTGGTGGGGGTTTGTGGAGCCGAAGACAATCTCTCCGGCTGATTACGCACTTGGGCAGCGGCAAACAATGTGTTTGGCGCCACGCTCGTCGCCGATACCGCCGACATGTTGCGTGTCATCAAGTACATTCGAGACTGCACCAACATGGGCGGTTAGTTGCGGCTTCCAGCGGCAAGGTAGATGGTCCGCTCAATGCTTTAGGACTTACCGGATTTACATGGAATTTGTAGGGGCGACTGTCGAGCGATATGATGGCGATGGGTACCAAGATGCACCAGGATCGCCCATCGTGGAGCAGTGGGAATTCTACAATGAACCAGATCGGGAGTTCAATACGTACGACGGCCGTTGGGGAAATAACGGCGCTGAATACGCGGAGATGTTGAAACTGGTTTATCCGGTTGTGAAAGCCAGCAACCCGGACGCCAAGGTTGTTTTTGGCGGTCTGGCGTACGACTTCTTTACCGATCAGAACGGCCCCTTCGTCCGCTCATTCCTGACTGATGTTCTGGCTGCCGGCGGTGGAAATTATTTCGACATATTCAATTTTCATACCTACCCGGCATTTGCGATGAACTGGCTTCCGTCCAATGCGGTTCGTGGGCCCGGATTACTTCAGAAGGCAGAGTATCTGCGCGCAGAGCTGGCCGATGCCGGTATCGAAAAACCCATGATTGTCACTGAGGCAGGTTGGCATAGTAATGATGCGCCAAACGTTCCCGGCAGTCCTACAATTCAGGCTTCGTATGTCATTCAACTATTCACCCAAAGTTATGCGGCCGATCTCGACTATATGATCTGGTGGATGCTGTACGATCCAGGTGACGGCAGTTTGTATAACGGGTTGGTGAATTGGGATCCTCCAACACGCAAGCTATCTTTCTACGTTTACCAGAATATGGTCAGCACGATGAAGGATGCCACATTTGTGCGACCTTTGACAGCCAATGAATTGGAAGACGTTGCTGAAGAAGCATATCTATTCAATCGCGACAACCGTGACTTCTATATTGCCTGGGCAAATCCTGTCGACACTGAAAAGCAATTTCCGCTTCGTGTTCCGGCCAATAACGTCACAGTTATGGATATGCTAGGTCAGGTTACCGATACGATAAATGATCAGGATGACGGCAGTCAGGACGGTTATGTAACCGTCACCTTGATGAATACTCCGGTTTACATTGAGGTGACTGAATGACATCGTTTACCCGCTATCGACTGATCGGCGTGATGGGGGTTCTTGTACTCCTGGCAGTAGGTGCTGTCTGGTTGGCGCGCCCCCAGGCGGAGGCCAAATCAGCGGGCAATGATCTGTTGGTGGAGACCGCACCATTATGCGCGTTACGGTGTCAATGCAACTAATCCGTTCAGGCCGCTGACGCACCGGGCATGACCTTTGCACCTGGGCTGAGTACCTGGACTGGAAATGGGTTACCGCCCAATCATCCCAGGAATTGGACTTTCGTGCCGGTTGTTCAGGTTAACCAGGTTGGTGAACAGCGGGTACAGCTATACGCCAAGTGGTGTTGCCCTGCAAAACGCCATTGCGAAAATCCTGGGGCAGCACGGATTATCGGCAATGAACCGGACCGTCGTGGGAACTCTCAGGATAATGTCGAACCCGAACCCTACGCGGCCGCTTACCACGAACTTTGTATCACTTAATTAAGGCGGCCGATCCGGCAGCACAGATCTTTGCCGGAACCATTGTCCAACCAACAGAACTGCGCTTACAGTATCTGGATATGATACTTGCCAGTTATCGACAGCAATTTGGCGAGCCTATGCCGGTGGACGGATGGAGTATCCACGCCTTCATCTTGAATGAAGTGAGTTGTGCTTATGATCCCGGCAACTGCTGGGGGGCGGAAATCCCTCCGGGTATTGATGCACCATACGGTGAAGTCCTCACCATCGAAGACAATGATCGGATAGATCTATTTATTGAGCGTATAGAGCGTTTCCGATACTGGATGAAGGATCGAGGGTATGCCAACAAGCCGCTTTATCTGACAGAGTACGGCATTCTCATGCCGCCGGATTACGGCTTTGGCGCGGATCGGGTTAATGCGTTCATGAACAAAACGTTTGACTATCTGAGCACCGCACGACAGTCCGGTCTCGGCTATGCGCCGGACGGCGACCGGCTCGTTCAAAGATGGTCATGGTTCAGCACAGCCACTACATCCAGTAACGGCTGGTTGTTCGACCCCGTTACGCTTCAACTCACAGAGATTGGTCAAAACTTCGCCGCCTACACCGGCAACGTTCCACGTGTGACCGATTTCTTCCCGGTGTCCCTTTCCTCGTCGCCGTCATCTCCATTCTCGCTGGGGACCCCCGTCAACCTGGAACTTCACGCGACAATTGCTAACGACGGCAACCAGCAACTCCCGACAGGTCCGGTCCTGGTACAGTTTTACAATGGGGACCCGGCTCAGGGAGGAACACTTATCGGGCAAGTGAACACCGAACCTTTGGCCGGTTGCGGAAGCACCAATACCGTGTCCGTTTCCTGGGAAGGTGTTCAGCCGGGAGTCTATCAGGTCTTCGTCGTAGTAGATTCAGGCAATATCATTGCTGAAGATGATGAAAACAACAATATCCAGTCGTTTATAGTGCTGCTGTCCACAAACCAAAGTTACTTGCCAAACAATGCGAGGTAATATTACCTCAACTCTTCTGCCAATTTGAATAGAATGATCTGCGGTAAATAGATGAAATCTTTTTTGACAAGGACAAATTGACCAATCTCGTGAATTAGTAGGTGACCCTCGTTATCCTACAAGTGTTTGAGATTGAGTAAGACTCGCAGACACAATAGTTATGCCAACTTTATACGAAAAACCCCAGCATGTGTTATATGAACACCTGCTACCTTTCCTCTTTTTCGTACTGATCACAGTCATTCTCACCTATCCTATGTCCCTTCATCCTGCGAGCATCATCATCGGAAGGCCATTTGATGATGCATTTGAATACATATGGTATCTGTCATGGTTTAAAGAGGCTCTACTAGATCTCAATATCTCCCCATTATTTCAGCCAGATATATTCTATCCTACGGGTTGGGATTTAAGATTCTCAGCATTTCCCCCTGTTTATCCTACCCTAGTGACTCCCATAACCAGCTTACTTGGCCCCATTGTTACATATAACATATTTATCATGTTCACCATAGTCTTTGCGGCTTTTGGAACCTACCTACTGGTTCGTACAGTAGGGGGAAATGCTTGGGCCGCAACATTCGCAGGGGTCGCCTTCGCTTTTTATCCACAACGAGTTGTCTACTTTGGGGGGCATCTTAATTTTTTAATAGGTTCAATGTGGCTTCCCTGGATTATATATGCAATTGTCCAAGCTAATAATTCCACTAATCATCGTATAGCTTGGATGGCTTTTGCTGGCTTTTGCTTAGCAATGAGCGTTGCAGGTTCCTGGCATTTTATATTTCTGAGCGGTGTCGCCGTGTTAATATTTTTACCGGCATGCATATTCTGTCAGCCGAATAAGTGGGACAAGGAAGCTATTCGTTCTTGGGGAAAAGGCATACTAGCATTTGGAATAACGGCAAGCATTCTAATCGGGCCGCTATTAGCCAACGCTTATGCGGCACGAAAGCTCTTGGGGAGTCAGCTACATTTGACTTTCACTGGTATTAATTCTACGTCGGTCATTTAGAGCGATTTGCCATTCCCAGTGCAATGAACCCGATATTTGAGGAGCTGGCGCGTAATCGATTCCCGCTGTGGAACGGCCAGAATGCGGTCGTGTTTTTTGCCTTATTGTAATCTTGCTAAGTGCAGTCGCTCTTTGGCGCATACGTCCGTTGAAAGGAGCACACTGGGGATTTATCGGCCTATTGCAGTCAATATTGTGCTTATGTGTGGCCTAACATTACATTGGATGGGAACCCAAATTGCAATTCGATACCAATTTATCACCATTAATCGGGAGGTTAATTCCCGAGCTGATGATTGGAGAAACTACTGTAGCAATACCCATGCCGGCATTGTTTCTCTATAAATTGGTTCCTGCCTTCCAGAGCTTTCACCACTTTGGCCGTTGGGGCTGAATGCCATGCTCGGTTTTGTAGTACTGGCAGGTTTAGGTCTCTCATATCTGATGAATCACCATTTTTTAGATAACAGAATGCATCAGAAGCTCGTTGGATTGGCGGCAATATTGATATTGATCTTCGAATTTAATACTCTCCCCTGCTTGATACAACAAAGGTTGCCGACATTCAACGGGAGGTGGATCAGTGGTTGGTAGATAAATCAGAGAAAAACGTGATTGTTGAATATCCATTTGTATATACGATGCACGGACAATCGCTGTATTACTCAACTATTCACAAGCAGTCAATGATTTATGGGGCAGGCAGCGTCTTTCCACCTGAATTCATTGAACGACTCCCCAACCCTAGAAGAATTCCCAGCAGAACCTGCTATTGAGATGCTGATTGAAATGGGCGTACGCTTGGTATCATCGTAGATGTATGGGCAGTAGATGAAGCTTTCGAGCAAGAATCTCTTCCAAAAAAATTATGGAGAATTCTGCAATTACACTAACTCAAACATTTCACCAGTCGGTTGGCCCGGATTAGGCTTACTATGTATTCGAACTAGTTGCTCCGTAGCAAAAAGCTATGTCATAGATTTAATTCAAAGTTTTTTATAAATAAGTCTCGATCAACATTCTATGTTGGCTATTGACTAAAAATGTCTTCCAATGTCTCTGTTATCCTGAACTGGAACGGGCGTACTTATTTGGATGCCTGTCTGACGGCGCTAAGCCAACAGGACTATTCCCCCTTCTCCATCACACTTGTAGACAACGATTCAACTGATGGTTCGGCTGAATGGGTTCGCGTCCATTACCCAAGCGTTACCGTCATAGAAAACCACACCAACCTGGGCTTCTCGGCTGGCAACAATGTCGCCTTGCGCAACAGTACGGCCGATGTGGTGATGCTCCTAAACCCAGACGTCATACCCTCCCCCGATTGGCTCGCGAATCTGGTCGCTACACTTCAGGCGAACCCTGAAATCGGCATCGTTGGGAGCAAGCTTTGGTATCCGGATGGGCACACCATCCAACATGCCGGAGGCTTTCTGCGGCAGCCGCAAGCCATGCCGTGGGCCACTATGCCATCGGTGAGGCGGACACCGGGCAGGCGGATCAACTGCGCGATGTGGACTACGTTATCGGCGGCGCGATTGCCATCCGCCGCGAGATTTTGGATCAGATCGGGTTACTGGATTGAGGGTTATTCTTCCTGTATTACGAAGACGTGGATTACTGCCAACGCACGCGTCAGGCCGGTTGGCGCGTCGTTTACTCGCCTAACGTGACAGCCATCCATGTTGAATCAGTTCGATCTGGCCGTTATGGGCAGTTTCACCTATTTGCAGCGGTTTCACACCTGGACGCTGGCGCTATCTATTGAAACACTATGATTCAATGGGAGATTATCACCCACACGCTAACGGCCGAACGCTGGTGGCTGGCTGAAGTAGATTACGATGAACGCTCTGGTTGCCGCTTACGCCTATCAACGAACCATTGCCGGGTGGGAAAACATCATGGCTGCGCGAGTGCGCGAAGGTGCCGGCTCGCTGGACAGATCAGATGACAAGGCGATGCGCGATGGTCTGGTAGGCCTGCGCTGATACGGCGTGGTCGTTACTCTGGCTTTACTTCCGCGACAGAGCAGCTAAACCAAAAGGCGGCTCTGGCTGAACCGGACCTGGCACAGGTCGTACCCACTGCCCCAACGCTTCGGTCAAGGTGGAACGATGTTGCCACCCGCTGGTACGTAAAGCCCTTGCTGGAACAGCAGAGCATGCATTTAACCATCTTCTTACCGGAACAATTATTGGCCCGCGAGACGGCAATTCAGGACGGGTATGCCGAACAACTCTTGCGGTTAAGCGAACTACAGGCGCTTCACGCAGCCTTGCATGACGAAACGCGCGAACTGGCCCAACTGTACGATGAGGCTCAGCAGGTCCTTTGATGATCTGGAAGCGCGGATCGCGGCGTTGAAGGGCTAGTTTGCTCTACTCTTTCAAACGCCTTCTCCCCTGCCCTGACCGACACCTTCAACCAGTTCTCCCGTGGGGGCAATGGACAACTATAGTAGGGACTGTAGGTACAATAGGGATTATAGGCAAAATTGAAGTCGATCTCGAATGCGCCTCTTTCATCGGCTGCAACCCCGGGCGGTGGTTGTCCATATCGACTGGCCCCATACGTCTCATCGCCGTTGGTCGCGTCCTGAACGGCATGAAGAAACTACCGCCGGAGGGATCGCTATAGATAGTCAGCGTGCCGGTCTCGCCGTCAACAGTAAAGTCAGCGTTCCCCAGCGGCGATAGTAGCGCATATCGCCCGTGCTGGTTTCCATCTGAATAAGCGGTTCGTCTTCGGGTAACCGCTTGATCTCAACCGTCTGTACCAAATCAGGGTTCTCATCATAATAAGCCAACCTCTCAAACGCCGCAATGCTGCTCATCACTCAGGGGGATTGCGGGTGGAACTCCATAAATTCGTCCACTTCGCTACGAAACTGGGCTAAATAACTGTTCATCAACATGTCCTTATCATTAGGTATCTACCATACGGACGCATTCAGACGATAATTGCTTACTCCCCCGCAAAACGAAAACCGCCCGGCACAAGCCAGGCGGTCAGTTAAGGCGGAGAGGGTGGGATTCGAACCCACGGTGACCTCACGGCCACAACGCTTTTCGAGAGCGCCCCGATCAACCACTCCGGCACCTCTCCATCAAATTATTCAGGTTGTCACGAGTCAGGCCGATCGCGCAATCTACGGAAGAATTCCTGTAACAGATCGGCCGCTTCCCCCGCCAGTACCCCACGCGTTACAGCAACACGGTGGTTAAAGGCCGGCTCACTCAGCACTTCCAGGATCGTTCCGTCAGCGCCGAAGCGCGTATCAGCCGCCCCGTAAACCAGTCGCGCCAGCCGCCCCTGGATCATGGCTCCGGCACACATCGGGCACGGCTCCAATGTGCAGTACAGCGTCACATCAATCAGTCGCCAGTTCTGTAAGGATTCGGCCGCCTGCCGGATAGCGATCATCTCGGCATGAGCCGTAGGGTCCTGATCAGATTCCTTACGGTTATAGCCGGTTCCAACAACCACGCCGTCCAGCACGGCCACCGCCCCGACCGGGACCTCGCCCAGCCGTATGGCTTCTTCCGCCTGGACCAGGGCCAGCCGCATCCAATATTCGTCTTCTTCCATAAATTGTAACGTTCGGTGTCTGTAACCAACCAGAACCTTTATTATACTAGGATGCCGTTGGCGTGGGCAAACGGCGTTGCCGTAAAGCTCGGTGGGTGATCGTCACTAAACCGTCAGCACCGGGGATGCTATTCGGGTGTGGGATTATGTTATACTGTGAATCATCGTCACTTTAACCGCTAACGAATGTCCATAACGGCACTCACCCGACGATCTTCCCGGAACCTTTTTCTCATCCCTTTCGTCTATGAGTCAGACCGTTGGAAATCCAATCAGTCCATACACGCTGCGGTCTCTAGAAAATTTGACAAGACGATCCCGGAGGAAGTGTAAAATGCGAGCATCAAATCGTTTACTATCGGTGACTCTGCTCATCCTGATTGCCGTCGTAATGACGGCCGGTTGCCGACGCGCAGAGCAAACGACGGATGCAACGCCTGTGGCATCCACAGCGGAGGCTATCCCAACTGAAGCAACTGCAACTGAGGAAGTCGCCCCGACAACGGAAGCCGAAGCCCAGCCAACGGCCGTTCCGGTCGGTGTGCAACCCATTGCGCCGGAAGACATAGACTGGCCGCCGCAGGTGATAGAAAGCTCACCAACATCCGGTGAGCAGGCCGCTCTTGACGCGGTTGTTCTGGTTCGATTCGATCAGCCTATGGATCAGGCGTCGGTTGAACAGGCATTTGTTATCGAGCCGGCCGTTGACGGCGACTTTGAGTGGCCCGCACCCGATACCATGTCATTCACGCCTGCAAACGGTTTGTCCCGCAGCACAGGCTATAGCATGCGTGTCGCAGATTCGGCCAGTGCGGTGAATGGGTTGACACTTGAACAGCCGGTGGAAATTGACTGGCAAACCGTGGGCAATTTTGAGGTTACCCAGGTCACGCCGGAAGACGGGTCGCGCGGCGTCCAGACAGACGCGGTTGTGACTGTCGTTTTTTCCCAACCCATCGTGCCCCTCGTCGCGACCGGGGATCAGGCTGATCTCCCCCAACCGTTGATTTTTGATCCCCCGGTTGAGGGTCACGGCGAATGGATCTCCACCAGCATCTATCGCTTCCAGGCCGACCCGGCACTGGCCGGGGTACAACCTACACCGTACAGGTGGATCCTGCCCGGAGAGCTTCTCCGGCGGCATCATTGAGGATGCCCTTGGCTGGCAGTTTTCGACGCTCAATCCGGAGGTTGTGACGGTCGAACCGGGTAACGAAAGTGAAGCCATCGCCCCGACCACACCGATCTCCATCACGTTCAGCATGCCCATGGACCATGCCGCTACCGAAGCGGCCGTTGCCCTGGATCCGGCGGCTGATGTCTCCTATACATGGGATGACGACAGTCGGGTCCTCTCCATGGAACCGGATGAATTGCTGGCGCTGGGGGCACGGTATACGGTTTCTGTCTCTACGGCCGCGGCTTCGGCCGTCGGTGGAGCAACGCTTGAGGAACCGTTCGCCAGTACGTTTACCACGGTTCCCTACCCGGCTGTAAAGGAAACAATGCCCGGACCGGGTGAGGTTGCCAGTCAATGGCAAACCGGTTTCTCGGTTTCTTTCGCCTCGCCAATGGATACGGACACTGTCCAGGATCAGTTCATCATCGAACCGGACCCCGGCGATGTAGATTATTACATCAACTCGTATGAAGGGACTTACGACGTTTATGTCAGCTTCCCGCTGACACCCAATGTCACCTATACTGTTACCATTCCCGGCGATGCGGCCGATCCGTATGGCAATACGCTCGGTGAAGACTATACGTGGAGCTTTTCCGCGCCCCCCTACTCGTCGCTGGCCTCGCTCAATCTGCCCGTGGGAGTGGCCCAACTGACGACAGCATTCCCGACCAGCGTAGAGGTGCTGTATCGCAATATCAACGGGTTCGATATTGCCCTGTACAACTCCAACCTGGATGTGAGCCTACTGTTCAACACATACCAGCAATTTGAGAATCCGCCGGTGGGCGAACCTGTTTTCCAGACCACTGTGCCCGCCACAGCCGCCCAGGATGAACTGGGACTTGCCAGTGTGGATCTGGCCGGCGGCGGCACGCTGCCGACCGGCATGTACCGGTTGCTTCTGTCCTCCCCTGATCTGGTCAGCGAAGATGTCCGTTGGTGGCAGAACCAAAATGTAATTCTCATTGTCGCCGATACCAACCTGGTTGTTAAAGAGATGTTTGGTGAAGTCCATGTCTGGGCCACTGATCTGGAAACAGGGGAACCTGTATCCGACCGCAACCTGACGCTCTATAACAATAACGGCGCTGCGGTCGGCACGGCCGTCACTGACGCCGACGGATTTGCATCTTTCGATTACGATTCCGGCGATTCCTATCTGTCCGGTGTTGCCGTCGTCAGCAATGAACCGGGGCAGGAAGGATTCGGCGTTGCCCTCAGCAATTGGTACGGCAGTGCCACCCCCTGGGAAATGGGCGTATCCTCGGATAGCGGTCAGGAACAGGCGCTCTACGCCTACATCTATACCGACCGTCCCATCTATCGGCCCGGCGATACCGTTTACTTCAAGGGTGTCGTTCGTGATACGAACTTCGGCCGCTACACCATTCCAACCGAAGTCACCGAACTTGAGTTAAATCTCAACCCCGCTTTCTACTACGGTGAGGAACAGTTCAGTGACACCATGACTGTCGCGCTGGACGGAGATGGCGTCTTCACCGGTGAATACCAGTTGCCGGACGATATGCAGTTGGGTACCTGGTCATTCTCATTAACCGGTGATTACTGGTTATCGACGCGGAACTTCACGGTCGCGGAATATCGTCGGCCGGAGTTCCTCGTCACCACAACGGCTGACCCGGCGGAAACGGTTCGCGGCGAACCGGCAAGCGTAGCGGTTAACGGCACCTATCTCTTTGGAGCGCCGGCCGGTGGGTTGCCTGTCAACTGGACCGCTTACGAGACGACGTATTACCCGACCATCGAAACCATCCCTCCGTTCGCCTTTGGCGATCAGGGTGGGTACTTCTATGAACCCAATGGCCCCTTCTCCGGCTTTGGCGGAACCGATTCAGGAACCTATGTGGCGGACGGGAATGGCGAGACGGATGCAGCCGGCAACATGATCATTTCCTTACCGGGGGACTTGTTGGATGAGGCGGATCCCGGCAGCCGGCAGGTAACGGTCGAGACAACAGTCGGCGGGGCCGGCGAATTCCCGGTAACGGGTAGCACGACAATCGTCTACCATGCGGCCGATGCCTACGTAGGTCTGGCAACGGACACTCCGGTCATTGATGCGGGTGACGATGTAGCCATTGACCTATTGACTGTGGATTGGGCTGGTGATCCAGTTGCCAATTACAACGTCGATGTGACGCTGTACCAACGCGACTGGGAGCAATCGCGCAATGCCGACTTCGGCTTCTACTATACTGAATGGACGCCCGTAGATACCGAGATCGACAGCCAGTCCGTGACCAGCGACGCCAATGGGCACGCCAATGTAATCTTTACAACGACCTCCGGCGGAACCTATCTGGTTGTAGCCACCCTAACTGACAGCGCCGGGCGTGAGCAAACCAGCAGTATATCCCTCTGGGCAGTGGATCCCGGTTATGCCGGATGGCGATCCGACCCCAACCAGCGTACGATGGATCTGGTCCCGGATAAGGACAGCTACGCACCCGGTGAAACGGCCGAAATTCTCGTCCAGTCACCCTTTGCTCAACCCGTCCAGGCCTGGCTGACGATTGAGCGCGGAAACCTGCTCGACCAACAGGTGGTGGAAGTCAACGGCAGCACAGTCTTACAGATTCCCATTACGGCCGACTATGCACCCAATGTGCATATCACTGTGGTGGCGGTTAAGCCTGTCAATCCCGACGACCCTGACTTCCCCTATGCCGATATTCGCATGGGCATCGTTGAGCTGCCGATATCTATTGAGCAGTTAACGCTGGATGTCGAATTGACACCGGGGCAGGAAACCTATGAACCCGGTGATACGGCCGACTTCACTGTCTCGGTGATGGATTATCAGGGCAATCCTGTTCCGGCCGAAGTCTCGCTGGCTCTGGTAGACCTGGCGGTTCTCTCCCTGAAAGAAGACAACGCACCGCCGATTGCCGAGGCCTTCTATTCACCACAACCGTTACGAAGCAATACCGGCTCCGGGCTGTTCATTACCGGCGAAGGTCTTGAGGTAGAGGAACCGTTACAAGGCGGTGGTATGGGTGGCGGCGGCGGTGATGCGGCTGCGGTCGAATCCGTCAGAATCGAGGATGAAGATGGCGATGTTCGTCAGGACTTCAAGGACACCGCCTATTGGGAGGCCAAGCTCCAGCTTGACGGCAGTGGGCAGGCCTCGGTTGAGGTTCCTTTACCCGATAACGTCACCACCTGGCGCATGCACAGCAAAGCGGTCGGGCCGGATACGCTGGTCGGCCAGAATAGTGCCGACATTCAGGCGCGTTTGCCGCTGCTCATCCGTCCTGTAACGCCGCGCTTCTTCACGGTCGGTGATGAGATTAGTCTCGGCGCCAACATCAATAACAACACCTCGGAAGATATCGAAGCCACTGTTTCGCTGGAGGCCGCCGGTATTGTCATCAACGGCGATGCCGAGCAGACCGTAACCGTACCGGCTAACGGCCGTGCGCTGGTCCGCTGGCCGGTGACCGTCAGCGATGTCCCCTACGCCGATCTGACGTTCCGCGTCAGCGGCGGCGGATACACAGACGCCAGCAAGCCCACCGTGGGCAACAACCCGAATAACCTGGTGCCGGTCTATCGCTACAGCGGTCGTGACTTCGTTGCGACTGCCGGCGAGTTGGACGAATCCGGCCGTCGCGTGGAGGCGCTGGTCCTGCCGGAAGGTGTGGACACCAATGAGGGCAGTGTCGTTGCCCGCTTGCAGCCCTCGCTGGCAGCAGCCATCATCGAGTCGTTTGAAGTCTTTAACGACGATCTGACAACCGAGATGCTCTGCGCCGGAACGCTGGCCGACAGGCTGTTGAATAACACAGCCACTGAGCAGGCAGTCCGGGAGCTGGGTCTTGATGAACCGGCATTGCTGGAATCACTATCCACTTTCAACGCTGGTGATGTGACGCGCCTCGAAGAGATGATCAACAGCGATGGCGGCTGGAGCTGGTGCTTCAACTCCGAAAGCGATCCCTGGCTCAGCGCTCAGGCGCTCCTGGCTCTGGGTAAAGCCCAGAACCTGGGTTACCCGGTCACGGCCGAGATCCTTCAGGATGCGTCCCTCTACGTTGAAGGCAAGCTAGAGAGCGTGAACCGTCTGAATGACGCTTCTGACGTCAATCGCCAGGCATTCTTCCTGTATGTACTGGCAGAGGCCGGAAACAACATCAGCGGGGACGCGGATGAACTGGTAGGCGAACACCGCACCTTGCTGGACCCGTACGCCAAGGCGTTGCTGGCAATGGCGTACGAGTTGAGCGGCGCAAGTGGCGAGAACCAGTCCGCGTTGCTGACGGATCTCAATAACAGTGTGATCATGAGCGCGACGGGCGCTCACTGGGAGGACGCGGAGCAGGACGTAGCCAACCTGAGCAGCGACATTCGCGGTACCGCCATGGTGATTGATGCGCTGTCCCTGTTGCAGCCGGACAGTCCGTTACTGCCCCCGGCCGTACGCTGGTTGATGGTGGCACGAACGGCCGAAACCTGGTCTTCGGCTCACCAAACAGCCTGGAGCGTTCTGGCGTTAGGTAACTGGATGGCCGCCTCCGGTGAACTGGACGCCAACTACGATTACCAGCTCAACGTCAATCTGCAACCACAGGCAGACGGGACCTTTACAAGTGACACGCTTACCACGAGCGAGGTTGTTGCGGTACCGGTCGATCAACTGTTTACCGAAGACACCAACTACTTCGACTTCCAGCGTGGCGAGGGTGACGGCCGTTTGTACTATACGCTGACCCTCGACAGCGCCATTGCCGTAGACCAGTTGGACCCGGTTGATCGGGGCATGACCGTCGTGCGGCAGTACTTCGACGCCGCCTGCGATCCGGAAACCGAGGCTTGCCAGCCGCTGACCGAGATCGCGGCCGATCAGCGGGTCCGGGTGCAGCTCACGGTTGTGATCCCTGAGGATCGCATCTATGTTACCGTTGAGGATCCGATCCCGGCCGGTACCGAGGCCATTGACCCCAACCTGCTCACCAGTGCATCCGGTACCGGTGGCAGCATTGTCCCGGAGAACGGCGACAACGCTTTCGGGTACTGGGGCTGGTGGTACTTCGATAACATCCAGTATGGAGATGAAAAAGTAACGTTCCTGAGCCAGTATCTACCGGCGGGCACGTATCAGTACACCTACTATCTGGATGCAGCTATTCCGGGGACCTATCAGGTCCGCCCGGCAACGGCACGCGAACAGTACTTCCCCGAAGTATTCGGCCGTTCTGACGGGTTGGTCTTTACGATCACTGAATAATATTCGTCGTTGATCTCGCCTATCTAAAACGGCCCGGCGCTAACGCGTTCGGGCCGTTTTGTTTCGGTGCAAGTTACCTGATAACAACACCCGCTATTTAACCGGCAAGGCGAGTTCTGGTAAACTTACGGCAATGACGACCTCAACTGCTGCGCGACGACTATGGCTGTTATTGCTTATCGTTTTGGCAATGGCGGCCTGCCGCAGCCAGACCCCGACGCTCCCCGCGGTAGGCGAGCAAGCTGTCCTGGTCTGCTCGGAAGAATGCGCCGCACGTGGTCAGTGTGGAACAGTCAACAATAGTGATATCGTCGTGCTGGCGAACGAAGGCGGTCCTGCTGTCAAGTTTCAGGATCGTTACTTCTCGACCGGCACCCTGGTGACGCTGGCCGAAGTCAGCGAGCGCGAGGTTATTGCGGCTCGTGACGGCGCGCCCTTAACCGGGTCAGCAACGCCTTTTCCTCATAGTTTCTTCCTGGCACAGGATGAAGGCGGCAAGAGCGCCTGGGTTTCCTCCTGGTGCGTAGCCCGACCGGAGAATTAGACAGCCACGATGGAACCAGGACAAAAGCACGACTTATTGCAAGAACTTGTGTCCGCCAGAAACCGCCGTATTCCGGTCGCATTGGCGACAGTGATCCGCGCCCAGGGATCAGTACCCCGGCGGGCCGGAGCCAAGATGCTGATTTATGCCGACGGCCGTACCGTCGGGTCTGTTGGTGGCGGCGAGATGGAATCACGCATTGTGGTTGCGGCCCAAGACGCCCTCGGCAGCGGCCAATCTCAGGTCATCCCCTACTCGCTGGTAGACCCGGGCCGGGGTGATCCCGGCGTTTGTGGCGGGAATGTGGAGATATTTGTGGAACCGTATTTGCCCCAGGCTACGCTATACATTTTCGGCTGCGGCCATGTCGGCCAGTCACTGGCGGCATTAGGCAAGTGGCTGGGCTATCGGGTAGTTGCCCATGACGACCGGCCCGATCTGGCGACGGCCGATCATATGCCTGATGCAGACGCCGTCCTGACCGGACCAATTGACGATATTCTGGCCGCCGAGCCATTGGATGAGCACACCTATGCAGCTCTGGTCACCCGCAATGTGGTGCTTGATCGCGAGTTATTGCCCGCTATCCTGGCGTCGCCGGTGCCCTACATCGGTGTGATGGGCAGTCGTCGCCGGTGGGAGGAAACACGCCGCCTGCTGCTCGCCGACGGGGTCTCCCCGGAGTCACTGGACCGGATCACATCCCCCATTGGCCTGGAACTGCACGCCGAGACACCGAACGAAATCGCCGTGAGTATCATGGCCCAGATCATCAGCTTGCGCAGCACCAAACGTGTAACAAGCCCAGGCGACACTTCCAGAGAAGCCGCACCGAACTAAACAAATTATGTTAGCAGAACACGCTCCAAACTTAATCGAACGATACGAGACCCTGACCGATGTCGCTGAGGTATTGCCCCTGCTCCAACGCCACGGCCGCTCAGCCAGAATCATCGCCGGCGGCAGTGACCTGATGCTGGAATTGGAACGCGGGCAGCGTCCTGACGTTTCGGTTCTGATCGACATCACCCGCATCCCTCACCTGGACGAGATCAGCCAGGACGATGACGGCACCATCCATCTCGGACCGCTGGTTACCCATAATCAGGTCGTCGCCTCTGAGTTGCTCGTAAACCACGCTTTCCCGCTGGCACAGGCATCCTGGGAAGTGGCTTCACCGCAATTGCGCAATCGCGCCACTGTGGCAGGCAATCTAATCACCGCCAGCCCCGCCAACGACACCATCTCGCCCCTGCGGGCACTGAACGCATCGGTTACGCTGGCCTCCGAACGCGGCCGCCGGGTCGTCGCTTTATCCGATTTTACCTGGGGCCACGCCGTACGGTTATGGAAGCGGATGAAATGCTGGTGGATATCAGCTTCTCGCCCTTGCCGGAAACAGCGCGCGGAACGTTTGTCAAGCTGGGTCTGCGCCGTGCCCAGGCCATCTCCGTAGTGCATCTGGCGCTGATCGTGGATTTTGACGGCCGTCAGGCACTGGAGCGCGCGTCTGACACTGGGCAGCGTCGCCCCGACCATCGTCGATGCGCCGGAGGTCGAAACCTATCTGGCCGGGAAAGAACTGACGAATGAGGTCATTCTTGAAGCGTCGGAACTGGCGGCCGAAGCAGCCACGCCGGTAGATGATATTCGCGGTCCGGCCCATTACCGGTCAGAGATGGTCCGGGTGATGGTCCGGCGAGCACTGGTTGCCCTGCGGGACGGCCGCGAACGCGACCAATGGCCGGCGCAACCGGTCATGTTGTGGGGCGACACCCACGGCCGCTATCCGACCGGCAAGGAATTTACGGCCAGCCATGACGAAACATCACCCATTACGGCCGTTGTCAACGGTCAGTTGGTAACCAGCCTGGGTGGGTATAACAAGTCTCTCCTGCGCTGGCTCCGCGAGGAAGGGCTATTGACCGGCACCAAGGAAGGGTGCGCGGAAGGTGAATGTGGAGCGTGCACGGTGTTTCTGGATGGGATGGCGGTGATGGCCTGTGCTGGTGCCGGCCGCCCGTGCCCATGGCGCTGAAATAGTAACCATTGAGGGCCTTGGTTCCCCGGAAACCATGCACCCGCTTCAACGAGCTTTCATTGACACCGGTGCTGTTCAGTGCGGGTACTGTATCCCCGGCTTCCTGATGGCCGGAGCCAAGCTGCTGGAAGAACAACAAACCCCGGCCCTGACCGATATTGAACAGGCGTTTGCCGGAAACCTGTGCCGCTGCACAGGCTATTACAAGATTATTGAAGCGGTCGAACGTGCGGCAACCGCAGGCCTGAAACGCCAACGGCCGATTCGTATGAGAACTGCCATGTCCGACAAGACTACTTTCCAATCCAGGTTCAACGCCGTGTAGACGCTCGCGGCAAAGTCACCAGTGAGACCCACTATCCCGGCGACATCACGCCGGAGCAACTCTGCATGGCAAGGTACTTTTCAGCGGCCAACCGCACGCCCGTATGCTGTCCATGGACCTCAGCGCGGCCGAAGCGGTTCCCGGCGTTGTCGCCATCTTCACCGCCAGGGATGTGCCGGTCAACGAATACGGCCTCATCCTGCCCGACCAGCCGGTACCGATTGGTCTGGGCAGCGACAAGCCCAACTCGGATGTATCACTATGGGAAGGCGATCATGTCGCCTTTGTTGTTGCCGAGACGGAGACCGCAGCCGCCCAGGCCTGCAATCTGATTCACATCGAATGGGAACAACTGCCCATCGTCACCGATGTCCACGAGGCGATGGAGGACACAGTTATTCTCCATCCCCATGAAGGGACCAACATCCTTCGGCATTATCTGATTCGTAAAGGTGACATGCGTTCAGCCTGGGCAGCGGCCGATGTGGTCGTTGAAGGGACTTACGAACTGCCCTACCAGGAGCACGCCTACCTCCAGCCGGAAGCCGGTCTGGGTTACATTGATGAGGACGGTCACGTGACCGTGGAGGTTGCCGGGCAGTGGACCCACGAAGATCAGCACCAGATTGCCCACGCCCTGGGCCTTCCAGACGATCAGGTACGGGTCATCTACCCGGCCATTGGCGGCGCGTTCGGCGGCCGCGAGGATATGTCGCTCCAAATCGTCCTGGGATTGGCAGCCATGCACCTGCGCGAGCAGGGTATCCTGCGTCCGGTGCGGGTCATCTGGTCCCGCGAAGAAAGCATCATCGGTCATCACAAACGTCACCCTGCCTTCATCAAGACCAAGTGGGGAGCGACGGCCGAGGGCAAGATAACGGCCGTTGAAGCGGAAGTTATCCTCGACAGCGGTGCTTACGCTTACACCAGCACCAAGGTCCTCGGTAACGCCAATCTGATGGTCACCGGACCGTACGCCGTACCCAACGCCCATGTGGACAGTTACGCCGTCACCACCAACAACGTCCCCGGCGGTGCATTTCGGGGCTTCGGCGGGCCACAGGGCCGCATTTGCGGCCGAAAGCCAGATGAACAAGCTGGCCGAGCTGCTCGGCATGGACCCGGTAGAGATTCGTCGCCGCAATTTACTCCGCGAAGGCAGCCTCCTGACAGCCCAGACGCCGATCCCGCCCGGCGTCAGCATTGTTGAAGTGGTGGAAGCCTGTGCGGAAGCGGCCGACTGGGCATCGGGAAGTGAACAACCGGTCACACCGCCGCGTTCTCCCTTCCAGTCCCTGCCCGTGGATACGACCACCCTGCGGCACGGTCGTGGGTTTGCCTGCGCCTTCAAGAACGTCGGCTTCTCGTTCGGCTTCCCGGAAACCTGCGATGCCACGATTGAACTGTACGGCAAGGACAAAATCGAAAAGGTGATCCTGCGTCCGCCGGTGCCGACGTCGGTCAGGGCGCGCACACCGCCTTCCGGCAGATGGCGGCCGCAGCGCTTGGCATTTCGCCTGAACTGGTTGAACTGGACATGTCTGACACCTCAACCAGTGGCAATTCCGGCTCCACGTCCGCGTCGCGCCTGACCTTCATGGCCGGCAACTCCATCCGCGAAGCGGCAAACTGGCCCTTTCCCAATGGACAAATGAGGATCGACCGGCCATCGGCCACGCCACCTATCATGCCCCGCCCACAGAACCATACGACCATGACACCGGCCGGGCCATGCCCAACATCACCTACGGCTATGTAGCCCAGGCGGTGGACGTAACCGTAGATACTGAGACCGGCTTTGTCCATATCGATCGGATTGTCTGCGCCGATGACGTTGGTCGTATCATCAACCGCACCCTGATTGAAGGCCAGATCGAGGGGGCCGTCGTTCAGGCCATGGGCTACTCGCTCATGGAAAACCTGGTTGTGCAGGACGGCCGTATCGCCAATCCTTATCTCAGCCAGTACCTGATTCCCGGCATCAAGGACATTCCGACCCAAGTTGAATCCGTCCTGGTGGAATACCCCGACCCACTCGGTCCCTGGGGCGCGCGCGGCATGGCCGAGATGCCTTTCCTGCCATTGGGCCCGGCGATTACAGCCGCCGTCCACGATGCCACCGGCGTCTGGATAGATGAGCTACCACTGCTGCCGTGGCGTGTGGTGGAGAAGCTGCGGAAAACGTTCAACGCTTAATCAAGCTATTCTGTTCCTGCGTTTTCCGCAACTGTAATCTTAAGCTTATTACCTGTCTACAATCAGAAGGTAAGTAAAGATGATAATCCAGAACTATATCTGTCTGTTCTCCCATCCCTGTTAATCGGAAATTGTAGGGATTCTCATCACTATCCCCATTGGAAATAGTAATCGTGCTATTGCAAGTACCATCAAATTGCGGGTCGAATTTGATGACAAAAACTGTCCAACTATTCGATGCGACTAGCGAGTCAGGTTGTATCGTGACAGTAAACCCATCACAACCAGTGAGAATTACATCGTCTAATGTTAAATCGGCGTCTCCTGTATTATAGACGCGGAAAATATGGGAAACGCTTCCCCCAGAAACATCCATGCTGCCAAAGTCAGTTCCGTCTTGTGTGGATGGTGAGTAGTCCCCATCATGGATGGAAACACCATTATCTTCCCAGCGAATATCGATCTCCGGCAAATCGGGACCGGGAGGTTCGGCTACATTCGCGCATTTAATCGGTGTCCAGGGACTGTAGAGTTGAATGCCGTTGTAGGCCCGGAGTCGGTAACACCATTCCCCAGGCGCCTTATCACTCAGGCTTAAGCTGGTTTCATCACCCTTGTAGATATTTGACCAATCACTGCTATCATGACGCTCTTCAAGCTCATGACGGCCGGCCGTATTTGCAGGACCCCACGAGACTATATAGCTGTCATCGTTTCCCTCATTATCAATATCATTCAGCACAGGCATATCGGCATAGCCAGTGTCGGAATTGCTATAAACACTACATCCGGAATTCGAGCAGGCTTTTACCGCATATGAGAGTACAGTCCCATCGGTATTGAGCCCATCATTTGTATATCCGGTCTGCTGATTCTCAGTCTTGAAAAGCTCCCAGTTACTTTGGCCCGGATCGGAACGGTAAACTTCGTAATATGTAGCACCTTCCGATTCTGTCCATGTGAGAGTCACCACGGCTATAAGTGTTCCGTCAGAAGCAGATAGATTCTGAGGCGGAGCCGGCTTACCACTTTGTGCCGGCTCATAATATAGCCAGATGTACTCCTTAGCCACGTTACCTGCCGCATCAAAGGCAAGCACATACACCTCGTTCCAGTCATTCGTAAAATCACTGGTGTCCAAGGTTGTCTCATAGGGAGCCGATGTATCTTCAAAGAGAAGGATGTCTTGCTGGGTAGGATGATCCCAGCGCCGAAATTCTATGTGTTCAATCGCAACATCGTCTGTCGCGCTAACCTTTAGCTTGACGGTCTCACCACCCACTTTATGGACTTCACTATTACCAACCGGATCAATCCAGTTAACAGTCGGCGCTTCGGTGTCCCCCGCGTCAGTCACCGTCGCACATTTCTGGTTGCTTAGCGGACTTTCCAGTGAGTCTGCCAACGCCGTAACACGATAACACCATTTTCCGGGTGCCTTGTCGGTAACCTCATACCAATTCGAGAACGTCGTACGGTATTCTGTGAGATCACTTCCATCAAGACCTTCATATATGCGATAGGCAGATGCGTTGTTCACCAAATTCCAGTTCAGCGTAAACGATCCGTCACTATCTGCATTGTCAATAGGATCCAGAACCGGCGCGGCAGGCGGTTGGATATCAACCGTTGTGCATTCGACGTTACTCCATTCACTCGATCCACCGACATCGTTTGCGAGTACCCGATAGCACCACTTTCCAGAATCCTTGTCATTGATCCCCTTACTACTCTGCCCTCCCTCAAATACGGTAGACCAGGCATTGCTTTCATACCGTTCCTGTAGTACATAGGTAGGATATTCACCTGAAGATGACCACGAAACAATATAGTTTCCACTCTTATTCGGGTTGGAAATAGAACCTATCACAGGTGGAGTTGGACGTTCGCCGCGAGGCTCGATCGACATTACTGAAAGCCCACCACTGTTTGGCAACTGATTGGAAAGATCAGCGACATCTTGTGTCAACCATAGAGTACACGAACCGTTGACACGACTGCAGGCTACCATTGAAACAGTTTCACCCACCTTGACCGAACGTGGTGCAATAGATTCGAAAATTCCAAGCTCTTCCCCCAAAATACCATAGTCTTCTCTAAATTTCTGACAATCGCCCTCATACTGTTTATTTGAATACAGTACAACTGTCTTTGGTGTAATTCCGCACGGCGTCTCAACCCTTATTGACTGACTGTTACTCCATTGACTTGTTCCATTTGCAGAAATCGCACGCACCTCGTAGCTCCATGACCCATCAGCTTTGTTTGTGAATTCCTTGGAGGTACCCGTTCACATTGTAGGTAGTCGTGTCAGGTGCGCCGTCCGGACTGAATTTTTCCTTCAATTCATACCCTGTAGCCCCTACCACACTTGACCAGGAAACTGTATAGCTGCCATCATGATCATCATTAGGAATAGAGCTGAGGTTGGCGGTGTCGGCGGCAACCCCACCGGTCGTGCATTTCTCTGCACTCAATCACCGTCTACACCATTCGCTGTATGCGCCCGCACCCGATAGCACCAATCTCCATTCGATTTGCCGGAGATGTTTCGGCTTGTGGCACTTGTATTCTGAATCTCATTCCAGCTTCCACCAGACGGCCGTTCCTGAAGCAAATACCACGTATTATCTCCCAGGCTCACCGATGACCACGATACCGTATAATTACCATCTCCGTCAGTGTTGGGAATGTTTCAGCGTTGGCGTTCCTGGTTTAGCACAGGGGCTTGTATCCGTTGACCAGGTCACCTTAATATTCGCACCGCCGAAGTCCTCCCGTAGCATCACACGCAAGTCTGTGTTGCCATTCAAGGTGACGATATTGTTGCATGACAACCCTCATCTTTGTTGGCGCGGTCATATACCTTATTCCCATTTACCCATATGCGTGCGCCGTCATCATGTTTGGCATAGAAGACATACGTTCCATTGAGATTGACTGTTCCATTGATATTTAGCCAACCAGGTATCACCAACCATTCCGGGGCGGTGCTTCATGCCCGGAATTATCTGGATAATCTTCATTCAGGTAACCGTTTGAGACATTTTGGGATACATTTTCAAGATCTACTTGTGATCGTTGTTATTATCATCGCCCCACTTGCCGGTCGAGTCATAAACTTCCGGCCGACCATCCGCCGGATGGAGGCCGAGCAATAACGATCTTATGCGTTGCCCATGGTCCACGCTGCTCACCAACCATGCAGCGACATGCCAATAGCCGTGCCCATAGTCTGGAAACGACCCAAGGATATTCGGTCTCGCTGACACACCTTTATCCCAGATAATTCCATCACTCCCGGACCGGAACTCGTCGTGATGTGGTGTATGCCCCTTGATATTAAGAACTTAATTGGGGCATCCCAATCAACTTCACCGTCTTTTCTGTAACAGTCTCACCATTCCCTGGCGAGACAAGCGTGGGTGGGGAAGAGCAACCGCCACAATCGTGGATGAACCACATATTACTTGTAGAGAATATTGTTTGTTCTTACACAGGAAATACAGTAGTTCATTTCCGAAACTGTAACCTGGTTCCCGTTTACCGATGTTACATAGGCGACATGTCCCAGAAGGGTAACCAAATCTGGCCTCCACTTAGCCATAATGTCACCAACTCGTGCAGTGCGATCGATTGAACAACCAGCCTGTTGGGCCCAGTACGCCCAAAGTTGAGTGCATCTCCTTGTCCTCCAGGAGCCTTACTGGCAATAGTATCTCCGATGTCCGTCTTTTATAGCCAGCCCAATAGGTGCAGTTACCTAAGTGCTCCCCTGTACTGGTATTCTTAGAGCATGCCCAACGAGTAATAGCTGGGTAACCACAACACCCCGCACTTGCCGAGTCGAGCACGCAAGAGGTAGCCTGCGTTAGTTCAAATGCCCGCAAGATAGAAACATCGGTATGCTGCAATACATCTTGCTCGCTTTCACTTGAGCTTACAGTTTCTAGTATTTCTGCGAACTGTTCGAAGTGTTGATGCATCCTCATTTGGCTGAAAGATCATACTAAGCACGAACTTACCATAATCGAGAAAGGCGTAGGAAGCAGAACTGGAGCATGTTTCTCCTGGCAAAACCAGAAGAGTATCTCGCCCATCAATGCTGACCTGAATAACCAAGGGCTCGACCTGTCCAAGCCTGTCATAAAATGGTGCCTCATTGACATCATACCAATCTTGGAGTTTCTCATCTTCAGTCTTTGGCCACGCCGAGATCACCAATAATTCGCCAAAGACCCACGAAAGCTAAAGCGTCTGATGTTGTTCAGGGGGAGATCTTCCTCGTTAGCATGATAGTCGATTTCCTCGTTCCAATCGTCGGACAATTGAAACGAATAACCCAACTTCATCACAAAATATTTTGAATGGACGCTCCCTCTTGTCCCTTCGTGACGTGATCTTTCTGCTTACTCGGAATCTGTTGGCTGCTTGTTATTGGGTCAGAATTCTCTAAGTCAAGACCCGCAACGGTAACATGTACAACAAAAACAATAATCAGCAGAGTGGGGATGATTCCCATTATACGCTTCATAACTCCTCCTGATGAAATCGCAAATGGTTAATACCTAAACAAGATAGGTCAGCCATTCGGTCCCAACAACCATTTACTTGTTGAGTTAAGTTTTAATAATTATGGAAGATTGAATCATAAGCACTGACAGGCTCATCATTTTCCTCCTAATCCCTTTTAAAGAACCAGCACAAACGTACACTGGACGATCAGATACTGATCATTTTAAGTGTATTAGTTCTTCCTTCACCGTCAATGCAGAAAGTCACGTTAATATGATGACGATTATCATGATTCCTAGACTATCTACACCTTTTTTGGTCAACTAGGGATAGGTGAATTATCATCATGCTTTATGCTCTTCCCCAACCATCTCATCCTCCTGCGCGGCGGCGGCGACCTGGCAACCGGCGTGGCCTACCGCCTGCACAAGGCCGGATTCTCTGTCATCGTCACGGAACTCCCCCAACCACTGGTGGTCCGGCGGCGGGTGGCCCTGGCGACGGCCGTTCTGGAGGGTGAGGTTCAGATCGAGGATCTGCGTGGCGTGCGAGTCGAATCGGCCGCTGAAGCCCTGAGGCTCGCTCACACCGGTGTCATTCCCGTGCTGGTATCGGCCGACATCCCAACCGACTTTGCGGACCCGTCATTCGTCGCTCGTCATTCGTCGCTCGTCATTGTGGATGCCCGCATGGCGAAATGCAATATAGATACGGCGATCGATCAAGCGCCGCTGGTGATTGCGTTAGGGCCGGGCTTCATCGCTGGGCAGGACTGCCATGCTGTGGTCGAAACCATGCGCGGGCACACGCTGGGCCGGGTCATTTGGCAGGGGCCGGCATTTCCCAACACAGGCACACCGGGGATTGTCGCCGGGAAAGGGGCGGAACGGGTTCTGCGTGCACCGGCCGATGGCATTGCCAACTGGGGGAAGGAAATTGGCGATCTCGTCGTGAAAGACGAGCGCATCGGCGCGGTCGATGGGCAGCCGGTGACTGCCCCGTTTGACGGCGTGCTGCGGGGTCTAATCGCCCCCGGCACCCAGGTTACGGCCGGGATCAAGATCGGTGATGTGGATGCGCGGGGTGACGTCAACGCCTGTTTCACCATCTCGGACAAAGCCGTAGCAATCGGCGGCGGTGTGCTGGAAGCCGTCCTGACTCACCTCAACGAATCTGCGGAAACTCCTTCGTGACTTCGCCAGACTGGTCGCTACCGGCGGCGCTGGGAATTGACCAACCGGGAGAACTGGTCGCGCTCGTTGGCGGCGGAGGCAAGAGCAGTCTACTGTTTGCCCTGGCAGACGCCCTGTCCGGCCGTGTCGTCATGACGACAACAACCCGCATGTCGGCCGCTCAGGTGGCATCAGCCCCGGCGGTTTGCATGGCCGACGATCTATCCCGGTTGTCCGGTTATCTCGACGAACACGGCCGTTGTCTGGTTATCGGGTCCATAAAGGGCGAGAAAGCATTGGGGGTGGATGTGGATTTGCCGGGCCAACTTCTGGCCCGACCGGACGTAGATTACGTGCTGGTGGAAGCTGACGGGGCCCGCATGCGGCCGATCAAGGCCCCTGCCGAACATGAACCGGCTATTCCCCGGAAACGACGCTACTGATCCCTGTCGCCGGGCTGGATGCCCTCGAAAGCCCTCTGGATGAGATCGCCCACCGGCCGGAACGGATTCGTGCATTGCTGGCCGAGGCTCAATCCGATAAGGCGTATTGACCGTTACTGATAATCTGACGCCGGTGGGGCTGGCCGAACTACTGGTGAATCCCCAGGGTGGTCTGAAAAATGTTCCCCCAGCGGCGCGGGCTATCCCGTTTCTTAACAAGGTTGACGTGGGCGACCGCATCCCCAAAGCCCGATTAGCGGCAATAGAGATGCTGGACATATCGCAAGCGATAGACCGGGTGGTGCTGGGAGCCGTGACCACGACACAACCCGTCCGCGAAGTCTGGCGGCGTGTCGGGGCTGTTATCCCGGCAGCCGGAGAGTCGCGGCGCATGGGCCGCAACAAGCTGCTGCTGCCGTGGGGCAACGCCACCGTTCTGGAACAAACCGTACGGAACGTTCACGACTCACACATCGCAGACATTCTGGTCATTACCGGGCATGACGGTGAAACGGTCCGCGCTCTACCCGGCTTGCAGGGTCAAACAATAATCCACAACAAGGACACCAGTCGGGGATGCTGTCATCGGTCCAGACGGCCGTTCGCCACGCACCGGAAGCCTGGGCAGCAATCCCGACCGTTCTGGGTGATCAGCCCATGGTCGGCCCGGACATCATCAACCTGATTCTGACGGCCTATGCAAGCCATCCGGGAGGGCTTGTCGTGCCGCGCCATGACGGCAATCGCGGTAACCCGGTACTGATTGACCGGCGCTATTTCCCGGAGTTGCTGGCCCTACCGGCCGATTCCGCCCCACGCGCCCTGCTGGCCCGCCATCCCGAAGATATTACCTGGGTAGACATTGCCACGGAGGCGATTCTCCATGATCTGGACCGTCCC
Organism: Chloroflexota bacterium; assembly: GCA_041390945.1. Taxonomy (GTDB): domain Bacteria; phylum Chloroflexota; class Anaerolineae; order Promineifilales; family Promineifilaceae; genus Promineifilum. The sequence continues at coordinate 54,584 of JAWKOY010000017.1, forward strand.
AAAGACTATGAGCGCTGGCGGCCGTAAACCATGTCAACAATTATTGTGTCGGGCCCTGTGGATGCTACAATGGACCGGTAGGGCAACACGCGATGTTTCATTGCGGTTGGCCTCGAAAAAGTAATGGATACCGGCAAACAAGACGAAACCTGGCCCATTGAGATCATCCGCAGCAAGCGGCGACGAAAAACAGTCGGCGCGCGCCTGGAGAAGGGTGTGCTGGTTATCCGTGCACCGGCCGAACTGACCGATGATGAACTGGCGCCGATAATTGAGCAACTGCGTGTACGCATGGCACGGCGACAGCGCCCCAAGCCCCCAGTGACGCTGACCTGGAAAAGCGAGCCAGAGAGCTAAACCGCCAGTACTTTGACGGCCGACTCAAGTGGCAGTCCATTCGCTATGTAACCAACCAAAATACACGCTTTGGCAGTTGCACGCCGGACGATGCCACGATCCGCCTCAGTCACCGGCTGGCCTCAATGCCCCTGGGTCCGGGACTATGTGATCGTTCATGAGTTGGCCCATCTGGTCGAAGCCAATCATGGCCCCAATTTCTGGAAGCTGGTGAATCGTTATCCCAAGACAGAACGCGCGCGTGGCTACCTCATGGCGATTGGCCTTGAAGACGAGGCGCCTTCAATTAACGCGACTCTTTTTTTACGAGTTGGCGGTAGCCGCGATTCCAGTAAATAAGCGGCGGCGAGTCCGCCCGTGTCACCTGACTCGCCAGGACTTCCCCCAGGTAGATTGTATGTGTGCCTGCCTCACAGCGATTGTAGATACGGCAGTCAAGCCAGGCCAGGGCATCGTTAAGAACCGGCGCGCCGGTAACGGCCGTCGTCCAGTCACCTTCGGCAAAGCGATCCTCATCCTTTACCCAGGCAAAGCGGTTGGAGATTTCGGTTTGATCTTCGGCCAGAATATTAACCGCAAACACCGCTCCTTCCTCCTCCATCATGGCATGACCACTGGCCCGATGGTCAATGGAAACCAGGATGAGTGGCGGCTTGGGTGATACGGAAGCAAATGAGGACACGGTCAGGCCGTGCGGTTCGTCGGAGGACGGGGCCTTGATCGTGACGACGGTTACCCCGGACGGAAACAGGCGGAGAACGTCACGGAATGATTCGGACGATATGGTCATGTTGATTTCCTATCTGTTCTATAAACAGGCATTTTAGTTAATTTAGTGTCACCGGGTCCAGCGCCAACGCCCGACGCACGACACGCGCAATATTGGTCAGGTCATGAATATCGGCCGCCAGTGCCGCATGGTCTCGCCCCACCAGGATCGTCGGGACAGGATTGCGGGTATGCTGACGGTGATCCTTGGCCTCCAGATTGCCGTGATCACTGGTGATGATAAGCAGTCCGTCATGGTCGTCCCAGCCGGCAAGCACACCCCCAGAAAGGCGTCAATCATTTCCAGGTGGTTGACCGCTTCGGCAAACGTTCCCCGGTGGCCGGTCTGGTCGCTGGGCCAATGCTCCATAAAACTGAAGTCAAAACTTGCGGCCAGCGTTGCCAGTCGCTGCCCGGCCTCAGACAGCGACAATACCGGAATGTCATCGTATCCCAAATGATCGCGCCAACCCTGATTGGTGAAGCCGGGACTGATTGCCTCTCCGGCCCGCAGATCGTCAACCGTTCGCAGCCGTATCCCGGCACTGGTGGCCGCCAATGGAACGGCCGAATATAATCGTCGCCCGGAATCAATCGCGTCGAAATACCCCTGCGGATAGGGTGAGAGCAAGGCGGCACGACCGCCGGACTGCACCACCTCATGAAATAGTGTCCCCTGGCGGATAATCTCAGCCACGGCCGGGTTCGGTTTGGGGCCGTAATGTTCGCCTATCAGTTGGGGCACATTGCGACCGGTCAGTATCGTCGCCTGGCCGGTTGCGCTCTGCGGCCGTCCGGCAACATCCATGGTTGCATCTGTGGGGACAAGTGTCGCCCGTTCGGTTGCTATGGGTTCAGTCAAGCCGAAAGCCCAACCCTCACCCAGAAGTTCGGTCAAAACGGGCATTTCTGCCTGGCTGAAGGGATTGGTTGCCTCATCCGGCGCACTTAACCCCACGCCGTCCATAAAGAAGAGATGTACAAAAGGTTGCATGAGCTATGTTTTTCGCGGGGCATACATCGTATCCCCTGATATATAGTAAGATTGAGAGGCGCAGGCAATAGTTCCGTCCGCATTCATAATCATGATAAAGGATTCAGATACTCACATTCCAATTACCGAAACTGTTACCATTCCCATGTCGGAACTGGATTTTCGATACACGACCGGCGGCGGTCCGGGTGGTCAGCATGTTAACCGGTCGGCCACACGTGTGGCCCTGTTCTTTGATGTTGCCAATACTCCCAGCCTGGATGAGGCAACGCGCGCTCGCCTGACAGAACGACTCTCCAATCGGCTGGACAGTCGCGGTGTCCTGCAAATCACCGTGCATGAATCGCGCAGCCAGTACCGCAATCGCTCAATCGCCCTACAGCGCTTTCAGACGCTCCTGGCGGATGCCATGCACGAAGACGCTGCTCGCAAGCCGACCCGGCCAAGCCGCCGCATCCGCGAGCGCCGATTAACGCGGAAGAAGCGCCGCAGTACCGTGAAGCGCGATCGGGGTCGTGATTGGTCCAACAGCGAATAATTTGATTTTCAAACCCGCACAATAAAACCACCTCCGGGGTCGCCGGAGGTGGTTGGTTGACTTCATCTGTTGCGTGGTTGCCTTTTAGGCAGTCTCCACCAGCTCTTCAGCCGGTTTCTGTGGTGCGGGTTCGCTTTCCAGCAAGGTGAATATCAATTCATCCTCGCCTTCATCTATGCGAATCCGGTCGCCGGAGTTGAACTCGCCCTTCAGCAGGCGAATTGATAGAGGGCTTTCCACGTAACGCTGGATGGCTCGTTTCAATGGCCGGGCACCGAAGTCCTCGTCAAACCCTTGCCTGGCTAGCCATCGCTGGGCAGGCTCCGTCAGCTCAATGCTCAGGTTACCCTGCTCAGCAAGGCGTTGCTGAACGTCGCGCATCTGGAGCTTGACGATCTCGACCACATCTTCCTCCGATAACGGTTCAAAGATGATGATCTCGTCGATCCGGTTGATGAACTCCGGCCGGAATGTCTTCTTGAGGGCTTCCTCGATGTGTTTGTGGGTTTCCTTTTCCTCATCCTGCATGCCGGCAAACCCCAGCGCACCGGATCGTTTCACAAACGACGTGCCGACGTTGCTGGTCATGACGATTACAGCATTGCGGAAGTTAACCACACGCCCCTGACCGTCGGTCAGACGGCCGTCATCCAGCAATTGCAACAGGGCATTCCAGATATCCGGGTGAGCTTTCTCGATCTCATCGAACAGCACCACCGAATACGGGCGGCGACGAATTTGCTCCGTCAGTTGCCCACCCTGCTCATACCCGACATAGCCGGGAGGCGCACCAAACAGGCGGCTGACGGTATGCTGTTCGCGGTACTCGCTCATGTCCACGCGGATTAGCGCATCTTCGTCATCGAACAGGAACTCGGCCAGTCCCTTGGCTAATTCCGTTTTACCGACGCCGGAGCTGCCCAGGAATATGAACGATCCGATCGGTCGACGGGGATCGCTCAGACCGGAACGACTGCGCCGGATGGCATCGGCCAATGCCTCAATGGCCCGGTTCTGCCCCACCAGACGCTCGTGCAGACGGTCTTCCATGTTGAGCAGCTTTTCAGCTTCCGTCTCCAGCATCTGCGTGACCGGGATACCGGTCCAGGAGGCGACAACCTCAGCGACATCGTTTTCATCCACGACCTCGTCCAGGCGCTGTTCGCCCTGCCACTCAGCCAGAAGCTCATTAAACTCAGATTCAAGACGGAGGCGTTCCGCCTTGCTGACCTGGGCACGCTCGTAATCACGAGAGGCGCTGGCATCTTCCTCGTCGGCCAGAAGGACGTCGATTTCCTTCTTGCGCTCCTTCAAATCGGGAGGCAGTGTATGCAACGCCACGCGCAGCTTGGCGGCCGCTTCATCCATCAGATCAATGGCCTTGTCCGGCAGTCGCCGGTCAGCCACATAGCGCGAGGAAAGCTTGGCGGCTGCTTCCAGCGCATTATCGGCAAAGACAATACCGTGATGGGCTTCATACCGGTCACGCAAGCTTTGCAGCATTTGAATTGTTTCTTCAATGGACGGTTCATCCACAAACACTGGGGCAAACCGGCGTTCCAGCGCGCTGTCGCGCTCAATATACTGCCGGTACTCATCCATTGTGGTCGCGCCGACGCATTGCAACTCGCCACGGGCCAGCGCCGGTTTGAGCATGTTGCTGGCATCCATGGCACCCTGAGCCGAACCGGCCCCAACGACGGTGTGCAGTTCATCAATGAACAGGATGATTTCACCCTGCGCTCGTTGAATTTCCTCAACCGTTGCTTTCAGGCGTTCTTCGAATTCACCGCGGAAGCGGCTTCCGGCAATCATGGCCCCCAGGTCCAACGATACGACCCGCTTGTTCAGCAGGTTATCGGGGACATCATTGTCGTTGATCTTCTGGGCCAGGCCCTCAACGATGGCCGTCTTGCCGACACCGGCCTCTCCAATCAGGACAGGGTTGTTCTTGGTACGACGACTCAATACCTGGATAACACGGAGGATTTCCGCATCCCGGCCAACGACCGGGTCCAGACGCTCTTCGCGGGCCAGTTGAGTCAGATCACGGCCGTATTTCTCCAATGTCCGGTAACGGCTTTCAGCCTGACGATTGGTCACCCGCTGCCCGCCGCGAATCTCTTTAATAGCCTCCATCACCCGTTCCCGCGTGATGTTATTCTCCTGCAGGATACGGGCCGAGGCTGTATTACGTTCGCTGAGAATTGCCAGGAAGATGTGTTCGGTAGAGATGAACTCATCCTTCAGTCGGTTGGCTTCGCCCTGGGATAGTTCCAAAACTGTACGGATACGGGGCGTGTAGAAAATCTGACCAACGCCGCCGCCATAGACGGAAACCTTGGGGCTGGCGCGTAATTCACGGTCCAATCGTTCCTGCAAAGCAGATGATTCGACCGACAATTTCTCCAGGATTTGGGGAACTGCACCATCGGGCTGCTCCAGCAGGGCCAAAAACAGGTGTTCGGTATCTACCTGCGTGTGCCCGTACCGCTGGACAATCTCATAAGCTCGCGCAGCCGCGTCTTGTGCTCTTTCTGTAAAGCGATCAAAGCGCATCATAACTTTTCCTTTCGACAGGCCATATCACAAGTCCTCTACGCATTATAAGTCTCTTGCGTTGCTGAGCAGAGGCATGGCCTGACTTCATTATAGTATAGCTCTTGAAGATTGGATTCCTGTAAGAAACGCCGACGAAACTCCAAAGCACCCAAATCGCCGTCGACCCTAGAGGACACGTGTCCCTTCCTGTTGGTCGTAACCGTCCCCCCAGACCAACATTTTGAATGGTGTCACCTCAACAAGCCGCCAGTCGTCCGTATCATCATACCGGAAATCCCACTCATATTTGTTGTAGAAATGCTCGGCCATTGTGTCGGCCACTGCTCGCGGAGCAGTATGGGCCTCGCCTTCTATAATGAGAACATTGCCTGTGTCCGGCAAAGCCAGGGCTACATTTTGATTACCGATCATGTTGGTGAACTTCTGCGAGTTGGTGCCGGTGCAAAAGTAAATGCGGCCGTCGATCCAAACATACCATAGTGGTGCCAGGTGCGGCCGGCCGTCACGCCGGACAGTAGAGAGCCAGATTGTGCTTTCGCGGCTGAGACGCGCCTCAATGGTTCGCCAGCGCTCCGTGTTTCGTGGTTTCATGCAAAGCGTATCAGGTTTGACGAAACGATGTGGCTGTATCCATAGCAAGATTACCCGCCACCCAATCCACGTGAGTCGCGGCTTTATTCCTGTTCAAGCAGTTGATGAGCCGATTCAGTTAAAGCAGGAGCATCGCCACTGCTAAAGCATGTCAGACTTCCCTGTTGCCACGAAGGGGCGGTTATTCCGCGTTGTTGTAGCACAGATTCAGTCTGCCGGGCAACTGCGGGAGCAGGGTCAATGATGGCAACCTCTGTACCCGCCAGTGATCTTAGCAACGGTAAGACAAACGGATAATGGGTACATCCCAGAACCAGCGTGTCTACCCCCGCCGATAGCATCGGCGTGACAGCCCTGATCCAGAATCCGGGCCGTTTCCCCATCTGCCAACCGGCCGGCTTCTATCCGGCTGACGAGGCCGACGCAGGGGTCTTCGAACACCTCCACCTGCTTGGCGAAGCGGTCCACCAGCATGGCATAGCGCCGGCTGGCAAACGTGCCGGGCGTGGCGAGAACGCCGATTTTGCCCGTCTGCGTTTGCGCCGCAGCAGGTTTCAGCGCCGGTTCCATCCCCACAAAGGGCATATCAGGGAACCCGACTCGCAAGGCATCAATCGCGGCGGCCGTTGCTGTGTTGCAGGCGACAACAATTGCCTTGGCCTGTCGGTCAATGAGGAAGCGGGTTATGGCCGTGGAGAAGGCCGTGATCTCATCCACGGTCCGTCCGCCGTAAGGGATATGGGCCTGGTCAGCAAAATAAAGGAGATTTTCCTGTGGCAGGCGCTGCTGCAAATGCCGGACAACAGACAACCCACCCACTCCGGAATCGAACACACCTATCGGGCGGCTATCACCATCCCGATCGACCGGGGCTCCACCCTCATCAGGCAGAGCGACATTCACGATTGACCTGTTCCCGTTGGATTTTCAGAAGGGATATAGGTTTCCCCTAATCGATTGATGCGGCGATTATCGAGGAGGCGAAGAACTATGACACTGGCCGCCGCCAGAAAGGCAGGCACAATCCAGGGAAGCAATACCGAGCTGAGGCTGCGTTCGGACGGTTCAGACGGTTGGCCGGCCAATGCCCGGCGCATCACAAAAGGTTGGGGACCGGCCGTTTCCCGTTCCAGGGCATCAAGGGCCTGCCGGATAAACGCATTGGCGGTGGTCTCCAATAGTCGCGGGGGAACGGCCGTCAGTCGACCGCCCAACTCCACATCCCCTTCATAGTGCAGGAGCGTACTATTGTCGCCCGCCTCTTCCAGCGCAATATCCCCGGTAATACGGACCATCCCGTGCGGACTCTCCAGATTGGCAATAATCCGCAAGCAACTGGCCGGATCCTTTTCAGATAGGTGGAGTGTTCCCCCAAACAAATCATCATACGGGCCCAATCGCTGCTGTACTTCCGCCCGGTATTCACTATCGGCTCTATGATTAAGCACTTTGGTGCCGGGGATAATCCGGCGTAAGGCATTGGCGTCCTGAAGGAGAGGCCATAGCAAACCAGGTTCTGCCGGTATTAAGTCGCTGCCTTCAATCTTCATTAGTGTCTGCCTCTATCAGGTCAAAATCAGGGTTCGGAAATTTGGACCTTGTTGCTTTCGAGCCATTCAGGAAACGCCGCCAGGGCGCTTTCCATGAAGCCTTCAATCATTTCTTCCATGCGGCCTTGCGAGATACTCATGGCAATGCGGTCAACAACACGCCTGGGCATCATTCGCAGCCCGCGTGGTCGCGGTAATTTGGCCTGGAATCGAAACTGGAAATCGATACCGGTGCCATCTCCTTCATCCTCCAGAAGTGCCTGGCTGGAAAAGTAGCCGTAACCGGATGTGGAGTTCAGGGTCGCTTCGGGTTTGATCACCTCGTCAACCTCAAATGGCCCAACTTTGATGGACATTTCCTCCGGGAATGCTTCACATCCCAGATCGCAATAGACGTTAATCGTATAAGCGCCGAGTTCTACGGTTTGATAGTGGATGCGGATATGATCCTTGTCCAACGTATCTACGACACTGATATGGGGAAGGAAATAGATAATCCGTCCCAGTTCGCTAAAGTAGAGCAGCGTCGTTTGCGAATCTGACGGAAAGAAGAACCGGCGCTGGATGGTCCCGTCTAGTTTAATCATGTGGGTTGACTCAGTGGGAAAGTCTGATTAACCGATTGAACTTAACCGGTTTCCTGATCGGGCACCGCAGCCTCCTTCACTTCTGCTTGCTTGATCATGTTATCCAGCTTGGCGGATAATACCTGTAGCTCTGCGTGTAAGCGTTCCAGTTCTTCGCGTGACGGGACATCATGGGAATCAAGCAGCATCTCAATACTCCGTTCGTCACTGCCAAGTGCTTCCTGGCTAAAATGAATGGGTGAGAGAAGTTTACTACGCAATCGTAGACCTTCCTCACGAGCCAGTTCCCCCCGACTGGTCAGATCCTGGATACGCCGATCGATCTCTTCATCAACCTGATGCCACAAGTCCAGAGGTAGCGTCAGGCCCTTGCGTAAGGAGGTAATCGTATCACCTCCGGCACGTACCAGATTCGTCAGCACGGCCTTCGGTAAAAAGCCGCCCTGCTGTTTCTCCTGCTCAAAAATGATTTGGCTGAGGGTTACGGCCGTCAGGTCCTCGTTGGTTTCATGGTCTACAACGACGACCTCATCTCCGGCGCGGATCATCCTCGCAATCTCATTGAGAGTCACGTAGCGCTTGGCTTCCGTGTCATAGAGTTTGCGATTTGGGTATCTCTTAACGACAGGCATAGACTGACTCCGGGTGGCTCTTGGTCAAAATTATAAAGAACGTTGGCAACATTCGCCACTTCCAGATCACAGGCCGAGAGGACTGACCGATTCTCCCACAAAAAGAAGAGCAATTCCTTCGAGAATCGCTCTCACCCTTCGACCCTGCTACCCCAGAGCCATCAATTAGCACTGCGATTATTCATGCTGGACAAAGTTCAACTCGTCAACCTTGTCACTAAGCTCTGCTATCTTGGTACTCAGGGAATCAATTTCGCCCTTGCTGGGGATGTTCAACCGGGACAGAACAGTCTCAATACGTTTGTCCAACTCGCCCTCTGCCCGTTTGGTTCCGTCCTGAACCATGCGAACACGACCGTCAACCAGATCGTTGAGTAACTTACGCGCATCGGTATCAGCAATTTCGCCCCGATCAACCAGCTTTCCCAGGAAATCTTCTATCTCTTCCTGGGCCAGGACGAAGGCGCCAATACCGGCCATGAGTACACGACGCAGGCTGCCCAACAGCGCATTTGAACTATCACTGCTTTCTTCTGTAATCTCGATTTGGTCCATTTTTTGCCTCTCCGGGCATCTTTTAGCACGACCAATTGGTGTGCTGATTTCAGCGAGGGTTACCTATCCGGGAACGGTGGATTTGGTCTATGCCAACCAGTAATTACCGGTCAATTAAATAGTGTCATGGTGACGCAGATCAACGCCATCATGACGCACCGCATTATGAGGCCAATAGTATCATAGGCCACATTTCACTGTCAACCCACCACCAGCCTGCTTACAGTAAAAGAGCAGAGGTCCATAGTAACTTTTATCCACATCTGTTTCGCTGGATATCAAGTTGCGGTTATAATCCGCTTCATAGTCGAGCAAGGTCCCGTAGCCTCTAGTACAAAGGATGAACAAATGACTGATCAGGATAACCTTCTGTCCGCAGACGAACACGAGGTGTTGGAGCAGATAGCCCAACGCAACGATCCACAGATTGAGGCACAACGGGCCACCGCTCTTCTGGCAATGGCCGACGGACAATCCCGCTCTGATGCAGCGGCCGCCTCCGGCCTGACTGCCGGACAATTAGACTACTTCCTGCGCAAATTTCGGGAACAACGGTTGAGCGCCTTTGATCCGGTAACCCAGACGCCAATGATTCATCAAAGACATCCGATGAAGATCAGGCAGCGGAGTTACGGCGTCTAGTCAATGAGCTTAACCAGTTGGTGGGGGAATTACATGAGATTGTTCCGGATGCCCAGACAAACGCCTCCTCGACCAAATTTTCTCCGCTAGGCATTGTTGAAATGGTTCGGGAAAACGTCAGCAAGCTCACACCTGATATGCAAATCGAAATGCTGCGCAATTTCCAGGGTATGACGGCCGAAGATCTCATGGACATCGACACCTGGAAGGGTATGGCTTACATGATGGCCTACTCTGCCCGATTCCAGGCCGGACAGGTGCGCGATAAGATGTCCGGGACAATTAATCACTACGTGCCGGAACCGGTGCAACCCGGCCGTCTGTGGCAGTTGGCAAAAGGTGGCATGGATCGCATCACCCCTGAATTTGCCAAGCAAGTCGCATCCACATTCCAGGATGCCACCGTAGATGACTTGAAGGACCCCAATACATGGAAGGGTGTCTGGTACATGATCAGCTACTCATTACAATTCCAGGCTGAGCAATTAAAAGACCGTCTGATACGCGCCGAAGAAAGCCAGAGCTAACGGCAAAGCAACCCATAACTATTTCCGGGGCCAGTGCCTGTTATGCCGGTATATACCTCTGACGAACTAATGTATTCCGTTTTTCAGGAGTTGTTTGATCAAATCCAGGCAACGGATCATTTAGCCACAGACAATCTCATTAAGTCCGGGCTTGTCATTCGCTTTGAATGTCGCCAACCGAGAGCCGAGGTCAGCTTCGACGCCAGCCGGGCACCACTCAAAATAGAGTATGGTCCCAGTCAGATCCAGCCGCAGATTACCGTCATCCTGGCGGCCGATACCCTGCACTGCATCCTGCTGGGCGACCTGGGTATCCGCAATTCCCTGGGGCGGGGTTTGCTGGAACTGAAAGGACCCATCTGGAAAGCCATGTCCCTGGGTGATCTGTTCCGGCAAACCCAGGACATTTACCCGGTTGTGCTGGAGAAGCATAATCTCTCAACCAGTTGCCCCGAACTGAAATAGAACCAGCCGTTACCTCTGGCAGCCTATAGCCGGCCATCCACCCATCCCGCCAAACCGTAGCCTCTGCCCTTCGCCGCCTTGCGCTCGATTGCGCTGGGAATCTTTCTGGTCATCATGCTGGGGACCAACAGTGCCGCCGTGGCTGGAGGGCCGCTGACCTGGCTGGCAATCTGGCACTTGCCGACCGCCGCCGGTGAATGGGCAGGTATTGGCCCGGTTAGTCTACTGCCCCTTATCTCAGTCGCGGCGTGGGTGGGGTATCGGTGGTTGTCGGTCGGGCATCTGTCCTGGAGTTGGGAAACTGGCGGGTGTTCGGACCCGTACTTGCATTCTGGATGTGGGTTGTTGTTCGTAGTTTGCTCCTGTGTGTTAATGATCAATGCTCGATCAGTACGCTGACCCGGCTCACCATACTGGCCTGTTTATTCTTCTGGGTATTTCTTCTAATTGCTAATGAAGAACCTGATCTGTTTTGGGTAGTAATCCCTGTGGTAATCTTGCAGGCAGCCGTCGCAATTGCCCAATTCATCCTGCAACGGGATGTCGGATTATCCTGGCTGGGGGAATTGCCGCTTGATCCCGATGTCAGTGGTGTAATCGTCGTGTTAAATCAGGGAGAGCGTTGGCTGAGAGGCTACGGTCTCACAAACCAACCAAATAGCCTGGCTATTCTTCTCGTCATCTGCATGTTGATGTTACCCGTTGTTACACAAAAGAGAAGCGGCCACCGCCGGGCATTAACTTTGGTTGCCATTGGCTTTGGGTTAGGTGGGATGTTGGTAACTATGTCTCGCTGGGGATGGATGTGCCTGCTGGCCGGTGTAGGAATGAACTTGGTTCCCTATGTTAAAAGATTAATTGTCGGCGGTCACTTACGGATCAAGGTGCGAACAAGCAGCTTGATCTTGATATTTGTTCTGCTTCTGGCATCCATCACATTTCTCTTACTGTATGGGAATGCTGTCTACGGTCGTTTCTTCGACTTGGGTAACCCACTTGAAGCCGGGTCACGTCTCGTCAGGCTCCGGGATATGGGCGTCAGCTTTCAGATTATTGCTACCTCCCCCCTCATTGGAACTGGACCAGCCAACTATCAACAAGCCGCAACACAGGTTCTTTTCGGAGCCGGTCTTGTACCCAGTGTGTTTTTATCGCTTACGGCAGAATTGGGAGTGGTTGGACTCCTACCATGGTTGGCCTTATTGATTCTGCCAATCTGTCGGAAAGAAGCCTTAGGATGCTACGCACCTGTTACGGCTCTTTGGGTGACCATCTTTCTCTTCGGTATCTTCTACCTCAACCCCAATCCCACTTATGAAATCCGAAGCACTCTACTGATTGCAATGGCAGCCGGTCTGGTGGCGTTGTCGTGGCAACCTGGCCCTCCCGGTGTGGTTTGAGATTGGGAGCATTTGAGAGATTAGTTACTAATTTGCCCGGTAAGAAATGCACTTGTATAAATGATGTGTTTGCTATTTAGTGGAGGACATCATTGGAAGAGGAATTTGATCTTCGACCGTATATGGGAGCCATACTCCAGAAATGGTGGTTAGTATTAGGAGTCGGGCTTCTTTTTGGCATTTTGGCATATTTCGTTGCTGCAACCAGACCATCTGTCTATCAGGCTTCCGCTCTGGTTGCCGTTCTGGAACCGACCGAGCAGGTGCAGTTTGACTCCCGCTTCTCGACCGTACAGAGTAAAACTTCGTTGCTCAAGGCGTATCCAGAGTTGGCACGTAGCGATGAAATCCTGCAGATGCTCCTGCAAAAGGTAACAGCCCCAGGGATCGACCGTTTACCGGAATTACAATCCATGCTAACGGTACAGGCAGGCAATGAGCCGAGCCTGCTCTATTTTCGCGCCCACCATACCGATCCGGCAATTGCGGCAGAATTGGCTAATGAATGGGCGTCACTGTTTGTAGATACTGCAAATAGTATCTATGGATTAGGCAGCCAAAATCAGCTTGCCTTTTATGAACAACAGTTGGAAGAAGCCGATCAACGGCTGGTTGACTCTGAACAACTGCTTATCGATTTCCAAACTGGAAATCGTTTGACACTGGTTTCGAACCAACTGGATGCCCTGACACAATTACAGGCCGGATATTTGACAGGGCAAAACACCTTATCTGTATTGCAAGATGACATTGCTGCATTACAGGAACAGGTTGACCTTTCGCCAACCGCTATCCCCCAGCTAACGGAACAGTTGACTACACTATCATTGCAATCGAGGGCATTTAGCATTCAAGGAACGCTGCCGATCGTTCTGCAAGTAAATGCAGAAGATATCGCGGAGATGAATCGGGAACAGCAGGTAGCATTTCTAAGTTCATTATCTCAAACAATAGAAGAACGTTTGGTCACAGTTGACCAGCGCCTCCAGGAACTGGAGCCTCAAATTCTGGAACTCCAGCGCAGCAAACAGGATTTGTCAACACAAGAATCAACCTTGCAGCGCAACCGAGACCTCCTGGCAGAGACATATACCGCACTGGCACGAAAGGTAGATGAAGAGAAGATCACCACTCAGGATACAAGCAGTGGCTTCCGTCTCGCCAGTCGTGCATCTATCCCCGTAAGTCCATCCAGCACAAGCCCGATTGTGCTGTCGCTAATCGGTGTCGCCATCGGGGCGCTTCTGGCTGCCCTGGCTATTATTTTGTGGACATGGTGGCGGCACTAAACCCAATTCACTAGGATTGGGTGGATGGGTGCTCACGGTCGACGTCTCATCCTGTGATGCAAGATAGTGACAACAATGCCCAACAGTAAAGATGTGGGGAAAGCATCCATGCAACAGGGTGTGAAGCCTTGGGCACTCATTATTATCATTGCGCCCATCTGCTTATTGGCGATCATTTCGTTGTATCCCCAGTTCTCACTAAACCTTAACTACCTTAAACTAAACCGGGCCTTCGCAAAGGGGTCTAATTCTCTTGCAGGTGAAGCCCGAAGTGGTTTCGAGGGTTTAATCCACACGTCACCCTCTGCTAATTTGTCAGCCCTGCGTGGCCGAGCGCTTTCATTCTCAACCCAGCTTGGTACTGAAAAACAAACTCTGGCTTGGGAGGAGTTGCCTGGCGGAGCGGCCGAAGTGCGTCAATGGGCACACCGGGCCGAACGTGCTAAGGACTGGAACACGGCTAGAGTTGGTATACTGTGCTTACCACACTGGAGCCGAGCAATGGCGATAACTGGTACCCAACTTGCCCAGACCCTGGAGGAATTGGAGCTGCCTCTTGATGCAGAGGAAGCCTATCAACAGGGCTTAACTGTCAAGGAAGGAACAGTAGCGTTAAAAAGCAATTTCCTAACACGCTTGGGTCAGTTAGCCAGGCAGGGTGAAAATCCGGACTGGCAACTTGCAAATGATATGTTTGACACTGCCATTACCAGCAATGAGTTCATTGGTATGAGCGATCAAATTATGTGCCCGTATGGGTCGAGCCGAGGCGTTGGAACGCCTAGGGTTTCCCGGGCAAGCCTTGCAGGATTATCGCTGGGTCGCCGAGCAACAACCGAATAATTATTGGGCACACACTCACAGCGGCCGACTGGTCTGGTATTTAGAACAGAATGCAGAATCGGCAGAGGCATTCTTGAAAACAGCGATTCAAATTGATGACCAGTCGAAATGGGCTATACGGGAGCTAGCCGCAATCTACGCACAAACCGGTAGAACGGTCGAAGCAATTCACCTATTTGACCAGGTACTAATACTCGACCCCAATGATCCAATTACCCACACTCAACTGAAGCAACTAAAGAGCACTAATGAAGATTGAGGCTGAAGTAAGTCCGGAACCAGGATCCTTCCCGGACGACAGCATTACTGAAGACGACACAGCGATTGACCGGCTGGCAACTGGGGCAGGAATATCACTAGTTGGGGTTGGTATCGGTCGCGGACTGGACTTCGCCAAGCAAATTGCCATGGCCCGGTTGCTTGGTCCGGAAGCCTTCGGTCTCTATGCAATTGGGTGGAACTTCCTGCGCATTGTCGGCATCCTGTTACCCCTGGGTCTTCACAATGGAGTTGTACACTTTGCAACAGCACAGTGGCAGAAAAATGATGGTGCGTTTAAGAGCATCCTCGTTCGTTCGGTCAGTATCAGTTTTATTGTCAGTTGGGTCATCACTGGTGTGCTCTACATCCTTTCACCCTGGATAACCACTGCCCTTTTCAAAGAACCTGAGTTTCTCCCGCTGTTTCGACTGTTTCTATTCATGCTGCCATTTATGGCTGCACTTCAGGTGGCTGCACAGGCTTCACGTATTTCCCAGCGCATGCAATATGCTATTGCCTCTGAGGAAATCACACAGGCCAGTGTCAACCTCGTACTATTCTTCATTTTTTATCTGATTGGCTGGCAATTGTTTGGAGCCATTCTGGCCACTGATTCTGTCGTTTGCAATTGCATTCGGCGTAGCCCCGTACTATCTCTACCGTCTCTTCGGAGGATCTCTACATGCAGCGTCCGTTACCACTGTTTCAAATCGCGAGATGCTCTCCTATTCAGTCCCAACAGCCCTGTCAGGCATGTTTGGTGTCATCGTGAGCCGTGTGGACAGACTATTTTTAGGCTTCTATTAGCCCGCAGCCGATGTCAGTGTGTATCAGGCATCTGCACAGTTGTCCGTCATAATGGCGATCGTTTTGAATGCTTTTAATATGATCCTGACGCCGATGATTGCTGATCAGTACCATAAGAAGAACTACAAACAGCTCGAAGAGTTGTTTCGTGTGAATACCAAGTGGGGCATTTATTGTGTTATCCCATTAGTGCTGCTTATTATGTTTGCAGCCGGGGATATCATGACAGTCCTGTTTGGCAGCGAATACTCTGGCGGTGCAGTTGCCCTACAGATATTAACCATTGGTCAGTTTATTAACATCGCAACCGGCGCAACAGGAATCATGCTCATCATGACCGGCCACCAGCAAGAGTGGTTCCGTCTGAGTGTGTTAATCGTGATCGTCAACATTATCCTCAATTTGACACTTATCCCACGATTTGGGATTGAAGGCACGGCAATTGCAACGGCATCAACTGTAGGAGGGCTATTCGCATTAGGGTTACTTATTGTCCGGCACACACTCCATATGTGGCCTTATGATCGGCGATATATCAAAGGATTAGTTGCTGCCGGAGCGACCGTGGTTGCTTTACTCCTGATTGCGACGTTACCGCTTTCTCCACTGTTAAATGTGATTATCTCAACCGCCGCTTCAGGAATCGTTTTTGTGGGGGTTTTGTTACTTCAAGGCCTGGACTCAGAAGACAAAGCTTTTATCAACTTGATCAGAAAGCGAGTGAGGCCTACATGATTGATGTCCTATACATTGCCGGAAGCGGCCGAAGTGGAAGCACGCTTCTGGAACGAATCTTGGGGCAGATAGATGGCGTAATTACAGTTGGTGAACTACGGCATTTGTGGAAACGTTATCCAGAGCGAGAACTTTGCGGTTGCGGACAAATTCTTGCTGAATGCCCTTTTTGGACAGCAGTTCTTTCACAAGTTGGTGTAGAACTAACTGACAAAGAATTTGGGCGGCTAAGAAGCCAACAGCTGCAAGTAGATCGAATTCGCCATATCCCAGCGATGGTCGGTCTCCTCAATACAAATGGTGCTTCTATAGCCAGCAGGCTGCACAGTATACAGCCCTGCTTTCGCGCATGTATCAAGCTATTCTAGATGTCGGAAATGGACAGATCATAGTAGACTCATCAAAAGATGTCTCTACCCTATATTTGCTAACCAAGATGAGTGAGGATTCGGTTGCAAGTTCTACATCTTGTACGAGACAGTCGAGCAGTGGCTTTTTCTTGGATGCGACAACGAGTACGGCCACATGTGGTTGACCAGGTATCGTATATGCCGATATATTCACCTCAGAAATCTGCCCTCGACTGGAACTATCGCAATCTGCTCTCAGGGCTGGTTCAAAAGCGGGTAGCTACCTATGCAATGATGCGCTATGAGGACTTTATGGCTGAACCACGTCAAAATCTGGAGCAATTAACTCGCTATTTTGGTTTGGGGGATTTTTGACTCAACCATTATCACAAATAATGGGATACTACTGGAAAAGGACAGTCACACCGTTTCAGGCAATCCGATGCGATTTGAAAAGGTCTCGTTCGTTTGCGATTGGATAATGCTTGGAAAGAGCAGCTGGCAGACTCTGATCGGCGCATCGTTACATCACTGACATGGCCCCTACTGCGAAAATATGGGTATCATTAAGCGAATCAGCATGACTTTGGTAATAGAGTAGGTATTCAGCATTGAAAAAAGGCACAGTTATTATCATATCGGCAGTTCATTGGCATTTCACATGGCAAAGCCCACACAATATTGCTAGTGGATTAGCCTCGAGAGGTTACGACGTGCTTTACGTTGAACCTCTTCCAAAACGTTGGCCAGGCATCAACGAGTGGAGTCGAGTTTGGGGGCGACTATCCGGTCAGTCAATTGCAGCCGGTATGTGTGAGCAGCCATTAATCAATGGGGTCGAGATTATCTCTCCTCGTCTTATACCAGATGTTGGATCCTTAGCACAATCCGTAAATCGAAATTATTTTGTACCTGGCATCGCCGATAAGTTGAAGCAGAAAGTAAAACAATCCCCGCTTATTGTTATTGACTATCTGCCAACATCGGCGTCCGTTGCCCTTTGTGAAGAGCCTGAATGCCGACGCTAATTTCTATCATTGTTATTTTGACTGGTCCAATGATCCTGATTCCCAGGGCGAGTTGGCAGAACAACAGTTAGCGGCTGCTGTAGACATGATCTGGGCAGATTCTCCCATCAACTTCGCCCGAGCATCTACCATGCATGACAATGTCATTACCTTAACGAAAGGCGTTGACATTAAGTTATTTGAGCAAGCTCGCTCCGATCCAAGTAAATCAGCATCAAAACAACGCCCACTCTGTGCAATATTTGGAACGATCGGTATTCATACAAACGTGGATCTACTCCGAGCTATAAGCCAAGAATTTCCTTAAGAATCATCGGACCGGTTCGTGTTGAACTGGAAGGGCTCTCACCAGAAACCGAGCTAATTGGTGCAGTACCGCATGAAGATGTTCCTGCTTATTTGCGTGACGCCGATATCCTATTACTGCCTTATGATAGTGAATCGCCACATATGGCAGGGTTATCCCTGCGAAGATATTCGAATGTCTGGCAACCGGAAAGCCTAGCATTGTGTACGGCCTATCATCACTTGGCGATCTTGAGTCTTTATTCTATATGACCTCATCAGAAAGCGAATTCCTACAGGCTATTCGAGATGCTCATTTGGAAGATCCGAGCTGAAGTTTGCGCGCATCGCATGTGCAGAGGAGAACAGTTATGATAGGCGCATTGATGAAATCGAATCCTACTTCTCAATGGTCCTTGATTTTAAGCGTATAGCTGATTCAAAAATAACTTGACAACATCCGATCAAAAACAAGCAGACCATCAGTGTCAGACGTAGAATTCAATATCCCCACCTTTTTGGTAGTTAGATCGCACAACCATGACTGCATCTAGGCCGCTGTCTTCGGGTTCATCACAAAGCAACTCACATCTAACGTTACCATTTATAGATACCAATCCGGTATTTGATCTGCAGTGGTTAATCTTATTGCTTCCTCTTTGGTGGATTCTAGGAATTGAGCAGTTCATTTGGGCCAGCAGGGTTGCTGTTGGTGACTGTAAAAGTCATCATGTTGCAACATGGAAAAATCATCACTATACCACCTGTCAAGTGGTTTGCTGTGTTCCTCCTCGCTGTGGGTATCTCAAGCTTGTTTATTATCGAATCGTACCGATGGTTAACATATATTCGCAATTTTGGAGCCTACTTAGCCGGATTTCTTGTTTTTCTGATTGTAATCAATCGAGTTAAGACATGGTCCAATATCAATCGTATTTTAAATGCTGGTCTGATCACGGTAATCATTGCGTCGTTCGCAGGTCTCCTAGCTATTACAGGTCTATTTAAACCCTCCTTTGAATCCCTAGCAGGTAGCCTCTTGCCGGGCTGGGTAGTTGCCACAAGCTACGGGCAAGAAATTGCTCACCGCGCCCTAGGTCAACAGGGATGGTTTGTTATCCTAGGTGATTACTACAGACTCAGTAGTTTCTTCTTGTTTGCCACTCACTATGCAAGCATACTTGTCTATACTTTACCGTTCCTATTCTTTCATCTTGCCCATCAAACCGGTACCCCGACGTATTCTGATCCTTGTAGCTATTGGGTTGCTACTTGTGAATCTCATATTTACCACAGGCCGTGTAGCAATGGTTGCTTTGTTAGGCGGTGGCATATACTTCACGCTATTCCATAGTCGGCAACGCGGCTAAGCCAATTCTTGGCAATTTTATTAATGTTGTTGCTGGTAATAATCTTACTATCTTCTACTTATATTCAGTTGAGCTTGGTAAACCAAGATAGCATTATTTCAAATTCAATTGAAGCAATACAAGCATTTATATTTGCACGTGGGGAAGGGAGCTACACAAGCCGCTTCACTGTCTATAGGTTGAGTCTAGAGGGTTTTCTAGGGCGTCCATTTTTCGGCTACAGGGAACAGAACGCGACGTCCCCGGCTCTGCCTACCCAGCCGGCTCCCACAGCGAGTATATCGCGGTGCTTTATCGTCAAGGTCTATTCGGCGTCCTGGCCTTCATCGGGTTGATCTGGTCCACCTGGCGCTATTCACGACCAGTTCAGGATGACAGGAGGGCAACGCTACCCGGCAGTTTCTTGCGCTACGGCCGTTGGTTCTTTGTCACAGCGCTCATTAATAGTATCTTTGCCGACCCGGTTATTGACACAACTGTCTACGTGTTCTTGTGGCTTTTCCTGGCGTTACTCGTCGCAACAGCTATATCTCTGAATAAGGAGCAGCCCAATGCATCTCCCGTCAGTTGAGATCCTCGGTGTCCGGGTTAATCCATTGACTGTGGTTGAATTGCATGAAGCAATGGGCTGCATGATTCAGCAGAAAAAACACAAGCTGGTACTAAATGTCAACGTCCATTGTCTTAATTTGACAGTACAGCAACCCTGGTTAAAGAATTTTCTCAATAGTGCTGATATCGTTTTTTGTGACGGGGCAGGCGTGATGCTCGGAGCAAAATTACTGGGAGAGACTATCCCGGAACGCATCACATATGCAGATTGGTTCTGGCAACTGGCAGAGTGGTGCACAGTGAATGAGCACTCATTGTACTTCCTGGAGCCAAACCAGGCGTCGCCGAAGCGGCCGCTGCGCAGCTCCAGAACCGCTATCCTCAGCTACGGATTGCAGGATGTCACCATGGCTATTTTGACCAGGCTCCAAAGAGTAGCGAGAACCAGGAGGTTATCAGGCAAATAAATCAGATTCAACCTAATATTCTGGTATTGGGGTTCGGAATGCCTTTACAGGAAAGGTGGCTGATGCAGAATTGGGAGGCAGTCAACGCGAATATCGCCCTAACCGGCGGGGCTGTCTTTGACTATATTTCCGGAGGAACTGACCCGCGCTCCTCGATGGATGACCGATAATGGACTGGAATGGTTAGGCCGTATGATGATAGAGCCCAGGCGACTCTGGCGACGTACCTGGTCGGCAACCCAACGTTCCTCTACAATGTGCTTCGACAGCGATTTGGAATTGATTTGTTCAGTTCTTAATTACAAGTTTGCCCATCCTCGAACTTCACCGCTATAATCTTCTCGGATTGCAGCAAATTTCACAACCGGCATCTCCCACTTGCCGCAAAGAGATACATTACCATCAAATCATTGGCTTTCCCTAACTGTAGTGTATGATTTGGTCAATGTTTCCCACGTTGGATGTGAGTTTGCGAATGACAGAGGAGTAAGAGCGCGGAGAGGTTTGTATGTTGCGGCGTTTTGGCGTGAACTTCGCCATATTTTCGATTGTCCTGGATATAGGGTTAACTCTCTTAGCCCTTTTTTAGCTACTCGATTTGTCCCTTATCTCTCAGATTCAGGAATCATCTCCACAACAATTGTCGCTAATATCGCACCCTACACCTATTTTGTTGTACCAATTCTTTGGGGGCTAACCTTCCTCGTCATGTCGGTCTATGATCCCAAACGGATTTATAAGGCCATTGACGAATTCCAACTTGTCGCCGTAGCAACCATCGTTGCCGCCTTGCTCTTCGCCGGATTCTTGTATCTCACCTATCGAGACTTCTCCCGCTGGCTGTTCTTAATCTTTGTTTTCCTGGATCTCTGCCTCCTTTTGGGGTGGCGGTTTGTTGCACGCTCCATATTTAAGATCGGCCGTTTGCCAGCCGAAAGAAGCGTGCTGATTGTGAGGGGCCGGAGAAGTTGGACAGCGTGTTGGGCCAAATGATTCGCGAGTATGATTGGATGGGCTTAAACCTCACTGGATACCTTGATGATAGCGCCCGCACTCACTCAAGCAAAAGCAATGAGGATGTTTTGGTTCATGTTCTGGGTCCCGTTGAGGATGTTCGGTATGTAGTTGAACGCCGGGATATCAACGACGTTGTGATTGCTCTGCCACAACGAGCCTACAACCAGATAAACGATCTTGTCCTGGCATTGCATGATCTCCCCGTCCAGGTGCGCGTTGTGCCTGACTATTTTAGTCTGGCGCTCTATCGTGCCTCCGTTGATGACTTCGGAGGGTTGCCCATGATCAACCTGCGCGACCCTGCGCTCAATGACGTTCAGCGGCTACTCAAACGGGCGTTCGACCTGTCAATAGCCGGTGTGTTCCTTTTACTTGCCATGCCGTTTATGCTTCTGATTGCCCTCCTGATCAAGCTTGAGTTCACCAGGTCCGGTCATTTTCCGGCAGCAGCGGGTTGGCGAGAACGGCCGACTCTTTTCCATGTATAAATTCCGGTCCATGGTCGCGGATGCAGAAAAACTGCAAGCTGAGGTGTCGGAAGTTACCGAAGATGGGAAGATCATCTTCAAGAAAGAAGATGACCCCCGGATAACCCGTGTCGGCCGCTTCCTGCGCCATACAAGCCTTGATGAACTACCGCAACTTATCAACGTCGTCAAGGGTGATATGAGTTTGGTCGGGCCACGCCCCGAACTCCCTTCCTCGTCGGACAATACGAACCCTGGCAGCACAAGCGCTTTGCGGTACCTCAAGGCATGACCGGTTGGTGGCAAATTAACGGCCGTGCCGACAAACCGCTCCATCTTCACACCGAGGACGATATCTATTACGTCCAGAACTACTCACTCTGGATGGATATATACATCCTGCTCAAGACGCCCTGGGTAGTCATTCGAGGTAAAGGCGCGTATTGATTCTTCGGTCCGCCCCGGACCCGACCGTCTATGACCGATCCCTCATCGGACGAATTACCCCATCGCACTCCCTGGCAACCATCGGGAAAACTGGTTAGGCTGGAAGTTGTCGTTGTTCTTTTGGCAGCACCTTTCCTTGTCTTTCCCACTCTTTCGCCACTATTGACCCTTTTCGCCCTCATCGGGATCGCTGTTGTTTGGTTACTGCCCCTGTTCACCAGCAGCCGTCCCGGCCTGCCGTCCACACCGTTCAATATCGCCCTAATCCCGTGGGGCCTTGTCCTCATCGTCGGCATTCTTGTTTCGGCCGACCCAGACCAGACCCTGCCCAAGGCCACTGGCCTGATTCTGAGCCTGGCTATCTGGCGGCTTCTGGTATTACTTGGTCGGAATCGTTCTGCGATTAACCTGGCTATGCTGGGATTCGTTGCAATTGGAACACTGTTCACAGTTACCGGCGCGATCGGTCTGGATACAACACAGAAGATCCCCCTCCTCACTCAATACAATCCGGCTCAGTTATTCTCATTACCTGAACAATACGGCCTGGCAATCCACCCCAACCAGTTGGCAGGGTTAATCTGTTTATTACTGCCGGTCTTAATCTCATTATTGTTCGGCTTGCAGTTCCCGCCCGGCAAAGGCGTATGGCGTATTGCTCTGCTGATCGTGGCGGCGTTGGTCTTTGCGATCTTGATACTAACGCAGTCACGTGGTGGTTGGGTTGGAGTCGCAGGTGGATTGGTCATCCTGCTCATCGCCTGGAGCCTCCTGATGCCCCCATCTCTACCGCGAACAGTAGTCCGTATAACTATGGCCGCCGTATTGGTCATAGGCATTCTTGGTCTGGTGTGGATCGGCCCGGATCGGTTACAGCAATTGTGGCTGGACCCGCCGGCGGATACAGCCGTGGGAACATTCACCACACTCAACTACCGCAAGGAACTATGGCCGTGGGCATTAACGGCCGCTGGCGATTTCGCCTTTACCGGGACCGGTCTGGGTGCGTTCCGGGAAGTGGCTTTCCGGCTGTACCCGGTTCAGATATCCCCCAACGCCGACATCGGTCATGCCCACAACATCTTCCTGCAAACGGCTCTGGATGTCGGTCTGCCGGGATTGGTTGTGTATGTAGCTTTGTTGCTTATCGCATTCGGGGGTGCGTGGTGGATTGCCAGGAACAGCCCGTCGTACAGACCGTATGCATTAGGATTGTTCGCCGGTCTGGCCGCGTTGCACATCTATGGCCTGGCAGATGCGCTATCGTTGGGGGCCAAGCCGGGGATTCTGTTCTGGTATGCGCTGGGTCTGATTGCGGCCATGAGCCTGACAACAGCCCGGCGGGAACACAACTAGGCAAATCGTTTGCCGAGGCTCATCCTTTCACGCATTTCCATTAACCGCTCCACCTCATAGGAAGATAACTCACTTCCCGCCGCCAATGGATTGCCGTCACCCAGTTGAGCCAGCATAAACAGAATACGTGCATTCTGCTCAACGGACTCCAACCGCATAAACGCCTGCATGGGGGAATTGCCGACTGTCAGAGAACCATGTCGCTCCAGGATAATTGCATCATGCTCACGTATTAGGGTACGAATAGCAGAGGCGTTCTCCTCGCTACTGGGCAGTGAATACGGTGCTGTTGGGATCCGGCCCAGCATCAGGATGACTTCCGGCAAAATGTTCAACGACATGGAGATGCCGGCAATGGACAGCGCGACAGCCAGTGGCGGGTGGGCATGGACGACAGACTGAACATCCGGCCGCTGATGGTAGGCTTCCAAATGCATCGGTAACTCGCTGGTCGGTTTAAGCCCCTGCTGTAAGACCACATCTGAATCTACGGGAACCCCGGCCATATCTACAATGAACAACTGATCTTCCCGCAGTAATCCTTTCGGCAGACCGGACGGAGTGATCAATACCCGCTCATCATCAAGCCGGGCTGAGACATTCCCGTCAATACCGCAAATCAAATCTTTGTCATACATCAGTCGGCCGATCTGAACGATCTCTTGCCTGAGTGCCGCTTCTTTCTCGTCCATCATCTGTTCCTTTACGAATGAACTTCGGCCAGCAGTCTGGCCGGTTGGTGTGCATACCAGGAGGGATCTGCTTCTCCGGTAACAAGACGCATCAGGGTATCATTGAGCGCTCGATTGACCGGCACGGGTACACCCAATGACTCCCCGGCATCAGCAATAGCCCCGTTATGAAAGACAACCTCGCTCCGTTTGCGTCCGCTGTATAAATCCATGTGGAATGAGGGCATTTTTTCCCCCCGGCTACCGGCGACCCCCCGACGCAAGATTGCCCGCATCAGCAAATAGGGTCCGATACGAATACCGCGCGCCAACCATCTGGCAGGGGCACCGGGCAAGTCAATAATCTCCAGTTGCTGCTGATCTATTACCGCCAGCGTCTCCCGCAACATGTGCGTTTCCAGATCCACAATGCTAGGGACCTGGTAAAGTTCCTGAGGCGTCATATCCAGGATGGCAGAAGTGGCGTTGCTCATCGTATTGAGCAGGGCTTTGGACCACTTCATCGACCGATAATCGGAAACAGCCACGACCTCAATTCCTGCCCGCTGCATCAGGGCCGCATAAGGTTCAACCGGGATGTTTTCCCCAACGGTCGACAGCCCCATTCCCCGTCCCTGTTTCTCAACGATGAGTTGATTGCCGGCAGCCCGCCGGACCGGAATAGTAACAGCCCCGGCAATTACACCGGCACCCTCAGCATGGCACTCTACGATCTCTTCGACGCCAATGCCGTTCTGGGTAGTCATGAGAGTTGGAAGGCGGGAACCTGTTGATGTGAGGGACTGAACGGCCGATTCCAGATCATACGACTTCATACCCAGGATGATCAGATCATAATTGGGTTGATCCTGAATGGCTTGTTCCAGGCTACCAAAGGCAGGGACAAACTGGCTGGAGAGAGTCCGGTTCAGCAATCACCAGACCCTGGTTATTGATCAGATCGGCCGTATCCGGCCGGCACACCAGGGCGACAGACTCCCCGCTTTGAGCCAGCTTGGCTCGAGGTAACCACCGACCGCCCCGGCACCATAGACCAGTATCCTCATAATGTTTTGCCGGTCGTCTCGGTGCCCAAGGTACTGCCCACAAAATCCGGTCGGCCGCGCACAAAATCATCTATAGCCATCGCCCGTTTGCCGGCTAATTGCACGGTCTCCAGGCGCAGAAAACCGTCGCCGGTATGGACCATCACTCCATCGGTCGTCTGGGCGACAAACCCTGCTGGTTCCCGGCAATGGCATCAATCGGAATCGCTTCCAGAATACGCAGCGACTGGCCGTCCCACGAAGTAGACGCTCCCGGCCATGGCGTCATAGCTCGTATGAGGCGATCAATGGTCATGTTATCCTGCTGCCAATCAATTGTCCCGGCCTCTTTCTTGATCATCGGCGCGTAGGTTGAGAGCGCATCATCTTGAGCAATGGGTGGTAGATTACCGTTGAGGATGTCATCCAGATGTGACCGCACCATACTCGCGCCTAACGCTGACAGACGGTCATGAAGGCTGGCGGCCGTTTCCCGTTCGTCAATGGCAAGGTGTTCCTGCACAAACATCGGCCCTGTATCCAACCCCTCCTCCATCCGCATTAGTGTGATACCAGTCTCCTGATCCCCGGCCAGGATTGCGCGCTGAATGGGTGACGCGCCCCGCCAACGGGGTAGCAATGAGGCGTGGATGTTGATGCTTCCGTGAGTGGGCAGATACAAAACATGCGGCCGTAATATCTGGCCGAAGGCAGCCACGACAATGGCGTCCGGATCCCAGTTACGCAGAGGTTCAGCCGCTTCTTCGCTGCGCAGTGACTTCGGCTGGTAAACAGGGATACCCGCTGCCTCAGCAACAAGCTTGGTGGGTGGTGATTGTAAGCGATTACCCCGACCGGCTGGTTTGTCTGGTTGGGTCACGACACCGACAACTTCTTGCGTGTCGATGAGTGCGCGCAGGGACGGGACTGCGAACTCCGGTGTGCCCATAAATACGATTCTTGCCACGCGCGCATTCTAACATGCTAGCCAATCGCAGGCGAGATGATAAAAGACGCAACCTTGGAGTTAGATTAATCGTATTGTTTGGTGAGTAGGAATTTATCCTTTAGGAATTCGGAGGTTTAGATGGACATTCAAAGAGCATTTAAGTACGTATTTGAAGACAAGCAATGGGTATCCAAGGTGCTTGTCGGTGTGTTATTATCCCTTTTCGTTTGGCTCATTATTCCGGCATTCATTCTCAACGGGTATCTTGTTGCCGTCGTCCGGCGCGTAATGGATGGTGAGAATGTGGATGAGCCCCTGCCCCCGTGGGAAGATTGGGGCAAGCTGTTGTCTGACGGTTTCTTCGTAACAATCGCTCAGCTCATTTACACATTGCCGTTCCTGTTGGTTCTCGGCATCGGCTTTATGGGAACAATCGGCTTCGGCGGCCTGTCAGAGGCCAGCGAGAATATCGCCTCGGCCGGAATGATGGCTACATGGGGTGTGACGGGCTGCCTGACCCTGCTGTTTGCGGTAGCGCTGCTCTTCCTGACCCCGGCAATTACCATCCAGTATGCGATCAAGGATGACTTTGGTGCCTGCTTCCGCTTTGGCGAAATCTGGCAGATCATCTCTGAGAACCTGTCTGACATCCTGATCGTCTTCGGTGTCACGCTGGTTGCGAGCCTGGTTCTTACACTGGTCACCGGTATTCTGGGTGTCGTCCCCTGCCTGGGCTGGATCGCAGCCCTGATCCTGAGCCTGGCATTTGGCCCGTACCTCATCATGGTTACCGGTCATTTGTACGGCCAGATCGCGGCCAAGATTCTGGGCAACAAGTCCGGCGGCGACTTGCCGACAGCCAAAATCGTCAGCTAATTTGCACCAGAAGCAATAGCTAAGCCGACCGGCTACCAACCTCCGGGTTAGTAGCCGGTCTTTTTATTGCGGTGTTCGTCCTTTAAAACAGACTACTTTGTTGCGGCAAGTGAATATCCGCCACCGGCAAACCGACAAGACGATTAAACCGGTTGGCGGTAGCCGGGGAATAGCCGGCGTAGTCATTATTGAAGAACGCATACCCGGCGGTCATATGCACCAGGTGTGGGCGCACCTGATCCAGCCAGTTTTCCAAATCGGCCGTCTTGTTCTCCATCTCCTGATTCTTGAACGCATAGCGGCCGTGTCGCCCCAGAAAGCGCAAGTAGACGAAATCCGTTGTCGGCCAGAACGTCTTGGGTAGATGGATATAATCAGCCGCCACCCAGCAAACACGGTGCTCGGCCAGCAGGTCAACCGTTTCCTGGCTTACCCAGGACCGGTGGCGAAACTCAACCGCAAACCGTAAATCCTCCGGCAGCAATGCCAGGAACCCGCGCAAGCCATCTATTTCACCAATCGAAAAGTCAGGCGATAGCTGAATGACGATGGCCCCCAATCGCTCTTCCAGTAGGCGCATGGCGTTGAGGAAAGCCGCCAGCAGCGCATCGGCCGATTTTAACCGCAATTCATGGGTGATCTCACGCGGTACCTTGGGGCAAATCTCGAATCCTACCGGCGTTGACTGTCGCCAACGCTCTACAGTCTGGATCATGGGGATGCCGTAGAAAGTCGAGTCCATCTCCAGACCATTGAATAACCCGGCATAATAGGCAAGCTGCTGTCGTTCAGGAAGATCGGCCGGATATAATACGCTCCGCCACTGCTTATAGCCGAAGCCCATTGTACCAACATGCCAATCAGTCATAGGCTACCCACGAAGAAGCAAGGCAGAACGCTAGTCACCGGCCTGTGGGGCAAGGGGGGTGGTATTTGTGGCTTCCGCTTCCACAGCCTCGACAGAAAGTGCTGACGCGCCGAAGAGAACGGCGCTGATCCAAACAAGGTCAGCCAGCAGGAGATGAACAATTTGCATCCACACCGGAGCCAGCAGTATCACGTTAGCGAAGCCGGCCACAAGCTGGACCACGACCAAAATGCGTAAGGCCCACATAAACTGCCATGTCTGGTGGTCAGGCTTTTCCCCATAAATAACAGTACTGACGGCGATCAGGTAAACGCCGGTCAGGATGGCAATAATCGGATGCCAGACACGCAGCCGCACCAGGAAATGAGCCGTCGAGGCGAAGTCCTGCTGAACGCCTTCGGCAAGCGAACCGGCCGGAAACAGGGTGTCTCCCAGAGCCGTAACCGCCCCGCTCACCCCAAAAAGAGGAGAAGCACCAGCGCCCCGCCAATAAGCCAGCCGGTCTTTCCCTGCCCGCGTAGCCGTATCGGCCGTCCGCCGGACGCCCACCATGCGGTCAGGGTCAGACTACCCAACAAGAGGAACGTATTTATCAGATGGGCTCCCATCCAGTACACACGCGCCACCGACTGGTTATGGGCAACCAGCTCAAACAGCACCAGTCCCGCACCAACCAAACCTTCGGTGAGGATAAAAACCGTCGACACAAAAGCGCCACGACGAACGCGGTGGCCTCTGGGGTACAGGTATAACGACCAGGCCAGCAGCGCGAAACCAATACCCCCGACAGTCCGCTGGTCAGGCGGTGGAAGAACTCAATGACAGTCTCCGTGGCCGGTTCACGCGGGACAACCACTCCGTTGCAAAGGGGCCAGTGACTGCCGCAGCCCGCACCGGAGCCTGTTGCGCGAACAAACGCCCCCATAGGATAACCAAAATGGAAAAGCCTAGGACCACCCAGGCATAGACAGCAAAGTGCCGTTGGTTTTTGAGAAAGTTCTTCATGCGGTTAATTATAATCCCAGGGGATATTCGCCCCAAACGGGAACGATTGTCTGTATAGTCGCAATTAAGACTCGTTCAGGTTGGGTTCGTTCTCTTTGCCGTTGATGAGGCGCTCAAGGGGATTATCATCCTCATCAACCAGGGTGCGGCGAGTCTTGCCACCGGATTTGGGATCCTCAACCAATCCCATCTCGTAAAGATGCTCCATGAGCCGGGCTGCACGAGGATAACCCAGCCGCAACCGCCGCTGCAAAAACGACACGGACAGATTATCGTGCTTCTTCGCCAGGTCTACGGCCGCTTCAAGCAGCGTGTCCGTCTCATCCAGCAGCGCATACTTGGCAATCAACGGTTCCCACGGCGCTTCACCAGGCACATGATCCGGCATCACCGTGTGCCAATGAGCTACAATGCGATCAATCTCACCATCACTCACAAAAACACCCTGAATACGCTTGGGGCCGCTGGCATCCGGCGCCAGAAACAGCATGTCGCCCCGACCGAGCAGTTGATCCGCACCAACGGTATCCAGAATAACACGCGAGTCCGTACCCGACGCCACGGCGAAGGACAGGCGCGCCGGGAAGTTGGCTTTAATCAAACCGGTGATCACATCAGTAGACGGCCGTTGTGTAGCGACCACCAGATGAATTCCCGTCGCCCGCGCCATCTGCGCCAACCGGCAGAGACTGCGCTCAACGTCGCCGGGGTAGATGTGCATCAGGTCAGCCAGCTCATCAATAAAGACGCCAATCATCGGTAGCGGCTGCTGCTCGCCATTGCCCTTGCCGACCTTGCGGTTATAGCCTCCCAGATTCCGGGCACCCACCGCCGAGAACAGCTCATAGCGGCGATCCATTTCGGCCGTCAGCCAGCGCAATACGCCAACAGCTCGATCGGCATCCACTTCCACTTTGCCGATAAGGTGGGGCAACCCGTTGAAGCGCATGAACTCCACTTTCTTGGGATCGATCATCACCAGTTTGAGCTTGTCAGGCGTGTTGTTGAATACGAGGTTGGTGATGAACGCATTGATCAGCACCGACTTACCGGACCCGGTTGTACCGGCAATCAACAGGTGTGGCAGCTTCGCCAGGTCAATGACAACGGCCGACCCGGACACATCCGTCCCCAGACCAACCGCCAGCGGCGAATTTAACTCCCTGAAATAGGGTGACTCGATCATGTCTCGCAGGTGAACCAGGCTCACCTCATTATTGGGTACTTCGATGCCGACCACGCTGCGTCCCGGCACCGGCGCTTCGATGCGCAACCGCGAGACTTCCAGCGCCAGTGTAAGGTCGCGTTGCAGCCCGGCGATTTGGCTAACGCGCACCTTCTGCATCTTGATTTCCCCATCGGGACCGGGCCGTTCAACATACCCCGGCTCGACACCAAACTGGGTGACGGCCGGTCCCCGTCGCACTTCTACCACACGGGCCGGTAATCCAAAGTCGTAGAGCGTCTCTTCAATCCGCTGCGTTTTCCACTGGACCTCACTGCGACTCAGGCCCATCGTTCCGCCCTTCTCCAAAATATCTATGGAGGGGAGCAGTTTGCTACGACGCTGGCGGGCCGGCTTCGGCTCGGCCGTTAGTTGGGCCGGGACAACGGTTCGCGCCGGTGTCGTTTCCGGCAGATCACGAACAACTGTCACATCAAC
This sequence comes from Chloroflexota bacterium, assembly GCA_041390945.1. Lineage (GTDB taxonomy): Bacteria > Chloroflexota > Anaerolineae > Promineifilales > Promineifilaceae > Promineifilum. Next base: position 85,104 of record JAWKOY010000017.1, read on the forward strand.
GTACCCTTCAGGTTCATCATCCTCATCCGGGATATCGGCTTCAATCCGGTCCGCCCAGGACGACAGGCTTTGGGAGGCCACATTGAGGCTGGCAATGATATCAGACCACGTGACATCCAGAATCAACATACCCGCCACTGCCAGCAATCCCAGATAGACAAGCGCCGCCAGGAATGGCCCCAGAAAATCCACCAGCGGCTGCGACAGTGCCCAGCCGACAAGACCCCCACCATGGCCGTTTAGCGCATCTGCCAGCGTTCGGCCGCCAATCAGGTGACTGAAGGCCAGGAGCAGAAAGAGCAGTAGCTCACCACCAATTATCTGCTTGGGGTGGATGTCATAGGGATGGTTGATTCGTTTGAGCATCAAATGGATGCCCGCCGCAGCCACAACCAGGGCCACGACGAACGCTCCCCACCCCAGAATCTGGCGCAACAGTTTGGTCCACCAGACCAACCACTCCGCCTGTGTCAAGCCGGCCAGGGCCAGCAGCGTGATAACGCCGAGCAGGAACAGAACCAGTCCGACGATCTCCCGACGCCAGGAGACGACATCATCTACCAGCCGCTCATCCCAGGTGGGTGGTGGCGGGGTTGGAGTTGTTTGCTTCTTCTTGGAGGAGGATGTTGTGGTTTTGGAGCCAGTTCGAGCCATACGATAGCCGGGCTTATGCCCCGGAATCGGCTGGTTCGGTCACTCCGCGCAGAGTCAGGGCAATGCGGGTTCGGGAAGGGTCAACATGCAATACCCGGGCCTGAATTGTCTCGCCCATACGGACGACGTCCCGCGGATGCAGAAAAGAACCTTCAGCCATCTCAGTGATATGAACCAACCCGTCTAATTCTTCTTCCAGAGCCACAAAAGCACCATAGGAGGTGATTCTATTAACTATACCACAGACAAGTTGGTCCGGCTTGTAGCGATCGTCCACCCCTACCCAGGGGTTTTGTCGTAACTGTTTTGAGCTGAGACGCACTTTTCCCGATGCGGGATCTACATCAAGCACCAGCAGATCCAGTTGCTGGCCCGGTTGCAGCACGTCAGTTGGATGGCTGAGTTTTCGCCAGGATATTTCTGATATGTGAAGCAGACCTTCAACGCCGCCGAGATCGGCAAAAGCCCCGAAGTCAGTGAAATTCGTAATTGTGCCGACGACTCGATCCCCGGCAGAAATGGAGTTCAGCAGATTATCCCGCTCATCTGCTCCCACCAATGTGGCGCGTTCCGAGAAAATGAGTCGGGTGCTGGCCGGGTTGACTTCGATGACCTTCAGCTTCAGGGTACGGCCGATCCAGGCCGACAAGGCCTGCATTTTGTCACGGGGGGACTGGAACTGGGGGAAGTCAATCAACTGCGAGACAGGGACAAAGCCCTGGATATCCTTCCAGAGGACGAGCAGTCCACCCTTGTTGTAACCGAGCACACGCAGTTCCACAATCTGGTCGGATTCCAGCAAAGCCTTCGCCAGTTCCCACGGATCCTGGTCAGCAGACTCAGAGGCAGCCAAAACTGGGCCCAAATTATCTAACTCTTGGGCAGGAAGTGATGAGCCGTTGGCGCTTTCCATGACATCAAGAAAAGCATCCTCCTGCTCAATGAGGGAATCCCAGTATGCATCAGACCGTGAACTACTTTGTCGGGCCAGCATATACACCTATACAAACTACGCTAAGCGCTACGATCTTTCAGGGCGCAGCATTAAAGTTACTGTTTCGCACCTATTTGGCGCAATCCAATCGTTGTGCAAGGAACACCATAGTGCCTAACGACAGGGCACGTCTGCCGAAGGCAGGGCAAATAACGTGGAGATGTGTGTTTACACCACTATATATGCCGGGTAATGTCTCAACCCTGCACAGAAATAGCCGTTTCTCGAATTATAGGGAGGAGGCGACATAAGTCAATGCGTTTGGCCGTGAATTTTGTTTAAAAAATTCACGCTTTCTTCACGCTCACTTCACGTCTACTTCACGCGGGTAGATCCAACCGATATTGGCTATAATCCCTCCGGGAGTCGAAATACAATGAATACATCATCGAATCGCCAATTCCTCGTGTTCGCCATTCTGGTGGATATCGCCACTTTGCTACTTGTTTTCTTCGTTATGCCCGGTTTGGCAACCCACCGGCCGATCCCACCGGTGGGAACACGCTGATTTTGGGGGCCGTCTATATCCTGTTTCTGGTCGGGGTGTTCATGCTGCGTAAACTGCTGCCTGCCCCACCGGCAGATGGGGAATGGTGGTCGCCTGTTGTTCGCGGCATCCTGGCCGCCATATTCGGACTATTGCTGACGACGGCTCTGGCCTGGCAGTTGGGTTTCTTCGAGTCGTTGCCTTCGGCCGATCCGCGAGTCCTGGGCGAAGGGGAAGCGGCGGCCTATTTCGTCTTTGCGCCAGGAGCGTGGCTTGGCGTTTCGATGCTGTACATCCTGTTCCTGGCTTTCCCGGTTAACGAGACGATACCGGAATCAAAGGGACAGTTCCTTGCTTACGCGCTTTTCGGTCTCATCACACCCGCTCTTATGCTGGTAGCCATGGCCGCCCAGGGCCAGGTTATGCTACCCGGAACCAACCCTATCCTGTGGTTTATCGGGGCGGTGATCACTCTGCTAATCATGTTTATTCCACCGCGCCTGCTCTACGCTTCTCGTGTCTTTCCGATCCCCGGTCAGGCAGCGACGCTCTCCCTGATCTCACTTTCTGTAGTCATACTCATCACAGCCTGGCGAGTGGTCGGCGGTTAAACAGGCCAATACATTCGACAGACAAATAACTTCACTTTTTATTTTGCAGAAATCAGTAGGGATCAGACAGCCCTGCTATGCTGCAAGGGCCGGTCATATTACTATGGTTATGCTGCACACCATTGATGTAACGGTGCGCAGCGTAGATAATCCCGATGTTCCGGGGTCTAGGCGCCGGATTCGAAGATGGCGCTCAAATCCAGTGACGGGGCTTTGGTCTTGCTGGCTAGCGAGACGTAATTGCGGGCCAAAGAGTCCTTGGCTGCGCCCAGTACGGTGCCGACCAGGCCCAATGCCTGCGCCAGTTGGTCCGGGGAACGGCCGCTACGACTTCCTTCCAGATTGTTTCCTCCAGCACGTTGATAGCCGTCTGGACCTCGCGCAAATCGTAACCGGCCTCAAATCGCTCGGTAGCGATTTTCTCAGTGTACTCCATCGTCGGCACAAGGTTATGAGTTTCCAGGCTTAGCAGCATCAACTCATAGAGCTGGTTCAATCGTTCCCGGCTCGTTGTGGCTCCGTCTTCCGCGTAATGCTGCAACCGTGAACGCTGAAGGATGTCACTGGCTTCGCTCACGATCTCGGTCTGTTTGTCCTGTAACAATTTAATCAGGTCCATGTCAACCTCTCCGGCAAATTGATACCCTGAGTGCTTCGAGTTAACTCGCTTCAATTATCCGGTATGTCAGTTCCAGCGGAACCACCTGATTCAACATCGCCTGGGCCGGACAGTAACGTTCAGCCGACAGTTGAATAGCTCGCTCGACGGCCGCCGGGTCAATGTCGTGACCGGTTAGGACATACTCAATTACGATGTTGGTAAATACCTTGGGGTGTTCCTCAGCCCGATCACCGTGAACCTTCACTTCAAAACCGGTTACATCCTGGCGTTTCTTGCGCAGGATTGAGATCACATCCATCGCTGTGCAGCCACCCAGGCCCATGGCGATCAACTCCATCGGCCGTGATCCGGTATCGGTTCCACCGACAGACCCGTCTGAGTCCATGATTACCTGGTGACCGCTATCGGCCGTTGCCACAAAACGCATTCCGTCCTGCAGGACAACAGTTGCATCCATCCGTCAATACTCCTTTGAAAATAAGTGCGCCGGCTGGCGCAAGGAGCCTGCCAGCCGGCGCGCCAACCATGCTGCAATTAAGCCATAATCCGAAAACGGCGTCAAGGGTTGCTCAATCTTGGGCAGTCTTGTAAACACGGGGAACGCGTGTGTTGACGTTGGTCAATATCTCGTACGGGACCGTCCCCGCCCACCCGGCCAGTTCCTCAACGGTTACGCCGGCGCCATTCGCATCCTTGCCAATGAGGATGACTTCATCATTGTTATAGGCTGACTCCCACTCAATGTTGACCATGCACTGGTCCATGCAGATACGGCCGACGACCGGGTAACGCTTACCGCGAATGACAACCTCTGCCCGACCGGACATGCTGCGGAAATACCCGTCTCCATAACCAACCGGCACCGTCACCATTCGTACCATGTGATCGCTTTGCCAGGTGGACCCGTAGCTAACTGGGAGCTCCGGCTGGACCACCTTGAAGTAGACCACCCGCGATTTCCAGGCCAGCGCAGGATGAACATCAACGGTTCGCGGGATATCGGGGACGGGTAAACGCCATACAGAAGAATCCCGCCCCGGACCATATCCAGATGGCTGGGGGTAAACTGGGCAATCGCCCCGGAATTGGCAGCATGGCGCAGCGGTGGGTAGGGCAATCCCCGTGCGTCATAGAATGAAAGAACCTGCTGGAAGCGCTCCAGTTGCAGGCGGGAATAGTCCAGGTCGGCCGCATCCGAGTTCGCAAAGTGGGTAAAGATACCCTCCACCACAGTGATCACATCGGAGCGAGGCTTCCAGCAACGCTTCGGCGCTGTAGTAATGGACACCGCCGATGCGCTCCATACCCGTATCAATTTTGAGATGACTTTGCGCGCACGCCCATCTGCCGGGCAGCGTCATCGATCTGACCCAACTTCTCCACAGAGGAAGCCGTCAATGTCAGATCATGTTGCAGGAACAGTGGAACCTGGTTACCGATGATCCCACCGAGAACCAGGATTGGCGTCTGCACACCCGCCTCGCGCAGCAGGATACCTTCCTCAAGAAACGCTACCCCAGGTAAGGCACTCCCAGGGATTGCATGTGCCGGGCCACCGCTACCAGGCCATGCCCGTAAGCGTTGGCCTTCAGAATGGGCATAACCAGCCGGGGCGACATGATCGACAATCGCGTGATAAAGTGTTCTGCGCCGGGCATTCCAGATCGACTTCGACTACGGTTTGCCGTAATACGCCAGTTATTGCCGATCGTCAATTGGTGTAATGCATCCATATGCTGGTCGGCGATTATAGCCTCATTCATGGTTGTTCCTCCGTAGCGGGTGACCTTCCTCTCATACCGGTTGCGCAAACCCGTCCTTGACGCAACGGGTGGGCAGATTAAAATAACAGGTAGAGTTGCATAGCATTGAAATCGGGAACGGCTGTCCGGAGAGTATTGGGCTTATTCGAGTCTGATCGCCGAAGGGGCAAGCGGGTGCGGGGATACCAAACCCGGGAATCTCTTCAGGCAAAGAGGACCGTGCGGACGGGTTTCTTCTGAAAGAAGCTGGCGGCGCACAGCTCGCCAATTCACCGACGGGGCAACCGGATAGCGGCGACCGCTGTCCGGGACCTCTCTGTGGTTCGCGACAGAGGACGCCGGCACACGCCGACCATCTAGTGGGATGGCGGTGTCTGGTGTCCTTTTATATTTCCGGCAAATTCAAACAAATATCAATTGAGCTTTCAGGAGTGTGGAAAATGGCTTATAAAGTCCCAGCGGAATTACTACAAGTGAAGACGAGTGGGCTGCTGATTGACGGCGAGGAGGCGTAGTCGGCATTACCAGATTATGCCCAGGATGCCCCGTCCGGATATTGCCCACATGCTGAACTGCCCGGCATCGGCGAGGCATTCACCAAGGGCAAAACATTCGGCACCGTCGAATCGGTTAAGGCCGCGTCAGACCTCTTTCTCCCGGTAGAGGGTGAGATCGCCGTGAAATGATGGTCTGGCTGGATACGCCGGAACTTCACCTGATCCATTTTGGCGATGCCTGGCTGGTGCGCATCAAGACGTTAATGCCTCCCAGCTTGATATTATGATGGGCTGCATACGAAGCCCATATCGCTGCACACGAATAGGCGGCAGGAAACGGTCCGGGAGTTTCCCTTTCTCCCACTGGAGGTAATGATGACAACTACTCACCTTCCCTGCACCCGTGACCTGTTTCAACCGCCCGACAACTTGTCCAGCGTCACATCGGCCTGCGCAGCCGACATGGATATGCTCGCCACCATCGGCCTGGACTTTCTGAAGCCCGCTGATGCGGCCGTCCTGGTGACGATCCGCATGAATGGCCGGCTAAACCCGGAGGTACCGCGCACCGAGGCTGAGGCGCTAGCGGAAACTACATGCGCTGGCTGCCGAAAACAAACTCTACCGGTCCTACATCGGCATGGGGTACTATGACTGCATCACCCCGCCGGTTATCCAGCGCAACGTTCTGAAACCCGGATGGTATACACAATACACCCCTTACCAACCTGAGATCTCCCAGGGCCGGCTCGAAGCACTGATCAACTTTCAGACCATGGTCAGCGATCTGACCGGCATGGAGATCTCCAACTCGTCGCTTCTGGACGAGGCCACAGCCGCCGCCGAGGCAATGACCCCTGTGTTACCGGGCACGGCCGCGCAGCTCGGAAGCCAATACCTTCTTTGTTTCGGAGCTTGCCATCCGCAAAACCATTGCCGTCGTCCGCACCCGCTGCCGAACCACTTAACATTCGTGTGATTGTCGGCAGCCATGAAGAGTATGACTTTGACGATACCTTTCGGCGCGCTTGTGCAATATCCGGCAACGAACGGATCCATCTTTGATTACGAGTCATTTTGCGCCAAAGCCCACGAAGCAGGGTCGCTTGTCGTCGTCGCCACTGACCTGTTTCCTGCGCTCGCCTTACTGCGCGCCCGGCGAGCTGGCGCAGATGTCGCCATAGGCAGCAGCCAGCGCTTTGGCGTGCCGATGGGCTATGGCGGTCCGCATGCCGGATTCCTGGCAACCATGGACACCTACAAGCGAATCATGCCCGGCCGTCTCATCGGCGCCCTGCTGACGCCCAGGGGAACCTGGCCTATCGTCTGGCTTTGCAGACGCCAGTGAACAGCATATCCGGCGCGACAAGGCAACCAGCACATCTGCACCGCCCGTAAGTCCTTCTGGCCGTTATTGCCGCAATGTACGTAACTTACCACGGGCCGGAATGGCCTTCGGCGCATTGGGTACGAGTGCATGCCCTGACCGCCGTACTGGCTCGCGGGCTCGAACAACTTGGCTACACGGTGAATACCGGCCGGTTTGACACGCTGACACTTCCGGTGGCCCGCAAACGGCCGATCAGCGACGTTGCCGCGAATCCCGCGTCAATCTCCGCTATTACGATAACGGTCACACCGAAGGTCTCCTTGATGAAGCAGCCTTCCATGGCTGACGTTGAAAAGCTATTATCTATCTACGGCGCAGCAAACGGTCAACTTGATGTGGGGGCGCTGGCTGATGCAGTTTCAGTAGAGTACCCGGAGGCAGTCGGCCGCACGAGTGACTTTCTGACCCATCCCGTCTTTAACAGCTACTTCTCGGAAACCGAGATGATGCGCTATATCAAGCGGCTGGAAAACCGGGAGACCTGTTCTGAGCTCACCAATGATCCCGCTGGGATCATGCACGATGAAACTGAATGCCGCCGCCGAGATGCTCAGCATCACCCTGCCAGGCTTCGCCCAGATTCATCCTTTCGTGCCGCTGGATCAGGCCCAGGGCTACCAGAAACTATTGGGTAATCTGGAAGAATGGCTCGCGAGATCACCGGTTTCCGGCATCTCGCTCCAGCCCAACTCGGCGCACAAGGTGAATTGCCACCGGTATGTTGGTGATCCGTGCCCATCATATCGCGAACGGTGAAGCGTTCCGTGATGTTCCGCCTGATTCCAGTTCAGCCCACGGCACCAACCCGGCCAGCGCCGTTATGGCCGGCATGGATGTTGTCGTCGTGGCGTGTGATGATGAGGGCAACATTGACCGATGGATCTGCGGGCCAAGGCTGAACAACAGTATAGCGACCGGCTGGCCGCATTAATGGTCACCTACCCGTCTACACACGGTGTCGAAGATAATATTCATGACATCTGCCAGATCGTTCATGACAACGGCGGGCAGGTTTATACGGACGGAGCCAACATGAATGCGCAGGTTGGCCTGTGCCGACCGGGTGACTTTGGTGCGGATGTCTGCCATCTGAATCTCCACAAGACGTTCAGCATTCCCTATGGCGGCGGTGGACCGGGCATGGGTCCCATCGGCGTTGCCACCCATCTCCTGCCCTACCTGCCCAACCATCCGGTTGTACCCGGTGTGGGCGGGGAGGAAGCGCTGGGCACGGTATCGGCCGCGCCGTGGGGTAGCCCCATGGTCCTGCCCATCCCCTACGCCTATATCGCCATGATGGGCGAGCCGGGGTTACGCACAGCCACCGAGGTGGCTATCCTGAATGCCAACTATGTCGCTGAGAAACTGGAGCCATGTTATTACCCGGTACTTTATCGTGGTCAGAACGGCCGTGTGGCCCATGAGTGCATTGTGGACCCGCGCCATCTGAAGGACACGACCGGGGTATTTGCCGAAGATATCGCCAAGCGACTGATGGACTTTGGGTTCCACGCGCCGACGATGTCCTTCCCGGTTGCCGGTACGCTGATGATTGAGCTGACCGAGAGCGAGTCCAAAGAGGAGCTGGACCGATTCTAAGTGATGCCATGATCCATATCCGGCAGGAAATTCAGGCGATTGAGGACGGTCAGATCGATGCGGAGAACAACCCGTTGAAGCACGCGCCGCATACGTTCTGGCCGTCGTGATTTCGCCGTTGAGTGGGACTGGTCCTTACCCCGCGAGCAGGCAGCCTTCCCGGTTGAATGGGTCCGCGAGCGCAGTTCTGGCCCTATGTCAGCCGGATTGATAATGTCTATGGGGATCGAAAACCTGTTCTGCGTCTGCATTCCTACAGAAGCTTGCGCAGCGTAACACAGCCAGAGACGTGCATGCGAATGAGTGGGAAGGGCTTGCGCTTACTCCCTTTTGTTTCAAACGGCCGCAGCCTGTTCCAGAATGTCCAGTACTTGCGGCCTGGGACCAACTAAAACGTTTGACGTTGGTGAAAACCCATCAGTCACAAGCTTGTCTGCAACGCCTGATCCCCCACGATCTGTTGCAGGGCGTCTGACAAAGCGGCCGTGTCTAACGGGTCAATCATAAGTGCCGCTTGCCCGGCAACTTCGGGCAACGAACTGGTGTTACTGCACACGACCGGCGTACCGCAGGCCTGGCTTCGAGCACCGGAAAGCCAAACCCTCATACAACGAGGAAACGCCAACGCTGTTGCACCGGTCAAGAGCGCGAATCCGGCTCGTCAATATAACCGGGCAACTGTATGGCAGCGGCCGTTTCCTGGTCCAGTGCCGCCACAGCCGACAAAACCGGCTCAGACAGCCAGCCCGGTTTCCCGGCCAGGACTAACGTATAGCCGGACCGGGCCAACCCGCCGGCAGCGAACGCATCAACCAATCGCACCAGATTCTTGCGCGGCTGCAATGTTCCCAGGTAGAGCACGTATGGCGACCGAATACCATACCGGGCCAGTGTCGCACTGATGCGTTCAGGGTCTTGTTCGGGACCCAGCTCCGGGTCAGCACCGGGGTAAACCACGTTTATCTTCGTCGAGGGTATGTCGTACAGGCGAACGAGATCGGTTCCGGTCGCTTCGGAGTCGGCAATAACGGCTATCCCAACACGACAGTTGTGCTGCGTGCTCCAGCGCAAGCAAGTACGCTGGCGGGTGGTATGGGCTTCCGGGAAGAACTCATAGCCCAGGTCATGAACCGTAGCCACACTGGGGCCACCATAAGCGACAGGAATGACATGAGCCGGGGTGAAGAACACCGTCAGGTGGCCGCTGCTGCAATTCCGTACGCAAGCGGTATGGGTCCATAATCGCGGTTGGGGAATATGAACCGGTTCTACGTGAGTGTATTGACCGAACAGGTTCTGGTCCGGGGCCTGGTTGAAATACAACCGCAGGAGGTGGTTTCGATTTGGCCGCAGCCGGGATAAGCGTACGAATGAGTTGGTAGGCGTAGGCTTCCGTGCCCGTTCGCTGTCGGGTCACGGCGCGGCTGGCGTCAATACCGATGACCTGGCGGATGAAAAGACGGGCTATTCCGTGCCGCATGTCCCGCGAATCGTCAGGTAACTTGCGCCACCCAGCCTTCGGGTCACCGCCGACAGCGAACCTTTCGCCAGACAAGACCACCCGACTCTACCGGGGCGTCGTCCAGTATGGTCAGGAGCGTACCGTCAGCCAACAACAACCTCTGCGCCCTGTGGTGCATCACGCATGGTCAACCCGTTACCGCCCGTACCGTCAACCACACCACGACACACTTCGACGGTCGGGGACTCTGTCGCTGGGGAAACCGAAGAGGTGGCAGTCGGCGTGGGCGGAAACTGTCCCACAGCGGGAGTCCCTCCGGTTGCGGCGTTCCGGTCACCTTCACTGCCACTGGCTGCTTCAACCGCTTCTTCTGTGGGCGGATCAGGGCGGTCGCGGTCTGCTGGCGCTGGTAAAAAAGCAAACTGATAGCCGCCAGTAAACAGACAACAGCTGCTGCCAAGTACAGAAGCGCCCGCCGGAGAACGGTCTCCCGTTCCAGCGTATAGAAGCGTGCGCCCTCACGTCGAATATTCCGGGTACGTAACCAGGGCGGCAGCAATACCCAGAAATATTAACAGCGCCGGTAAAACAATCCCGCTCATAGGCTCAGGCGAGGTCCTCCATATTGCCGAAGGTGTTCAAGTCGCTTGCCGATAATGGGCCACGCCGCAGAATACGTGGAACCGGACCGGTACAGTCAATTATTGTGGAGGGCTGATCGTCAGGCGTGGGGCCACCGTCCACAACGGCCGCTACCATTTCGCCCAGAGAACGCAATGCCCCATCGCCGCTGACAGCCGGCGGCTGGCCTGATCGGTTGGCGCTGCTGGCCGCAACTGCTCCCCCGCCGCACGGATCAGGATTGCGGCTATAACGTTGTCGGGAATACGAACTGCAATGGTATCGTCGGGAGATCATCTCCGGCAACTCCGGTTGACGCGGCACGATCAATGTCAACGGACCGGGCCAATAACGCTCAATCAACGCCTGGGCTGATTCCGGTAGTTCACGGCACACGAGGGGCAAATCAGTCGCGTCGGCCAATAAGATGGGGATCCCCTTGTCAACCGGCCGCTGCTTTACATCATAAAGGTTTCGGATAGCGTGCTCATCAAAAGGCAGGCAGCCGACACCATATACTGTGTCTGTCGGGAACACGACCAGTTCACCGGCCTGTAACAACCCGGCGGCTACCGCCAGCGACTCCGGCTGTCGGCCGTCAAGCAGGCGTGTCTTGGTAGTTACTTCGCGATTCATACGTCATTCACTTTCGCGTTGACATGGGCCGGATGCTAGACCTGTAAGGCTTCCACGACTACCAGTCGTTCATGCCCGGCAAAATCTGGAATAATGATGATTTCGGCATGTGGAAAAGACTCGCGGGCCAGACAGCGCACGGCTTTGCCCTGCCGCCACCCAATCTCCAACAAGAGCATCCCACCCGAATTCAGCTTTTCGGCTGCCGCAGGAATCAGCCTACGAAAGTGGTCCAATCCATCCGGCCCTCCCCGAAGAGCGCCTTCAGGCTCGTACAATTTTACTCCATCAGCGACAGACGTCCATTCGCCGTCCGTGATGTAAGGCAGGTTGGCGGTGATCAGATCAACCCCCGATCCAATCGGCCCCAGCAGGTCCCCCTGCATAAATTGTACCCGACCCGGTGCATGCCGGGCGGCATTGTGCTCGGCAACTGCCAACGCATCGGCCGAGATATCCACGGCAACCACTTCTGCCTGAGGTATCTGTTGAGCCAGCGTCACGGCAATGCAGCCGCTACCGGTTCCCACATCCACAATAACCGGGGCTTCCCGCAGCACAGCCCATCGAAGGGCATGCTCCACCAACATTTCCGTTTCCGGGCGCGGGCTGAGCACAGCCGGAGACACGACAAAATCCAGGCCAAAAAACGGCGCTGTGCCGATCAGGTATGGGATTGGCTCCAACCCTTCGGCACGCTCCAGTAACGCCTCATATTCGGCGCTCTGTGTGGCCGACAGGGGCTCATCCGAATGAGCAATCAAATAGCTGTGGGGCTGCTGCAGAACATGCTCAAGAAGCAGACGAGCATCAAGTTCTGGTGATGGGGAGGAAGCAAGACGGGAACGGCCTGATTGCCAGGCTTGCTGGATGGTGGTCATAAGGCAAAGCGGCAGGCAGTATAGCAGATACTACCTACCGCTTGCCTAATTGTACTGAATTGCTTAGGCAGTCTGCAATGCGGCTTCGCGGGTTGGGATGTAGCCAACCTCTTCCAGGTAATTGATAATCCGCTGGGCGCTTTCGGCCGGTGACTCCTGATCCGTGTGAATGTGAATGTCAGGATTCTCCGGCGCTTCAAACGGGTCGGAAATACCGGTGAAATTAGGAATCTCGCCGGCAATAGCCTTCTCATACAGACCCTTGACGTCGCGATCGATCACAACCTCCAGCGGGGCGTCAATGAAGACTTCCATGAAATTGGTCGTGTTTTCGCGAACCATGTCACGTACTGACTGGTACGGGGAGATGAAGGAACAGACGCAGCCTACGCCGTTGCGGGAGAGCAACTTGGCGACAAAGGTAACACGCTCAATATTCTTGGCGCGATCCTCAGCTGTAAAGCCCAGGTCGCGGGTCAGGCTTTCGCGAACGACATCACCGTCCAGACGCTCGAAGTGCGCGCCACGGTTCTTCAGTTCTTCTTCCAAAATCAGGGCAATGGTCGTCTTGCCGGCACCGGACAAACCGGTCATCCAGAGAACGTAGCCGGGGTAATTTTGTTGAGTCATTGTTGTTATATCCTCTTTGGTTATTTTTCTTATTGTTACTGAGCCAGAGCCTGATTCTCAAACATCTCGGCCTCATCCATACGAATGAAACCTTGCTCGATCAGGAGGTTGATTATTTGATGGGCATTTTCTTCGGCCGAATGGTTAACCGTGTCCAGGGTCACCTCCGGATGCTGTGGCGCCTCATACGGGTCGTCAATACCGGTAAAGCCGACGATCTCACCACGGCGGGCGCGAGCATAATAGCCCTTGGTGTCACGCTGCTCGCAAACTTCCAGCGGCGTATCAACGAACACCTCAATGTAGTTGCCCTGTCCAACGGAACTGCGAACTTCGTTTCGGGTGGCGCGATAGGGGCTGACGGCGGCGCAGATAGCAATACCACCGTGGCGGACGATCTCTTCAGCGACGTAGCCGATACGACGAACGTGCTCGTCACGATCATCCTTGCTATAGCCCAGGCCTTCCGAGAAATGGGTACGGACCACATCACCGTCCAGCAAAGTGACGGTTCGGCCGTACTCCTGTAACAGCGTGGTCAGGACCGCGGCGGTCGTGGACTTGCCTGCATTGTGCAGGCCGGTCAGCCAGACGCAGGCACCCTGCCGGAAACGTGGCGGATAGGTTTCGGCCAAAATGTCGGCGACCTCAGGTCGGGTGAACCATTCCGGCAACTGACGGCCGTTCTGTAAATACTCCTCACGAACCTGGGTACCGGAGATGGATGCTGTCCGTGTGTCTTCACTAACCTTGGTAATCTCTTCGTAGCGGTCTTCATCCGGCAGATAAACCAGCATCCGAAACGGAACAACACCTACACCCAGCTCTTCGCTATATTTTTCTACCAGTTCCTGAGCATCGTAGGGGCCGTAAATAGGCTCGCCCTTGGAGTCCTTGCCCGGACCGGCATGGTCACGGCCAACGATGAGGAAGTTCGCACCGTAGTTACGGCGAATGATCGCATGCCACAGGGCTTCGCGCGGGCCGCCCATACGCATGGCTAGCGGCAGCAGCGAAAGCAAAATGCGGTCAGAATCATAGTAGCGCTGGGCCAATGCCTTGTAGGTACGGACGCGGGTGAAGTGGTCCACGTCACCGGGCTTGGTCATACCAACCACAGGATGCAGCAGCAGCACGCCGTCTTTTTCCTGGACCGCACGCTTGGTCAGTTCTTCATGCACGCGGTGAAGCGGATTGCGGGTCTGGAAAGCGATCACGTTCTCATGACCAAAGGTTTCCAGTTGTTCGCGGGTCTCGGCCGGCGTAAAGCGCAGGGCCTTGAAATCATAATGGTCAGGCAGCTGGATCATGCGTATGGGGCCGGAGATGTAATACTTGCCCCAATTGTGCATCTCGGCCACGATGGGGTGACGCAAGTCAGTCGTGCCGAAGGCTTTCGTAGCAACCTCATCCAGGTCCCACTCATAAATCTCTTCCAGCGTCATGACCGCCAGCAACTCGTCCTGCGGGCTGCGCAAGGCGATATCCTGACCGAGTTCAAAACCCTCAATTTCTTCTTCGTCAACCGGTAAGGGGATCGGCATGGGGAACAGATACCCATTCGTCAGGCGCATGGTATCCAGCACGCTTTGATGATCCGCCTGTCCCATGAACCGATCCAGCGGTGAAAAAGCACCAACCGCCAGCAATTCCAGGTCACAGACAGCGCGCTCAGAAATGCGGATAGACGGCAATCCGGCCGCATATTCGCGAACCTCTTCGCGCTCTTCAGCGGGAACCATCAAATCGACCAATGCTCCCCCATACGGCGTAATCAGCGTCGTTTTTTCTTGTGTAGCTAACAACTCTACCAATCTCCTTTCCGCAATTTCGCCATGAATAAAAACGGCCGTTCAGCCAATGGTGGTTGTGCGGATGATTTATATCTCAAAAGTACTGTTTCCACGGCGGCGTGTATCCCGTCTCGTCCTTCTTATCGGGTATCACAGAAATGACCAAGGCAACGTAAAGTCCGCGGCAGCACCTCAACGCAGGCACATCCGCTGGGCATTACTTTACTCCTGGTCAATCAAAGGCAGTGTTGCTCCTGACAAGGGGATGCTCATCAACCAATCGGCAACACGAGCGTAAATCCGTAAACGTTCAACTACCGCAGTTCGCATTGTAATCTAGCGACGCAATCTTACAATCCACATTAACATTGGGATTAGACTGCGATTTCTCCCGAATCAGCCCAAATATCCCAGCTGTTTGAGCCGTTCGGTGACATCTTCTTCGGCCGCCGCATCCCATGAGCCAATGGCCGCATCTCGTTCGCTGATCACCGACTCAACCGTTTGGAGTGGATTGGCGTCCAGCCAGTCCGCATCCAGCATGTCAGACATGATTACTCCATCCATGTAGTCCGGCACAGGGCTGCCCTGCAAATGCAGCAAGGTTGGCGTCAGGTCATAAATAATGTGTTCCGGCAGCACCTGGCCCTGTTGGATATCCGGGCCCGCGCCAATGACAATCCCCTCCAGACGGTGGCTACCGGTCTCGTCCGTATAGGGCACGCGAAACAGCTCGCCACGTTGCCCGGCGAATTCGTAGCCCATGCGCGTGATGTAGGTCAGGTCGCGCATAATCGCCAGCAGGTCGGGGGCAGTTTCCAGGTAACGGCCGTGGTACAACTCTTCTTTCCTGTACACGCGATCCACGACCGGCAGCCCATCTTCCGGATCTACAATGGTCAACATGGCCGCGGCGATCTCGTCCCGCAAGGCGTCGTAATCAGCCGGGTCAACAACTCCCTGCGGCTCGCGCCCCTTGAGATTGAGGAATATCTGACCGTAATACCCAAAGCTGTAAGCCTTTCGTCCGCGACCAATCCACAGCATTGGTAAACTCAAGGCGTTCATCTCGCGGCAGCACCCGTATACGGTCCCCCAGAACGCGCTTGATGGCAACCTCAGCCCAATGCATGTCCAGGCGGGTCAACGCGTTTGAAATGTGTTCGCGGGTCAATCCGATCCGTCGCATGGCCTGGTGCCAGCCTTGTGGCGCGGCTGCTTCATCGCGCAGGGCCAGCCAGCCTTTTTGCCAGAGCCATTCATTGAGGAAAACGTCCCGGTACAGGGGGCCGGCACCATGGTCAGACATCACCACAACATTGACATCTTCCCGGCAGCCGCGACCAGTTCCCCCACCCATCGGTCAATGCGTTTGTACAGGTCCAGAATAGCGGTCTTGTAGCGATCCGGTGCGGACGGATCATGCTGGGGATGGCTCTCATCCATGTGGTGCCAGTAGAAATGGCATATCTCGTCGCTGTTGCGAAAGACGACCATGAAGAAATCCCACGGCTTATCACGCATCAGGCGAACGGCCGCTTCTCCCCGCTTGTCCGTCAGTATCGGCAATGTCAGTTAGCCATTCATCTTGCCGTTCGCGGTCGAAGAAGAACTTCTTGTTGACGCGGTAGCCCTGACTATCCAGTTCATCCCGCAATTCCGGTGGATAGCTATACGAAGCAAAATCAGGAGTGCCAAGTCCGCTTAGCAAAAACCCGTTGACCGGTTCCGGCGGGTAAGTCATGGGAACATTCACCACCCCCACCTGCCGGCCCTGTTCACTCAATAGCCGCCAGATAGACGCGCCTGGATACTGATCCGCGCGTACCACCCGCAACTCATAACTATCGGGCTCTGCGCCGGACAAAATCAAAAACGCCGTGCTGGCCGGGATTCAGTCCGGTAATGAAGGACGCCCAGGCGGTCGGCGAGTGAACGGGGGATCGTCGAGCGAAGCACGCCAAAGCTTCCCGCTCAACAAGGCGAGCCAGGTTGGGCAGTTCACCAGACGCCGCCCACTGCTCAATTAAGGGATGCGGCGCTCCGTCAATCCCGATCACCAATAACTTGTGTGGACTCATGGGGGCAATTGTACTTGCAGGAATGGGTGCAGCAACCAACCTTTACTCGACGCTTTGTCCCAGTGGGAAAATGGTCGCCGGGTTGGTCCCGACGATCAACGCCTCCAGTTGACCGTGGCTTAACTCGCCAAGCGCTGCCTGGAATTCGGGGAACGCATCCACTGTAAATTGGGCTGTTACCGTAACATCAGCGGCGAACTGCTCATCCAGTATTTGTCCCTGATGGGCAGCGACAAGCAACCGCACCTGCTCCAGCAACGGGTAGGGAACATCAACCATAACTATGTGCGTCGCCACTTTCTCAGCCAGGGGCAGCGCCGCCAGTACGTCGCGGGCAGCGTCACCATAGGCGCGGACCAGTCCTCCGGTCCCCAGCTTGGTGCCGCCGAAGTAACGCGTCACGACAACCGCAATATCACCCAATCCACTCCCCTGGAGCACGGCCAGTATCGGCCGTCCGGCCGTTCCCGCCGGTTCACCATCATCCTGGCAATGGGCAGTCACTGCCTGCCCATGACCGATCAGGTAAGCGGGTACATTGTGTGTGGCACCGGCAAATTCGGCGCGAATACGGGCCACGAAATCACGAGCTTCGTCGATCGTAAAGGCCGGGGCGGCCGTAGCAATGAACCGGGAGTTCATTACCTTGTTCTCAATGCGGGTTTCCGCGGCCGGAATGAGGATTTGTTCAGTCACAGAAACCATTGTAATGCAGGAACGACGAATGTCATGTTTTTCGAGTGACATTCTTCACTACTTTGAATGACTGTGTATGCTAAACTAAGTCTACAAGCCACTGTTTACTGGCTGTGCGTCGTGAGTCAAACTAAAGAAGATTTCCAGGCAACTTTGGTATTAGCAGGTCCGTGGACTTGCTCCAGTTGCCGAAGAGAATGCTAGCCTCGACTGTACTCCACAACGCCAGACCATCAGGAACGGTGGCTTCTGTGTTTCTACCGAGCCTGTGCCGTTACCCGCTTCCTCTAAATTTCAGACCCGCCGAACCCGAAGGAATGAACCGGCCATCAATATTTATGGTTGATGATAGAAGGCGCCCAGGGGGTTTGCGGTGCATATCGTCTTGTTGTATCTTTTATGTCTAGCAGTTAGGGTAAGGCGATGGATAATGCAGAATTGCCCGTCAAACGAGCCACGTTACAGGCCCGGTTGGCGGCCGAGCGGGCAAACTTTTTTACCAGATGCGCGGCCTGGGCGAGGAAAGCCTCTGCACGGCTCAGATCATGGAAGATTGACGGTACGCGACTTTCTCCCCACCTCGGTTATTGGGACGCCTTCTATACCGATCGCATCCAACGCCTTATAGACGGCCGTCGCAAAGAGATCAGATCGCTGGACGGCAAGTCCGAACTGGATGATCTGAACACTGCTGCCCGTCAACAGTTTTCCCGTCTCGATCTTAACCAGGCAATGGCTATTGCCCTCAAAGAACGCAATGCATTCCTGACAACGCTGGCGCGCGTCCCGGACGACATGCTGTTCAGGCGTGTTCAGTTATCCTCGGCTGGCGAACCTGCGCTGCCACATGGGTGCGCCGCCGCCACAAGCACGATGCCGATCACGCCGCACAGATCGGTCGCTGGCGAAAGCAATACCGCCCCCAAATCGGACCGCAAGGGTCCCTCCAGCAAGATTATCCTGCGCCCTTCCTGCAATCATCCCGCCAGGAGTTCATGTCTCTGGCAGTGCTCCTTGCCCCGAATGAGCGCAACACCCGGCCGATTTGCGGTTCGTGGACCTTGAAGGATGTGGTCGGCCACCTGACAGTTTATGAGTTAATGGGCGTTACCGCATTAAAGGACTTGATGGAAGGCCATTCACCGAAGTTCACCAAGACTATTCGCAACTTCGAGGCGTTCGATGAAGCGCAGGTTGTTGCCAAACAAGGCATTGACTGGTCTCAAGCCCTGTCGGAGTACCGCACAGTTCGGAAAGCGCTGGTCGCGCTAGTGGATAACCTCAGCGATGAGCAGCCAATGCGCCCCTTTGTTGCGCCATGGGGATCGCCCATCACCGGATACCAATATGTGTTCGGACTGGCAATTCATGAACAGGAACATGCGGCCATCTTGCGATGCTACACCTTCACTCTCCCCAAACGCCTGCGCCATTATCGCGAGGCTTGATTTCCGGCGCTTGTGACAGGTCACCTGCAACAAAATCTGGGTCTGCGCTCATTGCTCATCTACTACGGCAACTCATACGCCAGCAACGCATGGTCCGGTTTTACCGTCAATTCATTGAACCCGGCTCGCTTCGACATCGGCGCTCACGTCGGCAATCGCCTTCGTCCCTGGCTGCGGTTGGGCGCGCGTGTTGTCGCCCTCGAACCACAGCCCCAGTTAATGCCGGTCCTGCGCCGCCTGTATGGGCGCTCCGATAACGTCACCCTCCTTCAGGAGGCAGTCGGGGCAACGCAAGGCACAGCCACCCTGTTAGCCAGTCCCACCAATCCGACGGTTGCAACACTTTCGCCGGACTGGATCGAAGCGGTACAACAGGATCCGTCCTTCGCCTCTATCAACTGGGAGCCGGCCGATACTGTCTCCGCACCACATTGATGCGTTGATTGCCCGGTTTCGGCCGTCCCGACTACTGCAAGATTGACGGGAAGGGCACGAACTGGAAGTGCTCAAGGGCCTCTCCCAGCCGGTGCGGGTCGTTTCCTTTGAGTACATTCCAGTCACCATGGATCGTGCGAAGGCCTGCGTCGTCCGGTTATGCAAATGGGAGAGTATGAGTTCAACTGGTTCGAAGGGGAGTCCCACCATTGGGCATCATCGCGGTGGTTGAGCTCAGCCGACTTTACCGCAACCCTGACTATCCTTGCCGGGCAGCGCCGTTCCGGCGACATATTCGCTCGCCTCGTCGGTCAATCACCCGATACCGGTGCGTGACGAAGCATCTGTGGCGAGTGAGTATGGATGCGCCAGTAGAACAGGGCCATGCCGACGGCCGAAGTAACCCCGACGGCCGCAAAGACAACCCAGGGCAATGACGGTGTTTGCCATCGCGCAGCCAGGTCAACCAGCGAACCGCCGCTGATATGTCCCAACCCGCCGCCCATCGCCAGCGCCAGAGAGCGAATGCCAAAGTATGCGCCCCGTGCTCGCGGGTCTGCCATATCGGCAACGACGGTTTGCGAGCTGGGCAGCGCCAGCACTGTCCCCAACGCAAAGAAGAACAGGGCCACATAGAATTGGGGCAGCGTATGCGCCAGGGCAACCAGACCCAATCCCAGGCCCATCGACAGCAAACCGACCACAATGATGGGAATATGGGTCAGAAAACGTTGAGCCAGCTTCAGCGCCGGTACCTGTAGCACAATTGCCAGACGGCGCTAACGGTAAACAGCAGGCCCACGCTACCGGTTTCCCCGGTCAGGAGACGACCTGTAACGGCAGAGCAATAGATAGTTGAACCCACATAAACCAGAAGCCCATCATCAACACGGTGAAAGCCATAAACGTTCGGTCTTTCAGCGGGAATTGTAAACCGGAGAAGCCGGCTTGCGGGTCGCTACAAACGGCTACATTCGGGAGAGCAATCCAGGTGATGACAAAGGTCGCCAGGAAGAATACGGCCGATCCCAGGCCAACTATCTTGAAATCAAAGATGATCAGCGCCGCACCGATTAACGGACCGGCGGTACGGGCATGTTTTGAAGAATACCCAACTGGGCGTAGCGTGTTGTCAGTTGGTCAGCCGGAGTCAATGCGCCAGTGTGGCTTTCAGGGGCGCATCGAACAATGCGCCGCCGATAGCCGCCATAAACCCGGAAACGAGTAACATCCAGGGCTCTGTTGCAAACCCCATCATCACAAAGCTGACGGAGCGTATCAGCACGCCCAACATGATGAGTAGCTTGGGACCCACCGAATCAGCCAGTGCGCCGCCAAAGACAGTCAGGCCCTGCTGTGAAAACTGACGGATAGCCAGCACCAGCCCGATAAAGGCCGCCGCCCAGCCTAACTCATCAACAAAATGTACAGACACAAGCGGGATGAGAAGGAAAAGCCGGCGTTCATCAGGAACCAGGCCGACATGACGGTCAGGATGCCAATCTGCTGTTCGCGTGGGGTGAGGCTTTCGGGGGAGCGTGTTGCCTTGCGGATCATGATTCAACCCAAATAAACACGCCACGCTGAAATTCGCGCGGCGTTAGATAATTATATAACATTTTTGTGGGAATGCCTCGTCTGAACGAGTCGCGTGGTCTCTACAAATTAAACGCTAACGGCAGAACGCGTTACCAATCGGCTCGAAGGTATCAGCAAGATTGGAAAGCGCCCCATCCGGCCAGGTTGCCAGGTCGCCCGTGTAGAGCACCTGGGTCATCAGGCCAAACGGATCGCTCAACGCCGCCATTTCGGCCGCTGCGTTAATCTGCAACTCAACAACCCACTGGCCGCCGCCGGCTTCGCCCACTTCGGCCGACCAGTTCGTGCTGGTGTAATTGGAGTTCCACTCTGCGCCGTCGCTGTTGGAGCCGATTCCGGCCCACATACTTTTGGCACCGTCCCGCGTCACCTGAATGAAGCGATCGGCCGTGTCCGGATCGCCGCCGTTGGCCGTGGTGTCAAAGTAAATACGCAGCGAATCCGTGGGATCATTGGCGTCGTCATTGATCAGAAACGCCATGTAGAGGTTACCGGCATCGCGGGTGAAGTAGGCCTGAACCAGGCGGGCCGGATTGCCTTCCGGTCCGAACTGGAAGACCGGTGAGCCGTTCCACTCTGTCCCCAGGTTGAACGCACCGTCAATGGTTGGCGGGGAAACCACGCAGGAGACAGCATAATCCGGCGGCGGAGCCACCGTCACGGAAGGCGTTGGTGAAATCTCCGGAGTTGCCGTTGGCGTAAAAGTCGGCAAGGGCGTAACGGTTGCCGTCGCAGTCGGCAGCGAAGTGCCGGTCGCAGTAATAGTTGGCAATGGCGTGATGGACGGTAAGGGAGTCACGGATGCGGTTACAGTCGGGAGTGGTGTCCAGGTCATCGTCACGGACGGCAGCGGTGTCAGGGTAAGCGTTGGCGTCGCTGTCGGCGCGTTCGGAACCAAAGGATCAGTCCCTTGGGCAATTTCCAGGCCATCGGGGATACCGTCGCCGTCCGTGTCGGCCAGACGAGGATTGGTCTTGTAAATATTCACCTCGTCCCCATCAGAGAGGGTGTCGTTGTCCGTATCGCGGTTACGGGGATCGGTGGAATGGATCAGTACTTCGTCGCCATCTCGCAGGCCGTCGGCATCGGTATCCGGGTTATTGGGGTCTGTGCCAATGACGGTTTCCTGTTCGTTGCTAAGCCCATCCTGATCGGAATCACCCTGGGCCGAGGCCGTAGCCGCAGCATTCGTCGCAGCGACGCTCTGGGTCCCGACAGCGACAGTCTGGGCCACAGC
Source organism: Chloroflexota bacterium (assembly GCA_041390945.1). Classification (GTDB taxonomy): domain Bacteria; phylum Chloroflexota; class Anaerolineae; order Promineifilales; family Promineifilaceae; genus Promineifilum. Next base: position 107,240 of record JAWKOY010000017.1, read on the forward strand.
CACGCCGGTTTGCGTAGCGGCAATCTCCGGGAATGACAGCGTGGGTGTCGGCGTTGCGGTTGCACCAATACCAAATAACCGGGCACGATTCGTCCACAAGCTGAGCAGGCCCAGGATCAGGGCAAATGTCCCCAGGAACAGGAGAATATACAGCCAGATCGGCGGAATAAACGGCCGACCGTAAGCGTCGCCGGTCATGACGTGGCGGCCGCCCTTGGATGAGGCGACCTCAATTTCAAATGGGTAGACCTGTTCCTTGCCAAACCAACTCGATTGGCGGGCTTCCACAGCCATCTCTACCAGGGCCGTCTGGCCCGGTTCCAGCAGAATACGGCCGCGTTCTCCCTGGAATCGTAACCCCTGCTGGATATCACGCGCGACCACGCTGTACTGGCTGGGCACATTGCCGGTGTTGTGGATCGTGACCGTCAGATGGCCGGGCAGTTGCACTTCATCCGTGTCAATGCCGGCCTCAAATGCTTCAAAGCCGCCAATCGTCAGCGAAGCGTTCGTGCTGACATCAATGTCGGGGTGTCGTTGCGAAACGACCTGCAGCCGCAGGCGCTGTCGCCCGGAAGGAATATGCTGGTCCTTGGGGATGCGAATGGCGAAGGAAAACGGGATTGTGTCGTTGGCCGGAGCGCGCTTGAACTCATCGGGCAAAATCAGCCAGGAGGGATCAAGCCCCTGTACGCGGAGATAGACGCGGTCGTCCTGATCCGTGCGGTTCTCAACGTCTACCTTGACTTCCACCTTCTGTCCCGGTTCCGCGTAAAGCTTGTCGCGGGCCATGAAAATCGCCAGAGGCGGTTCATCCTGACCGGGATCAGGTAAGCGTTCGACAGTTGCTACCGCCGCCTCGCCTGCTGTTGCCAGCGCCATACCGGGCGTAATCGGCCCGGATACCACCTCGGCCGGCTCTTCGAGAATAGCTACCGGCATATCCGGCCCTTCCAGTGTCATCTCATAAGGGCCGATGCGCATAACGGATCCGACCGGCAGCGGTGCCGGTTCTTCGGGGCGCAAGCGGTGGTCATTGACCCACGTTCCGTTAATCCCACCCTGATCGACCACTTCCCAGCCCAATGAGGTAGCCTGGATTCGCGTATGGTGGCGAGACACGCCGTCGGCCGGCAGGACAATATCATTGTCGGGATTGCGGCCCAACGTAATCACCGAGCGCGTCAGCGGCACAACGCTCTTGGGGTGGCCCGGTGTATGGATGTGCAGCTCATAACCCGGCGGTGGCTCCGGCACCTGCTCCAGAATGTCCAACTCCTGATGAATCATCACCCGCGTCGGTGAGCCTTCGAGGGCAACGAAAGCGCTGCGCAGCGCATCCGCCATCTCGGCGCCTGAACTGAAACGTGCTTCCGGCGATTTGGACAGGGCTTTCTCCAGCAGCGTGTCAATGATCGGCGGCACTTCCGGCCGAATCTCACTGGCCGGTTGGGGCATCGTCCCCGCCTGATGCGTGGCGATAGCTTCGGTCAGGGTATTGAATGAAAACGGCAGCCGGTTCGTCACCAGCTCATAAAGCACAACGCCGAGCGAGTAGAGATCGGAACGGCCGTCCAGTTCCTTCCCTTCACATTGCTCCGGGGACATATAGGTCGGTGTCCCGACAGTTGTCCCGCTTTGGGTAATGGCGTCACTTTCCTGTAACTTGACCAGGCCGAAATCAGTCAGCAAGGCGCGGAACGGTTGTGCTCCGGCTTCGTCCGGCCGCGTCAGACGTTTGAGGATAATGTTGCCCGGTTTGACATCGCGGTGGATGATCTTGCGGCGATGGGCATAGTCCAGAGCTTCGGCGATCTGGATTGAGATCTGCAGACTCTGCGTCAGGGGCAGGAACTTTTGCATGCGCTGCAACCGGCGCAGGTGGTCACGCAGGCTGCCGCCATCCACGTACTCCATAGCAATGAACAGCCCCAGTTCCGAATCACCGAAGTCATAGACTCGTACGATTGAAGGGTGGTCCAACTGAGCGGCCGTCCGCGCTTCCTGAACCAGCCGCGCCCGGAACTCTTCCTGCCGGGCATAGTGGCTGTGCATGAGCTTGATCGCCAGAGAGCGTTCAAGGTTGAGGTCATAGCTCCGGTAAACCGTACCCATGCCGCCGTCGCCCAACAGCGCATCCAGGCGATAGCGACGATTCAGCATTTGGCCGATATAGGTGGTCATGACCGGGTCTCCAATAATCGCAGCTAGGCGTGCTGCAGCGCCGACGACAACGCGCCGGAGAAAGCCAGGACGTCTTCCGAGCCGATCCAGTAATGGGTTACCGCCCGAAAGCCGCGTGGTCCGTTAGTCCCTACAAAGATGTTTGCTTCGGCGGCTAGGGCTTCTGCGACCTCACCGGAGGATAGAGGGACATCATCCGCCAGTTCAAAGAACACCATATTGGTTCGTACCATGTCCGGGTCTACGACGACGCCGGGAATCTGGGCCAGTTGTTGGGCCAGCATGTGGGCATGAGCATGATCGTCGCATAATCGTTCGACCATCTCGTTGAGGGCCACAATCCCCGCCGCTGCCAATACACCTGCCTGTCGCATTCCTCCACCCAGCGCCTTGCGCATACGCCGCGCTTTGTAAATGAACGCTTCGGAGCCGCACAGCACCGACCCTACCGGTGCGCACAGCCCCTTGCTCAGGCAAAAGGTTACCGAGTCAACATGCTGCGTCAACTCCTGGGCCTCCATATCCTGGGCCACGGCCGCATTGAACAGGCGCGCCCCATCCATGTGGGTTGCCAGACCATATTCATGAGCGACGGCACTTACCTCGGCAAAATACTCAGGCGGCAGCGGATACCCGTGCTTCCCACCATAGCTGTTCTCCACCAGGATAAGCCGCGTGTGCGGCAGGTGGGGATCATCATCACGGACAGCCCCGGCAATCGCTGCCGGATCCATTCGGCCGATGGCATCCGTCGGCAAGGGATACGGCGTTACGCCACCCAGAGCCGCCATACTACCGGCTTCCCAGGAAAAGACATGGGCGTCCTGACCCAGGATCGCCTCGTCGCCACGAGTCGCATGACTCAGGACGGCAACCAGATTGCCCATGGTCCCGCTGGCAACAAACAACCCGGCTTCCTTACCGGTCATGGATGCAGCCAGGGCTTCCAGCTCGTTAACGGTGGGGTCTTCCCCATACACATCATCCCCAACCGGGGCCTGGGCCATGGCTTCGCGCATAGTCGGTGTGGGCCAGGTAACCGTATCCGAGCGGAAATCAATTTTGTCCATACCGTGAAGTTTACGTAAAGAAGACGACTTTGCAAGGCGTCGAACCTTAAATGGCTTCGCTGAAGGGGGTTCCCGGCTCCAGGAAAAGGTCCTCCGGGGTATCTGTGGGAACGAGCAGCCGCAAGGCTTTCGGCCGTATCTCGCAGGTAATCGGCGTGGCACCGACCGGCTCTCCATCCGTATGACAGTGCATCATCGGCTCAGTTTGAATGGATACTTGCCGGCCAGGGATCAGGGTCATACCGGGGGCAAGGTCCTGCATACCCAGCTTGGCCGCAGCCATATAGCTAGCCATCTTCACCAGACGCTCGCCCTGCGGCAGGTTTTCGGCGGGAACACCGGCCCGAAACAACCAGACTTCCAGCATCTCGTCGTCCAGCAATCCATCCGAGTTAAGCGATATCAATCCACCGGCATACCGGCGCGCATTGCTGATGAGGATCATGAGAAAGTCGTCCTCGACACGATTGCCGTCAATTTCTACGACGGCCCGCATGGCAGGGAGTTGGTGAAGCAGGGTTGCAGCCTGAAGACTATACCCAACTGCCCCCAGACGCTTGGACCATGTTGGTCGTGGTTCAAGGTGCTGCACCAGAAAGGCGTCCGCTCCGACACCGCTCCACAGAATCCAGTGTCGGTTGCCCGTTGGCGTCGAGGTCAAGCCCAGGTCAATTGTCTGCACACGCCCATGCAGCAACGTATTGGCCGCCTTGACCATACTATGTGGTTCGAGTATTTGTGGACGGGGGAGTACAAGTTCCTGAGCCAGCGCATTCGCTGTGCCCGCCGGAATCGGGGCCAGTATGGTCTGACTACCGGCCAGGCCATCAGCAACTTCGCCTAACGTGCCGTCACCGCCGGCGGCCAGAACAACCTCTTCACCGGCATCGGCCGCCAGACGCGCCAAACGGGAGGCATCTCCGGGTCCGCTGGTCGGGCGGGCAATGACCGTCCAGCCCCCGGCACGCCAGGAACGTGCGACCGCTTCCAGGGCGGAGGAAATCGTTAGCCTCCCTGCTCGTGGGTTGTAAATTAGCGTTGCTGTCGGCATTGTTGGGCAGTGTCCTTATCCAACTCGTAGGATACTGCATCAGGCAGGGTCATCGCAACTGCGTTGCCCAATGTTACATCCTGCATTTATGAGTGGATTCACTTACACGCCGCCATCCTTCCGCTATACTTGAGACAGACGACATCTATAAACATACGGAGGACTGGCATGAGTGATGAAGAAAAAGCAATCTGGGCCTTCCTGGATCGCCACCTACAAAGCATCTTTACAGAAGATGCTTCAACCTAGAAGGAAACGACCAGCGACGATCTCAGTCTCTACGAATGGTTTGTCACGCCCCATCGTCAGGACGGTCTTGATTTTCATTTCTTCATGATCGAACATGGCTGGGCGAAAGCGGGTGCAGACTATCGCTATGACCTGCTGGAACCCCGGCTACAACTCTACGGAGATACGGCCGTTGTCAGCTACACCTTTATGCTGACCCGTGCCACCCCGGACGGAATCGTCCACCAGCAACACAATGAAAGCCGGGTGCTTGTTCGTCGTGACGGTAACTGGCAGGTTGTCCATGTCCACAAGTCCCCATCCTGGAAAGCGCCGCGCGAACAACCGGAGCTCAAATCATAGAAGCCTAAAACTAAAACAGCCGGTGTTAGTGCACCGGCTGTTCTTTATTAACTTTAGCGTATCCCTGATGCCTACTTCTTGGGGATAATGATCCACATCAGAAGATAGGGAATCAAGCCCGGCAAACCACCCGGCAACATCAACAGGACAAACAGCAGGCGGAACCAGAAGGCACTGATGCCAAAGAAAGCACCCAAGCCGCCGCAAACGCCACCAATGATACCATCTTGCCGTCGTAGCTGCCTTGTTTCCTGAACTTCAACTGTCTCTTTCATCGTATTATTTTGCTCCTGCAAGCTCCGTGCGCCTGCCGGTTGCCTGCCTTATTTTCACTTTATTGCATTCACTAATCACTACGCAGGGAACAACGTAAAGTTGCGGTGTCTTAATTGAGTGGTTGTAAGAATAAGATGGGAGCTATTGCTGACCGAGTTCTCGCAATCGAGCCATAAGCATGGTCATGAACCGCAGATTATGGCCTGTCGCCAGCCGCGAATAGAGATTGTCGTTCAGCTTGTAGAGATGATGAAGATAACCAAGTGAATAGCGCGTACAACATTCACAATCACAATAAGCCGACACCGGCCGAGACTCCTTCACATGCCGGTCATCACCGGGATAAAGAAAGCTGAACCAGTCCGAACCGGCAAATGAGGTTCTTTGAGCGGGATCATCATTGAACACCCACAAACGGCCGTGCCGGGCATCACGCGTGGGCATGGTACTGTCAAACAGGTTGTAGCCCAGCCGGACGCAAGCCGCGACATTGGCCGGATGACCGATGCCCAACGCATGAACCGGAAAATCTTCAGGCACCAACTCACGGACCAACCCGACCATCTCTTCCAGCAGATTGCCCTCGCTATCCAGCGGCCAGCCGCCATAGCCGAAAGCATCGAAGCCGATTTCCAGCAGCGCCTCCGCACACTCGCGTCGCAGATCGGCCGATAGCCCACCCTGAATAACAGCCATAATATTGGGGCGTTCTGCCCCGGAAAGCCGCTTCTGCTCAATCAGTTGGTTAAACGTATCCTTGCAACGTTGCGCCCAGCGGATGGTCCGCTGCACCGAAACAGCCTGCTCGGTAAGCGGATCATCAGGGTGTGTGCAGTCGTCAAAACAGATGAGCATGTCCGATCCATAGGCAAACTGGAGCTGAATGCTCTTTTCCGGGGTCAGGTTGTATTTCCGGTCGCCGCCGGGCCGGAAGCTGGCTCCCTTATCCGTGATGCTGCCGTTCTTGGGGTTTTGCCGAATGAGCGAGTACACTTGAAAGCCACCGGAATCAGTGAAGATGGGGTGCGACCAACCGGCCAGATCGTGTAATCCACCCAACGCCTGGATGGTTGACGTCCCCGGCCGCTGCATCAGGTGATACACATTCATCTGGACAGCCTGAATCCGGGCCGCCTCCAGGTCTGTGGCCGAGACGCTGCGGACGACACCCTGCGTGCCGTCGGGCAGAAAGGCCGGGAGGGCGATCGTCCCGTGCGGTAAGTTCAGATGTGTTCTCGCGTTGTCCACTAATTCATCCATGCAATCCCCGAACCAACAACCGCCAGCCGACTTCCTGCAAAAGATGCAGGCGCTCCTACCCGCAGACGAGTATGAGCAGTTTCTCGCCAGTTATGGGCAGCCATCCCATATCGGTTTGCGGGTAAATACACTCAAGGTATCGGCTGCTGATTTTACCAGCATGTCCCCGTTCCCGCTTGCCCCGGCCGGTGCATTCGAACCGGCTGCATTTACAACCTCAAGCGATTCCCGGCCCGGCCGTCACCCCTATCATGATGCCGGGTTGTACTATCTGCAAGAGCCGTCAGCGATGGTTGCCGGGGCGCTCCTCGACCCACAGCCGGGGGAACTTGTCCTGGACCTGGCCGCAGCGCCCGGCGGCAAGGCCACTCATCTGAGCAGCCTTCTCAACCGTGATGTTGCAGCCGGGGAAGGGTCTGTGTTACGCCGGACGATGAACAGCACCGGCCTGCTGGTTGCCAACGATCTGGTTCGCAACCGCGCCACCATCCTCGCCGACAATCTGACCCGATGGGGGGCAGCTAACCAGCTTGTGCTAACCGCAAAACCGGATCAGCTGGCTGACCACTTCGGGCCGATCTTCGACCGTGTGCTCGTGGATGCGCCCTGCTCCGGCGAAGGGATGTTTCGTCGTCAGGTGGTTTTGAGTGGAGCGAGGCCATGGTCCTGGCCTGTTCGCAGCGGCAAGAGAATCTACTGCAAACGGCCGTCGATCTGGTCCGGCCGCGAGGGACACTCCTTTATTCGACCTGCACCTTTTCACCGGAAGAAAACGAAACGGTCATTGCCCGCTTCCTGACCCAGTACCCGGATTTTGCCCTCCTCGATCCACCCCGTTTTGCCGGATTTGGCGAAGGGCGGCCGGACTGGGCAGCTCCTCCTGCGGGAGCAGAACTAGCCCGCGCCGTCCGACTTTGGCCGCATCGCTTCCCCGGTGAAGGGCATTTCCTGGCGCTGCTCCAGCGAACGGGTGAACCGGAAAACAGAACGGTGGATACACCACGGGAGTTCGTCATCCACACGCCCTTACGAAATGATCTGGCTCAATGGCGCGCTTTTGCAGACGAGCTACTGGCGTTTGACTTGCCGGAAGATCGGTTACATGCAGCAGGCGGTCGCCTGTACCTGCTCCCTGCCCGGCATCCGGCAACCGGCACTCTGCGATTGATCCGTTATGGTGTGTTGTTGGGCGAATTGCGTGGCAACTATTTTCGGCCGTCGGCCGAACTGGCCTTGGTGCTCCATGTGGCCGATATGACACACTCGGTCAGTTGGTCACCCGATGACAGTCGGTTGCAGGATTATATGGCCGGTGTGGATATTCCTGATCCGGGGCCAAACGGCTGGCTTCTCGTCAGTGTAGACGGCTACGGCTTGGGCTGGGCCAAGCGGGTCAACGGCCGTTTGAAGAACCACTATCCTCATCACGCCCGACGTCCCCAAACCGGATAGGAGTTTGGGGCAGGCTACAGCTTGATAATTCGGGCCTGTCCCCCACCATTTACGGCATTGCGGGTATCAACGATCAGGTTGGCTTTCTCAGTTATTCTGGCGTAGTCAAAGTCGCTGTGGTCGGTAACGATTACCACACAATCGGCCGCGGCCAGGGCTTCATCAGTCAATTCAGACGATTCAAGCACCGTTTCCTCAATCCGCACCTGGGGGACATAGGGATCGTGATAGACCACATTGGCCCCGCGCTCGCCCAACAAGTGGATAATATCCAGCGCCGGGCTTTCACGTACATCACCCACGTTGCGCTTGTAGGCCACGCCAAGCACCAGAACAGTACTGCCGTTGATCGCCTTGCGATCGTCGTTCAGGCCATCCCCCACCTTGCTCACCACATAATCGGGCATATGGCTATTGATCTCGGCCGCCAGCTCAATAAACCGGGCCGTGTAGTTAAGGGTGCGCAGCTTCCAGCTCAGGTAATGGGGATCAATGGGAATACAATGACCGCCCAGTCCGGGACCGGGATAGAAAGGCATAAAGCCGTAGGGCTTTGTCGCCGCCGCCCGCACGACCTCCCAGACGTTCAATCCCAGCTTGTCGCACATCAGGGCAACTTCGTTCACCAGGCCAATGTTCACCGCCCGAAACGTATTTTCCAGCAGTTTGACCATCTCGGCCGTAGCCGTGCTCGACACCGGTACAGGTTCATCCACGACCGTTCCGTACAAGGCAACCGCCACTTCCACGCAGTCCGGGGTCACCCCACCGATCACCTTCGGTGTTGTGCGTACGGTATAGTCAGTGCGGCCCGGATCAATCCGCTCCGGTGAAAAGGCCAGGAAGAAGTCACGCCCTACCTCCAGGCCGTCCTTTGACAGCCGGGGCAGGATAACCTCGTCCGTCGTGCCGGGGTATGTCGTGCTCTCCAGGACGATGAGCTTGCCGCCGTCGGAAGGCATATGGCGAACGATATTTTCTGATGCATCAATGATGTAGGAAATATCAGGGTCCTTTGTCTTGCGCAGCGGAGTCGGCACACAAATGGAAATGGCATCAAGATCGGCCGTCTCAGCATAGTCAGTTGTGGCTCGTAAACGGCCGTCGGCGATCAATTCCGCCAGAACTGAGGAGGGAACATCTTCTACATAGCTTTCTCCGGCATTGAGTGCATCCACTTTCCGTGCATCCACATCCACGCCAACCACGCTGAACCCTTCTTTTGCCAGGGCAACGGCCAGTGGCAGCCCGACATAGCCCATGCCGATAATTCCAACTGTTGCTTCGCGTGTCGCAATCTTGCGCAGCATTTCCTCTTTGCGTGACATCTTCACTTCCTACCTTGCCGCATTCGCGGATTATTTTTTCTTTGCCTTTCGAATGGCATCTGTATCAAGTTTCAACCGTTGCGGATGGGTGCCCAGGAAGGCTAACAACACTTGTACCCGATCCGTGCCGGGCAATCGCGCATCGAAAATCGCTTCATAGCCTTCAAAGGGACCACTAACAATACGCACCGGGTCGCCTTCGCTAAACTCATTTTCTATCAATCCACCGGATACGGCCAGAGCATCCATGCGTTTTTTAAGGCATCAACGAGGTTTTCCGGAACAATGGCCGGTTCACCACCAAAGCTGACCAGCCCGTGGGTACCGGGAATCCAACTGAAGGCGTTGTTACCCACTGCCTCCAGGTCCACGTAAACAAACAGATATCCGGGGAAAAACGGCCGAATCTTGGCCGACCGTGGATTAACCGGCTTAACACGCATCGAAGGGAAAAAGACCTCAAACGGCTGCTCCTTATCCGACAGCGCGCTAAGGGTGGGGATCAGTTCATGGGAAAGCAGGAGCTTATAAACCGACCTTTCCCGATGCGGTTTGGTATGCAATGAATACCAGTATGCGCTCATGATGTTCAGCCTGACACGAGTTCTACAAAGTATTCTAACAGGAATGGGGAGAGAAAAGCTATCAATAACGCCAGGGCAAAGAGGGTAATTGTCACGATTTTCACGCCTCGGCTAGACTGTCCAACACTACCAGCAAGCGGCAACGTCCCGAAGAGCGCACATCGCACAACGCCGGTGGCGGCAATCCCCATCGCCGCAACCGTTAACGCCGTGACTAACGGGCTTTGCGCTGCCATCGCCGACAATGTCATCCAACGCGCGCCAAATTCCGGTGTCAACGGTAGCCCGATCAAGGCCAGACCGGCAAAGACGGCCATCACGCGCGGCCAAACAGAAGGTGCCTGCGAAGGCGTTTCGTCCTGCCCTTCTCCAATCCAGGCCAGAACCCCAACGGTCAGCAATAGAATAATCAAACGGCCGACTGCCCCGGCTCCGGCAACAGCAATCACGGTTGTCCCTGACACCAGCAAGGAGGCTACCTGCATACCGGCATCAACCACCAGAGCATAGGCCAACCAGGAGCGCCAATCGGCCGCACGGCTTAACCCGAAGGCGGCCACAGCGCCGGAGAGCAGCACGCTTCCCAGAACGGCCGTCTGAAACACGGCCGATCCCCGTACTGCCGGAAAGAGTGAAATAACCTGCGCCAGCCAGACGTAGATACCCGCACCCACTATTCCCATCAGGAGAACTAACGCGGATAGCGGGACTTCTCTGGCGACGCCGCTGATCCAGATGTAAAACGGAAACCCACCCAGCAGCAATAATGCAGCGAGTAACAGGGCAATGAGAGGGGCATTGCTTTGCGCCTGACCGGAATCCAGCATCCAACCGGCGGCGATCAACAAGGGCATTGCCAGCGTGACGGCAACAAATGCTCGCCAGGATGCAGTGGCAGCCCCAGACCGGTCCCCGACAAGCGCAGGCATGGTCACTGCCGCAGCGGCAACAAGAAAGATTGCGCCATAGGCAAACGGCTGCACCGTCAGGGCTGCGGTCAGAAAACCCAAAGCGGCCAACCCTCCCGGCACAACGGCCCGTGGTCCGGGAACGATCCACTGCAAGGCAAACAGCGCCACCAGCCCCATCGCCAACAGGCTGATGAAAACGGCGACGAACGGGGGCAACTCAAAAGTTCGCCCCAGCACAACCCAGGCGGCATCCGGCCCCTCCCCACGACTGCCCAGAAAAGCGAGTAAGGCTATACCCAAGGCCGCGACGATCCCTACCCCATTTGCGACAGCCGGCCAGCGGCCGATCACCAGTGTCGCCAGTGCGATCACCAGAGGCAGCACAATCAGGAGGGTAATCAACGAAAAATCCATATCACTCGACAGGTCCGGCAAGCATGGCGCGCGCCTGCGCCAGGTAGGCAATCGTCAAGGCAACCAGCAGATTGGCTGCGGAAAGTCCAATAACCAGGGCAATGGACTGCTCAACAGAGCTGTTAAACAGGTCAAAGCCATTCAGAAATATGAGCACACCAACGCCGCCAAACAGAGGTCCCCCTGTGGCAATACCCACCAACCCCAGCGCCACCAACCCGAAAACTGCGAACTGTACGGGAGGCGGAAGTGTCGCCAAAGCCGGCAACTCACCCGTGCGCGACCAGAGGTACAAGCCAATGGGCACAGCAATTGCCAGCACCAGTCGAATCAGTTGCTGTGGCGTCAACCGGAAAGGGCCAATCGTTAAGAAGCTCGACCCTGATTGAGCATGTTCGGTCGGGGTCAGGTTGGCCGGGGCTCGCCCCCAATTCACCTGTGCGGCCGTGATGGTCATGATCAGGGTTACAATAATGCCAATGAACAGATAAACGATCGCCAGCCGAGGGTCCAGCACATCGACAAACAGCAGGAACGAGGCCAGATATTGCACAGCCAGCGCCGGCAGCACCACACGCATATCCCAGGCAGCAATCGCCAGGGCAGCCGCGATCACCACAAGCAGTGCTGCCGGCTCGCCCCGCAAAAACTCCAAACGTTCCAGAATCGTGTAAATAGACATATCTGTCAGGTAATTAGAAAGAGCAGCGCCAGAACCACCAGCACCCACAATAATCCGTTAGGCCCTTCCAGAATACCGATGGCTTCAGCAATGGCGTCACCAACAATATTGCCCACTCGTTGGGCGCCGGAAGTAACAACAGCGACCTGCTCCTCCGGCAATACTGGTGCATCAGGTATCTCGAAGCGGTCCTTCAGAAGCCAGGCAACGACCGGACCGGCCACAATCGGAATCAGCAGCGCCAGCCACGTAACGACGGAGTGACCCGACAATCCGGATAGGTTAACTTGAATAAGTCCCAATACGGGTACAACCAGAATCAAAATACTTAGCCAATCATTTCGAGGCGCTGTCGTCTGGTTGCCTTCATCTGACTTGAGGATCAGACTCAAAATCGAACGTGACAAAACGGCCGACCAACCTGTCATCAGAGCAACCAGAATCCCTACCAGGAAGTAACGAAGTCCCGATTGCCAGGCGTCATACACACCACTGAGACTGGTGAATCCGGCCATCAGCGGGAAGCCCAGCACGGCCAGAGTAACCAGTATGAACAGACCGACCACCACCCACACGTGCGGTTTGCGAAATGACTGTTGACCATCGTCCCGGTTTGATCGCAGTTGGAACATCAGCAGCGCGACAAAGACGGGGGCAAAGACAGCGACGCGTGTTGCTGAGAGCAGCGCCGCCTCGGAAGCAAACACGGCCGTTAACAGGACCAGACCGGCAAGACCCCCGGCCAACCCTGAAATACCGGCCGCATCGGAAGCAAGCGATCGCCACCCGGAACGCAGCCCCATCAGCAAACCAACCAGCCCCAGAATCAATCCCAGCGCCGGCAGCAACCCACTGCCCACCGGATGTTGCCGGGCAATGGGCAGCAAAATTGCTGCACCGGCAATTATCGGCAGACTCATCAGGAGCACGGCCGACTGCGGTCGTGACGAAAGGGCCGCCGACCGCCAGGTTTGGAAGGGCCACACGCCAAGCAGCATCGCACCGGCAAGCAAGACAGCAGCGGCCGCCAGTTCGACCCATACGGCTGTTACTACCCCCCCCAGCGCCACGGCATCCGCAAACCAGATGAGCAGCACCGGAACGAGTAAGGCGCTTGCCAAATGTCGTTGCGCCCCTGCCGGTAGTCCGGTAAGCCCCCCGGAATACCACAAGGCGAGTACCCAACAGGCCATAAAAAGCGCCAGCATCAAAGCAGCCGTCAGCGGATCACCGGCCCAAACGAAGAGCATCAACCCCAGAACCGGCATAACCAGCAGACCGGGTGCCATCGTTGAACCGGGGGCATTGTCGGCTTGGAGGCTATAGGTCCATCCCAAGGCGCCGGCAATCAGCAACGCCAGCAGGGCCATGCCGGTTAACAGCCAGGTTTCGGGGGTAACGGTTAGGGTATATCCCAATAATGTTGTTGCAACGGGTGAATCGGTTGCGGAACGCGCCCAGAGCCACAGCCCACCAGCGATGAGCGCGGCCAGCGCGATAATGAGGTAGCGGAGTTTAAGGCTGAGCCGGGGAAACACGCCGAGGATGCCGGCTATCGCCAGCGCCAGCCACATGAGCAAAAATGGCATCAAACGCGCGATTCTAGCCCTTTCGGACAGCCGGAGCAAAGGTACTCAGCCGCCGGTCACACAGCATAAATTCACCGGAAATCGCCGGTGCTAATTTGCCGACAGTTCAGGAGCCGGATGCTTCAGGAGCACCTCGACCGGCGTCTCCCGGTCGCCGGCAGATGTGGGCTGCCAGTGGCCCAAATCCTCCAGGATCGTCGGCAGTTGCTCGCGAGCAGCATCTTCGCCCAAAGCGATCAGGTCACGGTACTGGGAAAACTTGAAGTAACTCATGCCCTCCAGATGCGGCACAATCAACCGGTCGCTTTCATCCGGGCCTTGCCCGGCGTGGCGAATGAGTGTCTCAATGGATGCCAGGCCCCGGCTGAGAGGTCCAAGCTGCGGCCGTAAGGCGGGCACAAACACGTCCACGCCAATCACATAATCCGCTCCCAGCATGCGGGCCACGTCACTGGGCACATTGTCGGTCACGCCGCCATCAACCAGCATTCGGCCGTCCCATTCAACCGGTGGTGCAAAACCGGGCACCGAACTGCTGGCGCGTAACGCCCGGCCCAGGTCTCCGCGCCAGAGGACGACGCGTTCGCCGGATACCAGGTCACTGGCAACGGCCGCAAACGGAATAGCAAGGTCCTGGATATCAAACTGGCCGACGACTTCCTCAACCCAGTTTTCCATTTTCATAAAGCAGATGAGCCCGTCACGGGTAACGCGTAATTTGGTTACATTTCCCCAGCCGGTACGGGAAGCGAGATCGCGCAGGTCGGCAATCGTTAGCCCGGCCGCATAGGCCGAGCCGATGATCGCCCCCATGCTCGTACCGGCGATGAAATCAATCGGGACGCCGGCTTCTTCCAAAACAGACAGAACGCCAATATGGGCCAGCCCCCGGGCGACGCCGCCGCCAAGAGCTACCCCAACCAGAGGACGGCCGTTATCACTGCTCATATTCGCTCTCCCCATTACTTGACTGCTCTCCAGAAAGTTTAGGGCCAGTCTGTATCAACCTTCATGGCTGAAGCTACCAGCTCGGTTGCGGCCTTGGGTGTCTTCATGATCGTCATCATGTTACCTTTCAGCTTCAGCTGCCCACTCATGATGCCACGAATCGGATCCACTTTCTTCTCCAGCACTTTGCGCCAGACGTCCAAAGGTGCGCTCAGTTCAAACGCCACCTTCTTGGCGCCCGGATCCTCAACAAGGTAGGCGTCACGCGCTTCCCCGTGCCAAAGGTCCAGATACAGGTAGGTATCCTCGGCAATCTCCTTGCCTTTTGTGGTAATAAAGTAGAAATCCCCTTCCCAGTTTGCAGCAGCCTTCTTGTAAGCTTCACTGGCATTGATTTCATTCATCAGGGCTTTTGCCCATTCGTCTGTGGCAAATTGAATCCCCATAGATGCGCCTCCAGCAGTTTGTGGGTAGTGATGGGTAATTGTATCTCACTAAGATAGCATAACGGCCCACGGCTTGCCAACGGCTATTGACCCTTAAAGTCCGGGGGGCGACGCATCATAAACGCCTGTGCGCCTTCCATAAAGTCTTCGGTGCTAAAAAGCTGGCTTTGGGCCCATCCCTCGAACATCAATCCCCGATCCGTGTCATACTGACCGTCAATGACCCGCTTTGCCATGCCCACCGCCAGTGGCGCAGCCTGTTGAATCTCGGCGATCAAGGAATCGGCCGTGGTCTGCAAGGCATCGGCCGCAACTGTATAGTGCACCAACCCCCACTGCTCGGCCAGCGTGGCATCAATCTGACGGCCGGTAAAGATCAACTCCTTGGCGCGGGCCACACCAACCAGCCGGGTCAGGCGCGTCGTGCCGCCCACATCGGGGATCATGCCCAGGCGTGTCTCCGGCAAGCCCAGCATGGTCCCTTCGGCGGCCAATCGGAAATCGCAAGCCAGTACCAGCTCCATCGCCAATCCCAGGCAATACCCATGCAGCAGCGCGATTGTGGGCAACTCCAGGTGCTCCAACCGGGTCAGGACGCCCTGATACTCATCGGTGATCGTACGCATTCGCTGCTGCCAGTGGGGGCCGTGGCTCTCGGCCAGACCCAGTAGATTACTGACATCAATGCCGGCCGAAAAGACAGGACCTTCTCCGCGTATCACCACAGCGCGCAAGCCCGGTGTGCGGTTGGCGGCGGTTACGGCCGCATCAAACTGTTCAAACAGCTCAACATTGATGGCGTTCCGTTTCTCCGGTCGGTTGAGGATGATCTCAAATGTCGTTTCGTGCCGACGGGTGAGTACCAGGTCGCTCATAAAAAATTCTCCTGATTAGGCAGGCTGCTATGTCAAATGGTCGCAGACATTGTGCCACAATGGGCGTTCCGTCACAATGAATCTTCTATGGAGGGTTAGCTATGGTTGGGCGAGGTTAGTCCAAAGCCATTCGCTGATCAAGTCATTCAAGCCCGGTTCACGGGCGAACATAGCTGTTCCATGTCCGGCACCATCAAACATCTCCAGTTGCACGGAGGCTCCGCCAAGCTCGGCCAATGTGCGGGAGGAACTGGCTGCATAACTATCCTCCGAACTGGCAACGATGAATAGCGGCCGGTCACCATAGGCGGCAAGCTGATCTTCAGTTGTGACGCCCCGGTAATCCAGACCCGGCGACAGAAGAACGGCCGTCTGTATATCCGGCTGGCCGGCGGCAGTCGTCAGAGCCATGTTGGCCCCAATGCTCGCCCCAACGACGGCCGTTTGTGTCGCGTCAACCTCCGGCCGTTCTGTGAAGGCAGACCAGATACGGGACAGATCATCTGCGGCCAGAGTCCAATCCGGCGTACCGCCGGTCTCGCCATGCCCGCGCATATCGACTGCCAGTACCGCTATCCCATCAGCCAGTAACGTATCAACCAGACCTGTTTGCTCCCAGGCAGCCCGATTCGACCCCAACATATGGAGTAGCATCACCCCAGGCGCAGGGGTGGCGCTACCCGGCAGGTACAGCGTTGACTGTATAACCAGACCATCGGCCGCCTCGACGGGCATGGATTCCTGTCCCGGTTCGATTGCACCAGTTTCCATCTCGCCCGGCTCGTCTGTGGGAACGCTGGTAGCAGTCGGCACGGGAACAGTTGTGGAGGTAGCCGGGGGTATTCCGTGGGCTGCTCCGGTGAAGCCACCGGTACTGGAGTTACGATAGATGCTGTGGTTTCTGTTGGTGAAACAGTCGCCTGGACCGAGGCAGAGCTGCTGGGTGCAGCCGGCCAGCAGCAACATCGATAGGGCAATCCATCCGGGCAAAATATTTCGTGTCATGGCCTTCTCCTGGAAACGGTATCAAACCTGTCCTATACAGGTCGCGGTCTACTCCTACGATAGACTATAATCGCCCCAATCGAGTTATCTATGGAACCTTTATCATCTTCATCTCACGGGACAATAAACAGCAATCCGGGCACGATTGCTGGTGCATTTGAACAGGCTCAGGGATCAGCCGCACTTATGCCCTACTACACGTTGGGCTACCCTGATCGGGAAACATCATTAGCGGTCATTGAGGCGATTGCTCCCTATAGCGATATGCTGGAATTGGGTGTGCCGTTTAGCGATCCGCTGGCCGACGGTCCCACCATCCAGCACAGCACACAGGTGTCGCTGGAGCAGGGGACGACTCTGACCGGCTGCCTGGAAATGGTCGCGGAGCTGCGCCGTCGCGGGGTGACCGTCCCCATCTTACTCTTCGGCTACTATAATCCGTTTCTGGCTTTCGGACTCCCGGAGCTGGCGCAAGCGGCCGCTTCGGTCGGGGTCCAGGGCTTTATTGTGCCCGACCTGCCGCCGGAGGAAGCTGAGGACTTCGCGACAGTTGCTGATGGTGTCGGGTTAAACTACATCTACTTTCTGGCCCCAACCAGCAATCCGGAACGCATTGCAACCGTCACTGAGCGCGCCAAAGGGTTCATCTATCTGGTCAGTGTCACCGGTGTTACCGGCGCACGGCAATCATTGCAAACTGATCTGGAAGGCTTCGTCAACCGCGTTCGCAGCCGGACGACCACCCCATTAGCAATCGGCTTTGGGATCAGCACGCCGGAACAGGCGGCACGCATCGGCAAGCTGGCCGACGGTGTCATCGTCGGTAGTGCGCTCATCAATGCAGTCAATGCGGCTGAACAGGACAAACCGGCCGCCGCTGCCGCCTTTGTCCAAAGCATGCGGTCAGCTCTGATTGACTAACGCCGCCCATACCCCATTCGGCGGTGTCACATAACTGCCACTACCTGAGGAAACACCATGCCCAACCACCTGGCTAATGAAAGCAGCCCGTACCTACTCCAGCACGCCAACAATCCGGTAGAGTGGTATCCCTGGGGTGAGGAAGCGCTGCAACGCGCCCGCAAGGAAGACAAGCCCATCCTGTTAAGCATCGGCTACGCCGCCTGTCACTGGTGTCATGTGATGGCCCATGAGTCGTTTGAGGATCCCAAGACGGCTGAGTTGATGAATGAATACTTCATCAACATCAAGGTTGATCGGGAAGAACGCCCCGACATTGACAGTATCTACATGGCTGCTGTTGTTGCCATGACCGGGCAAGGCGGCTGGCCCATGACGGTGATCATGACGCCCGACGGCCGTCCCTTCTTTGGCGGGACGTACTTCCCCCCGGTTCCCCGTCACGGGATGCCGGCTTTTACCCAGTTGTTACAGGGGATTGTTCAGGCCTGGTATACGCAGCGGGATGTCGTGGAGCGTAGTGCGGTGGAGATCACCTCCCATTTGCGGCAGGCGGCCGTTCCTATCACCGTGGATGCTGTACTCGGCGATGACCTGTTCGAGCAGGCCCTAAGCAACTTGTTACGTACATTTGATTCCACATTCGGTGGGTTTGGCCCTGCGCCGAAATTTCCGCCCTCCATGACGCTGGAATTTCTCCTTCGCGTTTACCTGCAACGGCAGGATTCCATGGCCCTGCATATGGCCGAGACGACATTGAAGGTAATGGCTGAAGGTGGCATGTATGATCAGGTCGGCGGCGGGTTCGCCCGGTACTCTATCGATGAACGCTGGTTGGTACCCCATTTCGAGAAAATGCTCTATGACAATGCGCTGCTGGCGCGTGTTTACCTTCATGCCTGGCAAATGACCGGCAACCCACTTTATCGTCGCATTACCGAAGAAACGCTTGATTTTGTAGCGCGTGAACTGCGCCATGAGTCCGGTGGGTTCTACAGCAGCTACGATGCCGATAGCGAGGGAGAGGAAGGCAAGTTCTACATCTGGACGGCCGGGGAAATTCAGCACGAGTTGGGCGAAAATGCTGCGCTTTTCTCAGCCTATTATGACGTGTCCAAGTCCGGCAACTGGGAAGGCCAGTCCATCCTCAACGTCAGCCAAACAACGGCCGAGATCGCCCAACAGTTTGGACTGGATGAAGCGGAAGTAGAACGCCGGCTGGCTGCGGCGCGAAAGCACCTCTACCAGGTCCGCACCCGGCGCGTCTGGCCGGGTCTGGATGACAAGGTTCTTACGGCCTGGAACGGTCTGATGCTGGCGGCGTTTGCCGAAGCAGGTGTGGCGCTTGGCCGTCCCGATTACACCCAAATCGCCGAACAAAATGCCGGGTTCCTCTACGACCACATGCGCCGGGAGGACGGCCGTCTACTGCGCGCCTGGAAAGCGGGCACTGAAGCGCGGTTTAACGGCTATCTGGAAGACTATGCGTATCTGGCCGATGGACTATTGGCTCTCTACCAGACGACGTTTGAGCCTCGCTGGTTTGCCTGGGCCCAGGAATTGGCAGACCGGATGATCACTCACTTCACGGATGAAACCGGGGGATTCTTCGACACCTCCGACGACCATGAAGATCTCCTCCACCGGCCGAAAGACCTACAAGACAACGCCACACCCAGCGGCAACGCCATGGCGGTCGGGGTACTGTTGAAGCTTTCTTTGCTGACCGGCGAAGGCGGGTATTGGGATATCGCTGAGCAGGCAACCGCCGGTCTGTATGAAATGATGGCCCATTATCCCGGAAGCTTCGCCCAGTGGCTGTGCAATGCGACGTTTATTCTGGGCCAACCACAAGAGGTTGCCATTGTGGGAGCAGTCGATGAGGCCGGCACTCAAGACCTGCTTGCTGTCCTCCACGAAGCCTATCGCCCCATGATGGTCGCTGCTCTGGCAGCCGACCCGGATACGGCCGTCTTGATTCCCCTGCTTGACCAACGGCCACAGATTGACGGCCGACCCACAGCTTATGTCTGCCGTCAGTTTGTATGCCAACAGCCGGTAACCGACCCGGCGGTGCTGCGTGAGCAGTTGGCAGCCTGATCCCGGCTAGAAGTTGAACATGCAAAGAGGCGGCTGATCAGTATGGAAGATTCGATCAACAGTCTCCAGATACGCCGGGTCGCTGATCTCCGCCAAGCCATATTGGTACAATTTACGGAAACCTACTGCCCCGACCACCAGTGAGGAAAACTCCGACACGTCCAGGCGAATGCCAACATCCACGTCATCGTCGGTCTCTGTCAATTTGGCTCGGCCGTTTCTGAAATCCACCACATACTCCCCCGCATTCTCCGGAAGGAACGTGTCCGTCAGGGCAATCCCTATCCGGCATGTCTGCCCACCGAAGTCATGATCGGACAGCGCAGAGAACAGGGCCGGAACATCGACGACGCGGTACATGATCCCAATCCCCTGGGTGTTCACCTCATGCCACAGCCCCTTCAGCAAATTATCGCTGCCGTTACGCGGGTCGGACAGCAGAAAGTGGAACCGGTCGTCCTGGGTTTCGTAGATGATCCGGTCGAACTGATCGGCCTGTGTCCGTACAAACGCCAGTAACTCGGACAGCGCCGTCGGGTTGTCGTAAACCAGTGCACGAATAAGCATATTGTTGAGCAGGAAGTTGGCGTCATGGGCTTTCTCGAACGAGAAGGCCAGGTATCCTTCCAGTCGGCCGTTGCGCCGGTAACCCACGATACGCGACGACGTATCAGGCAAACATATTGTCCAGAACATGCAGGGGAAGCTCGAACAGGCCGTTGGTTTGTTCCAGAAAGCGATCGTAGCAAGCTGCCAGGTCAGCCTTGTCATCGGCCATCAGAAAATCCACATGCGACTTGCCCTTACCCGGCGGCAGCGCAGCGGCCTTGAATGCGTAGCGGTTCATTTTGGCGCCAAAGCCATAGCCCATGCGCTTGTAAAAGTCCGGCCTGAACGGGTAAAGCGATGTCAGGGCTGCGCCTTTGTTACGGTAGTAGTTATGATAGAAGGCAATTATATCGGCGGCGACGTGCTCCTTCTTGTGAAGCAGGTCCACGGCCACCCCGCCAACGCCGCCGACCAGCGTTCGTGTGGAGTGCAACTTCATGGTGAAGTCATACAGGCGCATCACACCCACCAGTTGCCCGTCATCAAACACGCCAAAGAAGTGGGCAGTCGGCTCATTCATAACCCGCTTCATGCGCTCCAGCATGGCCGCCCGGTCATCGGGGGTCGCCCCATTCATCCCCGGAAATGCCTCAGTTGTTATTCGCAGGAACTCGTCCAGTTCGCCTTCCTGTATTTCTCGAATCTCACGCATGGTAAATCTCTGCCTGTTTTATATGTATTGTTCGATGAACACGGCTACTTTAGTGTAGAATACGGCCACTATGAAGAGCCTGTTCAAAAAGAAACCGAAGTCTAACACGGATAACGATATTGTAGTCATTTCCGGCCTACCCCGGTCGGGAACGTCCATGATGATGAAGATGCTGGAAGCCGGCGGCCTCCCGCCCATCACTGATTCCCTGCGTGAGGCCGATCAGGATAACCCCAAAGGATATTACGAATTCGAGCGGGTCAAGCAACTGGACAAGGGTGACACTGCCTGGGTCCCGGAGGCACGCGGTAAGGTCGTCAAGGTCATCTCCGCCCTGCTCAAATATCTACCCGACAACGAGCAATACAAGGTGATCTTCATTCGCCGCAACATGCCGGAGATTCTCGCTTCCCAGCGCAAGATGCTGGTCAACCGGGGCGAAGACCCGGACAAGATGGATGATGCGCAAATGGCGATGTTGTTCGAGAAGCACGTCCAGCAGATTGAAACCTGGCTCAAGGAACAACCCAACTTCGATGTGCTCTATGTGCATTACAGCGACATCCTCAGCGATCCGTTGACCCAGGCCCAGGCGATCAGCCAGTTTCTAGACGGCCGTGTAGACCCGGAGAAGATGATCGAAGTCGTTGACCCTGAACTCTACCGTAATCGCCAGGAACAACTCAAACAGTAAACGAATCAGGCCACACGTACATACCGCTGACAGTCTGGCCGCCATCCACAACGAATGTTGCTCCGGTTGTGAAGCTGGAAGCGGCCGACGCCAGATATAGCGCAATGCCGGTCAGTTCTTCCGGCTCAGCAATCCGTTGCTGCGGCACAGATCGGATAACGGCATCATGAATCTGTTCATTGCCCCAGATCGCTGAGCTAAAGCGGGTCTTGATGAAACCGGGGGCAATGGCGTTGACCTGAATATTATCGGCCGCCAGTTCCACGGCCAGCACCTCCGTCATCATCAACACCGCTGCCTTGCTGACACAGTAAATGCCCATCATCGGCTGCGGCTCCAGCCCGGCCACGGATGCCATATTGATGATCTTGCCACCACCGCGCTGCTGCATCTGCGGCGCACAGGCACGGGCCATACGAAAGTACCCCTTGACATTGACATCCAGAATCTTGTCCCACTGGCTTTCTTCGGCCGTCAGGAACGGTCCGAAATGGGGATTGGTGGCGGCATTGTTCACCAAAATATCCACGCCGCCATAAGACCTGTGTGGTCTGTTCAACCAATGCCGCAACTGCTTCCGGATCGCCGGTGTGGGTAGCTATCGCCAGCGCCTCCCCACCCTGTTTGGCAATCCTTTCGGCCGCTTCATCCACGCCGGCCTGCTTGCGGCTTGCCAACACCACCTTTGCCCCGGCCGCAGCGTACGCCTCGGCAATCGCCAGGCCGATGCCCCGCGACGCTCCGGTGATAATCGCTACTTTGCCCGTCAGATCGAAACTCGTAGGAATGGACATCAGTTACCTGCTCCCTTTTTTAGCTTACGTATGTAACCTTGTTATAGACTCCGGTGTCCGCAACGGCAACAAAAAAGCCCTTGCTCTTCATGAGTAGGGGCTTTGTTTTTGTAGGTGCAACTCACTTTGAAAGTGAGTTGCACCTGATTTATCTGTTGACGGTTACTTACGGCCCGGTGAAGCGCACATTCAGGTCGGATCGCTGGAAGAGGCTATGCGGATCGGATGTATGGACCCACACCCACAAGTCATTCGGTGCGTTCTCAGACCAATTATAGACCCATTCCGCATCCCGCAACGGCATATTGACACAGCCATGGCTGTGCTTGTAACCGAAACGGTCGTGCCAGTAAGCGCCATGCAGGGCGATATCAAAGTCGAAGTACATGGTGTGGGGCACATCTTCAACAACATAGTAATCAACACGCCCCTCAGCCCCAACCATGTCGGTCATCAGGTGACGTTCCCAGACCTGGAACAGGCCCTCGTACGTCGGCCATTTGTTCAACCCACTGGAAACCATCCCGGCGTACACCATCCGGTCCCCTTCGTAGGCCGCAAAGGTCTGCTCGTACAGATCAATCTCAGTCCAGTAGTCGTTAGGGCCGACCCCTTCCGGACGTGGGCTGATATCAATCAGGCTCATATAGGTCTGGCGCATCCAGCGGCCGAAGCCGATGTCGTACCAGATCCAGCCTTCGTCATCGACCTGGGCACCGTAAATCTCCACAAACGTATATCGCGGCAGTTTGATGGCATTAGGGTCCGGTTCGGCACCGGGTGCAGTGCTGTAGGGGAAGTCAACGATGATCCAGCCAAACGGCCGTTCCGGTTGAGTGCGGATCTCCACGCCGGTGAAATCTGAGGGAGTCGCCATGGTAAAGTCCTCTCCACGGATCCATTCGCCGTAGTTGATCTTGTACCACAACCGGCCTTCCTCGTTATTGTTGGCAATATCTTCGATGCTATAGAAGAGATATCCGTCACCGACATTGCCCACAATCGAGCTGGACATGGACGGTTCTGCATAGATATTCGCATTATCAGCAACACGGCCGTAATGCATCTTGTCCAGAAGGCTGTCCGCTACCGGAGCAGGCGCAGCGTACTTCGCCGGTGGCGGGTCAGTATCGCATACGTATCCCACCTCGGCGGACAGAAAGTAGCAACTGGCCGCGGCCGACACAGCGTGGCTCGAAAGCAGGAACCCACTCAGTGTCAGAACGGCAACGACCATCAGGAAATTCGTTTCATTGGCAACAAATAATTCGTCCTCAATAATGGATTTCTATGAATGTTGTCTCGTAAATTGTAGCATGATGGTGGAGAGCGATTCAAGTAAATAAGCGGACCAGGGTCGAATTATTCGCCTACGCTTACCCTACACCAATACAGCCGGCAACTGTCCGCGTACTGAATTGATAAACCAGAGACGTTCGGCGTCGGCCAACTCCGTCACGAAAATCACCCGCTCGGCAATCTCCCCACGCGCCAATAACTCCTCGCGCAGCGTCCGGCCAGTAACCCGGATGACACCGGTGGTGTATACCGGTGTCCGGCAAACTCCGCTACCAGATTGCCGGTTGTCGTTTCCGTCACCTCACCCGTTCATTGAAAAGAATAACGTCATCGACATCGGCACGACTGCTGCGGGCGCGTTCATAGCCGGAACGTACTGTTGTCTTGTGATACAGCCAGCGACTGCCGGTCCGGACAGGTTCGGCCGCCAGGCCAAGCCGCACCGGCAGCGGCCGTTGGCGGCGCTCAACGGAATGGTTTCGCCCGACATCAAACCATCTTCGGCGACCAGCAACCGCACCTTGGAAGCCTCGCTTAAGTCGGCCGCCAAAGCAACGAGTTGATTCCTCGCCGCCTCCCGGTCGAACGGGATATCAAAGTATTCGGCCGATCCCCCAGCCGGTCAAGATGTCTTTCCAGTAACCAGTATCCCTCTTCCGGCGTCCAGCGTAAGGATTCCAGCAATGAGAAACTCCCCGGCATATCGTCGTCCGGGGCCAGGACGCGCGCCTTGAGCAGGCACTCGGCATATTCGGCCGCCGGGTCCGAATCCCAGACAATGCCGCTGCCCACGCCATAACGCGCCGTTCCGGCTGCGCGGTCAATGACAGCCGTGCGAATGGCAACATTGAATTGGGCGGTTCCATCCGGCGTTATAAACCAATTGTACCGGTGTAGACCCCACGCGGTTCCGGTTCCAGGTCACGCAGCAGTTGCATAGTGCGAACCTTGGGTGCGCCGGTAATGGAGGCACAGGGGAAAACAGCTTCCATGAGTTGGGGTAAGCCTACATCTGTTTCGGCTGAAACGGTCGAGGTCATTTGCAGCAGGGTTGGGTAGCGCTCCACGGTGAATAGCTCCGGGACCCGAACACTGCCGATGGTTGCGACACGGCCGAAATCATTGCGGATCATGTCCACGATCATGACATTCTCCGCCCGATTCTTCTCGGAATTCGCCAGCCATTCGACCTGCTCGCGATCTTCGGCCGTTGTCAGCCCGCGCGGGGCTGTGCCCTTCATGGGCCGGGAGGTAATCCGATCCCCGTCCCGTCGGAAGAACAGTTCCGGCGACGCGCAGCAAATGACATACTGCCCCATATCCAGATAGGCGGTATAGGCAGCCCGTTGGGCATTATCCAGGGCCACATACAATGCCCACGGATCGCCATCAAATGCAGCATGCAAATTGAAGGTCAGGTTGGCCTGATAGGTGATGCCGGCGGCAATGGCGTCCCTGATGGTGTCGACAGCTTTGAGGTAGTCAGATTCGCTAATGGAAGGGTCCATTCGCCAAACGTATATGAGCTGTCTGTCGGGAGGATATCGACCGGTTCCCTGTCCCGGAACAACCCAAACCAGAGGCAGGGCATTTCTCCTTCAGGAAGCGAATGAACTGAAAGCCCGTAGACGGCAGCGGCTTCATAGGCAATATACCCGGCTGCATACAGGCCGCGATCGGTTACGGCCTGCTCGATTCGCTCCAGGGCAGCGGGAACGGTTTCCGGCTGCCGCGCTTCAACCGTCTCAACAAGGTCAATAAAGCGCCAGTGTCGACGGCCGTCGCGCATCACGACAACGAGCGTATCAGGTTGGGGAGCAAAGGAACTCAATTAGGCCCCTTGACTTTCTCCCCCTGGCCCAGCTCGACCGACCGTTGATAGGCAGCCCAGATACCACGCGAGACCACCGTCCGCAATCCACCCTTCTCCAGTTGATAGAGTGCTGCGGCCGTCGTTCCTCCGGGAGACGTGACCTGGTTACGAAGCTCAGCCACATGCTTGCCGGACTGGTCGGCGTAATCGATCGAGCCGCGCATGGTCTGAAGCACCAGTTGTTCGGCAATACGCCGCGAAAATCCCAGGTGGACGCCGGCGTCAATCATGGCTTCCATAAACATGAAGATATACGCCGGGCCGGTACCGCTGAGAGCCGTCGCCATGTCGAGATAGCCTTCGTCATCAACGAAAAGCTCCTCGCCCAATGCACCCAGAATCGCCTGGGCCTGATCCCTCTGCTCCTCGCCCACTTCCGGCGTAGCCGTCCAGACCGTCATCCCCTCACTAATCTGGGCCGGCGTGTTGGGCATGGCCCGGACAACGGCCGCATGGGCAGCGCCGTCTGCCAACTGGCGAATGGGCGCACCGGCAATAATAGACAGGAGCAAGTCCTGGCGGCGCAAATGACCGCGAATGGCCGGCAGTACCATCGGCAGATTTTGGGGCTTGACCGACAGGACAACAATCTGGCCGGCTTCGGCTGCTGCGGCGTTATCGGTTGTAGTTTTTATGCCGTAGCGCGCTTCCAGTTCCGCCAGTCGTTCCGGCAGCGGATCGGCTGCGAGAATCTGCTCCGGCGTAACGAGGTCGCGGCTCAGCAGGCCGCGGATCATGGCCTCGCCCATCACGCCGCTTCCAATAAAAGTTACGATCTTGTCTGTAAACATCGGCGTTTCACTAACTCCTTATTCAGGCGGTGAACGTCTCGCGACGCACCGTGACGGCATCCAGTTGCTTCTGATCGACGGTCACACCGAGGCCCGGCCCGGACGGAACGTCAATCGTACTGTCCTCCGTATTGAGGAAAAACGGCTCCGTGATATCCTGCTCATAATACCGGTCTGTGGCCGAGATATCGCCGGGCAACGTAAAGCCGGGCAACGAGGCCAGTGCCAGTTGCGCCGCCCGCCCCACACCTGTCTCCAGCATTCCGCCAACCCACAACGGCATACCGGCTGAGCGGCATAGATCGTGAATCCGCCGGGCTTCCGTCCAACCGGCAACACGCGACGGTTTGACATTGATGATGTCGCACGCGCCAATCGCCAGCGCGAAGCGGGCGTGATCGGCCGAATGGATGCTCTCATCCAGGCACAACGGTGAGGCAATCTGCGGCCGGAGGAGACTATGATCGTAAATGTCCTCATAGCCCAACGGCTGCTCCAGCATCAACAGATTCAGGTCATCCATGGCCTGGAAAACCGCCACGTCATCCAGCGTATAGGCGGAATTGGCATCCAGCATAATCGGCAGGTCAGGGAAAGCCTCGCGTGCCGCTTTCGCCAACGGCACATCATGACCCGGTTTAATCTTCAGTTTGATGCGACGATACCCATCATCGAAATAGCCCTGTATCACTTCCAGAGTATGTTCAATGGAGGGCTGAATGCCGATGCTCACACCGACCTTCACCCGGTCCCGTGGACCCTCGGCGTACGGCTCGGCCAGTTTGGCAGCCATGGAAACCCCGTCCCGCTGCGCTGCCAGGTCCCAGATAGCCTGGTCCAGCGCTGCCTTCGCCAGGGGATGGCCGCGGACAAATTTAAGTGCGGTAGCCAGGTCCTCCGGCTCCTCAATGTCGCGGCCAACCAGGGCCGGGATGAGGAAGCCTTCCAATACGTGCCAAGCTGTCCCGACTGTTTCATAGCTATAACCGGGGTCGTTGGTCGCTACACATTCACCCCAGGCCGAAAGCTCCCTTCGCTGTGAAACGTTACCAGCAGGCAGTCGCGTTTGAGTTGCGGGCCGAAGCTGGTCACAAAAAGGGCTGACCAGCATCTGGACTGACATGATAGAGATCTACACGTTCGATTTTCATAACAGGGTTATCCGTCCCGATGGGCCAATAAATAGTAACTGCGCGAGTGATCGTCCCGATCGTGATAACTGACAAAAATCATGATCAGATAGCCGTCAGCAAACAGCCGCTCAAAGACATCACGCGTATGATAACGCCAGCTCCGCGCCAGTTCCGGGTCGTTGCGTCTAATGGCCTGCATATCGGCCGGAATTTCCACCAATATCAGGGCTGGGTTGGTGCTGGGATGGCTGATGTAGTTCAGCGAGTACCGGCAGCCCGGCCGGAATTAAACGTCGCCTGTTCACCACAATGGCCCCGCCACCCAGCAAAGAGTCCAGTTTTAACGGCCGCCAACGCTAGCGCGGGCCTGGGCACGGTTACTGGTCAACCACCACTGAACATCAAAGCGATCAGTGGGCAGTCCGGCATTGATACCACCCATATCACCGTGGAAATTGCGGTGATAGGTTTACAACCGCTCCCAGTTTGCCGATGTTGAAGCGCCCGTTCACACTTTCAGAGGATCATACGTCCAGGTAATAAGACGAATACCAATACGTAGTGCATATTCCCGTTGCGCCATCTTCAATTGAAAGCCGACGCCGCTTTTTTGGTATTCCGGCAGGACCCCGGCGATGACTGAATACATCTTGAGGCGGGCTGCGGCAACCTGATCGGGGCGATTGTTACTATCCTCAATCGTCGCCAGGATAGCCAATGCGAAGCCAACCATATCGCCGCCGTCAAACGCACCCAACACCAGGGCACCATTTTGCTGCATGGCGTGCATGGCATGACCGGGGATCGCCTCGCGATCAGCCATATGCCAGGCGTCCAGTTGAATCTGTTCAGCTTGAACAAACTCGTCCATATTTTCCAGCGATCGGACGACAATCTCGCTCATACGGGCATCTCTACCCTTTCACGGAAAAAGTATCAAAATTGCGGAGTCAGCCGGGCAGGGCAAATAACAGGGCCAAAAGCCCGGTCAAGGCCAGAAACGATCCGTAAGGCAGGGTTGCTCCGCGTTCCACGCGCCGGCCGATCAGCAGCGCAGCCGCCACGACACCGCTCAGAAGCATTCCGGCGGCTACCACCGGCCAGATATACATCACGCCCACAATTGCCCCAAGCAACATCACCAGCTTGACATCCCCATCCCCAGAACCGGAATACCGTACAGTCGTGTCCCTATCCAGCGTAACGCGCCGAAGAACAGCAGGCCGGCTCCTGCTCCGGCAACGGCCGAAAGCGGTGTGGCAATTGGGCTAAATACAATGGCGGCCAGTGTGGCCGGAAACATAATAATGTTGGGGATAATCCGGTATTCAACATCCAGCGCCGCCAGTAGCAACAAGACAAGAAACCCACCGTCCACGATAAATTGGCGCATATCAGTTTGAACCAGCGCCAGCACGCCGATACTCCCCGCGGCCAGCACTGGCGTCATCCAATACACCTGTGTATGCCGGGATGTCGAATCGTGAGGCGCCTGTTCTCCCGGCCAATGGACAACCAACCGGTTGATCCCCAGGCCAAGTACCAGGCCAATTATGCTAAAGGCGATGGGCATGAGGAAGAATTATAGTCGTAACAGGTCACATGTGCCCTGGATTTTTGGCATTGTCATCGAGACGGCGATCCACCGTGAACACTGAATCCCCTTAATCCCTGTGGAGGCAATTGCAATGACCACCATTTCTATCCAGCATGACAACACGGATCCCGACTTCCTGGCGCTTTGCGAATTTATCTGCGGAGAGATGGCCTGGTTGGGCGTCCCCGGCGTCGCTGCCGTAGGCCTATTGCACTCCGGGAAACACAGATGGCCGGGCTGGGCGTCACCAGTGTGGAGAACCTGCTCCCGGTCACGGCCGATACCCTGTTTCAGATCGGCTCGACCACCAAGATTACGGAACGGCCGCAAGGTCATGCGACTGGTTGAAATGGGCAAATCGATCTGGAAGCGCCGGTCAGCAGCTATATACCGGAGCTTAAGCTGGCTGATCCGGAAGCGCAGGAGGCTGTCGTTGTCCGGCACCTGATAACCCACATGGGCGGTTGGGCCGGTGACTACTTTAGCGAAACCGGCAGCGGGGATGACGCTCTGATTCCTCGCTATGTGGAGGAGATGGCATCGCTGCCGCAGGTTGTCCTGGTGGGCCACTCTGGTCCTACAACAACGCCGGGTTCAGTCTGCTGACGCGTCATCGAAGCCGTCACCGGGCAAACGTATGAGGAAGCCATGCAGGAGTTGGTTCTTGACCCGCTGGGTCTGGAGAACACCTTCTTCTCTATGCCAATGACGTTATCTCGCGCCGGTTTGTGGTCGGCCACCGGGTAGACGGAGAAAACGGCCCGGTTGTTGAACGGGCCGTGGGCCCTCACCGGTCCGCCCATGCTGCCGGTGGTATCTGTCCTCGGTCCGCGACCAGCGGATTTACGCCTGGTTCCACCTGGCGACGGGACGGCCGCTTCCGGGGCACGTCTCCTGACCCCCCGAAACCATGCAGATGCAAACCGCTTTGCACCCGGCCAACCTGGGTCGCGAGATGGGGCTGAGCTGGCTGTTGAAATCCATCGACGGTGTGCCCATCGTCATGCATGGCGGGGCTACCAATGGACAGCTCTCCGCTTTCTGATGGTTCCGTCGCACGACTTCGCCATCACCATTCTGACAAACGCCGAAGAAGGCAGCCTATGCTCCATGACAGCGCCGTTAACTGGGCGCTTGATCATTACCTAGGGCTGCGCGAGCCGGAGTTGCAGTACATTCCCCGGAGCGAGGTGAAAATGACCTCCTATCTGGGTACCTATCAGGCTATGCTGATCATTGTCCTGAATCTGTATCTTGAGGATGGCGTCCTGATGTTCATACGCCAGCACAGGGCGGCTTCCCGGACAAAGACTCTCCGGTACCTTCCCGCCGCCGCCCAGCCGCAAAGGCGTTCTTTGGGGATGACAGGATCGCGGCCCCTGACGAACCCCTCATCAACTTGAAGGCTGGAGTTCCTATGGGACAGCAACGGCGAGATTGAGTGGCTACGGACCAGCCGTCTCCACCGTCACCAGTATATTCTCATAAATAGCGGCGTCCAATCTCATGGAAGTCGGCCACGCACTGCTTCAGTTCATCAGGATTTGAAAAAGCGCCATGCGAAATATAGTCGTACATCACCTGAATCGTTTTGCCGTAGGCGATGATGTACGTTTCGCCAATTTCAACGGCGGTAGAGCATGTCAAAGCTCTTGTTGCCGAAGCGCGAGATGCCGGTGTTGATTCGCAACTGCCGGCGATAGCGCGCGCAGGCGATCAGGCATGCAGCGCCTGGCCTCAACAAGAATAAGTGGTCAAGCAGTTCAGTGCCGAACAGGCTGTTGTTTTCTGTTATTTCGCCCAGGTATTTGATGCGGACTGTCTCAAAGCAGGCGAAGAAGACAGCATTGTTCAAGCATGGGCCTCATGGCGTCACTATCACGAAAGGCTACTTCAATACTTATTTCATAGGAAAGCGGGTTTGGGTCATTATGTTATCCTTCCGCTCTCGTGGGTATCCTCAGGCGACCTTAATGCCGGGTCCGGCAGGCTATTGAATTTCCAGAGTTCCGCTTATAGAGCTACGATAGAAGCGCCGGCGGCCGCTTTACAAACGTACACTTCCGGCCCAGCCCGGTGGCCTTGCCGGTAGTGGCTGTGGCAACCTCATCCGGTGCCGGGTGCAAACGGCGCACCAGAGCTTCACGGCACTATGCCGCCAAAAAAAAAAAAAAAAAAAAAAAAACCGCCAAGCCGGTCATTCTCGGGCGCTGTAGGCCGCCGGGTTCGAGGCTCTTGCTTCGGCCATTATATCCATCTCACGCGAGATCTGTGTGTCATCGGCAAGCATGCTGGACATGGCCAGTTCATCAGCTTTCGGCCTTTACTTCAGCAGCGTTCCGCGACGCATGGCATCGGCCGCCTGCAATGTGCGTTCGTTTTCTAGATAACGCCTTGCCCGCTTGCGCGTAAGCGGGGCAAGTTCGATTCGCGCGCGTGGAATATGTCCAAGGTTACGTCGCGCAAAGCGCCGGCACACCAAAGAAACGGGCCGCGTCCTCACACTGCTCACGGCGTTCGTTGTATGCTGGAATCCACTAACCCACGGCGGGTTGCTGTCCAGAATGATGACTGCGGTGTCAGGCGGTAATGGGGCCGGTTCCACGTCAAGCGAACGACAGTCGATCAGCAGGGCGTAGTCTTCTTCCCCGGCAGCCGAAATTAACTGGTCCATGATGCCGCAGTTCATGCCGACCCACCCATTTTCTGCCCGCTGCCCAACCAGAGCCATCGCTTTGGGGTCCCAGGCCCACTCGCCCAGCCCGGCAAACACACACGCGCCGTCGCTAGTTCCAAAGTGGCCGAAGATGATAGCCCAGCCTCTATCGACATCCCCACCAACGACCCCGTCCCATCCGGCCAGGTGTGGAGTATCCATCCTGGGTCAGCACATGGGCCACGCCCTTAATGTATTCAGGCCAGCCGGGATCGTCATTGACCATCCTCCTCCAAATCGACATCAACCCGGTCGGCAAAGGCCAGTGCATGCAATGACAGATGACAACTCGCGGGGTCGGGCAGCATCCAGACGGGCACGATCGATCGCTGCGGGCAAGACGAACTGTCGTTGTAGCCAGTATGTTCACTCAATCAGATTAACGCGTCCCGGTGCGTGGGCGATTAGCAAGGCTCTGTGCCGAATTGCTCAAGAAAACGTTGCCTGATATTTAGCCAATGTTCATCGTCCAAGTTAATCCGGCAGAGTGGGATGGCATAGATATGGCGAATTAAACCGGCCTCAGGGCAACAAACCGGTAAACTCTCTTGCCCAATACGCCGGTAATCTCCTCGCTGCCCGATACATCATACCCAACCAGGTTGAGAGATTTTTAGCGGCACCCGGATGCCGTTGAATAATCTTACCATCGCTTCCCACACGCTTCCGGGGAGTACGGATCAGCCTTCACGGCCATCTTGCGGCTCCCAAGCTGAATGTTCACCTCAGGGTGTTTGATGATATTCTGGTACCAGTCAGACTTCGGTCCCCGTGCAGAAACGACCGTAGGGGTGTTCGTGGCTTCATCGTAGTCAACAACTTCAAGGACAACCTGACGCGGTTTCGCCTTTTGCGGCCGATATGGTTGACAAGCACAAATCGCTTCCCATCAATCCGCCCAGTCCCAAGTGGTAGAGGGTAATGGGAGCACGGTACATCAGACGCGATAACCCTGAGGGTGGTCGGTGACGGAGCATTAGAAGCCATATTAAACTCCAGCCAGATGAGTAAACGGTCGGCAAACGCCGGTAAAGTTGCCGTTCCGCCTGTGTGCCAAAACAGAACACGCTGCCCGCGTGTGGAAGGCTCCCCAGCGAATCAGATCAATCAGCCCACCCATGGCACGGCCGGTATAGACGGGATCGAGCAGAATCCCCTCCAGACGCGCCGTCAATTGGATGGCCTCCCGTTCCGTTTCCTGACCTTGGCGTACCCTCACCGAGGTAATCGTCGTTAATGTCGATTAGGTCAGCAATGGACAACGTCCCCAAAGCCAAGATGCGTCGCTGTTGCGCGTACTCCAGCGCGGCTACCTGTGGTTGCAAAACGTCAGCGGGATGATCGACGCTGATACCTGGGCAGCAGCTTGCTGCGCAGGCCGTACACCTTGGCTCCCAGCGCGATACCGGCGTGAGTCCCACTGCTGGTGGCGAATACGATGAAGTCAACATTCAGATGCTGCTCTTCCATTCGATACAGCTAACCTGCATCGCCGACGTAGCCGGTTGCACCAATAACGTTCGAGCCGCCGAGGGGGATAAGCAGTACGGCCGTCGCCCGGCCGAGCGCAGGTCTGATATCACACCGTTGACGGCTGCATTGCAATCCTGGCCTCGGTCCAGCAGAGATGCGCCTCCCCAGCAGCTCATCCAGCAACATGTTACCTGTCGTCGTCTTTTGTTTCCGTCACAGAACGAGACTGCACCCAGGCCATACTCGCGCGGTAGCCGCAGTTTGCCGTTTGCCGGCAGTGGTTACTCTGCGGCGCGCCGGTAGTCAACAGTGATCGCTCTGAGCTGTGGCATCAGCTACCAGAAATTCCAGCTTGCGCGCGTCTTGTTGCCGCCCGTCGCCAGGCTCGGTCTGGTCATCACGCTTTATCAGCAGTTCCGCCGCCAAGATACTTCGCCCAGCTCGATCCAGACGTGATCAATGGGTGTGGGCAAATAGGCGAGCGCACGATCAGGAAACTTTGGATCCATTCAGTACTCTACTCGTTAGAATTTATCCGCTGACCTGAGCCGGGATTGATTCCGGCCCGTCACAGGATTAGGCCTGTATTGTAACGCGTTTGGTTTGGGTGTCGATGAAGCCGGGTGGTACTCCGTCAGGACATGCTTTCCGTTTGGGCAAGAGCCGTTCCGGGGCGCGCAACAGGTCCAGGTAGCGGGGAATCATATCAGTATAGAGACGGTACCACAGACGAGAGGTCGGATAATCCCAGGCGCCAATAAAATGCACCACTTCGCCGTTGAAGCCGGACTTAAACCGCCACACACCCCACATGCGCGGTCGCCTTCCACAAACTCGTCCGGCGCGCGCCTCACATATCATAGACCGTACAACCTATGCCCTTCGCCCAGCGAATGGCTTCACTGCAGCAGGTAGTTGGGCATCCGGTCACGCTCCTCGTTGCTGGAAGCCCCATACATGTAAATTGCCCGTTCGCCGTGGCGCACTTATGAATCACGGCCGCGATCGGCCGTCCTTCGTATTCAGCAATCAGCGGGCGGGCCATCCCTGCATCGCCAGGGCTTGCCAGCCATCGCTGGGTAATAGGCCGGGCCGCCGGATGGCAAACCCGTCACGGGCGGCCGTATCCCTGATACATGGCATAGATCATCGGCAGATCATCGGCCGTCCCATCCCGGATCGTAATGCCCTTGCGCCCGGCCAGCCGGATATTGTAGCGGGTCTTTTTGCTTCATGGCCAGCAGTTGGTCTTCGGTTTGGTCAAGATAAATTTCGACCGTACATGAAACTGGATTTGTTCTCGGCCGATTCAACCCAGCCGCCGCGCGCCTGCAAGGTTTGAACCACTTGCGTCCTCACCCATGGAAGTCCGCTCTTCCTCCACGCCCCAGGATTCTGACGATCTCGGTCAATCTTGATGAAGATCGCCTGTTCGCGACGCGCGCCAGTTGCTCCAGCGGACAGTAATACTCTCCCCGCAATTGGGCATCCCGGTAGTCGAAAACCGGACCCCTTGGGTATATAGAGCACAGAGAACGGTAGTCGCGGAAGCTGCCGTTTGAGTACCAGCGCGGCAGCAATAGACTCCGAGTGGTTACCGCCGACGGCCATCGTCAACGGCATGGCCGTCCAGCCCCATCGTGCCTTGAACTGTCCCCACACCCAACTTTGCAGGGCATGGGCATGCGGCAGTTTTGCCAGCGTCTGCTGCCAGACGGCCGGTGACTGTTCAGTCTGAAGGTCGTTGCCCGGTAGGGGCTTTCGCCGCCGAATGAGGTCATATCGTATTCACAAAATCGGCGGCCTTTGAAGCCGCTTTCCGGCCCAATGGTACTGTATTCGCCTGAACTCTGCACAGGTGGAGGTGTGACGTCTCCGTCGCGTTTGTTATACTTTCGCCGGATACCGCTTTTGGAAATCAAACCGATTTCAGGCAAACAAAAAGACTTCAAGTTTGGGAGGCGTGATGGATACCATCAAACATTGGACCGGTTTGGGCACAGTCATGTTGCTGCTCTTGCCATTTGTTCCCCCCTGGCCTTGTGCTGGAGTTCACCCATGCCAACCCGGTCTTGATCCTGGTGGTATCAGCTTTGGGCGTTATTCCTCTGGCCGGTCTCATTGGCGAGGGCACTGAATCCCTGGCCGAAAAGGTCGGCGAA
The DNA here is from genome assembly GCA_041390945.1 of Chloroflexota bacterium. Lineage (GTDB taxonomy): Bacteria > Chloroflexota > Anaerolineae > Promineifilales > Promineifilaceae > Promineifilum. The sequence continues at coordinate 142,720 of JAWKOY010000017.1, forward strand.
CGGGCAGGCGGTCTGCTCAACGCCACGCTGGGCAACGTGGCCGAACTCATCATCAGTATCTCCGCCTTGCGTCAGGGCTGATCACGCTGGTATTGGCGTCCATCACCGGCTCCATTCTTGCAACCTGTTGCTCATCATGGGCCTCTCGCTGCTCATCGGCGGATTCGAACGGGGTACAGCGTTTCAACCGGGCCAACGCCGGTATTGACGCAACGCTATTGGTCCTGTCGGTATTCGCCCTGGCGATCCCGTCCATCTTTAACCAGGGTTGGAACCTGACTTTCAGAAGGTGGAGTATTCAGCATCGCTTGGCCATCGCCATTTTGGTCATGGGTCTGACGATTCTACCTTCACCTCCCGCACCCACGAGGCCGACCCTTGCAGTCTCGCGAAGTCATGCCCGGAGGGCTGGTCCACGACGCATGCAGTGATCATATTGGTGATAGCCGTCGCCTTTGGTTGCCGTGCTGAGGAATTCCTCGTCGGCGGTAGAGCCGGTAACGGAGGCACTGGGTCTGAGCGGAGTTCTTCCTCAATATCTCATCCTGCTGGTCGGCAATGCAGAAGCGAATACTCCGTAGCGGTCCAGGTCGCTATCAAAAACAAGATGGACCTGAGTCTGGGGATCGCCATTGGGTCCAGCCCTGCAATCGCCTTTGTCGCGCCGCTGCTGGTCTTCATCAGCCTGGCGTTGGGCAACCCGGATGCCGCTGAATTCAACCTCTACGAGATACTGGCTGTAGCAGCGGCGGCAATTATCGCCGCGTTCGTGTCGCTGGACGGCAAGAGCAACTGGCTGGAAGGGTCCATGCTGCTGGTGCTGTATGCCATTCTGGCCGTGGCGTTCTTCTTCCTGTAACCGGGAATCGGCCGATCAGACGCCGCGCCGCCAGCGGTACAGACGCTGTAACAGCGCATTGTATGACCGGTCGGCCGCCCCCACCGTGCGCGTTTAATCTCGCCGCCAAAGCCGCGCTTGAAACGATAGACCGGCCAGAGGCCATCCTTTCGTTCGGTGAACTGCGCTTCCAGTTCGGCTTCCGGTGCGTCGGGGATACCCCACATATCATAAGTCGTGCAGCCGCGGGCCTTGGCCCACTGAATGGCCGCCCACTGAACGGCGTAGGTAGGCATACGCTGGCGTTCTTCATCGCTTGATGCGCCGTAGAAATACGCGGGCCGTATTGCCATAGGCGAAAACCATCGCTCCGGCCAACGGCCGACCCTCATATTCGGCCATGATCAGTGTCGCCTGATCCGGTGCAAATATCTCATAAGCCGCGCCGTAGTAGGTTGGTTCGTGAATGCCGAAGCTGTCCCGCTGGCCTGTGGTCTGCATCAATCGGTAGAAGGCGGTTATGTCCTCTCCGTCCTGTGGCGAACGGTGACGCCCTTCTTCTTTGACAGCCGGATGTTGTAACGGGTCTTCTGCTTCATGGCCGCCATGATGTCATCCAGCGACGGCCGCAGGTCAATGAGAATGGTATTCGGCGGCTGGATGGTATCCGTTTGCCGGTTCGTGCCGTGGGCCGTGCACAGGTCGGCCCACACGTCGGCCGAAACATCATCCTGCCAGATGCGCGGTTCTACTCTTCACCAACCCGGCTCCCACGGGCCGACTGGTCCACATGATTGAGCAAATAACACTCTCAACTCTCGTTCGGGATCATGCCAGTCCACCAGCGGGCCGTGGGGGATATAGCCGAGCTTGATGATGCCCAACCCCACTGACCGGTACAGGATTTGCGCCCCGCCGACCAGACGGCCGTTGCGCCGCATCCAGACCCGCTCCGACGACCAGCCGAACCGGTTCTTCAGCCGGGCCCAGTTGGTTGTCTGCAAAATGTTACCGCTAGGATGCGCGCCGCCACGAAAGCGTCCCACTCTGCATCCTCCGGCGTGTAGGCTGCTCGCCCAATTCCAACATATTCGCCACCATAGGGCAGGGATTATACCATGCCCGGCGACAGACAGGGAAAGGCGATCGGCCGTTCGTTCACCGCAGGCGATCAATGTGCTACAATGCACTCACGCGTACTATCGGGATGCATTTATTATGAGCCAACTACAAACCCTCTACGATCTACAGCAATTTGATACCGAAATCCGCGAAAAGAAACAGCAGTTGGGCGAGGTGTTGCAGGCACAAAAGAGACTGCCGCACTGCTGGCCGCCCGCCAGCAGGTGGAAATTCGCCGAGACGCAGCCAGACTGCCCGCGCCACCCACAAGAACCTGTCGCTGGAGTTGGGCAGCGTCAACGACAAGGCGCGCCGCCAGTCCGAGCAACGACTCTACTCCGGGGACGTGAAAAACCCCAAGGAACTGACCGATCTCCAGCACGAGATCGAATCATTGGGACGGCGGCGGGACACGCTGGAGACGGACGTGCTGGAAGCGCTGATGGCTTTCGGAGGAGCAGGAGGCTACTCAGACGGACCAGGCATCTGGACGTTTAACCGCCGCGCGGGAAGAATCACTCAAGTCGCTTAAGGCGGAGCAACAAAAGCTGGCCGTGCGGTTGGTGCAGTTGGGCTGTGTTGCGCGACAAAAGGCGGTCAAGGTCACTCCCGCCATGCTGAGCACCTATGAGCGTCTGGCGAAACAGAAGGGCGGCGTCGGCGTGGTGGAGCTGAAAAACGGCAAGTGCATGGGCTGCCAGGTGTCGGTGCCGGAACACCGGATCAAGGATATTGACCGGGGCAATATCGTCTACTGCGATAACTGCGGCCGAATTCTCTGCGCGCGGTAGGGCGGTAGGGTTTTGGCCGTCTGTACCCAGGCCAATCAACGATACCTGTGACTGATCACCCTCAACAATCGCGCTCGTCTAGTCAACGCGCGTCAACGTGATCATCGGAATAACCCGCTCCGTCTTTTCCTTGTACTCCGAAAACCCACTAAACGCCTTTTCCATCTTCCCGTACAGATCGATCCGTCCCGTATTCCACCTCGACATCCGGGTGAGCAACGATGTTGTAATATCAGTCCGGGTTCGTCGGCGCGCCACCCTTGGAGGCAATTACGACCAGACGGTCGTTGTCCTCAAATGTCGCCACCGGATTCACGCGCTCCCGGCTGCGTATCAGGAAATCCCATATCAATTGTCATCACACTTTAGTATCGAGGCACAAGCTTCCGGTCAACAACCTGCTGTTGGATATTCAGCACCTGATTGGGAACAAGCACCTCAGTTAATACGATTTGTGTTGCGACATCATCTACACGAGCGACAAAAGCGGCCGATGTACCTCGATCGCTAATAGTGGCCCTGACTTCTGGAGATAGCGATCTGGAGGCGATCTCATCACCAACCATACGCTCCAGATGATCACTGTTAGATATGGCCGCGTCTACTGCACTTTCAGCCATATGCAAGTCAATTTGAGTAAAGGTCAATTCCTGAAAGATCACGTCGTCCCCACCGAATTCGAGTTCCGTTAGGTAAGCAACATCGAACGAATCATGATCGATTCCTACAATGAGGGGATCACCGGCATTCATACGGTTCCGTCGATAAAAAACGCGATGTTCTTTGACGAAGCTTTCCGGGGGTAATGTCAGGAGGGTCGTCTCTCCTTCCCCACTGAGCTCATCCGCAGCCATAGCCGAAATGACTGTTGCATGGCAATGACCGCTGCGCAGCGCCCTGAGCCGGCTGATAGATCCCCGAATAAAGATCAGGTACGTTTCAACGCCGGCATTATTGAGCAAGGAATATATGGCCGTAGCCAACCCTTCGCACTTGGTAAAAGAAGGCAGGGTCAACGCAATGACCATCGGTCCGCCTTCAATAATCCCCCACAGCTTACCGAGCGACTTTTCCTCCAGCGTTGAACCCAACCGTCCGCGCTTTTTGATCGATACGGCGTTAATCTCTTCGAAATAGTTTAGCGTTGTGGAAACTGAGCCCAGGCTGGCACCGAATTTTTCGGTCAGGTCACGAATGCCAAGTAACTGTTCACCTTCTTTCATGGACAGCAGGTAGTTCGCCAGCTTTGTCTCTAAATCGGACGTGCTTCTTCTGATCGTAGCCAAAGCGATTACCCCTTCTGACGTGATATCTTACCGTGTACCTGGATGATACATAACCCGGTGTTCATATCTATTCCAAAAACCGGCACAGCGAGCGAGCGCATTATGCCACAAAAATGCCACAACGTGAACGCCAACAGGCTAGTGGGAAATATACGCCTCGTATGAAGTTCCTTGCTATGATACTAGAGTCTTGTAAACCCTTGATGCAAATGGAACGAAGAATGAATACAACTGAGACTGTCATTGGTATGGATGTCCATGAGCTAGATACACCGGCACTTCTGGTGAACTTACCAATCATGGAAAGCAACCTGAAGCGAATGACAGAATATCTAAACGGCACCGGGGTTAATTTACGTCCACATGTTAAGCTGCATAAAGCCACACCACAATTGGCCCAACGGCAATTAGAGGCGGGCGCTATCGGGATGACTTGTGCCAAGCTTTCTGAAGCAGAAACTTTAGCGGCCGCCGGTATCCATGACATTTTAATTGCCAATCAGATTGTGGGATCACGGAAGATAGACCGTCTGATGGAACTGGCCCGACATTGTGACGTCAAGGTTGCTGTAGACAACCCGATCAATATATTGGAGTTGGCCCAAGCTGCCCAGGCGGCCGGAGTGAGGCTTGGTGTCCTGATAGAGGTGAATATCGGCCACAACCGCTGTGGAGTTGCTCCTTATGGTCCAACTTTAGAGTTGGCCCAACTGATTCTTAATCAGCCAGGACTATCGTTCTTGGGTCTCATGGGCTACGATGGTCATTGTACACTTAAGGTTACTGAATCCGAACGTGAGGCCCTATCGCTCAAGGCTAATACACTCCTGGCCGACACACGTCGTTACCTTGAAGACGCTGGGGTGCCCATCTCCATTGTGAGTGCCGCCGGTACCTTTACCTATCGTTTTGCAGCAAGCGTTGACGGAATTACCGAGGTTCAGGCCGGGTCATATTTGTTGATGGATACGGCCTTTCGTGACCATGGCATCCACGAATTTGAACCTGCGTTGAGTGTACTCTCCACAGTCACCAGTCGTCCGGTTTATCCGGGTGCAGGTGGCCTGGCGATAATTGATGCCGGACAGAAGTCGGTCAGTACTGCCCTGGGCGACCCTGGGGTTAAGCAGCCGGAAGGTCTTCAAGTACGTTCATTGAGCGATGAACACGGCCGCATTCTGGCAGTCGACGCCGAAGCCCGGCCGCCTCTTGGTGCCAAGATCGAGCTTGAGGTCCGCGATGCAAACGGGACGATAAAACAATTTGATCGGTTTTATGTCATTCGTGATGGGATCGTCGAAGACGTGTGGCCGATCCCGCTCTGTGGTAACAGCACCTAGTTCATTGCAGTTCGCGTCGTATCTGATTATTCCCCCACGATCTGCACGTGGACTTTTCGTCGGCGTCCATGTGTACCGTCGAAATCAGCAAAATAGACCTTGCCATGTTCTCCCAGTTCCAGTTTCCCGGCGATAAGCGGGATCGATTCGGAGCGCCCTATAAGTGCCGAGCGAAGATGAGCGTCTGTATTCAGAGTCCAGGCTTTTGCCTCTTTAATGACATTCACAGAATGGTCCACACATTTAGGGCCGGGATGCATGTATTGCCCTTCTTTCCGACAGGTAGGTATTAATCCCTCCAGAACATCAAGCAGATCCTGGAAGACAAACTTTGTTCCATTGAAGGTTTCATCCAGTGAATCTTCCTGGATGATGACACTACAGGTTGTGTGCTGTGAGAAAACAGCAACAATGCCATCCTCAATACCTGACTGGGTGATAGCTTCTTTAACCTGATCTGTTACGTCATAAAATTCCGGACGGGGATCAGTTTCGATTTGAATACAGTGGTGGTATACGCTCATCATGGCGCTCCTTCTTTGTTAAAGGCGTGAGTATCGACAAACGCCCAAGTGTCGATTCAGAGAGTGTGGTTGACTTATTTGTTTGATAGTGCTGTAAACCAGCTTTCGTTTTACTTGCTCTCGCGTACGCTTTTTGCCAGCTCAGTCGGGAACAATGGGTTCGGTATATCAAATGAGATATGGCGATATACTTCGTCGCCCAATATCTTCCATACCAACGGTGTCCCACGCGGGATCAAGTAGATGCAGGGGCTTCCACAACAATGGTTTTCTTCTCTTCGAGGGCCGGTGGTTGGTAGAAGGTGATCTCTGCTTTACCTTGTGTAACAAAATCTATCTGGTCAACCCATGTAGTCCAGCGGTATTCATTACCGGGGAAAAAGTCTTCGAACACGACCTGCACACAGGGCTCATCGATTCCAACGCCAACCATTCGCCAGAGACCGCCACCCAGCAGTTCCAACGGCTCAGGCTCAAGAGAATCCAGGTCATCATTCTCAATCTTGTAATAACTGAACTTCGAGTAATTAACCGGGTACATGAAAAATCTCCTTTATTTTCGGGGGTTAGGGTTGACCCTCGTTGTTATCCGTTTTGTGATCTTGGTCCTGAGATGAGCTATCCAGTCCTGCAGGTTGTTCTGGTTGTTGGTCAGGAAAGCGTTCCTGGAAAACGCGGCTACTCTGTCTTAGATCCGGTAACACATGGCACCAGGAATAGTGTCCGGGAGTGACCTCTATTCGCGGTGGATCAACTTCAAAGCATACTTTTTCAACCAGAGGGCACCGCGTATTGAATCGACACCCTTTGGGAATGTTGTAAGGAGAAGGCAGTTCTCCCTGAAGCGCAGGCTCTTGTCGCTTTTCGACGCCGATTTCGGGATGTGCCTCCAATAATGCACCTGTATAAGGATGTCGTGGATTACGAAAGACCTCGCCTGTCGGGCCTGTTTCTACAATGCGCCCCAGGTACATAATTGCAACGCGATCCGAAAGCTGGGCAATAACCGAGAGCTGGTGCGCGATGAAGATCATCCCCAAACCGAGATCATGCACCAGTTCGCTAAATAAATTCAGGATCTGGGCCTGAATGGATACATCAAGAGCGCTAACGGCTTCGTCAGCCAGAATAATCTTTGGTCGAAGTGACAAAGCGCGCGCAATGGCTACACGCTGGCGCTGCCCACCGGATAATGCACGCGGCCGTAATTCGGCCACCATATGGGGCAGCCCGACACGATCGAGCAGTTCGCGAACAAGATTCTCCCTGTCTTTGGCCTCAATCAGTCCATGGACGAGTGCCGGTTCACTAATTGCCTGACCTACCGACATTCGTGGATTCAAGGATGTATAAGGGTCCTGATAGATCATCTGCACGTCACGACGAATCTGTCGCAATTCCGCCGCTTTTGCCTCAGGGATGCTCCGCCCTTCAAAAAACACTTGCCCTTGATCGGGATCTTCAAGCCGGACAATACATCGTGCCGTTGTTGTTTTCCCGCTCCCTGACTCGCCGACCAGACCCAAGACTTCATTAGTGTCTAACGAGAGCGAAACGCCATCAAGTGCAACCAGACGAGCCGGAGAATTGCCGCGCAGTCGATCCCAGACACTAGCCTTGCCGCCATAGTACTTGTAGATATTTTCAACCTGAAGAAGATGTGCGTTGCTGTCGAAGTTTGTGGTAGCCATGAAGTTCTCAACTAACAAAGGGACAAGCCGAACCATGCTCCGGTAGCTGGTGATCCAGTTGGACGGTTATCGTCGCGCATTCATCACGAACAAATGGGCAGCGGGGTTGGAAGGGGCATCCGGGTGGTAAATCGGCCAGGTTGGGTGGTTGCCCTGGAATGGACTTCAGTGGGTGGTGTTGCCCGGCCCCTTCAAGTGTGGGCACTGCCTCCAACAAGCCACGCGTATACGGGTGTCGTGGTGTTTGGATTACATCGTGGGCCAGGCCACTCTCCATGATCTTCCCGGAATACATCACTGCAATGACATCACAATTCTGAGCGACTACCCCGACATCATGGGAAACGAGGATTATAGCCATGCCGGTTTGGTGCTGAATATCAGCGAGTAAATTCAATATTTGATCCTGGATCGTGACGTCCAATGCGGTTGTTGGTTCATCAGCCAGCAACAATCGCGGTTGTGAAGCTATGGCAAGGGCAATCATCACTCGTTGACGCATGCCGCCACTCAACTGGTGGGGATATAGCTTCAAGCGTTGCTCTGGGGACGGGATACCAACAAGTTCGAGAAGCTCCACCGCACGCGCTTGCGCATCCTGCTTACTCATTTTGAGTTTGACCTTCAAGGTCTCAACTATTTGATCTCCGATGGTGAAGACCGGATTCAGGCTAGATGTCGGGTCTTGAAAGATCATTGATATATCAAGCCCGCGAACACTTTCCATCTCTTTGCGGGAGAGTTGCAGCAGATCATGACCTTGCCAGTAAATTTGCCCCGCGACGACTTCGCCGGGATAAGGTACCAGGCCCAGAATTGATCGCAGGGTTATACTTTTGCCACAGCCAGATTCCCCCAACAAACCAAAAGTTTGGTTGGCCTGGATTTCAAGGTTGATTTGGTTTGCTGCCAAAACGATTCCACGCGCATCCGCAAACCCTATTGTCAGATCAACAATGTCCAACAATGGTCCATCATGTTGTTGGCCGGGGTTAGAAGGCTGAGTGTTTTGGTTCATGCGCCTCCCCCATGTTCACCCAGACGATCGGCCAACCCATCGCCCACCAAACTGAAGCCTACACCGACCAGGACAATTATCAGCCCAGGGAGGGTCGATATCCACCATGCCGTAAATAAATGTTTTTGCCCTTGTGCAATAATTTCTCCCCATTCGGCCGTTGGTGGAGCAACACCCAGACCCAGGTAAGACAGGGCTGCCAGAGTCAGTATGTTGAGAACAATATCAGACATCGAAAAGACAAGATTGGAGCGGAGCAAGTTGGGAATGCTGTGGATAAATATTATTCGCCAGGTGCTATACCCCAACGTTTGGGCATTCATAATGTACTGTTTCTCGCGCATCGCCAGCATCTCTCCTCTAGTAAGTCGGGCGTACAAAGCCCAGCTAACTACCAGAACACCGATATAGGCACCGGTCAACCCGGGGCCAACAATGGCGGCTATGGCGAGAATCAAGACGATGAAAGGGAAAGAGATAACAAGATCAACCAGGCGCATGACAATCGTATCGAACAGGCCACCAAAGTACCCGGCCAAAGCGCCAATGAACAAGCCGATAAAGAGGGATACATAGGTGGTAATGATGCCGAATGTCAGGTCGACCCGACCCGCATAAACAACGCGCGTAAGCACGTCGCGCCCCAGATCATCTGTCCCAAAGGGATGTTCCCAGGATGGTGGAGCCAACGTATTGAGCAAATCTGTTTGATTCGGTTCTGTAAATCCAAACAGCGGGGCACCAAAACTAATAACACTAATCAAAAGAATAATAACGATACCGGCCCACAGCGTATAGGCGGACCAGCGGCGATCCGAGAGAGCTCGATTTTGCAGCCGCTTCCAGGCACTTGAGGGAATGTGACCGCGATCTAAATCTGGCGATGTCATAAGCGAATCCGCGGGTCCAGCACAGCGTAGGACAAATCAACAAGAAGGTTTACAAACACCACGGCTACTCCAAAGACCAGGATAAGAGCAACAACAACCGGATAATCACGTGAGATAACAGATGACACCATTAGCGAGCCAAGCCCGGGAATGGCGAAAACATTTTCTACTACAACAGCACCGGAAATAAGGAAGCCGATATTTACCCCTAACACGGTGATCATGGCAATTAGTGAATTCCGAAGTACATGCTTAAACAATACGCGCCCTTCACTCAGGCCACGGGCTCGTGCCGCTTCAACAAACTCGGCCGACAACGTTTCGGTCAAGCTGGCTCTCAGACTGCGAAGGAGTACGGGGGCCAGGTAGAACCCGACTGTTATGGCAGGTAATGTCAGACTAAGGATGCGATCGGGAAACCCTTGTCCCAGTCCGGATGTTGGAAAGAGCTTAAGGCGCAGACTGAATATCAGTACCAAGAGTAGGGCTGTCCAAAAAGCAGGCATCGCAAACGCGACAGTCGTAAAAATACGAACAAGGTGATCGGGAAGCCGGTTCCGGCGAACTGCAGCCAGCATTGCTAGTGGCACCGCTATTGATAGTGAGACAATGACGGCATAGATTAAGAGACTGGCGCTGTTTTTTGCCCGCTCGACAACGATGGGTCCAACCGGCGCACGTAGAAATAGGGAACTCCCAAAATCCAACCCAATTGCCTTGGTTAGAAACTCAACGTATTGCGTGGTTAGCGGTTTATCCAAGCCAAGCTGATTACGCAATGTGGCAATTGATTCCTCAGATGCATGGGAACCAAGCATGACGTGCACCGGATCCCCGGGAACGAGATGAATGATCGAAAATGCAAATAGTGAGATGATTAGCAGAACCGGAATTGCCTGGGCAAGCCGCTTGCTAATGTAGGTGAGAATAGACACACATACTCCGAAAAGAGTGGCAGAGGTCAGGTCAGGGTCACATAAGTGACCCTGACCTGACGGGTTTACCCTTTACTGCTTAATAACGGGTAGTGGAGAAGTTACTGCTCTAACCGAACGTCTTCCAAATTCCACCATTTCACGGGCAAGGTCTTGAATCCCTGAACACCATCTGCCACGGCTGTGCGGGCCTTGATGAAGAAGAGCGGGACTGCGGGATACTCGTCCATCACCAGTCGCTGCAACTCGTGGAAGGTTTGGGTACGTACATCTTCGTCGATCGTACCTCCAGCCTGCTGCACAAGTTCCGTTGCCTGGGCATTATCCCAACCCGTCCAGAAAGAGTCTGCCCCACCAGTATAGTCGAAGAACACAACCGCCAGATTGTCATCAGAAAGCGCATCACTGGAAAGGCCGGCTCCAGGATACGTGAAGCACATTTCATCACCGCTGGTCCAGCGATCCCAAATTGTTCCCACGTCAACTGCTTCGATTTCGATATTGACGCCGATCTTGGCCCATTCTTGCTGGAGTATCTCTGCCTGTTGCCGTTCGACCTGATCCCCGGAGACGATCAGGCAACTCATCGAAAAGCCGTCCGGTACAGAAGATTCGGCCATGAATTGCTGTGCCTGCTCCAGGTCATAGGGGTAAGGCTCCACGGTCGGGTCCCAATACTTGACCTTGGCAATGACATGGTTTGCAATCTCTCCCGCACCATACATCAGGGACTGCAACATAGCTTCCTTTGGAGTCGCATAGTTCAAAGCGCGGATAACATTGGGATCGTCCAAAGGTGGTTTCCCCACATTGAACCAAACTGCGTCCCAGGCCATTACGTCCTCAACCTGAACATTAACACCGTCCAATGCGCCAATTCGTTCTAACTGGGAGTAAGGCACCTCAGTCGCGATTTGCGCCTCCCCGGATTCAATTTTGAGCATGCGTGTATTGTCGTCGGGAATGTACTCAATGATGAATTCATCTACGTAGGGCTGCCCTCTTTCCAGTAGTAAGGGTTGCGCTCCAGAACCAGGCGCTGCCCACGTTCCCACTCCTTAACCATGTATGGACCTGAACCTATCGGCATTTCGCCAAAGGCCTCATCACCCATTTCTTCATAAACTGCTTTAGGTATAACAGACGGGATAAAGGTGGACAGGTAATCCAGGAATGCGCCTTCTACACGATTCAACTGGATAACGAAGGTGGACTCGTCCACACATTCTGTACTTTCAATCGACGACCCGAATCCGCCATAGGAAACGTTGATTTCCGGATCGGCAAACCGGTCGATAGAGAACTGGACATCCTCACATGTTACCGGATCGCCGTTGGAGAATTGTACACCCTCACGTAGATTGAAGGTCCAGGTCATTGAATCATCGGATACGGTCCAACTCTCGGCCAGGGCCGGCTGCGGAATTGGTGCATCTTGAGTCTCGACGAGTGTGTCGAAAATCTGAACGATCATAAAGATGGAACCATTATCACTGGCTCCAATCGGATTCAGGGTCAATGGTTCGGAATCACGGGCCATAACGACAGTCCCGCCTCCGTCCATTGCCTCGGCCATTGGCTCTTCGGCTGCCTGTTCTTCGGAAGACGGTTCTTCAACCGCAACCTCGGCTGCCACAGTTGCCTCAGGTTCTGTGGTCTCAGGCTCTGCTGCAGACGTACATGCAGCTAGCAATGCCACCAGCAAAAATACGAGGCTTGCCATGAACATCAACTTCTTCATTATTCTCTCCTCTCAAGGGTCTCCTTGGTCTATACAGCAACCAATTTCCACACGATGTAATATGATGTAATGGGTGCCTCTTGTCGTACCCAATAGCGGCCAAGTCAAGAGTTACCCGCCAGTGCCGTGATTATGTCTACCTGTCATTTAGTTTTACGATATTAACCTCCTTGTTTACCCCGCTGGTGAGTTAGGCCAGTTGCCCGCCATCAACAACGAAGGCCGACCCAAGCACATATGAGGCCTCTTTCTGAGGCCAGAAACGAGATAACGGCGGCCGTTTCTTCCGACGTCCCGGACGCTTCATGGGTATGGTGTCGCTCCACGTATCAATAGTTCCTGGTCACGCATGACGTGGGCATTCATTGGCGTGTCGATAAATCCGGGGATGCAGGCATTTACCCGAATGTTATGGGGAGCGTAATCAAGAGCCATAACACGCATAAGCGAAACAATGCCTCCCTTGCTGGCGGTATAGGCATGCTCTTTGAAGCAGAATCCTTTTTCCCCACAGGGGGACCCTACCATCACGACGGCACCGGCTCCCGTTTTCAGCAGGTGGCGCACACCGTGTTTGCAGGTCAGGAATTGACCGGTCAGGTTGGTATTGGATGATCTTTTGCCAAACCGAGAGAGGGAGTGAATCGGCCGCCGAATCTTCAAACGGCAGCTCAATGCCGCACTTGGAAACGACAATATCCAAACCATCCCAGGCGGCAGCCGCCGCATCAATCGCTGCTGATACCTGGTCTTCATCCGATGTATCTGCGGGCAACACCAGCGCCTCGCCGCCATCAGCCGTATCAATGCTGCAACTTCTTCCAGCGCAGCCTCGGTCCGGCTTATCAGACCAACGCGCCCGCCTTCCTGAGCCAGGCGAATGGCTGTTGCTTTTCCAATACCTTTTGAAGCGCCTGTTACGATCGCCCTTTTCCCGGCAAAACGGTCTTTGTAATAAGTCATTGAAGATATGCTCCTTTCGTTTATTGGCCGGGTCTGTAATAGACCTCCAGCTAGGTTCAGGTTAAGTCGATGAACAACGTTTCATACGGCAGCAGGTCTGTGGAGATACCCCCATCGTGGATCGCGGCCGAAGATGCTGCTTCTTGAAACCTCTGTGGCGCCAAGCTGGAATCCGGCATTGTGGTCTCGTTCAAGCGAATGAATTGTGCGTTGCCTGCCGGCAACCTATCTAGTTGCACCCTCTGTGCCTGTGGTTGAAGATTGGCTACTGCTCAATCTGAGAGTGGTACCCAGTTCCAGGGCAAATCCATCAACCAAGAGTGGGTGGGAGGTATGCAGCCTTCTCATGGGCGCTCCAGCCGCGCCGGCAAGCATCCTGAAGACCTGGAAAACAGGGAAGACCAAGCCCGGCAAGGAGTGGAATTGGCTCGGCATAGGGCTCCCCGTGGACGACTCCATCAACCCTCGCCAACCGTGTGTCTCGAAATAGGTCGCACTGTCTGCGCCACCCTCTGTCAATGAACGAATACTAGCAACTGTCCACGCAGCACCAAAGAGTGACATCTGCCGCTGGTCAACGTTGGCGGGAGTTCATTAGTTGTGGAAGGGGCCTCTTCTTCGGTGGCAGCCTGGTTGAAGGGGGCTTAAGTGTCACCGAGCTGATAATAACCGGAACGTCCCCGCAAAAGCTTCGGGTTGTTGATACTGTGTCGCGCTGGGCACTAATCGCTTCAATCAGGGAACGCTCATCGCTCGCATGGACCTGGGGATTGATCGTATACGCCACCCCATCCATTACCGAAACGTTCGGCTGTTGCCGGTTGAGTTCGGCGAAATTGCCATTCGTCCCCCCTACTAGCGGAACGCCGGGAAGAATATTTCCCAGCACTTGACGCACCTGTATCATCAAGTCCGGCGAGGTGGTACCTACGGACGCTTCAGCCTCGCGAAAGATGATTACTCGGGCAATCGGAGCGCTCTGGAGGAATGTTCCCAGAGCGTCCAATGTGTTATCTGCCTCACTATCGCCCAGAAAAAGAGCCAGCTCCAACTCACTATGTAGTTGTTCAGCAATCCGGACGGCCGCTTGTAAGTGCAGCGGCCATTGATTGTCTCGCAATCTTATCGATGTTTTTAAATGGGCTGGTTTCAGCACCCTTAGGAGATCGACCTCACGCCGGCCAAGGTTGCCGGTACCATTCTCCGGGATCCCAAACCCTAACCGGGGCAACTTGCCTGTGACCTCTGTGCTTAAGGACAGGGCTAGTGGGTAGTTATTCTGTTCCTGTCCCGTCTGCTGACCGGTTAGCTTTCCCTCGGCGGACAAGGTAACCCGCTGGTGGAATAACTGACCAGGCTTTGCCTGGTGCGGATATGCCTAGCGCAAGTGGTGTACAGTATGTTTTGAAAGATCCATCGGTCCAGTTCCGCTGATCTTCCATCTCGAATAAGTCACCTTCAAAATCTGTACGAATCTTGATCCCGGTTGGCGTAGCGATAATGAGGTTGGAGCAGGATGGGAAAAGCGGTTCTTCCAGGCCGTCACGGATAGTTTGTGGAGCTATAAGCTTGGGTAATTCCCCGTAAACCATCCCGTCAGGTGTTTCTGCCTGATATGAACTACCAGCAATGCCCTCTATTGGATGAAGAACACAGAAGCCAATACGACAATAGCGAAAATCGCTTGCAGCTTCCCCGTCCATTGAAAAGTGGATTGTCCCATCCGGATGGCCGACAATCTTTGCGGACCAGTGGAATACAAGAGGCCCTGCCTCATGGGTTGCCGATACCTGATCTCGAAATGGTCATCTGCTACGTCAATGACTGCATTTGTTATGTGCGCCGGTATCGTGTTCCAGTTCACATCCCGAATTGCGACATAGATACGACGGATAAGCTCCTGGTCCCCAATGCGAACATATCGCAGATCGCCCCCTTCGTATTCCAGTGATAACTTGCCCGCACGAAGCGGAACAACCTCCGGAGGTGGTTCATCACGTCCATACCACTTTTCAAATAAAGTGAGCGCAGGCTCTGACGAGGGTGTATCCATCATGATGTTAATTCAAGCCTTGTTAGTCAGTCTGCATCCAGGCCCGCAGTCTTTCAGCTGTTGTGCGCAGTGCGGGTTCCGGATCGTCAGCATATTCTTTTGTTAACTCGGCCGATACGAACCCCTGATAGTTTTGCTCCTTTAGGAAGCTAAATAGCCCGGCAAAATCATAATTTCCCTCACCGGGAATCAAATTCTGTTGCCCATGCCCCCCTATGTTGTCGTTGGCGTGAACCTGGAGGATGAGGTTGCCCAGCTTGGCGAATATGTCTGCCGGTGATTCCTTGCTTAGATTCAGAGTTCCGGTGTCGAGAACAACTCCCAGATTGTCCTTTGCCAATTGGTTGATGATGAACAGGGCGTCATCGGCAGAGTTCACCATGTCGGTCTCGTCGTAATACAATACCTCGATCCCCAGGTACATATCGCTGTACTGCTGAGCGTACTCGCTACAACTCCAATACTGTCGATCATCCTTTGCAGAGAATCATCCCGACTTTGCCCGAACACACTATGATCCGGGACCACGAGGACAATTGGAGCGCCGAGGACCGCCGCATTGTCGACACATTGACGCATGTAATCAATGCTGTCACTCAGGATTTTGGGGTTGGGGTTACTGAGAGAATGTGGATACCGGTAAAAGGCCGGCATAAAAGATGAAACTTCCAGGCCGTAATCAGCCATTAACTGCCGCAATCGACTTAGCTCAGTGGGTGATAGATCGTTTCGGTATGCGTGCGGCCGTCCTCCCCAGATATCCATCCCATCATAACCGGCACGAGCTACGAGAGGAACAGCATCAAAGAGCGTATGTTGGAATAAGACTGAAGTAGCGGTGCCAAGTTTCATAAGTGATTTCCCCTCTTTAATGCATTGATAAATACGGCCGGACTGCTATCAGTAAACCTGTTGAAGCAGAAGCGCCATCAAAGATCGATACTCGGCCAGCCGTTCCTGGTGCAAGGCAGCACGTTCAGGATTTGGCATATAGACTCTATCAGTGCCTGAATATTGGCGGCTGACCGCTTCCAGGTCGTCATAGACACCAATAGCAAGGCCGGCAAGCAACGCCGCCCCCATGTGCCGGGTTCGGGATGAGCAACTACTTCGATAGGCAGATTCGTCATGTCCGCTTTTAATTGAGTCCACCAAGGGGAACGTGCACCTCCACCCATGATACGAATTCGTTCGATGGGGATCCTTCTTGTTGCATCAGGGAAAGGGTGTTAACTGAGTCATAGGAGATGCTTTCCATGAAAGCCTGAACCACGTCTACATTGGAGGTAGCCAGAGTCAGACCAAGTAAGCCGCCGCGTGCCTTTCGGCCGTCATCCCAATAAGCCATTGAACCGGACAGGTATGGAACCGCCAATACCGATCCCGGTGCCTTTCTATCGCTGAGTGCTACTTCTATTTCATCAATCCCTGCCCCTGTGAGGTTTCGCGCCCAATTGAGGACGGCATTGCCGGTCGGGTGAACGGCAATAACAGAGAGGCCGGCCCGTCCCGGTTGAGGCATAACCGATAATCCTTTGAGCAGCATAGCTTCCGTCGGCGGCCGTTCAGTGATAGCCAGAATATTTTCATAGGAGCCGCTGACCAGGCAGACCGTTCCGACCTCGAACACACCAGCTCCATAAGCCGCGCAGTTAAGGTCGTGGCATCCCTGCGCAACAACTACACCCGGAGGTAACCCCCAGTCAGCGGCAACGGTGGGGGTGACTTCACCGACCACTGATCCCCAGGGCTGAGTTTGCGGCAGGAGCGTTTGAGGGAAACCCAGTTCGCGGAGACGCTCCTGATCCCATCCTTTTTGCGCCAGGTCATACACGGCATAACGTGAAGCCGTGCTGTGATCCATAATTGGGCGGCCGGTCATACGAAACGTAAGGAAATCAATCCAGCCAAAGAAATACTCAGTTTGCTTGATGACGTCTGGTTGATATTTTTGCCACCAGGCAAATCGAAATACGGGATCCATTCGTTCCCGCAAATGGCCGCAAGACAGACACCACGGCTCCGGTACATGAGCATTAGGTGGCGGGATCTCGAACTTCCTGCCCACGAACATCCGCACCCATGATACCGTTGCCTAATGGGTTGCCGTTGATGTCGGCCGGAAAATTCTCGCGACCGGAGGCACTGATAGCTATTGCTTTGGGAGGATCTTGCTTAAGGGCTGTATGGGATGTGAGCTTCTGCATTGCCATCGTCGTGGCATGCCATATATCTTCAGGGTCAGTTTCCCAATGACCGGGCTTTGGGTAAAGTGGCGTTAGTTTATGGTCGCTTGTTGCAATTACGCTCCCTTCCTCAGTAAAGGCGGTCGCCTTAACGGAGCTGGAGCCAATATCAATGCCAACCAAACTCATGACGCTATCCTCATGGAATACCTTGCGATGCGCATAAATTAATTCGTAATGTGCCCATCTAAGTTAGCCGTTCAAACCCTTTTCACACCTCTATTTGAATAATTCCTCATAGCTGGTGTATAGAGTTATAGTGATTGGCTAAATTATATGTTCAGAATTATTGAACATTTTAGCTAAAAAGAACGTCTACGTCAAGGAGGTTCCGGTTTGGAGTATGAGGCTTGGAATCTTTCGCGATAGGATGTTGTGTGTAGCAGGTATGGTAACCCATCCCTCCCATATCAAATCAATAGAGGTCTGGTTTGTGCCTTTAACTTCCTACCCTGCAGGATTAAGGGGCAGGTTACCTTTAGTTGTCATAATCTTATTTAGGGCTTCATTATGATCGAAGGAATAAACGATCTGATTCTTGAGACTGAAAACGCACTCAACGACTCTATAAATTCAAAGTATAGCTATGGCCCAGCAGTGCTGGAATTCCTTCCCGGCGTCAGGACAGGGCTCGAATATATTCAAGGTTGCCTACCCAATAACCCAATCAGGTAATGGGATACTATGAAGGTGATGCGCATATCCGAAATCCTACAAACGCGTCAATGTAATCACCGGAATAACCCACCCTGTCTTCTCCTTGTACTCCCGAAAAACCGCTAAACGCCTTTTCCATCTTCCCGTACAGCTCGGTTCGTTCCGGTTCATTGGTCACCGTGGCCCGCGCCGCAAACCGATCCGTCCCGTATTCCACCTCGACATCCGGGTGAGCAACGATGTTGTAGTACCAGTCCGGGTTCGTCGGCGCGCCGCCCTTGGAGGCAATCACGACCAGACGGCCGTTGTCCTCAAATGTCGCTACCGGATTCACGCGCTCCTTCCCGCTTTTGGCCCCAATGGTGTGGAGCAGCAGCAAGGTCTTGCCCTCGAAAGGTCCACCGACACGGCCGTCGTTGGCGCGAAATTCATCAATGATCTGTTTGTTCCAGTCTGACATCAGTTTGTTTCCTTCTTTCTTCCCTTAGTGTAGAGTAACTTTTGAATAACCAGGTCTCGCCATGTGTGCAGGCGTGAGCATAATAACTCCTGGGTCTCATGGCAAAAGAGTCTCCCACTACGGTAAGAATTTCGTAATGTAAGAACCTCTGCCCCGGTCCGTCTTACTGTTAGTATTATCCGGCATTTATCTAAAGGAGATTGATATGAGCAACAACAGTCTGGAAACAGCCACATTGGGCGGCGGATGTTTCTGGTGCCTGGAGGCCATTTACCAGGACGTCACCGGTGTCGAGAAAGTCGTCTCCGGCTATTCCGGCGGCATGTCGCCAACCCCACCTACGAGCAGGTTTGCGGCAAGCATACACCGGCCACGCCGAGGTCGTGCAGGTCACCTATGACCCGGACGTCATTACCTTCGACGACATCCTCTACATCTTCTGGCACATCCACGACCCCACAACGCCTAACCGGCAGGGGAACGACGTCGGGCCGCAGTACCGGTCTGTTATCCTGTACCATAATGACGCCCAGAAAGAAGCGGCCGAACGCTCCCTGGCCGAAGCCCAGCCGCTCTGGTCGGATCCCATTGTCACTGAAATCGTGCCGTTTGAGGTGTTCTATCCGGCCGAGGATTATCACCAGAACTACTTCAACGACCACCGGACCCAACCCTATTGCATGGTAATAGACCCCAAGGTTCGCAAATTCCGCAAGTCGTTTCAGGATAAGTTGAAGATGGCCGCCTGAACCAGCATCTGATTTAAGCGCCGGGCGAATACGTCCGGCGCTTTTTCTTTGAGCCACCCCGAACGATTTACACCACCCTTGCGCCCCTGACTTCCGACAAGTTCCCCGGAACCCCACGAGACACCTACGCCAAAACAATAGCGGCAGCAGCCAGATTGACGACGCCGGTTAAATAACTACAATGAGAAGTGGAAGTTCATCCCCGGTCTCATTCGACCATACCCAAAAGGGACAAGGAGCATCTTGTACGAACGGCAAACCACATCTAGGTAAACGTATTCTCGGCGAGCTGGCTCGCTGCACAATAATTCTACCATCTGATTACAAGTCTTATGATAGAGATTCCCCGTCCGAATAATCGTACATCTCTACGTGCGCTGCAAGCTTTTCGGCAAGAGCGAAGCCTGCTCGCCGCTCTGGAAGTGTTTCACTATGATCTGGGCGATGTTTTTCGATTACCCTTGCCTGGATTCAATCCGGTTATGGTAGTTGGACCAGAGGCCAATCATTTCGTGCTGGTTGAGGAACGCAACGATTTTCGCTGGCGGGTCGAGCAGGATCCAATCACGCGGCTACTGCGACATGGGATACTGGTAGAAGATGGCGATTCGCATGATGCTCTCCGGAGCCAGATTGCTCCGGTGTTACACCGCCGGGTACTGCCGCAATATATTGAGATCATGGGGTACTGTACAGACCAGGTCCTCGAAGCATGGCAGGCCACAACCACTCCTGTCGATATGCTGGTTGAGATGCGACAAATTGCGCTACTGATTCTCACAAAGACGCTGTTTTCAGAAGATTTCAGATTGGAGATAGATCGCCTGTGGCACGCAATTCTGGGCACGCTCCGGTATATTTCTCCTGGTGCGTGGGTCCTGTGGCGAGATATACCACGGCCGGGCTATCAAGCTGCTATCCAACAGTTGGATGATTATCTGCACTGCATCATCACCATGCGACGTATGTCTTCCCCCGATGGGGAAGACAATCTGTTAAGTCTACTTATCGCAGCAGGTCTATCAGATGCACTGATCCGTGACCAACTTTTAACGATGTTTATCGCTGGACATGATACGAGTACAGCCTTGCTGAGTTGGGCGCTGTATCTGCTTTCGAGTCATCCTCATATAATGGCTCAGGCACAGGCTGAAATTGACAGTGTATTGGGCCCAGCACCGCCGAGTATGACGGACCTTGGTAAACTTCGTTACCTGGAACAAGTGATCAACGAGACACTGCGGCTGTTTCCACCGATCCATCTTGGCTCGCGGGAGGCAAAAGTTGATCTGATATTTCAAGGGTATCGCATCCCTGCCGGAACCCGTGTATTGTATTCGATTTACCTGACTCACCGCGATCCAAAGGTATGGTCAGAATCAGCAGCGTTTATCCCGGAACGCTTTGCATCTGAGGTCGCGCGACCTTCACCTTACTCATTTCTCCCATTCGGCGGTGGCCCGCGCAACTGCATCGGTACCGCATTTGCACAAATCGAGGCGAAAGTTGTGCTGGCGCGTATCTTGCAGAAATTCGACCTACAATTTGCCGGGCCCGCCGTGCGGATGCACATGGGAGCAACCCTTGAACCGCAACCAAGAGTCTTAGTGAACGTAAAACGGCGTTGCTAGCTGGTCACAGTGTAACTGCGGCCTTTCCATGTAACTGACTTTCCACACCAAATAGGTAGATTCCGGCCAGTTGAACCTTTAAGGGCTAGCCAGAGATTCTTGGAGAAACCCTGCCAAACTGCGCGAGCATTATCATATATTCAGCACTGGAGCATATCTATGCCATCCACCAACGATATGATAAGCCTCAGTTCGCACCAGCATATATTGGCCGTTGACGGCGATCGGTCTCCTATTGTGACTTATGGCAACCAAATCGAAACCCACAAGCGGTAGAAAATCAACAATTAAGGGCAGACCGCCCACACACCAAATACCGTCACTAGCGCACGTCCCCCAAAAGCCTAGAAAGATTGAGAAGGCGCGGCCGATTGTCGGCGCGAGCGCGACCCAGAAAAGCTGATCTTCTGGCAGATGAAGAACCCAGCGCGCAATACTTACCGGCACAAAAGCTTTGAAGAAAACAAGCAGTAGCACTATGTCAGAAACTCACTCCCACAAGAGACTGAGTTCGTGGGTTCAGCCTCTTGACCTTCTCCTGCAGTGTGTTCTCAAGAAATGAAGCGGGAACCTGTGCAATGACTCTGGGTCGATGCTCCCCTAAATCTTGCAAAGGCCATTTAATACTGATATTATATATACATTTATTAGACATTAATTTGACAATAGTGCTTCGAGGGGTATTTTCTGTCGAGGTTTGTTTAAACAAGTGGAGCGAGGCATGAGCATTCAGTATGCTGCTTGGGAGCATAAGCTGCTTGCTTGGGCGCAGGAAGCATTCACCAGCCCAGCAATAGAAAACCTTGTCGCAATGGAAGCGAATACGCTCCATAGCGCCTATGAATACTGCACACACATTACCCGTAATAATAGCCGGACATTTCACTTGGCCTCATTGCTACTCCCAAAGCCCAAACGGCATGCTGTCCAGGCGCTTTATGCCTTCTGTCGTTCCACAGATGATCTAGTTGATGAAACTCGTGAATTAGTTCAGCCCAGCGAGGTGTTCGCTAGTTGGAGATCTCGGCTTAACAATCCACATCCCGCAGCACACGATCCCATACCACTAGCATGGGCTGACGCAAGTTCACACTATCGTATACCCCGTGGTTATGTCGACCAATTGATTGCAGGTATCACGCGTGATCTGACACAGAATCGATATTCGACGTTTGCGGAACTGACAGAATATTGTTATGGGGTGGCTTCGACCGTTGGTCTAATGTCCATGCATATTGTGGGCTTTGAAAGTCGAGATGCGGTACCGTATGCCGTCAAGCTGGGTATCGCTCTACAACTGACCAATATCCTGCGAGACATTGGTGAGGACTGGCGAGCAGGTCGAGTCTACCTGCCGCTGGATGAATTGGCTGATTTCGGCTTATCCGAATCTAGTATTGCTACTGGAAAAGTGGATAAGCGATGGCGTGCATTTATGCGCTTCCAGATCAACCGCGTTCATCAACTTTATGATGAGGCTGAGCCGGGCATCGCTTACTTGGATAAGGATGGACGCCTGGCAATTACCGCTGCAGCTAGATTATACCAAGCGATTCTAGATGACATCGAAACACACGATTATGACGTATTTCGCCATCGTGCCCATATCAAACTATGGGGCAAGCTAAGCCGCTTACCAAGTATCTGGTGGAACAAACCTTAACTAACTACCCCTAGGAATTCTTGAGGATACAAATATGTCTAAAATAATCGTTATCGGCAGCGGATTCGGCGGGCTGGCTGCTGCAATTCGCCTCGCCGTCAGGGGTCATGAGATCGAGGTGTTTGAGCAGCAAGACAAGCTTGGGGGCCGTGCTTATGTCTTCGAAATTGGTGGCTTCAGATTCGATGGTGGTCCAACGGTGATTACGGCGCCATTCATGTTTGATGATCTGTGGGCAGTAGCAGGTAAACACCGTGAGGATTACTTCGAGCTCGTCCCCTGCGATCCTTACTATCGCATCTTCGATCACAACAAACGCAGCTTTGATTATAATGGCAATGAAAACTTTATCCTGCGCCAGATCGAAAACTGGAATCCGGTAGACAAAGGTGGATACCAGCGATTCATGCAAACAACGAAAGCCATCTTCCAGAAGGGATTTGTGGAGTTGGCGGATAAACCCTTCCTACAATTTACTGATATGCTTGAGGTCGCGCCTGATTTAATCAGAATGCAATCCTACCGCAGTGTCTATGGCTATCTCTCGCAGTTTGTCAAAGACGATTTTCTGCGCCAAGCCTTTAGTTTTCACCCACTGCTGATCGGCGGTAATCCCTTCAATACACCTTCGATATACGCGATGATTCACTATCTCGAACGCGAGTGGGGTATCCATTACGCAAAAGGAGGTACCGGCAGAATAGTCCAGGCAATGGGCAAACTCCTAATAGAATTGGAGGGCAAGATACATCTCAACTCCAGTGTTGCCAGGATCCTCGTCGATGAGCATTCACATCGAGTAACCGGAGTGCGTCTTGCTGACAACACAATCCACAATGCCGATTATATCGTTTCTAATGCGGATGTAGCATTCACATACCGTAATTTGATCCCAGAAAAATATCGACACAAGTTCACAGATCGCAAGATCGATAGGATGAAATATAGCATGTCATTGTTCGTCATCTACTTTGGCACAAAGCGACGATACAGGGATCAGGGTTTGGCACATCACAACATCATTCTTGGTCCACGTTACAAGGATCTATTAGATGACATTTTCAACCGTAAGCAACTCGCTCAGGATTTCTCGCTCTATCTTCATATGCCCACCTTGACTGATCCATCGCTCGCACCAAAGGGCGGCGAGGCATTCTACGTACTGTCACCTGTGCCGCACTTGGGAGCGGGCATTGATTGGACACAAGCCGCTCGCCCCTATCGTAATGCAATCATGCAATTTCTAGAGGATAACTACCTGCCGGATTTGCAGGCCAACATCATCGCTGAGCATCACATCGACCCGCTATACTTCCAGGATATCCTGAGCAGTCATAACGGTGCGGCATTCTCCTTCCAGCCAATTCTCACCCAGTCAGCCTGGTTTCGACCGCACAACCGCTCAGAGGACTTCGAAAATCTCTATTTTGTAGGTGCGGGAACACATCCGGGTGCAGGTCTGCCAGGAGTCCTATCCTCAGCGATAATTGCCGAGACTTTAATCGGTGATCCCATAACCTAGTCAGCTCAAATACTGTGACCATTATAGAAATAAGGTTATGACATACTTCGGTTTCCTTCTTGGATTTCTGGCCCTTCCCATCTTGATCCTGATTGTGTTGACATATCGCGATCTTCGTCTGGAGCGTACGATCCCATCAAATCTCCAATTTCTTTCGCCTCGGCTCGTGATCGCTGCTCTAACTGTGATTGCAGTGATCTATACTACTCCTTGGGACAACTATCTAGTCGCAAACATGGTCTGGTGGTATGACCCAGCCCTTGTGACAGGTATTACGCTAGGGTGGGTCCCGCTAGAGGAATATACATTCTTCGTACTCCAAACTATTATGACCGGTTTGTGGCTGGTGTTTTTAGCACGTCGAATATCCACAAGCATCCCTATTAGTGCACATAAAAACTTGTGCCGGATCTCGGCCATCACTGTCAGTTTAATCTGGGTAGCAGCTACAATACTGCTATTGTCGGGTTGGGAGCCCGGTACATACTTGGCACTTGAACTAATCTGGGCGATACCCCCTATTGCGCTCCAATTTGTAATTGGCGCCGACATCCTCTGGCATTATCGGCAGCTTGTTGGTATTACCCTGATCACATCAACGCTGTATCTCAGTGCCGTTGATCTCATAGCGATTCGTAGCGGTACCTGGACAATCAACCCGGAAATGGCGCTTGGTGTTCTGGTAGGTGGTGTTCTGCCTGTTGAAGAAGTCATCTTCTTCTTTCTGACGAATGCACTGCTTGTATTTGGATTGGTTCTCGCATTGGCAAAGGCAAGTTCGTATCGCCTACCGCGCCTATTTGGACAACTACCATCTGTTGAGAGCGAAACTTGCGATATTGAAAGACCTCCCAAAATACAATAGTCGTCTACCATTGAAATGCAAACCGTGCTTGGTCTAGGCCCAACTTTTTGGTATTGACACTCAAGCGACCGTAGTCAGATTGACGCCACCGGCTAAATAACTACAATGAGAAGTGGAAGTTCATCCCCGGTCTCATTCGACCATATCCATAAGGGACAAGGAGCATCTTGTATGAACGACAAACCACATCTAGACAAACGTATTCTTGGGGTTGGCTTTGCCGCCCTAGCCCTGGTATTGATCATCGCCTTGCTGGTGCTGTACCCCGGCGCGACCTCCGCCCGGACCGGCTCACCGCCTCCCGGCCTTCCGGGCTTTGAGGGCGAACCGGTCTCAGTCGAGTTTTCGGCCGAAGGCCTGTCGGAACGCACCGCCGCACCCCGTTCTATTGAAGAATCGGGCTGGGTCGTCGTCCTGGATGACGATTTTGAAGCCGGAATCTCCACCACCACCTGGTTAAACGTAGACCGGACCGGTGCTCAAAATGGCGAATACAAGTGGGGCACGCGCAAGGTTGAGAACCCCATCGCCGGCGGTGAGCTGAGTGCCTGGGGTGTCGGGGGCGGCGCTGACGGCGACAAGCTCGATCCGGCCAAGGACGGCTATCCCAAGAACGTGGACTCCTGGCTCATACACGGCCCATTCGACATGAGCAAAATCGTAGACGCCAGTCTGGACTTCAACTACTACTTGGAAGCCCAGGCTGGAGACAGTTTTAGCGTATTGGTTTCGACAGACGGAGCCACCTGGCAGGGAAGCAGACAGATAACGGCGGCGTTGGGTCATGGCTGGGACGCAGCTACTCTCTGGCTGAATATGTCGGTCAACCGGAAGTCTATCTGGCGTTCCGCTTTGCCAGCGACGACCAGGGCAAGAATAACCAGACCGGCGTCTTCCTGGATGACGTGGTCCTTCGCTTTGATGTCGGCAGCCGCAGTTATCTGCCGCACATCCAGGTCCAACCGTCGCCAACTCCGTCGCCTACACTTGTCCCGCCAACAGCGACACCTCCGCCGACCGCTACGCCGACAAACGGCGAGTATCTTGATACCTTCACCGACAACATTGATGGATGGGAGATGCGGCGCGAGAAGAGCGGAGCGGAGTATACTCTGGAGCATCGGGACAACACAGACGGCGGGCGGCAAGGCTTCCTGCAAATGGGGTTGTCCAATAAAGACACGTTCTTCATGGTTTCCCCGCTGGTTCAATCCAAACAGCCACCATACAACATTGAGGTGATGGCTAAACTGAAGGACGTTGAAGACCGCCACATGTACGGCATCGTCTTTGGCGGTGATTGGGACGGCCAGTCTGCCTGCCCCGGCAACTGCTTCAATCGCTACTATGAATTGCGTATCCAGTACCGCGATCTGAACGGCAAACAGTTCCAGGAAATCAAGCTCAAGCGAATCGACAGTCACGATGGATCCGGCGAACCAATAGGACCGACGCTCATTGACTGGAAGAAGGGCGGTAATGTCGGCGACGATGACTGGGTAGAGATAGACGTCAATGTGACCGCCAGCGGCTACATTCGCATTTCGTGGAACGGCAAATATATTGCCGAGGTTCAGGACACCACGCTAATCAACCAAACCTATTTCGGGTTGGAGCTTATCGCCAAGGATTATGGCGATGCCCGGGTCAAGTATGATTACATCAAGATTGATTAAGCCGGGTAATTAGCAACAGTAAAAAAGCGCACCTCCCGTTGATCGAGAGGTGCGCTTTTTATTTTGTGTATTGGTGTTGCCGGTTATTCCTGACGTTCCCGCAAATGAGGGAACAGAAGCACCTCGCGGATAACCTTGTTGTCGGTTAGCAGCATGGTCAACCGATCGACCCCCATCCCGAAGCCACCGTTCGGCGGCATTCCGTAGCGCATGGCGCGAATGTAGTCTTCATCCACGGGATTATTTTCTTCATCCGCCTGACCAAACAGGCTGTTCAGTTCCTCAAACCGCTTGCGTTGCTCAATCGGATCATTCAGCTCGGTAAAGGCATTGCCCATTTCCATGCCGCCAATAAAGAACTCGAAGCGTTCGACATGGTAGGAATCCCCGGGGACACCCTTTGCCAGCGGCGAGATATCCCGTGGATAGTCCAGGATGAACGTCGGCTGGATCAGATTCGGTTCCACGAAGTCTCCCAACAGCCCATCAATCAGTTTGCCCCAGGCTGCCCCGGCCGGTGCGTCTCCATCAATATCACGAACGGCCGCAGCCAGGTCCTCAGCCTCCGGGTAGTCCATGTAATCAATCTCGGTAAAGCGCTGGATCGCCTCACGCATGGTCATCCGTTCCCACGGCGGGGCCAGGTTAATCGTGTTGCCCTGGAACTCAATGGTGGTTGTGCCCAATACCTGCTCGGCCGTATAGGCTACCATCTGCTCCGTGAAGTTCATCACATCGTTGTAGTCCCAATAGGCAGCGTAGAACTCCAACTGGGTAAATTCCGGGTTGTGTTTGAAGCTGACGCCTTCATTGCGGAAATCACGGCCGATCTCGTAGACACGCTCGTACCCGCCAACCAGCAATCGTTTCAGGTATAGCTCAAACGAGATGCGCAGGAACAGTTCCTGTTTGAGCTGATTGTGATGGGTTGTGAACGGCCGTGCGGCGGCCCCGCCATATAACGGCTGCAAGATGGGCGTCTCAACCTCCAGAAAGTCGTGGTCATCCATAAACCGCCGCAACGCGCTGAGCGTCCGGGCGCGGGCGCGGAAGATGTCACGCACTTCGGGGTTAACAGCCAGATCGGCATAACGCTGGCGGTAGCGTTCTTCTACGTCCGAGAAGGCACTGTAACGAACGACCTCACCGTCAACCTCTTGTTCCTTGGCAACAGGCAGCGGACTAATTGATTTGCTCAATAGCCGCCACGACGACACATGAAGACTGACTTCCCCGGCACGCGTGCGGAACATCGTCCCGGTAGCCTGCACAAAGTCCCCCAAATCGAGCAGCTTCTTAAAGGCCCGGTGTGATTCCTCGCCCAGTTCGTCCCGCCGCAGAAATAATTGCAAACGGCCGGATTCATCGGCAATATGGGCAAATACGGTCTTACCCATGTCGCGCAGGCTCACCAGCCGACCGGCTACGGTCACTTCAACCGGCAAGTCTTCCGGCGCTGCCTCAAACGCCTCAACGGCACCCGCACTCGTATGGGTGCGCTCAACACGATTGGGATAAGGCTCAAACCCTAACGACTCCAGTTCGGTCAGGTTCTCTAATCGCTGCTCTTCCAAAGGATTCGGTTGCCAGGACATGAATACCTCATAAAAAAAGCCCGTGAGGCTTTGTGCGACACGGGCATGGTCTTTCTTTCACGTTCGCAGCCGAGTATATCTACTCGACCTTAACTATCTCAAACTCAGTTATTCCTCGTGGAGCGTTTACGCGGACCACATCGCCGACCTGTGCGCCGACCAGCACTTTCCCCAGCGGGCTTTCGTTGGAGATGCGCCCCTCGACCGGGTCGGCTTCCATGGCGCCAACCAGATGGTAGCGTTCCTTCTCATTTGTACCGACCTCGACAACGGTTACCCAGTCCCCAACACGAACGGTCTCGTGGGGGCGAATATCCTCGTCAATAATCTGGTAGTTGTTGAGGATTTCCTCAAGCTCCTGGATACGGCCCTCAAGGAAAGATTGTGCATTTCGAGCCGCTTCCAGTTCTGCGTTATCCACAAAGTCGTCGTCCTGCCCGTCCTCAAATGCACGATGGAGGCGGTCAGCAACTTCTTCACGACCCTGGGTACGCAATTGTTCCAGTTCCTGCGTCAAACGGTCCAACCCGTCAGCAGTCAGAAGCGTAGGTTTCTTTGTCAACATTGCATAACATCCTAATAAAAATGGAAAAACCGCTGTGTCCAGCGGCATATCGGGCTCAAGCGCGATAGGCCAATAGTATAGCAGAATTGCGTCTGTTGTAAAGCAACTAGAACATGAGTCCTAATTTAACACCCATTTACAGGGAGTCAGGCCACGCCTACCGGCTCTTCGGCTTTAGCCTGCGCCAATGGCTGACTCACCTGCTCTTCATTATCGCCCATTACCTCGGCCGCCCGAAGCAATGGTCCGCCAACCGGCAGGTAGTCATACCCCCTGGTCACTAATACTTCATAATCCGGGATCATCCGGCGGCCGTCAATAACCAGGTACGGCGACTGAGCCGTCTTTTCAATGGTGCGGGCCAGTCCGCGAAACTCCTCCCAGTCAGTCGAGATATACAGGGCATCCGACCCTTCAATGGCTTCCTTAGCTGTCGAATGGTAGCTGATTCGGCCGAACAGATGGTTGGTGTCCGGGTTAAACCAGCGTTGTTTGGCTTCCTCGGTTGCCAGCGGATCATAGGCGCGAATCGCCTTCACGCCGCGCGCCAACAGTGATTCCACCACCTTCAGGGCGGCCGAGTCGCGCATGTCGTTGGTGCGTTTCTTGAAGGCTAGCCCCAGCAAAGCCACAGTCTTCTGGTTGAAGTTAAACTGCGCTTCATGAACGGCACGGTCAATCAGGTAAGTCTTCTGGTATTCATTGATCCCATAAACCGCCTGCAGCAAGTCCGTCGAGCGACCGGCCTGGTTTAACTGGTAGATGAGTGATTGGATATCCTTGCCGAAACAGCTACCACCCGCCCCATTGCTGACATACGAACCCCAGGTACTGATACGGCCGTCGGCCGTCACGCCAATCTTCAGGTCTTCCATGCGGATGTTGGGCATGGCCTCTGCCAGGCGGCCGCCTACCCCGTTCCAGAACGAGATGTAGGTCAGCAACAACGTGTTACTCATATATTTGATGGCTTCGGCCGTCTCCGGGGTTGTCTCCAGATAGCGGATACGCACATGGTTGACGAACTGCGAGTAAACTCGCCGGAGGATTTCCAGGTCTTCCTGGGTGTCTGCTCCAATTACAACACGGTCCGGACGGCGTGAGCCTTCGACAGCGTTGCCCTGGGCCAGGAATTCCGGATTGGAAGCAACGCCGAAATTTTCCACGCCATGCTCCAGCATGATAGACTCCAGCAGCCGCGCCGTACCAATGGGTACGGTGCTTTTATTGACAAGGACTACCCGGTTGGGGTCCTCTCGTTTAGCCAACAGCTCGGCCAGATGGTGGGCAGCGTCGAGATAATAGGTCAGGTCTGTTGACCCGTCCCGTTTCGGCGGGGTATTGATGCAAAAGAAAAAGACATCGGCGTCATCGGCAACATCACTAATGTCAGTCGTGAAGTGCAAATACCGATCTATATTCTCGGCAATGGATGCAGCCAAGCCAGGCTCATTAACATAACGTTCTATTGTAGCCTGGTCGGCTGTTTTATAAGCAGCGATACGGGCCTGATCAATGTCATAGGCGACTACTTCATGACCATACTCCGAGAGGACGGCCGCATGGGGTAATCCAACAAAGCCAGTACCAATCACAACTATTTTCATGTTCGGGCTCCTATCCTTGCAATTCCAGTTCTTCACCCCGATGGTCGAGAGCTGTTAAGCTGTTTCCACGTCCCCGCACATCATAGCCGGCACAATCGCGACGCGAAAATCAAAATAATTCCAATTCATTATTGTAACTTGATGTGTAACCCACTCCAAGTCTCACCACTCCAACAGAGCAACGGTCATCATACGGTTACCCTATGTGGGTGGTTCCGTATTCATAAGCATTTGTTGTGCTGCACGACGGCCGATCTCCACCGCAAAGTTTGTGCCCCGATCCCAGGGATACACCTGGCTCATGCTCGCCAGATACAGGTTGGGAATGGGTGTTTGAATATCAGGAATATTACGGGAATGGTTGACCAGAGGCACCGGCTGGGCATACCGCTCCCGGAATAACCAGCTCCGCCGCACCCACTCCGGCCGAAAATCCAGGTTAATCTTACCCAGCGCCTTGACAAATAAAGCCTCCAATTCGTCCTTCTCCATTGAGAAGTAAGCATGATCCGGAGTCACGTAATCCCCGCAATAAATAATGTGGTCGCCGCCGTAATGCTTTCGGTCAATATAATTGGTGTGCTCTACAAGCGCCAAAAACGGGATTTCGTTTTTGCTCTTATCCGGAGAATCAGCCGGGATGTTCAACCAGTATGTTTGTGTATCCGCCATCAAAGGTTCGGTCAGGGCCAGGGTCATAACGACAGCCCCCATGCTCTTCAGGTCTAATAACTGCGACAGGTAATCCGGCGGCAGATCGGGTGCCATGCGAGACAGCAGTGCCGGCGATGTCGTTACCAGACAGCCATCATACAACTGTGCCGGTTTTCCCCTTGGCGTCAATTCCAGTTCACCCGTAGCCTTACTTTCCCGAATTGCTTCGACCGGCGTAGACAGATGAATTGTCGCCCCTCGCTCAACGATTGCGTCAGTCAGACGATCGATAAAGGCCTGGAAACCGCCTTCAAAATAGCCGAGTTGGGGGCTGCGCACATGCAGCCTGGCCCACATCCAGGCCATATTGACATCTTTGTAATACGGGCCAAACTTGCCGATGAGCAGCGGTCGCCAGGTTACCTCGTAAATCTTGTCGCCATAGTAACGCCGCAACCACTCATCGGCCGTATACTGCTCCAGTTGCCGCCAGGGACTACTGTAGCGTAGATAGGCGCTTACTGAACCGAACCGGGCTACATCCAACAGGTTGAAACCGGGGAAGGTGATCCAGCGCTGGGGAGAGTCAAAGGGGACAATACGGCCGTCATAAATCACTGAGGTCGTTGGCCGTGGGAAGAACAGCTTGTCCCTGAATCCGATCTCCTCCACAAGACCAATAATTGCGCTGTCGGAGGTGAACAGGTGATGGTAGAAACGTTCCAGCGGCCACTCCCACGCTTCATCAGAGAAACCCGTTGCCAACCCACCGGTACGCTCGGCCGCCTCATACAGGGTGACCTCATGCCCGGCTGCCAGCAGATCATAAGCGGCCGACAACCCGGCGATCCCGGCACCGACAATGGCTACTTTCACGCCTGTATTTCTCCTTCGCGAGCGCGGGCCCCTTCTTCCACTGCTTCGTCCATAACCGCCCACCCTATCTGCATGCGGAACATATAGTAGATACCCAGCAGGGTAATGGGCAGCCAGAGGGCAGCGTGTAACGTCAACGTGTAGGCCGTAGCTACTTCTTCCGGCACACCATAGAGCGTCAGTACGGCAATGCCCGGCCCATCGAATGTGCCGATATACCCCGGTGCAGAGGGCAATGTTGTTGCCAGATTCACCACACCGTTCATGAGCATCAGGGCAAAGAACGATACCTGGAATGAGAAGGCGTGCATGACAAACCAGTACTTCACCGTCTCCAGCAGCCAGATGAGCACCGAGGTGAAGAAGATCATGAACAGACCGCGTGTACTTCGCAGCCCGGCCAGTCCTTCCATAAAACGTTCTGTGAAATCAAGAATGGGTTGGCGGAAACGCTGTGGAACAAGATGGTCCACAAACCACCGGGCAATCGCCATGAATCGCTCCGGCATCGCAGCCATGACCAAAAACACAATCAAGGCTCCCATAAAGAGAACACTGCCGCCAATTACCAGGAAGCGAATATTGTCGCTGGGCAACGGGGCCAACGGCAGGGCCACAAAGACAAACAACAGCATCACCAGACCATCGAACACACGCTCAACGACGATGGTCGCCAAACTGCTGCTGATGGGAACGCGCTCCTGCTGCCGCAATACAAACGCACGCAGCAGCTCCCCTGCCCGGAACGGGTAGACGTTATTACCCATATAGCCTATCACGACTATGGGAAAGAGCCGTTTCAGGGAGATGTGCTTTATCGGTCGCAGCAGATAATCCCAGCGCCATGTGCGCACCCACACGGCCAGGAAATAAACCGCAATGCTGGGAATCAACCAGGCATATTGGGCCTTCGTCAGGCTAACCCAGACTTCCGGCAGATCCAGGCCGCGTAAGGCCAGCCACATAAAAATGGCGCTTATAGCCAGGCCGATCAGTAAGCGAACGCGTTTAGAGGTCAAGTGATCTAATCCTCGTCACCAAATACACTGTCAGCAGACAGTAAGCGCAATTCTATCATTACTCAGGGTCCCGACATCAGGGGATGCTATGGAGCTTCTCAGGGTTTTCCTAGTTGTCATGGCTGTGACTGGCGCGTATAATTCCCCTCTGTTCGGGGTGTGGCGCAGCCTGGTAGCGCGCTTCGTTCGGGTCGAAGAGGTCGCCGGTTCGAGTCCGGCCACCCCGACACACAAGACCGTGCCGATTATAGACGGCGCGGTCTTTTCTTTTCTTCGACGCATTCCCCTTGTCGTAACGGGCAATTAGAGCTCGGCAATGATAGCCTCCAGGTCCTCAGAGCCGAACGTGTAAGTCTTATGGCAATAGTGGCACTCCACCTCAGCTTCGCCTTCGGTTTCCAGGATCGATTCCAGTTCCTCTTTACCCAGCGCCGCCAGCAACTGTCGTGACCGCTCCCAGCTACATGTGCATTCAAAGCGCACCGTATACTTGGATATGAATTCGGGAGAAGTTCCCGCCATCACTTCTTGCAGTAACGTCTGTGGATTCATATCGCGTTTCAGCAGTTCCTCCAGAGGGGGCAATTCTTGTAACCTGTCGCGCATGGTCTCAATAATGTCCGGTTCGTATGGAGGCAGGGGCTGCATGAGCAGTCCACCCGCAAGCGTAACCTGACCGGCCTCATCCAGCGTGACAAATGTTTGGATAATGGTCGGGATTTGTTCTGACTGATCCATGTAGTAGGTCAGGTCCGAATCAATATCACTCTCGACCAGGTGGACCGTACCCTCGGACAGTTCCGGGAGACCTAGGTCCTTGACCACCGTCAACAATCCGGCCTGACCAATCGCCGAGACAATATCATATCCACCATCAGGTGTACGCAGGTCCACATCAGGATTTTGGGTAAAGCCACGTATACGGCCGTTGCTGTCCGCTTCAACAAGTGTTTTGCCAAGGGGGCCATTGCCCTCCCACCGGAGCGCCACGCGCTGGCTAACTTTCAACAACCCGCTCATCAGGGCTGCGGCGGTTAGCGCTTTACCCAGGGTATAAGTCGCGGTCGGGGCAGTGCCATGCCGGTTCGCGCCTTCCTGTACAGTTTCCGTCGTTACGCAGACGTATCCGCGCAGGCCTGCATCTTTCGCCAGGCCCAGGATCATACTGTCGCTCATACTTACTCTCTCCTGTGCAATATCGGTTGGGTAATGAATGAGGCCACTGATACTTCAGGGCAAGGGGAGTTTAGCAGAAGGCCGCCGTAAACGGTACAATCGATCGGCAGCGTCGTTATGGCTAAAGGATTCCCCCGATATCAAGCGAGTCAAGCGCAACAATGAACCCGTCTACCACATGGCAGGGTGCGGCCGAAATGATCCGGCGGGTCCATTCGACCAAGGGTCGCGCCCAAACCGGATTGTACGCCATTGAGGGCACACGACTGGTGGAGCGGGCGATTCGTGCCGGTGCGGCGCTTGATACCGTGCTGGTGAGCGAGTCGTTTAACCGGATGACCGACTCGCGAACTATCCGGCTACAGGAAGACCTGGCTGCTTATAATGCAAATTATTTGGTAGCACCGGACAGTATTATTTATGAGTTAACCGAAGGGCGGGACCTGGGTCCCATTCTCGGTCTGGTCCATTTGCCGGACCCACCACGTTTGGACGAGCTTGTCAATCGTGACGGCCGAAGGCCTGGGCTTTTTCTCGCCGGGATCGACATTGCCGATCCGGGCAATGCGGGTGCGCTGGTGAGAACCGCCCATGCCGCCGGGGCAACCGCCTTTCTGGCGGCGGGGCTGACCGATCCGTTTCACCCTCGCGCCACACGGATCAGCCGCGGCAGTGTCTTTCGTTTACCCATCCTCCGGTTTGATTCAGGTGACGAATTGCCGTCAGCATTGCGAGAACGAGGCATCCATACGATAGCCACTGTAGCAACGGGTGGTATCGCTCTGCCGGAATACACACTACCCCAACAACCGACGGCCGTTCTGATGGGCAATGAGGGCAAAGGCCTGCCGGAAAATATTCAGCAAGCGGTCGACTCTGTCGTAACGATTCCCATGCCCGACGGGGTAGATTCCTTCGCCGTCAACGCGGCGGCGGCCATTGTGCTCTATGCGTTACAGCGGGCAATGCAATCACAGGTTTCCTCCTAGTGATTCAGGTCTTGCCTATCACCATTTTTCGTTGACAACCACTTGAAACCCTGTACCATATTCTCCTGTGTTGCGGATTGACAATTAAACATATCTAGGTTTGGGCAAGATATCGACACGGCCCGGCGAAAGGAGACTCCTGTGCAAATAGAAGTCATTCAGGAACAGGGAGATGTACCGGTAACTGTATTACAGTTGACCGGCGATTTGACCGCGGAGGAACCTCTTTTATCCGGGGCAAAGACTGTCTACTCAACCGGGGCCCGTAACATCCTCCTGGATCTCTCCCAGGTCCCCTATATCAGCAGCGCCGGACTACGTACCATTCATAGTATTTACATCATGCTCCGCGACGCAGACCCCGCAGATAGCGCCGGGGCTGTTAGCGGCATTGCCCACGGAACGTACAAATCCCCGCACCTCAAGCTCCTTTCTCCGACAAAGAACGCCACCAAGGCATTGAGCGTCGCCGGCTACGATATGTTCCTTGACATCTTCGACAACTATCAAACAGCTCTTGCATCCTATAACAAATGAAAGAGGCGACCTTTCACTTCAAATCGGCCGAACTACCGGACCTGGACGATATGCGCCGGTTTGTTGAAGACAATGCCTTTAAATTGGGGGCAAACGCGGATACGGTCGGGAGATGGTCCTGGCAGTGAATGAAGCGGTTACCAACATCCTTGTTCACGGATATCGCGGCCGCCCCGGCAATGTCGAAATCGGCATTGAGAGAGCGGGCAATGACCTCATCGTGATATTGCGGGATCAGGCACATGCCTATGATCCAACCGCTGTTCCCCACCTGACCTGACACTATCGCTGGATGAACGGCCGTTAGGCGGCCTGGGCGTTCACATGATGCGCCAGTTCACCGATGAACTCCGTTACCGAACAACCGATGACGGCGCAAACGAACTTCGACTGATCAAGTTCGATGCATTACCCGCACCGAATCCGAACCCAACTGAACAACCCCGCTGAGCACTTCGTTAAACCAGATTTCAGATGCCTTCCTCAGACTCCCCCATTTCATTGAGCCGACAAGAATTGAACTTGTTCTGGGATTCTCCGGATCTCACTTACCTGAAAGCCGGTGACGTTTTGGTTGAAGAAGGCGAACCCGGTCGCCAGATGTTTGTTTTGTTGGACGGAGTGATTGATATAACGGCGAAGGGGCGGCCGATTGATCGTCTAGAGAGCGGCACGATTGTGGGTGAAATGGCGATGGTGGATGACCGGCCACGTAGCGCCACGGCTATTGCCGCAACGGACTGTTGTATCCTGGCGGTTGACCGAGCCCGCTTCAACGAGCTGGTGCAACAACATCCCGACCTGGCGACGAGAGTGATGCGCATCATGTCCCACCGGTTACGCCGTCTGGTTGATGAAGAGGTCAAACGCCAGCGGCTGGAAGAAGAACTGGCCGTAGGGCAGCGTATTCAGCTTAGCCTTGTGCCGTCCACCTGTCCCGTTTTCCCGGATTGGGAATGTGTCGCCTATTACAGCGCCGCGCGTCAGGTCGGTGGCGATCTCTATGACTTCATTATCTCGCCTGATGATCCCGAACAGTTAAATATTGCCATTGCCGATGTCACCGGTAAGGGTATCCCCGCAGCTCTATACATGGCCGTTAGCCGAACAATGATCCGCGCCGAGGTCATGCAGCACGGCTCCTCCCCCGGCGAAGCGTTGCAACGGGTAAACCGTTTCATCGTGGAAGACAGACAGTCCCCTCTCTTTCTGAGCGCGCTACTGATGTCGATAGACACAGCAACCGGCGCTTTCACATGCGCCAATGCCGGTCATAATCCACCATTCTGGTTCCGGGCAGCATCCGGCCGGGCAACAGAACTCCAGGTTCGCGGAATGGTTTTGGGAGCATTTGAGGAAGTTCGGTTAGAGCAACGAAGCTTCGAACTGGCTCCGGGTGACTGTCTCGTCCTGTTTACAGACGGTATCACCGAAGCCCGAAACGCTACCGGAGAATTCTACGATGAGTCTTCGTTGCAGGCCGTGATTGAGTCCGGTGACTGGACAACAGCTCAGGACCTCCTTGAGAGCATCGTCAGCAATGTTCAATCCTTCCTCGGTGATGAACCACCCACTGATGACATGACCCTAATCGTCTTGCGACGCGTGCCCAAGAGCAGCTAACCTACTCCCGCTTCCCAACAGTTTCCTCCAAGTACCTGACATATGTCATAGTCATCTTGTGACAAATGTCACTCTATTGTCTTTAGGGTCAGTGCTACCCTACTTTGGGGCGTGAATTTCATGCCCATCATGTACCCACTACGTCGCAAGACGGTTGCTCACTGCAGGCCGATTAACATGGACTACAATCTCCGCTCTCGTTTCTGGAGAGCCTATATGCACAATATCAACTGTGCGTGCCACATAGACACCGGTTCCATGTCTGTGTGCCTGTCCTATTTGTCTGGTTATTAAAGCCCTTGTGTCTTGACACGGGGCTTTTTATTTAGCTGCTTTTGCATAGGATGAAGGAGGTGACTCTTGTCCACTGTAACCGCTCACACTCCGGAAGCGCCCCCGCTCAGCTTCCTTGATAGGGTTGCCCAGGCCACACCCGGCCCCACCCGTCTGGATATGTGTATTCAGTGCGGGACATGTGGCGGCTCTTGTCCTTCGGGGCCGGATATGGATCACACACCGCGCCAGATTTTTGCCATGATCCG
This sequence comes from Chloroflexota bacterium, assembly GCA_041390945.1. GTDB lineage: Bacteria > Chloroflexota > Anaerolineae > Promineifilales > Promineifilaceae > Promineifilum. The sequence continues at coordinate 180,564 of JAWKOY010000017.1, forward strand.
CGCCGGTATGGAGGAGGAAGTGCTGGCAAGCAATACCCCCTGGTACTGTGTGTCCTGCTATTACTGCATGGTGAGGTGCCCCCAGGAAGTTCATATCACCGACATCATGTATACGCTCAAGTCAATGGCGGTAGAAGCCGGGCTTTATGGTGACATGACCGGCGCAGACCTATCCCAAACCTTTGTGAGTATGGTCGAAAACTACGGCCGCAGCTTTGAGTTTGGCCTGGCTACCCGTCACTACCTCAAGCACCAACCGCTCAAGGCAGTAGTACGGGCCCAGATGGGTTTTGGACTGCTAACCAAGGGCCGTCTTGATCTGACGCCACACAAGATAGACAACATGGACCAGCTAAACGCCATTCTGGATAAGGCCAAGGAACTGGAGGTGAGCGCATGAGCAAGTATCTATTTTATCCGGGCTGCTCCATGCAGCGCAGCGCGCGGCCTTATCTGGATTCGCTACTGGCGATTCAGGATGATATGGCGATGGAGTTGGAGGAGGTTCAGGACTGGAACTGTTGCGGAGCAACCGAATACGCTGCTGTGCAGCAGATGGGTTCCTACGCCCTGATCAGTCGCAATCTGGCCCTGGCTGCGCAGCAAGTCAACGGCACCAGAGATGTCATGGCCGCATGTAGCGCCTGTTATCTCAACCTCGCCAAAACCGATCGGTACCTGCGGCAGGACCCGGCATTAGCGGCCGATATCAACACGGCTCTGGGAGCCGGTGGTCTGCACTACGATCCGGGTACGGTCTCAGTCCGGCACTTGCTGGAAGTTGTATTTAACGATGTCGGGCTGGAGAGTATCCACAACAAGGTCGTTCGGCCGCTCAAGGGATTGCGGGTGGCACCATATTACGGCTGCATGGTTGTCCGGCCTGACCCAGACAATCGCTTTCGCAACCCCGAATACCCGATGTCGCTGGACGAGATCATGGAAACCATCGGTGCGCAGGTCATTGACTTCCCTGAGAAAGCGCATTGCTGCAGCGGTCACATGACCCAGATCAGCCCCGAAGTCGCTTATGAGCTAATCCGGCGACTGATCCATGCCGCGACCGACGCAGGGGCGGATATGATGGTCACGCTCTGCCCCATGTGCCAGCTAAATCTGGACGCCTACCAATCAGAAGTCAACAAACACTTCGGTACAGACTACCATATGCCGGTCCTGTACTTCACCCAACTCATGGGGCTGGCATTCGGCCACGATCCGGTTGAATTGGGTCTGGGGAAAGAGTTCATCAGTTCGCGGGAAGTGCTGGCAAAGATTGGCGTAGACGTTCCTGAGGTCGAGGAAAAGCCCACCCCGGCACGACGCAAAAAAGACGATCCCAGTCTGCCGATGCCCAGCATGCCCAAGCGGCGCACCTCAAAGGTTGACGAGGAGAACACATGAGCACACCAATAGACAACCAGGACACGGGAAAGGAGCGCATTGGCGTCTATGTCTGTCATTGCGGCTCCAATATTGCCGCCACGGTAAATGTGGAAGATGTTGCCGTTTGGGCACAGGATGAGTTGGGCGATGAAGGTGTTGTTGTTTCGCGTGACTACAAGTTCATGTGTTCCAGCCTGGGGCAGGAGTTGATTGAGCGCGATATCGAACAGAAAGACCTGACACGCGTGGTCGTTGCAGCCTGCTCCCCCCACCTTCATGAGCAAACTTTTCGTTCGGCTTGCGGTCGCGCCGGCCTGAACCCCTACCTTTGCGAGTTGGTCTCCATTCGCGAGCAAGTATCCTGGGTTCACACCGACCGCGAGATGGCGACTGAGAAGGCCAAGGCTGTTGTCGCCGGTGGCGTTGAGCGCGTCATTGAGAATGAACCGCTGGAGCCGCTGCACGTGCCGATTCATGAAGCAACGCTGGTTGTCGGCGGTGGTATCGCCGGTATCCAGGCCGCCATCGAAATCGCCGACGCCGGGCATCAGGTTTATATGGTGGAACGGGAAGCTTCTATCGGCGGCCATATGGCCCAGTTTGACAAGACCTTCCCCACACTGGATTGTGCAGCCTGCATCCTGACGCCGAAGATGGTAACGGCCGGTATGCACCCCAACATCAAGTTGATGACCTGGAGCGAGGTTGAGCGTGTAGAGGGCTATGTCGGTAATTTCACCGTTACCATTCGCCAGAAGCCGCGTTATGTGGATACGGATTTGTGTACGGGATGTGGAATCTGCTGGGAGAAGTGCCCCAAGAAAATCGTTGACGAGGTATTTGAGGCCGGGCTTGGCTATCGCAAGGCGGTCTATACGCCGTTTGCGCAAGCAGTCCCCAAGTATCCGGTCATTGACACAGAGAACTGCATCTACTTCCAGAACGGGAAGTGTCGCGCCTGCGAGAAGCTTTGCCCGACGAATGCCATAGATTTCTCCCAAGAGGAGCAATTCACCACGATTACGGTCGGCAACATCATTCTGGCAACCGGCTACGATCTCTTCGACGCACGGCGCATTCCCCAATACGGCTACGGCCGACTGGCAAATGTCTTCACCAGTATTGAGTTCGAGCGCATGTGCAACGCAGCCGGGCCGACTAACGGCGAAATCGTCCTGCGCGATGGCGTCACCCATCCGCAATCAGTCGGCATTATCCACTGCGTCGGTAGCCGTGACCGGAATTATAACAACTACTGTTCGGTCATCTGCTGCATGTCCAGCCTGAAGTTCGCCCATCTGGTCAAGGAACGCACCGGAGCCCAGGTCTACAACTTCTATATAGACATGCGGACCGCCTTCAAGGACTACGATGAGTTCTACCAGCGCGTTCTGGAGGAAGGCACTCTGTTCGTTCGCGGTCGTGTGGCCGAAGTCAGCGACGCCGCTCGATTGCCGGGAGAAGAAGGTAAGCTGATCATCCAGGCTGAGGACACGTTGGTCGGGAAGCAACGCCGCATCCCGGTGGACATGGTGATCCTGGCAACAGGGCTGGAACCGCGTAAGGATGCCAAGGATGTAGCCCACAAGTTCGGTATCTCTTGCAGCGCAAATGGGTGGTTCACTGAAAAACATCCCAAGCTGGACCCGGTCGCTACCATGACTGAGGGCATCTTTATCGCCGGTGCTGTACAGGGCCCCAAGGATATCCCCCGCTGAGTGTGTCCCAGGGAGCGGCCGCTGCAGCCCGCGTTCTTAGCCGAATCTCCAAGGGCGAGATCGAACTGGAGCCGGTGCGTGCGACGGTTGACGCCCAGAAATGCTCCGGTTGCCGCATTTGCAACAACTTGTGTCCGTTCAACGCCATCATCTTCCATGAAGACCTGATGATCTCGAGATCAACCACGCGCTTTGCCAGGGTTGCGGCACTCCAGTGGCGGCCTGCCCGGCCGGTGCAATCAGTGGCAGCGGCTTTAGCAATGAGCAGATTTTCGCCCAGATAGAGGGCTTGCTGGAATTCTCGCCAACCGGCCAACCTGGTTGATTTGGCCGGTGCTGTTGCGGCTTAGGAGGATACCCATGACCGAACAATTTGAACCGATCATTATCGGCTTCACCTGTAATTGGTGCAGCTATCGGGCAGCCGACCTGGCCGGAACAGCGCGGATCAAGTACCCACCCAATGTACGCTTAATCCGGCTCATGTGTTCTGGTCGGCTGGATCGACGTTTGTTCTCAAGTCCCTGTCAGACGGCGCTGACGGTGTACTCATCACGGGCTGTCATCCCGGCGAGTGTCACTACATCGAGCAAAATTACAAGACGCTCCGGCGCTACTTGCTGCTGCGGCGCACCATAGGCCAAATGGGTATTGAGCCGGAACGGGTCAAGCTTGTCTGGGCCAGCGCGGCGGAGGGTCTTCATCTGGCAAATGAGATAGCTGCCTTCGTTGATGAGGTACGCGCATTGGGGCCGTTGAACTGGCCGGGACGCAAGGCGCAACTGAACGCCTGGACCGAGGCCGCGTTATCGGAGAAGGAGGTAGTGGCATGACCGACAACGGCGAGGCGAAATTTGCAATGTACTGGGCCGCGTCGTGCGGTGGCTGCGAGATTGCCGTCCTCAACATCAACGAAAAGATACTGGATGTGGACGCCAACTTCGACGTGGTCTTCTGGCCGGTTGCCATGGACGCCAAGTACAAAGATGTCGAAGCGATGGAAGATGGTTCCATTACACTGACCCTCTGGAACGGCGGTATTCGCAACGATGAAAATCTGGAAATGGCGAAACTGCTGCGCCGTAAGTCCCAGGTGCTGGTGTCATTCGGCTCATGCGCCACCGAAGGCTGCATACCGGGCCTGGCAAACTTCTCGACGATGGAAGAAGTGTTCGACACTGTCTATGACTCAATCTCGACGGACAACCCGGACCATATCCGACCCCAGTACAACTACATGATGCCTGAGGGTGAGGCTTCATATCCCGGTGATCTATCCGGTGTTGCGCACACTCGATCAGGTCGTGGATGTGGACTACTACATGCCCGGCTGCCCACCGGAGTCGCACCAGATTGCGGCTGTCATTGATCTGGTGATTAAGGCGCTTCATGGCGAAGCGGAGTTGCCGCCCAAGGGCAGCGTCATTGGGGCCGGAGGCTCCACCGTCTGCGATGAATGTCCGCGCAAGCCGAACGTCAAAACCATTACCGGTTTTCGTCGCATCCATGAAGTGGATGATATTGACCCGGAGTTGTGTCTGCTGGAACAGGGTATTCTGTGCAATGGCCCGGCCACACGCAGCGGCTGTGGCGCACTCTGCCCCCAGGTTGGCGCAGCCTGCATTGCTATTACGGCCCGGCGGAAGGCGTTGTGGACTACGGCGCACGGCTCATGACAGCCATCGCCTCGACCATAGACAGCAAGGATCCGGTCGAGATCGAGCGAATCTTAGACGGTATACCTGACCCGGCCGGTTCGTTTTACCGGTTTAATCTGGCGGACTCACTGCTCCGTGCCGGGCGCACAGCCTGGCCTGCACCCAATGGCGGCAACGGCCGCGCTGCATAAGGAGGAAACGGCATGGAACGAATCACAATCGACCCGATCACCCGCCTTGAAGGGCACGGCAAGATCGAGATTTTCCTGGATGAAGAAGGCGACGTCGCCAATACATACTTTCAGATTCCTGAACTGCGCGGCTTTGAACGATTCTGCGTCGGCCGTCCGGTCGAGGAAATGCCCCTGCTAACAAACCGCATCTGCGGCGTCTGCCCGGAAGCCCACCACATGGCCGCAGCCAAAGCCGGAGATGCCGTTTATGGTGTCGAGCCGCCACCGGCCGCCAAAAAGCTCCGCGAATTGCTGTACATGGGCTTCTACTTCACTGACCACACCACCCACTTCTACGCTCTGGGTGGGCCGGACTTCGTGATGGGGCCAGATGCACCGGTTGCCGAGCGCAACATTCTGGGTGTTATCCACAAGGTTGGTTTGGAGATCGGCGGCAAGGTCATCCAGGCTCGCAAGTACGGTCACACGGTTGTCGAGATGCTCGGCGGCCAAAGGTTCATCCCTGCACCTCAATCCCCGGTGGTGTGACCAAGGGATTAACCGAGCCGGAGCGTAAGGAGATTGAGGAGATGGGACGGTGGGGCATTGAGTTTGCCCAGTTCAGTCTCCAGCTATTTACCGACCTCGTGCTGGGGAATGACTATTACGTAGACCTGATCCTCGGCGACATTTATACCCACCGCACGCACTACATCGGCATGGTGGACGACAACAATCATGTCAACTTCTACGACGGCAAGATCAGTGTCGTGGACCCGGACGGCAAGCGCCTGGGCAAGTATGCCCCGACAGAGTACACCGACTGGATTGCCGAGCATGTCGAGCCGTGGACCTATCTCAAATTCCCCTACCTCAAAAAGGTTGGCTGGAAAGGTTTCGTGGATGGCAAGGATTCCGGCGTTTATATGGCAACACCGCTGTCACGGTTGAACGCTGCTGACGGCATGGCGACGCCACTGGCACAAGAACAGTACGAGAAATTCTATGAGACTCTGGGGGGCAAGCCGGTCCACCAGCGGCTGGCGACGCACTGGGCCCGGCTCATCGAACTGCTCTATGCGGCCGAGCGGATGGTTGAACTGGCAACAGATCCGGAGATTCTGTCGCCCGATATCCATACCGTTCCTACTCAGGTTCCGACGGAAGGCATTGGCATTGTCGAGGCCCCACGCGGCACACTGACCCACCATTACTGGACGGACGAGCGCGGTTTGCTGACCAAGGTCAATCTGATCGTGGGCACAACAAACAACTACGCTCCGATGAGCATGTCCATCAAGAAAGCTGCCCAAAACCTGATCCACAAAGGTGTGGTCGTCGATGAAGGCCGGCTGAACATGGTCGAGATGGCCTTCCGGGCCTATGACCCCTGCTTCGGCTGCGCTACCCATTCACTACCGGGCCAGATGCCCCTAGAGGTAACAATTCACGACGCAAACGGAGAAACCGTGGATGTTCTACGACAGTTCTGCTAATAGGTCTATGTCCGAACCAATCGCATCCGGGGGCTTCTCCGATACGCTTGTTATCGGGCTGGGCAATCCTATTCTGGGTGATGACGGTATCGGCTGGTGTGTGGCCGATGTTGTAGCATCGCTGGCACCGGATGTGGAGGTGGATTTTCTATCACTTGGTGGCTTGAGTCTGATGGAACGGCTCATTGGCTACCGGCGGGCGATCATCATTGACGCCATACAGACCCGTCACGGCCAATGCGGTGACATTCACATCATGCCTTTGGATGTGCTGCCGGATTTTTCCGCCGGGCACACGACGGCCGTCCACGATACATCACTCCGCACAGCCATAAACCTGGGCCAATCAATGGGTGCAGACCTGCCGTCTGAAGTAATAGTTGTCGGTATTGAAGCAGAACGTATCTACGACTTTTCCGATGAACTGTCGCCCCCGGTAGAGGCCGCGATCTCGATTGCGGCCCAGGCCGTCCTCAATCTCCTGGCTATAGGTCGGCCCGATTTGGACACATGGGAAAGTTTCGCTCAACCATCATACAAACAAGTAAGGCAAAACCAACATGGTATCTAAAGAGCTACTACGACGATTTCCATTCTTTGGCTTTCTGACACCGGCACAGATACGGGAAGTGGCATTGATCTCCGATGAAATCAGTCTGGAGGCTGGAGAGGTGCTATTTAGCATCGGTGACAAGGCCGATGCTCTCTATGTTCTGCTCAGCGGCAGCATAGACCTCCACTACATCGTCATTGACGAACACCTTCCCCAACTGAAGAAAGACTTTCTGGTGGGCACGATCAACCCCGGCGAGCCGCTGGCGATCTCGGCCGTAATTCCACCGTATGAGTTGACAGCAACGGCCGTAGCAACAGAGTCTTGCACTCTGCTCAAGATTGACGGAGTAGAATTGCTTGCTCTGTGCGAGGCTGATCCTGCTCTTGCCTATGGGTTACAAGCCCAAATTGCACGGGCCACGATGGAACGGCTACACATGACTCGCGTCTTGTTGGCAGCAGCAACAACGCCGGTCTAGCGTTTAGATTTCCGCAAAAACCAACTATTATAGGAATGGGATGGCTATCAAATGGCTGTCCCATTTTCTGTTCGGTATTCCTGAGAAACTCTTCAAGCTACTCTGATGGCAATCTAGTAGACGATATCTCTGTATGAAGGTATAGTTTGCTCCCCTAAATATTATTTCCACAATCCACTTGAATCATGAGGTGCAAGCAATGTCACGTGGCTTCAAAGCGTTAGCCATTATTCTGGGCGTCATAGGCGTCCTGGCCCTTATTGCGTTCGGCGCATGGACCTGGTTCACACGGCAGGCAATTCCCAAGGTTAGCGGCACAGTCAATCTGCCCGGTTTGAAAGAACCGGTCGAAATCGTTCGCGATGAGTATGGCGTCGCCCATATCTATGCCTCGAACACCGAAGACCTGTTTTTTGCCGAGGGGTATGTCCACGCTCAGGAACGGTTCTGGCAGATGGAGTTCCAGCGCCGAACGGGTGCCGGTCGTCTCTCGGAGATATTCGGCGAGACCACCCTCGACACAGATCGGTATTTACGTCATTTCGGTTTCTACGATTCAACCGAGCAAGCTTACGCCATGTTGGACGACGAGACGCGTCGCGCGGTGGATGGCTACACGGCCGGCGTGAATGCCTATATTCAGGATCGTTCTCCATCCCAGTTGGGATTGGAATTCGCATTCCTGGGTCTCCAGGGTACCGATATTACAGTCGAGCCATGGACGCCGGTCGACTCCATGATTTGGGCGTACATGTTAATCTTCGACCAGGGTAGCCGGCCGAACCGGGAATTACAGGTGGCGAATATGATCGGCTATCTGGGAGTTGACCGGTTCAACGATCTGCGCCCACCTTATCGTGACGATCGGCCCACGATCATTGATTCCAGCGAGCTAACCTACCTCAGTAGCGTGGACACGTCCCCCCTGGCTGAATTGAGCGACACGGAATGGCAATATCTGGCCGACCTCAGCAGTCAGTTAGCCGGAACCGACTCCTTGCCGCCGCTCTTGGCTAGCATCATGACGCCTTATGGCAGCGGGTCTAACAGCTTCACCATTTCCGGAGACCATACAGATACGGGCTTGCCCTATCTTGCGAACGATCCTCACATGAGCGTACAGATGCCTGCCCTGTGGTATGAGATCGGCATGCACTGCATCGAAAAGACAGAGGATTGTCCTTACGAGTTTCGCGGCTTTTCCTTACCCGGCGTACCGGGAATCCTGATCGGCCATAACGACCGCCTGGCCTGGGGGTTGACAAATGCCGCCTTCGATGCGGAAGATGTCTTTATTGAGCGCATTAACCCCGACAACCCCAACCAGTATGAAGTAAACGGTGAATGGGTGGACATGGATATCCGCCGGGAAGAGATCAAGGTTCAGGGACAGGAAGAGCCTGATGTCATCTTTGTACGCAGTACGCGCAACGGTGTAATCGCTTCGGACTTTCTGGTAGACGCCTCGCGTTTCGGCGCAACCGACGAAGGAACAGAGCCCTATGCGCTCAGTTTTGCCTGGACAGCCCTGGAACCGGTTCAGTCATTTAAAGCTGTCCAAATGATCATTCGCGCCCAAAACTGGGATGAATTCCTGGAAGGCGCACAGTATTTTGAGGCCGGCAAACAAAACTTCCTTTACGCGGATGTTGACGGCAATATCGGGTACGTCATGCCGGGCAAGGTTCCTATTCGTGCCGGTGGTAACGGGACCGTGCCGGTACCGGGCTGGAATGACGACTTTATCTGGACCGGATACATCCCCTTCGAAGACGCACCCCGTGTCTTTAACCCGCAGGAAGGATTTATCGTGACAGCGAACAATCCCCAGGTGCGGGCCGAGGACTACCCCTATTTTCTGGGTATCTTCCAGGATCGGGGGCAGCGCGCGGAACGCATCACCGACATGATTGAGGGAGGTGTCGATCCGTTCACCATCGAAGATGTGATCGCGATCCAAACTGACACTGATAGCCTTTCGGCACTGGAGATCACCCCCTATTTGCAGGGGCTGTCCATATCCGATCCGGAAGTCGCCGACGCACGCGACCGGCTGCTGCGCTGGAGCGGTCAGATGCACATGGATAGCTCAGAGGCGGCCCTATTTAATCTGTTCTGGGTGCGACTGATCGCCAATACATACGATGATGAACTGCCTCCAGATTACTTCCCGGATGGCAAGGACAGCACGGCTGATTCGATGTATCACATATTGCCGGAACCCAACCGTGGGTGGTGGGACGATAAACGAACAGATGACGTAGTAGAAGACAGGGACACCATCCTCGTGCGTTCCTTGACGGAAGCGCTGGCCGATGGCAAGAACCGGCTGGGGGACAATCTGGACGACTGGCGCTGGGGCGACCTGCATCAGATCACCTTCCAGAGCGAGACACTGGGCAGTTCCGGGATCGGCTTTATTGAAAACATTTTCAATCGCGGCCCATATCCTGTAAACGGCAGTGAATCCGTCCCCATGAAAACCTGCTGGGACGTCAATAAAGGCTTTGAGGTCACGTGTATCCCGGCCTTGCGTCAGATCGTTGACCTGAGCAATCTGGACAACTCATTGATGGTCCACAGTGTGGGACAAAGCGGCCATCCGATGCACGATCAGTACGACAACTTCATCGAGATGTGGCGCACCTTCCAGTACCATCCGTCCAACTGGTCGCGGGAAGCGGCCGAAAGCGGTCCGCACGACACATTGGTTCTGCAACCGGCAGCCAACTAAATCCGTTAAGCGGCGGCGATTGTGTGATGCATTAGTGATGAGCTACGCGCATTGAGGCAATCGCCGCCGTTACCAAACCGATCCCCAGGCCACCAACCAGCCCGGTCAACGACCACCAGGGCAGTTGGCTCCACACCCACGATATTTCGGCCGGTATGAATTCAGGCCCATGCGCGTGGATACCTGTTTTCAATACCATGAAGAACAGGGTCAGGAGGACGGACCCGGCTCCGATAATCAACCCCACAACGGACGTAGTAACCAGCCAGACCCGTAAGCTTACCTGCCGCCCACCCAGGAATCGCTGGATCAGGTAAAAGGTCATGACCACGGTAGACCACACGCCCAACAACCCAACACGCCGCAAATCACCCTCCAGGGAAACCCAGAGAAACACATAGCCAGCCAGGAGAATGGTAGCCACGCGCAGCCCCGGAATTGTTTTAGGGATGACCATCAGAACTTACTCACGAACCGCCTAATCCCGGCGACATATTTGCTAGAATCAACTAAATCACTCATCTCAAAAAAGGAGTAACTATGTCCGACGATTTGATCAAGGATGCCTTGAAACGTATGCCGTATGGCTTTTACAGTATCACATCCCGTAATGGAGATGAAGTTAATGCCATGGTAGCCAACTGGGTCATGCAGGCTTCCTTCACACCGCGGCTCATGGCCGTTGCATTGCAGAAGAAGGCCTACTCGCATGAAGTCATCCAGAATGGAGGCGTGTTCGCCATCAACGTCTTTAATGCAGAAGACCAGGAAGCAATGATGCCCTTTACCAAGGGTCGTGAAAAGAACCCGGATAAAATGGCTGATGCGACCTACACGCCGGGACCGGAAACCGGTTGCCCGATTCTCGAAGGTGCGGCCGCTTATATTGAGTGTCGGGTCCGGGAGATTGTGGATATCGGCGGCGATCATGACATCGTGGTTGGCGAGGCAGTGAGCGCCGGGATACTCAAAGATGGTGAAGTAACAGACACCCTAACCCTCCCCACTATTGGCTGGAGTTACGCCGGCTGATCGTACTTTAGAAAAAGGACCGGGTTATTCTTAACCCCGGTCCTCAGTACAATTCAATTACCTTGATGGTTTCGGTATGATTTTATCCGCCGGCCGGTGAAGGCGTCGGCATTATCAGATATCCCTTGGGGACCGGCTGCTCATACGGCGGCACGTCGGTGGGGATATCCTGCGTAAAGATTACCTCGGTAAATCCCAGACCCTCCAAAAAACCAGTCATATACTGTTGGGCGTTAAAATTGGCCCGATCCAGAATGTCACTACTCTGGGCCGCCTCCAGAATGGCATCCTCGGCCGCCTGGCGAACCTGCGTTTCCAGATTGGGATCGCCCTTCGTCAGTAACCCTGTGTCCCGATCGGCCACATAGGATTGATCCGTGTCCAGCACAGGAATGTCGCTGAATATCTCCGCCTGCGGCAGGTGGACCATCACCGTATCCGGATCCACAACGGCCAGGTCCTCCGGCGTCATCGTCGCCAGGTCCACCCCGGCAAACACCTTTCCGTGGGCCACAAATACCATGGATTCGCCTAGGAACAGGTCTACCAGACCTTCCTGGCCGGAGTCGGCCGTAATGACCTTCTCCAGCTCATACGATGCCGTCTCTAGGCGAGCCAGATCATTGATCTCGTTCACGATGGTAGCCGGATTGGGAAGAATGACCGGCGTGGCAGCTACAAATAATTCGCGCACACGATCACTAATTGGTTCAACGGCCGCTGCGGCATTTTCAGCCGCGTCGCCTGCACGCAGGGCAAGTCGTGCCCCGGCAAATACCAGCACGCTTACCGAAAGCAGAAAAATAACGCCGGCCCCGTACAACACAGCACGCGAGCGGGAACCGGATTCAATCGTTTCTTTTTGGTCCATAAGATTGTCTGTCACCTCAATAAATGAAACCCAAAATAAGTCCAATTGATAGTTTAACCGATTATCAACTCAGATTTCTTTAAGAAAACGGGCCAACAAACTAAAATCTACCTCAAATGACCCAGTTGCATATGTGGCTCAGTCACGGACAATCTCTTCCATGTTCGTGGCTACCTGTACAATAACACTGGACCTGGAGGGGTGCGCTCTCTTAAGGAGAAGCGGCGCATCGTCAAATCCATCCTGGCCCATATGCATGAGTTTAATCTGGCAGCGGCCGAGATTGATGCCCTGGACCTGTGGCAAACGGCCGTTATTGGGCTGGCGGCTATCAGCAACGACCGGCGACATCTTCATAGCGTGCTGGAGAAGGCGGTAGACTGGATTGAAACCCAGCGACCCGACGCGCCAATCAATACCTATTTCATCGAGTTTCGCTAGGGCTTTCATTTACGGCCGTACTACCCAGAGCAGCGAGAAGCTCCTCGCGAAATTGTGTGCTTCCGCCATGCGCCGGGTGTCGCACAGGAATAGCAGCAATGCCCCAAGTCGTTAGTCCGGCGGCGGCTTTCTTCCCCACAGCCACCACTGTCTCAACCGGAACCATGGCTAGCAGCTCGCGCAGAAACGGCTCACCCAGACCGATCTCGGTTGAGGTGGGCGTTCGATTGCTGGCGTGGTTGTCGGGTTTGTGCGGATGAAGCGGGAAAATATTCCACAGAATGGGGATACACGTCAACTCATCCAGCACGCGCCAGACAATGGTTGCGGTTGCCTCGCGTTGCCATTGGCTGACTTCCGTCTCGAATCCTTTCCCTCGGCTCCTCGGCCGAATTGGCTATGCGTGGCGAGGATATGTTCGCTGGTGAAGGGAATACCGGTCAGGCGGCACCCACGATATCCCGGCGCTCACCCACCAGCAATACATTCGGCCGTTGGATTCTCATCTGATCTAGATAATGCTCCAGATTGGTACGACATCTAGCAGCCGGGACGGAATCCCCGGCATATGGGTTGAACACTCCCGGCGTGGATGGTGCGGATGCCAGAAGATCGACGAAGGCAGCGGGAGAACTCACAGGTAAGAGAACGTGCGTCGTCCCCAAGTTTAGGGACGACGCACGACTAATTAACCGACAGTCGGACTAAAAGCGCAGGATTGCCCCGATGCGGCCGATTTCCTCAAGGGATGGGTTCCCGGTAATAACCTCCACATGCCCGCCCTGGGCGACCGTTTGGGCCACGGCGGCTTCCACCACATCCGGCACCGGCTGCAATTCCTGTTCGGTAATCGGGCTCCGTGTGAGGTCCGCCACCACAAAACCGGAAGGTTCATCCAAATAGCCGGGAATACGGTAGCCGTCGCTAATGACCAGCACCTCCACCCGCTTGTCAGAAATCGCCTGGAGGGTATCGTCCAATCCGGCCACAGCGTTACTACCCATCGCGTTTAACGTGACCAGACGCTCCACCAGTTTGGCCTCCCGCTCGGCATTTACCTCGCCCAGCAAGTCCAGCGCCTGCTTGCGAAGAACCGGTTCACCGGCATCCACATCAATAGAGAGCGTTCCCGCCAGACAACTCTGAAGTTGCTTGGGCAGCATTTCGCGGAATTGGGCAATCGTCTCGGAGGTACCACCGAGGAACAAACGTCGAATCGGCCGATTGGCAAAAAAGGAGTTGGCTGCCGCGGCGGTTTCACGCAGGTTGCGGTTGACAACTTCTTCCTCATGCTTGCTCCCCCCCGGTCCACCGTCACTTCCGCCGCGCCGTCCCACGGCCGAAGAACCGGAACCGCTCTTCACCTTGCGGACATCCTCGCCGGTATAACTATCTGTACCCTGTAATTCGCCGAGATGATACTCATAAAAACGGCCGCCCACCCTGTCTACCAGGATAACGCCAAAGTGGGCATAGTGGTCAAGCAAATGGGTTAACGGTTTTACATAGGGGCGGGAACCGAGGCGAACGCGATTGCGAAACGCTACGGGAGAAGGAAAGGCGCGAAAATACTCGCCTTCCTTGGCGCAGAACACCGCCAGTCCGGGATTGGTCCAATCATAGCTGAGGTCCAGATAGCGCTCGATGGCGAGCGCCTCCTTATCATGCTCCGGTTGTACTTCCTTGAGCATGGCGCGTGCCTGTAGCTTAATGGCCTCAACAGTTTGCTGGGCGCTATCAGTATCCAGGTAGACGCTCACAACACTCGTACCATTTGCTTCATAGCCGAGCAATTCCTGCATATGATCTTGGCTAAACATGGAATCCTCCTCGGAAAATGAGTGTCACCCACACTACGGGGCAATTGCTCCATGGTGAAGGTGCAGAAGAAACAGATTGTGCCGGCAAACGAACCCAGGGTCGCCTAACGTTCTCAGGGTCGCTCGCTAAGTGTAAGGGGTATGTTCATGGTTTCACCGTCGCGGATAACGGTCAAGTCTATAGTTTGCCCTACCTCAGTCTCAAATACAAGGAAACTGATCAGGTCATCGGGATTGCCGATTGGTCGGCCGTCTATGGCAATGATCAAATCGCCGCCTGATAATGGCTCATTTAACTCCGTTACGCCGCTACCATGCAGGCCGGCCTCTTCTGCCGGTGTATCCGTCGAGACATCAGTAACATAGGCACCCGCCGTTTGCGGCAGACCCAACCGCTCTTGCGTTGTCAGGTTTAGTGCCGTCATGCGAATACCGATGTACGGATAGGTATAGCTTCCTTCGGCAAGTAAAGCCGGTATGACCCGATGCACGGCATTTACCGGAATGGAGAACCCGACGCCGGAATTAGTGCCGGTATCGGTGCGAATGGCGCTATTTACGCCCAGAACCTCGCCTTGCAGATTAAGCAAGGGGCCACCGGAATTGCCGGGGTTAATTGCCGCGTCCGTCTGGATGACGCGAGGCAGGGAGTAAAAACCGCCGCCCTCGGCGATCCGCTGTGACGTCAGGGAGCGACCCAGCCGCTGATAATACCAACTGACATGGACCCAGCTTCGCCAAACGGATTGCCGATCGCAACCACGAACTGCCCCACCTCAATACTGTCCGAATTGCCTAATGGGATGGGATCAATTCCTTCCGGTAGCGATTCCAACTTGATGACGGCCAGATCACTATCAATATCCGTACCGATCACCTCGGCCGAGCGCCGTTCGCCATTGGAAAAGACTACCTCCAGGCCATCGCTGCCGGCCACAACATGGTTGTTGGTAACAATGTGCCCGTCTGTGTCAATGACAAAACCGCTACCACTCCTTCTGATCTGATCGGCATTGTCTAATACAAAAATACTCACAATCGCCGGATTAACCTTCCGGTGTTACTCAATCAACGACGCCTCCAGATCATTGTCCAGAGGGATGGTCGTTGTCGTTGTAGCATCAGCCATTGCCGGTGTCGGAGTTGGTTCAGTAGCGGTATCAGTCGCTTGCCGGGCAGCCACGGTAGCGACAACTTCGTTGACAATTGCGGCCGTATCTACAAATGGTTGATCCACAGAAACAGTATCGGTACTGACAACCGGCGTATCCTCATCTGAAATGCGGCAGCCAGACAGTATGAGCAGGGAAATAAGTAAGAGGGCAAAAGATGTTAAGAGGGTTGTTCGCTTCATGTATGTAAGGTACTTCACTGTTTGATGTTGACGAGGATACAGTAACGGACTTATTGCATTGTAGTGATGCCGGGGAATACAAGTCAAGTGTCAATTATCACCACTTAGCCAGCTATCACTTCATGCAGATAGTGTATGAGGTAAAGAAACAGGCCACCTCTCACATGAGAGATGGCCTGTAGATTTATACAGTGTAAACGACGGCCGTTGTATCAATACAGGAACATGGGCTTGCCGAGGACCTGACGAACCTTGGGCCGGTAGTTTTCAACATCGTACAACTCGTCTACATCCACCCGCTTGATACCGCTGGCAACCGTGCTCATCGGTACGTGGGTGTAGTTTCCGTCACGCAATGCTACCATTCGGCCGCTGGTTCCGCTCATGATCAGGTCTACAGCCAGTTGAGCGTAGTTGGTCGCCACCATCAGGTCGAGCGCGTCCGGCGCGCCGGAGCGCATGAGATAGGCCAATCGCTGGCTGATGATGTTTTGTCCAGTCAGTTTCTTCAATGCCTCACCGGTGATTTCGCCGGTACCACCCAGCTTCTTGTGCCCATAGGCATCTGTCTCACCGAATTCAACGACCTTGCCACCAAGCATGTGAGCGCCTTCACTGATCGTCACCATGGCGTAGTTGCTGGGGTTGGCGTTCTTATCCTGCATAACCAGCTCGGCCAGCTTTTCCGGATCGAACGGGACTTCGGAAATGAGCACCCGGTCCACACCGCCCAGATAGGAGCTAATCAGACTGGTCTCGCCGGAGTTACGGCCAAACAGTTCCAGCACAGCAATACGTTCATGAGAACCGGCGCTGGTGCGTAACTGGTGGATGAAGTGGACGCTACGGGTAACGGCCGTGCTAAAGCCGATGCAGTAATCCGTACCATAGACGTCATTGTCCATTGTCTTGGGAATCGCCACAACGGGGAATCCCTCGCGATGCAGCCGTTCGCCGTAGCTCAGCGTGTCGTCGCCGCCAATGGGGATCAGACGATCAATCTCCAGAAACTCCAGATTCTGCAGAACGTGGGGCGTAAAATCCCGCGTTGAGGGATCGTTGGCCTCGGCTTCGGGATGTTCAGGGTCTTTCAGGAATTCCGGTACATCCGAGGGTTTCACCTTGCCGGGGTTTGTCCGGCTGGTATGCAGGAACGTACCGCCGGTCCGGTCAATAGTACGAACCGACTTCTTGTCCAATTTCTGGATGTACTTGGCGACCGTCTCCGGATCGTTGCGATCCGTCTTGAGTAGACCACCCCAACCGCGCCGGATACCAACGACTTCGTGCCCCTCATCAACGGCCCGATTCACGACCGCTTTAATGCACGGGTTCAGCCCGGGAACATCACCACCACCCGTTAAAATGCCTATCTTCATAATAAATTCACCTCACAAACAACAAATCTCAGATTAACTTCTACCTCTCTGCGTGAACTCCATTTCCCTGCCGAACATCAGACAACGGTTGGGCCAGGATGCGGGCAATCGGCCGCAGGTCCATCCACCATTGGTTGATTGGCCGGCTGTGCAGATAGTCCATCTGCCGGGGCACATCATCCAGGCTGGTGTACTGTATCGCCCCCTGAACCTGACCAATGACCTGGCCCAGCGTCTCCCGTGTCTCGACTTGCCTCAGTAATTCGTCAATCGCATGTGATGCCAGCCGAGTCGCCAGAATACGATCATAGGGTGAGGGGTTGCCACCCTGCTGCATATGACCCAGGATGGCTTGACGAACGTCAAACAGGTCGCCGCCCTCTTCTTCAAACAACAGGCGCATGACCGGCGTCGTATAAACTTCGTTCGCCTTCTCATTGCGAATGACCAGCCCCAGACGCTTGCCGTGGGCAAATGAGTGGACAAACTCATCAATATCTTCCTGCAGGTCCTTGAGCGTGACGCCCTCCTCATGCAGGTAAACCCGTTCAGCCCCACTACCAAGCGCACTCATTAACGCCAGATAGCCGCAATAATACCCCATTACCTCGACAATGAAGGCCCGCTGCGAAGCAACGGCCGACTGCTTGATTTTGTCCATTGCCTCAATAATGCTGTTGAGGGCCGTATCCGCGCCGACACTCATCTCCGTACCCGGCAGGTTGTTGTTGATGGTTGCCGGGAGGCAAATCATCGGGATGTCAAAGACGGGATAGTTATGGCGCTGGTTGTATAGCTCAATCATGGACTGGTAGCCTGACCAGCCGCCGATCATCAAAATACCATCAATCTTGTGCTCTTCAAGGTGCCGGGCAATGGAGTAGAGATCGCGCCCACGCGGGATGTAGCGATTGGTGCCCAGTTCAGACCCACCAACCGTCGCCCAGCCGCCAACACTCATCCAGTCCATCTCTTCAAATTCGCCGTTGACCAGCCCGCGAAACGCATTGTGGACACCATACACAATATGGCCCCGGTCAATCCCGATCCGCACCGCCGCACGAGCGGCCGTATTCATTCCCGGTGAAGGGCCGCCGCCATGGACAACCGCCAACCGCAGGCGTTGCTGCCCCGGTTGCGGCGGGTGGGGCAAGGCTCGCACCATGGTTCGCATAATCTGGAACGCCTCGGCAAATTGCGGTCCGCGCAGTTCCAGAGCCTCATCATAATTATGAGCTGCAACGGCTTCAGCCACGGCGTGTGTTTGCTCTAGGCAAATCGAGAGCGGCGTCTGCGTAATCTTGTTACCGCTCATACCCATCACCAGAGGTTCTCCGGCGGGGTCCATCTTCATAATGGTTTTGACCGCTTCGTAACCAAGCTGTGTACTCAGGTTGCGATCAAAGGCGCTCGGCGATCCGCCACGCTGCACATGGCCCAGAACAGTGATTCGCGTGTCCTCGCCCAGCCGTTCTTCCAACACTTCGCGAACATATTGCGCCGTGATGGGGTTACCGTTACGGTCTCGCGCACCCTCGGACACAATGACCATGCTGTCCCGACGGCCAACCGCTCGACCGCTGCGCAAGACGTCGCACATCTTGCCTTCCCAATCGTCTACATCCGGCGGCGACTCCGGGATCAACACCCAGTCCGCGCCGGCAGCCAACCCACCCATCAGTGCCAGGTAGCCGCAATTGCGACCCATAACCTCGATCACAAAACTGCGCTGGTGGCTGGCGGCGGTGGAGGCAATGGCATCTGTAGCTCCAACAATGCGGTGGAGGGCAGTATCCGCGCCGGTGGTCATGTCGGTCCCAAACATGTCGTTGTCAATGGACCCGATGATCCCGACAACAGCCAGGTTGCGATGGCGTTCGGCCGTTGCTTCCGTAATCTGTCCCGTGGCTACAAGCTCATCAATCAGGCCCCGGCCACTCATTGTGTAGCAGATCGGCTCCGGTTAAACTACCGTCCCCACCGATAACAACCAGGCCTTCGATCTCATGCAGCAAGAGATGTCGGGCCGCTCTTAACCGGCCGGCACGTTCGCGAAAATTCTGGCAGCGGGCTGAGCCGATGATGGTCCTGCCCAGATGGAGAATCCCGCCCACGTCGCCCCATTGCACGGGCCTAAGTGCGCCGGACCTTCTACCATCCCACGATATCCCTCAGTGATGGCAATCACTTCGAGACCTTCATATATTGCTGTGCGCACAACCGCCCGTACAGCGGCGTTCATGCCCTGGGCATCGCCCCCACTTGTGAAGACGCCTCATTCGTTTCATACTCGTTTATAATTACTGGTTACAGCACATCACGCACGCCTGATCAATAATCAAGATTCTCTCCGGCCGGGATTCAGCGCCGCGACTCTGTCATAAGTTCAGTTACTCTACTGTGAATTATATGGCTGTATAGAGTTCAACGTCGGTGTTCGATAGTGCGGAATATGGGTAGGGTAATACTACATGGTTCAAGGGCTTCGTCAACTAAATGGTGGACAATAACCATTACACACTTTTCTACAGTACGCCACCAATCGGTCAACGGCCCCTGCTTGTGCCGGATATGGTCAATCCACGTTGTTTCAATACGCGAACGTCCCGTCACCAGGGCGCGCGATCCCAGATAGACCCAGGCCACCAGAGAACTCCCACCTGATAGCGTGACGATGCGCTTGACCTGCCTGTAGTCACTGTCCTCCGGATCGGCCGGATCGTACCCCTCCAGAAAGTCCAGTCGTGACAACACCTGGTCATACAGTTCGGCAGAACCCAACAACCAGCCCAGTCGCGTGTCCTCCCGGCAATTCCACCAACATCGGATACCATTCCAGATCAAACATGGGCCGCCCCGGAAATCGAGGCCGGTTCAAGCGGATGTAATGGAGCTACCCCAGAGCATGAAGTTCGGCTGACCGGCAATAGTGTACCGTAGACAAAGATGGGCAGTTGGTTCATAAGCAGCCTTGTGGCCAGTCTCAGGGCAGCGACTGGGCTAAAATGGCGGCCGTCAGTCCTCGTAGCTCAAAGGATAGAGCAATCGCCTCCTAAGCGATAGATGATGGTTCGAGTCCGTCCGGGGACATTCTACGCGCAATCGGCCACACTCCGCCAGCCCTGACTCATAATAAACTAACCGGGTCAATATCCACCCACCAGTTGGGCGGAATTGTTGTGTTCGCCAGCAGTCGTCGCGGGTTGCTGGAGCGTATCACAATCTGCCACCGGTAACGGCCGTCAATGCGACTGTAAAATGGGGCACTGGTCCGAAGATATCCGCCGGCGCCAGCCCCTGTTCGCGGGCCTGCTGCCGTAACTGGCGAGCCATATTATCGGCCGCGTTTTGCGCCCTTGCCCCGACCGGATCGGCAATGACCAGCTTGGCCTGGCGGCGGTAGGGTGGGTACTTGTGAACGGTTCGGAAGCGCATCTCCTCCAGATAAAACTGGGCATAGTCGTGGTCTGCGGCTGCCTGAATCGCGTAGTGGTCAGGCTGGTAAGTCTGGATGACCACCCGGCCGCCCAGCAGCCCCCGACCGGCGCGACCCGCTACCTGGGCCAGAAGCTGAAACGCCCGTTCACCGGCGCGATAGTCGGGTAATCCCAAAGCCACATCGGCCGAGATAACGCCCACCAGCGTGACATAGGGCAGGTCCAGCCCCTTGGCGATCATCTGCGTGCCAATCATGATGTCCGCTTCCCGGTCGACAAATGCGGCCAGGATGGCATCGTGGCTCTCATGGTCCCCAGCCGTATCCCGATCCCAGCGCACAATTCGAGCATCCGGCCACTCCTGAGCCACCAGTTCCTCCACCCGCTCCGTGCCCAGGCCAAAGTAACGAATGCGATCCGAGCCACAGTTGGGACACCGGTCAGGGATCGGCTCTTGCCGGCCGCATTGGTGGCACACCAGCATCCGGTTCGGCTGATGATAGGTCAACGGTAAATCGCAGCGCGGGCAGGTTTCAATGTGGCCGCAATCACGACAGATGACAAATGACGCCGTCCCCGTCGGTTAAGAAGCAGGATCGCCTGTTCACCTCGCGCCAGTGTCTCGTCCACAGCTTGATGCAAGGCCCGACTGAAGATGGACCGATTCCCCGCCCGCAACTCCTGACGCAGATCAACCACCTGCACCGGCGGCAGCGGGATGGTTAGCGCGTCGTCCAGCACGTCAATCTCCCTGTCTCGGCAAACTGCACATATTGCTGGTCAGTTGCAGTCGTTCGGCCTGCAACTCAATTCGCTGTCGGTGGCCCATAATACGCTGGGGCAGTTCCAGCAGGTGATAACGCCGCGCTGCGCCCGATGATAGGTGACCACATCCGGGGTGGCGCTGCCCAAAATCACAGTGGCGGGTGATACGCCCCAGTTCAACGGCCGCCCTACGCGCATGATAGTAGGGGGCAGGGATGGGCGGCGTCTGCTTGTAGCTCTCGTCGTGTTCTTCGTCCAGAATGATGACGCCGGGATCGCGAAGTGGAACAAAGAGCGCGCTGCGCGGACCGACGACAACATCGTACAATCCCTGCCGTGCGCGCCGCCAGGTATCGTACCGTTCCCCGTCGCTCAGCCCACTGTGCATAAGCGCAACCCGCCCCGGAAAGCGTGCGGCAAAACGGCGCACGGTTTGCGGCGTCAGGGCGATCTCCGGCACCAGGACAATCGCCTGCTGCCCCCGGCTCAGAGCCAGCTCGACGGCACGCATGTAGATTTCCGTCTTGCCGCTGCCGGTTACACCATGCAACAAAAACGGCCGAACCGGGTTGGCAGCATCGTCTATATCTTCGTCAGAAGGCAGGCCCATCTCTGGCAGGTCCGGGTCCAGGTCTTCCATGGCAATGCGGATACGGCCCCAGGCGCGGGACTGATCCAGTGTCAGCAAGGGCGCCTCTACCAGAGCAAAATCACGATCAGCCATCGAATCACGCCAGATTTCGGTCGAGCCTAACCGCACCAGGTCCAGTTCTTCCAGACGGCGGAGATGACGCAGCGTAGCGCCGGTCGCGGCGTAGACTTCGCCCACCGGCACGAGTTGTGCTTCTTCAGCCAGGAAAGTCAGGACGTCAAGATACGTTTGTCCGCGTTGCCTTTGTACAATCTCGTCCAGCGCCTGCCGGGGTGTCATTGCCAGCGTCACAGCGGCGGGTTGGAATTCGCGGCGGATCACTCCCTGCGCTTCAAGGTCATCCAGATGCGAACCCATGTCGGGCAGGCTGTCCAGTGTTGCCGGCAACTGCACCAAAAGCGTCTCAAAGCCTTCAGGCGGTTTCGCCCCACCCACCGGCAAGACAATCGTTGAAGCCGGAAGCCGGGTAATCAGCCCGCTTGCAGACAACTCGGCCAGATGCTTCTCGGTCGCGCCGGTCTGTTCCAGCACCATACTTTCTTCCGGCACCGGATCGGCCGTTGTCGCCAGAAAATGAAGGACCCTGGCCGATACGTTGGTCCGCCCCAATTCGTTGGCGTTCGCCAGAATCCGATCCCACCCGGCGCTTAGCTCGACCATGCGCACGGTCTTGGGTTTGGCCCGTGGCGGATCAAGGACGGACGCGCGTCGCAGAATGTTGCGGTTCACCAGTTGGGTGGCCGCCTGCTGCCAGTTCACACCCGGTAAAGCTCGCTTAATTTGCCGGCCACGCCGATCGCCGTGCTTGCGCAGCAGGTCCAGCAGTTGCGACTGCACGTCGGTTAGCGGTCCTGATCCATCCCAGTAGGGGTTGATGTCGTAGGTCGAATCCGCCCAGCGTGTCAGCCCCGGCGGCAGCATCAACCGCAGGCTGGCGTTCAGCGGCGCCAGATAATAGTCGCTCAGCCAGCGGGCCAGCTCAATTTGCCACGGCCGAACAACCGGAATCTCATCAATCAGGCTGATGACCGGCTTTGTATCCTCCACCGGGGATTCGTCGCTGAAGCCGACAATCACCCCCTGCGCCAGTCGTCGTCCGAATTCGATTTCGACCAGGTGGCCGGGCTGCAATACGGCGCGCATATCCGACGGCACATGGTAATGAAACGTGCCGGTTAACGGCGCTTCGACGTTAACAACGATTTCGGCAAACTCACCCGCAAGGGTACCCGGCTGGTCAGGCATAGAACAATTGTATCATGGAAGGGCTATGGGCGTTCAGGCATAATATGCCGGTTGTCCGAATGAAACAAACTGCTAATCAGACAGGAGACAGGGCGTGAAACTGGTATCTTATGAGTACAATGGTCAGACCGGAAATCGGCGCAGTCAACGAAGACTGGATTATCCCGCTAACGGCCGTTGCGCCGGATATGCTGTCCCTGATCGAACAGGGTTCGGCCGGATTGGCCCGTGCGCAGAAAGTTGTTGCCCAGGCCGAAAAAAGCATTCGCCTGGACGCCGTACATCTCCTCGCGCCCATTCCCACCCCCCGGCGGAACATCATGTGTCTGGGCAAGAATTACGCCGAGCATGCCCGCGAGGCATTCGAGGCGCGCGGGGAGAAAGTTGAGATCCCGGAGGAGTTCCCGGTCATCTTCACCAAAGCCACCACATCCATCAACGGACCCTACGACGACATCCCGGTCGACACCACCGTCTCCACGTTCATGGACTACGAGTCCGAACTGGCAATTGTCATCGGCCGCTCCGGCCGGAACATTGCTCCCGACGAAGCCATGCCCTATGTGTTTGGCTACATGGTTCTCAATGACGTAACCGCCCGTGACATACAGGTCCGCCACAAGCAGTTCTTCAAGGGCAAGAGCCTTGACGGGTGCTGTCCGGTTGGGCCATGGATTGTAACGGCCGATGAGATACCGGACCCTCACACCCTGTCCATCACCTGTCATGTCAACGGGGAATTACGTCAGGAAAGCACCACGGCCGAAATGATCTTCGATATCCCGGCCACAATTGCCCACCTCTCCAACGGGATGACCCTCCTGCCGGGGGATATCGTCGCTACGGGAACACCCAGCGGAGTCGGGTTTGCGCAACAGCCGCCGGTTTTCCTCCAGCCGGGAGATGAGTGGAATGCAGTGTGGAGTCAGTCGGCGCAATTCGCAATCGAATTGTGGCCTATACCGCAGGATAGGGCTTTCTAAACGACCAGATCCACGATCTCAAACGTTCGCACATCCACAATCCCCTTGTCGGAGATGCGCAGTTCGGGGATAACCACCAGCGCCAGCAGGCTTAGCTGCATGAAGGCGTTGTTCAGCTCACAGCCGCACGCCCGAAACGCCTCGACCATCCGGGCTGCCTTCTCGGCCACCACTTCGGCGCGCTCATCGCTCATCAATCCGGCAATGGGCAGTTCCACCAGGGCGATCTCCTCGCCGTCCTTGATCACGACCACACCGCCGCCGACCTTGCCCAGCCGGTTGGCCGCCGCGGCCATGTAAGCCGTGCTGGTCCCGACGACAATCATGTGGTGGCTGTCGTGGGCAACCGTGGTCGCAATCGCACAGGGTGCGTTGAACCCGAACCCGCTGACAAAGCCGTTGGTCACTTCGCCGGTGGCCCGTGCCGTTCAACCAGTGCAATCCGGCACACATCCTGCGCCGGGTCCATTTGGACATACCCATCGTGTACCGGCAACTCATATTCCAGAGCGCGGGTCGGAGCCTGATTCTCGATTACGCCGATCACTCGCACGCGAACGGCCGCGCTGTCCGGTGGCGCAGGGATACGCGAAAATCGGCCGCCTGTAACTGCTTGCCCAGCTTAACCGTCCCCCGTGCAAAGTCGGGATATGGAGTAGGGCGGGATGTCCACCAGTATCTGCCCGTTCTCGGCCAGCACTTCCCCACCAGCGATAACCAGTTCGATAGGCAATGTGACCAGATCGCCGGTCAGGATTAGGTCGGCATACCGGCCGGGGGTAATGCTGCCGATATCCTTCTCCACGCCGAAGTGGGTCGCTGTATTCAATGTCGCCATCTGAATGGCCGTGACCGGTTTCAGGCCCTGAGCGATGGCATGGCGAACCACCCGGTCCATGTGTCCGTCGTGGACCAGCGTGCCGGAGTGCGAATCATCGGTACAAAGGATAAAGTTGCGACTGTCCAGCCCCTGCTCGGTAATGGCCTTGACCTGGCTGGCAACATCATACCAGGCCGAACCCAACCGCAGCATGGCCTTCATCCCTTGCCGGACGCGAGCAATACCGTCTGCTAGTTGCGTACCCTCGTGGTCATCGGCGGGGCCACCGGCTATATACCCGTGAAAGGCGCGGCCCAGATCGGCCGAAGCGTAATGCCCACCAATCACCTTACCGGCCTTCATGGTTTCCGCCATCTCCGCGTGCATTTTGTCGTCACCGAGAAAGACGCCGGGGAAGTTCATCATCTCACCCAACCCGATGATACCGGGCCAGGTCATTGCCTCGGCCACCTCGTCCGGTCCGATGCCGGCCCCTGGTGTCTCCAGCCCCGGCGCGCTGGGCACGCAACTGGGCATCTGAACATAGATGTTGATGGGCAGCGTCGCCGCTTCATCGTGCATGAGACGCACACCGGGCAGACCCAGTACATTAGCGATCTCATGGGGATCAATGAACATGCTCGTTGTACCGTGGGGGATAACAGCCCGTGCAAACTCGGTCACCGTGACCATGCCGCTTTCGACGTGCATGTGGGCATCGCACAGGCCGGGAACCAGGTATCGGCCGTCAGCCTCAATCACGGTGGTCTGGTCGCCGATGGTGTGGGCAGCGTCTTCGCCCACATAGGCAATGCGGCTGCCGCATATAGCTACATCGGTGCCGGGGATGATTTCGCCGCTATGAACGTTGACCCAACGGCCGTTGCGGATAACCAGATCGGCCGGTTGCCGGCCCATCGCCACGGCCACCAGGTTCTGCGTTACTTTATGCCAGGGTTGTCGTTGCGCCATTGTTTGCCCCCTTTGTGTATCCCATCATTCTAACGTCAGGAGAGCGGCAGCGCACGTATGATCGGGCCGGGACAGGCTATCCGGCTAGGCGCGTTGACGAAAAAACACGTACATCAGCAAGATGCCGGTCAGGGCGAAAACCCACCTAATACAAGCGGCACATACGTCCCAAAACCGGTTCCCGTCTTCAAGACGGCCGACTCCGGATCATCGGGATCGTAGTAAACCAGAATCTGACTATCAGGCGTGTAAGCGTTAAACGCCGCCTCATTCGGCATCTTCTTCGCTGCTATAGGTCTTGCCCGCCGCATTTGACCCATCGCCGAGGGAATACCGGCTGCCAACGTAGAACTCATCGTCTACTACATACGTGTAGTAGACCTCATAGTAGTATTCCCGATTCGGGAGGGCCTGGTTGGTACGCGAAAGGTCCCAGGTCACAATGACATTGGTAACCGTACCTGTAGCAACAGGCCAGTCTCCGATTCTCGTTCGCCTCTCCCACAAAGGAAATACCGAAGATCATCATGGCGGCACCAGCCAGGAGCAGAAACGCCCCTGTAATCAACAAGATTTTGGCCGGTGATCCGGTCGGGGTTGCCGGCTGAGTCGGCTCATTCGTTTGCATCTTCCCTCCTCAGGGTCATAAAAATACGGTTGATAAATTATGCGGCCGAGGACTCGACAGCTTGAGCAACAATGACCATGTCATCCAACAATGCGCCAAATGCTTCGGCCGACAGAGTTGAATCGTAATGATCATGCAGCAAGAGAGCCGGGGCTTTCGGCAGGACGTCTGCGGAAATTGCCAGACCGTCAGGGACCTCAGCTCGTCCATATAGTGCCAGGCTACGGATCCCTTTATTCATCCGGAAAGTGGTCCCCGTCAATCCCGTCGGATACCCCTTCCTGACGAATTCCAACATAGCGACCTGCGCCTCTGCGGAAACAAGGTTCGGGTCATCTGTTGTAAATACATCCTCAAACGATTGATCCGGATCAGCAGAGACGCTCCTACCTGATATAACCACTGACTTTAATGGTTCGATACCCTGAACCGCCATTGCAATCTGAAGCCAGAATCGCGTGCTGGTTGTATAACCACTTCCCGAATAGGATCGCTCTCGTTTAGCAACCGGCCGAAAGGCAACCTCCCGGCCGTTGTGTTCGCCACCATACCACACTTGTTGGGGATCCTTACTTTCGGTAATGGGCGGCATACCCAGACGAGTCGCCAGTTCTTGCCCACTTAATCGTGCCTGGGCATTGTAACGGATCAGCCAAACAATTGCCCCCGCAAACAACACCATCGGCAATACGCATAAAAACGCAAACCATATTAATGATCCCAGACTCATACCCTGTCTCCTGAAGGCTCCTTGTCTATCTAACCCGCTTGCTTCGTTGTCGCTCGTTATCAGGCACCGATGTAATAGATGGTTCCTGCGTTCTCGCTCATGTTACAAAAACGGCCCGCACAGGGCGGACCGTTTAGATACTAATTCAGCCGGTAACCGGATCAGCCGGTGACCAGCTCCACAAACGCTTCCACCGGCATGACGCTCCTGTCGGACTCACTGCGTCGCTTGACCTCCACGCCACCATTCTCCAGGCTTCGCGCGGACAGTGTGGCCCGCCAGGGGATACCCATCAGGTCAGCGTCCTTGAATTTCACACCGGCGCCGATACCCTCCCGGTCGTCATAGAGCACGTCCAGACCAGCATCCTGCAACTGCTGGTAGACAGCATCCGCTTTTTCGCGCGTCCCGTCGCCTTCCTTGCCGATGTGGACAAGGTGAACCTGATACGGCGCAACAGAGTCCGGCCAGATAATGCCGTCCTTATCATTATGAAGTTCAACAATAACGGCCATCAGCCGGTCCAGGCCAATGCCGTAGGACCCCATGTAAATCGGTTGGGCATCGCCGTTTTCGTCCAAGTAGGTCGCGCCAACGGCCGCACTATACCGCGTGCCCAGTTTGAAGCAGTGGCCGGTTTCAATACCGCGACGTGCCTCAATCCGGCCGCCACATTTGGGGCATTGATGACCGTCGGCCGCCTGGGCAATGTCAGCCAGCAGGCTCACTTCAAAGTCACGCGGGTAGTTGGCACCAGTATAATGGTAACCCTCGTCATTGGCTCCCACGACAAAGTTGCCGCCGTACTCAATTGATGTGTCAGCGACGACCATAACGCCCGGTTTGTCTATCCCCGCTGCGGCCGTCAGGCCAATGCCTGAGGCGTAGCCGGGCACCGCGCCAATGGCCCGAATCTCTTCTTCAGTAGCCGCGCGAAGATAACCGCCACCAACGGCGTTGACGAGCTTGATCTCATTAATGTCCAGGTCGCCTCGAACCAGCGCAAATAGGAGACGGCCGCCTTCGGTTTCGCCGAATGAGGGCTGCCACCAGTAAAACACGGCCTTGATGGTCTGGGAGGTTGGGACGTCAACGAATGCAGCGACATCGGCAATGGTCTTGCAATCCGGTGTGGCAACCTTGACCAGTTCATCCAGGGTAGCGGGCTTCTCCCCTTCCCGAACAAACTCGGCCGCTTCGACATTGGCCGCGTAGTCGCAATTGCTACAGGCGATAAAGGTATCCTCACCCTGAGGATGGGGAACCGTGAACTCGTTTGACGTTTTACCGCCCATTGAGCCGACATCGGCGTCAATCATAACGGTAGACACCTCACAGCGATCGAAGATATTGTTATACGCCTGCAACATCTTGGGATAATATGCATCAAAGGAGGTCTCATCCGGGTCCAGCGTATAGGCGTCCTTCATGATGAATTCGCGCAGGCGCAGCAGTCCACCCCGGGGGCGGGCCTCGTCACGAAACTTCTTGCTGATGTGGTAGATCATCCTCGGCATGTCGCGGTAGCTTTCAATCTCGTGCTGGGCCAGGTCCACCACAACTTCCTCGTGGGTGGCCGAGAGCGCGTATTCACGGCTACCGCCGCCTTCTACCTTGAACAAAACATCCACCGAGTCCCAGCGGCCGGTGGCCTGCCACAGGGCGGCCGGATGCAGATTGGGCATCCACATCTCCTGCCCGTCGATGGCATCCATTTCTTCAGACATGATCTGCCAGATTTTGCGGATTACCCGATAACCGAGCGGCATGAAGACGTAGATTCCAGCACCGATGGCGCGAATGTAATTGGCGCGAAGCAGCAGCTTGTGGCTGATGAGATCAGCCTCGGCCGGTGCTTCACGGAGTGTTTTGCCGAATGATTTCGAAAGTCGCATAGCGGTGGAGTATAGCCTCCGGGTTATCGGTCGTCAAAGCGCCGTTAGCCGGAGAAACAGCCTAATCACCCTCCGGGCGAACAGCCAGAACAACCTTGCCGGTATTGCGGTTGGCCCGGACATATTCATGAGCAGCCTGCGCGTCGGCAATCGGGAACACCCTGTCAATAATCGGCCGCAATTTCCCGCTGACCAGCCTCGGCCAGACCTCCTGCTCAAACCGGCACGTGATGGCGATCTTCTCCGTCAACGGCCGCGAGCGCAGGGTGGATCCGATCAGGTGCAGGCGCTTGCCCATCACCTGCCCCAGGTCCAGCTCAGCCTTTGCCCCACTGAGCAAACCAATGTGGACCAGACGGCCGTAACGCGCCAGTGCTCGCACATTGCGCGAAAGGTAATCCGCACCGACCGGGTCCAGGATCACGTCAACGCCTGTACCGCCGGTTGCTGCCATGACAGCCTCCAGAAAGTCCTCGGTCTTACGGTTGATTGCCAGTTCAGCCCCCAACTCCCGACAGGTCTGTTGCTTTTCGGGACTGCCAACCGTGACAAACGCGCGCGCTCCCGCAGCCACGACCAACTGAATGGCCGCCGTGCCGACACCGCTGGCTCCGGCATGAATAAGCGCAACCTGACCGGGCTGAAGTTGGCCCTCCAGGAACAGATTGACGAAGGCCGTATACCAGACTTCCGGCACGGCTGCCCCCTGCTCGTAGCTCCATGCATCGGGCAGGCGCAGGAGCATCCCGGCGGGCACAGCCACCTGTTCGGCATAGCCACCGCCGGGCAGGAGCGCGCAAACGCGGTCGCCGGGCTGCCAGACATCTACATCCGACCCCACCTCCCGGATAACACCGGCCATCTCCAGCCCCAGAATTTCGCTGGCCCCGGACGGCGGCGGGTAGCTGCCGCGCGCCTGCGACAGGTCTGCCCGGTTAACGGCCGTTGCCCAGACGTCCACCAGGACCTCATCAGGACCATACGTTACATCCGGGGCTTCTTCCCATACCAGTTCCGGTACACCGGGTTGGCCGTGGATACCAATTGCTTTCATAAGCGGCTATCTCCTTGCCTGGGTAGGCTCGTGCGGTACACTTGATTTTACCCAACCTGGAGGAAATTTTGTGACAGCAAATCCGCGTGATGTTTACACCGTTGAAGTGGCCGGGCTAACCCGGCATTTTCCATTATTTGAAGTAGCACCCGGCGTTCGTATTGCCGTGTTCAATATGCTGGGCGACACCTATGTCGTCAAGGCTGCGGCTGCCTCATTGTCAGAGCGTCTGCGTGAGGATGATGCTGATGTGCTGCTGACGGCCGAAGCCAAGAGCATCCCCCTGATCTACGAGATGAGCGCCCTGATGGGCCTACCGTATGTCGTCTTGCGTAAAGCGTACAAAACCTATATGGGTGATGCCTTATCAGAGAAGACTGTCTCCATTACGACGGGCCAGGAGCAGACGCTGTATCTGGACGAGAAAGACCGTGAGCTTCTGCAGGGCAAGCGCGTTATTCTGGTAGATGACGTCATCTCCACCGGCAGCACCCTGAAGGCCATGGAGAATCTGGTCGAAGGTGCCGGGGGATCGGTCGTCAACATAGCAGCCGTCTTTACCGAAGGCGATCCTGATTGGTCCCATGTGATCGCACTGGGCAACCTGCCCATTTTCCGGGACTAGGCATCGCTCCGTTACCCCATGCCTGCCGCCGTAACTAGCGACGCCGCCACACTGAGCATTTTCGGCCACCTGTTCGCCTCGGTCGCCGAGGAAATGGGCGTCACCCTGGGTCGGACAGCCTACAGCCCCAACATCAAGGAACGACTGGACTATAGTTGCGCTGTCTTCCTCTATCAGGAAGACGAGCCGCAACTATTGGCCCAGGCTGCCCACATCCCCGTTCATTTGGGAGCCATGCCCGCCTCCGTTCGGGCGGCCGTGTCAGCCTGCGCGCCGTTTGCTCCCGGTGACGTGGTGATCCTGAACGATCCCTATCAGGGTGGGAATCACTTACCCGATATCACGCTGGTCTCGCCGGTCTTTGTAGACAACACGCTTCGGTTTTTCGTCGCCAGCCGCGCCCATCACGCCGATGTCGGCGGCATGTCACCCGGCTCCATGCCCCTGTCCACCGAAATCTACCAGGAAGGCATCATCATCCCCCCCATCAAACTCGTGACGGCGGGGGATCGGAACGAGGCTGTCTGGCAGCTCATCCTGCGGAACGTTCGCACGCCCTGGGAGCGCGATGGTGATCTGGCCGCCCAGTTAGCAGCCCACGCCGCCGGTGCACAGCGGTTAGCCGATATAGCGACCACCTACGGACTGGATGAAACCGTCCGTCAGGCGCAGACACTGATGGACTATGCGCAAACGCTTACGGAAGCAGCCGTTCGTCTTATTCCCGACGGCCGTTATGAGTTTGCCGACGCGTTGGATGACGACGGTCAATCCGAGGAGCCATTACCTATTCGGGTCGCCCTTGTGGTAAATGGGGACAGGCTAACGGCTGATTTCAGCGGTACCTCCCCAGCCGTAGCCGGAAACCTGAATGCGGTACCGGCCATTGTGGAATCGGCCGTGGTGTATTGCATCCGCTGCGTCGCTCTGGCGCTACTGGCGGTGGACCTGCCCATGAACCAGGGCGTCTTTGGTCCCTTAGACATAGTGATTCCCCCTGGGTCCATCCTCAACCCGGTCCCGCCTCACGCGGTTGCGGCAGGCAATGTGGAGACGTCACAGCGCATTGTTGACGTGGTTTTCGGGGCTCTGGCCCAGGCGTTGCCCGACCTGATTCCCGCTGCCAGCCAGGGCACAATGAACAACCTCACCTTTGGCGGGGCTTATCCCGCCGATTGGAGCGCACCGTCGAGCCACTTCGCCTATTACGAAACCATCGGCGGCGGTGCCGGTGCCGGACCATCCGCAAGCGGGGCGAGCGGGGTCCATGTCCACATGAGCAACACACGCAACACGCCCATAGAAGCACTGGAATACACCTATCCTATTCGCATCACAGGCTACCGCTTGCGCGCCGGATCGGGTGGGAAGGGTCACCAACACGGCGGCGAAGGGTTGGTGCGGAGCATTCGTTTCCTCAGCGCGGTCACCGTTACCATCACCAGCGATCGACGGCGGCTGGCTCCCTATGGATTGCAGGGCGGGCAACCGGGAACGCCGGGCAAAAACTGGCTGGTGCGCGACGGCGTATTTCACCCGTTACCGGGCAAGACAACGATTACCCTGCAAGCGGATGATGAACTGCGCATCGAAACCCCCGGCGGCGGTGGCTGGGGAAACCCTGACTAATCTCCCGGCGCAGCCGATTGGCCTGTGGTCAACAGACGGCCGCCCAGGACGCCGTTGACAATCATCACGCCCAGCAGGATCAGAGCGAATCCGGCAAATGCCGACCACGTTAGTTCCTCATCCAGAACAAGTACGCCCAGAATCACTCCAAAGACCGGAATGACGTAGGTCACCATGGAGACGTAGGTCGGTTCGGCCGATTTCCAGCAGGCGATAGTACACAACAAATGCGAGGCCGGTCCCCAGAACGCCCAACGCCAGCAGGGATGCCAGCGCCGCCGGGGACGGAACCGGCAGTTGCCAGGGCCGGTTGAACACCAGAGATAACGGCAAGAGGTAGAGTGTTGCCAGAACCAATTGCGAGGTCGGAGCCACCAGGGACGGCAATCCACGCAAATGATTGCGGGTATAGACGATGGCAAAGCCGTAGCTGGCTGCGGCTATGGCAACGGTCACAATGCCCAATGTTGTGCCGCCAGGCCGTCCTGCAACGTCGGCAGCGTTAACAGGAGCAATCCGGCAAACCCGACGAGGACACCGATCACTTTGGCTGGAGTCAGGCGATCGCCCTCCACAAAGAAGTGGGCCATCACAATGGTGAACAGGGGCGTCGTGCCATTGAGAATGGAGGCCAATGCGCTGTCTATATACTGCTCGCCCCAGCCAAAGAGAACAAAGGGCAGCGCGTTATGAGTCAAGGCAACCACGGCCAGGGCTTTCCAGACATGTCGTTCCCGTGGCAGTGACTGCTTTTGCCAGCGCAAGATGACCAGGAGGAATATCGCGCCAATGGCGACACGGACCAGCGCCAGCGTAATCGGCGGGACATCCTGTACCGCAACCTTGATAAACAGAAATGATGGCCCCCATAGTCCCGCCAGGAACAAGAGAAGGCCGAGGTTTCTCCAATTCATGAACTCTTTGCCCTCAGCATAATCTGGTATTGCCAGTTGCAATGAATTGTACGCGTTTACCTCTTGACCAGTCTATCCGGAACTTGCGCTGTGATTCAGCCATCATTTAATCCCGGTTGCGTAATGGTACTTGCTCTGTACAATCTTCGCTGGTGAGCGTTTCTCATATTGAGCCTGTGGCATGAGAAAGCCAACCACGACGCGATATGCCACGTATTGTTGAATCCACCCTGTTCTGTTTAGCGTTGCTGGGGGCATCGGCCGTCCTGCTCGCCGGATGCACGCCGGAACAATCGCCGGCAGCCCTGGCAGCCGAACCAACAGCCACCTCCACCCGGCCCCCTGTTGTAGTTACCCAGAGCGCCGACCCACCGGCAACTTCCACCCCGGTAGAGACGCCATTACCCACGCCGACAGATGCGCCAACCCTGACGCCAACGGCCGTTCCCACGGCCACACCCATTCCCACAGCCACGCCGGATCGGACAATTGCCTGTTCGCAGCGTCTGCCTTACGATGATCTGCTGACCATTGTTACCCTGACTTACGGCCTCAGCCCGGAATACGCACCGTCCGACCTGGTTCCCCTGTCGGATTACCTGTCGTCTGACGTAACGCTTGGCTACCCGACGGAGATCCGGCAAATCGCGGCCGAACCACTGGCTGCCATGATTGCCGATATGCAGTCGGCCGGGCTCCACCCGGAGATCATTTCCGGCTACCGCAGCTATTCAGCCCAGGCTATCGCCTATCAGAAATGGGCTGAGAAGGAGCCGGAACGGGTCAGCATTCTCAGCGCACCACCCGGCAAGAGCGAGCATCAACTGGGGACCGTTGTCGATTTCGGTTCACCGGAATTAGCCGGTATCGTCGGTCAGGAGGATATTGAGTTCCATACCTGGTTCTACAAGACAAGCGAAGGCGTCTGGCTGGCTGAAAATGCCCAACGGTACGGGTTTACGCTCAGCTATCCTTTTGAGGCGACCGAGGTCACCGGGTTTTTCTATGAGCCGTGGCATTACCGTTATGTAGGGGAAGGGATGGCTACCCGGTTGAAGAACATCGGCCTGTCTCTGACTGAATACCAACTCTCTACGGAGCCACCGCCGTGCGTACCGGAAACACCGTGAGACGCGCTCCTGTCATTTTAGTCGCTCTCGGTGTATGGCTGCTACTCAGCGCCTGCGCGCCTGCGGCCACGCCGGTCCCCCCGGAGGCTACCCCCCTCCCCGTGCCCGTTATCGCGGAAGCAAACTCCACACCCACCCCAGCAGCAGAACCTACAGCCACAGCTACGCTCGAACCGACCATCACAGCCACCTCAACACCCTTGCCAACCGCCACACCCACGCCGCTGCCGCCACTGACGGTAAGTACGCCGTTGGAATGGGCCGAAGCTGTGCAGGCGGCCGTTAATACACTACAGACTAACGGGCAGGCTACGTGGGACTACACTGTCGAGATCAGCGACGAACCGGCCGATATCGCCCTGGTCCACGATACTACCGGCACTATTGTACGTCAGGAGCCAATTGCCCTGGCCGTGCCCTTCACCACCAACTGGGAATACGCCACTCGCGCCGAGGGGATGCGATCCTGGCCGGTAATCACGCGCTGGCGACACCGGTCGTCTGGGGCGATATGGAGCCGGGGCTGAAAGCGCTGCGTGTGGATGGCTTGCACCCAACAGACGAAGGGTACCTACCAGGATACCTGGTCGCTGGTTGCCGCATCCGGTTATGAAGAGGCGGTGGCCGGGTTGGCTCCGTTTCTGGCAGAAGCAATGGCCCCATTGCCGGTCGTCCACCTGACGGCCGGTGGCGATGTCATGCTGGATCGCTCACTGGGAACAGCCATTGCCAACGGCAATCTGGATTACCCCTTCGCCTTTGTTGCGCCGGTGTTGCAGGCGGCCGATTACACAATCGCTAATCTAGAAACGGCCTTGGGCACACTGGGCGAACCGGCCGCCAAGCGATATCCCTGCTCGCCACCGGAAGCGGCAGAGTCGCTGGCTCGTGCCGGGATTGATCTGGTTTCACTAGCTAACAACCACGCCGAAGACTATGGGCCGGAGGCATTGCTGCAGGGTATTGACCTCCTGCATGAGCAGGGCGTCGCCACCATCGGCGCGGGAGCGGATGACACGGCCGCACATACGGCCCATATCGCCGAGATTAACGGCCTGAAGATCGCCTTCCTGGGCTACGTCAATGTACCCATTGAAGCAGGCACCAATTTCGATACGGCCGTCTGGACGGCCACCGACACCTCCCCGGCCTTGCCTGGGCTGATCCTGACCGGATTCGGACAGACGTGACCTGCCGCCCGTTCCCAGGCGGATCTGGTGGTTGTGGTGTTACACAGCGGATATGAGTACATTGAGGAGCCAAGCGAACCGCAGGTGGCGGCGGCCCAGGCAGCGACAGAAGCAGGGGCAGCGCTGGTCATCGGCCACCATGCCCATATCTTGCAGGGTATCCAATACCATGACGGGGTGTCATTGCCTATGGGCTGGGCAACTTCGCTTTCGAGATTGACGGGCCGCCGGAAACGGCCGTGGTCAACGTCTGGCTGGATGGTGACGGCGTTCGCCAACTGGAGGTGCGCCCGGCTTTTGTTCAGGAAGGCGGCCAGCCACGCATGGCGGAGCAGTGGGAAACCGGGCCGATCATGGAGCGTGTTAACTATCTGACGGCGCTGCTCAATCCCCGGGCATCCCCTAGTAGACATGCTATGGCGCTGAAGGATCAACCATAACGGCCACAGTCTGGCTCAGGACCAATGATCAACTCCGGCGAGAAGCCGCTCATCAGCCCTTCCTCGTTTAGCGCAGCCATACTGACCAGATAGGTCTGGTTGGGGTCCAATCCGGTCAATGCCACGTTTCCTGCCCGTGCGGCCGTTACAAAGCGAAACGGCGGGTAAGCGGTCGTATTCGCCGGGCGGAAAGAGATTGCGTATCCGTCCACATCCTGGGCGACAGGCCAGGTGAGCAGAGTATGAACCGGGTTCGGCCATCCGGGCCACGGACGGCGGTTGGGGCTGGTGGGGTGCGCCGACCATATTCGCCAAGGACGGCCACATTGAGCTGCGTGGCTTGCTGGAGATAGTTGTAGTCAATGATATCCCACGTATCCAGATTGGAGTTCACCAGATCCGGGTCTTCTTCCGGACTCCATCACCCGCACCGCCGGCATACCTATCTCCACAAATTCGCGCTGATCTCCCCACCGGCCTTCACGATCAGTGCGTCAATAATCCTCACCGGAAATGTAGGTAAATAGAGCCCGGCAATATACTCATAATAGCGTCCCAGCGATCCCATCGTCGAATTCAGGAAATCCTCGGCAAACAGGCGAACGTATTGGCCGATCCCGGCGCGGCCGCCAATCGCATCATAGTTGATGACCGCCAGGATATTCATATTGTCCAGGAAAGCGTTCTGGGCAAAGTACCGTGCACCGAAACCGCCCTGCTCCTCACCAGAGGTAGCCAGGAAGATAATCGTCTGGTTCCAGTCACGCGAACTCATAACCCGCGCCGTTTCCAAAAGCAGGGCAATGCCGGAGCCGTTGTCGTTAGCGCCGGTTGCCCGGCTAACGCCGTCAGTGACGCCTACCGGCCGATTGTCGTAATGGGCCACGACGACAATGACACCATTGCCTGAACCTGTACCCGGCAGCGTTGCCACAACGTTGCTTTGCTCAGAGGATAATCCGTCGTAGGACAACGGGAAATCCTGGAATTCAACCTGCATGCGGCCGTTGCCCACGCGCACAAATTCGTTGAAGATCCAGCGCCGTGCTGCGCCGATCCCAAAGGTTTCGGAATCTGTTGCGCTAAAGGCATTGCGTGTGCCGAAATCCTGCATCTGGCGCACATAAGCCATGAGCTGTTGCTGGGATACCTGGTTTAACAGATCAGTAACAATGGGGTCAACGGTTGGTACGACATCACTAACCGGGTCAATAACCACTTCACCGGTGAGACTTTCTAATGGAGGGGCTGTGGGTACAGGGGTAGGAATGACCAGTTCCGGCTGTGGCTCAAGCAAGCTACACCCGGTCGCCAGTAAAAGCGCAAACGCAATTAAAAAGAGACTGACTACCCGTCGCAAGAACTTATCCCCCGCATCACCTTCGCAATTAACTCCCATCGGCCAAACGCTGCATAGACTATATCAAAATCCCGCTTGCGTCACATTTTTTGATCTTTGTTTAAGCAAATTTCCCGGATTGGTGTGTCTGCTTCCCGGCTTACCCGGACTCATAAATAATTATCCTGAGATTGACGACTGCGCCAATAAGCCAGAATCCACACAAGGACGCCTGCTGCCAATACCACCACCGTCAACAGCAATCCGATGTGAAACGGGGACGACTCATACCGAAATGTCAGCGAATGCTCACCGGCCGGTACAAACACGCCCCGAAACAGACCATCTGTTTGCTGAATCGGTACGGGTTGCCCATCCAGTATTGCCTGCCAGCCAGGATAGTTGGCATCAGCCAGCACGACCAGTCCGACCTGCTCAGTGGAGACGGTCAGGTCCACCTGTTCGGCCGAATGGCTGGTCACCGAAACATAGCTGTTCCCGTCGCTGCCTGGTGGGTCTGGATAGCCCGCCCCTTCACCGGCCAGAACGGCCGTCCGGTGCGGATCAAATTCCCCGTCCTGCATAGTCAGGACACTTGCGGCTACATCCGGTTGCCACAGCCAATCATGGACGATCCAGGCTCGTGGGGCAACATCGAGATATTCATAGATTTTGACATCCCCGGAGTAGATTTGCCGGAACGGTCCGGGAATGACGGTTTGAAACGCACTATCCGCTGTATCAACCAGTGTCAGGGCATCCAGACCACAGGACTCCACTCCGGGGGGACAAGTCAGGGTAAGGGTTGCCGGTTGATCTGTTTCAGGGAATTGTATCCGGTACAGGTCCGGCGCTTCCAGTAACTCAGGCGTCAGGCTCCACTGCTCCCCGGAGATCGTCTCGACCTGTATGTCTGGCGCATTAGCGGCCGCCAGCAACCAGACCGCATTGGCCGAAAAGGATGGTACAAACCCGACAGACGCGGTTTCCCCACCGGTTAGTGTTACGGGGAACTGCCGGTCAAAGAACACGCCCTGCCGCCATGTGTCGCGCACCTTGTCGGTGATCAGATAGCGAGTGTTGAACAGGTCCAGCCAGCGAGCCTCCGGCACGGCATCCAGATATTCCCGCAGACGGCCGTCGCTGGTCGTTTCCCCATCCGGCAAGACCAGTTGCATGACCTCAGAGTAAGTTGCCAACGGCAGGACGCCGCCGTCAAAGCCGTCAACCGCGTATAGTCCGTAGACCATCGGTAGATTCGGCGCGATGATCTCCTTCTGCTTGACGGCTACGGTGTAGTCGTAGCGCGCGTCAGCATCCAGTTGATCGCTGTAGATGCTGTCAATTTCCGCCTGATCGCCGGGATCGAAGAAGATGTCGGATAGGCTGAGAAACCGATCGGGTGGTGTCGGGCATGCCTCACCGGGAACCAGACAATCGGTCAGCGCCATCAGTCGCGCCGCCGGCGGCCGAATGTCAAAATACGCCTCCGGTGTGGTCAGGTTGTTGTACGGCAGGGTGCGCGAGGAGAACCACAACACAATACCGGCCAGCAGAGGCAGGCCGATACCAGCCCCCCGACGACCGCGTGGCTCGCTGCGCAGGGCAAGAAACAACAACCCACCCAACAGGACCAGTTCTACCAACCAGCCAATCACCGTCAGGTTGCCCGGCCGTTCAAACGGCGCTTCTGCTCCGGTGGGGATAATCCCATCCAGCAACCCGGCGGCAAATCCCCAGATCATGAGTGCGGCGATCAGCAGCACGCCCCACAAAACAGGCTGCCGGAGTCGCGCACGTGAATCTGAAGACAGACTGTTCATCACTGTGTCCCAGCCCAACCCGGCCAGTAACGCGGCGCCCAATGCATAGAGCACCAGCCAGCGGGCGGGGACGCGGAACAGGTCGAAGCCGGGCAGGTTCGCCAGCAGCCAATACACCGGGGTGAACCGGCCCATCGCCAGGATCAGCCCGGCAATGACCAGCACCAGCAAGCCCAGGATTTGCGGCCGTTCTCGCCAGCGCCAGGCCCCAATCATCGCCAGCACCAGCGCGGTTAGCGGCAAGAAAGCCACATACTCTGTAAACAGCGATTGGCCGTATCCGGGCAAAAGGCTGCGGGTGATGAGCAGAGGATGCCAGGAGAAGGACAATACCTCAGCCGTGGACAGTCCACCTTGCCGCGCTGACTGTCCGGTCAACTCCAACGTAGGCAGCAGTTGCACGGCCGCCAGTAAGACCGCCACCCCACAGCAACAACCAGCAACCCCGCGACTTGCCATACGAATGCCCGGTTTGAGCGGCCGTAGATGAGATGCACCAGCAACCATAACGAAAGCGCCACGCCGCTTATAAAGGCGGACTGCGTGTGCCCGGCCAGCAATTGCAGGGCAAAGATCGCGCCAACGGATAAACAAGTCCTGATCCACACTTCGGCTGATGGCCGTTCCTGAGTTTCCGACCACCGGCTGGGCTGCCACAAACAACCACGGCAACCAGGCCAGTCCCTGCAACTGGTTGATATGTTCCACCTGGGCGGTCAGATACCCGCCGAGACTAAACAACATGGCCGCCAGCAACGCCGCCACAGGCGACAAGTCCAGGACACGGCGGGCAAACAGGTACGTCCCCAGCCCGGCGATCACCAGATGTATGAGGATCGAAGCGCTGACGGCATACGGCGTCTCCAACAATGCCCATAGCGGCCAGTTGAACGGGTAAAAGAATCCGACCTGACTGTTCGCCAGAAAGGGGACACCCATGAAGATATTGGGGTTCCACAGAGATGTGACCGGCTCGCAGCGCATCAGCGGCCATCTGCCAATAAGGATAGAAATAGAGGAACGTATCACCACGCGCCAGGATGAGATTCGTGAAGGCCATCTTGGCGAAGAAGAGCAGGACCAGTCCGATGAGGACCAACGGCGCTACCCATAGGAACCAGGTCGGGGCCAATTGCCAGTAGCGGCCGTCGTTATTGTGGCCTAGGGTATCCGGGGATGCGCTCATGGAACGGCAGCCTCCACACGATAAAGCGTCATCTGTAGCTCGCTGTCGGCTTCTATACTAACCGGTTCAAGCTGAAACCCGGCATCGGCCACTGCCCGGCGCACAGGCGCAGCTACCGGCGAATCCGGCAGCACCAGATAGCGGGGCGACCCGTCATGACCAAACACGGACAGGTCTTCGCTCAAAGCGTCGGCATAGGGAAACCAGCTCATAAACCTTTGAATCAAATAGGTGATAGCGCCACTGCCAACTATACCAGTGATCATACAGGACCGTCCCATACGGTGCGTCGTCAAGAACCTCCGCCACACGCCACGCGCCCTGATCGGCCGTTGGCTGGCTGCCGATGGGATAGCGGCCGAATCTGGCCTGAATAGCGGGAACCAGCAACGCTGCCAAAACCACTACCCCCAAAACAACGCCGGTCCAGCGAGGCTGTTCCCCCGCAGGGAAGCGGATCAAGCCCCACCGGATCGCCCCAGCCATAATACGGGCCATCAGGATTAGCACCAGCGGCAGTATCGGCAGGATATACCGATCCCAAATGGGGACAGCAAATAGCCAGTGAGCCACAACATACCCGACAATAAATAGTACCAAAATCTTATCGACGGCCGTTATTCCCCGGACAACGGGTTTCCCACGCCGCCCGATCACCAGCACAACGAGGGCGAGTCCGGCCAGCAAAAGAACCGGCCAGCCTAATGAGAGTTGCCACAAACCGGCCCACGATCTGAGTCGCGGCGCCAGTTCCCATGACCAGGCCGGTCGTAACCCTCCGGCATTAGCCACCTGCAAGGCCAGCATGGCCCCCGGTTCCGATCGCGCCAGTAGCCAGGCGATCAGAGCCACAGCAGGCACCAGTGCGCCTATTACCCCACGGACCCAATCCCGTCGCGTCCAGCCGTTCATCAACGCCAACACCACCAGCAACGGCAGAAACAGCCACGCCTGATACTTTGTTACCGCCGCCAGCCCAAAGCACAACCCAGCCAGTCCCGAATGCAATCGACCTTCTGGCTGTGACGGTCGCACCGTCAGGGTCAGCGCCGCAACAAGCCAAAATGTGAGCAGTGGATCCGTAAAGGCCGTGGCGCTGAACTGGGTTGCCAGGGGGAGAGGGCCACAAAGACGGCCGCCAGGGCAGCGGTCAGGCCATCGCCATACAACCGCCAGGCCAATACCCCAACGAGGGGGATGAGCAGGAGAGAGGCGATCAGATTGGGTATGCGTGCGGCCCATTCAACCGGACCAACGAGAGGAAAAAAGAGCGCCTGTAGGTAGAAAAGCAGTGGCGGCTTATCAACCGGCTGGGTCAACAGGAGTGGGTCACGCCAGACAGCAATTTGCCGCGCCCAACTGGCAAACAGGGCCTCGTCGGCATGGAAGTGGTTGGCAAACAGGGAATGGAATCGGAGCGCGGCCCCTGCCCAACACGCAGCAATGATGCCAATTCGATATGGTGATGGCATGGCGTTCGGTGCCGCTATCACCCCCAGCGCCCGAATAGTCCGGCGCTAATCAACGAAGCGGTATTTGACGAGATAGTAGAGCGCCTTCGGTCCTTCACGCCATGGATTGAGCTTCTTGCCTTCCTCAAATTCCCGGCCGTTATAGGAGATGGGCACCTCATAGATCCGGTAACCGCGCTTGAGAATCTTCGAAGTTATCTCCGGCTCAAACTCGAATCCTCGCGAACGCAGCGGGATGTCCTTAACCACATCGGCCCGAAAGACCTTGTAGCAGGTTTCCATGTCTGACAGGATGGTGTTGTAGAGTACATTTGTAACCAGCGTCAGCATTTTGTTGCCGACCATATGCCAGAAAAACATGGTCTTTGTCGGCCCGCCACGGAAGCGCGAACCATAAACCACGGCAGCCCGGCCCTCCTCGATCGGCCAGGAGGACGGGGTATTCGCGCAGGTCATATTCCAGATCGGCATCCTGGATGAGAAGGATGTCGCCCGTTGCCTGCTGAAAACCGGTGCGAACGGCCGCGCCCTTGCCCATGTTGCGGTCATGCATGACGACGCGGATCGTCTCATCCATCGCTTCGATTTGGGGGTATAGATCGCGGGTGCCGTCTGTCGAGCCGTCATCCACGATTAGAATTTCGTCCGCCCGACCTACATCAAGCACAGCCTGAATTGATTGCTCAACCGTATGGCGTTCGTTGTAGACCGGTACTATGACAGATAATTTCACATTCACTCTCGCATATAGAAAATCCGGGGCATTATAGCATCCCCCACATCCCCAACCAACCGCAACAGCTACCGCAACCCCACGCTTACGTTATAATCTCATCTCGACTATGAATAAGAAAATCACGAAATTGATCATGGACATGGACGGCGTTCTCTGGCACGGGGACACACCCATGCCCGGTCTGGTGGATTATTTCCATGCCCTCGACACAGCCGGTATCGACTACATCCTGGCAACCAACAACGCCACAAAGCGCATTGTCCAATATGCAGAAAAACTGGCCGGTTTCGGCGTTCATGTCCCGGCGGAAAAGATTCTGACCTCGGCCGAATCAACAGCCGTCTACCTCGCTGAAGAGTATGATCTGGATACGCCGATTTACATTGTCGGCGATAGCGGTCTGTACGAGGCTATTACGTCACATGGGTTCCGGATACTCAGTCCGGCCGACGTTCGGAATGGAGAATTCGCCCCCGTTGTTGTTGTGGGGCTTTCCCGAACCATTACCTACGAAG
This sequence comes from Chloroflexota bacterium, assembly GCA_041390945.1. Lineage (GTDB taxonomy): Bacteria > Chloroflexota > Anaerolineae > Promineifilales > Promineifilaceae > Promineifilum. The sequence continues at coordinate 223,840 of JAWKOY010000017.1, forward strand.
GGTTGGCAATGGCGGCCCATCTGGTTGAACGGGGTGCCCGCTTCATAGGTACCAACCCGGACGCCTCATTTCCCAGTGAAATCGGCCCCTTGCCCGGTTCCGGGGCCATTATCGCTGTCGTCGAGGCCAGCACCGGGGTAACGCCGTTTATTATCGGCAAGCCGGCACCGGTCATGTTTCATGAAGCGATTGACCGGCTGGGTGGCGACCCGGACACCATTGCCATGGTAGGCGACCGGCTATCTACCGACATTGCCGGTGGCCGGGATGCCGGTCTGCAAACGATTATGGTCCTTTCCGGCATATCCACACGCGAAGAAGCAGAGCAGGGTGACATCCATCCCGACTATATAGTTGACGATATCTCAGCTATCCCGGACCTATTGAAAAATGGACAGTCCTGAACAATCAGTATCACAGGTTAATCTATACGACCTCGATCATGAACGCGCTTCAGGCGTTCATGACCGATTTGGGAGAGCCGGCCTTTCGGGCCCGCCAGGTCTGGGATTGGCTCTACCATCAGTTCGCAAGCGGCTTCGAGGAAATGACCAATCTGCCCAAGGCTTCGCCGGCAGTTAGCAGACAGGGCGACATTACCGATTGGCGACATCGCCTCGACGCAGGACTCATCCGACGGGCAAACCCAAAAAGTGCTGTTTCGCCTGCACGACGGTCAGTACATCGAAACAGTCCTCATGCGCTACAACCGCCGCCGGACGCTGTGCATCAGCACCCAGGCCGGTTGCGCAATGGGTTGTGTGTTCTGCGCTACCGGGCAGATGGGGTTCTTTCGCAACCTGACATCCGGTGAGATTGTGGCCCAGGTGATGTACTTCGCCCGGATATTGGCCGCCGAGGATCAGCATGTCACCAACATCGTCATGATGGGCATGGGCGAGCCGCTGCATAACTATGACAATACGCTGGCGGCCGTTGACCGGCTGACGGACGCAGACGGGTTTAATCTGGGGGCGCGGAAGATCACCATCTCTACCGTCGGGTTGGTACCGGCCATTCGTCGCTATGCAGACGAGAAACGGCAAACACCCCTGGCCGTCTCACTGCATGCTGCCAGCAATCTCGAACGCGACAAGCTGATACCGGTCAACCGGCGCTGGCAGATCGCTGAGCTGATGGATGCCTGCCGTTACTACGTCGAGCAAACGGGCCGGCGTATCACATTTGAATGGGCATTAATTGCCGGGGAAAACGATACCGAGGAACAGGCGCACCAGTTGGGGCAGTTGCTTCAGGGAATGCTGTGCCATGTAAACCTGATTCCCCTGAACCCCACAGCCGGGTATGGCGGTCGGCCGTCTTCACCGGAACAGGTAGAACAATTTCGGGAGACGTTGGCGCGTTACGGGGTCAGCAGCACCGTGCGTGTACGGCGGGGAATTGATATTCAGGCCGGGTGCGGGCAGCTACGCGACCGCGTGGTCAGGCAGCAAGCCGATTCTCAAGACAACCAGTAACCGAACAGCCCGTTAGCAACCGCCGATATACCAGCAGGGATTGTCCTGGTTGCCGTTCACGCGCACTTCAAAGTGGATATGGGGACCGGATGAGTTACCGGTATTGCCCGTCGCGCCGATGACATTACCCTGATAGACAATCTGGCCCGGTACCACATTGTAATTGCTCAGGTGAGCATAGAACGTCTCATACCCATTGCCATGATTGACCACGATCAGGTTACCGTAGCCGTAGATATTCCACCCGGCAAAGGTCACCGTGCCTGTATCTGATGCAACAACCGGCGATCCTTCCGGCAGGGCAATATCCAGACCGGGATGACCATACCAGAAATACTGCGTGAAGTTGCGCGAATTGACCGGATAGATGAACGTCCCCGTGCCCACAATGGCCGGGGCAATGCCGGATCCGGTCGAGGAACTCCGTACGGATTCCAGGCTGGGCGGTGTCCAGACGAAGACGTCCCGCACAGCCCCCGGTATCAAAATCTGGGTTTCCGGGTACAGGCGGTACGGAAACTCCAGATTATTCGGCTCGTAGGCGATGATATCTTCAACCGGAATGCCATATTGCGCCGAGATGCTCTCCAGAGTATCTCCCGGCTGAACATCATGCAGCACACCGTCGATAGGAAGAATGACTAGCTCAATTCCGGTCTGTAACAGACTGGACTCCTGGCTGAGTGTCGGGTTACCACCTAACAGTGTGGTGGCCTGGATACCAAATTTCTCGGCAATGCCGTTGGGGGTGTCGCCTCGCTGGACAACATAGGTTTCGAAGTGGTGTTCGGGCTTCTTGCCTTCGTAGGTTTCAGGAACAGCGTCAGGTGACAGGCTGGTATCCTGAACAACCGGGATTCCCGCCACAGCCATAACGGGCAACGTAGACGAATCCTCCAGCGAGACGCCTTCCGCAGTCGTTGTATCAGCACTGGCTCCCACCAGTTCGGCCGGGGCTCCTGCTGAATCATCGGTATCTGTCGAATTTGACGAGACAGCTACCCGATAACCTAACAAGAGCAATGCCGCCACTATAACCAGGACAATGTAGCCTGCATAGCGCGACAAGTTTGAATTCTCTTTCATAGCAAGCGACCTGAATCCTATCTGCCGGCCACAGTTAAGACAAGCTTACTGCGGCCTGACAGACAGCACTCTCTATTCTTGCTTATGTTGGCAACAACCAGGATTAGCCGGCGTCTTTGGTCAGCGTTTCGAGGAACTCGTAGTTGTTGTTTGTCGCGCGCATGCGCTGCAGAACGGCGCCTGTTGCGCTGCTGATATCGTAACCGGGCGTATCCATCAGATGGCCCAGCATACGGCGCATGGTATAGACACGCTGTAACTCGTCGGCCGAAAGCAACAACTCCTCACGGCGGGTGCTCGAACGCTCAATATCAAAGGCGGGGAAGATACGACGCTCCTGCAAACGGCGGCTCAGCACCAGTTCCATGTTGCCGGTGCCCTTGAACTCCTCATAGATCACATCATCCATACGGCTGCCGGTATCCACAAGGCAGGTGGCAATGATGGTCAAGCTCCCGCCAAATTCCAGATTACGGGCTGTACCGAAGAAACGCTTGGGGGGATAGAGTGCACCCGGATCGAGACCACCGGACAGGGTTCGGCCGCTCGGCGGTACCGTCAGATTGTAAGCACGGGCCAGTCGGGTAATTGAATCGAGCAAGATCACTACATCATTGCCGGATTCCACCAGCCGCTTGGCGCGTTCCAGCGCCATCTCGGCAACGCGACAGTGGTTCTTGACCGGCTCGTCAAACGTTGAGCTGACAACCTCAGCCTGCGTCGAACGCTCCATGTCGGTCACTTCTTCCGGTCGCTCACCACTCAGGGCGATCATCAGGTGGATGTCCGGGTAGTTCTCAGAGATGCCGTTGGCAATCTCCTTGAGAACGGTCGTCTTACCGGCCTTCGGCGGGGAAACAATCAAGCCACGCTGACCACGGCCAATAGGGGTGACCAGATCAATCATCCGTGTCGCCAGGATGTTGGGGCTGGTTTCCAATTTCAGCTTTTGATCGGGGAAGATCGGCGTGAGCGACTCATACCGCGGTCGATTCTTGGCCTGATCCGGGCTGACTCCATTCACGGCCTCAACGCGCAACAGGCTGAAATATTTTTCGTTGTCCTTGGGCACGCGAACCTGCCCATAGACCATATCGCCTGTCTTTAATCCCAGACGCCTGATCTGCGAATTGGAAACATAGATGTCGTCCCTGCTGGGCAAGTAAGAGCCGGAGCGCAGGAACCCCATGTTCTGCTTGTCGTCCTCGACAACTTCCAGGACGCCACCGCGGAAATTCAGGCCCTTGCTCTCGGCATCAGCCTGCAAGACGCGGAAGACCAGATCTTGCTTCTTCATCGTTGAAAAGCCGGGGATCTTCAGGTCTTTGCCGATGTCCCGCAATTCGCTTAGTTTTTTATTTTCAAGTTCTCCAATATCCATATGGTTGCTTCTCCGAACGGTTTGTTCGTTGTTGATGTGTTAAATTGAATGAAATACCGCTGGCGGCTCCTCAGCAACTTCTGACCGCAGGTGCGTCTTTGTTCCTCAACCTGCTACGTCTTAGATGGTCAGTAGTCCAATTTGGGACATCATATAAGAAACCCGCGACGCTTTGTCGTCAGGGGGGAAACGTCTAGTGACAATCAACAGGGGTACAAGTCAGAGAGACCTTTGGCTCAGCAGCTATGCATTTTAATCTATCAGAGGGAGCTTACGTTTTAAAATCCACTTTGTGGGCTTGGGGGCAGTATAGCACGTTCAAAGATCATGGTCAATACACATCCCCAACTCACATGGACTTGAATCACAATTTAGAATTGCTCCTTCTCAGGCCGGCACCTCCTCAGCTAAAAATCGCTCCACACGCTTAACCAAGGCCTCATTGCCAATAAAGAGCGGTACCCGCTGGTGCAGAGATTCCGGAACGATATCTACTATCGGCTGGTAGCCATCTGACGCATACCCACCGGCCTGATGCGCCAAAAAAGCAAATGGGCCGGCCTCATACAGTAACCGCAGTTTCCCATGAGATTTATCACCTTCAGCCGGATAGCAGAATACACCACCGCGCAGTAAATTGCGGTGAAAGTCGGCTACGAGGGAGCCAATATACCGGGAAGATAACGCGGGACTATCTTCTTCCAGCCCTTGAAGCCATCCCAAATATCGCTGCACACCCGCCGACCACGCACCATAGTAGGACGAGTTTACACTGTAGTACACAGGGGGATCCGGCAGTCGGATGTTAGGGTGTGACAAAAGAAACTCGCCATATTCCGGGTTCAACGTGAATCCATGGACACCCTGCCCCGTACTGTAGACCAACATGGTACTGGCGCCATACAGAACGTACCCGGCAGCTACAAGATCACGAGCCGGCTGCAACGCATCCACGATGCGGCCACGGTTATCCTCGTCAACACAGCGATATTTACCGAATATTGTGCCGATGCTTACATTGACATCAATATTGGAGGAACCATCCAGTGGGTCGAATACCAATACATAGTGGCCTTTGGCGTAGCGGGCAGGGATAGGAACCGGATCTTCAGCTTCTTCTGAAACCATGAGACACAACCGGCCGGTATGGTCACACAATTGCCGAATTACATTATGGGCAAAGATATCAAGTTTCTGCTGATGTTCACCCTGCACATTGGTTGCGCCGGTATCACCAAGAATATCTACAAGACCGGCCCGAATGGTCTTTGAAGAGATGATCTTCGCCGCCAGCGCCAGATCATAGAGCAGATTGGTTAACTCTCCACTTGCATGCTCAGGTTGGCGATCCTGGATAAAGCGTTCGATTGTCAATACAGCAGGCACAGCTAACGCTCCTTTGTGGTTCGTGGGTAACCTAGTGGTCCGGGTTACAAATAGGGGTTTAGAAAAACTATCAGATAGAAAGCAATTGCCACCGCCCAAATTAAGGAATCAAACCGGTCAAGGGCTCCCCCATGACCGGGAAATAGCTTGCCGGCATCTTTTACACCGGCTTCGCGCTTTAGTAAAGAGATAATCAAATCACCGGCCGCACTCAGTGTAGAAACAGCCAGGGCCACGATACCAGCCAATGGTAAAGAGAGCTTCAACAGATAGGCCAAAACCAGGGTCACGATTACACTGGCAATCACACCGCCTACATAGCCTTCGACGGTTTTGTTAGGGCTGATACGTGGGGCCAGCGAGTGCCGGCCCAGCACCCGCCCCACCAGGAATACCCCGACCATATAGGCAGCAGCATCGGCCGTCCAGATACTGATAAAGGCAACGGCCGTCCACTGCCAACCGTTCTGCGGCAAATTGCGAAGCATGAAGAAGTGGCTCCCCAGCCAGCCAAGCAACATGAACCCGGCCACCAGTGTGAACCAGTCCAGTGCGGCGTCGGTGGACGCTGACCATTCATGCATTTTGAGTGCAAACAAAACGGCCGCCAGCAAACAAACAAGAAGTGCCAATCCGGTCAGGTTAGGCACGGCCCACTGCCCCGCAGCAAGCAGGATGGCGACACCGGGCAACAACAGCCAGTTAGGAGTCTGGCGACCTAACGCCCGGGTAATGGCGGAAAATTCCGACGCGGCAATCAACAACAAAACAGTTACAGGAATAAAATAGGCAAGCCCACCGAAGTACGCGGCTATTAATAACCCCGGCCCAATAATCAGCGCGACAACGACACGTTGGGCTAACGACGACATTAAGCTAGTTCAACACCATCAGGAATTGTCTGTGACCAGCCCGTAACGGCGATCTCGCTGGTTAAAGGTAACGATTGCCTCGTACAATTCTTCACGGCCGAAGTCCGGCCAGTACGCTGACGTCGGGTAATATTCAGAGTAAGCTGCCTGCCATATCAAAAAGTTGCTGACACGCAGTTCACCACTGGTTCGGATCACAAGATCAGGATCGGGAAGAGATCTTGTGAACAAATAGGAACTGAATAGATCCTCTGTCAGATCATCGGGATTAATACCGTCAGCAAGCAGGTCGCGCACGGCATGAAGTATCTCGGCTCGTCCCCCATAGTTAAAAGCGACGTTGAGGATAAGCCGGTCATTGTCCTTGGTTAGTTCCAGCGCACGTCGTACCTTGGCCTGCAAGGTCGGGTCTACGCCTGTCAGATCGCCCAAATGATGAACACAGACACCTTGAGCGTTGAGTTCATCCGTTTCCTGATCCAACACACGAGCGAAAATACGCATCAATGCACGCACTTCACTCTCCGGCCGGCCCCAGTTTTCGGTAGAAAACGCGTAGACTGTCAGAATTTTTATATTGAATTCAACGCAGGCTCGAATAACACGACGCAAGTTCTCGGCACCGGCCCGGTGGCCTGCCTGGCGTGGCAAACCCCGTCGTTTTGCCCAACGACCGTTGCCATCCATAATGATCGCCACGTGGGTAGGGACCTCCAGATTGGAAAGGTCCAGAGGCTCTTCACGCCGTTGCGCCATTTATCAGACCTCCAGAACTTCGGCTTCTTTACGCTTTCCGATCTCGTCAATCTCCGTAATGTATTTATCAGTTACCTGTTGGAGATCTTTCTCGGCGCGATAGAACTCGTCCTCGGAGATGTCTTTATTGTCCTTCAGTTTCCGCATCTCATCGTGCAAGTCGCGACGAACGTTGCGGACAGCAACTTTCCCCTCTTCAACGCGGCGGCTGACCAGCTTGCTCAGGTCACGGCGGCGTTCCTCTGTTAGCGGGGGGATGTTAAGGCGGATCACCTGCCCGTCGTTATTGGGCATAATGCCCAGGTCGGATTTCATGATCGCCTTCTCAATAGCAGATGCCGATGACCGATCGTAAGGTCGAATGCTCAACTGCTGTGGTTCCGGAACCGATATGACCGCCAATTCATTGAGGTTCATCTCGGCACCGTACATCTCCACCTTGATCTTGTCAATCAGGTGTGGAGAGGCGCGGCCGGTACGAAACGCAGCCAGGTCGTCCTCCAGTGATGCAACAGCGCCGCGCATACGGCCGTCAGCATCCTTCAATATACTTCGGACATCACGATCTTCTGTAGTCATGGGAACCTCCAGAATATACCAATGGCGCAACCGGAAACCTCGCGGGACAGGTTCGATTATCGCCCCGAACCAATTATCGCTCTGTGCTATCAGTAGCGGAAATCATCGTACCAACCGATTCGCCAAGAATAAGGCGCTTGACGCTATCTGGTTGCCAGAAGTTTAACACGACTATAGGTAAATTGTTCTCCATACATAGAGAAACGGCTGTCGTGTCCATCACCCGTAATCGCATACTCAGGAAATCCAGGTAGGATATTTGACTGAAGGGGACCGCATCCGGGTTCTTCATGGGGTCTGAGTCGTAGATTGCGCCCACCTTCGTGGCCTTGATGAGTACATCCGCACCCAGTTCCATCGCTCGTAACGCCCCGGCCGAATCGGTTGTGAAGTAGGGGTTGCCGGTGCCGCCGGAAATAATCACAACGCGACCCTTTTCCATATGGCGAATCGCCCGCAAGCGAATGTAGGGTTCGGCCACGGGATTCATCTCAATAGCAGTTTGTACACGTGTAACAACGCCAACTCGCTCCAGAGCATCCTGCATAGCCAGGGCATTCATGACCGTCGCGATCATGCCCATATGATCGGCCGTGGATCGCTCCATACCGTGCTGCGTACCGACTGTTCCACGCCAAAGATTGCCCGCACCAATCACCAGGGCAATCTGAACACCAAGATCACTAACATCCTTGATGACTCCTGCCACTTCGGCGGCACGCTCCGGATCAATACCGAAGCCACCAGGCCCGGAAAGCGCCTCACCACCAAACTTCAGCAGGATGCGTTTATAGCGTACGTCAGACATGGGCTCCCTTCTCCTTTGCTACATTGAGGGTGTCATGACAGGGCAAGCGTGTTATCAAATGGCGGTGCCGAAAGCACCGCCATTTCCAAATCCTAGTTCGAAGAGCTAGTCAAGCTCTTCGCCCAGCTCATAGCGGGCGAAGCGACGGACCACGATGTTTTCGCCGGTCTTGCGAATTACATCAGTGATCATCTCGTTGATCTTGACCGACTCATCCTTGACGTACGGCTGTTCCATGAGACATACCTCTTCATAGAACTTTGAGAGCCGTCCGGACACAATCTTCTCAACGATCTCTTCCGGCTTTCCTTCCGCCGTCGCCTGGGCTTTGAGGACTGCCGTCTCGCGGTCCAACTCAGCGGTGTCCACATCCTCTTTGTTGATGTATTGGGGGGACGCAGCCGCAATCTGCAAAGCCAGTTCATGGGCCAGGTGCTGGAAGTCCTCACCACGGGCAACGAAATCCGTCTCGCAGTTCAGCTCAAGCAACACACCGACACGGTTGCCGGGATGAGCGTATAGCTCGATCACCCCTTCGTTTGCCGCGCGATCAGCACGCTTGGCGGCGCGGGCCGCGCCCTTCTCACGCAGAATGTCTACGGCTTTTTCAAGGTCGCCGCCGGTTGACGTCAGCGCCTTTTTGGCATCCAGCACACCTGCTCCGGTTACTTCCCGAAGCTCTTTAACCATTGCGGTCGTAATTTCCATGGTCGTCACGTTTTCCTACTCTTCCTCGTCTATATCTAGTTCGACTTCTTCAACTTCAACCAGGACGACTTCCTCGTCCTCCATATCATCATCTTCGCCTTCAGCTTCTGCCGTACGCAGTTTGGCTAATGTACTTGCGCCAAGAAGGACCTCGTCCTCAAGCTCTTCTTCCATATCGTTAAATGAACGACCGGAATAGCGATCGTAATCGGCGGAATCATCATCAACCGAATCCTTACGCATCGCCGCGCCTTCTAACGCAGCATCTGCCATTTTGCCTACCAGCAATTTGATAGCCCGAATGGCGTCATCGTTGGACGGTATCACGTAATCAATAGGGTCCGGATCACTATTTGTATCAACCACACCAACTACCGGAATACCCAGTACGTTGGCCTCGCGTACTGCAGTTTGTTCGTGATTCACATCAGTCACAAACAAAAGACTGGGCAGTTCTGCCATTTCGCGGATACCGCCTAGTCGTTGGTTCAGTTTGTCGATCTCGCGCTCAATGCGCAGTCGCTCCGTTTTCTTCAGCAAATCGAACTCACCGGCGTCACGACGGCTTTCCAATTCCTTCAGGTAATCAATACGCTGCTTGATGGTACGCCAGTTCGTGAGGGTACCGCCTAACCAGCGATCGTTTACGTAAGGCTGGTGGGCACGGGCAGCTTCGCGAGCAACCGTATCCTGTGCCTGACGCTTTGTGCCGACAAACAACACATCACCACCGGCAGCAACGGTGTCGCGAATCTCGTTATATACGCTTCTTCAAGCAGAACAATGGTCTGCTGCAAATCCAGAATATGGATTCCGTTCCGTTCAGTGAAGATGTATGGTTTCATCTTCGGGTTCCACCGACGTGTGCGGTGGCCGAAATGCACGCCTGTTTCCAGAAGTGCTTTCATTGAAACAATGGCCATGAGGTTATTCTCCTTTCAATCTGTTTTCGTCTTCCACGCCTTTCGTTCTGAAATGGGACTCGCATGGCCGTGTCAGGACGAGGATGCCGGGGTAGTTGCACTGGGAAACTACCTGGTCGGACCATGTCTTGACGTGCAAGCACAACCGCTTCAGTCCAGGCGTGTGTAAGATGTTAATCTATGCCTGCTAACCGGGATCAGCGAGGGCAAGAAATCCTCGGTGATTATATAAGAGGGTCGGTTGTTACGCAAGGGCTCGTAGCAAATTACTCAGACAAGGTATTCATTAACGCCAGCGAGTCAGAATCGTTTCCCGCTGGAACAATCGTACAGCAAGGTAGATCAGTGAACAGCATCCAATACCAAAACAATCCCGCCAATGAACAATATCGTTTGTTTGTTGACCAGGACAAGCCCTAGTGACTGCCCAATGACAACCAGGATGACAGCAGCAACAACACCAGTGCTGAGCGCCTGGCGACGCGCGGGTCGGTCGCTCTGGATGAAATGATCAACGCAATACAGGCAGACAACATCGTCAACAGCGGAGCAACAATGAAGATCGCCAGGAGCCAGAGGATCCAAAAACCGGCTGAACACATCCGGGCTAGCCAGAAAGAATGCGCCAATCAGAAGACGATAAACGACAACCAGTGGCAACGATGGCCGGGGTAATCGCCGCCAACAGCTTTCCGGTCAAGAGTTCGCCGTTGTGATTGGTGTTGCCAGCAATGGCTCCAGGCTGCGGTTAGTCTTTTCTCCCACAACGCTATAGGCAGCAATTGTTACCGGGATTGCCACCGGGAGGATCATAAACAGCAACACGAACAGATTGAGTGTGTAAAGAATTGTGCAGTCCGAACCTGATAGACCCTGACACTGATCGGCAAACATCTCCATGATGTCCGGATCAGACAGATTGCCCATGGACGGGCCGAACCGGTTAAACACGACCAACATCACCAGAGGAAGCGCGGCAAAGACCAGGGGCAACAGCACAACCGAGATCAAGACCATCTTGTTCTTGAAGACCTCAGCCCACTCTTTACCGATAATTGTGCGAATCTTGTCCATGTGTCTGTCTCGGAGCGCCCCGCCTACCCTGAATTAACTGAAGGTAGACATCCTCCAGCGAATGGCCCATTTCACCGACTGATCATCTGCTCCCGGCATGAACCAGCGCGTACAATGGCCGGATTGCTCGTCTCCGGATCATCCACGGTCAGGATCACCCGTCGATTCTGTGTCTCAACTGCTTTAACAAACGGCTGATCCGCGAGCAGGGCGGCATATACGGACGCATCCTGTGCCAGGTCTATAGCGACTTTCCGGCCATACACCTGCCGGCAGGCTCTTCGGCGAATCCACTACGCGAAGGCTTGTTTTGAACACAGCCACCCGATCACATAACCGATCCGCCTCATCCAGGTTGTGGGTGCACAGGAAGATAGTACGCCCCTCACCCTTTAGCTCGGCGACAAAATCACGCACCAGTCTTGGCCGCCTCCGGGTCAAGCCGAGGTAGGCTCATCCAGGAAGAGAACACGCGGTTCATGCAGCAGGGCACGGCCGATGGCTAGCTTCTGGCGCATCCCCTGCTGAACTCCCGACCGCATCACGACGCTCCCATAACCCCCAACAGGCGCAAATACTTCTCCACCTGATAATCCACCTGCTCCACTTCATACAGTCGGGCATAAATCTCCAGGTTACGCCAGCCGTCAGGCGATCGTACAAACCGGGAGTTTCCGTCAGAATCCCCACCTGACGACGGATTGCCTGATCATCCCGCCCCACTTCCAACCCCAGAACCAGCGGTCCCGGGATGTGGGCATTATCAAACAGGACAGCATCCGCACCGTCGTTGTCTTACCGGCTCCGTTCGGACCCAGGAACCCGCCTCTCTCCCTCATCAATGGTCAGGGTCAGGTTCTTGACGGCAACGACCCCGTCAAAGGACTTGGTGAGGTCATGGGTAATTATCATGAGGTCAACGCTCCAGCAACTGCACTGTACCGATATAAATTTCCGGTGTCAAGATGAAGAAGCACTGCGAAATGTGCTATCATTTCGGTGAAGCAGTCTCGGATGAACAGCATTAGGCATGAAAGAACAACAAGTAACAGTCACAGCCAACCACACTGGCGGGATCAGATAGAAGCCTTGCAAGCCCAGTTGGAGGCCCTTTGGCTGAAGCTGATTGAAGCTGAAGCAAACCTGTCTGGATCGCTCTGGCAACCATCAGTGCCTTCGGAGTTTGGTCTCTGTTCCCGCTTCGAGCGCCTGACCTGACGCCTGGATGATCTACAGGTGAAATTGACCGATTGCGCTACCTGTTGCGCCCAGGCGCTTCGCCTGGGAAGCGGGGGATGATTTCGACGCCGACCGTGACGATTGGGCACAGTGGGAGTTCGGACGTGAAGGCGCGGTATCATCGGGCAACTTTCGTTACCGGGAACTGGCGCCGACTTCGCTCCACCGACTTTACCCGGAAGACCAGCAGGCCGAATTACGCCGCTTATACCGGCAACTGGCCCGGCGCTTCCACCCCGATCTGGCGCAGGATGAAGAAGATCGCGCTTACCGACCGCGCTGATGATGTCCATCAATTCAGCCTATACCAATGGTGATCTTGAGCGGTTACAGCGCATCGCCCTGGAACCGGACCCGACACCCGGAGCAGAGCGTTCCGAGCAGGAAGTTGCCGAAGGGCTGTCCCGTGAGGTCGAGCGATGCCGGCGGCGACTGGCAGAAATCAGAAAAGAACTCGCGGAACTTGAGAGTCATGAAAGCGCCCATCTGCTGCGGCGCGTCGAGCGGGCAACGGCCGAAGGGCGTGACCTGCTGGAAGAACTGAAGGTTGACCTGAACCAACGCATTAGCGAAAAGATGGTAGAGCGCGATGTGCTCCAAACCAGTTGATGAGTTTGAGGAAACCGGCGACGAGCCGATCGGAATCACTGGCCGATATCCTCTACGATCTGGGGTTGAGGAAGCCGGTGACACCGGATTTATGGCGGATTTTGCCGGATGGCGTGCGACCAGTGGCAAAGACCAATCATGGACAGACGATTGGTTCGAGGACGATATCGAGGACATCCTCGATGATCGAGACTAACAAACCGGGCGGTTAGGGGCCGAACCGGTCGAGAACCGGCTCCGTAAACAGCGTTACAAATCCACCTATGCGCGAGCAGCCTTCCAGCGGCAGTTCGGGCACCTCATCAAACTCGTAAGCCCCTTCAAACATTTTGCAAACCGGGCAGCAGTCCGGGGCAACCATAATACGAACTTTGGTAGCCAGTCCGTTACGAATCCGCTCCGCTCTTGCTGTTCTTTACGACGCTCCGCGTCAGTCTTGACTGTGGCAGTTGACAAGGCTCACTCCTATCAGATCATTGGTTAAGGCGAATGTCGGAACCATCCACGACAGGATTGATTGTACGGTCAGACCGGTTCCCAGGCAACATTAGCGCACATCACAGAACCGGGAGAGAACACCGCAGACGCCCCTTACCGCATGCTATAATCTCTGTAGTATCCAGAGACAAATACGTGGAGAAACAGAATGGGATTCCTGAAGACTTTATTCGGCGGTAAAGACCAAAGCCCCAAGAAGTACGTTGACAAGCAGGGTGTCTATTTCTACGTGCAGTGCGACAACTGCGGCACGCCTGTCCGTATCCGCGCCGATAAAACGTACGATCTGGCTAATGAAGGGGACGGCTACGTCTGGCACAAGACGATTGTTGACAATCGCTGCTTCCGGCAAATGCCCACTGTCGTTCATCTCAACAACCAGTACGAAATGGTTGCCCACGAGATCACCGGCGGTCACTATATTTCTGAGGAAGAATACAATGGGTTACTGGCTGAACAGGAAGCTAAACGGGTGCAATCCGAACCGACAACGGCCGATCCGTCTTCCGATCCAAAAGCTTGACGGCGGCGCGGAACCTCTAGTCAGGGTCGCGTTTGCGGTTGAGAAACACCAGAGTGGCAGACAGGATACTCGCCGCGGCCACAATACTCCAGCTCAATTGTCCCATGCGTTTCTCAAGACGCTCCTGATGTCGTATCGTCTCCCGATCGGCCGCGAGATGAACCTTTAGCCTCCCTCGTTCCGCATCTTCCAGCAATCGCTGGACACGCGTAGGCATATCCAGATAGGGGCGAACCAGTTCCAGGAACGATTGAAGATTGAGATCGCTCAGATGCTTCAGGGTCTGGTTACGGATAAGCGCCTGACCGTATCGTTCAACCTGGTGCCAGGGGTTGATTTTAGGGTCCAGTTGTGAAACCAATCCGGACACCATCCCGACCGCCCGGCCCAGGTAAATGAAGTCCTGCGGGACCTGAAAGGGGAAGTCAAACAGCAGATCGCGGAACTCCCGGCTCAACCCTCCACCTTCTTTGCATCCGGTTGAGCCATTTCCAGCAGATTACGTCCTCAAAGCCGGTCCAGAATCGTTTCTTCTGCCTCGGTCACCCGGTTCAGATCTGCGTCGGGCAGGAAGAACCCCAGATCGTGAAAGGCATCGGTTAGTTGAGGGGCATTCCGTTGGGTTATGGCGACCAGTATTTTGCGCAGATTCTCGCTGACTGCCTTGGGTACATGCACCGCCATCCCAAAGTCAATGAAAACAAGCTGGAACGGCCGCGTCGGTATAGCGTCCGTAGTAGTGGCCCCAACCGGCTGCGGAGGCATCGGCCGCACAAAAATGTTGCCGGGGTGGGGATCGGCGTGGAAGAACTCTGCTTCAAAGACCTGCTTGTAATATGCCTCCAGCAGGGTATCAGCGACGGCCTCAGGATTAACACCAGCCTGCCGTAGCGCGGCCGTATCGGCCACCTTCAACGAGGTTACATCCTCCAAAACCACGACCCGCCGGGTTGAATGTTGATGGTAGACATTGGGGATATATATCTGTGGATTACCGGCATGAATTTGGGCAAACCGTTCAGCGTTGGCTGCTTCCGCCTCGTAATCGAGTTCCAGCCACAAGGTGCGGGCAAACTCCTCCATGAGGGCGGGCACATTGGCCCGGCGGCGAATCGGCTTGTAGCGCATAATCCAGCGCGCCACGACTCGCAAGGCAGCCAGATCAGTCTGTACGATGTCGGCGATATGCGGCCGTTGTATCTTGATAACAACATTGGGGCCCGACGCGCGGCCTCCATCCACAGGTCGCAGGCGTGCCTGATAGACCTGGCCGAGCGACGCGGCAGCAATTGGTTCCGGGTTGATATATTCGAATCGCTGAGAGGGGTCGCCCAACTCGCTGCGCAGGAGAGCAAACACTTCTTCCGAATCGGCCGGGGGCACCTCGTCCTGCAACCCCTGCAACTCGCCGGTGATTTCTCGGGGCAAGACGTCCACGCGCGTGCTGAGGAACTGCCCCAGCTTGATCATGACACCACCCATTTCAATTGCCAATCCCCGGAATTCACGGGACATGGTGCGGAGCCGTTCCGGTCGCTCGCTTAAAGCGCGGGTCCGTAGTACAGGGACACGAGAAGCGGCCAGATCCCAAAAGATGATCTGGCTGATGATGCCGGCAAAGAAGCGAAGAATTCGCCGGTATCTTGCCTGGTCAATCCTATCCTGTTCGTCAGGCATGAAACGTTCGTCGGGTGGTGGTTCTTGTGGCCCCATGATTATTCCGTCAGGTCAGCATCATTATACCTGATCCCGGCGGAGGTCAGAGTAGTCCATGAAACACTCAGGTAATCCGGTCCAGCACGGTTTTCAGCCGGTCAACAGGTACAACAATATCACGGTCGCGAACGGCCGAGTAGTGGCGGGCATCCGTCATACTGCTCACCGCATCCGGCTCCATCCCTTCCGGGAACACATACCGGTAGTCCTGACCTAATGCAAGGGCCAGGAAAAAGTAAACCGGTGTGGAGACGGCCGTTGCCAGTTCCACGACCGGAATGCGGCCGGCAAACAGCAGGTTAGCCAAACCGGCCCCATGCGGGGCGACAACCAGTGCGGCGTCATGCAGAAGGCTGACCTGCTCACTGAAGGGTAACTCCTCCAGATACACCACCTCAAACCCTCGCGGCAGTAATTCCGCAATCACTTCAGCTTCGTTGACGACGTGACGCACACCGGCTCCGGCACGCGAGATGTAGAGACGTCGCCGACCCGCGTGTTCCGGGTCCAGTTCGTACCCCGCCAAAATTCGGCGGCGCGTTGTCTGCAAATGATCAGAAGGCAGGTAGGCGAAATCCCACTGCCGGGTCAGGTATGAGGGCAGGATAAACCGCTCGACCCCCACCCACTCATCACCGGGTACATACGCCACCGTTACACAGGCTGGCCTGCACATCTCCAGCGTTGCGCGCTGCATATCGTTCAGCGTGTCAGGCATCAAAAGCGTCACCGGCTCGCCCACAAGTTCCAGGGAATGAAGGCGTGGCAGTCCCTCGATAAGCCAGTGAAAGTGGTTACCCGTGTGGGTGCCGGCTATCGTGGTGTAACCGCCGGTGCTCGACCTTGATTGTGGTATGGGCTTAGCTTCCGGCAAGGCTCGGCCATAGGCAGCAATGCGTCGCAGCCGCCCGCTGTTCTTGATCGAATCAATCAGAAGCGTGCCATCAGCCGTAACAACCGCTCCGGTCCCCGGCTCAAGGCGTACATTTTCCAGCGTCCAGACACCGGCCTCCTCGGTGGCAAATCGACAGCCGTCGTGGGCAACGGCGATCTGGCACTCCAGGAAACGGCATAGCTCCGGGGAGTCCAGCTCGACGGTCGCACGGGAAACCAGTTGCCGGTAGTCCAATACACCAAGACGGCCGAAGGTATCCGGGGGCAGCTCGGCCGTCTTGTGCAGGATGCGCTCCGGCGTCAGGCGAGCCGCCAGGCTGAGTCGCGCCGCCTGCGCCAACTGCTCCTTCTTCGCCGACAGTTGCTTCCTGAAGTTCGACATTTCAGTATTTGGGGGCGTGGCCGGAGAAAAATATCCCGGCCAAACAAAAACGCCTCAGGTAGTATAACCTGAGGCGCGCCATGCCCCATAGGGGACTCGAACCCCTGTTTCGGCCTTGAGAGGGCCGCGTCCTGGGCCACTAGACGAATGGGGCCAAAGAAGTCAAATTGTAACAAACGCCACTTTGACTGTCAAAGCGACTTTGGGCGATCAGGCTCTGATGCGCTCCCGAACCCAGGGCAGCCAGTCCGCCAGTTCGGCCGCCAGAATACCGCCCGTCGCCCCCTGCTCGGCCAGCGTCTGCCCAGCAGCTCCATGCCAGAAGCCACCGGCAACGGCCGCTTCATACGGCCCGCAGCCCTGCGCCAGAAGCCCTACAATTACCCCGGCCAGGACATCACCGCTACCGGCGGTTGCCAGCACCGGATTGGCAAACGGCAGCACAGTAACACGGCCGTCCGGTGCGGCCACAACCGTGTACGCTCCCTTCAACACCACAATATGACCCCACTCTCCGGCAGCACGCCGGGCCGTCTCAACCCGATCAGCCTGTTTGAGCGTGTCCAACGACTGTCTCAACAGTCGCGCCATCTCCCCCGGATGCGGCGTCAGCACGGTATTGGACGGCAAGCGTTTCGGCCAGTCGTCAACAATCGACAGCAGGTTGAGTCCGTCGGCATCCACCACAAGCGGCGGCACATAGTCAACGGCCGTCAGTCCGGCCAGGAAAGCATCCAGAAACTCCCCGGCTTCCCCCAGACCGGGACCAACAAGAACAGCATCATAACTGCGCATCTGATTCAACAAAAGCAGCGCGCCGGAGGGGCTGAAGGTTGTCTGATCCGCGATAGCCGGGAAGGTCGCTTCAGGCAGTTGCCCGGCCACGATGGGTCGGATTTGCGCCGGCACCGCCAACGCTACCAACCCGCTGCCGGATCGCAACGCACCGCGAGCCGCCAGAGCGGGAGCGCCCCAGTATTGCCCGGACCCGGCCACGACGAGAGCCGTACCGAACGTTCCCTTATGCCCGTCAGACGGCCGTTTCGGCAGCAGATCGGCTACAGCGCTTGCCGTCGCCAGCTCGGTCTTGATTTCGGAGACTTCCGGCAACGAATCCGCGATGCCGATATCAGCGACGATCAGTTCCCCGCAAGCCGATGCGCCGGGAAAACGGAGATGGCCCCGCTTGGGCCCGGCAAATGTGACCGTCAGATGCGCCTGTGGTGTGAGCGGATCCAGTGAGCCGGTATCACAATTCAATCCACTGGGACAGTCTACCGCGACGACAACCGGAGCCGGAGCCGGTTGGGTATTACCGCCTTCCGAATCCGTGGAGAGATCAGCGATGCTGAGCAACCCTGTCTCCCGGTTGGCGGTATAGGCACCGCGCTGCTCCTGAATTCCATTGTTGACCTGGCGCATCAGTTCGGCCAAATCGCCGGTGATCGGTCGTGTGAGACCGGTCCCCAGTAACGCATCAACTACAATGTTGGTAATCCGCAGCCGGTGGCGTAACACCCGATAGCGCTGGTCGTGTTCTGCCAACAGCACTTCCAATCCCATCCCGGTCGCCAGCGCCAGGTTTTTATCCGTGGCCGGATCGCGTGGTTTAGTCGGGTAAAAGGCGACAATCGCCCCGGCCTCGGCCAGATACCGGCCCGCCACCAGACCGTCCCCGCCATTGTTGCCCGGCCCGACAAGGATCAGGATTTGCCGATCCGCCACCTCCCAACGTTCCAGAACGGCCTCCGCCACCGCGCCGTCCGGCCGTTTCCATCATGGAAGCATAGCTATGCCCGGCGGCATCGGCCGCTTTCTCGGCGGCGACCATCTCGGCAACGGAAAAGATTTTTGTCGTCATGATAATTCCTGCGTGGTGAAAACGAACAAAGAGGAGGTACCCCTGGTAGGAATCGAACCCACAACCTTTGGTTTAGAAGACCACTGCTCTGTCCATTGAGCTACAGGGGCGTTTCACTAAATTCTAGTCGCAGGCACAGGCAACGTCAACCGCCGGTAGCACATGAACAACGACACCAGTGATCCCGGCACAGGGAGGATTTAGTTTACCGGAGAAACAGGGAATCGAATCAGGCGTTCAACCCCGCCTAATCCTCGTCGTATTGCGGCCGAATGCCGTGGTAGACCTGGCTGCCGCCAAAGGTGCGGATGAGCAGGTCCACCGGCTTGTCTACACGCTCGGCGACCTCTTCAATGGTCATTGGCTCATTGCCGTTTGCCAGCAAGACGCTAAAGACAGCATCTACCAATAACCCCTGGGTGCCGACATCTTCCGCGTGACGGCCGTAATAGGACTGGACCAGGTATTGGAACGCATCGACTTGCCGGACCTCGGCGGTACGCGAATCCACCAGGTCAACCTTGTCGGCGTTAATATCGGCCGTCAGGTCCTCGCCAAACGAGAGGCGTGTATACAGATAGGTCTTTAGATCGAGGTTGGACTCATCCCACCATGAATAATCAATGGCGAATTTCGTTTCCGGTGTAACCTGCCGCATATTGGCGGCTTTGATAGTAGGGCGCGGATTGCTGGACAATGCAGTTTCTCCTGACCTTATGAGCGCATCTGCTCGCTATCGAACTGCCAATAATCATCCCCCACAGCCTGGAAGGCAGGCAGGCGAACCAGTTCGGCAAATAGCGGGCCGGGTGGTAGGCGCTTCAGCATGTTTATGGCGCTATAAAGTGTCTTGGCATGGACCGTGTTCTGGGGCGAAAGCGCAGCCAGAGGCGGGAACAATTCCGCCAGCAACGAAGCGATACTGCGCTTGCCGGACTCAGCTCGCCGCCAATGAGCATCAATGGCAGCGAGAACGTCCGTCCCCACAATCAGCAGATCGTCATAGCCACAAGGAATCGCCCGGCGTAACAGTTCAAACTGGATACGGTTGTCAGCGATAGACGCCAATCGCACCCACTCGCGTTGGGCCCGACGCCGGTCATAGCCGATGAACAGACTGC
The DNA here is from genome assembly GCA_041390945.1 of Chloroflexota bacterium. Lineage (GTDB taxonomy): Bacteria > Chloroflexota > Anaerolineae > Promineifilales > Promineifilaceae > Promineifilum. The sequence goes on from JAWKOY010000017.1 coordinate 243,734, forward strand.
CCGGTTGCGGGCCGGGCCGTAGATGCAAGTAACCGCCTACCGGTATCGAATTTTCCGCATACCAGTCGCTTAAACCATAGATATAACGGCCTTCAGTCACAACCCAGCCGGGAAGCTCCTGTTGGGTTTCATCATCAATGAGGGTGATCCGCTGCCGGGGTGAATCGGTTGACGCAATCAACGGCCGAATTCGGCCGTTCAGCGGCAATGTCCCTGCCCAACGGTGGGGAAAGGACAACGGCCAGACAACAGGATCGGTGAGTGGCGCGTCGGGAAGGTCTGACCATTCATCATCCAGCTCCTGAATGAGGGCCAGTTGCGGAGGAGCCAGGAGCGCTTTGTCAAACGCGATTGGTTCATAAACCAATCGCTCCGGTGTCGTTTGTACCCCTTCGGGCTCCATGCGTTTCAGGAACCAGCGTAAGTGGCGGGTAGGTGATACTTCATCAAACCGGCCGTCCTGCATCATGGCGTGGTTCAATGAAAATGCCTGGATGGATTCATCCACGCCGGGGTCCAGTTCCAGTTGGGGCAGAATCTCGGCCGTCGTCAGAGGCCCGCCGTCATTAATCTCCAGAATCGCCTCTGCCAGATGCAAGTGGCCGATGTTTACATCCGACATCAGGGATGTAACAAACCACTCCGATCCCTGGCGAATGAAATCGTCACGCTGGGACAGCGATTCGCTGATCTTTTCCGATACCTGAGGGAGGAACTGGTCAACAACGGTATCTACGTTTTCGGCCAGTTCTTCGGTAAGCGTTTCACTATCCCCTTCACTAAGGATATGGGGGACTTGCAAGTTTGCCGCGAATTCGCGCTCCTTGCCTTTCAATTCAACTGCAATGACATCAAAATTACCGTATTCGGGGTTGTAGCCGGGCCGGATGGCCGTAACTTTGCCCTTCGCCAGTTTCAGCGCGGGGAAAACAATTTCCTCGCCAATCTCGAAATTTCGCTGCGGCTGATAAACAGTAGCATCGCTCAGTAGCCGCTTAACATCTGACAGTTGAGCGCGGACGCGCTGCTCAATAACCATGCGCGCCAGGGCCTCCACTGTCTGGGGTTTTTCAGTTTCCAGGAAGTGGTTGTATATATTTTCGAGGTCAGAATCGGTTAGGGCGAACTCCGATTTCCAGTATTCTGCTGTCTGAACCTGAGTTCGGATCACTGCTGACTCCTGTCAAACGAGGTTGGTACCTTGAGGTTAAAGCAAACCTCTTCATTGTACCAAGCCAGCAGCACAAAGCCAACGTTTAGTTGAAGGGGTGGGTAACGGCTAAACAGCTATTTGCCTTCAAGGTTGAGAGCCATGGCCTCCTGAATGAGGGCTTTCAGGGCTGGTCCGTTAATCTCCTCACCTTCACGAATGTCAATGGCGCGTCTGACCTTGCCCTCAAGACTGGAGTTAAACAGACCGGAAGGATCCTCCAGAGAAGCACCTTTGAAGAAAGTTAGCTTGACGGCCTGCTTGTAGGTCTCGCCGGTGCAAATGCCACCGTTATGGTACCAAACCGGTATACCCGGATTGCCGGCTTTCTTCCATTTCCACTCTTCGACAATCTCCGGATCTGCTTCATTGATAAGCTGACGTACTCTGGCGAGGGTTACCCCTCGCCAATCATCCAACTCCTCAATCCGTCTGGTGATCAATTCAGGTGCGTTTTCCTCGTTAAGAGAGTCCGAGTTATCCACGATTCAACATCCTGTGTCCATAATATAGCCGGCTGCTATCCCAATCATATCACCAGTATCCAGGAACCTGAGGAATCGTGCACCATCAGCTCACTGCTTTCTTTACCAGTGCAGTGATCTTCTCCTCCTCAGCAGCCGTCAACCCTGTCAGGGCAAAGGCAGTCGGCCACATGTTACCCTCATCAAGGTTTGCTGTGTCGTTAAAGCCAAAAGTCGCGTACCTTGCGCCAAATTTCTCCGCAGCCTGGAAGAAGCAAACAACCTTACCGTCACTGGCGTAGGCAGGCATGCCATACCAGGTTTTGGGCCAGAGATCCGGTGCAGTGGTCGAGACGATTTCATGAATCCGTTCGGCCATGGCGCGATCCGGTTCCGACATTTCGGCGACCTTCTCCAACAGTGCCTTTTCCCCCTCCTCTCTTTTCTTGTTCGCTCGTGCCTCCGCCTTCAGCTCTTTGGCACGAGCCTTCATGGCAGCCTGTTCTTCTTTTGTGAATCCTTCCGTTGAGCTCATAATAACCTCCGTAAGTACTATTCGATGGCAATCAAATCCCAAATCACGATCAAGTACCCAGTCATTTGCTTGCAGCACCTGTTCATGATTTACCCAGATAATTTGCGACACTGTCCAATGCCCGCGTTGCGCCCTGAACAGCACCGTACCTGGCTGCTTCTTCACGTGCGTCGGCCGTTGCAAACATCAGTTGTAAAGTAACTGTGGTTTTTCCACCCCTGCTCCTCAAACGTCACAGTCGTGCGCACAGGGTCCGGTGCATCCTCCGTGTCGGTCCAAAATCATAGACGAGCCGTGTTGGTTTGGTGACCTCGACGAACTCGATCCTGAATGAGTATTGACTGCCCCTGGGTCCCGGCTGGCTATACCGCCAGAGACCGCCGGGGGCGGCTTCATATTCATGGATCGTGGTGCCGGGCGGAACCCACCAATTCTCAACGTGCTCCCGCTCGGTAAAAGCCGCAAAGACCAATTCGCGGGGTGCGTCAATGACACGCGAGACGATGACTTCTCGATCCGTTGTTGCACCAGCCATCAGGAATTCTCCTCTTGAATCTTGCGCATATATTCCTCCAGACGATCAAAGTTTTCTTCCCAATTAGTACGATAAGTCTCCAGCCATTGGGAAGCATCCTTCAAGGTGCGGCTTGCAGTTTCGCCGGTCGCCACTGGGCTTCCCGTCCGCGGGCGATTAATCCGGCGTGTTCGAGCACCTTCAGATGCTTGGAGATCGCCGAGCATACTGATTGTGAACGGCTCGGCAAGTTCTTTCACGGTGGCCGGACCCTCTGCCAATCGTTCCAGCATGGCTCTGCGAGTCGGATCTGCCAAGGCTGAAAATGTAAGACTAAGTGTATCGTTCATTGAGTAGGCAATTGATCAATTAACTATTTAACTAAATGGTAAAATAATAACAATCAAAAGTCAAGAGAAAGCTCGATCGGCCTAATTGACGTTTATAGTTTTCGAAGAGTTAGGGAAAAGCCTGCTCGGTCCATTGCAGCCCGTTCACCGGCACATCCATAATGCGCAGGTCCCAGTGCAAATGAGGTCCGCTGGAAAGCCCGGTGGAACCGACACTGGCAATCGGCTGACCGGCAACCACTTCATCGCCCACATTGACCAGAATCTCCGACAGGTGATAGTACCCGGTCATGACCCCCAGCCCGTGATCAACTATAAGCACATTGCCGCGCAATTCCAGCGTGTCAGTGAACACAACGGTGCCGTTTGCCGGGGCCAACACCGGTGTTCCGGTCGGTGCCGCATAATCAATGCCGGTATGGTAAATCTCAATGGGACCGCCGTTGTAAGAACGCCGGCCGCCATACCCGGCGCTGACAAACGCGTTCTCGACGGGAACCTGGAACACGCCATCCCACTGCTGCTGATCATGGAACTGGGCGAAAATCGTCTTCAGGAATTCATCTTCCCCTGAACGCAGTTGGGGATCGAGTAAACCGTCCAACGCCTCACCCACCTCAATATATTGCGTATCGTATTCGGTTGGTTCTATGCGAACACTAAGCCCCAAGGGTTGCCAGGATTGGCCGGAGGGACCTTCCAGTTCAAGAGAATAGAGGCCGGGTTCCGTAAATGCATCCAGCCCAACCAGGGCAACGTATCCCCGGCCGAACGGTACAAAGTTCAAGGATTGATCGGCCAGTTGGCCGGTTGGTGTCCCTTCCCGCAGATTCTGGACGTATACCGAAAGCGTCTCACCCTGCGCGGCCGTTTGCGGTCTAATCTGGACATCCACCCAGCCATCAGGCAAATCACGATAGGTTACCGTGTCATCAGGAATCCGCAGGCGTTGGCCTTCCATGATAAACGACGAAGGCATCAGCCCGTTGGCCTCCGCCAAACGTGACGGGTTGATGCCATAGTGGGCAGCAATACTCAGGAGCGTTTCTCCGGCGGCAACCAGATGTGGCCGGCCGGTCTGGGCGCGTGGTGTCGCAGACCCGGTGCGGCTATCAACAGCGACCACCTGCCCGGCGGCCAATGGCGCTTGCAGGCTGACAAGGCGATTCTCTTCTGCCAGGATATCGGCCGATGTATTGAACTCGGCCGCGATGCCCCGCAGGGTGTCCCCAAGCTGCACCGTATAGGTGGTTGGGACCATCTCGCCCGTACCACCGGGGATGACAAGCTCCTGACCGATTTGGAGCAAATCACTATCAGCCAGACTATTGACGGCCATCAAATCCTCAACAGAAACGCCGTAAGTCGTGGCAATAATCGTCAGGTTTTCACCCTCGGCAACAACGTGTACCTGGGGAATGTCTCCCTCGGATTCAGGGGAAATCTGTTCGGCCGTCGGGGTAGTATCCTGCGCCATTACCCAGACAGGGAAAGCCACCAAGAACACAGCAACACCTAGCGGAATCAAGAACCGCCAAATAACTTTACCTTTCATACTCAACTGAATTTTCCCAGATGGCAGCTCCCTTGCCAACAGTGCTTAAGGCAAAAGTAATGGTTAACTCCCCAATGCACTAATTATACCCACGGCGACGACGCAATTCATCATAGATTGCCTGGGCTTCGGGAAAGTGAAACCGGTATGGGGTGGTCCAAAACTCCCGGAGCGCCCGGTTTCCCGTCTGCTGCTCATAGATGCGGGCTTGCAGGTATTGGTCCAGTTTATCGGCATCGTGTGCGAGTTTTGCCTCCGGGCTGGTATTGCTTCCCAGCTCCGACCACCATTCCAACCAGCGTGAAGCAAAATCTGCTCCTCCCAATATCGTGTCCATTGCTTTGGCCTCGGCCGTTTGCTTGGCCCCTTCAGGCAAATAACGCCATGCTGGTTTGGGGATGTCAGTCGTCAGCCCTTCTGGTAGATCATGCAATGTCACCATTGCCAGGACACGACCCAGATCCAGTTGTTCGTCAATCAGCTCCCACAAGACCATCGCCGTATAAGCCGCGCCAAAGGTATGGGCAGCGACGTTCTCGGCATCCGCCACCCCACGCTGAACCCATCCGGTTCGAGCCGTGCGCTTCAACTGGTTGCCATGCAGCAGAACATCAATAACCTGTGCTGTATCCATCAACTACATCCTCTCGCAGCGGGCATTAACCCGGTCCTCATTCCCTGAGCAACCAACGGCCGCCAACGGTGTTGTTAGTGCTTAGATATTATCATGAAGATATCGCTTATCGCTACGGTCAAGAATGAAGGGGAAGCGCTGCGGCCGTTATTGGATTCCATCCTCTACCAGACACGCGTTCCCGATGAAGTTGTCATCTGTGATGGCGGCTCCACCGATAATACACTGGCAATTTTGCAGGAGTACCAGCGTTGGCTGCCGCTCCGGATTGTGACCGCGCCCGGAACCAACATCAGCCAGGGTCGCAATCGGGCCATTGCCGCCGCCACCGGGGATATCATTGCCGCCACCGATGCCGGGGTTGTACTGACGCCTTCCTGGCTGGAAGAGTTAGTTGCACCGTTTGAGGCAAAACAGGTAGCGGCCGTCAGCGGCTGGTTTGAGCCCGATCCCTTCACCGACTTCGAAGTCGTCATGGGGGCAACGGTCTTGCCTGCGCTAGAAGATATCGAAGCCGGACAAGTTTCTCCCCTCCAGTCGTTCGGTTGCTTTTCTCAAGAGTGCCTGGGAAGCGGCCGGAGGATATCCGGAGTGGCTAGACTTTAGCGAGGACCTCGTTTTCGATATGGCTCTGCGCGATCAATACGGCCCTCAACCGTTTGCACCCCAGGCCATCGCTTACTTCAGGCCACGCAGCAATCTGCGCTCTTACTTCCGGCAGTACTTCGCCTATGCCCATGGAGATGGGCAGGCCAATCTTTGGGCCGGACGCCACGCTATTCGCTATGCGACCTATCTCATTGGACTGCCGCTTATCCTGCGGGCAATCTGGCGGGAAAAATGGTATGGCTGGGTGCTGCTCGCATTGGGGATGGGTGCTTATACTCGCCGGCCGGCCGAACGCCTGTGGCCCAATACGTGGGGATGGCGACCCTGGCCGCGGTTGCGAGCCTTCGGTCTTATCCCCATCATCCGCGTTGTAGGCGATGTCGCCAAGATGCTGGGCTACCCCACCGGTGTCGTATGGCGGCTGAGGAACAGGGGAACGCTGGGCCAGACAGCAGTCGAACAGAACCACAATGGGGCTTAAGCCACAATGAATTGCGGTTGCCGCACTTGATACGCAATGCTACCATGCAGCCGGTAAGGGTAGCTATCCAGTGGACATTACTTTCAGATAATTGAGATGTTGACCCTTCGGGACGCAGCCGTCCTCTGGAACCTGTTGCCGCAATTGACTCATGATTATTGAACGCAAACCACCGCGCCATCCTCGCCGGGGACCCTCCTGTCTGCTGGTCCTCTTTGTGGCGTTTGGCATCGCTGTCAGCCTCTATGTTATCCAAAATGCGGAGGAGGTACGCGAGGTAATTATCCCTACGCCAACCATGGAACCCACCCGTTCGGCTACCGAGTTGGCGGTACTGGGTGAACTTGCGCGCGATGATGGGGAGTATGCGGAGGCCATTGAGTCGTATGACAAAGCCGTCGACCTCGATGCAACCAATCCGGAATTCTATATACGGCTGATCGATCTACTGGTGACAGAGGGCCGTTCAGAAGAAGCCGTTGAACGCGCCGAGCAAGCCATTATCCTGGCTCCGGACAATCCGAATGTCTGGACTGTGGCCGCAGCCGCCTACATCTCCGAAGGCGACCGGCTGGGCGATCTGGGTGATGTCAACGGGGCCAATCTACAGTACGCCGAAGCCGCACAAGCTGCGCGCCAGGCTCTTAACATTGATCCTGAGAATTCTACCGCCAATGCCTATGCCGCTGGGGGGCTGGTCCTTCAAGGTGACCCAGAGAAATATGAACAGGCACTGGTCTTTGCCGATGACGCCGTGCGAATGGATCCCGACAATCCCATCGCCCGTCTGTATATGGCAACCGTCCTGACCTATCAGGGCCGGTACTCGGAAGCACTGGAGCAGTATCAGTTGGGCCTGGAGGCAGACCCCAACAATCCGGATCTGTATATCGGCATTGCCTATAACTACTACGGAACCGGTAGCATTCCGGATGCCCTGCTCAGCTTCGACGATGCCATCCGGGTTGACGAAGACAATGCCGATGCCTACGATGGCCGGGCGTTCATGTACATCCAGTTGGGTGATGCGCCGCTGGCCGAGGAAAATGCGCTGGAGTCTGTGCGACTGAATCCCGATGTCGCTCGTGCGCAGGGACGTCTGGGTGAGGCCTACTATCGTCAAAACAACTATGCCAACGCGATTGATGCACTGGAGAAGGCCGTGGACATGTATGGCACCGCCACAGAGTTGAATGCCCGCTTCTTCAACATGCTGGCAACCGCCTATATTCGCCGTGATCTCAATGACTGTCCTCTGGCAGTTCCCTTGTTTGAAGAAGCATTGGATGCCACCACCAATCAGCTCATTATTGATGCGGCCAACGAAGGGCTGCTGGAATGCCGCCGGGCAACCCTCGGAACCGCCCCATAACACCATTCTAACGAAATTCTATTGGCACTCTTACGTTTCGAGTGCCAAAAGACCTTGACTCACCAAGCCTATATGGTACAATTTCGGTGGTCGAGTTAGCACTCTCGCACTTTGAGTGCTAACCCCAAACCCAAACTGTACCTGACAACCAATCTATTAATTCTTTCCAAGAAGGAGATGTTCAAACATGGCTATGAATCTTAAGCCACTGGGTGACCGCCTGGTCGTCGAGCCCAAGGAACGCGAAACCACAACCACTTCCGGCATCGTCTTGCCCGAAACCGCCAAAGAGAAGCCACAAGAAGGCACCGTTATTGCCGTTGGTCCGGGCCGTCGTGATGATGACGGCAAGCGTGTAGAGATGGACGTCGCTGTCGGCGACACGGTGTTGTACGCCAAGTACGGCGGCACGGAGATCAAGGTGGACGACAAGAAGCTCCTTATCCTCAAGGAATCTGACGTCCTGGCGATTGTTGAGAACTAACCCTATCCACACGGAGATCAGATAACATGACTGCGAAACAACTTGTTTTTTCCGAAGATGCTCGCCGCAAGCTCAAGCGCGGTATTGATACAGTAGCGACGGCCGTCGCCACTACCCTCGGCCCCAAGGGTCGCAACGTCGCCATCGACAAGAAGTTCGGTGCGCCGACCATCACCCACGACGGTGTAACCGTCGCCAAAGAAATTGAACTGGAAGACCCCTATGAGAATATGGGTGCCCAGTTGTTCAAGGAAGCTGCCATCAAAACCAACGATATCGCTGGTGACGGCACCACCACGGCTACCGTTCTGGCCCAGAACATGGTTCACGAAGGGTTGAAGAATGTGGCTGCCGGGGCCAACCCCATGCTATTGAAGGTCGGCATCGAAGCCGGTACGGATGCACTGGCCCAGAAAATCCGCGATATGGCTATTCCGATCGACAGCTTTGAGGAAATCGCATCGGTCGCTTCCATTTCCGCTCAGGATAAGGAAATCGGCCAGTTGATTGCCACGGTCATGGATAAGGTCGGCAAGGACGGCGTTATCACGGTCGAGGAATCAAAGGGTCTGGAGTTCGAGACTGAGTATGTCGAAGGTATGCAGTTCGACCGTGGCTACATCAGTGCCTACTTCGTCACTGATTCCGATGCCATGGAAGCTGTTATTGAGGATGCTTACATCCTGATTCACGACAAGAAGATCAGCTCTGCCCAGGACATCGTCCCGATTCTGGAGAAGCTGGTCCAGATCGGCAAGAAGAATCTGGTTGTCATTGCTGAAGATGTGGACGGCGAAGCTTTGGCTACGCTGGTCCTGAACAAGCTGCGCGGCATGATCAACGCGCTGGCCGTCAAGGCCCCCGGCTTCGGCGATCGCCGCAAGGCCATGCTCCAGGATATTGCTGTCCTGACCGGCGGCCAGGTAATCACCGAGGAAATGGGGCGCAAGCTGGAGAGCGTCCAGATTAGTGACCTGGGTCGCGCCGGCAAAGTTGTCTCCACCAAGGACGACACAACCGTTATCGACGGCAAGGGTGACGAGAAGGAAATCAGTGGCCGCGTGGAGCAGATCAAGGTCGAGATTGACCGTAGCACCTCCGACTACGACCGTGAGAAACTGCAGGAGCGTCTGGCCAAGTTGGCCGGTGGCGTCGCGGTTATCCGCGTCGGTGCCGCAACCGAGGTCGAGCTGAAAGAAAAGAAGCACCGCGTTGAGGATGCCTTGAGTGCAACCCGCGCCGCAGTTGAAGAAGGCATCGTTCCCGGCGGTGGTGTAGCCCTGCTGAACGCCCTGCCCGCACTGGACAGCGTGGAAGTCCCGGCCGGCGATCCGACCACCGGTGTGAACATCCTGCGCCTTGCTCTTGAGGCTCCGATGCGCAAGATCGCTGAGAACGCCGGCCTGAATGGTGACGTCATCATCCAGAACGTGCGCCGCCTGCAGGCAGAAAAGAAAGACCCGCAGTTGGGCTTTAACGTCATGGATGGCGAATATCCCAACATGGTCAAGGCCGGTATCATTGACCCGGCCAAGGTCACCCGCGGTGCGCTGGAGAATTCCGCCAGCATCGCAGCGATGATCCTGACCACCGAGGCATTGATTACTGACATGCCTGAGGAAAACGCCGGACCGCGCTATGCCTCCCGGCGGTATGGACGGCATGGACTTCTAAATCCCGACGCTTACCTGAATTAAGTTAAAAAGGCCCCTGTGCAGAGGGGCCTTTTCTTTATCACATTCCGGTCGTTATCAAGACGAACACAGTTATGTGATATTTCCCAATTGACGCGAAGCCTCGTCCTGAGCCATTCGCGCCTGCCGCAACTCCTCTGTCGCGCCAATCAACGCCGCCGCCTGAGCAGCCCGCTGGGCTGCCTCGTACCATTCTTCCGCCTTGCCCTGCAAACGATAGATGTTCACCTGGGCCATCGCGGCTCGTGCCCGCTCGTGCAAATCACCTGCATCTGCGGCCGTTTGTTCCATCGTCTGATAGACAATCAGTGCTTCGTCGGGTCTGCCCTGAAGCCGCAGAACCGCCCCAGAGAGCGCAGTAACGCCAGTCGGCGATCGATCTGTGGGGGAATTGCTCTAACAGGACCAGTGCCCGGCTATAGTAATCAACGGCCCGCCCCAGTCTTTGCTGGGTAGTTGCACGCCGGCCGGCCAGTTCATACATGGTCGCGGCCTGCTCCCGTTCTCCGGCCAACTCATAATGTTCGGCAATGGGCGCCGCATATTCAGCCAGCCGGTCGCCGCTTTGCGCTTCCAGCCAGGTGGCCGCCGCCACATGATAATAAGGTCTGTCACGCAGCAGCACAGTTTCATAGGCCGCCTCGCGCAGCGCGGAGTGACGAAACTGGTAGGCTTGCGACCCGGCAAAGTCGCTCATGGACACACGATAGATCATCTCGCGCTCCTCCAGTGAGCGCAGTGCCTGCACCACCGTCTCCGACGGGGCCGGGTCGCGCGAGGCCAGGTTCATTTGCTGGATACTCCCGTCCCAGAACTCATCGCCGATGACGGCCGCCTGTTGCAAGGTCGTTCGCTCAATGCGCGTCAGCCGATCAAGACGAGCCTGTAAAATCCCGGCCAGCGTATCGGGAACGCGCAACCGATCCAATGGTTCCTCTACCAGATGCCACGTATCATCATCCTTGACGATAATGCCGTCATCCAGCAGCATCTTGACCATTTCCTCCATATAGAAAGCGATTGCCCCCAGCTGAACGGATAACCATCTCTACCAGATCATCAGGAATATCCGGTAGCCGGCCCAGTATCTCCCTCGCCAGGGTGTCGCATCATCAACGGTTAGAGGACGAAGCAGCATGTGGCGCTTCACCAGTGTGCCGTCGGCCAACCAGTCAGGGCGATGCTCCGCGAACTGCGGTCGAGCCAAACCGACAATGACAAACCGCGTGTTCTCCGCAAGTCGGCCGGAGTTCCTCAAACAGATCCAGTGAATCCCGGTCGGCCCAGGGATATCCTCCAGGAACATAACGACGGCCCCGGAATTCTCAGCCAACAGCTCAAAGAACTCCAGAATATCTCCTCTGGCCCGGTCAACAACGGCGCGGTCGGGCATCTCCGGTTCAACCTCTCCAACCGGAGCCATATCCAGGCCAACAAGACGTATAACCGCGCGTATTCGTTCACGCAGATTCGGCGGCCAATCAAAACGTTCGTCTTGCATATGACGAAAAGCCTGAAGCGTTTCCAGAAGATGAGCCTCAACAACATCCGGGGCATCACTGGTGAGAACACCAAAATAATTTGTCAGCAGATCCCGCAGCAGGCTAAACGGCATATGCTGGAAACGCTGATCACCTCGCCCCTGAAAGATGATGACTTCCGGTTCTTCGGACTCCAGCCACGTATCAAGCTCGCCTGCCAGGCGAGACTTCCCTCCAGCCCTCACCGGAAATCAACACCAACTGCCCCTGACTCTCGTCAATGGCTGACAGGACGGCCGACTGGAGATAGGCCAGTTCCGCATAACGGCCGATCATCGGCGCTGTAATCCCCTCGATACCTCGGCCGCTTGTGAAGAACAGTCGCGGCCGGGCAGCCAGCGCCAGATAGGCATTTACCGGTGTTTGGCGACCCTTGATCTGCTGGGGCCCCAATGGCTCAAACTCGTAAAACGGGGCGACCAGCCTGTGGGTGTTTTCGCTGACAACCACCGTATTCGCCCCGGCCGTTTCACGCAGCCGGCTGGCGACATTCACCATATCGCCGATGACGGTTGTCTTGCCGTCGCTGCCCACTGTGCCGGCCGAGACGGGTCCTGTATTGATACCTACGCGAATGGTCAACCCGGTCAGGGTACTTCCAGCCCGGCTCGTATCGACCAGTTGGCCGAGCGCCAGTGCACAACGTACAGCCCGGTCCGCATCATTCTCGGCGGCTACCGGCATACCAAACACAGCCATCATCACATCACCCATGTGCTTGTCTACCACCCCACCATGCATGATGACAATCTGATCCAGCCGTCGCCATAAGGCACGTAACTCGGCCGCAGCGTGGTCATCCCCTGCTTCGATGGTATCGCTGGGAACTTCGGCAAACATGGTACCGTAACCGGCCGACGCTGACCTAGGTTTACAGGCGACTGGAGATGGGTGAGTTGCCCATCCGTCCCGACCAGATGCTGCTCAACAACAGCCATAATCGTGTCCAGCGTATGGGCTGAAAAGCGGTCGCTGTGCGCTATCAGCACCTCCAGTGCTTCCCGGAGTTCAATGGGCTTGCTCATCATGCAGGTCTGTCGGCTCCACCCAGGGTGGCTATTGAATTCTCATCAGAACTCCATATCGCCACTGACCGGCGACCAGTGAGCATTGCCGGTAAAAGCCAATGACTGCGCCTGCCACTCCAACAGTCTATGAGCATAGTTCATTTGCAATTCAGCCGGTAGTGCATCCAGGGCAACCTTGCGCGTCAATGGTCGGGCAAAAAAGTACGCCTGAGCCTCCCTGTACTGCAATGAGGCTCCGGATATATCCATCCCATGGCACTCAAACGATGACAGAGACTCCAGAACAATATGTTCATCGCGCACCTCGGCCAGTAACGCCATGAGCGCAGTATCCCAAAAGACCGTCCCCACCGCCGAAGCTGCATCAAGCACCTGTCTGTCCGGTTCCGGCATTTGCTGCAAGCGTTCGGCAACAAGACCGGTCAGTGATTGCGGCATGGACAACGATTCAGCCTGTGCCAGATCAAACTGCCAGCGCGTGCCGGGGATGATAATGCCCAGGTCAATCATGTGTTTGACTGTTTCCTCAATCGCCCACGGATTCCCATGAGCCTCAGCCACAACAAGGTCGATTAACCGCTGGGGGACAGATGAGGCCGGACGTAACAGATCTGCCGCCAGCAAGCGGCTTTCAATGGATGACAGTGGAGGGATCGTCAGGCGAGTCGCGGGTAAAAACGGATCGGCCGAGTTCCCCAGCCAGGATACGGCTTTGGCAGCAGGCTGTTGGAGCAAGATTGGCTGAGCCAACCCGATAATCAAGATCGGTACATCTAAAGGAGTTTGTAGCAGATTATCAAGCAGGCCAGCGAGTAATCATCAGCGAAATGTAAATCATCAAACACAACCACTAATGCCCCGTCACCGGCAGCCTGGACCATTAACGATCGGGCCAGATTTGTCACCTCGGCCAATGTCGCCCTTACCGGTCCGTCCTGCACCAGCAGCAACTCTTCCAGCGTTTCCATCGAAGCCTGCCGATCGCCAGGCAAATTCTCCGGCAGTTGCGACGCAGCGATAATCGCTTGCACCGCATGCAAGCTATGCGACGGGTAGATATTGAGGTATCGCATCAACAGATCACGAAATAAGGCATAGGGCCGTGAGGCCATACACTCATGGATATGCGCGCGAAGTACCCTCGCGCCCGGGGCCAGAATTTGGAGCCGGGGCAGGAATTCATGCAGCAAGCGTGTCTTGCCCATCCCTGTTTCGCCGATCAGGGTGAGAATCTCCAGGTTGCGGGCATCCGCCGCCCGTAAAAAAGCACTCTCCAATTCCTCAATAAGTTCAATGCGGCCGATGAACCGGGGAACAATATCCCCGACTGCTCCGGGTTTCCAGGGCGGTTCTTGGGGTTTTGGCGCACCCACAAGATAGCTTGGCTGCCGCGAACGGCGTGGTTTGGGATGTTCCAGCCAAAAGCTGTCCTGAACATGCTGCTGCACTTCGGAGGAAGCGAGAATTGCTCCCGGTGGCGCTGCATCCTCCAGATCATAGGCGACATGTAGCGTATCACCAGCCGCGATCAGCGTTTTGCCATAGGGATCGTTGGTAACGCCAAGCGGACCTTCGTGAAGGCCAATGCGCATCTGCGGTCCGGTCCAATGTTCCAGCCATTGTGCGTGACCGGATTCGCCGGCTTGCTGTCGGACGCGGTCGTTAAACGATGACAGCTCCAGTTGCAAGGCTTGTGCTGCCTGGACTGCCCGCCACGTATCCAACTCCCGTGACCATGGCAAGCCAAACAAGGCAACAAGACTGTCACCAGCGTGCTGGTCGACCCGGCCGCCCCAGGCGGCGATCACGCCGTCCAGTTCCAACCACATGGCATTCATCGCTTCCCGCACCTGCTCGGCATCCATTCGTTCAGCAATGGTCGTATAGCCGCTCAGATCGGCGATTAGAGCAACCACATGTTGGAGGTCCGGGGGATCATCTTCCGCCAGAGCCTGAGAGAGGACATTCCCCACTGCCTCAATTGCCCGAATAAGCCGTTCATCCTGTCCCAAACGGGGCAGTTGGGCTTCCAGTTCGGTGATGGCTTCCTGGATTGACTGGCGGCTAACGCTTGCCTGTGCCACGGCAGTTATTATATAGTACCGGTGCCCGGACGCGAACCGCCCCAAGCATCTCGTGCGGTCGGCAATACGGTGTAGCAACCGGGTTGCGGCGCCAAAGCCGACATTGCCTGGAAGTCCAAGTCCGAGAACAAGTATCACCATGAAGTTGCAAAAACTAACCCTACAGGGCTACAAAACGTTTGCCACCAAGACGGATTTCGAATTTGATGACGGGATTACAGCAATTGTCGGACCCAACGGCAGTGGCAAGAGTAATATAGCCGACGCTTTGCGCTGGGTGCTAGGCGAACAGTCCTACAGCACACTGCGCGCCAAGCGTTCGGCCGATATGATCTTTGCCGGCAGCGAACAACGCGCCAGAGCCGGTTTAGCCACAGCGACCATCACGCTTGATAACGAGGACGGGTGGCTACCCATTGATTACAGCGAGGTCGAGATCACCCGGCGTGCCTTTCGCTCCGGTGAAAACGAGTACCTGCTTAACGGGCAACAGGTCCGCCTGAAAGATGTAGCTGAACTGCTGGCTACCAGCGGTCTGGCCGAACGCACCTATACCATCGTCGGTCAGGGATTGATTGATCAGGCGTTGTCATTGCGTTCGGATGAACGACGCGCCCTGTTCGAAGAAGCGGCCGGCATCAACCATTACAAACATCGTCGTGCCGAGACCCTGCGCCGCCTGGAAGAAACGCAACGCAACTTGCAGCGCGTCCACGACATCCTGGCCGAGTTGAGACCGCGTGTTACCTCGCTCAAGCGGCAGGCGACACGCACCCAAAATTACGAGCAAATCTTTGAGGACCTGCACGCCCTGCTGCGTGTCTGGTATGGCTACCGCTGGGAGCAAACCAAAACCGAACTGCGGCAGGCCCATCTGGCGGCCGATCAGGCTGAGGCATCGTGGCAGGAAAGCCGTCGCCAGGTGATGGCGATTCAAGAGAAAATTGACAAGCTTCAGGCGCATATTGCCGAGACCCAGGGACAGCTAACCGAGCAGCAAAATGCACGTGAACAGGTGCGCGAAGCACTGGAAAAAGCCCGGCGGGATCAGGCCATCATGAACCAGCGTCAGGACCTGTTGCAGCGCCAGCAAACAGAACTTGCCCAGGACCTCCCCCAATTGCAGGAGCAGCAAACAGCCGCCCAATCCGAACTGGCTGCCGCAACGGCCGATCTGGATATTGCCCAAACCCAACTGGCCGATGCACAATCAAGCTGGACAGCCTTCCGAACGGCAGCAGATGGTCAGCAGGCCGAAATCAATCGCCGGCGCAAGGAACTCCGGCAGGCGGAACAGGACCGGCAGGAGCACCAGCGAAAGCTGGCCCAGGCGGAAGGGCAGTTGGCCCAGCTCCGGGAACGTCTGGACGAGACAACCGAACGGCTGAACAGTCCGGTTCACTGGAAGCGGATCTCGCCATGCTTGATCAGCAAACGGGGGAACTGGAAGAAACACTGAATGCGCTGGAAGCCAAGCTGGCTGAACAAAAACAGATTGAAAAGGATTTGCAAGAGCAGCGCAAACAGCAAAGCAGCGATCTGTCTCGGCTGCGGCAAACCACCCGCGACCAGGAACAACAACTGAATCGCCAGCGAAACGAGCTGGCCCGCCTTGAAGAACGTGTCGCCAGCCTGGATCGGCGGCGCAGCCAGGCTATTGCCCTGAAGCCCAATCAGGTACTCGGCCAACTGGCCGGGTTGGTTACTATCCCGCCTGAGTACGAGACGGCCGTTGCTGCCGGGCTGGGCGAACGTCTGGCTCTGTGGCTGGTGCCGGAAGCGGATGATCTGTGGCAGGCAGTAGATCAATCCGGCCGTAAGAACAAATCTGAGTCCGGCCTGTTGGTAGCGGCGCTGGCCGATGTCACCAAATCGGCGGCAGGCTACGCCACACAACGGCCGTCAGTTGATAAGAACCCCTCCATCATTGGCTGGGCCAATGACCTCGTGACAACCAGGCCGGAAGCCAAGGCCCTGGTCAATTACCTGCTTGGCTCCATTCTGCTGGTTGACGATCCGCACACAGCCTATCGCCTGGCTCTGTGACTGGCCGGCTGGGTTCGTCGCCGTAACGGCTGACGGATTCGTGGCCCACGCCGGAGGACTGGTAGAGGCTCGGGGAGCCGCCCGCGAAAACAACATCCTCGCCCGTGAAGCCGCCTGGCGGCAGGAATCGGCCCGGCTGGAAACAGAACGTCAAAAACTGACCGAATCCGAAGCCACACTGGAGCAAAGTCAGGAAGCAATTCAGACTGCCCAGGAAACAGCCGACCAAACCGAAGCGCTCTGGCAGCAAGCCAGACAGGATTCCGGTGAATTGGGGGGCAGGTCGATCAGCTTCGACGGCAGCGCGAAGCCATTAACCAACAGCGAAAGTACCTGCTGCGCCAGCAGGAAGCGCAGGTCGCGGCCCAGACACAGTTACAGGAACGGCTGGAAGCCATGGAGCAGCGCATCGCGGACCAGCAGGCGGCCATCACTACTGATGACGAGCGCATCACCACAGCCAATGCCCAACTGGATGCCTTGCCCGTGGGGGAAACGGAACAACGCCGCTCAACCTTACAGCAGGCGCTGAGCACTGCCCAAACCATCGTTGCCGGACGGCAGGCAGTTGTAGACAGTCGTCGCTCTACGTTGGGACAGGTGGACAACCAGATCGGCCGTGTCCGTCAGCGACTGGAAGCCCTGCAAGAAGAGCTGGATGCCCTAGCCGAACAAAGTACAGGCGTGGACCTCGCACCAATGCAGCTCCAGATGGACGAGTTTGAGGCGGCCATCGGCCCCCTACGCGGTCAATTGGAAGCAGATCGGCGCGCGCTCAACCAGGCCCAACCGGCATTAACCGAACAAAAAGCACGCTTTTGAGATTGAAGCCCATCTGACGCAACAGCGTATCCGCCGGCCCAGCAGGAAAACGCGGTCGAGAATTTGCAGGAGCGCATCCGTACCGATCTGGGTCTGGTTGCATTGAACTATGATGAAGACCAGCCCGGCGCACCCCCGCTACCGATTGAGGAGGTGGTCGAGGAACTGCCCTTATGGACTCCCTGCCGCCGGACATTGAGGAAACCATCCGCAACTATCGCGGTCAGTTGCACCGTATGGGACCCATTAACCCCGACGCACCGGCGGAACTGGTTGCCACCGAGGAACGGGTGGAGTTCCTGACCCAACAGATTGATGATCTGACCGATACTGACGCCCAGCTCCGGCAGGTAATCGCCGAACTGGACGAGCTGACCTCCACCGCGTTTGCCGACACGGTGGAGCAGGTCAACGGCATCTTTGACCAGACCTTCAAGCAACTGTTTGGCGGCGGATCCGGCCGTCTGGTAATGACTGATCCCGACGACCTGACAACAAGCGGTGTGGAAATAGTGGCTCGACTCCCCAATCGCCGCGAGCAACCCCTGGCGCTACTATCCGGTGGCGAACGCTCACTTACCGCGGCGGCGCTGATCTTCTCGCTGCTGAAAGTGGCTCCGCCCCCCTTCTGTGTCCTTGATGAAGTGGATGCGGCTCTGGACGAGGCCAACGTCGGCCGCTTCCGTGATCTACTGCGCGAGCTGAGCGACCATACCCAGTTCATCGTGATCACCCACAATCGGGGTACAGTACAGGCCGCGACGACGATATACGGCGTCAGCATGCAACCCGACAGCGCCAGCCAGGTGATTTCCATCAAACCGGAAGAATACCTCGGCCAGTAGTAATCCGCGCGACGCACTAATGGCCGGTCAATTGCCAGCCTCCCGTGCCTTTTCTATAATCCAGGTAATGAAGTTGGCAGGCAACGGGGCTCCGTCTCAAGTTACCTGCCCGGCAACCTTGCTATCTTCATAAAGCTAATTTTGCTATCACGAGTTGCCGGCCCGCGCGGACAAGCCTCAACCCGAAGATACCAACCCGTCCGCCAAGAATTACCAAGGAGTTAATAAAACAATGCGTACCCCATTTGTTGCGGGTAATTGGAAGATGAACAAGACTGTGGACGAGGCAGTTGCCTTTGTCCAGGAGATTGGCTCACAGCTTAGCGCCATTGCCGGTATTGATACGGCCGTCTGCCCCCCGTTTGTCGCCATCCCGGCCGTCGCCCAGGCTCTGTCCGGGACAAACGTCGGCGTCGGCGCACAGAATATGTACTACGAAGAAAGCGGCGCGTTCACCGGCGAATGTTCGCCGACCATGCTTCTGCCCTACTGCCAGTATGTCATCCTGGGTCATTCCGAGCGCCGGGCCTATTTCGGCGAGACGGACAAAGGCGTCAACCTGAAAATCAAGAGCGCCCTGGTCCACGGCTTGACCCCCATTGTGTGTGTGGGCGAAAGTCTGGAACAAAACGAGGCCGGAGAAACGGAAGCTTTCGTCAGCGGGCAGGTTCGGGCGGCATTTGACGGCCTGACACCTGAACAGGCAGCTATCTGCGTCATTGCCTATGAACCCATCTGGGCCATCGGCACGGGCAAATCTGCATCGGCTGATCAGGCCGGTGACATCATCGGCAAGTCTGTGCGCGGCCCCATCGCGACCATGTTCGGCCAGGGTACGGCCGATCTCCTGCGCATCCAGTACGGCGGCAGTGTCAAGGAAGAAAATATTGCCGACTACATGCGCCAACCCGACATTGACGGCGCGCTCGTCGGCGGGGCGGCACTCAAGCCCAGTTTTGTCCAGTTGGTGCAAAACGCCGTCGTCTAGAGCAGAATAAGCACCTTATGACCGAAGCCTGATGCCCATGCTGTGGTGGCCCTATCGCTGGTTGCCCTACTCTTGCTCCAGCGATGGATCCATTCCCACTTGCATGGCATCAGTCTGCTGGCAACCGGACGCGCTGACTGGCAGCGGTCATCTACGCGATCATCCTCTTCCCCCGGCGTCCTGCTGCATGAGGTCAGTCACTGGCTGGCGGCCACATCGGCGTTCGGACGGGTAGCATGTCGCTGATCCCGCGCCGCCAACCTGATGGGACGCTGCAGCGTTGTATGTGGAATATTACAAGAGCAGCAAGCTGGGACCGATCCGGGAAAGCCTGATTGAGCAGCCCCACTGATTGCCGGGACAGTCGCAATTTTGCTGATCGGTCTGCGCGTGTTTGCAGTGACAGATATCAGTTACGGCCGTTCAGAGTGGGGGACATTGACATCCTGTTGCGGCGCTAACCGATTTGTTTGATACGCGATTCATCCTGTCTGGATCTATCTGATATTTCATATCAGCAACGCCATGGTGCCATTCAGTCGATCAGATCGGCGCGCCTGGCCGGCATTCTTTCTGATTTTAGCTGTGCTGGCCCTGTTCCTCTACCTTATCGGGTTGCAGGACAATCGTACTGGAACGTCTGGAGCAACCGGTCGTCACGGTTTTCGGTTACCTGGGAACGGCTTTCCATCAGTATCGCCGTTGATATTCTGGTTTGTTATCGCCATTGCAAGTTGCTGGAAAAACCTACTCGCTGATGCGGCATGAGTGTCGCCTACGGCCCCCAGGGAGCAGAGGAAAACGCCAATGGATAACAGCCACCAGGCTGTATTAATTACGAAAAGGAGCTATCAGATGAGTAACAATCTCGTCGAATTACATGCCTACGGCCAAAGCTTTTGGTACGACAATATCCGTCGTCAGCTACTACTGGACGGGACGCTGGCCGGCTTGATTGAAGATGATGGCTCGCGCGGGATGACCTCCAACCCGTCCATCTTCGACAAGGCTATCGGCAGTGGCGATGACTACGATCAGCAACTGGCCGAACTGGCAGAAGCAGGTCATAGCATCACTGACATCTACGAAACCCTGGCGCTGGCAGATACCCGCCTGGCCTGCGATATGTTCGCCCTGGGCTATATGAAGCTTCGAAGCCGGGGACGGCTATGTCAGTCTGGAAGTGTCCCCCCATCTGGCCCATGATACAGACGGCACCATCGCTGAGGCGCGACGTCTGTTCCGGCAGGTCGGCCGTCGCAATCTCATGATCAAGGTCCCGGGCAACACCGGAAGGTATTCCGGCCGTTCGCCAGCTCATCAGCGAAGGGATTAACATCAATATCATCACTTGATGTTCAGCATGGCCCACTACGAAGCGGTTGCCCATGCCTACATTGAAGGGCTGCGTGCGTGGCTGGCCGACGGCGGCGATCCGCACCAGATTGCTAGCAGCACTATTCTTTCGTCAGCCGCGTTGATTCGGCCGTCGACAAACAACTTGAGTCGTTGGATGATCCGGCAGCGGCCGAACTGATGGGCCAGGCAGCCGTAGCCAACTCCAAGCTGGCTTACCAGCGCTTCAAAGAGATATTCCATTCCGAGGCCGGAGAATTTGCTGATCTGGCTGCCAGGGGCGTACCGGTTCAACGGCTGCTATGGGCATCTACCAGCACCAAGAACCCCGCCTATAAAGACACGCTGTACATTGACGAGTTAATCGGCCCGGAAACCGTGACCACCATACCACCGGCAACCATTGACGCCTTCCGCGACCACGGCCGGTTGGGGAACAGCACTGGAAGCTGATATTGACGAAGCTGTCCAGGTAATGGAGGGTCTGGCCGATTTGGGCATTGATGGGTGCGGTAACAGAGAAACTGCAAGACGATGGGGTAGATGCTTTTATCCGTTCGTTTGATTCATTGATAGATACGATTGAGGCGAAACAAGCCAAACCGGACCGGGAACGCCTGACACACCGCCTGCGCGGTGATGTTAATTACGGCCAGACACCAGCGCTCACGGGCATCTGGAGGGTATTGTGCGCATTGGGATGGTCTCGGCTACATACGATGCCGCCGATGTGGTCAACGGGCAAATGCGAATGGTTGACCTCTATCGCTGGCATCTGACTGCGCGGGGTCATGAGGTAACCGTCTTCGCTCTGGGGCGGAACAGGCAATATACCCGGCTGCTGGTGTTGTTCGCTCTCCCGGTTTATCACCGGGTGACTTCTGGCTACTATGCCGGTATCGGCTACTCATCGGAGGCGTAAGACCTTGCTGGCTGAGATGGACATCGTCCACTGCCATCACTTACCATGAGTCTGGAAAATACCCACCGATACGCCGAAGCGCCCATCGGCACAACCATACCCGGTACGATCTTTATACCGGAAGCTACACCGCCTGCTTCCCGAACCGGCTGCGGATGCAATCATGCGCTACGCCCGGCCCCATTACACAGCCATGGCCGATCATGGATTGCACCTTCGGCGGGCATGCAGCAGGTAATGGCCGAGTTTGTTACGCCGGTGAGCTGGCCATTGTTAACGGCCGACTCGGAAACTGTTTTTCCTCCTGAATAACCCGTTACACAAGTCTGATCTCGGCCTTCCGATGACAGCGCGATTATCCGCATTGCAGGCCGTCTGTTTCCGCCGAAAAGAACCTGGAAGGACTGCTCAACCAGTTTATGGTAGTTAGCCGCCCGGCGGGGATGATCTGTAATTGATGCTCGTCGCAAGGGGGACCCTGGAAGGAACATTGCGGTAGATGGCGGCCGACCATGGGCCGGCTGATCGCATAAAGTTTTACCGGTTCGGTTCCCTACCATGAAGTCAGCAATTATCTGGCGGCCGGGGACCTCTTCGCCACAGCCGGTGAGTTGAGGTGGCATCCCCGACCGTCATCGAGGCAATGGCCGCGGGTTTGCCGGTTGTCGGCGTCCGGTCACCGGGTCTGGCCGAAACCGTTATTTCGGGCCAACGCCTGCTTGTCCCGGCTCTCGACGAGCGCTTTCCATGAGCCCTCCTAACACTGGCCGATGCATCCTCAACGGCGCACCATGATTGAAGCCGCGCTGCCAGGGAAGCCAGCCGTCAATATGACATTAACACGACGGTTGATGAAACGCTGGACCTCTACCGGGAGCTATTGATTCACAGACCTGACCTGAGCGCAAGCAAGAACAAGCATGGCTGGTGGGCAGGCGAATTCCAGTTGTCTGGGTGACGCATCTGGCAACCGTGTCACAGACATTGCCGATGGACCGATGCTCGTCGATCAAAGGAATCTGACGGCTAATGGCCGACAATCAACATCGTCGGCGGTCGTCAATGGGGGGAAGATTTGGCCGCAACGAAACTGGAAGCCGAAGGTTATCGGCTGACAGAAACTGGCGCTGCTCGGGGAGAAATAGATATTGTTGCTCAGGACGGTGGAGGTCCTCGTTTTTGCTGAGGTCAAGACTGCCAGAGCCGGAATTTTGCCTCCTGAAGAGAGCATCACCCAACGAAAAGGGGCTAACGGTTGACACCTGGGAGTTATACACAGGTGCGCACTGTGCCGACCATGACCTTGATGATGCGAATGGCGTATTGACCTGGTCGCCATTGAGATTGACAAAAGTGTATGCTGAAAGATATGAACACATTCCCAATTTGATACTCGGATGGTAGCCGGATTCATGAACTTGTATGGTTAAATTCAGGAGCATTGCCGGACAGCGGCATAAAGCAAGTGCAATCCACGGGGACCTCTATGGCGCAGGAAAAGCCACGCGTGCTGATTCTTCTGGCAGATACCGGATTCTGGCCACCGGAGTGCATCCAATGCGATCCGGGACGCAATCAGGGAAATATATGGCGACGAACTTGATGTGATCGTAGCCAACCGTTTGACGAGCCCACTGTACCATCGGTTTTCCGGCAGGCAAGCCGACCATACAAGACTGGTCCGGAGCTGCCCCAGGTGTATATTGCCAGCCTGCGTGTCACGGATTCAGAGCTGGTCAAAGGTATCGGAACGGTGGCCGGGAAACTCATGCTTAGCGAGGCGATTAACGGCCTTCTGGATCGCCACAAACCGACGGGTAGTGGTCAAGCTCATCCATCAGCACCGAACCGTTGCTGAATTACCGTCGAATCAATGCGGCTACCTTCCCATCATTACGATCGTTACTGACCTGACACGCCTGCACAGGCTCTGGTTCGATGAGGATGTCGATCTGTGCCTGTTACCGACTCGTGCCGCCGTGGGTCTGGCAAATGGAGCGTGGTGTACCCGCAGATCATCTTCTGGTTACAGGAATCCTCGTCCATCCCCGGTTCAGCAAACCAACCGGTACAAAAGCCGAACTTCGCCGGATATTTGGCCTGATCCGGACCTGTTCACCGTGCTGGCAGTCGGTAGTAAACGCATGGAGTTGACCAGTACCTGCAACAAATCAGCAACCCGCCCGCTCCAGGTCATTGCCGTCGCGGGGGTGATGATGTGCTCTACGAGACAATCGGAGCAGATGGCGTGAATGTGCCGACGCAAAATTCAACTTCGTCGAGAACATGCCGGACCTGATGCATGCGGCCGACGGCATCCCGACCAAGGTCAAAGCAGCTTCTGAATCAATACGCCTGCGGTCGGCCGATGTTGATCAAGTGCAATGCAATCCGGTCCACGAGAAGGGCAATGCGCTGAGTTTGTCACCTTGCAAGGTGCCGGTGATATGGTCCCTACCCGGCTGACGTCAATCCGTTCTGCAACGCTGGCTGGCGAATGATCGGGAGCTGTTTAACCAACGGGCCGAGTATGCCCAACATCTCGCCGTCCACGCGCCGCCTACACCGTCGCCGAGATTGTCTATAAGCTGGCCCACGGAAACACAGCGCCAGTGACGCCTTTATCCCTTACCGGCAAATGGATTGAGCCCCGGATGAGTCCTCAACCTGTTCTGGTCATCGTGGGGCAACGGCCGCCGGTAAGACCGCCCTGTTCAGGATCTCGTTCGGCGCTTTGACGGCGAGATCGTCTCCTGTGGATTCCCGTCTGTTCTACCGGCATGGACATCGGCACAGCCGGCTTCAGCTCGATGAGCAAGCCGCCGTCCCCCACCACCCGATCGATCTGTGCGCCCCCGATGAGACGATGAGCCTCAGCGCGTTTCGCCTTGCCTACCAGACGATAGACGACATCCTGCGCTTGATCACTTGCCCATCCTTGTTGGCGGAACAGGACAATACGTGATGGCCGTCATTGAAGGCTGGGGAACTTCGGAGGTATCACCGCAGCCGGAACTGCGACAGGCACTGGAAGCTCTGCCGACGGCGAAGCCGCCCGCTGGCTACAGATTCTGATCCAGCGGCGGCCGAACGCAACGACCTGCGCAACGTTCGGCGGGTGGTTCGCGCCTTTAGAAGTTATATTAGCAACCGGGCAGCGCATGTCCGACTTGCAGCGCAAGACCTCACCGCCCTATGATTTTTGCCTGATTGGCATTACCTGGGACTGGGAAACGCTCTGCACAAACGGGTAGACACGCGAGTGGGACCGATGATGGCGGACGGCTTGCTGGATGAAGTAGCAACACTGCGCACGGCTGGGTATGACCGCACCCTGCCGGCCATGAGCGGGTTGGGCTACCGGCAAATTATGGCTTACCTGGATGGTGAACGACCCTGGAGGAAGCGGTAGAGCTGAATCAAGTATGAAACCCACCGCTTCGTGCGCAAGTTAGGGGCCTGGTTCAGGGGAAAGCGATCCGCGCATCCGGTGGTTTGACCCGAGCCAACTGGCCGATCCGGAGCAGGATATCTCCTCATCACGTCCACTTGGTTAGCCGGGTATAAAGACCCGGAAAGTAGTAGTCATCCCGGATATAGAGGAAAATACTTTTATGAGCAATCCTACTCATCTGCTGCGATGCCAACGGGCTGGACGGTCCTGGTTGCCCGCCAGTTTGGTTGCGAGGATCGGTGCCTGGCGCCGGGTCGCAAGGCCAACACCTCCGTATCCTCATCACCCGCGAAGATGAACGCACCACCCACCACCTGATCTTTGATGCCGGGTTAGGCGGTTGATTCGCTTATCGCTTGCGGTATGCTGGATGGTGAGCAGGCGCGTGTGGATGGTGTTATCCTGACTCACTGGCATCCCGATCATGTCTGCGAACTAAACCGATTGCTGGTCTCCAATTACGCCAATCGTAAACGGCGTTACCTGCCCGATCACCGTGTACCGCTTTATTGCCGTCACGGATCGGTTTTGTGGCTACAACGCGAGTACGGCACCTGCTCTCTCAATATTTGAATCCAATAATTGTGGAGGAAAACCGTCCGCCGGGACAGTCCTGCCCTGCTGCCGATCAACCCTGCCGGGCATGACAATCACCCCGTTATCGGTCAGGCCACTTCTTCGGCTGACTGCGCACCGGACGACCATCGCATCGCCTATGCCTGCGCCGCCTATGTTCTGGAAACGGCCGACTCCAAAACGGTATTGCTGTGGGATATAGACAACCAGAATGACTGGCTGATCGACCCCCAAACGGCCGACCAGGAAACGGCCGGCTTTGCTCAGCAACGCCGATCATTTGTTTGTTGACTCGGCTTTCTGAAACGCAAGCCCAATAGACGGACCACCCACGCCTCTTTCGAGAACGTGCTGCGTTACGCGGCGCGATTACACCCGCGCGAAACACTGCCTGTCCATCTAAGCGGGCACCCTGACGGCAAGGGGAATCCGGGCTGGGGCTGGACTGATGCACAGTGGACTCCCGCCGCAGCGCGAGTGAGCAGTGGGGCTAACCATCGTCTACCCGGCAATGTTCGGGTTCCGGCCATCAACGAGACGATTCAGTTGTAACTTTATGGGGTTCTTCTTGTCAGCGCGCCAACCGGTCAATCAGACGGCGGGTTTCCGATTCGAAACCGGTATTGACAGGATACACAAGGTTCTGCCGGCGAATAATGGCTGATCGCGCGACCACGTAGGCATCTACAAGGTCAGCGATTCCCCGCGCTGTGGCCTGTGTATTCCGGCTATAGTCAGCCCGCAACAAAGCCTGATGAGCAGGTTCTTCCGGGGGCAAGGTTTGTAACAACGGCGGCAAAGTGAAGTAGAGAAGTTGCAGGTAAATGGCAAACGGTTTGTCTGCATCCCCCCGTTTCAGAAGGCGTACCACATCCCAGGCCATGCCCCAGAACCGATCATCAATGGCGCCCAACTCATCACCGGACAGGTACGGCTGGGGAATTGCCAGCCGTGCAGAGGCGGCCTGGTGCTGCTCGGCCCACCCATTGCTGTCCTTGAGGATACGTATCTCGCGCTCGAACGGGCTGGCCTCCCGACCGGCCTGCGTTTCAAACAAAAAGTCTGCCTTTGTTCCGTTGCTATAGAGCGCGATATGCAGATAGGGTAGCCTGTGAACCGCATCATAGGAACGCACCGGCACATAGGGCATCACATCATTGACCAGTTTCCGACGGTCAGCCCAGGCGAGATCGCGGGTGGTGTCGTCAGCGTAGATCAGATTCACATCCACGTCGGAGTAGGCATCTTCAGTCCGACGGCCGAACGACCCCAACAAATAGCAGGCCGTAACCATCTGATCAGCCATAACATGCCGCTGGAGCCGGCCAATAAGGCGTTCCTGTTCAAACATAAATCTAGGGCACGAAGCAGCCGAACTGCCGGAAGATCAGGACCAGACCGGCCCCCAAAGCAACACCGGCCAGCACCTGACTGAGCGTATGGCGCTTGAGGAAGAGACGGGTCCAGCACACAAGAATGACCACCGGCAGCAGAGCCAGCGACCAGACCCAGCCAAAGACCAGCGTAATGATCATCCAGGCTCCGGCGATGGCGGTAGCGTGAATACTGATCAACCATCGGGTATTAATCAAGCCCAGCAACATCAGCGCAGTGGTGTTGTAGATTGCCAGACACCGTAATAATTCGGGGCCGTTCAATAGCGAGATGACCGCAAAAGCTATTAGCGCAGCCGAGACGCCGACAATATACGGGAGATTTCTTTGCCCTGTATCGCTCATGTGCAGGTCGTCAATACGACCTGACTGCAACAGATAGAAAATGAACAGAATGGGCAACAGGGAGGCGGTGACTCCATAAATCACCCCCCAGGCCACACCGGGCCATACCGGTCGCTCATAAATACCCAGAGCGAGGGCAGTTGCCGCAAAGATGGTAGGAGGGCTGATTACGTCGGACAGATATCGGGCGGCGCGGACCATGCCTACCCGGTCGGCCTTGTAACGGTCTCGTGGAACGCTCATGATACAGGAATGGGGAAAGGGTCGCCGGTTGGGCAACCAGATCGAACAGATGACAGAATCATGGACGGATCTCTCCAACCATTATCCTGTCATCTGTCGTTTCAGACCAGTTTTAGAAGAGGGATCAGGTTCCTTCTTCCCAGGAGTTGAGGTACTTAACCTGTTCGTTAGTCAACGTGTCAATCTTGATGCCCATCGCGTCAAGCTTGATGCGGGCGATTTCCTCGTCAACTTCTGCCGGAACCGTGTAAACGCGATTCTCCAGCTTGCCCTGATTATCCACCAGGTACTTGGCAGCCAGCGCCTGACCGGCGAAGCTCATATCCATCACGGCTGCCGGATGGCCTTCGGCCGCAGCCAGGTTAATCAAGCGGCCTTCGCCCAGCAAATTGATGTGGTGACCATTGTGCTTCATCGTGTACTGCTCTACAAACGGCCGTACCAGCTTGGGGTCGCCGGTAGACATCTCGCGCAGTGCAATCTTGTTGATCTCCACATCGAAGTGGCCGGAGTTGGCAACAACAGCGCCATCCTTCATCACCTCAAAGTGGTTGGCATCCATCACGTGGATATCACCGGTGGCACTGACAAAAATGTCGCCAATGGCGGCAGCTTCCTGCATCGGCATAACCCGGTAGCCTTCCATGACAGCTTCCAGCGCCTTCAACGGATCAATCTCGGTGACGATCACATTGGCGCCCAAACCACGGGCACGCATAGCAATACCACGGCTGCACCAGCCATAGCCGACAACAACAACGTTCCGTCCGGCAATGAGGTAGTTCGTCGCCCGGACAATGCCGTCCATCGTAGACTGGCCGGTCCCGTAGCGATTATCAAACATATGCTTGGTCATCGCATCGTTCACCGCCATCATGGGGAACTTCAAAGCCCCATCGCTAGCCATGGCCCGCAGGCGGATAATGCCGGTCGTTGTTTCTTCCGTACCGCCGATCATGGTTTCAATCAGCCCGCGACGACTCTTGTGAATGGTACTGACCAAGTCCGCACCGTCATCCATGATGATCTGGGGCTTGTGGTCCAATACGGCGTTGATGTGCTTGAAATAGGTATCGTTGTCCTCGCCCTTGATGGCGTAGACGGGGATTTCGTAGTAGCTGACCAGCGCGGCAGCTACATCGTCCTGCGTGCTCAACGGGTTGCTGGCCGCCAGCACAACATCCGCGCCACCTGCCTGCAAGCTAATCATCAGATTGGCTGTCTCGGTTGTAACATGCATGGCCGCACCGACGCGCAACCCGGCAAACGGCCGTTCATCCTTAAACTGCTCCTGAATCCCACGCAAGACCGTCATCTCCTGCTCGGCCCATTCAATACGATGACGGCCGCCGGGAGCCAGGTCCATATTTTTGATGTCAAATTCCATGACTACACTATTCTCCTTCAGAAATACTTAAACTGTCTCAGGGACGCTCTTCAGCGTGACCTGAGGTTCCTGTTGTTGATCATTCAGCAAGAGGACATCCACCGCATCACTATCATCAAATGCTTCACGATAGCGAGCGACAAACTCCTCGCGGGTATAAGCGTGATTTTGTGGACCGTACTGTTCCAGCACATAAGCGGCCGCCAGCGCACCCATACGCCCGGCCGTGGCCCAGGGCAGACCCAACTGAATACCACGCATTAACCCGGCGCGGTAGGCATCTCCGGCACCGGTTGGTTCAACAATGCGTTTGGGTACGGCAATGGGGATGTAAAGCTCGGTACCGTCCTTCACCAGTCGTGAACCGTCAGCACCTAAAGTGATGACCGCACCGCCGACCATCTCGAATATCTCCGATTCGCTCAGACCGGTTTTCTCCTGGATCAGGCTGAATTCATACTCATTAACGGTTAGCAACCATGCCCCGTCAATTCCCTCGCGCAATTCATCCCCGCTCAGCCGGATAGTCTGCTGGCTGGGATCGTAAATATAGGGGATGCCCAACTCCTTGCATTCCCGAACGTAGGCGCGCATCGCACCGGGATCATTGGGAGTAATGATGGTCAGGTCCGTGTCGGGAGCATACTCCCGGAAAGTCAGTTTACCGGCGTGGGCCATGGCTCCCGTATAGAAGCTGGCGATCTGGTTGTGATCCTCGTCTGTATTGACAAAGAATGAGGCACAGTAATCATCCTCGATCTCGATAATGGCCGAGGTGTCGATACCATGCTGATCCAGCCAGGTACGATAGTCACCAAAGTCCTGCCCGGCAGTCGCCATAATACGCGGGTGGCCGCCTAACAGCGCCATCGTATAGGCGATATTGGGCGCGGTACCGCCCGTTGCCGTTTTAGCGAGTCAACCAAAAAACTCAGGCTGACCTTCTCCAGCTTGTCGGCCACCAGGGAATCGGTGAACCGTCCCGGAAACGACATCAGATAATCAAAGGCAATTGAACCTGTTACAACAATATTCATAAGCGTTCTGGACTCTCTTTTCTGACCCGGCCAACCATACCCAAGACTAATTTCAGCCCGTCATGTCGGACTCCATCCTGATGCTTGATCCGCCGGCGTTACTTCAGCCGGCCCTCCGACCCGCCAAAAGATTCGCCACGTGGAACAGCCTGACTCATATGGGCTGTCTCATCTACCAGTTGGAAATCACCGGCCGTCATTCGGATGCCGGTTCTCGACCCCACCACAAACCTCAGGGTAACACCCACTACCGATCACAACGACCGTTTACTTTAGTAGGCTTCGGTTACAACCCACCTTACAACGCATCCTGCATGACCTGACCGGCCACCGGCTGGGTTTCTTTTAATACGGGTGTCGCGCCAACGCGATCCCGAATCATGGTCATTAAGGCGCGCAGGCCATCGCTGGTCTTAATCTTTTTCCCTTCCTCGTACGTCCGGGGATTATAGCTGATGGGGATTTCGATGATCTGATGACCGGAGAGCAATATCTTGTCCGGTAGTTCAAAATCCAGATTGAAGTCCGTCGTCGTCAAATTCAACGACTGCACAACATCTCCACGCACCATCTTTGTCGCTGTCGCCACATCTGTCAGATGACCGCCGAAAAACACATTGGTAACGGCCGTCAGGAGACGCACACCGAGGTAGGCGTGGGCATACTTGTAATGTACATCCCCACCCAACACGCGCGAACCGAAGATCGCCGCGGCGTTGGTTTCATCCGCCTTCTGGCAAAAGCGCGTGTGCTCGGCCGGATCATATTCTGCATCGGCGTCCTGAATGATCATGTAGTCGCCGGTCATATTGGCAATGCCGGTACGAATGGACATCCCTTCCCCATGTTGCGATCATGGAGGATAACGCGGACTTCCGGATCATCGATCCGGCTCAGAATCTCCCGCGTGCCGTCCGTGGAAAAATTGTCCACGACAATTATCTCGCGTGTCCAGTTCGGTCCCAGGTCAACCGCACCGGTTTGCTCAATGATGTCATGAATTGTCGCCTGCTCGTTATAGCAGCAAATAATGACAGACAATTTTCTCATGGTGCTCCATTCTCCATGCCAACGGGATCGGACGTCTTGCAGCCAATCCCGATGGACACCATCTACAGGGACCGGAAAAACCGGTCAAACATATCCAGCATGTAATCCAGCCGGGGTTTATCCAGGCCCGGGTAAACGCCAATGAAGAAGCCGCCACGCATTACCTGATCCGACACGGGTAAATCCCCGATTACCCGGCTCTCAACATCCTCATATGCCGGTTGGCGCAGGATGTTACCGGCAAAGATCAGGCGCGTCTGCACGCGATGCGCCTCCAGATAACGGGTTAATTCATGGCGCAAAAACGGGGCATCTTCCCGCACAAGCAACGGCATTGCAAACCAGGCCGGGTTTGCTTTCTTGTGCCATGAGGGCAGCATCAGGAACTCCTCATACTGCTTCAGACCCTCATAGAGATAGGCAAAGTTATGCTTGCGCCGTTCAATGAACCAGGGCAGCTTTTCCAGTTGCGCCAGGCCCATCGCTGCTTGCGGATCGGTCAGTTTCAGGTTGTAGCCTATTTCCGAATAGTAGTAGCGGTGGTCGTAATACCCGACAATGCCGGGCACCTCACGCTCAAAACGAATGCCACACTTGCCGTTGACCGGATTGTCATACCCGCACCAGCAGTCGCGACCCCAATCGCGTACAGCACGGGCTATCTTGGCGAGCTTGGGGCGGTCCGTATACACAGCACCCCCTCACCCATGGTGATATGATGGGCCGGGTAGAAACTCAATGTCGCCATCTTCCCGAACGTCCCCACCATTTGCCCGTCCCAGGTAGACCCCAACGCATCGCAGGTATCTTCGATCAGGGTGAGATCATGCTTGTTGACGAAAGCCATGACTGCATCCATGTTCGCCGGGTTACCCAACGTATGGGCAAAGAACAAAGCACGGGTGCGCGGCGATATGGCCGCCTCAAGCTGGTCAACATCCAGGTTGTAGTCACCCAGACAGCTATCTATAAATACCGGCACCAGCCGGTTCTGGATAATGGGGTTAATGGTTGTGGGAAAGCTCACTGCGGGAACAATGACCTCATCCCCCGGTCGCAGGCCGTCAGGCAGTTGTTTCGAGCTAAGGGTTGTTATTGCCACGAGATTGGCCGAAGAACCGGAGTTGACCGGCACCACCTCGCGGACACCGAGAAATGCCCCCAGTTGCTGTTCAAACTTCTCGGCGTAGGGGCCGGCGGTCAGCCAGAAATCAAGGACCGCGTCGACCATATTTTGTAGTTCGGTCGCATCGTAAACGCGACCGGCATATTGGACGGCGGACTCACCCGGCTCAAACGGCCGGTTATTGTGCGCCTTTTCGTAGTATTCAGCTACCTGGGCCAGGATTGCCTGGCGCAGATCGTCTGCATCATCCATTCTGTTGTTTCCCATATACGGCATGCTCTTGCGCCATCCGTTACGGACGCTAAAGGAGCGAACCTTCTGGGGTGAGTACCCCGGGATGATCGGGCCGTTTATAGCCGACCGAAGATTATAACACACCGACCCCTATCTCCAATACCACGGCCATACGATTGCCCTGTACCACGCCTGTGTGGGGTCAGGCTCAGGAGTGGCTGTCGGATCGGGTTCCGGCGTACTGGGTGGCGGCGGTTCAGGTGTATTGGTAGGCGGTGGTTCCGGTGTGTCTGTCGGTGGTGGGACAGGTGTGTCGGTTGGCGGCGGGACAGGCGTATTCGTTGGGGGTGGCGGCGGCGTATCTGTCGGCGGCGGGACAGGTGTATTCGTCGGCGGTGGCGGTACTGTGGCCGTCGGCGGTACACGCGTAGGTACGGCCGTTGGCGCGGGACTTGTCGCCGTCGGTGGCACACGGGTCGGCGCAATCGTTGGTGCAATCGTTGGCGCAGTAGTCGGCAACGACGGAGGAGTGGCCGTCGGCCCAACTGGTGGTGTGG
This sequence comes from Chloroflexota bacterium, assembly GCA_041390945.1. GTDB lineage: Bacteria > Chloroflexota > Anaerolineae > Promineifilales > Promineifilaceae > Promineifilum. The sequence continues at coordinate 276,671 of JAWKOY010000017.1, forward strand.
CTGTGGGAAAAATACGCGTAGGAACCGGCGTAAAGACAGGCGCTGACGTGGGTGCCGGCGGCGCATTGGTCGGGACTGCGGACGGTGCGACAGGTGGTGCCGATGACGGTACAGCCGATACAGTCGCCGTCGCTCCGGGCGTTGGCGGAACGGATGTTGCCACAGGTGGGGCAACGACCGGTGGTGATACCGGACCGCCAGGCGGCAGGAAGATCATCTGGCCCACAGTCAACGCCTCAGAATCGCGGCAGTTGGCCTGTAAAATAGCAGCCACGGTTGTGCCCCGGCTTGCAGCCAGCGAGCCGACCGTGTCGCCCGGTTGCACCTGATAGCGGACCCAGGATTGCGGCGGTCCACATTGTACGGCCGCGCTGGGTTCGCTGGGCAATAAAATCTGCATTCCGGCCGTTAAGACGTCACTACTCAAACAGTTGGCGGAAAGAATGGCGTTCGGTTCTGATTGGGTAGCCGAAGCGAGCGAATTAACTGTGTCTCCCGTCGCCACCGTGTAAAGCAACCACCCAGCCGGGACCTCACCGCAAACAGGAAAGTCCGGTGCGCTGCCGGTGTCTGTTTCTCCGGTGCGCGGGTTAACGTCGGGAACGATAGTAGCGTTGGGATCAATGGCAGGCTGCTCCTGACCAACAGGGTTATTGCTTGTTGCGCCATTGTACGGGAGGGGAATCACTGCGCCGTTGGCAACGGCCGTTGCCTGGACATTGGCAATAACCAACCGACTATACCCCGGTTTCTGGCCTTGTAGCGCATCTAGCTGGGCCATTACCAGGGCGATCAAAACTGTCGCCATGACCCCGGCCGTCAATCCCAGATTAAGCCGCAAGCCCTGCCGCCGGTCGTCCCGGTTCATATCACTGCGAGGCACAGGTTACTCCTTGGCATCTGCAGTCGGATGAGAGACCGGGCTACCGATTCCGTTCGTTTCGGTAATGGGTGGCAACACGTCAGCCACCGGCAAGCGCAGGGCAAAAGAACTGCCTTCACCCAGTGTGCTTTGGAAGCCGATGTCACCACCGCTCACCTGGGCCAGCTTGCGAGCTACGGCCAGTTTGGCGCTGCTGTCACCCAATCCGTTAATGGGCGGCGCACCGGAAAGGAAGTATTGTGAATCAAACACACGCTCGCTTTCATCACGGCCGATCCCTCGACCGGTATCAATCACGGTAATGTCCAACACCCGCGTAGTCGGACCGTCCTGACCGTTGGCCCCGGCAACTCCGGCGCGGAGCGTCATACAGCTCTCCTCGGCCGATGCCCGACAGGCATTATCCAGCAACGACGCCACCAGTTGCTGCAATACTTCCTGACCCACACCGACCGGAGGCAGATCATTATCAACCATCAAGTCCAACTGTAGTTTCTTGGCCCGCAAGGTCGGCAACAATGTACTCACCGCCTCTTCTATGACCGGCAGGACCGGTGTGGTGGGAGCCAGTTGAGGTCGGGTGACAACCTCTTTCACGGCGGCGGCACGGGCCGCCTGGGCTTTTTGCAGACGGGCTTCGGCTGCGGCCAATTGGCGGCGGGTACGTGACAACTCCGCCTGGGTCTGGTCAAGGGCCGTGCGCAATGCCTGATCTTCGGCCGTCGCCAGTTCAGAAGCAGTATGAGCTTCCAGTTCATTCTCCAGTGATCGGCTATTGGCAATGGCCTGGGCGATGAAGGCTGCCGCGCCAGGAACAATGGCGCGTGTTTCCTCAGTCCAGGTGTCCATCGTTGACGGTGCTGCCAAAATGAGAAAGCCAACGCAACGGCTCCTGACAAGCAGTGGTTCAATAAATGTCGGTCCTATTGGGCCGAGGTTAAACTGCTGGGCCAGTTCATGCACTTGCCGCGCACCCACGCCACGCGGCAGCAGTTCCACGCCGCGTTGCTGTTCGAAGGCCAAGCGTAAACTGGATCGACCGGACAAGTCCAGTTGCCAGCCATGGCCGGTCTCTCTGGTTGGGGTTGGACGGTAATGATTAAACACCACGCGCTGCGAATTTGCCTGATCAATCAGACCAATTGCTGCGAATTGAGCCGGGACCAGCGCCATAACCATGTCCAGAGCGCGCTCCAGGCGCATGGGAGGAACGCGCGCGCCGATAACCAATGTGGCCTGTGCCAGCGTCTCCGACAACTTCTCCGGGGCTACTCCACCGGTCTCTCCGATACCGGTCAGGTATTGCATATTCTCCCGATAGGCGAGAACGGCCCAAAGCGGAAAGGCGATCAGGTAACCCAAACGAACCCACACCGGAGCAACGCCACCTTCAACAAACGGATCCGGGATGCTCCACAGTTGCAGGGCGTGTGCCAGGACAAGCACACCGAGGATAAACGGCCGTAGTGTCAGGCGGGTGCGCTTGTCCAGAATGAGCCAGACCATTCCGGCAGCCAGTACAACCAGTTGAATGATGGCCCAGATAAAGGCCTGCGGCGTTCCGAAGTAGCCATTCACACCACCGGGAGCCCGACCCACCCAATCCTGGTAAAAGAAAAAGAACATGACCGCAATCACGACTAGGACAACCAGCAGAGCCGCATCCGCCAGACGGGGACGATCCTCATAGACCAGTACCAATCCCCATACAATCAGGACGGCCGTGGCTGCGTTAACAGCCTGCTCCAGCGGCGGCAGGACCAGTTGCAGGCGCTCCGGGTCCAACCCACTCAACAGTCCGCCCAAAACCAACAGCAGGCGAACGGCCAATATACCGCCGGCCGCAAACATCATACGGCGCGCCGATTCATCCCCCGGATCGCGTTGCCAGCGAACGTAGGATAGGGCGAGGACTATTTGTAGTGCGAACAGCGTCACCAGATGGAAGACGATACTCCCTGGCGGGCCACTCAACAGATCAAATAACTGCTGTAGGAGAACCATATTTCACTGCGCTGATGAGCAGGTTACCAGAGCCTGCCAACATGACGGACATCAGACATGAATAGCATAACAAAAAGGGGTAGCGACTGCTATGAAAGTCCCGTTAAGGGACGTGAAAAGTGCGTATGACAACACACCACCATCTCCAGATCAGACCAGTGGGTCAGGGGATGGGGTTAGATGTCCCTCATCTACAGACGCCTCGCTTGTGGGCCACCACGACCAACGCGCCAAAAGCAGCGGCAAAAGGAAGGTAAACGGCACGCCGATCAAGTGGGCCAGAGGGTGACTTCCCCCCAGCAATTCAAGTCGAATGTGACTGTAGACCACTACTGACAGTTGTGTGGTCAGGAGGAACCAAAAGCCGACCCGCAACCAGTATTCTGCCGCTCCATCCCTCTCTTCCATGGTGGCATTGCGGATTAGAAACGGAAACGGCCAGGCAGCGTACCAGATGCGAAAGTTCAACGCCTGCACAATATACCCGGCAAAAACACCGGCTACCCCCGGCGCGGCCGGCTGCCCTCGCCAGGTTTTCCACAACACCAGCAAGAAAAACACTGCGAACAGGGCCAGAAAGACGGTCCCGATGGATTGAACGGAGACGGTCAACCCGGCGCCTTGCAAAACAAAGTAAACAAAGGTCGCCGGGGAAAAACCGGCCCCGGCCGTTGCTTCTCTCGTCAGGCGCAAAGCCAGGGCTGTTGGACCAGCCAGCCACCCGCCTCTACCGGCCCAGGGCAGGAAGGTTAGGCCAACCAGCAGTAAAGTACCGGCCGCCGTACCCAGCGTGAGACGCAATCGTGCCTGAAGATTACCGGCCTGCCGCCATTCGCTGACGAGGAAAACGGGCAACGCCAACGCGGCAATGGGCTTGGTGAGGATCGCCATAACCACCAGGAGCAAGCCGATGACCGGCCGTTTGCGTTCCATAGCCAACGCGCCAAGCAGCAGCCACAGCAACATGAGGCCGTCGTTGTGGGCGTCCATGACAAAGGTCAACAAGAGAGCCGGGTTCCAGGCCCAAAGGATGACATAGGCTGCTCGCCGGTTCTCCGGTAAATCCCGCAGTAGCAGCCACAAAACGGCCGACGATCCCATGAGCGCAAGCAACCCCGCTACCTTCAGGGCCACCAGAACACCGGCCATATCTTCCGGCGCGACCCGTGCGGCTGCGGCGTCCACCACTTCCCAGACCGGACCGTAGGGGGTTGTCTCGCCGGACCATTCCCCTCCCAACGGAAAAAGGGGTCCTGCGAAAACTCCGTAAGTGGGTCAGTAAAGGGATTGCCACCATAGAGACTTGTTACCCGGCCGCGCTGTGCGTAGCGGAACAGGTCGTTGGCGTTCACCGGATACGTCAGGACCAACGGCAAACCGAACAGCGCCGATATGCCCAGAATAGCCGCCAGCCTGACCCACGGTGAAGAGACGGCCGACAAATCCCATAACCCACCCCGCCAGATACGGCGAAAAACGACAATTAGCAGACCAAAAAGAAGGAGGATTAACGCTGCGTAGGCTAACCCGCTGCCCAGTGATTCGGCGAAGGTGCGAATATCGGCCGCGGATGTACGCTCAAGGTTGGGCAAAAGCGGGAACCAGAATGCCAAAACAATGTAACCTGCGCCACTCAACAAAAGCGCCGGCAGGAGTCCCCCCTGCGTACCAACAGTCTTCACAGACAATGGTTCAACTTATCTGAACGGTTTCCGAGACTTCCTCGACCGTCTCATCACCTGCTGTAGCAGGCGGCTGTTTGTCTATGGGAACAACGAGAGTGACAGTCGTTCCGGAGTCCGGCGTTGATTCAACACGCAACGAGCCATTAATGCGTTCCGCCCGTTCACGCATGTTGACCATCCCCAGGCTGCCGCGGGTACTGTAGTCACGGTTGACATCATATGTGTCGAAGCCAATGCCGTTATCAAAGACACTGGCGGCAAACAGATCGTTGGCCCGCCAGAAGCGCACCTCGATCAGGCTGGCCCGCGAATATTTCCGCGCGTTATTCAGGGCTTCCTCAATAATGGGGAAGACAACGCTCTGGGCTGATTTGCTGAGCAAGGCTCCGTTTTCGGCACCAATCAGGCGCATCTCAATGCCATCCGTTTCACTGTACCGCTTGAGCAGCGAATCTACTGCCGCACCCAAGCCCTGAGTCTCCAACACCAACGGCCGCAAGGTAAACAACATTCCCCGTATTTCGGCCGAAGTCTTCTTGACCAGTGATTCGATTTTCTCCAGTTCCTGTTTGGCCCGTTCCGGGTCCTGGTCCACCAGCCCGCGAGCATAGTTGATCCGCATCGCCATCGCGGCAATGGTTTGGGTGGGGCCATCATGCAGATCGCGCGCCAGTTCCTTGCGCGCTTCCTCGTCCGCGTCAATCAGACGTTGCTTCTCTGCCTCGAGGCGCTGGTAAAGCTGGGCATTCTGCAAGGCAATGACCGCCTGATCGCCGACAGACTCAAACAGGTCAAAGTGATCGCGGTCAAACTGAACGGCCGTATCGGTGCCGATGACCATCGCCCCAAAAAGCTGGAACCCGGCCCGCAGTGGGATGCAAACGGCCGTCAGGCATTCACCAAACGCCTCGTAAACCATCAACTCCGGGTCATCCTGTGGGTTGTTGGTGACCACCGGTTCGGCCTGGCTGAGCGCCGCGCCAATCACACCGCTTGTGCCGGGGATAGCCAGTTCCGCATCGTGGCCGAGGAAACGACGCCGGGCGACAGGCTTGAGCACCCCATCCTCGTAGAGAAAGACTGCCCCGACCAGCGACTCTCGCGGGATACCCATCTCTTCCAGCGCCAGACTGCACACATCCAACGCTTGTTCCACCACACGCTCAAAACTCAGTGTCGCGCTTAGCGTCGAGGCCATGGTCTGTAACGAGCGGGCCCGGTCATTGGCTGAACGCAGTTCCAGTAGCTCCTGGCCGATAAGCTGGTTGATCTCGCGCAGATGCTTGACACGCATGGCGTTTACCCCAGCCAGAATAAGCACCGCCATCAACACCAGGAATAACGTGGAGAGCACCAGACTCGGCAGCCATTCCCCCACAGGCTGCGATCCGAAAGCGGCAAACAGCAACACGAAAACTATCGCCTGTACGACCGCAATAACGATCAGCGTGATCAGTATGCGGCGATTGAAGAGTGCGAATCGTTCTTCTGTAGCTTTGGAAACTAAGTCACCCATAGATCATCCGGGTGGGCCAGGCTGCAAACTCACGTCAACCAAAGCGCGTGCTTGCAACGAGCCTACTGTCCCATATAGTATAGGGGCGTCAGGCGAGATTTCAAACACCGGGCTAGCGCCGCCGGTCACGGAGAAGGGTAATATGAAAGCATTTGTTACCGGAGGAACAGGATTTATCGGCCGTCACCTGGTGCGGCTGCTCGTGGAACAGGGGCACGACGTTCTGGCTCTGGCCGGGGATCGACCGGCTGAGCAGACACTTCGCACCCTGGGCGCAACTCCTGTTCCCGGCGAGGTAAGCAACACCAGTTTCCTGCAGGCCGGGATGGCCGGGTGCGATACAGTCTTCCATGCGGCCAACCATCAAATCGCCGGTTCTGCGGAGGACGCTTTACAGGCATCGTCACAGATCGTTACCGGAACGCGAAACACGCTGAGCAGTGCCTTTGAGTTGGGTATCCCCAGAATTGTTTATATCGGCAGCACCATTGTCTTTGGCGACACCCAGGGCCATCTGGTTGATGAAACCTATACCCCTGCCCAGCCCCCCCATGGCGAGATTGGACGTGCCATGTGGCGCGCCCATTATGAAGTCGTGCTGCCGCTAATCGAACAAGGCGCGCCCATTATCATTGCCATGCCCGGTTCAGTATACGGTCCCGGCGATACGGGTTGGATGGCCCATTTAATGCGGCGCTTCTACCGCGGGTCCCTGCCTCTTGTGCCTGCGCCGGAGACAACCCTGACGTACGCCTATGTCGAAGATGTCGTCCGGGGATGTATCCTGGCCGCTGAAAAAGGTCGTCCCGGCGAAGCTTATTGCCTGACAGGACCGGCCATCCCGTTAGGAGAACTGCTGGAATTCTGGTCACAGTTAACCGGTCGCCGCGCGCCGTCCGTCAGTCTGTCGTGGCGAACGCTCCAGTCAATTACACCCGTACTGGACACAATGGCCGGGAATGAGTTGGCGGCGTATTTGGGAGGCACGTACACGGCTTCGTCAGACAAAGCTCGCAACGAACTCGGCTGGTCAATCCGATCCATCCAAACGACAACACTGGAAACATTCGAGTGGATTGCGGCTACAGAACCGGCTGATACCTGGGAGAACCGGCGGCACCTGGGTTTTCTTGCGCTTGGCGGCGCGGTCGGTCTGCTTGCACTCTGGTTTCTCTTGCAGCGCGGCAACCAATCCACAGAAAGCTAGATCCACCTTCCCAAACAAAGAAAACCCCCGGCGCTGGTAGCATCCGGGGGTTATTTATTTACTGCAACTCAGGCTGCCCGTTCGCAGGTAGCCTGCAGTGACTTACTCGCTTGGTCCTTCCATGCCTTCCAGAAGCTGTGGTAGATACCAGACCTGCTCGTCGGTCGCTGCTTCGCCGGCGGCAATGTATTCTGTGCCGTCCTGAAGGTTGATCGGACCGGTCCACACATTGATCTCACCGGACGCCAGACCGGCAATGAACGTATCCAGTTCCGCCTGCTGGTCGGCCGTCAATGCCGGGCCATTGATCCAACCCACGTTCGTCGTGCTGGTATCCGTCAAATCATCCCAATTGGGCGGCAGCCACTCCCAGGATTGCGTCCATGTGCCGTCAGCTACTGCTTCGGCTGTTGTCAGATAGCTGGGGCCCCAGTTGAAGAACGGCACACCCAGGCAGACAGACGGGGCAATGTCGCAGGCAGACAGATAATCGTAGGGCACAGCCCATACGGCGTCGCCCTGCCCGGCACGCTGCCCGGCAATGTCAATTGCCTCGGTGGTATCAATACCACTCAGGGTTACATCATGATCCGTGTCAATGAAGTTTGTTGCGACTTCAGTCGGGTCCAGCGTAACGCCGGGGATATTGAACCAGAAGCCGATCCACGTCACCGTGAATTCCAGATCGTCAGGATTCATCCCCCGCATGTTCTCATAGCAGTATTGTGCGCCCAGGTAAGCAGAGGATGCCAGTCGCCGGGTCTCGAAGTTGATCAGCGGTCCCAGATAGCCGATCTTGCCGGTTTCGGTCGCCAGGGCGGCCGCGCATCCGGCAATGGCCTTCATGTCTTCCATCCGGCCCATTATATTACCCAGATTGGCCGGCGCTTCGCCGGTCAGGGCGTCATCGCCGGAGACATTAATAAAGGTGACGTCAGGATACTTGCCGACGACACTAAGCGTATCTTCCTCAAACTCATCCGACGTCGTGAGGATTAATTGTGCGCCTTCGGACACCATATCATCCACAACGCCCTCCAGCGTTGCTTCGGGTTTATCGGCCGAATTGAGGGACTCGAAGACAATCATCTCCGCGCCGGGCATATTCTCAACAACATAGTTGCCGCCTTCATAATGAGCCTGGCTCCAGCCGTGATCATTGCGCGGCCCAACCAGTACCACTCCAAAGACGAACGGCTCAGCCATTTCCTCGCCCGATTCTTCGGTCGGGGCCGGCTCGCCGCCTTCCGGTTCCGTTACGTCCGCTTCTGTTTCATCCGGTGCTGATGCTGTGCCGCCGCAGGCAGCCAGGGCCATCACCAGAGCCAGTAGCAGGGAAAGCCAAATTACCTTTTTCATGTTCTTCCTCTCCGTAAATTTTCAAGCAAGCTTTCACAATTACCGTTCTTCTCAAAACGTTTCGTGTTCCGGCAACCGGCCGTTCAGTACCGTCTACCGGGTCTGTCATACTGTAATAGACCAACCGTTTACTCGATAAGCTATCCTCCTCTGCTGATTGAGTTATTCCTCGCTGAATGAGGTACCCAAAGCCATCGGCGGCTGGACACGCAAGATATTACGCAGCGGCGGCTGCCAGCTTTTGGGCATAATGGAGATAAACCGTTCGGTAAAGTCGCTGCCGACAGCCAGCAGGACCAGAATCATCAGAATCCACGGCAAGGTATTGAAGGCGACAACGGAAACTTCCGGAAATGCACCTTGCAGAGCGGTCGCCAACGCCTTGGTCGCGCCAAACAAAATAGCCCCCATCGCCCCCCGAATCGGCGACCAGCCGCCGAAAATCACAATCGCCAGAGCAATCCAGCCGAAGCCTCGAATGTGCCCGTCGGACCAGCCAATCTTGACATTGAGTGAATAGGCGGCACCGGCAATCCCCACCAGAGCGCCGCCCAGAATCGTATACAGATAACGCTGACGGTTGACATTCACGCCACGGGCAAAGGCCGCCTCCGGCCGCTCACCGGAACCCCGCAGGCGCAGGCCGGGCTGCGTGCGGTTCAACCAGTACCAGGTAATACCCACCAGGACCAGCGCGAAATAAACCACAATATCCTGATCAAAGAAGATTGGCCCCAGGACAGGAATGTCTTGCAACAGGGGGATTCCCGTATGCGGCACCGTGACGCCCGGCATCCGGGTATAGTTCTGGCCCAGGAAGGCACTCAGGTCATCACCCAGTAACGTGAGAACAAACCCAATCGCAACCTGGTTCTGCTTTAGCTGAATGCTGCCGAAAGCGACAATGGCGGCAAAGATGGCTCCGACAATTGCCCCGGCGGCGAATCCCAGCCAAACATTGTTCATCTGCAACCCGAATACAAACCCGACCATGGCGGCCATCAACATGCTGCCATCCAGAGACAGGTTGATGACGCCGGAGCGTTCGGTCAATATTTCGCCGCACACGGCAATAATCAGCGGCGACGACTGGAGCATGATTGAGGCGAGGATGCGGACTACATCGCTTTCGTTCATCAACCGCCTCCACCCATGTCGGAGCTAATCGTACTGGCCGGTCCGGCTGTTACTTCCGGCGCACCACTGTCGGTATCCTGTTTCTTGCCGATCCCCACACTTCTGGCCGTGCCGAATAACAGCACAAAGAGCACCATCAACCCGGTCAGCACACCGCCCAGAGATGAATGCAATTGCGTGCGCAGTTGAAGGGTGATGCTGCCGTTGAGCACGGCCGAAAAGAAGAAAGCGATTAGCGGCACCCACAATATCCGGTAGGCCGCCAGCATGACGATCAAGAGCGCCAGGAAACCAATGCCGCCGGAGATGCTTTGCCGCAGGCTGTCGAACCAGCTCAAGACGCGCACCGCCCCACCCAGCCCGGCCAACGCCCCGCAAAACATCATAGCCAAAATAGTCTCGCGCTCGCTGGAAACACCCAGCAGGAAAGACGAGTAGGGATTCTTGCCCAACGCCTTGAGCTTTAACCCCCATGTAGTGTTGTTGAGCATGATCGCCACGATGGCAAAGGCAACAATCGCCAGAATGAGCGACAGGGGGCTGAAGCGTGATTCAAGCAGCCGGGGCATCAGTGCCGCTTCCGGGAACGGGGCTGTCCCGCGAAACGTTCCCCCTTCCGGGGGCTGCCACGGCCCGGAGATCAAATAGTTGGTGAGGATAATCGCCAGATTGTTCAGCGCCAGGCCGCTGAATATTTCGCTGACATGGCCTCGCGTTTTGAGCACGGCCGAAATGGCCGCCCATAATGCCCCGGCGGCCATCGCTACCAGTATTTCAACCGTAATCAAAATCGGGGCAGGCGCCTTGAGGTGTAGCGCAACCCACGACGCTCCAATTGCGCCAAGAATAATCTGCCCTTCAACGCCAATATTCCATAGTCCGGCCGTAAACGTCACCAGCAACCCAATTGAACACAACAACAGCGGCACCCAGAACGCCAGCACGCTGAGCACCTTGTTGGTATCGCCGAAAGCGCCGGACACCATGGCCCCGAACGATTCCGCCGGGCTGGCGTTAAAGAGTAAGAGCAGAACACTGGTTAATAACAGCGCGGCAATGATGGGGACGATGGGCCACAGGCGAGCCAGCCAACTGTTGCCTGTGGTCGGGCTGTCATTCATGCCTCACCTCCAATGAGATGACCCAGTTCTTCGGCCGTTGTTTCCTGCGCGTTCAGGATACGCGACATCACACCACCGGAAAAGACCGCAATCCGGTCACTGCGTTCAATGACTTCATCCAGATCGGCTGACATGAACAGGATCGCTGTTCCCTCCTCGCGGCGCTGGTAAAGCAGTTGCCAGGTATAGTCCGTCGAACGGACATCCAGGCCACGGGTAGGATGCTCCAACAGGAGCAGTTTGAGGTGATCGTTTAGCAACGAGAACATCAGACGCTGCTGGTTGCCGCCGGAGAGCGCGTCGGCCGTGGTGTCCGGCGTACCGACGATCTGGTAGGTCTCAATACGCCCGGACATATCGGCCTGAGCATCGGGCCAATCAATGAAGAATGACGGCTCCGGATCAACAAGAACCAGATGTTCCGTTAGCGTCAGCCCCGCAACCAGGCCTTCCTCAAGCCGCCCGGCAGCCATATAGGCCATCCCATAATCCTGCATGCGATGATAGCCCCACCGGGTCACATCTTCGCCGGACAGGATAATGCGGCCGGTGGTAACCGGTTCCAGACCGGCGCAAGCTTTCAGGATCAGGCGCTGCCCACTGCCCTCCAGCCCCGCAAAGCCGAACACTTCACCGGCACGGACCTCCAGGTTAACGCCGTGAATGGACAGCCGGTGGGTTTCGACGGATACGTCTTCCAGCGAAAGTGCGATCTCGCCGGTTTCAAACGGCGGTCGCGGGCTGCGTTCCGGCACCTGCCCGAACATCATTTCCACCAGCTTCTCGTTGGGGCATGGCAGTTCGGTTTCGCCCACAAGTTGGCCGCGACGCAAAACATAGGCATGATTGCACAGGTCCTGAATCTCCTCCAGTTTGTGGGAGACTAAAATAACCGTCTTGTTCTCCTGAAACGCCAGGGTCCGAATGGAGTCGAAGAGGATATCCTTTTGCTCGGCGCTAATCCCGGTCGTCGGTTCATCCAGAATGATGAACTGCGCGCCGCCGGCCAGTAGACGCACCATCTCCAGTTGTTGACGTTCGCCGAGCGAGAGGGTGTCTATAAAAGCGCGGACGTCCAGCTCAAAGCCGTAGCGGGTTGCCAGACCCTCCAATTCGGCGCGGGCGGATTTGTAGTCAAGGCGGGCATGGTCGCTACGGCCCAACAGGTAGTTATCAATGACTCGGAACGGCGGCATATCCAGAGGGTCCTGGTAAAGCATACCGACCCCTTTCAGGAGCGCGTCGGCCGGGGAATGAAAGTCAACCGGTATGTCGTCCAGAAGGATTTGCCCGCTGGTTGGGGGTTGGTAGCCGGAGAGGATTTTCATCAGGGTGCTCTTGCCGGCGCCATTTTCACCGACAAGGGCATATATCCGTCCTTCCTCCAGGGTCATGCTAATGCCGTCATTGGCTTTGACCGGACCGAAGTACTTGCGGATGTCCTGCAATTCAACCCGCATAAAGTCTCCTGGCTAGCGAGGCAGCAACAGTGAATTACGGCCTCATGGGGTTATTGTAAAAGGGTCGAAGTCGTCAGGTTTGACCCTATCTCGCTAGGATACCTGAATTACAGCAGCCTTACACATGACATTGTTCCCGATAATCTCATGACATTTATCAGCACAATCACCCAATTGCGGCCGTGATAAGCCGTACAATTCAGCTAATTTCCCGGAAGTTGCAGGGTGTCGGCCGCAGGCTTGTCTACAGGGGAGGGCAGGGTCGTCATGCCGCCGTGTTTGTGAATGACTTCCAGCTCCTGGGTATACCGGGCTTCGGCCGCAGCATCACCCGTCGCGTGTGCCAGGGCAATCGCCTCGGTGATATCCCGCGTGGCTTCGTCAAAACGACCCAGATGACGAAGCGTCTGGCTGCGCCAGTAAAGCAACTGTGCTCGCCGTTGCGGTGACGGACCCAACGCCAGCGCCCGCGTCAGCTCCGTCTCAGCCTCGGCCCACTCACCGCGTTCCATATGATGGCGGGCCAGCATCTCGCGGGCAATGGCGGCGCGATTGCCATCCAATCTCCGATCCAGTGCCTGTTGGGCATAGTCGGCCGTCTTGCTGTCCACCCGCGAACTGTTGCCGCTACTCAGCATGGCCTTCAACAACAGGCCGTCGGCCGATTCCGGGTGGTCCGTCAGGAAACTATCCAGTTGCCGCTGCGCCTGATGGCCTGCGCCACCAAAGCGCAGGGTGTCAATGACCTGGAGTTGGGCCGGTACATCACCTGCGGCGGCCAGTTGTTCCAGTTGCTCAAACCGGGCCTGATCAGCCGCTGTCTCAAACGCAGGCATCTCGAACCAACCGGCCCGGTCTGCGCGCCAGAACGCCAGAAGCAACCCCACATGGAGCACGATCGTGACGGCGCTTAGCCAGGGTGTTTCACCGAAGGCATAGATGATGCGCCAGTCGCCGATGGGCAGCACCAGACTGATGAGCGGGTAATACAAAAGGGAGAAGTAGACCTGGAAGCGGAAGCTCCGCAAACCGAAGTATCGCAACGTTCGGCTGGCGTTGTGGCGCAGGGCCAGCCAGATGCCGACGCCAAACAACAAAGACCCCAGCGGGCCGGCCAGCGCAATGAACCAGTTCTGAACCGGTGTGAAGTCACCGGCCGGAACCACATACCCCCAAAACACCCGGTAGGCAAACTCAACAACCTGCCCGCCGAACAACCAGATTGCCAGTGCATGAAACAGTTCATGAATGAGCACGGACGGGGGCACACTGATGAAGAACGCGGCCTGTTCTGCCAGACGCTGCTTGGCCCGCGTCAGCGGTTCCTGCTTGATCGTGGCCCAACTCCGCCCAATTTGCACTGATAATTGTGCTGAGCGAAAGAGGTATAACAGGGAGAGTATGTTGGAAAAACCGGCGAAGAGTGACATAGTTAGCCTACCTATGTGAATGATACTGACCGCCCGGCGTTAGGACAACCGAGACTTATCCAATTCTTTTACATTAGGGGAGCTTGCCCGGCTTGTGGAGCATAGTCATGCCCCCTGCCATCTGGTAGAATGATTGCAGTGACGAGCAAACAGGAGTTCCTGGCTGAGCTGCCAATCTTTCGGAACCTGGACTCACAGGCAATTGCGGAACTCGCCGCCATTTGTCCTGAATATGAGTATGATCCCGGTTCGGTCATCGCCTATCAGCGTGACGTTGCCGATAGTCTCTACATCGTGCGTACGGGTCGGCTCTTTTCCCGTCGGGTGGACAGAGACGGCATCGCTCGCGAAAGCCGCGCATACATGCCCGGTGAATACTTTGATGATGTGTGGCTGTTTGCCCCCGGCATCCACCCCGCGACGATAAAGGGCACAGAGCCAGGCCGGATTATCATTATCAAAGGGACTGATTTCATCCGGTTCCTGGAAGCCAATCCACAAGCGGTGCGCGAGCTGGCCCCGAAAGTAGATGACCAGGGTGAGACTTACGGGTTGAGTGGGGCTGCCTGGGAAGACGGCCGAAAATTACTGGTCCAGACACGTAGCCGTGACGCCAGTGTCGGATTGCAGGCGGATGAACTGCTGGAATATTACGCCCATCGCAGCGGCTGGTACCTGTTCCTTCAGTTAATACCCGCTTTGTTACTCATACTCCTTGCACCGGTGGCTTACCTGTTACTCCCTGAAGGTGTTGGGCTGGTTCGCATTTTCCGCTGGCTGGTGCCGTCGCTGCTTTTGCTGGTCGGGCTGGCGATGATCGTGTTCCGCTGGCTGGACTGGCGCAATGACTACTTCGTTATCACCAACAAGCACCTGCTCCACCGTGAATTCAACCTGCGCAGCTTTCAGATCAACCTGGTCAAAATACCGGTAGGTCAGGTGCAAACGGTGGAGATCGACAAACCGTCCTTCATTAACAACCTGTTCGATATCGGGTCCGCCCGTGTGACAACCGCCTCCAACGTCGGCATGGTTATGTTCGATCACATTGATGATCCTATCCTGGTCAAACAGACGCTGGATCGGCTGTCGGGCCGGGTACGCACGTTGAATGCCGCCCAGGAGTTCCAGGTTATGCGGCAATCTCTGGAGGATCACTTCGAGATCGACCCTCAATTACGGGAGGTCGTGGCTGATTCAGAAGAACCCGATGAAGCCCCAGCCCCAACCAACAGTAGAAGGGGGCTGTTCGGGCTGATCCACCGGTTGTATGGTTGGCGCGTTATTGAGGGGAATGTAATTACTTACCGCAAGAGCATCTTTGTTCTGCTAAGATTAGTTTTGTGGCCTGTGCTGGGGTTTATCGCCCTGGTGTTGATTGGCTGGATACTCATCAAAATTGGATTTCCCAGCACCATAGTCATCCTCATCATGGCCTTCCTGATATTGATAGACTTCGCCGGGATGGTATGGCAGGTGGAAGACTGGCGTAATGACACCTTCCAGGTAACCGATCGGGCCGTTTTAGACATTGACCGGCGGCCGTTTGGTTTTGGCGAAACACGCAAGCAAGCCGCCATCAGCAACATCCAGAATGTGACTGCTGAACGGCCGGGGTTTTTCCCCACCATCTTTAACTATGGTAATGTCAAGATAGATACGGCCGGTGCGCAGGCGGACATCATGTTTGACCATGTGCCCAATCCGAGTGTGATCCAGAGCGACATTTTTGAGCGGCTGGATAACTTCAGGAACATGCAGCGAGTGCGTGACGGTCGCGCCCGGCGACAGGAGTATGCTATCCTGCTGGATGTCTACAGCCAAGCCGTCGAAGAGAATCGAATTCCCCGGCGTATGCCGGAAGATTTACTGGATGAAGAAGAAATAGAAGAAGTATGAGTGAGCTCCCTATTGTAACGGTACCCGACCAGATTCTGAGGCAGAAGGCCCGACCCGTAACCGAGTTCGGACCGGACTTCCAGAAGCTGGTTGATAATATGTTTGAAACCCTGCACATTGCCGACGGCGTGGGGCTGGCTGCCCCCCAGATCGGACTTCCCCTCCAGCTGGCCGTCATTGAGTCGCTGCCGGATGTGGACGACGACGGCAATGAAATCGAAGGATCGCGCGAGCAGTTTGTCATTGCCAATCCTGAGATCGTCTGGACCTCTCGCGACGTCGTGGACGGTATCGAAGGCTGCCTGTCCATCCCCGGTTATCTGGGTGAAGTAACCCGCTATGAATCTATTCGTGTCCGCGCCCAGGATCGCCACGGCCGCAAGGTGCGCCTGCGTCTGCGTGAGTGGACGGCGCGAATTTTTCAGCACGAGATAGACCATCTCAACGGCGTTCTGTACATCGACCGGCTGACCGCCCCGGAAAATGTCTGGACTGAAGAAGAGTTCGAGGTGATGCGTGAAGCGGCCGCCCAGGATGATGAGACGGCCGATGAGTCCGCTGTTGTCGGCGACTGATATTCATCAGCCGAGCATTTAGCCCCGATCCCAACCCCTGGAGCATCCATGTCATTGACACACGAAGATGTAGCCTGGATTGCCAATCTGGCACGCCTGGCTGTAACCGACGAGGAAATTGAAGCCTACCGCACCCAGCTTTCGGCCGTGCTCGATTATGCTGCCCGGCTGAATGAGCTGGACCTGACGGACATTGAGCCCTCCGCTCATGCCGTCCTGCGCCAAAATGTCTGGCGGGAGGATGTTATTGAACCCTCTCTCCCACTGGAGGATGTGCTCTTTAACGCCGCCGAAACAGACCAGGACCAGTTTCTCATTCAGTCGGTTCTCGACGATTAAACGATCATGGACGTAAGCGAGCTGACCCTGACCGAATTACGCGACGCGCTCCGTCGCGGCGAGACAACCAGTATGGCTGCAACCGAGGCTATGCTGGATCGCATCGTGCGCTTTGACAACCAGTTGCGAAGCTACCTGACCGTGACTGATGAACTGGCCTATGAGCAGGCGGCCGAAGCCGACCGCCGACTGGCCGACGGAGAGGAAGCCCCTTTGCTTGGCGTGCCGATTGCCGTTAAGGACATCATCTGCACCACAGGCATCCCCACCACAGCCGGGAGCAAGATACTGGAAGGATTCATTCCGCCCTACGATGCCTTTGTCGTTGAGCAGTTGAAGGAAGCCGGGGCCATTATTCTAGGCAAGACGAATACAGACGAGTTCGCCATGGGTTCTTCGACTGAGAACTCGGCCTATGTCACCTCGGCCAATCCGTGGGACCTGAGCCGTGTTCCCGGTGGGAGTAGTGGCGGTAGTGCAGCGGCCGTTGCTGCCGGTCTGGCTTATGGAGCCTTGGGAACCGACACCGGCGGTAGCGTCCGCCAACCCGCTTCATTCTGTGGCGTTGTCGGTCTGCGGCCCACTTACGGCCGGATGTCTCGCTGGGGGGTGATCGCCTTTGCCTCCTCGCTGGATCAGGTCGGCACCTTTGGCCGCACCGTGGCCGACTGTGCCGCGATGTTTGAGGTGACGGCCGGCTACGACCGGCGCGATAGCACCTCGCTGGATGTCCCCGTGCCTGACTTACGTCAGGCTATGACCGGTGATATTCGCGGCCTGCGGGTGGAGTGTACCGCGTGAGTATTTTGTTGAGGGACTGGACCCGGAAGTCGAGGCTGCGGTGCGTGCCGCCATTGAGCAGTTGGCCGATCTGGGAGCGGAAATCGTAGATGTAAGCCTGCCGCATACCCGCTACGGTCTGCCGGTTTACTACCTGATCGCCCCGGCCGAGGCCAGCGCCAACCTGGCGCGCTATGACGGCGTTCGCTACCAGGGCCGCGCATTCCCGGCGAGGACATGATCGATACGGTTAAACAGACACGCGCTCTGTTTGGGCCGGAGGTCAAGCGGCGGATTATGCTTGGCACCTATGCCCTGAGCGCCGGATATTATGACGAATATTACGGGCGAGCGCTCAAGGTTCGCACGTTAATCAAGCAGGATTTCAAGCAGGTCTTTGAACAGGTAGATGTGATTGCTGCCCCTACCAGCCCGACGACCGCCTTCCCTGCCGGCGAACGGTCGGATGATCCGCTCAGCATGTATCTGGCCGATATCTATACGCTCCCCCTGAATCTGAGCGCCAGTTGCGGCCTTTCTGTTCCCTGCGGATTTGATAGTCAGGGGCTGCCCATCGGATTACAGCTTATCGGCGACACCCTGGAAGAAGCGCAAATTCTCAATGCCGCGTATGCCTATGAGCAAGCGACCGAATGGCATAAACGCGCTCCTGTACTGCCGCAAGACACCTCAGACAATTAGCCATGATGGATAGGGATAAGAAGCCATGCTAGACAAGTACGAACCCATCATCGGCCTGGAAATTCATGCCGAACTCATGACGCAGTCCAAGATGTTTTGCGGCTGCCGTGTGGTAGACAGTATTGAGGCTCCGCCCAATTCGGCCGTTTGCCCGGTTTGCCTGGGTATGCCCGGTATGCTGCCGGTTATCAACAGGCAGGCGATTGAGTACGCCATGCGGGTGGCGCTGGCACTGAATTGCACCATCCAGCCCCATAACATCTTTGCCCGCAAAAACTACTTCTACCCCGACCTGCCGAAGGGGTACCAGATCAGCCAGTATGAACTGCCCATTTCGCGCAATGGCTGGCTGGATATCACGCTGTCATCCGGTGAAACCCGGCGCATCGGTATCCGTCGTGTCCATATTGAGGAGGACACCGGCAAGCTAACCGCATTTACCCGATGGCGGATCTCTGGTGGATTACAATCGCTCCGGCGTGCCCCTGCTGGAGATCGTCTCCGAACCGGATATTCACTCCGGCGAAGAGGCCCGCGCTTACGCCATGCGTATCCGCCAGATTTTGCGTTATCTCGGCGTCAACTCCGGGGATATGGAAAAAGGCGTGCTGCGCGTCGAGCCCAATATCAGTTTGCGGCTGCGCGGCGCGACCGAATTCGGCAATCGCACGGAGTTGAAGAACCTCAACAGTTTCCGAGCCTTGTCTGATGGGACCGATTTTGAAATAACCCGACAAGCGGCCATCCTCGACGCCGGGGAAACTGTCGTTCAGGAAACGCGCGGCTGGCACGATACCCGCCGCGAAACGTTCTCTCAACGTCTGAAGGAAGAAGCTGAGGACTATCGTTATCTGGCCGAGCCTGACCTCCCGCCGCTCATGCTGGAGCAGTCCTGGATTGACGAGATTCGCGCCGACCTGCCGGAATTGCCCCAGGCCAGAGAGCAACGCTACATTGGCACGCTCGACCTGACGCCAACGGACGCCGAAATCCTGGCCGATGATCGGTCCGTTGCCGACTGGTTCGATGCGGTTGTGGCTGCCGGAGGGCAACCCAAAACGGCCGCTAACTGGATCAGTAATGATCTCTTCCGTCTGATGAATGAAACCGGTCAAAGCATTAATGAAATTCCGGTAACGCCGGCCGGTCTGGTGGAGTTGATGTCATTAGTCGAACAGCAAGTGATCAACTCCAGTACAGCGAAGGATGTATTGGCGCGCATGGTCGCCACAGGACAGGGAGCGGCTGACTATTGTTGAGAAGCTGGGCTGGCCCAAATTTCGGACGAGGCCGCCCTGGCCGGGATTGTGGCGCAAATTGTGGCCGACAACCCCCGCGAGGTAGCTCTCTACCGTGACGGTAAAACCAACTTGCAGGGATGGTTCGTCGGGCAGGTAATGCGGGCCACAAAGGGCAAAGCCAACCCGGCGCTCGTCAACCAACTCCTGTCTGAGCAACTGGCTCAATCCGGGCAGGAACCGACTGATTAGCGAATCGTTCTACAATCTACTCTGCACCCAAAACCTGAATATCCCCGGCCCAACGCCGGGGTTTTTCTTTGTCCGAAATTTCCAAAGAAGAGGGGGTGCATTTTGAATCGAGATCATTACAATATGAGCATCACGCAAAGGCCAGGTCCACTACAAGGTCCGGCGCGTGGCATACGATTGCGGTTAGGAGACTACAAGCATATGCGCGTTGCCGTGTTGGCTAACTTGCAGAAGAACGCCCCGGTCGTGGACGGAATGTCACCGGACCTGTGGGATGATCTTGATTCTGAGGCGACCATCCAGTCCATCTGCGAGGCGCTGGAAGCCGGGGGCCATGACGTTGCCTTTCTGGAAGGCAACCTGACTCTGGTTGATTCGCTGCCCAAGCTACAACCTGATATTTGTTTCAACATATGTGAAGGGCATTTCGGTGATTCGCGGGAAGCCCAGGTGCCGGCTCTGCTGGAAATGATGCGCATCCCCTACACCGGTGCGGGAGTGCTGGCGCTGGCATTGGCGCTTGACAAGCCAATGACCAAGCGCGTCCTCTGGTACCACAACCTTTCTACGCCGGCTTTCCAGACATTCGAGCGCGTGGATGAACCCATAGACCAGGACTTGCAGGTATCCCCTATTCGTCAAACCCAGCCGCGAAGGCACAGGCATGGGCATTAGCGCGCAATCCATTGTTCATAATGAGGAAGAGTTGCGGGCACAGTTAACTCGGCTGTTCCAGCGATATGACCAACCTGTGCTGGTTGAGCATTTCATCGAAGGACGCGAGGTCACTGTCGGGATTGTGGGCAACCTGATAACGCCGGTTGCCAAGCGCCTGCCGGATAATCTGGAAGCCCCACGCATTTCCCGCGGCCTCCACTTCTTTCCGCCGTTGGAAGTCGATATGTCCCGGTATTCGGCCGAAGAAGCCGGCGTATATACCAGCCGGATCAAGACAGAACTGGTTCATGAGTTTCATTACCTTTGCCCGGCTCCGCTCCCGGACGAGTTGGTGGAGGAATTAAACTGGCTAACCGCAGCGACCTTTCGTGTGACCGGTTGCCGGGACGTGGCTCGCGTGGATTTCCGGCTGGATGCCAATGACAACAATAAACCTTACATCCTGGAAATCAATCCGCTTCCCGGATTAAACGCCGGCTATTCTGACCTGCCGCTGGAAGCCAAAGCGGACGGATGGACGTATGAAGAACTTGTCAACCGGATCCTTGATGAGGCTATTGACCGTTACGGCCTCGAATAAGGGTATGCAGTTGAACTGCTGGTTATTTTCGTTGGTAGACACAGGAGAGTTGAGTCATGGCGCCAAACAATAAATCGTTAACCGCGCGCTGCCCCGAATGTGATGCGAGAATCTACCTACAGCGTCGCCCGGAAGCAGGCGAGTTGATGTCCTGCCCCGAATGCGATACGTTATTGGAAGTCATTAGCGTTTCACCCTTGCGGCTCGATTGGGCTGATGATGAACCGCTTGAATCTCCGGGCAATTGGACCGACGACGACTTCTTCAACGATCGTGACGAAGACTTTGGAGACGACTTTGAATTTGAAGACGATGATTATTAATCTGCCGGCGACCATATGAGGTTCAAACGCCTGATTAAAGGGCTGGGTATCGGACTGCTGGCACTTGTCGCAGTCATTGGTGGGCTAATCCTCTACTGGCTCTGGCGGCCGAATCAGGCCCAGATCGATCCCACATTGGTTGCTGAAGTCTGGCCCGCCGTGCGTAACGGGCTCCACAACTCCAATACCGACCTCATTTTCTGGCAGGATCACTTTTACCTTGTTCATGCCCAGTCCCCCTACCACATGGGCAATACTGAGTCTCGCCTGATCGTTCGCCGATCGGCCGATGCCCGTGAATGGGAGCAGATCGCCGAGTTGCAGGTCCCCGACGAGGATATACGAGATCCCAAGCTGGCCGTTATCCATGACACTCTTTTTCTGTACGCGCTGGAGAATAGCAACTTCGAGCCGGAACCGTTTAGCACCGTCCTGTCAACCAGTAACGATGGCGTAAATTGGTCGGCCCTGCAAGAGATCGATCCGCAGGGTTGGTTGTTATGGCGGCCGAAAACACCGGACGGGGAAACCTGGTATGCAACAGCCTATTGGCATGAGCATGGTAAGTCCGCATTGTTCAAGTCATCGGACGGGCAGGCATGGGAATTCGTGTCGGCCATACACGAAGGTGATCGCAACGACGAGACCGCGCTGGAGTTCTTGCCCGGCGGCCGTATGCTGGTAACAGCGCGGCTGGAAGGGGATGATCGCGCCTGGCATCAGGGCTCTAAAAATGCGGCAACGCTACTGGCCTGGGCAGACTCCCCTTACACGGATTGGACAACAACCCGCAGCCAGACCAGCCGGTTGGACGGGCCGGTGTTGTTTTCATATGAGGGACAGGTTTACGCTGTGGGTCGCTTTGATCCGGAAGGATTGAGTAGTTGGTACGGCATGTCGAGCGTCCTGGGGCGCAAGCGTACGGCCATCTATCGGGTCACCCAGGATGCACTTATCCGCCTGACGGACTTGCCCAGTAACGGGGACACGTCTTATGCCGGGGCCGTGTTGAAAGACGGCGATCTATTCATCAGCTATTACACCAACGATCCCAACCACGACTATCCCTGGGTGTTGGGTCTGATTCGACCAAGCGACGTGATGATCGCCAGAGTTCCGCTGGATGCGCTGGCCCGGGCGCAGGGGCTGCCGTCGCCTTAATCTCTACATCCTAATCGTCAATTGGAAGGAACCTCATCCGGGCTGGCAACAGCGTTAAACTGCCAGGTATAGCGTTGCCCATTCACCTCCACCTGCGCCGTATAGGTTTCCCCTGCGACAAGCGGAGAGCGGGGTATGATCACAATGGCATCCTGATTATCCAGAATCTGACGACCGGTTTTCTCAGCCCAAATGTCCGGGTTGGTGTAAGTCGTTTCATCGAACAGACACGTGTCCACCGGCGTATCCCCCATCAGTAACGCATGGCCGCCGACAATGGGGACGATATCCCCATCTCCTAGTTGAATGACAATGGGCGGACCGGACGGCCGTGCATAACCGGGGCAACTTGTCAGCGGGTCCGGCCACTCAAACAGATTGTGACGGCCGATCCAGGTGGTGCTGCCATCCCCGGGAAACAACAACGGATAGCCCGGAGCGGTAGTTCCGGTATTGCGTTCGCTACGCACGTCCAGCACCGCCGCCATGCCCACGCTGCCCCCCGCCTCGTTGTAATCGCCAAAACCGACACGCTCTAACCGTGGGGACAGCATCGGCACCAGATGGAACGGCGCGGAAGCCCAGAAGTTGATCCCCCAAACGTAGTCGGCTTCGACCATACTCGTAGCAAACACGTTACCGTTCCGGGCCGCTTGATCTCCGGCTTCGTTATAGAACGGGTTACCGGGGTCCTCCTCATGCGAGACAGCCGCGTCGTTCACCACCATGTATTGGCTATGAAGTTCGCTGCCCAGTGTAAGTGCGGCTTGCTCCGAGAGGGGCGCCAGACCACCCATCGTACGAAAGCGATTCAGGTAATTCAACCATGCCGGATAGATGGCCTCGGCCGTTGGCGTGGGTGGAGGCTCAGTCGGAGGTGGTACCGGTGTATTGGTGGCTGGTGGTGGGGGTGTGACCGTGGATTCTGCAGTCGTTGTAGGTGTTGGCAGTGCCGTGGGCGGAGGCTCGGTTGGCGGGAGTGTGGCCGAGGCGACAGCAGCGACAGCCGGTGGCGGTAAAGTCGGCCGCTCGGTCACTGGGGTGTCGGTGCTTTCAGGCATCACCGGCTGTGGTGCAGACTCATCTCCCCTGCACCCTGCTAACCACAGGCTGGCGAAAAGCGAACAAACTATGCAGATGTAAAATTGTCGTCGCACGGTGAACTCCGCTGAGCTAGAGATTCACCCATAATAATAGCCCGCCGGTTATTCGGCAAACATCAAATTTCCTGAGGATATTCGCTGTGGTAGACGTTTTATTCGGTGGGTAAAGGCAATGTGCGTTCCGGGTATTTGCCCATCACGCCAATATAGTGGGACTGGATGCGTGGCAGATCGCTGGCGTAGTCCCCAGTCGGCACGATGGTTGGTCCGACGCGCATGACCTTGTTGGAATAGTCAAGGGTGATCAAGACCAGAACAGCCCCTGCCCCATGAGCAATGTAGTAAAAGCCACTTCGCCAGCCTGCAGTAACGGATCGCGTTCCTTCCGGCATCAGGGCCAGGATCATCTGCTCCCGCATATTGAACTGATCAACCGATTGCTGGACAAAGTTTCGTGTCTTGTCCCGATCCAGGCCGATACCCCCCAGGTACCGCAGAATGCTGCCCACGACCCCCTTGAAGGCCGTGTGCTTCATGACAAACTTCATATCCACTCCCACAGAGAGAGCAGTCAGAACAGACATAAAAAAATCTTGGTTGGCTGTGTGGGGCGCGCCAACGAGAACAATCTTGGGCACATCCGGCAGCACGCCTTCGATGCGCCAACCCATTGCCCGCATGATGCCGTAGAAAAAATCACGGCTAAAACGATTTCCCCGACGAGGGACGCTGGGGCCGACTTCGGGAATGGTGGTATATGTCAGATAGTCTTCTGCCGGGAGGGTTTCTTTTTCAGGGGCAACTGGATCGGCCGTTAGGACCTCGGTAAAAGGTGCGGTATAGGTTGGCTCACGTAGTATGGTCATAAATCTCTACTTGATTTAGCGGTCTATAGTGGTGCCGTATTGACTTCCCCGGCTCTCCACAAAATCTACCCTGTTAAACCCCCAAATGCCAGAAAGGTGACGAAGTTTATCAGGAAGCTTAGCAATGCTCAGGATACAGGTCAATTCCATAGACTTGACAGTCTAGACCTTTAGGTCTATACTGACCTGCATGCACGCCATGAACCTGTTTGACAAGACGTTTGAACACCGCGACGCGCTACTATCGGCTGCTTTGAATGAGTTCACCGCCAGAGGCTATGACAACGCGTCTATCAACGACATCCTGACCAGAGCCGGGATGAGCAAAGGGCAGTTCTACTACCACTTCGGTAACAAGGAAGCTCTGTATCTGGCCCTCATCGGAGTCTTGATCGAACACAAGCAGACGTTCCTGGCAACAACCATGACACCGGCCGATTTCCAGCAGGATATCTTCGGTATCCTCAAGGCGCAGGTCAGATATGGATTGCGTTTTGCCCGCGAATATCCGGCCATCAACCGGTTTGCCGAAAGCTTTCTGCGGGAGAGGAGCAATCCCATCTATCAAACGGCCCTGGAACACTACAACTTTGAGGATAATGACGCGCTCGGCCGTCTGCTTGATGCCGCCATTTTACGCGGCGAGTTCCGGGCCGACCTGCCACCGGAGTTCATCAAGAGAACGGTGGGCCATATGTTAACGCATGCGGCCGAACTAGCAGAGTCCGAGCAAGTCGAAGATTTCGAGCCGCTGCTTGACAACCTCATCGAATTCATGCGGTCCGGGCTGACTGACCGCCAATCATAAGGGCACAAACTGCCCAGGAGTTACTATCAATGGAAACATTCACCTTTCCGGTCGGATACTACGATTTGCACAAGACGAAGATCATTGACTACCAGCTAAATCGCTGGCATTCGCTAGGCTATGCGCGACTGGAAGATATGCGGGAGGCCGGTCGGCGAATTCACGGTCTGGATGATTGGAAGGATGTGATGATCGACCTGGCCGAGACGGCCATGGCCGACGGCCGTGTGCTCAATGGGGCGTTCTACTACCGTGCGGCCGAATTCTTCACATCTCCTGATGACCCGGATAAAGAACGTCTGTACTGGCGGTTTAGCGATCTTTTTTATGAGTTATTTGCGGATGAACCATTTGAGCGTCATCAGGTTCCGTACGAGGGTGTCACACTGGCGGCATTGCGCCTGCCCGCCCAGGCCGAGCCGTTCAAGGGCACGATCGTTATCCATGGCGGCTTCGACTCGTTCATTGAAGAGTTCTACTCTATGGCAACGACCTTCGCTGCCCAGGGGTATGAAGTCATCATGTTCGATGGGCCGGGACAGGGAGCAACTCTCAAGCAGTATCATTTACCCATGATATTGGAATGGGAGCGACCGGCCAAGGCGGTGCTGGATTATTTTGATCGGGACAATGTAACCTGGCTGGGTATCTCCATGGGTGGCTGGTTATGCTTCCGCGCCGCCGCCTTCGGAGCCACGCATTAAACAGGTCATTGCCCTGTCTATTGCCTACGACTACATGAAGATCCCTCCCAAGCCGGTAGCTGACTTTGCCCGCTGGTTGCTCAAGCACCCGGATGTGATGCGGCCGTCTGTCGCCCTGAAAATGAAACTAATGCCTCAGGAAAACTGGGGGGCCGTCAATATGATGTATATCTTCCAGGATGATGATGTGGTGCATGCGTCCACTGTGATGACGCGCTTCAACCACGACAGTCAGCACCCGGAACTGGTCACGCAGGATGTTCTCATCCTGACCGGTGCGGAAGACCACTTCATCCCTCTTAAGCTGCACTACTTGCAAATTGAGGCGCTGGAGAATGCCCGCTCAGTTACCGGCCGTGTCTTTACGCGGGCGGAGCAGGCGCAGAACCACTGCCAGGTTGGCAATATCGGGTTGGCGCTGGACACCATGCTGGACTGGCTGGCGGAAAAAACGGTCGAACCGGCTACTGCCTAAATCGGGGCTGATGCCCCTAACTCAGCCAGGGCAATGTCTTCCTCTTCAGGCAAACCACTGACGCCAACCGCCCCTACGACATGGCCGTCAACGACGATGGGAACACCCCCGCCCCAACCGACGTAGCGCAAATCGCCGAAATTCGTTATCGGAAACCCATCGTTCCGAGAGGCCTGGCCGATCTCGTGCGACGGCCGTTGCTCACGGGCGGCCGTATACGCCTTGTTCATGGCAATCGTAATGGACGGCAGCCGGCAGCCATCAGTTCGGAGGAAAGCCAGCAGCTCACCTTGTGCATCCACCACGGCAACAGCGGCACCTTTCCCACCGGCTTCCAGTTCCTTCTGGATCAGCGAGAGAATGACCTGGGCATCTTTGTGGGATAGTTGGTTTCGTTTGTACAAGGGATCTCCAATGACCATCTATGGAACACGCCGTATATCCTGAGTGCGGCAATCTTTCCCACTGGCTACGTAAAAGTCCCGGATTAACCGGTCCAGCGCAGGCAATTTACCGGGAGCCATATTGCTGGTCTGGTATGGATCGGGGGTCAGGAAATAACGCTCGTAGCTGAATGTACTATCCGGTTCAGCTACATCCTGATAATACTGAACATAGAGCGTATTGGCGCTGTTGCCACCGGCATCATCCGCTACTCGCAGCGCCAGATAGTCCGGCAGGCCAAACCGCCAATCAGCTGCATTATGAGGAATTGTGTTCGAGCGGGGCTGGTGAAATTCGACAAGAACAGACCGCCGCCATGAGTTCACACTGGCATTCTCAACCAGTTTCTTCAATGACCGGCCATCCACATTATAGGCAACGCTATACCAGGCTTTCCCGGCATACTCCAGAATAGTCGGAGCACTATCAATGTTAGCAACCAGACGATCCACCTGCCGCCGGGTACCCGCAGGAGATTTAACGTAGAGGGGTACCCGGATTGACTCTTCGTGCGGCGCCAGTTTGTTACTCAACCGGTGCTCGCCGGTGTAATGCCCGTTATCAGACGTGAATATGATTACGGTGTTCGGTCCGGCCAGGTCAATCACCTCGCCGACCATCTTGTCCACCGACATCATCTGTTCCATCCGGTCCAGGTGCAGGCGACGCAAATAATCTTCCTGCTGCCGTAGGGACCAGACAGTCTGGTCCAGCTCCGGCCATGCCTCGTCCGAATAGAACGGGAGGGTGCTTTCAAGCTGCCGGTTAAACGACTGTTTGTTTATCGGCAGGTCAATCGCCTCGTTGGCTACATCAAAGCCGTTGACGTCGCCGTTCTGTCGCAAACTGCCGGCCGGGTACTGCCCATTCCAGTCATATGTCTGGCCGGGTAATATCGGCGACCAGCCCCTTCGGGGTAAGCCCGCATGATGTAGTATGGATGCACCTGTGACACCTCTACCGGTGCACCACCCGGTACATTACGGGAGTTATCCGGCCCCGGTTCTACCGTGTATGACTTGCCGGAATATTTCATCTGGGGACTGAGATACTGCTCGCCCTCATCAGGAACTTGCAGGGCGCTCGGTTGGCCCAGACTCGCCGGGTTGTTATTGTTGGCCGCCAGTTCCTGGAAGTCCGTCATCTCCGGGCTTTGCCACCACTCCACCCGTTCGGTGTTGGGTGCCTGGAACAGGATTTGGGCAATGTATCGGGCACCGGTTGTGTGAATCAAATTGAAACCGGCCACCCGGCCGAAGACAACACTCTCACCCCATTCAGGGTCTACACGCCAGTCCGTTGCCGCGCCGGTCGGAATCCTGTACTTGATCCAGCTCATATACCCATATAGCTCATCCCCGCGAATCACCTGCTGGCGAATCAGCCCGCTGGGGAACTCAATGGCTGACCAGCCGACAACCGGCAATGTGCCCGTTCCATCCAGGAACGCCTGATCGGCCGTCTTGACCCAATCAGGTACAGGCTGACCGCTGGTGATATCCCGCGAATAGAAGGAGATATCCTGCCGCGTGGTCTTAATCAATTGCTGCCGCTTGGTATCCGTCGAAGGGCACAGAATATTCCACCCCGCCACCGAGCCAACACCTGTGTTGGGAGCAATGGAAGCATCATCTCCGGTTTGGGTCCAGTTTCCCCAACCACTGTCGCGTGACGGACTGTTGCGCTCCCACCACTTATGAACGAGACCGGTGCTGCCGGTATGGGCCGTTACCAGTGCTGTCGCCACTTCCCGGTCACCTCATCCTTGAACTGGGCGAAGCTCACCGGGTTGCCACCGCCAAAGGTACTGTTAGTCAGTATCCCTTTTTGCTTCCAGTTGGTAACGTTGACATGGATTCCCGTGGTAGAAACCATCAGGAACAGGGGTTTATTGCCGGACAGGCGGATGGCCTGCATGGCCGTATCGCCAATGTACCGCGTCTGGTAGAGAGGCGGCAGGACATCCACACCGTTCTCGCGGGCCTTGTAGTTACCCGGTCGCAGGTCATAGCCGTCAACCGGCACAAAGAAATCCCAGTTGGGATGGTCACTGCCCAGGTGATCCTTGCCGACAAACGCCCGATAGTAGTCCGATCCTAACCATGTGGTAATATGCATTGTTATTGTTTGCCAGATAGGTATCAAACTCCTGAGGGCCTTCATCTCCCAGCACATGCCACACGCCATGATTGTGAGAGTATCGCCCTGTCAACAGAGTGGCCCGCGAGGAGAGCAGATACTGCACGGCACGATCGCGTTTTGGAAATCCACCGCATGATCAACGATCTTGCTCTTGATGTTGGGCAATAGCCCGGCGTCAAGCATCACCTGCATCGTGTGCATGTCCAGATCATCCACAAGAAAAACCAGAAAATTCGGTTTGTCGCCGCCCACTGCGGCCCGGCTTTGCGGCCTGCTATCACGACGGCCGCCAAACAGGCTACCCGCCAGCAGCAACCCGCCCAGAATTATGACTAACAGTAAAATCAACATAGTATCCCTTCCGGCTAACGAACAATACTAGCGCATATGCTTGTAGGCGTTAATCAGCCCATTGGTTGAGCTGTCGTGTGAATCCACCGGTCCGTCATCCCGCAGCTCCGGGAGAATCGTCTTGGCTAATTGCTTGCCCAGTTCAACACCCATCTGGTCAAACGAGTTGATATTCCAGATGACACCTTGAGTAAAAATCTTGTGCTCATAAAGCGCAATCAGCATTCCCAATGTCCCCGGCGTCAGCTTTTTGAATAACAGGGAATTGGTCGGCCGATTGCCGGTGAATGTCTTGGCTCGCACAAGAAGCTCCAGATGGTCACCGGTTACATCCTGATCAGCCAGTTCAGCCCGGACCTCCTCCGCCGTCTTGCCGCGCATCAGCGCTTCGGTCTGGGCCAGGAAGTTGGAAACCAGCAACATGTGATGATCGCCCAACGGGTTCTGGCTTTGCGCCGGGGCCAGGAAGTCACAGGGGATCAGCTTGGTACCCTGATGGATCAACTGGTAGAACGCATGTTGGCCGTTGGTGCCTGGTTCACCCCAGATAATGGGGCCGGTAGAGTAATCCACCCGGGCGTTGTCCTTGCGCACGCTCTTGCCGTTGCTCTCCATATCTCCCTGCTGGAAGTAGGCCGGGAACAGCGACAGATACTGGTCATAGGGCAAAATGGCCTGGCTCTGGGCGTCGAAGAAATCGTTATACCAGATACCCAATAAGGCCATGATAACCGGGATGTTTTCGGCAAAGGGCGTCAGACGAAAATGCTCGTCAACCCGGTGTGCCCCGGCAAGCATCTCCTCAAAGCGATCCATGCCAATTGCCAAAACGATGGACAGGCCAATGGCCGACCACAGTGAATAACGGCCGCCTACCCAATCCCAGAACTCGAACATATTGGCCGGGTCAATTCCAAATGCGGTCACAGCCTCAGTGTTGGTCGACATGGCCGCAAAGTGTTTGGCGATTGCCGCTTCATCCGCCCCGCCGGACAGGAACCACTGCCGGGCAGAGTGAGCATTCGCCATCGTTTCCTGCGTCGTAAACGTCTTGGAGGCAATCAGAAAGAGTGTGGTTTCCGGCCGGACAACACGCAATGTTTCGCTGATATCGGTCCCATCCACATTGGAAACAAAGTGGAACTGCATCCCTTGCTGAATGTAGGGCGTCAGGGAGTGGACCGCCATCTTGGGACCCAGGTCTGACCCACCAATGCCGATATTGACCACATCGGTAATTCGCTCGCCGGTGTAGCCGCGCCATGCCCCGGATCGGACCGCCTCACTAAACACTCGCATCTGCGCCAGCACACGGTTGACGTCGGGCATGACATCCCGGCCGTCCACCATGATGGGCCGATTGGAACGATTGCGCAGGGCCACATGCAACACAGCGCGATCCTCGGTCGTGTTGATTTTGGCTCCGGTAAACATTGCCTCAATTGCCCCGGCCAAATTGGCGTACTCCGGTAAGGCTAGCAGCAAGGCCATCGTTTCTTCGGTAATGCGGTTCTTGGAATAATCAAACAGGATATCGTCAAGCGACAGGCTAAATTGGTCGAAGCGGCCGGGATCGGCGGCGAACAGATCACGCATATGGACGTCGGTCATGTGTGTCCGGTGATGCTGCAATGCTTGCCACGGCGCTGATTCGGTAAGTTGGGTCATCAATATCCTTCCCTTTGCTGATACAACACAATGTTACTGTAGCAAAGCCGAACCCTCATGGCGAACAATTAAGGCAATATTCCTGTATTCAGGATCGAAAACGAGAGGCATAAATATTCTTTATAGGCTGCCCATAGAAAGTTGAATGACGCTTGTGACATTTTTCACTAATTACTGTGATATATCCACTGTATAGTGGAAAGTGTAATTTCAATACCCTGTTTAGCTAATGCATCGCTGAACAGATGCAGGCAGATTTGCCGAAAGACGGAGGCTACAATGACAACTGCAACAATTGATCTGAATACCCTGACGGCCGACAAGGTCGTGGACGCTCGTGGCAGCGCCTGCCCCGGCCCACTGCTGGAAGCCAAGAAAGGCATCGGCACAATCAAGCGCGGCCAGGTGCTGGAAATCTGGTCCGGCGATCCCAATACCCAGAAGTTCATCGAACAATGGTCCAAGAAGATCGGCCATGTGTATCTGGGTGCACTTACCGGCCCCGGTTACGACCGCATTTTTGTTGAGCGGAACAAATAGGGGCTGAGATGTCGGCCGTAGTAGATGGCAGGGCTGTGGAGCCCAAGATTCTTATCCTTGCCACACTTTCCGGTGGTTATGCAGGGGCAGATAACGTCGGCCAGCTTCACGCAGATTATGCGCCGAACACCTACATTCTGCCGGTTCTTTGCCCCTGCATGTTTCCTGAATCGTTCTATCTCCGCACCTTCGAGAAGGGCATTGATGCCATCCTGGTGATGTACAGCGGTACCGATTGCCCCTACAAAGGCGGTGCCGAACGAACCGCGCAGATCATCAACAATACGTATCCCTTGCTGGAAAGTCGGGAATCGACCCACGGCGCTTGCGCCTGACCGCCATCTGCACGGTATGCACCACACCGTTTATGCGCGAGGTGCGACAGATGAACGACTTGCTGAATGAGATTGGCCCTGTAAGCCAGGAGTTAGCCCAGGCTCAATTACAGCCGGTCGGGGAGGGTGTGGCAGTATGACCCCGGATATGCAAGTTGATGCCATGGTGGTCGGCGGTGGAATTGCCGGGATGCAAGCGGCCCTCGATCTGGCTGACCAGGGCTACCAGGTCGCTCTGGTGGAAAGGGAAGCCAGCATTGGCGGGACAATGATCTCGCTCAGCAAGGTCTTCCCCACCCTTGATTGCTGCAGTTGCATCACCACACCGAAGATGTCGGCCGTGGCCCACCACGAAAACATTCAACTACTCACCTATACCAATGTCACCGGCATTCACCAGAACGGCAACGGCTATGTAGCCGATGTCACAGTTAAACCGCGCTATATTGATGAGGCGCTTTGCACGGGCTGCCGCCAGTGTGAATACGCCTGCCCGGTTGATTTTCCCAACCCGTTCGACGCCAATCTGGGGGCAGTGCGCGGTATTCGTATCCCGTTCTCCACGGCCGTTCCCCAAATGCCTGTACTGGACATTGAGAACTGCCTGGTTTGCGGCAAATGCCTTAATGTCTGCCCGGTTGACGCCATTGACCTGACCCAGGTACCGGAGCAGCGTCAGATTCAGGCTGAGTCCATCGTTTTGGCGACCGGCTTCAGCACGACGCCGATGGACGCCAAAGCCGAATATGGCGGCGGGCAGTACCCCAACGTGATCAGCGGGCTGGTCATGGAACGCCTGCTGGCCCCCACTGGGCCTTACGGCCATGTACTGCGGCCTTCAGACGGCAAGGAACCGGCCTCCATTGCCTATGTGCAGTGCGCCGGATCACGCGACGAAACGCTGGGCGTTCCCTACTGCTCGCGCATCTGCTGCATGTACGCCATCAAACAGGCCATGCTCCTGTCCGGCGCGCTCCCCATGGCCGACATCACCATTTATTACATGGATATTCGAACGTTCGGCAAGGGCTATGAGCAGTTCTACCAGAACGCACGGGCCATGGGTGTGGAGTTCGTCAAGGGCAAGGTTGCATCCATCCACGAAGACGAGGACCACAACCCAACCGTACGGGTGGAAAACATGGACGGCGAGCCGCAAATCGTTGA
Source organism: Chloroflexota bacterium (assembly GCA_041390945.1). Taxonomy (GTDB): domain Bacteria; phylum Chloroflexota; class Anaerolineae; order Promineifilales; family Promineifilaceae; genus Promineifilum. Next base: position 309,603 of record JAWKOY010000017.1, read on the forward strand.
GCGAGAACATGATCTCGTAGTCCTGTCTGTGGGCATGATCCCGCGCTATGACCCGCACCTGATTTACGACGTGGCTGTCGCGACAGACGGCTTTGTGACCACACCCTCAGCCAATATCTCGCCCTGCGAAACAACCCGACCCGGCGTATTTGTGGCCGGATCGGCCGCCGGGCCAATGGATATCGTCGATTCCATTGTCATGGCCGGTGCGGCGGCGGCCGAAGCAGCCGCCTACATCGAAGCCCAACACACTATGGCTCCGGTCGCTGTGGGCCTGGAGGCAGTCCATGCCTGAGAAAGACCAAATCAAGAAACCTCAAACCGATTCACCGGAAGAGCCGGTAAAAGTCGGCGTTTATACCTGCTACTGCGGTGGCAATATCAGCGACACCGTTCAATGCGAGGCCGTGGCCCAACAGCTTAAGGGCTTGTCCAACGTGATGGTATCACGCACGAATATGTCCATGTGCTCCGACGCAGGGCAGGCCATCATAGAGGCTGACATTCGCGAACACGGTCTGAACCGGATCGTGATTGGCGCCTGCGCGCCGTCGCTGCACGAGAAAACGTTCCGCAAGACGGTCGAGCGCGCCGGGCTGAACCCGTATTTGTACCAGCATGTAGGCATCCGCGAGCAGGACAGTTGGGTCCACCACAATCAGGACCATGCCACCGAAAAAGCCGTCCGGCTCATGTCGGCCGGTATCGCCAAGGCGCGCCTGCTCGATCCGCTGGCTCCCATTGAATTGCGAGCCGAGAAGCAGGCGCTGGTCATTGGAGGCGGTGTGGCCGGACTGCGCGCCGCCTACGACATTGCCCGGCGTGGTTTGAAAGTCGCGCTTATTGAAAAAGAACCGTTTCTGGGCGGCCGAATGGCTCAACTGGAAACGGTATTCCCCACCGGCCGTCCGGCGCGGGAAGAACTGGATGGCCTACTCAGCCGTGTGACCACCCATCCCAACATCTCCATCTATCTCCAGACCGAGTTGGTCGAGGTGAAAGGATACGTCGGCGACTTCCAGATCATGCTGCGCCAGCGTTCGCGCGGCGTCGCCGAAGGCTTTGCCCATACCAAGGCGGCCATCGCGGCCTGCCCGGTTGAAGTACCGGATGAGTTCAACTTCGGCCGAACCACTCGCAAGGCCATCTACCAACGCTACGACGGATGTTATCCGTCCACCCCGGCCATTGATTGGGAGCATTGCACCCGATGCGGGGAGTGTCTGAAAGTCAGCGAGCAGGGCATCAATCTGGAAGACAATTACGTAGATGTTGCCTTACAGGTGGGCGCGATCGTGGTGGCGACGGGTTTCCGGCCCTATGAACCTCGGCATGGGGAATTTGGCTACGGCGAATTTGCCGAAGTGGTTACCCTCCCCGAACTTATTCGCCTTATGGCCCTGCAAGAGGAGGGCCAACCCTTAACCGTAAACAATCGACCTGTTCGCAACGCTGTCCTGGTTCACTGTGTAGGGAGCCGGCAAATTGACGGCATCCATGAGCCACAGGATGACGGTCTGGTCAATGAGTATTGCTCACGCGTCTGCTGCACAGCCACGCTACATGTCGCCAACGAACTACGGACACGCTTCCCAACGCTCAACGTCTTTGACTTGTATGAAGATATCCGCACCTATGGACGCGGACATGAAGAAGAGTACCGTCACGCCGGTGAACAGATGGTGCGCTTCCTGCGCTTCGACCCCGAAGAAATGCCGGAAGTCGTCGCCGCACCGGAAGATGACACCTCGCCTCTATTGGTCCGGGTTACTGACCATCTAACCTGGGAGGAGCAACTGGAGATACCGGCCGACCTTGTGGTCTTGGCCGTGGGGATGATGCCCAATCCGATCAGCGATCTGATCGAGCTGCTAAAAGTCGCGCAGGGAACAGATCGCTTCCTGCTGGAAGTTCACCCCAAGCTGCGACCGGTGGAGACGGCCGTTCCCGGCGTTGTCCTGGCCGGTACAGCCCAGGGTCCCATGAACATCCAGGAGAGCTGCGCCGCGGCCGAGGCTGCGGCGGCCAAGGTAGCCGGCCTGCTCGGACAGGGGTTGGTGGAACTGGAGCCGTTCAAGGCTCTGGTGAATCCCGACCGCTGTGACGGCAGCGGTGAATGCGCCCAGGTGTGTGCCTATGAGGACGCCATCACCATTGAAACAATGCTGGTTGACGGTCACGAGGTACGGCGCGCGGTTGTTACCCCGGCCAACTGCGCCGGCTGCGGAGCCTGCGTCGCTGTTTGCCCCAACCGGGCTATCGATATCCAGGGATGGACGCTTGATCAGTATGAGGCCATGGTGGATGCCATTGCGGCCGATATTCCCGGCCGGATGGTAGAGCCGGTTTTGGAAGGAGCGCCAGCATGACCACTCGTGAAGAACGCAAGCAACGTGCCGAGCTGCTCAAGCGCGTTCGTGAAGAACGCACCAACACAGTACAGGCAACGCAAAGCCACCTGAAAGAGCAACAGGCCATCCGTAAACAGCTACAGGAAATCATGCGGGAGGGACCGGCAACAGTACCCGATCTGGCCTCAGCGACGGATCTGTCCACACAGACGGTCCTCTGGCATGTAACGGCTATGAAGAAATACGATCTCGTGAAAGAGGTTAGCTTTGACGGCGAATACTATCAATACGCACTGGCGGAGGGACCCAACTCATGAGTGCGCGCGTTGACCCCAATCTGTTGCTGGATCTCAAGGATTACGGCGCTGTAGGAGCCGAGATCTGCTACAACTGCGGCACATGTACCGCCTCCTGTCCGCTGGCCGACGATGATCACGCGTTTCCCGCAACATGATCCGGCTGGCCCAGTTAGGGCTGACCGACCAGCTTCTGGAGAGTACCGATCCCTGGCTGTGTTATTACTGCGGCGACTGCGCCGAGACCTGCCCGCGCCAGGCCGAACCGGGTGAAACCATGATGGCGCTGCGGCGCTGGATGACGGCCCAATATGATCGTAGCGGCCACGCCGCCACCTGTACCGCTCCAACCGCGCCCTGATCATGACGATCGTGCGCATCATGCTTATCACGCTGGCAGCGTTCGTCATTTATCATGTCGCCACCGGGTTCGTCAACATCGTCACCGACTCTGTGCAACTGAACACCTTTGCGCCGGTGATGTTGGTGTGGGTACTTGTCCTGCTTCATGGCGGATACCTGTTCCTGCGCATGATCCGGGGCATTCAGGAAATGAGCCGGCGCGTCCTGGCTGACACGCTCAAGCAGGGACCCATTCCTGCACGTGTCTACATCGAAGAGTTGCGAACATTCGTTGTCCACTTTGCGACACAAAAACGGTGGCGTGCCTGTGACGAGGAAAAAAGCCACAGCCGCTGGCTGAAGCACTTCCTGCTGGTCACCGGCTATGTCACCATGCTGGTGCTTATCCTGGGAATGCTGTGGTGGTTCCAGACGGACAACATCTATCCCATCTACCACCCCCAGCGGTGGCTAGGCTATTACGCTACGATCGTCCTGATCGTTACGTCTGTTGACGCGCTCTACGGCCGTTACCGCAAGGACGAGCAACTGCACCGCTTCTCGCAACTCACTGACTGGATATTCCCGGCCTTCATCCTGATCGGCGCGGTGACCGGCATCATGGTTCACGCCTTCCGTTACGCCGGCTGGCCCTGGCCGACCTATGGCACCTATGTGGTACACGTAATGGCTATGATCGCCATGCTGGATACCGAGGTAGGCGTGGGCCAGTGGGCGCACCTGTTCTACCGACCCCTGGCACTATATCTCGAAAGCGTCAAGCAACGGGCGCGGGCGCTTGAACCATCATCTTCACAGGGGGCTATTCCTGCTGGGACTGATTAGCCTGGTAGAAAATTATGGGGGACTGGCCGCGCCGGGAATATTGGTCATCTATCATCCATCCCCGGCGTGGCCCAAAATCTTAGTTTCTAAAAACTGATTAGGAGCATTTACAATGAGTTCAAATGGTAACAACAAAACAGTAGTCATCTGCAACAATGCAGATACCGGGACATTCCCAACATTGATTATGAGCACCTCGGCCATTGCGCTGGGGGATGATGTCATCACCTTCTTCTGCCCCGGCGGCGCGTCCGCGCTGGTCAAAGGGGAACTAGAGAAGTTGCAGGGCAAGAAAGGCATGCCCGATCCCGTCGATCTCTACGATACACTGGTGGAGCAGGGCGGCCGTGTCATCCTCTGCGAGTTGGCGATTGAAGCCAAGGGGATCAAGAAAGAGGACCTGCGGCAGGGTGTTGAAATCCTGAGCGCCCCGGCCTTCCTGATGGAATCCGAAGGCGCGCATCTATCACTTACCTTCTAAGAAGGGCAAACAGCTTCCGTCTCACTGTTTGGCAAGGCAAGGGCGGCCGATCGTGGCCGCCCTTGTCCATCTAGCCTGTTTGCTTCGGCAAACGGAGTAAATCCACATTCGCCTCGTCATGGACAAAGCGCCAGAAAAGCTCCTGGGGACGATACGGGGGGCTGATCTCCTGTCTGACCATGTAGATGGTGCGGTTCATCTCCATGTTGACAACGGGGACCATTACAACGTGACCCAATTCTACCTGGGCCGCCGCAGCAAGATTCGAGACAAAGGCAATGCCATATCCCTGCCGCACGGTATTGACAATCGCCTCAGCATTACCGATTTCCATCAAAATGTTCAGGTCATCATAAGCGATGTCATGTTTAGCCAACTCGGTTAACAGAACCCGGCGCGTCCCGGACATCGGCTCCATAATCAGCATCGGTTCTTCCGGCAGCTCGTCCGGCTCAATGGATGTGCGGGTCGCCCACGGATGGGAGGACGGAACAATCAGGGTAATGCTGTCCTCGAAAAACGGCTGGCTTTGTACTCCGCTTTCGGTTAACTCGGAGCTGGTGACACTGATGTGAGCCTCGCCGTTGGTCAAACGCTCAATCAACTGCTCGTACCGGCAGGCCAAAATCGTAACCTGAATATCCGCATGGCGCTGCCGGAAACGGGCCGCCAGGAGGGGCAGGATATACTTGCCGGCTGTTGTGCTACAGGCGATATACAACTGGCCGGCAACTTCGTTATCCAGGGACAGCATCATGTCGCGGATGTCCATGGCCTGATGCAGCATCTGCCGGGCCATCGGCAAGAGCATGCGACCGGCGTCGGTCAGTTGCAGGCTGTTGCCCTCCCGGTCAAAGAGCTGCACACCAAAATCTTTTTCAAGCAGCCGGATATGGTGGCTTATGGTGGGTTGTGAAACGTGAAGTTGTTTGGCTGCCTCGGTGAAGCTCAGCAGTTCCGCAGCCACCAGAAATGTTTTCAGCCGATCCAGGTCAATCATGACCGGTTCCCTCACATACTATAAGGTAATTATAGCCATAGTTTGCGGCCGATTGCCGGTGAAGGTCTTAGCTTTCATTAGAAGCTCAAACCGGTCTCCGAATACAGCTTGGCGACTAGCTCGGCTCGGACTTCTTCGGTCATCCGCGCATCAACGCTTCAGCAACTTAGCCACGCCAACTTCAAAAAAGAGGATAAGTGATCAATTTGCAAAACAAAGTCGATGCCGCACTCCGGTTACTCGATCGCCTCGGAAAAGTAGACCGAAACCATTTGACACATGAGCTTTGCTTAGCAAACCACGATCTACGCTGAGACAATTGAGGGTTTGTAACAATTAGGGCATTGATCGAAGGAATTATATCCTCCCCGTCTATCCATTCGAATTTTGAAGATCAAACTTCCAAACAAACGAGTGTTCGAGGCTAAGCCCATAATAGCTCGGAAGGTTTTTAGCCATACTCGTCTCGTTCATGTTTGAACTCAAAGTCAATCAAACGCTTGATAGAACAAAGAGGATAGTCGAAGATCTCGACCCAACAGTAAAAACATTTCTAAGAAGGGTCAACAATTTATGCCAGTAATATGGGTATGGCTGTGTGGGTGAAGAAACCAGCGTTCCACTTCAGACGCATACTCAAAATTGTTATTGCGGATGCTAAATTTGCCGACGCTCAGGCGTAGACTTTGCAGTCAGGGCAATAGCTATACAGGTTGGGGATTCTGGGCTTCTTGTAGGTGCTGAACTTTCCCACCGCAGACACTTTACACAATAATATTGAGTCCTCTGGCAAACTACACATTTTACGGGAGCCTCAGCCAATATAAACGGATCATCCTGTTTTTCAGAGATCGCTTCTAGGGCAGCAGTTTTTTCGTTGCAGTAGGAGCAAGATATGTAATAGGTATTAGTGCGCTGCCGGTGTTTCTTAGCTTCGCCGACAGCTGCCTGAAAGTAGCTCTGAATAGCTAGAAGCGACTCCCAATTATCTGGGCCAACTTCCCATTCTAGGCTCTTACCCAACTCAGCTCTTACAAATCCAGCAAGAAAGGGAGTGCACCGCCAATGATCGCATCAGCCTCTTGCTTGGTTATCTAGGCTCATAATGCTCGATTTCGTTTTCGAAGGTTTGCCAGATCACGTATGATTTGTTCACCCCTTGTCAAATCAACATTCGCAATCCTCTTTAATCTTATCAGTGTCTCTTCAACATTCACAGTCTTAGGTAGGGTTGTGATTGATATCTGTCTCCACCTTGCTAAAGATAAGTAGAGGGTGCTCTATCCTTAATCGCTCTTTAAGAAGGAGCATAATCCTTGGGCCAAGTGCAATATTGCATACTTGTATTTTCGCGCTTCATCTTTGTCCTCAGAGTAATGCTCAATTGCGTGTTTAATGGAATCAATTCCATTCTCATATAGGTTCAGTTTTAATTGTGCCACTTTCTAGAACCTCATTAAGTAATAAAGATACTGACGTATACGAACGATCACCTTTTCAAAGAAACATGCTCAGAAGGGAGTGTTTTCTTCAATGTTCTCTCGCCACTCAATCAATCCATAGCTTCCTGGAACTTTGCGGCTGATAACTGTTTACGTCCAGTAATGCCAAACTTTCCATATAGTTCTCTGTAGACGGTCCCGTACGCCATTACGTCCGCTGACCTTTCCCCTAGCTTCATAGCCACAATCTTGACTGCCTGACTGATCTGGCTAGCCAGATTAGGTGTGATATAACGCCCTGGATCGCCCGGGTTGATTCAAGCTAATCCAGCCGGATATCGTGAGGTTGTCAGGCGAAACTCTAAGGATCAGCTGGTGTCGCATCAACTTGGCAAACGCCTGTAACCTGTCCCAACAATACGTACCACCCACATTACGTTAGTCCAGAGACCAGATGGTCGGATTGAGCCGCCACTTTCACCTTCCCAATAAGTCAGGATCATATGCAGGCAGCTCGCAGCGCATCGGCTTCGTCTTGCGCTCGCCCAACGCATAAGAGGCCTGCATCAGCTGTGAATCTGGGACGTCCCCTCGTAGATAACGGCGCTGGAATTTCGCAAGTGGCGCTCAACGTTGTACTCACATCGGAGCCAACCATACGCCCCGTGAATCTGTACGGCATCATCGGCCGCCCGGCGTGCCGCCTTCCGGTACAGTACCACTTCGCCATGCTGGTCTCGCGGGTATTGCGAATCCCTGGTTCTTCAGCCAGCCGGCCCCTTTCCGGACCAACAACTCGCCAATATCAATGCTCTGGGCCATATTCGCCAGCATCTGCCGGACAAGCTGGTAATCAACAATCGGTTGGCCGAACGTTTTACGCTCTCTGGCATAGCCAATGGATTCTTCAGAGACAGGCTTTCATGATTCCCACAGCCCCGGACGCAACGCATAGCGGGCGTATCCAGGGCGCTCATGGCAATCTTGAACCCCTCCCCTTCTTCGCCCAGGCGGTGGCTGGCGTGCGGACCTGTCCAGCAGCGATCCAGCCGGTATTACTGGCGTGAACGCCCATCTTGCCTTCAATGGTTCCTGTGGTCAGGCCCGGCCAGCCGCGTTCCAGGATGAGCCGTAATGCCGCGCCCTTGTCCGGGTCGGTCTTGGCAAACACAGGAAGCGGTTCGCTACATCCGCCAGCGTAATCCCACATCTTCTCGCCGGAGACGAGATAGTCATCCATCCTTGCGGAGCCCGGCTGGCGAGCGCGCCGACGTCAGACCCGGCTCCGGTTCTGTCCAGGCCAAAGCAGGCCAGATTCTGTCCGGTTGCCAGCGGCAAATATCTGCTTCTGTTCGTCGGTGCCCCACTGGAAGATGGGTAGTGCATGCAGGCCCAGATGTACCGCAATAGTCTCGCGCACCGACGAATCGCCGAACTCAAGCCCTTCGGAGACGATACCCAGTGAGGATGTAATCCATCCCGGCCCCTGTAGCGAACCGGAAGGCACACGCCCAATGCAAACCCAACTCGGCCATCTTGGGTACCAGTTCCAGCGGATACGTGTGATTGCGGTCGTGCTCCTTGATAATCGGCAAGACTTCCTTCCGGGTGAAGTCATAGACCGTCTTCTCCACCATCTTGTGCGTTTCGTTTAAGGCAAAGTCCATCGGTGCTTCGTCTCCTGATGTTATTGTCGGCTGTCGTTGCCCATCACCAAACCCAGAATCAGGCAACGGCCGAGTTCATTGTGAATAGAGAGCAATACATGGGTGATAACACAATCGGCGTTGCGGCCAAACTCAATCAGCCGGCAAATTCATAACGCTCCCCGGACCGACTTTATCAACTGCGGACAGGCAACGGCGTACCCAAACCGACGTTCCATATACGCCAGCACGCCACCTGTGACTGGCGGAACCTGCAAGCGCACCAGTCGTGCACCGGGGGCGACTGCGTGAATGGTTTGCTGCATGGGAGCAGTCAGCATCGTACCGCCTTTATACAGGCTGCCGGACAAGACCACATCAAATACTTCCGCTTCCAGATTCAGTTGCCGGGTAACCCCGTTCGCCAGATTCCCCACAGCTCCTGCCCGGCCCAGGTGATTACCTCTCACGCAACGGGATCGCCTTCTTCCGCAGCGCGAGACCACTGTACGGCATCTTCCGCCGGTACCGTTCCCGTTCGTCAGCCAGCAGATCATCCACATCCCTGGCACCAGTCCGTCCACAAATGCGCCACTCAAGGCCGTCTCGGGCCGCGACAACTCCAGAGACACGGCCTGGACGGCTCTGCACGATCTCGAAAGCGCCCATATTCGGCAAAGGTATGGCCGGAGCCGGTGATACGCCCCTCACGGCCGTATCGATCACGACCGTGGCAATTGTTGCTCGTCCCGGCCACAACCACCACTGGCCACCTCTACCACCGTGCCAGCCCTGGCGTGTCATTGCCCAGTGTGTAGCTCGTTTCGTCTAAGTCCTGGCGGTTCAGTCGTCGCTACATGACCGAGCCGATCTTCCGGCCAATCGTAACCGGCATAGCCGAAGCGGCTCCGGCCAGCGACTCCATATCTGTTTGAGCCTGTGTCAGCGCCTGACCCACAATGTCATGCAACACCGGCCAGGCTTCCCATTCAACCGCCTCCCAACTCCCCGGCCCGGCCTGCCCAAATCCCAGACACCTACCCTGCTCGTCGGCAACCAGAGGCATGGCTCTTGGTATTGCCGATATCAACTCCCAGAAAATAACGCATCAGGTACTTCCCAGCTATGGCTTATTGCCCAGCAAAGAACTGCGGCAGATACGCCCGATGGGTATTCAACATATCGTCGGTACGTCCTCGACCTTATCAACCAGCGGGCCAAGGGGATGAACCAGCAGCGCCTGGTAGGCGGCATTTCGATCACCATGAACGGCCACTTCCACGGTCGGCAGTTCGTACATCTTTACCTGCTGCATTAGTCCAAACACGACCGGAGGCAGCGGTTCAGCCGGTATCAGCCGGATGCCGGATCGGCCGACCAAGGCCGGAAGCTCCAACACCACTCTTCCAGCCACCCGGCAACAGCGCCACGATGGGCCACATTAACGATGTGCTGTTCCTTCAGATCGTTGTAATGGGCATTGAGCAGTTGTGTAGCGACCGTTGAATAGTAAGCCCCGCCGCTGCATCAGCCCCGGCGGCGGCTCGTTGCGATCCGGCTCGGCATGGGGGCAAATAGCTCCATCCTCAATCTTCATCACCTGCTCGGCGCGTGAAGGCGGCCACGCCTCCTGCTCCGCCAGCTTATGGTCAATGGCGTAAAAGTATTGCAGATAGTAATTGGGATCATGCGCAAGGACGCAATCGGTTCCAACCGGCCATTCCGGTTCAGTCTTCCTGCCGTAACTGGCTGACGTACCCTTCCAGCACCCTCGGCCAGACGTCTTCCCCATCAACAGTGAAGCCCCGGTGCGGTTAGATGATTGAGGCCGAAGAGCGTGTCAAGCTGCGCTCGCTCCGGCTCAACCGTAATGCCCAGCCCGGCCAGTTCCTCCAGAACGGTCATCTTCATGTTGAACGGCGCATTGCAGACACCAACCGACGGCACCTCCGGTGCATAGAGGCATGCCTGCGTCACCAGTCCGGCAGGGTTGGTAAAGTTGACCAGCAATGCACCCGGCTCAGTCAGCTCCTCCATATCGGCCGCCACTCCCAGCAACACCGGGATGATCCGCAGCGCCTTAGCCGTACCCGCCGACTCCGGTTGTCTCCTGGCCGATCAGCCCATGTCTGCCCGGCCCAGGTATTCATCCTCGCGCCGGGCCTGCATCCATCCCACACGAAGCTGGGTGGTCACATAGCTGGCCCCGGCCACAGCCTCGCGCCGGTCTGTGGTCAGGTGAACCTCAAACGGCGATCCCTGCGCAGCAACCATGCGCTGGGCAAACTTGCCGACAACATCCAGACGCTCCGGCAACACATCCATTAACCATAGTTCAGAAACGGGAAAGGTGTCCCAGCGCTCCAGAAATCCATTGATTAGTTCAGGGGTATAGCTGGATCCCCCGCCAATGACGGCTACTTTCATACTGCCCCCTCTCTTATATCGGGATAATTATCCTCGCGGCAACAATGCAGGCTGCGACTTCCAGCACCACTTTGCGCCACTACCTACCAATGATACCGAAGGTTAAGGCTTCGGCACATCACAGAAATGGACTGAGATCGTTGGGGGAAGATTTACCGGTCGGGGGAGTTAGGAGGATCGAACCGATAAGTTAGCGGAGAGTTCAGTGAGTGCCGAAGACAGATCATCGGCAACCGAGAACGGCCGTAGTGATGTCGCTAGGGGGAGCTTTGCTTGCTGTCGGCCCCGCCCGGTACGCACGAGGATGGTATGCGGCACACCGGCCGCCTGTCCGGCCATGATGTCACTGAGCGCATCACCAACCATGACCGAACGACTCAGGTCAATGTTCAGGTCCCCGGCCGCTTGCAACAACATGCCCGGCTGGGGTTTGCGGCAGGTGCAGTGATCGTCAGGTGCATGCGGACAAAAATATGCCGCATCAATGCGGCCGCCATGCGTTTCAATCACTTCCACGATTCGCCGGTTGATCGCCTGAGCACCCTCAAGGGAAAGGAGCCCCCGCCCCACGGCCGATTGGTTCGTAACGATAACAATCAGGTAGTCACTTCGGGCGGCCGTCTGGAGAGCGTGCAGGGTTGAAGGAAGAAACGCCACATCCTGCCATTGGAGGACATACTGGTCGCGGTTCTCAATGAGAACGCCGTCGCGATCGAGAAACAGCGCGGGCTGCTTGAGGGCGGATCCGGTCATTCCTTCTCGGCCGTCATTTCACGCAGCGCCTTGGTAATCAGATGCTCCAGCATCAGATGAATGTCTTCCACCTGCTCAATAGAATCGCTGGGTACATGAAGTTCCAGATCAACCATTTCGGACAATTTACCCCCGGAGAAGCCCGTAAAACCAATCGCATATGCGCCATGGCTCCGGGCCAATTCCACAGCACGAAGCACGTTGGGAGAGTTACCGCTGGTTGAGATAGCAACAACGATGTCATCGGGTTCGATAAGGTTTGCCAATTGCATGGCAAATGAGTTTTCGTACCCCTCGTCATTACTATAGGCGGAAAAGATGGCTGTATTGTCAGATAAACTTAGAACCTTAAGGGGAGGCAATTCGCTTTGATATGTATTCTTAGCCAGGTCACAGGCCATGTGAGAGGCTGTGGAGGCACTGCCCCCATTCCCAAAAATAAAGACCTGTCGGCGCTGAAGGCGGGCCTGATGGAACACATCAATAGCTTGCTGAATCGGTCGATGATCAATGCTATCCAGTGTGACTTTCAAGCCATTAAAATATTCGTCGACCTGCGCCGGCAAGTTTTGATCCTGATGTTTGGTCATATGACCTTATCCCTGATAATCAACGATGACCTTGCTTCCATCCAAACTCAGGTTAAAGGGGAGCTCCTGAAAGGTCGCTTAGTGCGGATCGTAGACGCTCCTGATACTCAGGTGGGCAATATAGCAACAAGAATCCACCTACCGGCACCTGATATCTTGCCACCCGTAGCCCCGGATTCCCTAGCTGACGCGTAAGATCATCCACGGTGCTGTTACTGATCCGGCTGGCAAGTTGTTTCTTAAGCATCCAGCTTTCATGAAGCAATTCACCAATAGCCTGGACATTGCCCTGCTCAACTGCTCTAGTGCGATGCATGTAAGCTGTTTCGTTTCATTGAGGACGGCTTCTTTCTCTCCCGGACATTGTGTTTCTGCTCTTCCAGAATTGTGTCCGCCTGTCTTGTTGTATGCCGTAAAAACAGCATCAGGTTCTGGTTAAGTTGACGCCGGATACCCGGTCCCAATTGAACGCGGCGAGGACACTTCTCTATTAGGCTTAAATTCCAGATATCGAAGAAGCCCACCCAAAGCTGCAATGTATTTGGTCCTGGACCGATTGGTTTACCAAGCACATCACGCTCAATAAAGCACGCCTCGCGGGCCAGTTGCTCGGCAACGACCCAACTCCCGCTTCAGTGTATGCATGGCATACGGCGCACCAGCCGTTACCGTGCTGGATGATCCGAGCCCAGACCCCTCAGAGGGTATATCACCCATCGTGATGATCTCGATCCCGCGATTAAGTCCCGTTACGCGAAAGGCTTCGCGGATCAATTCGTGGCGGATTTCGTCAACCCCATCAACTAATTCGGTGTGCGTATAGCCGACACGAAGCTTTGTCATCAAAGCGTCGCTTAATGATCACGAAGATATATTTATCAATGGTTGAAGAGAGAACACACCCACCGTGTTCTTGATAGTATTCAGGAAAGTCAGTCCCACCTCCGAAGAGGCTGGTTCGTAACGGTGCCTGGACAATAATCACGAAGTTACTTCACACCTACCTAAGTATTGGGGTTGAGGGAGAAACACACTGACGTTGTACTGTAGTGGGGAATACAAGGATATTCTGCGATAACATGCATTTGATGGTGTAAAAGTTACGAAGATGCTCGTCGATACTTTCATGACCTGGTTCGGACAAACTGCCGGAGTATGAAAATCATCGAGGCAAAGAATTTTATGAGCTCCTACTTATTACCTGATAAGTTAACCTACGAAAATACACTTATTCAGGTTGGTTTGGCAATAGGATATTGCCTAGCGGGCGTAGGGAAAGTACCTATACAGGAGCTGCACATTTTAGTATTAATCAATGCAAAGCATACAAATGAACAACTCCACCACACCCAATCCACATGATGAGGTTCTCTTCCGAAGAAACACTAACACAGCGTTTCGCTACACCGCTGTGCCTGCATCTAGCGGTTGGCCCGGCTGGAGTTGTGCGCTGGTAGCAACGCTATTGGCGGCTCTGGCTGCCGGAGTCTGTTAGCTCCTATCACAATAACACCCTGACAATTCTGGTTCTTCGATCAGGTTCTGCTTTCATGACTGACTATCTGGTTCTGGACTCTTTACCCCGCCAACAAATATCTTTCGCTTCCTGGAAAGGTCAATTCTTCGCGCTTTGGCTGTGCCCCGGAAGGTCATGATGACGGTTTAAAAATGTCATCGAAACTAACCAGTACGGGCGCAAGTCCATGAAGTATGAGGATATCGAACATCGTTGGCGGGTTCAGGTCCGCAGCTGGCGTGACTGGAACGGGCGTTGATTGAACCGCGCGAGCTCGGTCTGAGCGAATTGCTGGTGCGTACTTCTCGATTAGCGCCGGGAAGCGAGCCAATTCGCCTGCTTCATATGTGATCTCCATATTGAACGGTTGAGCGTTCGGGAATCACAAGTATTAGCGCTCATGGAAGAACTACGGCCTGACATCATCCTGGTCACCGGAGACTATGCGAATCTGTCATTTAATCAAGACCCGGAAACCCACGCGCTCATCCGGCAATTTCTTTCCTGACTGTCAGCACCATATGGTGTGTACGCCACATTGGGCAGTCCACCTGCTGATCTGCCCGGCATCATTCCTCCATTGTTTGACGGTTTACCGGTCACTCTGCTGCGAGATGAGTGGCGAATAGTGAACTTTGATGACGGCCGTCACCTGACGCTTCTGGGTCTCGACTGCCATCATAATATTCCGCTCGACAGTACCACGCTGGAAAAAATCATCGCGGATGCTCCGGCCGATGCGCCACAAGTTCTCCTTTACCACTCGCCGGAACTCATGCCCCAGGCAGTCGATATGGGGATTGATCTCTATGTTTGTGGACACACTCACGGAGGTCAGATCCGTCTTCCTTTGATTGGGGCTGTCATAACCGGCTCAGCTCTGGGTCGGCGTTATGTGATGGGCCATTATCATGAGGAACAGACACACCTGTATGTCAGCTAGTAAGGGTTGGATTTGAAGGACCTAAGCGCGCCACGCGTGCGCTTTTTGTACCCACCGGAAGTTCTGCTAATTATGATGGAACCGGCAGGGAGCCCTCTCTGACGGGCCATTTCGGCGCGCCAAAGCACCACAAACATCTACTCTTTCATCAAACGGGGCTTTACCGAGTAGCAAGGCGACCGACATCTGCTCTGCCCACGACCGGGCATAACGGCCGCCGCTTGCCAGAAGCGAGTCATGAGTCCCGGATTCCACAATCCGGCGGCTTCCATAACGTGAATTTCATCAGCGTGCATGGCCGTGGTAAACCGGTGGGTGATAATAGCTGTGCGATCTTGCGCGTATTCGTGAAAACGGGATATCCACTCGGTTTCTGCCCGGGAGTCCATTGCGCTCGTCAGTTCATCAGAACAACAATGGGGCCGGACAGCAATGCCCTCCGCAAGGGCAATGCGTCGCCATTCTCCCAGCTAAGGTCCGTACCGTCCACAAACCAGATACCCAATAAGGCATCATAACCATCATGGAGCCGTTCGATCACATCATCAGCCCCAGCAAAGTACGCCGCAGCCTTAATTTCCTGCTCAGAAGGGTCAGCCGCCAAATTCCCCAAGGCGATATTCTCGGCCGTTGTCGTGTTGAACTGTACCGGAGTCTGAAACAATACCGACATGTGCCGGCGTAGATCATTCTGTTCCAGGTTGCGCATATCCTGCCCAAACAGCTCCACCGTTCCTTCCACCGGATCGTAAAAACGACAGAGCAGTTTAACAAACGTGCTTTTGCCCGCGCCATTACTGCCAACGATAGCAATAGTCTTCCCTGTCGGAATAGAAAGGTTGAATTCGTGGAGTGACGATTTGAGCGATCCTGGGTATGAAAATGACACGTTCCGAAACTCAATGGCGGTGTCTTCCAATGTGCTAATGCTCTCCGGCTCCTTTGGATCACGTACACCCGGTTCCAAAGCCAGGAAGTCAAACAGGTCGCCCAGGAAAAGACTATTACCGTAAATCTGTCCCACCGATTGCAAAAGCGTTCGCATGAGACTCTGTCCCTGAGTAAACGCCTGATAGATGAGCGCCATATCACCCAGGGTCAATATCCCTTGTAGCACGCGCCAAAGCATCAGGAGCATGGTGCCGCCTACGGCAAGCAATGCAATTGCCGCAGCAAGGAGTTCCGACAGACCCTCTTGCCGAACTATTGCTAACTGCCCTTCCCGAAGCTGTGCCCGCAACTCCTGATAGTTGCTGCGGAATTGCTGGCCAAGATCGAACAAACGAACTTCGGCCGCATTTTCCCGTGTCGTAATGAGCCAGTTGTAATACCACGTGCGCCGCTCAGAGGTGGTCATCTCCCGTTGCCACGCGTATCGTCGCCGGGCATTGCGAAGCACAACATACAGCGCAGGGAGCGTACTGGCAAGCAGCACCAGAGGCAGCCACCATCCGTAAGGAATCAGCACAATCATCATGGCAGCCAGAGTAATGCCGTTCTGAAGTAATGTTCCCACACTCTCCAGCAAGGCGACCGGCCGGTAACTGGCTTCCCGGCTGGCCCGGTATTGATGATCGTAGTATTCGGGGAGATCGTAGAAAGCCAGGTCTACGGCTAACGACTGTTGGTGAATCCGGTCTGTGATGTCATCCCGCACCTGCTCCGAGAGTGCGGTTCGTACCCAGTTAGACAGACCACGCAACAACTCTAATCCGGCCAGAAGCACACCCATCAGAACAGCCAGCAACAATGCAGGACGAATCGTTTCCGGGTCTCCACCGGATTGGATTGCCGTTACCACGCTGTTTACCAGCGCGCGGGTCAGGTAGACGCCTGCAGCCGGAAGAACGCCCTGTAGCACAAGGAGAATCAGCCAGATGCACTGTCCATGTCGGTGCGGCCGTCCATACCAGGTGAAATGAACGAGCAAGATATGGGATTTGGGCGGAAAGTTTTGCCAGGGGTAGGTTTAGATACCTTCAAGGAATTCGACGACATCTACAACAAATGTCTCTGCGCTTCGAGTGTCCAGAAAACGAGTGGGAAATGCTGCCTGAAGGTTGCGGGATATTTCCTGCACAGACTGCTTGTTATCAACCTGGGCCAGGACAAAGGCAACGGCCGAAGAGGCTCATCACGACGAGGGATATATCCGGATTCACGTCGATGAAGGGAGGAAAGGAACGGATATGGCTCCAGACTGTGGACTGTTGATAGCGCGCCTTCCTGGCACCAGACGGATCGGTTACTGTTGTAGTCCAGTGCCAAATATGTCTATCATCAACCGGTTTGGCGGAGATTTGGAATTGCACCATGTCTCCTTCTGTCAGGGTAACGGGGTGTTCGAGTGGGAAGAACGCCTGGCCGTAGATCAGGTTTTCATCAGCCGGTTGATTCGAAAAACCGACCCCATCCAGCAGCATGGAGTCAAACCAAATCGCCGCACCGTGTGCTTCTCCGGGTTGTTCGATCTCCCAATCAATCGTCGAGTCCAGGCAAGTGTTCTCATCCCAGATATGATAATCCAGGAAAGCCAATTGACGCGGCTCGGTGACCATCTGATCGGCTCGGAGCGAGACTCTGTGCCAATCATTGACAAGTCGCCAACGAGCCACTGACATATCGATATCAAGATCATTCCGCAGCCAGGGGACATCATATGTCCGTTCATATGCATCCGGGGAATGAATCAAAGCTGCCTGCATCGTATCAGCCTGCGGGATAAGTGTGCCTCCCGGAGCCAGAAGGCGTTCCCGTGCATCGGCAATGGTAGATATGTGATTCTGAAATAACGGCAGCACGCCATGTAGATCGGAAACAATGATGTCTGCTTTTTCCGGAAGGGTGATGTCTGTTGTCAGTGCTTGAATAAACTCAATCCGGTCGGCAAGCCCGTTAGCCGCAGCTACCTCCTGCCCAATCTCAATGACATCATGCGGCTCAACGGCCAAAACACGCCTGGCTCCGAATTGTGCTGCGAGGAAGGCAAAGACCCCCGTTCCTGTACCGATATCCAAAACAACGGAATCGGTTCGTACGGCACGCTTTAGAGCCTGGCGATAAGCCCCCATGCGGATCGGATCGGCTATAAAACGGCCAAAGTAATCAAGGGGATATTTGTGAACAGATGCCATAAAATAAAATCGAATTTAATGGCGAGCCATTTCCGGGGTTCCCTATGACAGCGCCTTAAAATCGAACGCGGTTATGTACTCTACTGTCCTGACCAGATCCGTCAATGAAGTAGGAATTGTCAGCCTGACGACAGGCACATTTTCTACAAGACTTAGAATCTCATGCAAGAGAGTCTTGTTGAGCACTCGATTGGCTAGGGAAAAAGACATAAGCCTGAGACAATAATGCAGTAATCGCCTCATTGGGTTCGAGTCGCAACATACCCAGATCCGCAGGTGATTGTGTGCGTTTTTCACCTCTCTCCAACATCAATACAGCATGCAACGGCAAGCGCAATGCCTCCTCTGGAGAGAAGTCTTCCCTGATACTACGAAGGTCTACCACGTTTTCAGTAAGATCGACCCAGGCAGGGCTAATCTTGGCAATGCGGGGATGAAAGGGAAGGCTTAATACTTCTGCCCGGTCAGCTACAGGAGCAATGATGGCACTATCATCTGACCACATAGCGTGGCCTTGCCTGGTGAACGCCTGGGCTAATGTTGATTTCCCAACCCCGGAAGGGGCCGAAAATGTCAACACTCTTCCATTCGCCACGACGGAACTGGCATGTAAGGCGAGGTATCCCTGTGTTTGTAAAACGAAGGGCAGGACAGAGCGATAATAAGTGCTGCGAATTTCACCAAGATGTCCGCGCCCATTGTCTGAAGCTGTAACCCATTCTGACTGCAATTCAAAATAATATTCAGCCAAATGGGGAAAGACAAGCCAGTTCTGATCACCTCGTTGATACCCGTTAGCGATATGACGACCGTCGACATCCAACCAGGTGTCTACCAAGTCTTCTTCAGAGTATTCACTTTTCAGCTCGTCGTGGCTTGAAGCTATTCGAAACCTGATCACAGCAATGGGCAATCGGGGAATTCATCACCCACTGTTAGCAGGAAAACACTCATGGCCTGATCTGTATGATTTATGGCTCTTGGCCTTTCGGCTTCTTGGGCGCGTCGCCTGAATCACCAGTCGGAGAAGATACTTTGCCTGAACCAGACATACGAACAATTTCTTCTACGCTACCGACACTGCGTAACTCCATAGGCTTCCAAGCTGTGAGTTTCTCTTCTTTGATCTCTGTCTTTCCCATCACTCGTCCTCCGATTCTACGTATTTTACAGCCAAACGGCACGAAACCAAGGAACATCCCTCACGCAAGCAAAAATTGTAGCACATCAAACATTCTGACGCACCCAGCTCTCTACATGCATCATGTATAACAAGAGCCACCGTAGAGGCGTGGAGCGATCTTTGAAGACCATACCATCAGCCGTAAGTGCATTGACAGACCTGGTATCAGCTACGCCTATTTGACCGAGCGCAACCGGTCCTCCCATCTCCTTCCAAATCTCAGTGAATTCAGGGAACAAGACCTCATCAAAGAATCCGGATACTCTAAGCTTCTTCTGACGGTCGAACCCCACCTCAGGAAAGCGATGGGCAACCGTCTGGCGTACCAAACCCTTAGACCAGGCCCCCGGTTTAGCAGCTCCGGTCTTGTATGGAGCAAGTAGTGCAAGCAACCCGCGAATCGTCATAGGGAGCCATTAGTGCCGCGCCGATCACTCCTTCCCTGCTCAAAGCGTTCTTCATGCTCCATATTATAAACAACATGATCAACGCTGCTGTCAACCTCACGAAGGTATTGGCTGGGCATCTCTTTGCGTTGTACCAGTTCAAGTTCTATCAATTGCTTGACTCGCCTGTCCAACTCCTTCTGAAGGGTAACGTCGGGTGCAAGCCATTCGGGCCATTTATTGCTCCAGTGAGCGAAGCTTGCGTGCCTGTAGCCGTTCCGGCGCAACAGATTCCAAAACACTCCCACCCACATCACCAAGTAAGGGTCGCACACCGTAACCCCAGAATATTTTGCGCGCCATACTCGTAGGTGGAATGGAGAATGAGCGCGAATACACCCCCAGGAACTGATACAATCCACGAACATTCATCGTTCGTATAAGGTCGCTAGTGTATGAAGGAGAGACGCCCAGCCACTCATCCCCTCCGGCTCCAGTCAGGATTGTAGTGATACCTTCTGTGACAGCGGTTCTGGCTAACCGATTGTAGGCAGGTTGCCAGAAGCTGGAGAGAAGGGATGGGTAAGATGCCGCTAGCTCTAACGATTCCCGTATTAATCCTTCAGGTCCTGTTAGTTGTTGTAAGGGAATGATGTGTTGTCGGAGGCCAAGCTTCTTCGCCGTGGGTCTGCACCGCAGATTCATCCGCGTCCTCACCTGGCATCCTCACCGAAAGAGCCAATGGGAGAGGCTCTCCTCGCTCTCTGGCTATATCCGTCGCGATCATGGCAACACTGACCGAATCAAGGCCGCCACTAAGGAAAATGGCATTGGGACCCTCATGGGCCGACAACCCATCCACTGCTTCCCACAGTAGCTTCTGAAACTCCGCCGGGTTACCTGATACAAGCCAGTCAATCTTGCCGTCTTTAGATGTGGGTTGCCAGTATCGAGTTAGGGCAATATCTCCCCGTTCCGCAACAAAATAGTATTGACTTGGTATGCGTCGTATTCCCTCGAAGGGAGTCTCATCGTGGCTCATCCATACATTAGACACCCAAATCGCTAGCACCGGACGATTAAGCGAAGTGGGTGGCTCAGCAATATCTTTCAACAACGTCAACGACGTTGACAAGTGCAGAGAGTTATGTTTTCGGTAGTAAAATAGCGGCCAGATCCCCAATGGATCACGCGCTGCCAGTAGTTTGTCAGTCGTACGGTCCCAGATAATAACCGAGAACACACCATGTATTTCGGCGAATATATCTGTGCCTATTACATCAAACGCCCGACCGACCAATTCGGCATCACTGATTGGCAGCGTATCATTACCCGACTGTATATATCCTGCCAATGCGTCATTATTGTGCAGTCGGCCGTCAAGTATGACTGTCCAGCGATCGGTTTCAGCGACTGATAAAGAGTCATATGCGCTACTCCCGGTCAGCTTGAGTGACTCGCTGTCATAGTCAACGCGCCACCCGGCAGGTTGATCTGTACCGAACGTAAACCAGTCAACCGGTTGTGCGGCGTTAGCGGTCGCTGTTTCGTTCAATGAGTCCCTCGGATGTAAGCTTCTCAACCATCAATGAAATCTCTGCGTCCAGATCTTCGGGGCTAACATCATAGGCATCCAGCAGGCGCGCCCGAATCTCGCTAACCGGCAGGCCCTCCATCAAGAGTTCCCAAAAGGTTGATCCCGTCTGATTCAAGGTAAATATTTGGTCGCTTTGGAGGTTGATTAAGACAAATTCATCCTCAATGCGCCGGTATATCACATCTTCATTAACCTTATAATCCATCAACCACCCCGTCTTAATCACTGAATTTATATGTCACTTGCGTCATCAGTTGAAGCGTATGAAGAGTCAGACCCACGGAACAACTCGGCCAGCCCTTTGAACCACCGGTACGGGTAGTATAAAGGTCGCACCGCATCATTGGGTATTCCATACCGCTCGTCCATATACGCGGCCGATGGGAGCAAGTTAACACGTAGAAACGAAGCACGCTTACGCCAATCACCAATCCCCGTCAGGTCATCCAGCAAGCGTTGCGCAGCAGGTCGTCCTTCAACCATCAGTCGGCCGACCATATCCTGTTCCTCTGGAGTGGGTGTCATTTGTGACACCTTCATTAACACGTCTTCAGGGATAGCAATCTGCCAATCTTCAGCCAGCACCGGAAGCACAAGCTGGGTAGCGATTAGTAATTTGTACGCTTCAGCCTTATTTAAAACCTGGTCCCAATCCAACGATTCACCTGATTCGTGAATCACTTCCGCAATATCGTTCCACCAAAGCAGACCCCGTCTGGCATGATGCAAAATAGAGATGCCCGATTAGGTGAAGCAGTTGCATGTCCGGATTGAGAATATTTGTGGAGTGATTGTTAATGACAGCGCGGTCTGGAGATTCCTAAAGGTCGGACTCAGGGATCCGGTATTGATAAAAGGGTGAGTCAAACAGATTCCAATGCAACTCCAACGGCCAACCCCAACCAACCCGGCCCGCTTTACAGAGAAGCAATTCATTCTCAAACGCAAGCGTCACGTCCTGCACCAACTCCGACCCTGTAGGCGTGTAGCCCTGATCAGCCAGCAAGTTGACGGCGATTGGAGCATTACTTCGATGGATAAGCACATCCAGATCCGACATCGGCAGAAGAGCAATGTTTCCATACAAAGGTTCCAGAAGCGCGGCCCCTTTGAGTACAATAACCGGGATATTCTTCTCTTCAAAGATAGCTAATATCGAAGAAAGCTCTTTCAACCAAAGTGCATTTTCAGTGGCGGTCCATACATATACGTTATGGAATTCTTCAAGCAAGCTCTCCGGCAAGATTTGCTCGTGCCGTAGTGCATAGTAAAGGAGCGAGGCCACACGGTCTTGTATCGCAACATCCCGTACGGCTTCCCAATCAAAAGAAGACTCGCGCAAGATATCAGCGGCAACATTCAAGAAAGGCCGGATACCGGCGAGCCGCCAGGCAGGCACGGATGAAATGCTCTGAGTTCGTCTTTTCAAGTCCTATATCAGTCACAATTCGAAAGCTATTACAGATGAAGGCAGATCGACTTGTGCATACCGATCTCTAACATCAGGTATGTCATTTATTACCTGACCGTCCAGTTCAACCCAGGCATGGCCTATCAGTCCACCGTCTTGCTTATTAACACCAATACGCAGATCAGCCGGATAACCCGCCTGTCGCAGAAAATGCCAGAGAACCAACGATTGCGGAAGACAGGTTGCCTTGTAGGCCGGGTGTCGCCTCGCAACAATATCTACAAGTGCGCTAATTTTATCAGCAGACATGCCTGTGCCCGCAAATGGAGTTTGTTTAACCGATGTTTGGTCGAGCCAGGTGAAGTACGCTTCAATCCACGCCAACGTAACGAGGCAGCTATAGCCGGCATTAACACGGATGCCCTTACCAGATAGGTGAGCTCCATAGGAGAAAGCTGCCGCAATTGACTCAGTTCCTTCCGCATAATTCTAATCGGTATATAAGATGGCTTGGTGGTACTTTCGCACTTTGGTGAATGACGTGGATACAAGTGTCAATACAAAAATATATTCACCTGTACAACCATAAGCGCGGGATTATGAGTTTAAATACTCGGTCGACCAAGTAGTCTGGTAATAAAGCTAGGTCTGGCTGCTATAGTCTTGCCACTCGCCTGAGTCTCCCCTCGTCCAGCAAGCTGCTCCAGCTCTTCCTCAGAACTGTCAGGGTCATCGTGGAAATAGCTACTATTATGTGAATTGTAATAATAATCGTATGCGTATTCCCGACTCCGTGTGTTCAACCTATTGAGGACTACACCCATCACATTGGCATTAACATCTTCCAATCGACTTAGAGCTTGTTTCAATTGATTACGGCGTGTCTGCCCGGCTCTGGCAACCAGTAGGACTCTATCTACACGTGTACTCAAAATAACCGCATCCGTAACGGCCAACACAGGTGGGCTATCAATAACCACGTAGTCAAATCCTCTAGCGAGGATATTAAGTAAACTCTTGAGTTTTGTTGACCCCACAAGCTCAGCCGGGTTCGGAGGGATCGACCCACTCGCGATAAAGAAAGAATACGGCTGTTCCGTTTCCACAATCGCCTGCTTAAAATGAGTGTAGGTCATACCCGGTTTTTCAGGATTAATATCAATTGAACGGGCCAGCAATAAATCGGTCAGCCCATAATGACGGGTCATACCCATCAACCGATTTTGAACCGGTTTGCGGAGATCAGCATCCAGTAACAACACTCTGTTACCTGCCTGAGCCATAACAACAACCAGATTGGCGGCCGTGAAGCTTTTGCCCTCTGATGGGGTGGCGCTTGTCACCAACAGGGTACGAATAGGATCATCTACACTACCAAACTGTATTGCGGTCCGCAGACCGCGATACGCTTCGGAAATAGGCGTTCGTGGTTGAACTATCGTAACCAGCGGGGAGGTTGCACGTTTGTCCGGCCGATATTCGGCGATTGCAGTAAGGGTCGGCAAACTAACAGCGCGCTGAATATCGGCCGGTGTTTTGACCGTGTCGTCTAAATATTCCAGCAAGTAAGCAGCCGCAACGGCTAATGAAAATCCGATAGCCGCGGCCGCCAGCACCGTTGTCATGACCTCCGGCCCAACAGGCACCTTCGGTATTGTGGCCGGTTCAATCACACTGGAGTGAGTTAACAGCCCCCTGACTTGTACTGGCAAGGAGAGCAGCATAGTTGCTCTGAAGCGTGTTACGTTTTGCCTCTAAAGCTGAGATTTGGCCTTGTGCATCGGCGATCTGACGAGCACTAAATAGCCCGGCCAGTTCATCTTGCTTAGCCAGGATCTCAGCATTTGTCTCTTCAATCTTGGTTTCAAGCTCATCAAGTTGGGTATCTACGAAGTCACCGCGCTCTTCGATTGCGCCTTGTTTGTTCGTTGGCGCCTGTAAAATAAGCTGATTAGCAACCTCATTAGCCACCACCATAGCACGTTCCGGACTGGAATCAGTGACTGTGATCTCAATCAGTTGCGTATCGGGAACAGCACTGGCCGAATAGGCAGGAAGCCAACTTAAGCCAAGTGACTCTTTGACTGCATCCTGAATCACCTCTCGTTGAGCAATGTCAGTATAGGTTTGGGCTAACTGCTGGCTGAGCCAGAATTCATTCCCTGTAGGATTGGGGTTGTTGATTGCACTACCGATAAGGAGAGTGGCCCGCGCCTGATAAATATCCGCCTGTTGGCTCACGGCCACATAACTCGTTATAGCTGCGATCAGCGTCGAGGCTAAGATGAGCCACCACCATTTCCGTAAAGGTGCGATTAGGGCTTTAAGTTCCATAACAAAAATATCTGGTTCGATGCTCAGAGCATGTTGACACTTGGTACCACCACACCCATTGCTTCATCTTTAGATGATACCGTGCAAACAACAAAGCGTGAGTGAATATATCGTCAATAAGCTCCTCGGCCTTCCAGTACGACAACGACTGTTCTTAGCAATATCTGTGTGTCGAGCAAGATTGACCAGTTGCGAATGTAGCGCATATCGAGCTGTACCCGCTGTTCGTATGAGAGGTCGGAACGGCCGCTCACCTGCCAAAGTCCGGTGATTCCTGGTGGTACCGTCAGTAGATTAATGTCCCACTTGTCATACATAGATAACTCTTCAGGAGCGATCATGCGTGGGCCGACAACAGACATCTCACGACGAAGCACATTTACAAACTGGGGCAATTCATCCAAACTGGTCTTGCGCAAAAATTGACCAACTCGTGTGACACGGGGATCCTCTTTAAGCTTATGAGTTGCTTCCAGTTCCGCCTGCAATTGAGGACTAGCCGCCAGAATCGCATCCCCATCAACTGCCATTGTCCGAAATTTGAAGGCATCGAACGGCCGTCCCCGTATGCCGACAACTCGTCGCCGGTAAATGACAGGGCCCGGCGAATCTAGCTTAATCATAGCGGAGATAAGCAGCAAGATAGGCGCTGCCAGCACCAATATGCCAATGCTCATAATTACATCCATGACAGATTTCATGAGCCAATCCAATCCGGTGAGGCGCGCCTGGTTAACCCGAACCAGGGGGACAGAGGCAATTTCCTTGACGTCAATGCCCGTTGTAATAATCTCAAATAGTCCGGTTGATAAACGTAAGTTTACCCCGTCACGTACACCAAAGGTCTTGAAGACATCCAAAATTTGCTCCTGACTCAGTGCACTGGTAGCCAGGATTATCTCCTCCACGTCCAGGTCGGTAACCAATCTTTCCAGGTCAGGTAAGGTTCCAATTATCGGCAATTCGTTATCCAACGAATCTTCAGTTACCGGATCAAGTCCCACAAACCCCAGAACCGCAAGCCCTGACGTAGGCCAATGTAGCAGTTGCTCAGCCAATAGTTGAGCTTCTGTATTAGAGCCAACAATCAATGCTGCTGACAGGAAGTATCCGCGTCGCCTCAATGTGTAGATGACGCGACGCAAAGTAAACCGTCCTGTAACGATGAACGTAAAAGCAAAGACCCAGGCAAGCAGCACCCATCCGCGAGCCGGTGTAGACAAGGGTTGCAAGAATCCAAAGATAACGATCACCAGCATTCCAAACGACGTTGCGCGAAAAACGCCGGAGTATTCCTGTAGACCTCCGAGCAAATTACGCTTTTGATAGACACCCTGGAAAGCAAAAATGATAAGCCACAGTGGGACCAACCCTAATATGATAACACCCCAAGACGGTACAGTAGGAGTTGCTTGAAGGTTGAAGAAGGGCAGTGAAACATTATACCGAACCCAGACTGCCAGCAGAAAGGCGAGTGCGGTCATTACGACATCATTGACGATGAGCGAAGCAATGTAAAACAGCCATTGCCTTCTATGAGACAACTGGAACTGTTTTTGATCTGCATATGCCTGCTTCTCATTAGCATCTTTCACAGGCGAAGGGAAAGAAGATTCCATAGGTAAGAGTGGCGAATTATAGTCAGCAAGGTGCTGACGCCAGATTCGCGTCAATGTCTACTCAATAACATTGGGTTTCTACTGGGTAGGAATAGTAGGGGACGCAAGTATAAATCCTACCATCTTATAAGACGAATTATTTATACGCCCGTGTTAAAAATCATTAGGAGTCTATCTGGGTGGTGGCGTCTTTCACTCCACGGGTTCGAGAGTCTAAGATCAACGTGTCATAGGTTTTGACCAGGCTCTCAACTATACGCGACCACCTATGATGTACCTCCACATAAGCACGACCACTATCCCCAACACGCGTCCGCCAGCCCGGATCTTCCAGCAAAGATAGGATCGCAGCAGCGAACTCCACGGCATCTCGTCCAATTAGGATCTCGTGATTTGGACCGGTAGAAAGGGAACGTGCTGCAATTGGCGTCGCCACCACAGGTGTGGCGCAAGCCATTGCTTCCAATATCTTGTTCTGCACGCCTGCTCCGTAGGTAATTGGAGCGACGGCCACCGTCGCCTTTTGCAAGTACAGTCGCACATCAGGCACAGTTCCGGTAACAATTACCTGAGGATGAGCCGCCAGTGCCTGCACCTGTGGAGCAGGGTCTTTACCGACGATCTGCACCTGGACATCGGGTCGCTTGGCCCAAACCAATGGCATGATCTCATCAATCAAATGTACCGCCATTGAAACGTTGGCGTGGTAGCTCATCTTACCGCTCAACACCAGCGTGGCCGGCTCTCGGATCACAGAGGGATCAGGTTTAAAGTAATCCAGATCAACCCCGTTAGGCAACACTTCTATAACTGGTGAACCAGTACGATAGGCCGATGCCAACTGCAACAATGCCTCCTGATCAACGGTCGAGGTAGTCAAAACGGTATCGAACTGCCAGGCCAACCAACCTTCATAATGCTCAGTACGTGGCAAGTCGAATCGGGTTATCCAACGGCCGAAGCGGCTCTTGCTCTGTGTTTTTGCCTGTTGAAATAAATGACTGATGCAATCCACGCTATCCCAAACCACTGGGATCGCATGCTTGTCTGACACGGTATGCGACTCATTCGTCGGACGTATTTGCCGCGTGGCAGTCAACGCATGGAGTGCGTACCGTGCGCCACGCAAATGTTCCACATGGATTACGTCTACGGGAGGTTGCCCGTTTACCGGGCGGAGTACCTCATCAATGCGATGGGCCAATGCCGGCTGCCAGCAATATGCGGCCTGAAGAGGTTCCGGTGTCCAGAATGCCCCCGCACTATTGAGGAGAGAGCGGCTACGCGACAAGGGCTCACTAATGACCCGGACGCCAGCATTTTGCAAAGTGGTGAGGTCCTGCTGCTCTTCCGCACTGCTGTAAAGTGTAAGCAGGGTTACTTCATGCCCACCCTCGTTCAGGTAACGAATAAGGTTGTATGGCCGGGTCCGGATGAGATTCGGTGCGTAAGGAACGATAAACAGGATACGCATAAGCTGCAAAAACGTGCCCGGCTTGTTTCCAGGTCAGGTGTTGATCAGTTGATTCTCTCTGTTGCTGTCGGCATTTCGTCGCTTTTTAATGGCCGACCAGATAGCCGTTCCGGCTAGCCCGGCATAGATCAGCAGCACCGCATCAACCGGTAGCCGGTAGCGTATTAATGCCCATGAAGCCAAATGGATACCGGTATAGACCACCATAAATAGTAGCAGGAGTGACGATTGTCTCAGCGTGCGCCGACGTAAATCGCTATTGGCTAATGAATAGATCAACCCTCCGATCATTAATGGTAGGAACAGTGCAAAGCTGCCGACGCGGGAAATGTTACTGATCAGGCCAGATTCGGCCGACGGCCAAAACTTGAAGTAAACCGGGATGCGACTCAACGAGAGCAAAATATACCGGCCGGGATCATCAACAACAAATTGGACGCCTCGGCTCAATAAAGCCTGTTCCAGGGCAGCTTCATCCAACTGGCGC
>JAWKOY010000018.1:0-257937 GCA_041390945.1 Chloroflexota bacterium
CCGCCAGCGAAGCTGCTCCAGGCCGGCATCCGGGGTGGCGATCCATACATCGAAATGGGTGTGGTCCGCATCGCTGATGCAGACGGCCGTACGCGTACCGGCGAACTGCGCGATTTCCTCAGCCAGCGTCGCACAGACACTATGGGCGTCAAAGATGGTCAGCAGGGATTCAGTCAGTCCTGCCCAAAGCGAATGTATATCCGGCGTCGTTGACTTTCGGGAAGATACGGCCATTGCCAAGAGTTATAGCGGTGTGGGAATTAGTTGACAACCTCGATTGCTGGCCGCGTAGGGTAGTTCATGATAAGCCTATGCACATCTGGGGCTGACCGGCTCCAGAATAGTATTGGCATTACCTCAGGATCACTGCATTTGTCTTGCTGGACCGGGCAGGATTCAGTATAGTCTATTGACCGGACACTTCGGAAAGTCCCTCTTAATTTTACAAGGAGAATATCCATGGATTACATAGAATCAGTGCACGGGCGCGAGGTTCTAGACTCACGCGGAAATCCTACCGTGGAAGTTGAAGTTGCTCTCTTTGACGGCGCGGTTGGTACAGCTATTGTTCCGTCCGGCGCTTCCACCGGCGTACACGAAGCCTGGGAAAAGCGCGACGGCGACAAGGGTCGATATAGCGGCAAGGGCGTCTTGGACGCAGTTGATGCAGTCAATGGTGAACTGGCTGAGCTGGTTGTCGGTTGGTCCGCAGCCGATCAGGTAGGAATTGACTACGCCATGATGGACCTGGACGGCACAGAGAACAAGAGCCGCCTGGGCGCCAACGCTATATTGGGCGTGTCGCTAGCCGTTGCCAAAGCGGCCGCAGCCAGCCAGGAGACCCCTCTCTATCGCTATCTGGGTGGGGTATCAGCACGCACCTTGCCCGTCCCCATGATGAATATCATGAACGGCGGTAAGCACGCGGCCGGTTCAACAGACCTGCAAGAGTTCATGATCATGCCCGTTGGTGCGGACAGCTATCATGAGGCATTACGTTGGGGTGTTGAGATTTACCACAGCCTGAAGAAGGTCTTGAGCGAGAAGGGCTATGGCACGACGGTAGGTGATGAGGGTGGATTTGCTCCAAGCGTATCCGCAAACAGCGAGGCGTTCGACCTCATCCTTATGGCTATCGAAAAGGCTGGATATCGTCCCGGTGAAGATATCATGCTGGCAATGGACGCTGCCGCTTCTGAGTTTTATGAGGATGGCAAATACCATCTGAAGACCGAAGGTAAGGACCTGAGCGGCCCGGAGATGGTTGATTTTCTGGTGGATTGGGTCAACAAGTACCCGATCATCTCCATTGAGGACCCACTCCATGAGGATGACTGGGATACCTGGACGCTGATGATGGAAAAGCTGGGCGACCGCATCCAAATCGTTGGTGATGATCTGCTTGTGACCAATGCTACACGCATTGCCAGAGGTATTGACCTGAAGGTTGCCAACAGTCTGTTGTGCAAGGTCAATCAGATTGGTACGTTGACTGAATCCATTGAGGCTGTACATATGGTGCAGGATGCCGGTTGGACGGCCGTTGTCTCCCATCGCAGTGGCGAAACGGAAGACTCGACGATCTCTGACCTTGTTGTAGCCTTGAACGCAGGACAGATTAAGACCGGTGCCCCGGCCCGCAGTGACCGCGTTGCCAAGTACAATCAACTGCTGCGTATTGAAGAAGACCTGGGAGACGCTGCCATCTACCCCGGCTTGAATGCTTTTACCAGCATCAAGCGTGACTGAGGCAGAGTCTCTACACCAGGCAGGAGAATGGTATGAACCGTGAATTTGACTGGCAACCTGAGTTGCCGTTGCTTGAGGAATTTCCGGAAGTGGATCCAATTGAGCCGGAAGACCCCGAAACCACACCGGATGCATCAGACGATAAGCCCAAAGAGATGGGACCAGGTTCACTTGAGGATCGTTTACTAAAGGACCGGACTATCCTTCTTTACGGCCAAATTGATATGAAGGTGGCCCAGGAGATAACGAAGCGACTGTTAGTGCTTGCGGCCGAATCGGATGAGCCGATTAACCTGTTCATCAATTCACCGGGAGGTCATGTCGAATCGGGCGACACCATTTTTGATGTTATCCGGTTTGTGAAGCCCCGTGTCCGGATTATCGGCACCGGGTGGGTCGCCAGCGCGGGTGCCCTGATCTACGCTTCGGTACCGGTTGAGGATCGTTACAGTTTGCCGAATACCCGTTTCCTACTGCACCAGCCAATGGGTGGTGCACGTGGGCAGGCGGCCGATATTGCGATTGAAGCCGAAGAGATCCTGAAGATGCGGCGGCGCTTGAATGAGACGTTCGCCAGTCAAACGGGGCAGCCATTGGAGAAGGTTGAGCAGGATACCGATCGGAATTTCTGGATGTCAGCCACAGAGGCCAAAGAGTACGGCCTTGTAGGAGAGATCATCAATTCCGTCGAAGAACTGTAGAATCCGTCTTACCCAAAAAGGGGCATGACCGTTGGCATAGCGAGGCGGCATGCCCCTTTTCTTTTGCTTACTCAACTCAGGGTTGAGCCGCCGGAGAAAAGTATGAAGACACTGATGCTCTTGCGACACGGCAAATCGAGTTGGAAAAATGCCTCCCTCAGTGATCACGAACGGCCGTTGAACGAACGCGGCCGTAATGATGCACCCCGAATGGGACGGCTTCTCTATAGCCAGGAATTGGTGCCTGATCTCATTTATTCATCAACGGCCACTCGTGCGGCCGATACGGCCGCTGCCGCTGCCCTGGCTATGAATTTTGAAGGCGATATCGTTTACACGGATCGGTTGTATCATGCTGCCCCGGAAACGGTTGTAGCTATTGCCAGAGCGACGGATGAGTCGATCTCCTCAATCCTCATGGTTGGGCATAATCCCGGCCTGGAGGAACTCATGGAGGACCTGAGCGGTCACGCCGAGCGCTTGCCGACGGCCGCTCTGGCTGTGTTTGAATTGGAAATAGATACGTGGGATGAATTTGGTCAGGGGCAGTCGGCCAGGTTGGCTCATTTTTGGCTACCCAGGGCCATTGCCTGACTGATCAGATTTCAGTCTGTGCCAGTAGTCGGGACAGGCTTTTGTTCTGGGCTACCCATAATCCAACCAACCCAATGCGCAGATCGTAGACAGTCGTTCCTTCCTCGTTGACCTCTCGCATGATATCCCGCTCGACCAACGAATTGAGGCCGGTCGTCACCTCTGCGGGATCCAGTTCAATCCCGTAGGATTGCAGGTATTCGCTAAACTCCTCGGCATAGAGGGGTTCGTTGCGATCCGCGAGGTGAGCTGCCGCAGTCAACAATGCCCGTTCCACATAACTGGACCGCTGCCACAAATACGCAAAGTGGACTTCACCCAGACGAAGCATCTCATCCAGCGCATCGTTGACATCAGAGATGGTGATATAGCCGTTACGTTCCTGATTAGCCCGTTTGACCAGGGTATAGCAGACAAGCTGCAGGAAGTAGGGGTGTCCGGCAGTAACGCGCAAAATCTTGTCGATCGCCAGATCGTCGTACACCAGAAATGGCGCTACCGGTTCGGTTATGAGACGTGTCGCTGCCTGTTCCGACAGGAAATCGATCTTGCGATAGAGGGCGATGTTGAAGAGGACCGACCAGTAGTCGCTGCTCATTTCCTCCAGACGACGTGTACCTACAAAGACAAAGCTCAGGCCAACGCTATGCTGCATGAGGTGCCGCATATAGGTGAATAACGTACGTGGTAGCAGCCCGTCATCTACCATGGACTCGAACGCTTCAAATTCGTCAAAGACCAGCAGGAGCATGGCTTCATCGGGCAGGAGCGAACGGACATGAGGTAGGAAGTTGCGCTGGAAGAGCCGGGTTGGTTCGGCTTCCCAAGCCTGATGATCAGGCATTTCACAGATGATGTCACGCTCACTGAGGGTGTCGGCGATCTGCCAGGCCAATTCTTCCAGCAGGGCGGGCATTCCCGGTGCTACTCCCAATGCCTGGCAGTCAATATAAACTGGAATCAGGTGTGGCGGCAGATACTCCTGAATCCGTAATAGGGCTGATGTCTTCCCGGTGCGGCGCTGTCCCACCAGCATCAGCACATTGCGGCCGGCAGTTGCCATAGTTGCTTCGCGGATGAACTCGAATAGTTCTTCCCGACCGAAGAACAGGGGACTATTCCGGCGCAGCGGTGTTCCCGGCACATAGGGGTTGGTGATGGGCGTGAATTCGCGTACAGGCGGTAACAGGTGAACCATATCGCCAAATGCCTGGGTCTTGGCTGTGCGGTTGCGATCATCATAGGTCATAGACAAGGCGACCCGGAAACGGTCCTCTACCTTGGGCTCAACCAAAAAACGCACCTGACGTGTTCGGCCGGAAGGCAGGAAGGCAATCGTTTGTGGCGGTGTAAATACATGATAGGCAGGACCGGTTTCCAGCATGGCAATGATGTTTTCAGCCGGCGCACGGCCGTTATTGCGGATCTCCATGGCTACATACGTTCGGCCATTGGGCACGATGCGTTTCGTCTTGAGGGCAATTTGAAGTTCCGCCCGTCCACGCTGCTCCTCAATTTCAGCACTAATCAACGCGGACCAACGCCGGGCAATGAGCCGGACGAGTGTTCGTTCCACATCATGGCTGAATGCCGGTAATTGTTCCTGTAATTCACGTAACCGGACCGCCGCCTGATTCAGGTAAACCAGACGATCATCCACTGACTCAACACGCTCGCTATCACGCAGGTTTGCCAGCACCGGTAGAAGGCTGTCCAGAACCGGAGACCATTCGTTGTGGCGATCCATCTGAACCAGAACTTCCAGCAATTGCGGGCGAAGGAGGGTCAGCTCTGTAATTGACGGGGCTTCTAGCAGCGCATAGGCGCTCCGGTACAATGCCTGACGTTGTTCGAGTGGCTGCCACGGCTGGTCACTTGCGGCAACCTCGTCCAGTGTCCGCAGAATAATGGACAGACCCGCCTGCGGTCGATTGGATAACAGGAAAAGCCCGTCACTCATGCCGGCGACATAAGTGTCACCTTGCTGCCGGGCCAAACTTGCCAGTTGCAGAAGAAAGTCGGTGAGCCGTCTACTTCTTCATACTTCTCTTCGAGTAACTTCAAGGTATCTACCGGACGCTGCTGAATTCGACGGTAGAACCGGCGGGCCTGGGTAGTGGCTGATTTAGAGTTCTGGGTGAAGTAAACACCACCTACGACTAGCCCCAAACCAAGCATTGCCAACAGAACAGGCAGTACATTATTGAGCAGGTAGAGTAGGTACCTCCGGTCCCTCTGGCGGTGTTACGTACAACCCGGTAAAACCATCATCAAACCGGAAACGGTAACTGACTTGCTCGGCACCAGGCGGCGGTGTTATGGACGGCCAGAACAAAGGGCCGTTGCCTGTTTCCAGAACCTGCTCCGATACCGCTGCCAGGTGGCTTCTTCAGGGTTGAACATCTCCAGTAAGACTGTAACCCGGTCGTTTTCTACATCTGTAACCGACACGCTGGCCGATAGTTGCCGGGAATCCGCGTTCATGTTGGGGTGGGTCAGAAGCGGGGTCTGTTTTCTTCCTCTGAAAAAACGTATAAGGCTATTTTCAGTTATGGTGAGCAGGTCCGGGGATTGACCGGAAGTGCGACGGAGCATGGCTACGGACACTACCGCACTCTCAAGGTCCAGTTCAAGCACCTGTTGCGGCTGGAGTGTGTCCATCTGCCTGAACATATACACATTCCCAAATCGTGTTCCTATCAGACCGGTGTCCGGACGACCGTCTTTGTCCAAATCATCCCAGAATAACGATGTCGCTCCACCCAGTCCGTCTTTCGTCCATGAGGGCATTGGTTGGCTGTCCGCCACATCCAGTTCCATCAGACGGCCGCTGCGTGTGGCAACCAGGAATGTGGTGGCAGTATCCTGGAACGGATCTGAGTCGTCGTCGTCGGATGAGGCAGTCTGGGTAATTGGCTCATCCAGTTGATAAGGCCAGGCCCATTGCGCCATTTCAATTCCCTGGCGATTTAAGCCATGTATAGTTCCACCGTTCGTAAAAACAACCAGATTGAGTGCGTATTCACTTCCGCCGGGTTGTTCCACGACATTGACGGATTGGATGGATTCCGGGAAGCTGGCAAACGGTAGAATTGTCGTCCTGCCGTTTGATTCACGCAGTTCGTAGAGATTGGTTTCGCTCGCGACCAGAATTCGTTCTGAACCCTACATCGGATCCCTCACAACGAGTATTTGACCAATCGAGCTTTCCGAACTTGCTACTTGTCGTGTCCATAACTCATGGCCGGACTCATCATAAGCCAGGATCTGCCCGTCGTCTGTGCCGACGAGTATAATGGGTTGTTCAGTCGATCCGGATTCGTCTATTGTCAACGTAAGTACTTGAGCAGGTATCTCAATTTCCCAGGCTCGCTCTCCCTGGGCGCTACGTAACTCCAACCAACTAACTACACCCTCGTCAACTTCTTCCAAATCGTCCTCAGGCTGGTTATGATGTACCACTACAATACGCGGTGTTGTCCCCAATGGCGTTCTTATCGCAGCAAGGTGGGTAATCGCGCTGCCTGTGGCATGAAGCCAGCGGATGGACCGGTCACTGGATAGCGCATGCAGTCGGCCGTCTTCCGTACCGACAATGATTTCATCCTCACCGTCCCGGTCCAAATCCACCAGCAATGTAGCGGATGGTACAGCATCAAGGCTGTATTGCCACTCCTCGACATACTCGCTATTGCCAACTCCCAGTCCGATAAGTTGCAAGGTGGCGAATCTGGCTAGAAGCAACTCAAAGTGTTTGTCGTGATTGATGTCAACCAGACGGGTAACCTCCGGGAGGTCGGTGTTCCCTAATTGCAGGAGGGTCTGGCCGTCATTTCCCAGCAATAACACATCCGCGGATTCTCCGACGGCCGACGCAGAATCCAGCAACACAGCGATACCCGATTGACCTGTGGCTGTTTGACTTCCGGTGGGAAGAAGTTGGGCAATACTACGATTACCATCCTGAGCCAGGTTTGTTACCCAGTACCTGCGCCCCTCTGAATCGTAGGTGATGACACTGCCCGCGTCCGTCCCGATTGCCAGAACGTCAACCCCTGCCAGATCGTCAAAGGCTAGAGCCGTGATTGGCCGGTTGATCGTTCGGTACCAGATGAGTTCGCCGGATGCGTTATACAGATTAACCTGACCAAAGTTTGTGCCGACGGCGATTCCGGAACCCAGGCCGGGGAAGTTGGTCTGAACGATATTAGTGATTCGCCGCGATAAGGCCTGATCCCATTGAAGTACGCCTTCATCCAAAAACAGTAATTCGCTGAACCGGCGGGCGGTAAACACGCCTAACACAATCTCGTCCCGACCGTCGCCGTCAACATCACTGACCAGGATTAACGGATCCGCGCCATCTGCCGGTGCATCTTCCGGTTCATACTGCCAGACTTCCCGACCTCTCGTATCGTAGGCAGCCAGCCGGCCGCTTTTATAGAGTGACAGAATTTCATCTACTCCATCACCTTCAACATCGTACGAAAAAAGCTTCACAATGTAGTCCAGTGATGCGATTTCAGCCAGGTTCATGTCATCAATGGGTTCAGCCAAAGATTCATCAACCTGCTGCCAAATTTCCTGCCCCTGAATATCCAGTAGTTGTAGCCATCCTTCCCCCGCCAACGCAATCTGGGGTTGGCTGGTTTGAGTGGGACTGGCATTGATAAAGGTGAATGCAGTAATGGGGCTGGCCGCATCCACACCCCAAACGACCTGTCCGTCTGTACCCAGCAACACCAGGCGGCTGTTTTCATCGGAGACCAGGATATCCTCGACTCCATCGCCATCAATGTCTGCTAGCTGAACATCCTTCAGACGACCTGAAGCCGAGTATTCCCAATAACTGGCTTTGGAGCTTTGGGCGATGATAGACCCTTCCGGTTTCAGGATGGCGAGAAGGGATAGCAGGATGAAGAGAAGAGACAGAGATAGGCGTGGTGAAAGAATGAACGTTTTGTTCCGAACACGGGAGGAAGTCCCCCGCAAGCGATCATGACGCACGCTGCGGTGCAACTTTACTCCTGCTCAGGTGGGCGAAGCGTGTACCCAACACCACGCTCACTCACGATCCAATTGCCAAATGGATCGACAGCCCGGCGAAGGCGTTTGATCAGTGTCTTCAGCCGGTCGGGGTCATCAACGAGCGCATTTCCCCAGACAGCGATCTCCAGATCTTCCCCGCGCACAACCTGGCCGGATTGCTGGCAAAGGCGAACGAGCACGCTGAATTGAGAGGTGGTCAGATTCAGCTCATGTCCGTAGCCCCACACCTGGTGCCGCTGTTCATCAATGACAAAGGGGCCGGCCTGGATGAGTCCCGGCACCGACTGCCGGCGAACAAACCGGCGGAGGATCTCGCTGGTATAGTGATACTGACCATCACTATTTGACAGGAGCGATTGTTGTTCCAACTGGCGCAGGCAGTCTATCGGCCCATCAGCAATTGCCAGGACATGCTGTTCCTCTTCGCTCAGATTTTGCCATAAGTAACTGAGATGAGATTCGGCTTCCAGTTCAATTGCGTTTTCCAGTTGGCGCACAAACTCAGGGTTACTCATGGGATCCGCGTTATTTTCAACAATAAACTGGAACGTATGGTAGCCGGCGATATGGAGGAAGAATGGATGGTAGCCCACCAGGAACAGCAAATGGTCAGTTAGTCGATCACTGAACTGAATGTCATTGCCCTCAAGCCGCTTGCTCAACAATTCCCGTGCTTCTGTTTCATTGAATAAACCGAGAGGAACCGTCACAAAAATGTTGAAGAACGGCGAGCTAAGAATTTCTTCTTCGGCCGTTATGGCAAACAACGGCCGTTGGCTGGCTGTGAGGTAGGCAAGCCCATACTTGGTTGTCAGACCGCGAAGACGGGCAAAGAAATATGGCGTCAGGTGATCATTGGCTGCCAGGAGCTCAAACTCGTCCAATAAAACAACCACATTGGCCTTCCTGTTGGGAGACTTGCTGTAGTGTTCTATCGAGTGATCGATACGTTCCCGGTTGCACCGCTTCGTTTATAGTGATCCCTGATTTGGCTGCGGCATCAGCCAATCCATCAAGTAACAACTCATAAACTTCCTCAGGTGGGGACCCGGCCAACTCCTGACAATCCAGGAGGGCAAATAATGCATTTGAACCGTCCAGCCCGTATGATGAGCGAACGTCCGGCTGGGCAAGATGTAGGAGAAGGGAACTTTTCCCAATGCGACGCGGGCCAATAAGGGACACGCTTTGCCCATTGCGCAGCAAACCGAGGATTTGGGCTAGTTCTGTGCTGCGGCCGATGAAATCTTCTTGCCGACGTATGGCACCGCGATGGTAGAAAGGATTGTCCACACTCATGAGCTACTCTATTCTAATCGTGAACGGTGATTCATGGTAGGGCAACCGGCGTGTGCTTAAGTATTGGTTTATCGGTAATGGCATGGAACCCGACCACTGGGGGTTGCTTCTACATATAGGCGTGAATACAATCGAACAAATGAACGAAGGGTTGCAGGCCAGACTGAAGCGGCTGGGAGTGGTCAAGGGAGCGCGGCACTTGAAATCTCCTGAGCAGTCCCCACGGACAAGCCCCGACGAATTGCTACCGTTGGAAACGTTACTCCCCGGCGGGTCGGAGGCGCTAGGCAAAGAGGGTGGCTGCTTCGTCGTAGACCGGGTTTATCCGCTGGATACCCTGCACGGTGTGGAGCCTTTGGCAAGCCTTCCGTCGACCGATCTTTCCATGGCCGCGCCGTTTGCTAAAGATGATCGGCTTGGAGGGCAGAATTTACGGGAGTTCGTATTCCTGGACACCGAGACTACCGGGTTGGCCGGTGCGGGAACACTGGCTTTCATGGTCGGTGTGGCGTATATGGAGCAAAGAGCGTCGTTAGATGGAGGCGCTTCTGACGAAGTATTTGTCGTTCGTCAATATTTTCTGCGTGATCCGGGTGACGAATTGCCAATGCTCGGCATGCTTGATGAGCTAATCCGCAAGGCAGGATTGGTTACTTTCAATCTGGCCGTACCTTTGACCTGCCCCTGTTGGATATGCGTTACCCGATGAACCGTCGCAACGGCCGTGTTCTGACATGCCCCATGCGATCTGCTCCTCTTTCCCGCCGTATGTATCGGGCCAGGGTCGGTTCCTGCGCACTGGGTCGCTGGAACAATCCGTGCTGGGTATTCACCGGACGGGTGAAGATGTTCCCGGCTGGTCGATTCCCACATTGTATGCCAACTATCTCCGCAGCGGTGATGCCCAACCATTGACTGGCGTGTTCTACCACAATCGCCTGACCTGTTATCCATGGTGACATTGGCGACGCGGCTGGTGAACGAGATAGAGTATCCCCACCAATCCGGAGCCGGTCGATCGGCTCAGCCTGGCGAAGTGGCAGGTAGATGTTGGGCATGTGGCTGAGGCTGAGGAGAACTTGCAGACTATTCTGGCGACTGATCTGGAACTGGAGCCCTATCAAGAAGCCCTATGGCGGCTGGCTTTGCTGTACAAGCAGACTGATCGGCGCGAGCAGGCCGTTCCCTCTCTGGCAGCAGTTAGCCGTGATCATGGACAGCGTAGACGCGCAATATTGAACTGGCTAAATTCTACGAATGGCACGATCCGATCTCGCGGCGGCCATTTCCTGGACGGAGCAGGCCCTGGCTTTGGTTGAACGACGACGGCCGTCATCAGCACTCTATCTCAAACGGGGTGAGCTGGAAGCACCGGTTGGAACGCTTGCAGCGTAAAGCAGGCGGCATCTTTACCCGATTGATCGCAACTAACCGATACTGCTGAGCCGAATGACAGTATCCAGGTCTTTATCCCCACGGCCGCTTAAATTTACCAGGATGATCTGATCCTTGCGCATGGTGGAGCCAGTTTAATCGCTTCGGCCACGGCATGGGCTGATTCCAGAGCGGGGATGATCCTTCCCGTTCGCGAGAGTGTATGAAAGGCTGCCAGCGCTTCCTCGTCGGTAGCTGATGTATATCCGGCACGTTCCTGGTCACGTAGCCAGGCATGTTCCGGGCCGACGCTGGGATAGTCCAGTCCGGCGCTGATGCTGTGGGTTTCTCGAATCTGGCCGTTCTACGTCTGCATGACGAAACTCTTGGTACCGTGAAGGACGCCAATGCGGGCAATATCCGGGTCGGCGAAGCGGGCGGCGTGGTGTTGGCTAGAGATACCCTTCCTCCGGCCTCAAAACGCCAATCAGGTCTACGGATTCGTCATCCTGAAAGGCGTGGAAAATTCCAATGGCATTACTGCCGCCGCCGACACAGGCGACAAATAACTTCTGGGCAAACGGCCGACATCTCTTGTATTCGCTCACGAGCCTCCAGTCCGATGACGCTCTGGAAGTCACGAACGATCATGGGATAGGGGTGGGGACCGAGGACGGAACCCAAAAGATAGTGAGTATCTTCGACGTTGGTTACCCAATCGCGGATAGCCTCATTGATGGCATCCTTTAGCGTCCGACTACCGGACGAGACCGGACGGACTTCCGCCCCAACCAGTTGCATACGATAGACGTTGGGCTGCTGCCGGGCGATGTCAACCTCGCCCATGTAGACCACGCAGTCTAACCCCAGTAAGGCACAGGCCGTGGCTGTGGCAACGCCATGCTGCCCGGCCCCGGTTTCGGCTACAACGCGACGCTTGCCCATCCGTTTGACCAGTAACGCCTGGCCCAGCGCATTATTGATCTTGTGGGCACCGGTGTGGTTGAGGTCTTCACGCTTGAGGTAAATTTGCGCGCCGCCGAGCATCTCGGATAGCTGCCGGGCGTAAGTAATCGGGGACGGCCGTCCTACATAAGACTGCAACAATCCGTGGAACTCAGCCAGGAATGCCGGGTCTTGTTGTGCTTCCGTGTAGACGGCCAGCAGTTGCTCCAGTGCCGGCATGAGCGTCTCTGGAACAAATTGACCGCCGTACGGTCCGAATTTACCTTTCTCATCGGGAACGATTGTTGATGTGGTCATAATGCCTATTTTCCTCGTTGTGGCGCGGAGGATTATAGCATCTCTACCGGAGAGTAGCCTGCCTGCGCCCTTTCGCCCGCAGATGTTGCGGGCTGTGGTAAAATCCCGCCATGACTGAACCGCTTACGATTATTGGCGGGGGGCTGGCAGGAACAGAAGCGGCCTGGCAGGCGGCCGAAGCAGGAATAGACGTCAGGCTATTTGAGATGCGCCCGGTGCAGCAGACGCCGGCGCATGAAACTGAATGGCTGGCCGAACTTGTTTGCAGCAACTCGCTGGGCTCCGATCTGCCCCATAAAGCGTCCGGCTTGCTCAAGGCCGAATTACGCGGACTTGGTTCGCTTATTATTGCTTGCGCGGATGAAACGGCCGTTCCGGCCGGATCGTCGTTGGCTGTGGATCGGGAAGGGTTTGCCCGTCTGGTGAGTGAGCGAATTGAAGGGCATCCGCGCATCCAACTTATCAGGGAAGAAGTCACGACCATCCCGAATAGCCCGACAATCATCGCTAGCGGTCCACTGACCTCACCCTCTCTGACAGCCAGTATTTCCGGCCTGAGTGGGGAAGATTATTTGTACTTTTACGACGCCGTCTCGCCCATTGTTTATGCCGAGACAATAAACATGAGCATTGCTTTCCGGCAATCTCGGTATGATCGCGGTGATCAGGAAGAAGGCGATTACATTAATTGCCCGATGACCCGCGAGGAATACGAGGCATTTAACGAAGCGCTATTGGCAGCGGAAACCATTACCCTCAAGCAATTTGAACGGGAAGATCCGCAGTTCTTCGAAGGCTGCATGCCGGTAGAGATTATGGCTGCTCGTGGACAGGATGCCCTGGCTTTTGGGCCCATGCGACCGGTCGGCCTCATAGATCCGCGTAACGACAAGCGGCCGTATGCTGTCGTGCAGTTGCGCCAGGATAACCTGACCGGCTCGCTGTTTAATATTGTGGGCTTCCAAACCAACATCAAGTGGGGTGATCAGAAACGGGTCCTGAGACTGATTCCCGGTCTGGAACAGGCGGAGTTTGCCCGCTATGGTATGATGCACCGGAACACCTATATCAATGCTCCGGCCATGCTTCAGCCAACCTTGCAGTATCGCAATCGCGCCGACTTATTCTTCGCCGGGCAAATCATTGGTGTGGAAGGCTATGTCGGAAATGCGGCGACAGGCCTTCTGGCCGGTGTGAACGCGGCTCGCTTTTTGCAGAGCAAACACCCGGTTATTCCGCCGCCGTCTACCATGCTTGGTGCGTTGTGTCATTACATTACCCACACGCGGCCCAAAGATTTTCAGCCGATGAAGGCTAACTTTGGCATTCTGCCGCCGGCCCCGCAGGGTATGAATCGTCCTGATCGGGGAGCGTACTACCGCGACCGGTCGTTGACCGCGCTGCGACGTTTCGCACGGGACTATGACCTCCGCTATGATCGCCGGATCGCGGAAGGGACAACGGCCGAGAGACAACCGGCAACTACCTCATGACGGTGAAGGGCGGTTAACCAGGAGGAAATAATCATATGGACTATTCTGTTGAAACCGAGGTGACAGCAGTAACTGTTTTTCCGGATCGAGCACGCGTATCTTGCAGTGGCAAAACGGAACTGGCAACCGGAAACCACACGATTGTGATGGGCGATTTACCGTTAATGCTTGAACCGGACTCCGTGCGTGCCCAGGGAGCCGGGACAGCTCATGTGCGTCTCCGCAGTGTGGATGTTAATCGCCGCGCCTATGCGGTTGCACCATCCGGCCGGGTTCAGGAATTGGAAGCAGCACTGGAAGAGCAGCAGGATGCGTTGCAGGCGATAACGGACACCCGCATGGGAGCTGAGGCCATGCTCACGCACCTTGATAATATGCGGGGTGAAACAGACCAGTACGCACGCGGGTTAGCCAAGGGGCAGACAACTGTCGAAGAACAGGCCCGGTTACTGGCTTATATTCAGGAACAGGATCAGGTGTTTCGCGGACAAATACGGGAATTGAACGCTCAGGCGCGGGACATTGAACGCGAGATTGAGAAGCTGGTAGCCGAGTTAAACCAGCTCCGGTCCGCCCGGCCACGGCAGCGATACGAAATTCGCCTGGATATTGAGGTCTTGAAGGCCGGAGAATTCGAGCCGGAGATCAGCTATGTAGTCGGCAAAGCCGGGTGGCAACCGCTCTATGATATGCGCTTCTGGCAGCCGGAGAACGGCAAGACGGCCGATGCGGCTATCAAGGTTACTTATCTGGCCCAGATTACCCAGAACACGGGGCAACCCTGGAATGGCGTTCGCCTGACTGTGTCCACAGCGCGGCCGGCGCTGAACCAACGTCTGCCGGAGTTGGTGCCCTGGTTTGTGGATGAATACCATGCACCGCAACCCCGTCGGTACGCCAGAAACGCCATGGCGAAAGCTGCCGGTGGACCGGAAATGGCTGTTATGGCCGAAGCGCCGATGCCTGCCGCCGCCGCAATGGACGAAATGACCGCCGCCGAGGTGGTTGTGGCCGAAGTGCGAGGCGAGGCAACGGCCGTTACATTTGAGGTTGGCGGCGATGTTGATATTCCCGGTGACGGCACACCCCAGAAGACGGTAATCGGGCAGTTTGATCTGGACCCGGAGATTGACTACTTCTGTGCCCCACGCCACACGGATGCAGTTTTCCGTCGTGCGAAGGTGACCAATACCGGTCCCGGCCCGTTGCTGATCGGCCGTGTGAACCTGTTTGCCGGGGATGAATTTATCGGCTCAAACAGCCTCGACTATACGCCTGTTGGCGGAGAGCTGGAGTTGATGCTGGGCGTAGAAGAGCGCATCGAAGTGGAACGCAAGTTGGTGCGGCGCGAGGTCGATAAACGACTGCTGCGCGATATACGCCAGATTGACTACGATTATGAAATTGAGCTGCGAAACAGGATGATGGTTCCGGCTTCTGTGGAGGTTGAAGATCAGTATCCGGTGTCCCGGCATGAGCAGATCAAGGTCAAGCTGGACTCGACGTCGCCATCTCCTGTAGAACAGACCGAGATGCACATTATCAAATGGCGGCTAGCTGTCCCACCGGAAAAAGAACAGGTTATTCGCTTCGGCTATACAATCGAGCACCCCCGTGATATGAAGGTCGCCGGGTTGGCCGACTAATAACTTGATGCTGTCTTGACTGAATGATATTCAGGCAGCATAGGTCAGTTCTACGAAGACGACAACGTATGAAACAACACCCCCACGCGAACGGGCTTACCTGGTGGGTACTGAGATTCGTGGGGCCACTTCGCCGCTAACGGCCGAAGAGAGTCTGGATGAACTGGTACGGCTGGCGGACACGGCCGGTATAGATGTCGTCGGTCAGACCGTTCAGCGCTTGATAAACCCAATGTGGCTACCTACATTGGGCCGGGAAGGTGGAAGAGGTCCAATTGCTTGTGGTGGAGGATCTGGAGGCTGACGTTGTTATTTTCGACGACGAATTATCTCCACGCCATCAGCGAGAGTTGGAAAAAGCATTTGGTGAGGACGTCAAGGTCATAGACCGACCGCGCCTATTCTGGATATCTTTGCCCAGCATGCACAAACCCATGAAGGCAGCTGCAGGTGGAGCTGGCTCAACTGGAATACCGGTTGCCGCGATTGACACGCATGTGGACCCACCTTGCGCGCCAGGCAGGCGGCCGGGCCGGCGGTGCGTCCGGTGGTGTCGGTTTGCGTGGCCCTGGTGAAACCCAACTGGAAGTTGATCGCCGCGAGATCGGACGGCGTATCTCCCACATCAAGGGAGCATCTGGATTCGGTCCGTGTATCGTGAACATCATCGCTCCAAGCGACAGCAAACCGAGTTGCAGGTAGTAGCCATTGTGGGTTACACCAATGCCGGAAAGTCCACCCCGCTGAACAAGTTGAGCGGCGCCGATGTGATGACGGCCGATATGCTGTTCGCCACTCTCGATCCAACTACCCGTAAGGTGTCTATGCCCGGTGGCCGTGAGGTTCTGTTTACAGACACGGTAGGATTCATCCAGAAGTTACCAACTGAAATTGTGGCCGCGTTTCGGGCGACATTGGAAGAAATTGCAGACGCCGATCTGCTCCTGCATGTTGTGGAT
The DNA here is from genome assembly GCA_041390945.1 of Chloroflexota bacterium. Classification (GTDB taxonomy): domain Bacteria; phylum Chloroflexota; class Anaerolineae; order Promineifilales; family Promineifilaceae; genus Promineifilum. The sequence continues at coordinate 16,128 of JAWKOY010000018.1, forward strand.
GTGACCCATCCTAACGCCCAGGCACAGATCGCGGCCGTTGAGGATACACTGGTTGAGTTGGAAGTGGACCACTTACCGACGGTTATTGCCCTGAACAAGGCCGACCAACTGAGAGACGGTCAGGATGCCCTCATCGATCTGGAGTTGGATGCACCGGCGGCACTGGTTTCTGCTCAGACGGGAGAAGGTCTCGACGAATTACTTGTTCTGATTGAGGCGGCCATGGTCCAGTTGCTGGAGCCGTATATCGTTCTCCCCTATGACCGTGGTGACCTGATGTCACTGTTGTTTCATGAACGCGGACAGGTAGATCAGGAATCGCATACACAACTTGGCGCGGACCTGTTCTCTGCTGTATCCCACTTCGGCTTTGTACCCATATTTGAACCCTATCTGCTAGCTAATGAATACGATCCAAGCAATTAATTGCCGACCGGAAGTGGCTGCGGCACTGGATGGTTTTCGGGGCAATCTGGAAGACATTCTGGCCCTGGCGACCCGCATCCAACAGGTCCCGGCGCCAACGTTTATAGAAGAGGACCGTTCCAGGTTTGTAGAGGTGAGATGCGGTCGTTGGGGCTCGCTGACGTGGGTCGGGATGATCTGCAATGTGTACGGCCGACTACCGGCGACGTCTCCCCAACCGACGGGCCGCTGGTTGTGTCGGCGCACCTCGACACCGTTTTCCCCTGGAAAACAGATTTGACGCTTAATTGAACAGGCGACCGTCTTTGTGGTCCCGGAATTGGGGACAACTCAACGGGAGTGGCCGCTGCTACATAGCCCAGTCCTATCTGGTTCATGGTTTGGAGCATGGTAGCGACATTTGGTTCGTCGCCAATGGGGGAAGAAGGATTGTGACCTGCGCGGCATGCGCTGTGGTGGATCGTTTTGGGGCGGATGCCCGTTACGTTATCGTCGAAGGCGGATTGTTCGGTCAACTCTCCCATCAGGGAATCGGCGTCCGGCGATACCGCATTGACGTGTCTGCTCCCGGGGGACATTCCTGGGGTAATTTTGGCGCAGCTTCCGCTATTCATTCTCTCGCCCATTTGTGACAGCCATAGATGATCTGACTGTCCCCATGTCGCCCAAGACGACGCATAACGTTGGCCTGATAGAAGGTGGAACATCCATTAACACCATCGCCCATCATGCCTCTATCTGGCTTGATCTACGCTCTGAGGAAGTTGGTACATTATCCGAATTGCGGAATCAGGTTGAAAATCTGGTCGAGCACCAGAACCGACAACAAATCCTGCACGGAACTGGGGTAATTTTCCATGACTCAGGTAGGTGATCGGCCGGCGGGACGGCCTCAAGCGCAACAGCCCGCTTGTGGTATGGTCCCTCGAAGCGCTGCGGCAGGTGGGGCATCCTGATGTCCGATCATTGCCAGCAGCACTGATGCCAACATTCCCCTCAGTTACGGGTACGAGGCGATCTGCCTGGGACTGACGGAGTCGGCCAACTCTCATCGCCTGGATGAGTATACGTCACCACGAAAGCCTGGCGGGCCTGGGGCAACTCCTGCTGGTAACACTTCCGCTGCAACCAATGCATATGAGGAACAGCCATGAACTTTGATCTGAATGTGCAGAAACAGGAAGAACTTCGTCATGTGGTCCATGACTTTGTCGCCAAAGAGGTCTGCGCCGCTGGCGCGACACACCGATGAAAGCGGGGAGTTTAATTGGACGGCCGTTCACAAGATGGGACCGTTGGGTCTGTTGGGCATCGAGGTGCCGGAGGAGTATGGCGGCAGCGGACTGGATCCCATTAGCGCAGCCATCATCATCGAAGAGCTGGGTGGGGTGCGGATCAACAGCCTGGCGATTTCTGCCCACAATGGCCTGGGTCTGTCCGATTGTTGCCTTCGGCACGGAAGAGCAAAAGCAATACTGGCTGTCCCGTCTGGCAACAGGCAAGGACGACTGGCCTGTCTGGGTCTGACCGAACCGGGCGCGGGGTCTGGATTTGAAAGGAGGAATCTGGACAGCAGCTATGGCTGACGGCGATTCCTGGATCATTAACGGCAACAAGATGTGGATGACCAATGCCGGTATTGCCGATGTGATGGTTGTCCTTGTTCGCACCGGAGAAAGCGGCAGCCATAGCCTCAGCCATATTCTCCGTTCCCACGGATACCCCTGGCGTTACGATTGGCCGGAGAAGAAGATGGGGCTGCGTGGATCGCCGACTCATGCCGTAACCTTTGAAGATGTTCGTGTTCCGCAGGGGAATCTGTTAGGCAGAGAAGGTCGGGGCCTGGCTCAGACCCTGACCGTACTCGACGGCGGACGTATCAGCATTGGCGCATTATCAATTGGGCTGGCCCTGCGCGGCGTATGAAGAAGCGATCAAGTACGCCAAGGAACGCGAAGCATTCGGTCAGCCCATCGCCGATTTCCAGGCGATTCAGTGGATGTTGAAGCCGCGGATGCCGCCACCGAAATTGAGGCGGCCCGCCTGATGGTCCATAAGGCGGCCTGGCTTAAGGAACAGGGCCGCCCTATTCAACAATAGCCCACGCTGCTGCTGGCGACGGAGGTCAGCGAGCGCGTTTGCCGAATGCGATTCAAATTCATGGTGGCCAGGATACAGCCGTGAATTTGAAGTTGAGCGAATGTACCGTGATACACGCCTGATGACGATTGGTGAAGGCACCAGCGAGATTCAGCGCTTGGTCATTGCCCGAAGCGTCCTCAACTAAACCGGCATCTTAATCCAACTCTACCGCAAAGGCGGGTAGGACGGGGCGATATGGTGTTGGGAACGGCTCAAGCGCGTCCTCCAGGGCAGTCGGGGCAGACGGCCGGAAAAATCTCCGCGTCAATCTGCCCCCTACCAGGTGTGTAGAAATAGTAATGGCTGGCGCTGTAAGCGGTTAGCGGGGCAATTAGCCGTTGCGCCTGATTGTCGAATATCCCTGAATCCCGGTCCCAGATACCAGATCGCTGCTCCTTTAACTTCGGGATAGGCTGCATAGAGCCAGGATGCCCAGGCGATGTCCTCTAATGCTGCCGCCGGTTCAGGAACGCTGTTGTACTCCCAGCCCCATTCAGTGATAAGGATGGTGGACGGCCGATACCATATTGGTCACACACATCGAACAAGTCCTGAACCGGCCGACCAGGGATGGGTACCCGGCCGAGATGTAGTCGTTGGTTAGACTGTATTCATGCAGCGCAATGGCAACCTGATCGATGATCGGCCGCGTAGCGCAGGAAGTCGAGCATGGCCGGATTCTCCCCAATCCCTCTCGCTCCGGCACCGGTTGACCAACTTAATGCGGCATACCGGTACCCTTCAGCCACGGCTTGTTGTGCCGTTGCCAACGAGAAGCGGGCTGGCTGTTCAATTTGCGGGTTACTGTCGCCGCCAGTTTGACCCGGTTCGTTGAGGGTTTCGTACCAGATATACTCCTTATCCAGTTCCGGGGAAGTTATCCCGGTTTAGCGGCCAACTGACGGAAGCGGGCTACTCGGGCTGACGTCATAATTGTAATAAGGGGCTTCATACTGTGATCGGGTCAGCCGGAAAACAAGTGTGTTTGGCACGGAATGACCAATGGCCTCATTTGCCTTCATGATCTCCTGCGCTCATATAGCGGTCCACCGGCGTCGGCGCTCTTTAGGAAGAAAGCACTCCGGGCGTTCAAGGTGCGCATCCAGTCGCCTAACCCGTTTGCATTGCCGCCCACGGCGCAACGAAAGCCGACCTTCACGAATGCCAGGTCCAAACCCTGTGATTGGGCTTCCGCGCGTGTGGCATCGAAATCAATCGGCGGACGCTGACGATTGTAGTGGAGCGGCAAGGGTGGTGGGAGTGGCGTGACTGTTCCATTGGGGTCTGGAGTCGGTGTAATCGTGGTTGTTGTGTTGCCGTTGCTGGTGGTGGGACTGTGGGAATGATGTCCTCTCATCGCTGCCAAATATGGCCGGCAGGAAATTAGAATCATCGGAACTGAGACTGGCTACAACTGCCTTAACCCGACCTTCGGGCATGGTGCAGCCGGCTACGATCAGCCCTGCCAGGCTGACCAACAGAAATAGTCCGGCAGGCAATCGCCAGTTCGAGTGGCGGGTACGGTTCTTATCGTCGCTCGAATAGTTGTTCATTATTTGCCTCGTTTCGTGTGGGCGGATCGGGTTCAAACAGGGCCATATCAATGCGGCCGAATCCCGGTGTCACGCCAAAATAGTGAGTCAGGCTGTAGTCGGTCATAGGGCCGATTAACTCAGCCGTCTGGTCTTCAATGCTTCCCGGTGTATCTCCCAGGTACCAGATCGCAGCCCCCTTTACTTGAGGGTAGGCTGCATAGAGCCAGGATGCCCAAGCAATATCGGCCAGGGCTTCGGTCGCGTCGGGTACGTTATTGTAGGTCCAGCCCCATTCGGTGATCAGCACGGTTGGCCGGGGAATACCGAATCGGTCACATGCATCAAACAGGAATTGGAAACGACCGATAAGGTACGGGTAAATGGCACTGATCTGGTCAGTTTCATAGCTGTATTCGTGTAGTGCAATGGCGATATGGTCCGGGTGCATGGATGCCAGGCGCAGGAAGCGCAGCATAGCCGGTGACTCCCAGTCGGTTGGCTCCGGCTCACCGGAGGACCAGCCGAATGCTGCCCAACGGTAGCCGTCGGCCAGTGTCAATTGAGCTGTTTCATAAGCGAAATCGGCCAGCCATTCCGCCCGATTCTTATCCACCTCATTGACTGTTTCAACCCAGACAAGCGCAGGATCCAACTCCGGTGGAAAGACGTCTTTGTGTTGTTGCCAATGGTAGGCCGCAGCGTCGGCCGGATCGGCATTATAGTTGGGGACGTTATCAACGCCGGACACGCGCCGGTAGACGAGCGTGTGGGGGACACCACTCTTGCGCATTAGCTCCTGGGCAATGTAAATAGGCTGAGCGTTGTCGGTGCTTTTGAGGAAAAAGGGCACCCCGGCGGCGTCCAGCGCAGTCATCATGTCTACCAGATCTGCCCAACGGCCGCGGTCCCCGGCATGAAACCCGATTTTGTTAAACGAGAGGGTCAACTCTCGCACCTGCAATCGGCCGGAAGCTTCAAAGTCAATCGGAGTTTCACTGAAAATCGCTGCGGTGGGGCAGGGTTGGTGGTATGTAATAGCTGGCCCCGGCAACGTGGAAGAAAGATGAGGATTCTTCCCCCGACTGTTGCGCATCGGGATCGACGTGATGGCGGCAGAAGCGACTGCCCCGCTTTGTGCTCCCGTGACAAGGATGAGTACGCTGAAGAAGGTAGCCGACCACAATCGGTACCGTGCGTGCGCTATCGATATCAAATACACCTTCCTTCCGGTGCAACTATACATCAATTTTCGAAGTTGGCGTCTGAGGCTTGGCCTTAAAAGATGCGACTAATAATCCAATGCGTGTTGTGTCACGGTCTCCAGGGCAACGAACGCGATCAAGGCCGCGATCAGGGGCAGGACAGCAATTGCCTGTAGCGCGCTAGCCAGACCTATTTGATCGGCGCTAATGCCGATGATGATCGTGCCCACAGACCCGGCAAAAAACATAAACCCCAGGATAATCCCGGATGCCGTTGCCCGGCGTCCCGGCAGCAGGTTTTGTCCGGCCAGGACCAGGATGCTGTGGGGCATGCCGACAAAGAAGCCCGCTGCAGCTAAAAAGACCAGTCGCCAGGGACCTCGGTCCTGACGTACAGATATATGGGAGCAGGCCAGCAGCATGCTGAGAACGACAACGTTTCGGCCACCGATTCGATCGGCCAGGATTCCGGCGGCCACGCCACCGACGGCCGCCCCCAACATGAGCAGCCCGGAAAGCAGCCCCACCTGAGCCACTGCCAGTCCCAAATCGGTAAACAACACTGAGCAAAGTTTATTGTGGCAATGTTGGTGGTGCCGGTACAGATGATAATGCCCGCCAGGGCCAGAGCTTGCGGTATGGCGGAACGGGGCAAATCGAGGGAAAACCGTTTTGTCCCCGATGCCTGGGAGGTTCTCTGACGACGCCATAGTGGCTGCCGTCACGGCTCAGGGTTCGCCATCCGCTGATTAGGGCGGTCAATGCTAGTAGGGGTAAGACGAGGTAGGCAGGACGTCCAAATTGCTCCAGAAGTAACCCGGTGAGAATCGGCCCGGCAAACAGGCCCAACTGACCGGCCATGAAGAAGATGGATGTGGCCTGGGTGCGGGCGGTCGTGCTGGCGTGGCTGGCGACCATTGTGCCGGAGGGATGAAACGCACCGGAGCCCAGCCCGGCGACGGTTACCGCAGCCAGGGCAATCCAGTCTCCGGCAATAGCCGCCAGTGCGTAAAAACCGATCATCCAGCCCATGCCCATGATCACCAGCTTGCGTGGCCCAATACGGTCCGCCAACCCGCCAAAGAATGGTTGGGTGAGCGCATTGCCGATGTTGTAAATAAGCAGAGAAAGTCCGACCTCGGCATTGCTGAGATCCAGACTGACCGCCAGCACGGCCACCAGCAAGGTTCTACTGCTGTTGAGAACGTCTACGAAGAAATGGGTGAGGGCGACTGGACGATAATCACCCTCACCCAGAAAGTTTGCCTGAACTGTAGCCATAAACCCTCGCCGGTACCGGGATGTGGTAGATGAGTCTATCAACCGGCAAGCGATTAGGCACGTTCGACTAATTAGCGGTTATTTCATTAATAGCTGAATTGTATTCGCTCAGATGCAGATCCCGTCCAACCCAGAAGCGATGAGGCAGAACTGTCTTGATGCGTTGTACCTTGACTTTCCCAACAGTTTTTCTTCTTCGGTAAATGCACCGGTGTTCACCAACGTAGACAAAGGTCCGGGGCACGGCCGTATTTATCCTCGTAATATGCTGTTGCCCGCATGACCTTTCCTCAAAGGTGCTTTTCCCGTCAACATCCAACCATAACATTCCGACTTTCATGATTTTTCCTCCGCCGGGTAGTCTCCCGGCAATACAAATCCGGCTGATGAAGATGGACCGGTTGGGTGATTTATTTGGGGTTGATCAACCCATTGGACATTGTCTTCACGCCTGAACGATCTGGGCTCAGCCTGGATCGGATTCGGTTTCTGCATCGTAGCAAGAGGGGTATAGGGTTGCGCCAGCAGCCGTGGCCGCGGATGGCCGGTCAATAGCCGGTTAAGCTCCCAATGGAGATCATAGTCACCAATATCGGCCGCCTGGAAATAAGTCTGTTGACCGTTGGCAATGGCGATAAACTCGCCTTCACCACGCAGGTATTCTGCCCGCAAGTCATCCAGGCCGGCGATCTTCCTGGTCTGTACGGCTGCGTCTAGCTTACCTACCAGCCGCACCGGCAAATTGGACATGACCAGAACATCCAGTACCGGGGATTCCGGTTGGGATGTGGCGATAACCAGATGGATACCAGCGTTATTCCCGTGTTGCAGCAGGCGCAACATATCATCGGCCGCCTGCTCGCCGGCTTGCTCCAGCAGGCTGACCACGTTGTCAATGAGAACGATGATTCGTGGGAAGCGGGACGCGCTTGCTTGCGCCGGTAACTCATTTCGCCAACCAGAAAGTGCAGGACCCGGCCCCAATTTCCGAACCCACTACCGGGTCGGTCATGATATGGGGGCAGGTAAGCAAGGGGGTGCCACAGCTTGTTTAGGTCACCTGTCTGATCACCACCGTCAATCAATAGCAACTGCACGTCGCTTTGCCGATTAGTCAGCGCCAGACCGGCAGCAATGGTTCGCAGCAAAGTCGTCTTCCCAGCATTTTCATCCCCGACAATCAAGACATGGGGAACCGTTTCCGCATCGAAGCTGAGTAACACCGGCTGACCGGAATCGGATACACCGATAGCGGCCGTTCCCGTGGGGAGGTCGGGTAACCCGGCCAGAAGATCGGTCAGCGGTACCGGCGGCTCGTACGATCGCTCCACCTGCACGCGCCAGCGGCCGTCCTGTTTGGTCACAGCCAAATCCCGAACACCCAGGGCGGCCATCAAATTGCTTTTCAGACCGCGCATCCGTTCCAACCCGGCGTTCAATGGAGCCTGAATGTCAAAATCAACCGAACGCGGTTGGACATCCCCGGATGTGACGGTGCCGTTGACGTCATGGTGAGTGAGGACGGCATCGATTTGACGCGCCTGAAGATCAAGCTGATAACGCATTTTCTCGTCGGCCGTTGTTGCATTTCCCATAACTTAACCTCTGCAATAGAACGGATGTGCTATTTACTGGTCAAAAAAAGACGGACAATCGGAAAGACCGTCCGTCTGTATAATCCTCGTTACGCGGTCTGGCGAAGCACCATCATAACCTTGCCCTGTACCTGCACATCACCGGGAGCAACGTAAATGGGCTGCATTGTCGGGTTGGCAGGCTGCAGGCGGATCTGGTTGCCTTCGTTAAAGAAGTATTTCAGTGTGGTGGTGTCACCCTGCAACCAGACGGCAACCATATCTCCGTTTCGGGCTTCGTTTTGTTGGCGCATGATAACGATGTCGCCATCGTTGACCATTGCATCAATCATCGAATCTCCGCTGACCTTCAGGGCGAACAGACCCTCGGTCCGGTCGGGGAGCATGGAGCTGCTCAGTTCAACAGCGTCGTCCTCATCATAAGTGCTGAAGCCATTGTTACCGACTTCAATCGGGTTGCTGGCAACAATGGTGCCGGCCAGGGGGATGCGGATTAGCTTGTCTACTGCCTCGCGCACGACGTCGCGGGCGCCTGCAGAGTCTTAAGGCTGCGTGGCCGAAGGCTCCAGCCTTCTCCGTCAGCTTTCTGTAACCCGCGCGACACATCCGGATCGCGTGATCCAGATAGCCCCGTTCCTCCAGTTTAGCCAAATTGTAATTGACTACAGAGGTTGAGGTGGGACGCCAACCGCGCCGCCAATTTCGAATTGTCGGCGGTCGACCTTGCTCAGCCATATAATCCCGGGTGAAGTCCAGAATGCTCTGTTGGCGCTTTGACAATGGTTTGTCATTCATGGTAGCCCTCTCCACGGCGGCTGATAATTCAATTTGCCTAAACCGCCTAATATCGCTCATTTGTTCTGGAGTATAAATACCGAACAGTTGTTCGGTGTCAAGAGGTGCCTGCCTGTGGAATTTGAATCCTTTTTCTTTTCCCAGTCGTCGATCAGCCATTATTGCCCGCAATGGGGCCATAGCCACCAGCCAACCCCTATGCGGCACAAGCCGGGCTATCTGTATTGCAGGCAGGCGGTAACGCCGTAGACGCGGCGATTGCCACGGTGGCGACGTTGTGTGTCACTGAACCGGGTTCGACCGGTATTGGCGGGGACGCCTTTGCCTTAATCTGGATGGCTGATGAGGGTCGCCTGGTGGGATTGAATCGCCAGCGGCCCGGCACCGCAAGTCCTGTCGGGGGATTGATGCGGGCACAGGGTTATGACACGTTCCTCGCCCGTGGCGGGCTGTTTTATCACCGTACCGGGCAGTCTCCGTGGCTGGGAGCTGGCTCCGGACCGGTATGGCACAATGGACTTGGCTCAATTGCTGGCGACGCCTATCGCCATTGCTCGTGACGGATTTCGGCGTTGGCCAGCTTAACCGCCCAGGCCTGGCAAGGCTCTGGAGCATACGCTGTCCGTCATCCTGATTCTTCACGGGTCTGGTTACTGGACGGGCATGCTTCCGAAGGCCGGGCAGCTATTCAGCAACCCGGAGCTTGCCGGCACGCTCGCTTATCGCTGAGCATGGGAGTGGGTGCTTTCTACACCGGTGTGGTTGCAGATCGCAATTATCACGATTGCGGAGGAAGATGGCGGACTTCAACCATGATGACTCTGGCTGCGTAATGCGGAATGGGTAGAGCCGATCAACATAGCGTTTGATAACGGGTTTACTTTTTATGAGATCCCACCCAATGGGCAGGGATTGACAGCACTACTGGCCCTCAACATTGCGCGCGAGATCGTGAAAGACGGTGTTGTCTATGGATCGGCCGATTACTATCACTTCCTCATTGAAGCTATCAAGTTGGCTTTTGCTGATGCCGAAACCTACATCGGTGACCCACGTCAGGCGGATGTACCTGTGGAGGGTTTGCTTAATCGTGCCTATGCCGGAGAGCGTGCCGCTCTTATTGATCCGCAGCGATCAGGACGACCACGCGCAGGGAACCCGCCGCGTACAGGAGATACCGTTTACCTTTCGGTGGCCGACGGGGACGGTAATATGGTGAGTTGGATCCAGAGCCTGTACATGGGCTTTGGTAGCGGGTTAACTGCCGGCAAGACCGGCGTCACGCTACAAAACCGGGGCGCCAACTTCAGTCTGGTGCCCGGCCATGCCAATGAGGTTGCGCCGGGGAAACGGCCGTACCATACGATTATTCCCGGCTTCATTACCCGGAACGGCGAGGCCTGGTCCAGTTTCGGTGTCATGGGTGGATTCATGCAGCCACAGGGTCATTTACAGGTAGGGCTAAACCTCGTTCAGCAAGGAATGGATCCGCAGACGGCGCTGGATGCGCCGCGATTTAACTGGCTGGAGGGTCGCCGGGTTGCGATTGAAAAGGCTGTGGGCGAATCGGTTCGAGCCGAACTCCAGCGCCGCGGCCATGAGCTTCTTCCTCTTGATGTGTCTGTGAGTTACGGTGGAGGACAGGCGATTATCCGCGATCCACAAACCGGGGTGCTCGTCGCCGGTAGCGAACCCCGCAACGACGGGGCTGCCGTAGGGTGGTAAGAGTTGGGTGGGTCAAATAGCTATTGGTCTATCGCTGCGCTATACTCCACATTTGCTATGAGCATTGCTGCTGAACTTACCCAATCCAAACAGCGTGTAGAAGACGACGTCCGAACGGCCGTGCGCTGCTCCATTGGCATCATGGCCTACAATGAAGAGGCCAATATTTGTCGTTTGCTGGACAGATTGCTTCATCAACGACTGACAACGGTGGAGATTGCTGAAATCATCGTTGCTGCTAGCGGCTGCACCGACCGCACAGAGGATATCGTGCGCGAGGCAACCTCAGGCTGATTCGCGTATTACTCCTGTTGAGTCAGCCCACACGCCAGGGTAAAGCCTCAGCCATGAACCTCTACCTTCGTCAGGCGACGGAGGATGTTTTGATCCTGAGCAGCGCTGATCTGTTACCGGCGGAAGATGTTGTTGAAAAACTGGTAGCTCCGTTTGCTGATCCGGAAGTCGGTTTGACCGCCGGTCGCCCGGTCCCGGTCAATGACCCGGATACGCTCATGGGCTTTGCTGCCCATATGCTCTGGGACCTGCATCATGAAATGAATCAGGTCGGCTTCAAGGCGGGCGAGATGATCGCCTTCCGTCGTATCTTCGAGCGTATCCCGCCGTTTACGGCCGTGGATGAGGCCAGCGTGGGAACCGTTGATTCGCGGGCAGGGGTATCAGGTTCGTTATATAGATAATGCCATTATCTATAATAAAGGACCGGAGACGGTTGAAGACTTCCTGAGTCAGCGCCGCATCTACGCCGGTCATCTTGAACTACGGGATCGTCTAGGTTACTCGGTCAGCACCATGAGCGGCCTGACGATTCTCGGACTGCTACTACGCCACCTGGATTGGCGGCAAAGCAGTTTTTCTGGACATGGCGCGTCGTCGGCCTGGAGGCCTGGGGACGCTACTTGGGCGCGCAGGACTACAAGGCGCGCCGCAGCCATACCGTTTGGGATATGGCAACCACCACAAAGGAGTTGGAACCACAGTGAACTCTATGCTAGGCGTCCTGGCGCGCGTGCCCTTGTTCAGGCTTATCGTAGCCTGGGGTGGCCCAAAATGCTGCCCCTGAATATCACGTTGTCGCCTTCGCCACGCTGTAACTCGCGCTGCCTGACCTGCAATATAGGATGAAGCGCGAAGATGAACTGACCCTGGAAGAATGGGATAAAGCCCTGGCCTCGTTAGAAAGGCCCCGTACTGGTTTACGATTAGCGGCGGAGAGCCGTTTATGTACCCAGGATCGTCGAGTTTGCCCAATTGGCCTACAAGCACTGCCGCCGGGCATTATCAACATTCCCACAAACAGTATTCTCCGTACAATTCCTGAGAAGGTTGAGCGTATTGCCACCTCATGCCCGGACAGCCAGCTGATCATCAACCTGTCACTGGACGGGTGGGGGAAAAGCATGACGAGATTCGCGGCGTTCCCGGAAATTTCAAGCGTTTTGAAGAATGCCTTGTCCAATTACTAGAATTGCGCGATCGCTTGCCGAATCTGAACATAGGTATTCACTCCGTGGTGTCCGTCTTCAGCGTTGGACATCTGGATGAACTGATTGCCTACGCAGACCAGTCCGGCGCCGATCAGTTCATCACTGAGATTGCTGAGCCGCGTGTTGAGCTGGATACCGTTGGATTGCCCATTACACCTGCAAAAGAAGATTATCGGGCGGCCATTGATCGTCTTATGGCCTATGTGGAAAGTAAGCAGTACAAAGGCGTGGCCCGCATTACTGAGGCATTCCGGGTCGAGATATTACAAGCTGGTCAAACGAATCCTTGAGGAAGAGGATCAGGTGATTGACTGTTATGCTGGGTGGGCCAGCGCCCAGATATATGCGGATGGGACTGTCTGGCCCTGTTGTGTTCGTGCTGACGAACTGGGGAACTTAAGAGACCATAATTACGATTTTAAAGAAATCTGGTTTGGCGACGCGATCAAGGAAGTACGGCGTAGCATTGCCGCCAAAGAGTGTCATTGCCCTCTGGCGAATGCCTTTACACCAATATGCTGATGGATGTCCCTACTGTTTCGCGGGTAGCGACCAAGGTCATCAGCCCGAATCAAATCCCGGTTGTTGGTCAAACTGCGGCCGAAACCGGGACAGTCGAGGTACCAACCGATTAGAGTAAGTCAACATGATTCGAGATCCCGATCTGGCAACATTACGGAAATTCCTCATTGAATGTTACGATGACGCGGAGTTGACACGACTTTGTTTCGATAACTTTCATGATGTATTCCAAGACTTCACGGCCGACGCCACCAAGGGGCAAAAGGCTCTGCAGTTAATCGGTTTTTGCCAGCGTCGTGGACTATTGCCGGACCTGATGTCGGTTCTAGAAGAAGAACGGCCGGGTCCCGTTCATGGAAAAGTTCGGGTCGCTTGATGATGCCTTGTTCGCTGAAGATATTCGCGTGGACCTGAACACGGCCAACCAGACACAGCTAGCGGCCGTACCCGGCGTAGGGCACCGGTTGGCGAAGACTATTATTGCCCATCGACCCTATGATAGTGTGAACGATCTCCGGCAGGTGCCCGGTATTGGTCCCAAGCGGTTTGAGGCGATAAAGGACTGGTATTGCGTGATTTTGCCGGAGACGGATTCGGAGACAAGCGAGGATAGTTATGGCGTTTAACTGGCTGAATGAGTTTCTGCAGGAGATGGTCAAGGCGCCGAACTACGCCGAGAAAACCCTGGCTGCCTACCAGCTGGGCATGAAGGCGAAAGGTTCCATCCGTGGTGTCCGAATCGAGATCGATCCGGATGGGTGCGAAGCGTGCCGGGCATTAGACCCCCAGGCAGAGTATCTGCCTGACGATGCTCCCCATCTGCCACTGCCGGAATGCTCGAAAGGCTTACATTGTGGGTGTGTTTACCGGCCGGTGATGACCTACGAACCCAGGCAAGATTGATCACCCTCTACAGACAACATTTGAGCCTGTTATCCAGCACGCTTGACAACCAACCGTTATGTTAACCAGTTATACTGTAAAAGACCTCTACGCACTTGCGCTTGCCGAAGGGGAGGGCATGGGTACCGCCTACGAGTATTATGCCAAGCGGCGGGTGTTGGAACCCTGGCTCGGACGTCATCCCCGTCCCAAGACCATGCTCATTGCCGGATTGCCTGAACGGTATGGATTGAGCCTGGACTTTCTGTTGTTGGGAACAGAACTGGGGGCTGACATCACAATTGTGGATGAGCGCCCGGAATCCTTTCAGAGGCTATTTTCAGCACGAGAAGCATTGTTGAGCGAAGGACTTTATCAGTTATCGGCCCCGAACACAGTGTTGGTAGCGAACGGCGCCAACCCAATGGAAATCGGTCAACCCTTCGACCTGGTAGTATCCTCCGAAGTGCTTCAGCGCCTTGACGCAGCTGAGCGACTAACGTATACGACCTTCATTCAGGCGACTGGTAACGCCGCGGCCTTGTTTGCACCCAATGCCGATAACCCGGCCCATACAAACCGCAGCGGGCTGGCGGGCCTGCACCTGAGCGAGATTCAGGAACTTACCACAGCAGACGCCGGTCTGACCGGGTATCTTGACATGCCGCCGTTTCCTCCTGGCATCACTCGATCCGAAGAACAACGGGAACAGGCGACCACAGGCTCATTCGAGAATCTGGTGATGTGGGGGCTGGGCCATTACGCACGTCATGAAAATTGGGTACCCAGGAATCTCCGCAAAACCCAATCCCACATCGTATATTCCCTTACCCCTGCCTAGTGTGGGGCAGACCGACCCTAGGCTACGCAGAAATTACGCTCCCCCTCCGATCCCGGTTCGACGAACCAGAATCATTCGTATAGACATGATTTCGGGTTTTACGGCCCTGAACCGTTGGGCTATAATGCCTTTAACCGGCATATAGCCGAGACCGTACAGACGGAGAACACAAATGCCAAAAGCACTCATTACGGGTGTAACCGGTCAGGATGGTTCCTACCTGGCTGAGTTTCTACTCGACAAGGGGTACGACGTCGTTGGAATGGTACGCCGTACCAGCACAATCAACTTCCACCGCATTGCGCATATTCAGGACAGGATTCAATTGGTGCCCGGCGATCTGGGCGATCAAATCTCCCTCATCCACATTCTTGAAGAATACCGACCTGAAGAGGTATACAACCTGGCGGCCCAATCCTTTGTCCAAACATCCTGGAACCAGCCGGTTTTACGGGTGATGTAACCGCCCTTGGCGTTACGCGTATTCTGGATGCGATCCGCATTGTAGACCCGCGTATTCGGCATGTATCAGGCCAGCTCCAGCGAGATGTTCGGCAAGGTCGTTGAAGTACCCCAGCGGGAAACGACGCCATTCTATCCCCGCAGCCCGTACGGAGTCGCCAAGGTCTACGGCCACTGGATTGCAATCAACTACCGCGAGAGCTATGACCTCCACGCGACGTCAGGTATATTGTTCAATCATGAATCGCCCCGACGTGGACCAGAGTTTGTGACTCGCAAGATCTCACACCACGTTGCCCGTATCAGTTAGGTCTGGCGGATGAAATACGCCTGGGCAATCTGGATGCGCGACGCGATTGGGGATTTGCCGGGGACTATGTACAGGCCATGTGGCAGATGCTTCAGCAAACGGCGGATGATTATGTGATCGCTACCGGCGAGACCCATTCCGTCGAAGAGTTTCTGGATGCAGCCTTTGGTTATGTCAACCTTGATTGGCATGATTATGTAGGTCCAGGATCCGCGCTTTATGCGCCCGGCTGAGGTTGATCTGCTGGTAGGCGACGCTGATAAAGCTGGCCGCCAACTGGGTTGGGAGCCGATGGTGTCCTTTACCGAACTGGTAGAAATGATGGTTGAGGCTGATTTACAGACGCTCCGCGCCGGCGAAAAGATTTACTAATTAACAAGACACGGAGGAGATTCTCGACTATGGGGACGATCAAATTTGGGACGGATGGATGGCGCGGCCGAATTGCCGAGGACTACACTTTCGACAATGTTCGGCGCTGCGCGCAGGGGTTTGCCACATTTCTGAAGAATGCGGGCCTGGCGGAGAAGGGCGTCGTCATCGGTCATGATAAACGGTTTCAGGCCGAATACTTTGCTGCGGCATCGGCCGAGATATTGGCAAGTAATGGAATTCATGTCTGGCTGACCGATGGAGCGACTCCGACCCCGGCTATTTCCTATAGCGTTCTGGATAAACAGGCGGCCGGGGCCATTAACATTACCGCCAGCCACAACCCACCGGTAGATTGCGGCTTCAAAGTCCGCGACCCCAACGGTGGTGCTATCCCGCCCAATGACTCTGAAGTTGATCGAGACTGCCATACCGGATGAAGCTCCTACAATCGGCCGACGCTGGCTGATGTCATGACGGACGGTCTGGTTGAAAAATTCGACCCCGCACCGGCATATACGGCCTTGTTGCACCGCATGGTAGATATCGAGCCGATCAAGCAGGCCGGCTTTGATGTCGTTGTGGATTGTATGTGGGGCAACGCCGCCGGGTGGTTCCCCCGCCTGCTGGATGGTGGATCAACCTGACAGTTCATGAGGTCCACAACGAACGAAACCCGATCTATCCACATATGTCTCGGCCGGAACCCATTCCACCGAATGTAGACCACGGCCTGCAATTTGTACGGATGCTGGATGCCGATGTGGCAATTATCAATGACGGCGATGCTGACCGGGTTGGCCTTGGTGACGAGCACGGCCAGTTCATTGACCAGCTCCGGGTCTATGGGCTGCTGGGTTATTATTTTCTGGAGATTCGCGGCCAGCGAGGGCCAATCGTCAAGACGATCTCCACGACCAAGATGCTGAATAAACTTGGCGAGCTATACAACGTGCCGATCTATGAGACCGGGGTAGGCTTTAAGTACATTGCGCCAAAGATGCTGGAAGTAGATGCCATGATTGGCGGTGAAGAAAGCGGCGGCTATGCGTTTAAGGGCCATGCACCGGATCGCGACGGTATCCTTGCCGGACTTTATTTACTCGATCTGATGGTACGACGGGCAAGAAGCCGTCCCAATTACTGGACTGGTTGTTCGAAAAGGTTGGCCCCCATTACTACGACCGCATTGATACGCCGTACAATCCGGCCGATCGTGAGAAGGTTCAGCTGCGCGTGAAATCGGCTCGTCCGGCTGCCATTGGTGGCTTGAAGGTTACTGACATTTCGACACTGGATGGATTTCAGTACCTGTTGGAAGACGGCGGCTGGCTGCTCATTCGTTTCAGTGGCACGGAGCCTATTATTCGCGTCTATGGTGAGACAACAATTGAAAATCGCATTGGCGATATCCTGGCTGACGGCTTGCGGTTGGCCGGGTTGGAACCAGCCTAGCCCATTCTGATGATCCACGATACCATGCCTGACAAAGCATTCCAGGATTATTACCCCGATGAAGTCAGTTATTGTTATGGTTGCGGCCGTCTCAATGAACAGGGCCTTCAGATTAAGAGCTATTGGGACGGCGATGAGACGATCTGCATCTATCAGCCACGCCCCTACCACATGGCCGTCCCCGGTTATGTTTATGGCGGGTTGATCGCTTCCCTGATTGACTGTCATGGTACGGGAACGGCCGCTGCGGCCATGTATCGTGACCAGGGACGCGACATGGATACGGACCCGCCGTTGCGCTTTCTGACCGCATCACTGCACGTGGACTATCTCAAACCGACGCCTATTGACGGACCGCTGGAACTCCGCGCCCGCGCAAGAGAAATTAAGGGCCGTAAGGTCATCGTGGATGTTACCCTGTCGGCCGATGGTGAGGTCTGCGCGAAGGGTGAAGTGGTCACGGTTCTGGCCCCGGACGAGCTTATGGCCCAGTTGCTGACCAAGAAGGAATAGGTTGCGGTTAAGTGACTGTTGCCTTAATTGACACCCATTGCCACCTTGATTTTGAATCGTTCGATGCGGATCGTGATGATGTTGTTCGTCGTGCCGGAGAGCAAGGTGTAATCGCCGTCATCATCCCGGCGCTGGACCTGGGTAATATAAAATCAGTTCTGGCCCTGACCGATCAATACGAGCATGTCTACGCGGCCGTCGGCGTTCACCCGAACTCAACGGCCGGGTGGGATGATACCTGGCTGGACGAGCTCGCGTGCAGCCGCCCAACATCCGAAGGTCGTTGCCGTTGGTGAAATTGGTCTTGATTATCACTGGGATGATTCCCCCATGACGTTCAGCAACGTGCCCTGTCTCAACAGTTGGAACTGGCAGCGGAATTGGAACTGCCGGTCATTATCCACAATCGGGAGTCAACGGCCGACGTGCTGCGTTTGCTGGGGGATTCGCCGCTTATTGGTCGACCAACGGCCGGGGTGCTGCATTCTTTTCGGCCGACTGGTCGGCAGCCGAAACTGCGCTCCAATGGGGATTTACATCGGGATTACCGGTCCGGTGACTTTCAAGAAGGCTGATGAGTTACGGGAGATTGCCGCGCAGGTGCCCATTGACCGCTTGCTGGTCGAGACGGATTCCCCATTCCTGACACCGCAACCTTATCGCGGCAAGCGCAACGAACCGGGATATGTCTATTATGTGGCGGAGAGGATCGCTGCCTTACGATCTATGCCGCTCGAAGACTCGCTGCCCGAACAACAGCCAATGCAATTCGCCTTTTCGGCTTGTCTGTAACTGTGCCGAAATGCCCAAACCCGATTGAACTCTGACTGGTAGCTTCATGACCTCTGATATGCAGACAGACGCCAGCCCCGATTTATCCATCATCATCGTGAACTGGAATGTCTCGAGATTTGCTGCGCACCTGCTTGCAATCTATTTCCGATACGCGCGGCTCTCTAGACCTGGAGGTTATTGTTGTAGACAGCGCATCCGCCGATGGCAGTGTGGAGATAATTCGATCGGAATTTCCTGGGTTCATCTGGAGGCTTGCGATGAAAATGTGGGGTTTCCACGGGGGAATAACATCGGGTTGGAATCCGCGCAGGGCCGCCATGTCCTCTTGCTAAACCCGGACACAGAGGTAAAGCCCAACGCATTGCAAGCCATGGTGGATTATCTGGATTCCCACCACGATATTGGTGCGCTTGCCGCAGTTGCTCAACCCTGACGGATCGGTTCAATCTTCCCGTAGGCGATTTCCCACCATGACCACCATGTTGTTTGAATCTACCTGGCTGGAAGGAATAGCCCCGGCTGGTGTATGGATAGCTACTACGCGAGGGATATGGCCGATAATGAGACGGCCGATGTGGATTGGTTGACCGGCGCGTGCATCATGGCTCCGCGCGCGGTCGTGGAGCAGGTTGGCGGGTTGGATGAGGGGTACTTCATGTATTCCGAGGAGCTGGACTGGTGCTGTCGCATCAAAAATGCCGGCTGGCGCATCGTCTATTACCCTGAGGCGCAGGTTGTGCATCACACGGTAAGAGCAGTGAACAGGCGGTAACCGCACGTCACATCAACTTCCAGCGGGCCAAGCTGCGTTATGCCTATAAATATCACGGACCGGCCCAAACTGCATTTTTACGCGCTTCGCTTCTGGCGGCTACGCCGCGCAAATCGGGATTGAATCTGCTAAAGGATTGCTGGGACACCGGCGTGATCTGCGGCGGCAGCGTGTGCGTTCTTATTATGAAGTGCTGAAGTCGGGGCTGCATCCGGCCGGATATTGATCTGAGATTCTGGCGACTGACTCCTCCCTGCGGATTGGTTTGGTTACCGGTGAATATCCTCCGATGGAAGGTGGTGTAGGGGCATTCACTGAGCAATTGGCTCAAGCCCTGGCTGCTTTAGGACATGAGGTACACGTCATTGTGCTCCAAGGTCTGCCGACCGGACGATTCCTCCCGGCGTCTGTCTGCAGTGGAGGTTGAGTATGGATTCCTTCATCCGCGGACTGGCCGTTGGCGATGGGGGACCATGTCAACAATTGTGGATATCGCCCTCCGGTACGATCTCGATATCATCAATGAACAGTATCAGGCCGCAGCGTATAACATGAACAGCCCGGCCCCGAATTTCCTTCCCTGGCGGATGAAAAGTGTTCTGCCCGTTGTGGTGACGTTCCATGACTTGCGCCCGCCGTACCTGATGCCCAAGGCCGGGTCCATGCGCGAGAGAGCTGTGCAATTTATGGCTCAGCACGCACGAGGGGTCATTGCTACCAATTCGGCCGATTTCGAGACATTACAAAGTTGGAGTGTAACTTCTACCCGCGAGATTCCCATTGGCAGCAATATTGAAGTCTACCAACCGAACCATATTGAGATTCAGGAGGTTCGGGATCAACTTGCCCTGACTGAGGGTGATATCTTGTTGGGGTACTTCGGTTTCCTGAATGAATCCAAGGGAGCTGATACCCTGATCGAATCGCTGAGCCGGCTGGATGAACGCTACCATCTGGTCTTCATCGGCGGTCAGACAGGGGACAGCGACCAGGCCAACAATCAGGAGTTTCTTGACCACTTGCGGACTGGGATAACGCAAGCGGGTCTTGATGATCGGGTCAGGTGGACCGGATTTCTACCGCCGATGCGTGTCTCCGCCTATCTGGGTGCGGCCGATCTCATGGTGATGCCCTACCGGGATGGCGTATCATTGCGCCGGGGAACGTTGATGGCAGCCTTGGCTCATGGCCGACCGGTTATTTCCACCCAGTCGGCCGATAGTACCCTGCCACTTCAGCACGGTGCCAATATATGGCTGGTTCCGCCCAATGACCCCACAGCACTGAGCGAGGCAATTGCCCATCTAGCGGTCGATCCGGACCTGCGAAGTAAACTGGGAGACAATGCCGCTGCTCTCTCCGAACAGTTTTCATGGGAGACCATCGCCCGGCAAACGGCCGAATACTTTGGTGAACTTGTGACCGATTTCCGTTTACACCGGTAGTCACTCCCTCTCACACAGTCAACAAAAGCACTGCCTCAGCGTAGGTTAAACAGGGCTAAAACGCCGGTGGCATACCTGATAGGGACTGCTACAATCGCCTCGCTATGGGCCAAACACAGCCGCGCGAACAACGCCTTCTGACCCTGATCCTCATTTTGTTTCTGCTCCTCGGTAGCGTTTATGCGCTTGTGACGCCGGTGTTTGAGGCGTCCGATGAGCTGTGGCACTATCCGATGGTGCAGCATCTTGCCAACGGCAACCCATTGCCCGTACAGGTGTTTGACCCCGCGCAGGCCGGACCCTGGAACCAGGAAGCCAGCCAACCACCGCTTTACTACTACCTCTCTGCTGCCCTCACATTTTGGATAGACACGTCCGATATGGAGTCTATCCGCTGGCTGAACCCACACGTCGATAACGGTGTCATCACCCCGGACGGTAACACCAACCTTGCCATCCACGATCCAAATGCGAATCCGTGGCAGGGGACACTGCTGGCTGTGCGATTAATCCGGTTGTTCTCAGTTTTGCTTAGTGCGGGGACTGTGTATCTGACTTACCGGATCGGCCGTGGAGCAGCTCCCGATCGCCCGGAGATTGCACTGGGCGCAGCGGCCGTAAACGCATTCCTGCCCATGTTCCTGTTCATCAGTGGGGCGGTGAATAACGATAACCTCGCCGTTCTCCTGGCTTCATTGGCGCTGCTCTTGATGATTCGCATAGTGACCGGCAACGTCCGGGAACCCTATCACCCTGTGAAGTGGCTCCGATGGTTGGTGCTGGGAGTGGTGATTGGGTTGGCGGTTTTAACAAAAGAAGGCACATTGGGCCTCTTACCAATGGCTATCGGCACAGCCTTTGTTGCCGCCTGGCAATGGCTGGCTCATAGTGAGAAGGAGCAGCCCGGATCAGCACGGTGGCTCCCGGCCATCGGCCGACTTGCCGGGGCTATGGCACTGGTTCTTGTTCCGGTGCTTCTGGTGGCAGGGTGGTGGTACTATCGCAACATCGTCCTGTACGGCGACTGGTTGGGCTGGAACGCCTTCATTGCTGTTCTCGGCCAACGTGCGCACCCGGCGAGTCTGATTCAGTTGTGGGGGGAACGGCAGGGCTTTCTCATGTCTTATTGGGGTCTGTTCGGTGGTGTCAATATCCCCATGCCGGCCTGGGTTTACACAATTTTCAATACCATCCTCTTGATCAGCGTTATCGGCTTTGTCATCTATCTGGCTAAGCTAATCTGGGCCAGGGCCAGCGCTGGCGGGATGCTGGTACTACATGGCTGGCACGTTTGCTTGGCCCTGTTGAACGCAACTTTGCTGTCATTGTATCGCTCATCTTTAGTGCGGCCAGTTATTTTTGGTTTGGTTCAATGGGCGACAACAACCTGGTCGTCGCAGGGACGTCTGGCATTTACGGCTATCTCTTGTCTGTCAGTTCTCATGGTTTTGGGGTTGGCGGGTTGGCTGCCGTCTCGTCCGGCGACCGTTGTTGTATCCGGCGTTGCTGGGTTCATGCTGGTGGTGGCCGCCGCTGCACCCTTCTTGTGGATTCGCCCAGCGTATATCCCGGATGCTACCGGAGGACCACTTGCCAATCAGGTGGATACCCAGTTTGACGATAAGCTGAGGTTGGTTGGCTATGAGATCGACACCTCCACCGCACGTCCGGGAGAGGGATTGTGGGTACGCCTGGAGTGGGAAGTGCTGGAAGCAATGGATCGGGATTGGAGCGTATTTGTCCATGCCAATGACCCGGTTCTCGAACGGCCGATTGCCCAGCGGGACATGTTCCCCGGACAGGGGTTGTTAGCTACCCGACTGCTCCAGCCGGGAGACCATCTGGTTAATGGCTACTATCTGACCGTGCCCGGAACGGCCGTTGCTCCAGCCGACCTGGAGATTGTGACCGGGCTGTATGATTTCAATACAGGGGAGCGGCTGCCGGTCCGTGAGGGTGAAGATGTAGCGCCATTGGGAACAGTTGCGCTCCAGCCCCAGCCGGGAGCGTATCCGAACACAGTGAACGCCGCCTTTGAGCAGGGCATACGACTTGTCGGCTACGAGGTCACACCACGCCGGGTTGCCGCCGGTGAAACGATCCAGGTTGTTACCTATTGGCAAACTGCTGAGCCTCTACCGGATGATTACACTTTCTTTGGTCAGATTGTTGGCGAGGACACAACCCGGTATGCAAGCGCCGATCCGATGCCCGACCCGCCAACTTCCGCCTGGGAAGTAGGTGAAACATACACTGTCATGATGAATCTGGACGTGGATCCGCAGACACCGGCGGATGTCTATCCTCTCATCGTTGGGTTATACTCACGTACGGCCGATGGCGGTTTTGATCGGTTACAACAGGTGACCGAAGACGGCCGCCTAACCGATGATTTCCTGGTGTTGACACCGGTGCGCATAGACTAAATAGTATGGCGACCCCACAGAGTTTTCCAGAGACGACGCCTTCCGGGCACTACAAACGCAGTCCGTCCGGTGAATTATCACCGGCCATACTGGGCCTGGTGATCGGCGCTACGGCCGTCGTCGGAGGCATATTGCTGGCGTTTGGGGGGCCATTGGCAGCAGCGGCCGTTCTTGTGGGCGGCCTGGCAACCATTCTCATCCTGCGCAATATTGAGCTGGGTTTCTTTGCCCTGATCGCGGTGGTCTGCCTGCTGCCCTTTGCCACCATCCCCATTGATATTGGCGTCACCCCGACATTTCTCGACTTTGCCTTGCTGGCAGTCATCTTTGTCTGGGGACTGGCTATCGTCACCGGCCGCCAGCAGCGCGTGGTAACCGGCCCCATTGGATTACCAATCCTGCTGTTCATCATCGTTGCCGTATTTGCCTTTATCTTCGGGTTAGCCAATGGGCCCCTGACCCCAACCCTATTGCGTAAATTCGCTGAGCTCCTGCTGAGCCTGTTCTTCGTGATTGTTGTAGTGGACTATTCCCGAACCTGGACACGACTGGACAGGCTGGTGAAGTTCCTACTGCTGGCCGGTGCCGGAGCAGCGGTGATCGCCATTGTCCTGTGGCTCCTGCCGGAAGACACTAGCAATACTTTACTCAACTACCTGCAACTACTTGGGTATCCGGGTGGATGGGTGATTCGTTATATTGAGGAAAACCCGGAGCTTGCCGAGCGGGCTATCGGTACGTCCGTTGACCCCAATGTATTAGGCGGCTTGCTGCTTATGATCGGTGCCCTGGCTGCACCGCAGATCGTGACCTCCAAACCGTTATTTCCACGCTGGATCATATTGTCGATTACCGGGTTGGTTTTTATTGCCCTGATCTTGACCTTCTCGCGGGGGGCGATGCTTGGACTGGTTGCCGGACTGGCATTTGTCGCCATGATGCGCTACCGTCGGCTGATTCCCTACATGGTTGTTCTGGGGCTGTTACTCCTGCTTCTCCCGGTGACACAGGAGTATATTAGCCGTTTTATTGAGGGATTTCAGGGAGCAGACCTGGCGACCCAGATGCGTTTTGGGGAGTACAAAGATGCCCTGAGGCTTATCGGCCGTTACCCGATATTTGGTGTCGGATTTGCGGGGACGCCGGATGTGGACCTTTATCTGGCCGTTGCCAGTGTTTACTTCACTATTGCCGGATCGATGGGACTCTTTGGGTTGCTGGCGTTTTTGCTGTAATCGCGACGGTGTTTATCTATGCCTTCCTGAACCGGCAGGCGGCCCGGCTCGACGAGCAACACGACGCTGTTTGGCTAGGATTGCACGCGGCCCTGATAGGGGCATTGGTGGCCGGCATCTTCGACCACTATCTGTTTAATCTGGAGTTCCACCACGCTGTTACAATCTTCTGGACAATTGTTGGCCTGGCTACGGCCTCCACTCGCTTACTGGCAGAGCAGGTACCCCAGGAGTAAAACAAAAAGGGCTGGTTTAATCAAACCAGCCCTCTCGAATTACGTAGGTATGTTATCTGCTAGACAGCGGGTAACAATTCCTCTGGTTCTTCTTCGGAATGGCGCAGTACAATCTCGCCGTCTTTGACGTCAATGTACACGGTGTCGCCTTCGCCGAACTCACCGGCCAGAACAGCATCTGATAACTTGTCCTCAATGGTTTGTTGGACCAGGCGTCGCAACGGCCGCGCGCCATATTCAGCGTCGTGTCCATTGTCTGCCAGCCAATCCTTGGCCGCATCCGTGGCTTGCAGAACAAGCATGTGCTCGTCCATACGCTCATTGACGTCGTCAATAATGATATCCACGATCTGCCGGATATCTTCGCGCTCCAGTTGACGGAAGACAATCACACTGTCCAAACGGTTGAGAAATTCCGGGCGGAAGTGGCGCTTCATCTGTTCCATGAGCTTTTTCTGCATGTCGCGGTAATTTTCCTCGACCTGGAGGGTCGAATCCCGCTGGAATGAGAAGCCCACACCACCACCTTTCTTGATGGTCTCTGCGCCGACGTTGGACGTCATGATAATAATCGCATTACGGAAGTTAACCTTCTGACCCTTGGCATCGGTGAGGTGTCCTTCTTCCATGATCTGCAGCAGCAGATTAAACGCCTCAGGGTGCGCTTTCTCGATCTCGTCAAAGACCACAATCGAGTAGGGTCGCCGACGAACGGCTTCGGTTAACTGACCGGCATCTTCATACCCTACGTATCCTGGTGGCGAACCAACCAGACGGGCAATGCTATGCCGTTCCATAAACTCGGACATGTCCAGTTGAACAAGGGCTTCTTCACTGCCGAACAGGAATCGGGCCAGCGCCTTGGTCAACTCGGTCTTGCCGACGCCGGTGGGGCCAAGGAAGATGAACGAACCAATCGGCCGGCGAGGATCCTTCAGACCGGCGCGTGCACGGCGAACTGCCTTCGAGATAGCCACGATGGCTTCATCCTGTCCAATGATGAACTTATGCAGTTCCTCTTCCATTCGGAGCAGGCGTGCCGACTCTTCCTCGGTCAGTTGATAAACCGGAATGCCGGTCCACATGGACAGAACCTCAGCAACATCCGATGCGGTTAGCATCTCTGATTCTTCGGTCTCGCTACGTCCGGCCCGCATCTGGTCCAACTGCCGCTGGACATCATCTTCTTCCTCGCGAATCCGGGCAGCTTCCTCGAACTGCGAAGCTTCCACGGCTTCATTCCGTTGAATACGGAGATCGCGCAGCGTATCATACGCCTCGCGGATGTCTGCCGGTTGCTTCACACGGTACATCCGCACCCGTGATGCGCCTTCGTCAATCAGGTCAATGGCCTTGTCCGGTAAGAATCGGTCGGTGACGTAGCGGGTTGACAAATTAACGGCCGCTTCAATGGCCTCATCAGTGATGAGCAGATTGTGGTGCTGCTCATAAGCTCCCTTGATACCCTTCAGAATCTGAACGGATTCCTCCGGTGAAGGCTCATCCACATGGACCGGTTGGAAGCGTCGCTCCAGAGCGGCATCGCTTTCGATGTACTTGCGATACTCGTCCATGGTGGTTGCGCCGATGCATTGCAGTTCACCACGCGCCAGGGATGGCTTGAGGATATTGGCGGCATCTACCGAGCTACCGGCCGAGCCGGCGCCAACAAGCATGTGAACCTCATCAATGAAGAGGATCGCATCGCTGGATTTCAGTTCTTCAATGACGCGCTTGAGCCGTTCCTCAAACTGACCACGGTACATCGTTCCGGCCACAAGACTGCCGACGTCCAGTTGCAAGACGCGCTTGCCGTGCAAGGTCTCAGGCACATCACCATCAACGATCCGTTGGGCCAAGCCTTCAACAATTGCCGTCTTGCCGACACCGGGTTGGCCGATGAGCGCCGGATTGTTCTTTGTGCGTCGGGCCAAAATCTGGATGACGCGCTCGATTTCCGTCTGCCGGCCTATAACCGGATCCAGGGCGTATTCCTGCGCCAGCGCAGTTAAATCTGTCGCCAGTTGATCAACCAGCGGGGTTTTGCTTTTCTCTTTCTTGGAGGACTGCTGACGCCGTGTTGGGGTGGCAGCCTGCGCCTCAGATGCTGTACTGGGGCTTTCTTTCAACATACGGCGGGTTTGTCGCCGGATTTGTTCGGCGCTGATGCCAAACTTGCGCAATACATCAATAGCCAGTCCTTCATTTTGACGAGCTAATCCAAGCAACAGATGCTCGGTACTGATGTAATGTTGGCCCATACGGCGGGCCTCATCTACGGCATATTCCAGAATTCGTTTGGTGCTGGGGGAAAGTTCGGTTTTGGTGAACAGCGTCCGCGAATCCTGGGTTGGGGATAGACGCTCCACCATTGCTTGCACACGGCCGACTTCCAGGCCCAGTTCGCGCAACACTCGCCCTGCAACACCACCTTCTTCCTGCAGTAAACCGATTAGAACGTGCTCACTGCCAATATAGCTGTGGTTTAGCCGCTCAGCTTCTTCCTGAGCGAGGCTCAGCACACGGCGGGCGCGTTGGGTGAATCGTTCCCAATTCTTAGAGTTCACAGCTTTATACCTCTGTCTGTCTCGACGGTACGGGCCAACAGTACTCTATGCAGAGTTCATGCTAGCCAGATCTGCTTCAATGAATTCATCTGAAGTCACTTGCTTCAGACTCAGCCCTACCTGTCGCTGCTTGGGATCAAGCCGGATAATACGAACGGTAACCCGATCACCCGGTTTCACCACATCTCGCGCCTGTTCGACGCGTTCATCAGATAGCTCAGAAATGTGGATGAGTCCTTCCAGTTGATAATCATGGTCAATACGGGCAAAGGCCCCGAATTTGGTCAGACGCGTAATCTCAGCTTCTGCCAGTTGACCGACCTGGAAGATGTCGTCGATATGGTCCCACGGATCGGCTTCGAGTCGCTTCATGCTTAAGGCAACACGTTGCCGTTCTGTATCAACGTTCAATACCTGTACCTGAACCGTATCCCCACGTTGGACCAAATCATTAGGAGACTGGACTCGCTTCCAACTCAACTCTGACAGGTGGACAAGTCCTTCGATGCCGCCGATATCAACGAAAGCACCGAAGTCTGCTATATTGACGACCTTGCCGGTGTAAACGTTCCCTTCTTCGATTTTTTCCAGCAATTCTTCGCGTCGCTGTTGGCGTACTTCGCGCGAGGCCGCAAGTTCGGACAGAATTAATCGATTGCGTTCGCGATCCACTTCAATAACCTTGAATGTGATCGGTTCGCCGACAAGTTCCTGTAATGCACGCTGCTTATTGTCACTGTTGCCGGTTGCCATTCTGTCACGGGCCAATTGGGAGTTGGGGACAAATCCGCGTAGTTGACCCAGGGAGGCCAGCACACCGCCTTTATTAAAGCCGACAATCTCACTGGTATGTGTTTCCTGGCTTTCGAGCAAATCGAGCGCTGTTTCCCAATCCTGTTCCTCGGCTGCCTTCCGGTAGCTAAGGATAATGTTGCCATTATCGTCTTCGGGATTGAGCACGTAAACGCGGACTTCCTCGCCTTCCTGCAACGCTGCACGAGTGGCGGAGTCGAGCGAATTAAGCTCCTGGTTCTGTATGACGCCTTCAGACTTTGCGCCTATATCAACCAATATGTCATTATTCGTAACGGCCACAATGTAGCCAGAGCGGATCTCACCAGCGACTGGGAGGTAAACTTCATCATTTAAGAGGAAGTTCATCGGGTGGTCGCCATCACCAAATTCAGAGTCTACTATCATATTGCTAAGATTTCCTACCCAACCCCATGGCTCCTAGGGCTGTCGTCGTTTTGCTGGGATTATACTGGGTTTAGGTCTCTTGGCAATAAAACTAATGTATTGTATAAGAGGTTTCAATGGCCTGGCCGAAAGTGATCAGCGGGGAGCAAGCCGGTCCCGGAACGCATCAATGGGCACAACGTCTCTTCCCGTTGGCGCTTTTTCTATTGGCCCTTGCCCCGCGCCTTGTTGCCCTTAATCGTTACATCACCCCGGACGAGCTCCTTTGGGTCTATCGGTCCGTCCTGTTACGCGAGGCTGTGGCCGACGGCCGTTGGGCAGACACGCTGGTGGCCGGGCATCCCGGTGTTACGACAACCTGGTTGGGGGCGGCGGGGATTTCGGCTCAACTCATAACCAATCCTTCACTACAAACTGATTACGACTGGCTGACAAAGATGGCAAACCTCCTGCCTGATAACGCAACGGCGTTTACGAAGTTGGGCGGATTTCTCTCTTCCGGCCGTAGTGCCGTGGCAATCGTCAACAGCCTGGCCGTGCTCCTGATCTTTCTGCTCGTGAAGCGTCTATGGGGATTTGGCGTAGCCGCGTTGGCTGGCATCCTTCTGGCTCTGGACCCATTTGCAGCCGGGCTATCCGGTTTACTCCACGTAGATGCTTTGAGCGCGTCCTTCGCCACCCTGGCGCTGCTGACGATGGGCGTGGCGGCCGTTGCCTGGGGGGAGGACGATCATCCCTGGTATTTTGCAGGGTGGCTGGCCTTGTCCGGTCTGGCAACAGGGCTGGCGATAATGACCAAGACACCAACCCTGGTGCTGGGGATTGTCGCCGCGCTGGTGTTTGTTATCTGGTATCTGTCTCTAAGGGGGCCACTTTTTTCCCCGGATCGCCGTCGTTTGTTGATCAGCTTCACGTTTGGAGTGTCGTCGTTGCTCTAACCATGCTGATCGTGCTGCCGGCTCTCTGGCAAGCTCCCGGTGACGTATTCTCAGTCTTAAGCGGCAATGCCAACTATCTGGATGAAGCGCTGCGGCCCACATTCTTTATGGGGCAGATTGCCTTTGATCATGGCTACCTGTTTTACCCAGTGGTTTTGCTGTGGCGGAACGGCCCGGTCGTGGTGGCGGCCGTTATTCCGTTTATCCTGCTCCTGATTCACTGGAAGCGTGTTCGGACTGGCAGGTCACCGGCCCTGACTCAATTCTCCCGGTTGGTATCTTTCTTGTTTGGACGGTGTTATTTATCGGGTTAATCTCCGCTGCCGCCAAGAAGTTTGACCGGTACGCTCTGCCGGTAATTCCGTCTCTGATTATCCTTGCTTCTCTCGTGTGGATACTGTGGAGTCAACAGCGCCCGCGATTCTCGGTCCTGGCTTCCCTGGGCGCTCGCCGGAATCCAGGCTATTTACCTGCTGGCCTTCGTTGGGTACCCGTTGGCGGCGTACAATCCGCTTGTCGGGGACCTTATACGGCCGTGAAGGTGCTACCCATTGGGTGGGGCGAGGGAATCAGCGCGGAGGTCGTTGGTTGACAGCTAACCGGTCGGAAGCGGCAAACGAGAAAGCTATCGCCGGGGTCGTCTCCTCACTGGCCCCATTCTTCCTGGGCAAACACTGGTTGATGGCGTTGACCCTGCTGCTTCGGCCGACTATATCATCCACACCTGCGGACGACAGGCGGATCCCAACGGGATTGAATCACGCACTGACGGTCTTACACTTTTGGAAACAATCCGCTTTGGCGGGCTGGACCAGGCGTGGGTGTATCAGAACCCGACACCATTACCTTTGCCGGCTCCTAAATCTCTGGACAGTCCGGTCCGATTTGACGGCCGTACCCTGATTTGCCGCTGCGCTGGATTATGTGGATGATCAGGGTGCGCCTGGATATTGAGTGGCAGCGTCTGACTCAACTGGCGCCGGACGAGCGATTGTGATTCGCGTAGTCATTAAGGATAACTCGGTAACGAATGGGCATCCTATGAAGCAGATTTGCTCAATGACGTGTACTTCTTCCCGCCGGATTGGGAATCCGATACGTCAGGAGTGGTTCACTATTAACTGGAAAACTCACCTGGCTGTTCCTCCGGGTGCCTATCAAGTCAGTGTTTCTATAGTCGACGTCCGTACAGGAAATCAACTGGCCGGGCAGACGGAAGCAGGAGATTTCTGCGTAGTGATTCCGGTGGGAGAGGTGGATATTCCGCAACCGGAAACAGTAGTCTCGGCGGCCAGGGTCCAGATTCCCCAAACGGCCGACCAGACCTGGCTGGATGGTTCACTTCAACTACTGGGAACCGGTGTCATTCAGGCCGAAGCGTTGGCCGGCAGTCGGCTGCCGCTGGACTTGTTCTGGCATGCGCCACATGGAGGGCTGCTTTCGGGGTTGACCCTCAACTGGCGATTGGAGCCGGTTGAAGAGGGCGAATCGCTGCTAATCGGTGAAACGCCGCTTAGTCGCCTGGACTCAGCGTCCTGGCGGGCAGGCGAAACTGTGAATGAGAAAGTCCGTCTCCTGCTACCGGCCCATATTCGCCGCCATAATCTTGTTTTTGAGCTTCAAAACAGTAGCTGGCGAGCCGATTGATCCCCCATATGATTTGGGCCAATTGGTGATCAATAACATTGATCGCAGCTACGAACTGCCGGCTGATATTGCCCGACCCACAGACCTGTTTTGGGGCAATGGTATGTTTGCGAGGGATAAGCCCGGAGGAGTTCGCGTGCTGCCGGGCGGACCTGTGGACATCTCTCTCATTGGGCTGGTGGAATCTATCCTGATGGTGGTACACGGCTTTTGTCCACGTACTGGATGGGGCGGCAACATCGTTTCGCCCACATTACTGGCCGGGTGGATTACCGACCGATATTCTGGACAATCAGCAGGTGATCACCGATCGTTTGACACTGACAACAGCCAAGCGATTTACCGGCCGGGAGTATGACCTGGCTCGGCTTATATTCCCGGAGAACGGCCGACGCCTGCCGGTCACGTCATCCGGCTTATCTGCAGAAGCCGACTATCTCATTCTTCCTAAATACCTCACGGTGACTAGCCCTTAGAGAGCCATAACGCTCATGAAATCGCTTTCCCGTCGCGCAGTCATCCTTGCTCATTTTATTGCTACTGGCCTCATATGCCCTGCGAATGTTCCGGCTGGATTTTCAGAGCATCTGGTGGGATGAGGGAATCAGCCTGCATCTGGCTACTTCAGGAATAACAGAAATAGTTCGTGATCGCCTCGACAATATTCACCCACCTCTGCATTCTTTCTCCTGAAAGGATGGCTGAATCTGACAGGCGTTTCGGCGTTTACTGGTCGTTACCTGAGTACGCTGGCGGCTTTATTGCAGGTACCCTTGTCTTTGCCTTCACGCGTTATCTGATGATGCGTGCGAAAGCAGCCAGCAACTCTGTACCGGCTGCGGTGTCAGGCCAGAACCGGTCGCCCGATCGCTGCCTTCTTGATCGCCATTTCACCCTTGTCGGTGATTTATGGGCAGGAGATTCGCGTCTATGCCTTTCTTCCGCTGATTTTCGTCGGCCTGCTCTGGCTGGGCGAGCAAATGATTACCGGTCAACAGATCAACGGCCGAAACCTGGTGTTGCTGGGTGTTGTAGAGTGGCTTGGCCTTCACCTTCATTACATCGCCGGGTTTGGTATCGCTTACGTTGGCCTGTGGGGTCTGCTGGCATTTACCCGCAAGCGCCGCACCGATCTTCAAGGCGGCGATGGATCGCAATGGTAAGTTGTTGTGTTGATCGCCAGTTTGCCCTGGTTCCTGGCAGTTCTGGTAACTGACGGCCGTACAGGCCGAGGCTAGCGCCGGAACCTTTGCCACCGAACCCGTCCCGCTTGCCTATCTTTTTGCGCAAGTTTGGGCATTCCAGTTAACCGGATTGGCCGGGGCTTTGGGGACGCCACTTGTGCGAGTACTGGCGGCATTGACGGGCGTTGTGTTTCTGCTGCTTGTCGGCTTGCGCTTGCTCCGCTGGGATCGAGCCGCATCCACACCGGCGCTACGGCCGAACAACTGCTCTGGAGCCAGCGTATCCGTCTCCTGGCTCACTGGCTCGTTCCCTGATTCTTGCGCTGGTTGTCTGGAGCCTGCGCTCTTTTTCCCACCCACGCTACGTCACCATGTATACCATCGCGTTTATTCCCTGACGGCGACGATGATTTGCCGGCCAGACGTTGGGTGTCGCGTATTGCTGCCTTCTGTTTGCCGGCCTGGTCGTGGCGTTAAGCTTATGGGGATTGCAGCACTATTTCTTTGACTCCGACGCGGCCAAGCCCGATATGCGCAGTGTGGCGGATTATTTGGGCCGGTGAGACGAATGGCGGGGACGTTATCAGTATTCCCGATACCGACTGGTCACTGCCGTTTGAATATCAGGGAGATGCCAATTGTTATGGCTGATCTGGGTGATTCGCCGTATGCGTTGCCGGAGCCAGTTCTGCCCTTGACTGCTTGCCCGGTGGACAGGCCGGGGCGACTGGTTGTTCTGATCCCCTTGACGTCTACGTTCTGGATTGGCTGAGTATGGTACCCGTGACTGGCAGCACGTGCCCTTTGAGATGGAACGGCGTGGGTCATTGGTAGGGACGGCCGAGTTTGATGAGCTGC
Organism: Chloroflexota bacterium; assembly: GCA_041390945.1. Taxonomy (GTDB): domain Bacteria; phylum Chloroflexota; class Anaerolineae; order Promineifilales; family Promineifilaceae; genus Promineifilum. The sequence continues at coordinate 48,994 of JAWKOY010000018.1, forward strand.
TGGTAAACCATTATGTGCTGGACAGGGCGGCCGAACCGTTGCCATCTTGTGCCGTGTCCGAAAGCCCAATGGTTCGCTTTGGCCCATTGGCATTGATGGGCAGTTGGGTCGAACCGGATGCTGCATCTGATTCGGCCGTGACATTGGCGCTTTGCTGGCAAACTGCGCCGGGAGCCACGGATGAGGTCCATGCGGCGCTCACCTTGCTGGACCCGATTACCGGTGAGCGACTGGGCCAATCCTCACAGTTGTTGCTGGATACCAACGGCCGACCGACCTCTGCATGGGGTTCCAATGAAGCTGTCTTAACGTATCATTTGTTGCCGGTGAATCCCGACACCCCGCCACTGGCCTATGATGTTATCGCCTCCGTCTTTACAACCGATGGGGATACCAGGCTTCGAAGCCACTGGTCCGGATGGACAGGGAGCTGGGCAGCAGATCACCCTGAGTCAGGCGACGCTCGCTCCACCCTGTTACTCGCTAAGAATCCTTACTGGTTGACGAACCACCTCCATTTTCCGAGCCGATAACTGTGGCGCCCGGCGTGACCCTGAAGGGGGCTGTGATTGGCGGTGGTGAGTATCGCCCGGCCAAAACGGTGCGTGGGCTGCTCTGGCAGCGTGAGACAGGCTTTGGTGATTTCCAGCCTGAATTGCGACTGGAGCAAGATTATTGTTTGCTGGCGATCAATGATGATCCGCCGGTGCAGGGACGCTATTCGGCCGAAAGCTGGCGTGAGGGTGAACAAATACGGGAAGTGCGCGACCTGCGACTCCCGGCCGGTAGTGACGGACAGGTGGATGTCGTTTTGCAGTCGGGAGAGTTGAGCATCCCGTTGGGTACCATTGAGGTTGCCGGGTGATGATGTGCCGCTGACTCTGCCGGAAGTGGCAGAGTCAGCCAATGTGGTTTTTGGCGAGACCGCTACACTGGTCGGGTTTACGGTGGATGATGGACCGGTGACCGCCGCCGATTCAATCCCGTTAACCCTGGTCTGGCAATCGCTGAGCGACGATATCGGTACGGATTACATCGTCTTCGTGCACCTTGTGGATGCGCAGGGACAACTCCTCGGTCAACATGATGGTGTGCCCGGCGACGGCCGTCGTCCCACCTCTGATTGGTTGGCCGGGGACTATATTGTAGACCCTCATACGTTGACCTTCCGCGATCCCGGTTATGAGGGTCCTGCCTACATCATGGTCGGGCTCTATGATCCGTCAACAGGTGGCCGCCTTCTCATTGAAAATGGAGCAGACGCTTTCAGCCTACCCGTTGAATTGCAAGTTATACCCAGCACTCCGTAGCGCCTATGCAGCGGGCTTGCTGCGGAAGAGTAGGGCAATTAACACACCACCGGCGATTAGCCCAACACCGAGGAGCGGAATCCATAAGGCTGTAGAGCCGGAGCTACCTGAAGTTGTTGTGGAATCAGATGTTGCCGCGGCCGCCTCCCCGGATTCTGCCTCCAGCAATTGTTTACCGACTGTCGAATCCTGACTGTCAAATTCGGCTGCGCTCCCCGTGCGTTCGGCCGTTTGCGAACCGGTCCCGGTTTCATCAGTTAACCCTGCTGCACTCTGCGCCTCGGCCGTAGCTGTAGGTGTCGGCGTTGCCGTAGTAGTTGCAGTCGCGGTAGGAGTCGGCGATGGGGTCGGTGTACAAATGACCGGTATGGGTGTTGGCTGCCAGATTGCACCGGGAGTCGGCAATACACCGTTTAGCAACGGCGGATCAACGATCAACACTGACCCGGTATCGCCGTATTCATCAACATCCGCGTCAGATACCCAACCAATTAACTGTGGGTCCTGATTGATCAACAGAATTTGCCACCACTCGGCATAGCCTGCCCGGCCGACAATTAACCTTTCCTCCTGGGCAGGGAGTGACCCCACCAAAGGATAGTCTTCTCCCGGCCCGGCATGAACAAGCGTCAGGTCAATAGCGACAACCATGGGCGGCTGGCTGCACAAGTCGCCACCGACTGCACCATTGCTGGTACCGGGTGCTACTACACTGCCGGTCGAATCTGTTGAATCGAGTGTAGAAACGGCTGTTGCCGTGGCGATACCACCACCGGTGACCGATGTAGCGGACGGAACCACGCTCTGGGTTGTCGCCGTCGCCGTTGCTCCGGTCTGTGGCACCGGGGTGTCAGTTGGGGCGGGTGGTGGATTGTTGCCACCCCCATTGTCAGGCTTCGGGGTTGCGGTGGGTGGCGGTGCCGGTTCCGTATTCTCCGGGACCGGTGTTTTGGTGGGAATGGTTGGGTCCTGTGCATAGGCCAGCCCTCCACTGAGGATATATGCGAAAAGCGTGACGAGAAGCAATCCTGCTATCAGGCTTATTCGGGTTAACTGTTTCATCGTTCCTGTACTCCTTCTCCCCTACCTAGCGAAACCGGATCTGAAAAACGGAGTCCGATTCCAGGGTTGTGTCAAATGACACCTCATTACCACTTTGGACGGTCGGACGTGGTTGAATATCAATGATTTCTGATCCCGACGGCAGAACGACATGAATGCGCAACGGCTCCGATCTCGTTCCGGCCTGCTTACGTATATGAAGCTCATAGAGGGTAGAACCGTCTGCCTGGGCCTGTAAGATCCCCTGCGGTAATGTATAGTCAACATAGAACTCGGCCGTCTCGCCTTGTGGGACCAGCATGAAATTGGCAAAAGTGGTCAGTTTGTCAGTTTCAGTAATGGGCTGGGCTGTGCTGTCCCAGGTCTGGTTGCGGAACAGGGTTTCGGCCGGGACCACCTGCCGGCTGGAATCCGTTAATGTGCTTCCTGTCGGGACATAGACGCGGACGTAATTCCAGTAGCATTTGTTTGCCAGCGCCAGATACTCAGCCCCTTGCTCAAACTCCTCTTCAACACCCTGGTAGCAGGGCTCACCGGTCGGATCTCCGGTATGGATGTAAGTTGTTGTCAGCCGGGCCGCCGGGGTAGCGGGCTGGGTGAGGTCAATCGCATAGTCAAACTCGCGGTTGACGAAGAGGTTAACCTTGTTAAACCCCATGTTGGTATCCACCATCATCCAGAAATCCCCGGGAGGTGCAGACGGCAGGCCGCCATCCCAACCGGCCTGAGCCAGAACCTCGGCCGCACCCTGATCGGGGACGTATATCTGCAAATGGTGCTGTTGAAGCGTGGTCTGCATATTACGGGCCAGTTTTACCGGGTCAATAGAGGAGAAGTCACTTTCCAGTTTGCCTCGGATTGCTCCCGCAAACCCGGACAGGAACGCCTTGCGGTCACCCACCCAATCACGGATCTCCTGCCCTTCTTCCGGGTCTCGCGCCTGTTGCAGCGTGCGAATCAGGTTTCCGGAATTGATCTCCCGTCCCTCATCGAGTTGAATCGGTCCTGTGGCATCTACAAGCAGGCGAAGGAATTCCTGATCAATGGCAACGGCCCCGCTTAATGCCGACTCGTCCTGCCCATAGGCATAGAGGTCCATTGCTTGCTGAGCCGAAGTCGGAAAGTCAGCCCAGAAATTGGAATCGCGGAAGAGGAACAGCTCTGAGAGCATGAAGTCGTAGTATGGTTGCGGCGGGTCGTTATACGGCTTCTCCCGCCAGTTATCCACGCCATTGGCGTCCCGCAGGGAAAGGTCAAGAATACGGCCGTCCTCGATCGTAATCACTCCGGCACCGGTGAGGAAGCCGCCGGTCGGCCGTAACTCGTCCTCATTCTGGGCCATGATCAGGTAACGTCGGGGGCCGTCCATACCCAACAAGGCGGGAAGCTGTGGTGCCAGTTCCAGCCCGGCCTGACCGGTGGGCACCCATTCGTCCGCCAGCATCAGCAATTGCTGAACCCGCCAGGGCAGATCTTCCGTGTTGACAGCTTTGTCCAGTTCGCTGCGGGCTTGCGTATACCGGTCCAATGCCTGCGTGGCCGCAGCTAACTGGGGCTCGGCCGTCTGTAAGACCGGTAGTAATGCGCCAACCTGATCGGTTCCGAAATTATCCTGTTGGACAATGGACAGCGCCGGGCCCAGGCCGTTAAGGGGCCAGTTCGGCCGCTTCCGATCCGGCTTCAGCCATCGCCAATAAGTGTGGGGCGGCTTCAGTCAACGGACCAACTTTGGGCAACCGACCCAGGATGGGGGTCAGCGGTTCAATGAAGGTTAGCTCACGGTTGAGTGTGATGATATCGTCGTGGGCGCTAGTGACCAAATCCATGGTGGCTTGTGGGTCAATGCTCTTTAGCCCGCCGGTGGTTAAGGATTCAGCTTCACTTTGGAGAGCCATCAGGCCACTTGGCTGATATATCCGCACACCTTTGAAGGCAACCCAGCCCAGCAGGAGAAGTAGCCCACCCAGAACAAGCAACCACGCTAAACGGCCGATGTTGTTCCCGGAAGGTGCCGGCGGTTCTGGTGAAGGCGTGTAGCCGTAAGGATAATCAGTCGGAATCTGATTTCGTTCAGTCACTGTATGGTTTCCTGACAAAATAGAAAAAGGTGCTTGATCCTCTGCCCCAACGACATAAGTATAACCAGCGTCGGCCGAAAATGCAGATGGGTAAGCAAGGCCTGCCCGACAAATGGGGTGATCAAGCAAGTTTAGCGATACAAATTGTTCAAGATTGTCTGCTTCCAAACCCAGCAGGGCCGGGTACTGTTCCTGAAGGCGTGCCCGGTACCAGTCAAAGCCCAGCAGATTTTCGTCAACCGGCATGATATCAGGCCGGTTACCCTCCACATGATGGAAGTACCACAGGGTAAATATCGTACGATCCCCCGGTGTTAGTAGGATGGCGTTTTCCGGTGCCGCCTCCAGGACCATTCCGGCCAGCGGCCGAACGGCCGTGTCGTTGTGCAAATTCTGGTGATTGAACCCCAGCGCGACGAGCAGTACCGGGACCGTCACCGCCAGCCATAGCGCAATAGGGAAGGTGGTAAAGACCATGTAAACCAGAATCAGGAGCCCCGGCAGCAAGAGCACGTAAGCATCGGACGTTTGATAAAACAGGGCGAACAGGCCGTACAGAGCAACGGTCAGGCCAAGCGCCCAGGTTTCGCGGCGTTGAGCAGAATCGTTTCGCCGCGTAGAGATAGCAGGGACCAATAATCCACCGGCTACGAGTAGGAGAGCCGGCCACATTCCGGGTCGGGTCAATGAAGCCAGTAGTTCGTTGGCTGATGCGGGAAGTTGCAAGTTGGCGCTGTAGAGTTGCCCACTAATCACCCACCACCAGCCGGATACCGTGCGCGGATCCCCCCAGACAACCGGACTATCCAGACGGCCGAAAATCGGCACCAATAGCAAAGGCAGTAACCCGGCACATAGCCCGATGACAAGCCGGCTGTATTCCCGTGGCGGTGCTACCAGCAGCGCCAACGGCACCAGAAACAGAGAAGACAAATGGCTGGTGATTGCCACCCCCAGGAATATCCCGGCGGTCAGTGAAGAACGGACTCCTACCAGACAGAACAAAAACGCTGCTACAAAAAGCAAATTCAGGCCGTATACCTCAGCTACAGTTGCCTGACCCCAAACGGAGGGTAGAAAGCCCAGCGTGAGCCCGGCAGCTATGGCTGAATAGGACAACTGTGAGCGCTTGCTGTGTACCTGTATCAGGGCGGCCAGCAACCCACCGGCGAGGGCGGTAGCAACGGCCGATAACAAGTTAAGCCTGAAGGCGACGGTACCCAGCGGAAGCAGGCTGAACAGTTTGCCGACTGCCACATAAGTGGGATATCCGGGAGGGTGGGGTACGCCCAGCGTAACGGCCGCTGTGATAAGCTCGCCACCATCCATCGAACCGTTGGCCCAGGTCAGATCGGGGGCCATGGTCAGACCATACACAACCAGGAAAGGAATCCGGCGCAAACCAGCCGACAACAACCGCCGGTTGCGAGTGACAGGTTTGCTGACGCCGCAGAAACAGCGGGTTTCTGCGCGGTAGATTTAGCGAGGCGTTGCGTCTCCTATCCTCAGACTGTCCTTCCCGGTGGGCGGTTAGCATCAGGAAATCGTGGAACGAGTCCTTGTTTCGTTCGGTTCTCATGGTTAGCCGGGCTGCTTACAATAGCGGCCAAGCTCTGAATCTATCTTTCAGGAAGAAGTGTGGCTATGCAACGAGCGTGAATATGCCAACGTTGAAATGACGTATTGCCACTGTTAAGCCACCGAACCGGAGTTGCTGTACTTGTCGTTATTGCTGGATTTTAGCGCTGGCGGTGGCGAGAGGATCCCAAAGCGTCCTGATGCCTAGTCCAATAGCCCGGACAAACAACAGGAACGGCGCGACCAGAGCGACGACCCGGTCTTTGGGCCAGGCCTTGACACAGAACGGAACTGTCGATAGCAGAAACAGCACTATCGCCGCAATGACGGCAAGACCACTGGCAGTTATTGCAGCGCCCCAATTTATCAGTGACGCCACTATCAAAGCCAGAATACTTCCCAGGATTGCAGCCGCCAGTACCATCTGGATCTTCATGCTCTGAGGAGTATGTGAATCGCGGACGAGCCGTTCCGGGAAGCGGCGGACGACCTGCGCCTTCCAGTAACCGATGGTCGCTTTCTTGCGCAGGTAAGCCCAGAGTGTGTCGGCGTGCCGGTGATAAACAACGGCCGACGGTTGAAAGACCATCTGCTGCCCGGCAGCAGCCAGCCGGAATGACAGTTCCTGATCCTCCAGATAGACGAACCGTTCATCAAACCCGCCACAATTTTCCAGACATCTTTCCGGTAGGCGGCAAGTAGGTGTCAATGAAGTCGATGGTGTTTTCCTGGGCCATCAGATCATATTTGTCTTCGTACTCAAGCTGAACAAATCGGGCCGTAAGACTTTGCTGCCGGGTTGCGTAGGTCCCTTTACAGGCGGCGATCTGTGGGTCTTGCAAGGGTAATGTCAATTGGGTCAACCAGTCCGGCGTTGGTTCGCAATCAGCATCCGTGCAGCAAATGATCGATCCCGGCCGCAGCAATCCCGGCGTTGCGCGCGGCAGCCGGACGGCCGCGTGAGTGCGGATGACACGTGCCCCTGCTTGTTGCGCAATTGTTGCTGTCCTGTCTGTAGACCCATCATCAACCACGATAATCTCGTACGGCCGATCGACCTCCTGAGTTACCAGGGCATGAACACATTGGTCAATGGTTGCTTCGGCATTGTAGGCAGGAACAATGACCGATATCTCCGGTTTGTCTGGCGGGTAGAAAGGGTCTCCTGGCTCATGCGGGTTTGCCGCCGGGGTATCAAGCGTCATGTTCCAGCTCCACCGGCTGCGAATAGAAGCAATAATGCCCAAAACAAGTTGGGGCACAATGACGACCAGATAAAACAAAATCGAATAGGAGACGATGATCGCCTCATCACGCAGTCCAAGCTGCCATAGGATGAACGCCGCCGCCCCGTTAAAAACGCCAATCTTCACCGGCGTGGACGGTGGGACCGAAACGACGCTCACCACAATATGGACAACGGCCGCATCAATGAGCGATAGGGGGATATCGAGCGCCGGGAACAACACATAGGGCAGCAGGACGGACAGCAGGGCAATGACGAGTGAAAGCACCAAAAGGAACAAGGCCAGCTTCCGGCTGCGCAAGGCGGACAGACCTTCCAATCCGGCGATGCCTACGCGTGTGATCCAGCCGCCCAGCTTATCCGGTAGAATTGCAGCGAAGCGCTCCAGCCAGTGAACAACACGCTCGGTTTGATACGCGAGCAAATACAGGACAACCAGGGCTGCCAGTGGTATCAGCACGACCAATATGCCGGGATCCCCAACCTGTTCCGGCAAGACCACATAGGGGATGACCATCAGAATCGTCAGCCCGAAAAAGATGAGATCAAGCACTTTCTCCACCACCATCGTGCCGATTGTTTGGGCTGCATTGGCCCGCGCTTCGCGGTTAAGGCTATAAATACGAGCAACTTCCCCCAGCCGCAGAAACGGCACAATCAAATTGACGTACTGACCGAGAGCTACAGCCCAGAACGCGGCGCTGAAAGAAACGGCCGAATCAGACCCCACAAATAGTAGCTGCCAGCGCCACGCCTTGAATACGATCGTTGCCACCATCACCAGGACACCCAGAATAACGTACCCGACGTGAACGGCAGCCAGTACCTCGACAATCGTATTCAGGCCAACGCGAACGGACAGGAACCAGATTCCGGCGATGATCAACACTGCCGCCAGTACCAGATTCAACCAGGGCAGAAGGCTGCGAAGCGTGCCTGTTTCTGATGACGACCCCTCTTGTGTGGTCATCGAAAACCTACTGTTCTACACGGCGTGCGAAGAGGACGACCGAGCCGACGACGGCCGTGGCGAAGATCAACAAGGCAGCCAGGAACCCGCCCCACAGAAAGTAAAGCCCGGCTGATGACTGCGCTACGTCGGTAGGTGCCCCGGTATCGGAAGCAATCCCAACATCTTGCTGATCAACCGGATTGGCTGGTGCTTCCTGATTGCTTTCGCCAATGATGCCCAGCGCGTCAGTGGTGGGCGCCGGGTAGGGTTGGGTGGCGTCGGTATTTGTTTGGGGGCTATCATCCACCGGGGCAATATCCGGAACCTCCGGGGCGGGGTAGCCGTCTTGTGCCGCAACACGGCTGGCTTGCCCGGGCACGGCAATAGCAAGGATAGATAACCCGATGAGAAGGATTAGCGTCAACAATGGCGCAGCCCGGCTAGTAACGAGCTTGTGGCCGGAGCCGGCCTGGGCCGCACACTGGAAGCGGTTCATGAACGATTCTCTCTTGTTTGCTGATAAAGTCTGAACAATCCGTAAAAGCTAAGCACAATCAGGGCACCGGCCAGAAGGGACTGGATCAGGCTGGGGCTGGTACCTATTAACCCGATACCAACCAGAATCAGCCCTGCATAGACAAACCGCAGGAAGGCCGGCTGTTGGAATTCAAGCGTTACGGATTGGCCTTCCTCTCTGGCAACCCAGTAGTAGTAACTGACGGCCGCCAATATGAGAGCCAATCCCGAAATCCAGAAGGCGTTGAAGATTACTGAAGCCCAGTCAATCATAATCAGCGCGCAATTGTAGCATACTCTCTGCCGGGTGCCGTTCGCAATGAGGTATACTCGCAGCATGGCTAAACGGAAGACCCAATTTGTATGTCAATCCTGCGGCCGGATTACCCCCAGCTACATGGGGCGGTGTCCGCGTTGTCATGAGTTCGACACGATGATCGAACAGGTTATCGAACCGGAGACTCCTCGAAGGCGCAGCTCACATGGGGTGACTGACTCCCGGCCGACACGTCTGCGCGAAGTGGAATCGGATGGGCTGGAGCGGCTGGCCCTTCCTGTGGCTGAATTCTCGCGGGTACTGGGTGGGGGCCTGGTTCCCGGCTCGGTTATTCTGGTGGGTGGAGACCCCGGTATCGGCAAGTCTACGCTCCTGTTGGAAATCGCCGCCATGACCGCCAATGCCCACGGTCCGGCGCTCTATGTCTCCGGCGAGGAAAGTGCGCGACAGATTAAGATGCGCGCCGATCGCCTCGGGCACTGGAATCGGAAGATCTGTTTCTGGTGACGGAAACTAGTTTGCACGCCATCATGGACCATATCCAGACGGTCAACCCGGTTCTGACCATTGTTGACAGCATCCAGACGACCTCTAACGATGAGATGAGTTCGGCTGCCGGCAGCGTCAGTCAGGTCCGGGAGTGCGCCTCACGTCTTCAGGAAATTGCCAAGCAAACCGGCGTGGTAGTTATCTTGGTTGGTCATGTGACCAAGGAAGGCGCCATTGCCGGGCCGCGCGTACTAGAGCATATTGTGGATACGGTTCTCTATCTGGAAGGCGATCCGTTTCACCGGTATCGGCTGCTGCGCAGCGTTAAGAATCGCTTCGGGGCGACCAGCGAAGTAGGCGTCTTTGAGATGACAGAGCAGGGGATGGCCGAGGTTGCCAACCCGTCGGAGGCGTTTCTGGCCGAGCGACAGGCCAACGCGCCGGGCTCGGCCATCGCCGTTCCGCTGGAAGGCACACGGCCGTTACTGGTCGAAGTTCAGGCGTTAGCCAGCCCGACCACTTTCTCCAACCCACGCCGGACCGCCAACGGTATAGACTACAACCGTTTGTTGCTACTGACGGCCGTGTTGACACGCCGGGTCCATATTTCACTTTCCGATAAGGATGTCTTTGCCAATGTCATCGGTGGGTTGCAAATAGATGAACCGGCAGCCGATCTGGGAGCAGCCCTGGCGATTGCCAGCAGCGTCAAGGACAAACCACTGCATGCTGATATGGCCTTTATCGGTGAGGTTGGCTTGAGCGGGGAGTTGCGTGCGGTCAGCCAACTGGAGTCGCGCCTGAAGGAAGCGGCCAAGCTGGGCTTTCGTCGTTGTCTGGTGCCCCGGTCCAGCCATCGGGCGAAGGTCACGCCGCCGGAGAACCTGGAGGTTCTGCACTGCCGGACGCTAAGCGAAGCCCTCGATCTGGCTTTGCTCAAATGAGTGCATAGGCATTAACTACGCCGAGCTACAAACCAGATCCCGCCGCCAACGGCCGCTACGCCTAACAAACCCAGGACAACCGGCCACATAGAGAAGCCACCGGTTTCAGATTCCGGCGCAGCCTCTTCGCCGAGGGATGTCCGTGGCCTGCAATCTGCTGACCGCTTCCACCGATTCAGATGCTGTCGGCACCGGAGACGGGTAGCAGTCGGGCTGGCAGTAGTTGGCGTACTGGTAGGCTGGACCGTTGCTGTTGGTGGTGGTGGGGTGGATGAGCCGGGTAATTCGACCGAGCGCTCGTCGCTTCCGGCTGCGGTTCCCGGCCGATGACAACCTCCTGACCAATCTGGAGCAGCGCGCCGGGTTCCAATCCATTCAGCTCATTGATCTCGTCAATCGTTAGCCCATAGGCTATCGCTACATCACCCAGAGTCTGACCGGCTGCAATGACATGCACAATGTTGCCGTCCGATTTTATTCGCGCTTGCGGAAACCCGGCACGTATGGTCGTGAGCCGTCGGGGAACACCGAATAGCCCACAATCAGCGATTGGCCGACCGACAGGATACTGGTCGCCCCCAGATTGTTGAAGGCCAGTAGATCCGCCACGGTTGTGCCGAAACGGTCGGCAATCGTCAACAGCGTGTCACCGGAATTGACCTGGTACACGATGCGACCCTCAGTATCGGCCGTTGGTGTGATCCAGGGCGTTGGGCTGGGTGGCGGAGTTGGCGTGTCCTGTGGTGTAACGGTAAAGGCGGCAGCTACTGTGGGCAAACTGGGATCAGGTGTGGCCGGTGGTTCGGCTGCGGGCGCTTCCCCGGTTGCAAGTGCCGTGCTTTGCTCGGCTGGTGTGGGTTGCGGAGGCGCAGCCACCGGCCAATGAGCCTGACCGGTAAGCGGCCGTTAGCTGCGCGGTGAGATCCAGATAGGTGTTGCCGTATTCCGCCGAAGGTTCGATCTGGCTGCCCTCGGCCCATTCGTTGAAGGATGTGATGACGATCATATCCGGCGAGCTGGCCGCCGCACCGGAAAGCTGGCCTGGTAGTATTGACCTCCGGCCCGATCGCGGAAGATGGCATCAGCCCCTACGACCCAGAAGGGTATCATCCCAGCCCGGTGATGCGGTTGCTACCCAATACTTGTACGCCCCTCCGCCTGCAGCCCGTGTGTTAGCGGCCCAGGTAGCGGCTGTTTGGGCCGGTGTGGCTGACCAGGTAGTGTTGTAGAGATGAAGCCCGTCGAACACGTCCAGGTATTGCATGTTGCCCCTTCGGCGATCCAGATGCTTTGATGATCGGGGTCGGCCGCCGCGCGAATACCGGCCCATTCTGCTGGAGAGAGAAGCCAGTTGGCCCAGAAGAAAATCACCGGCTTGCCGTCGACCCGTAAATAGGCGGGGTGGGTAGCGTGGGTGCTTAACAAGTACTGAAGGGCAGCAATACGATCGTCGTTCGTGGCGAAAAACGGACTGGCAACTTCGAAATCAACGGCCGCTGCGAAGCCGGAGCCCCCGGCAATATTGAGCAGCGTTTGGAAATTGGTTTCTGTCTGATTGTTTTCCACTTGCGGACCGTACCAGCTCTGGACGAAGCCATTGATGCCCGCACCTTGCGCCTGGGAAACCTGTCGCTGAATGGTCCCGGCATCGGCCGAAAAATACGGTGCTTCCGGCTGAAAAGGTGTCTTGCCGGGACCGAATGAGTCAGGAGAGTACCAGGCATAGTAAAACGCCAGGACTAAACCCGTCTGTCCCTGAGCCGCGGTGGCAGATGGTTTCCCCAACAAGGCTACCAGAAGTAGAAGGGGATGATGAGCACGGACGAAAGATGAGGGCACCGGTGCGGCGCTTGGAGATGAACATCGCGGGCTATTATAACCACTGGATGAATGTGTCAACCTGACCCTCAGGGAGTCTTGATTTTTCACAGATCGCTGCTAGAATAGCGAATTCGTTGTACGGCAATGAGAAAAGACTCGATAAGCCGTTTCCGCCCTTGGATGCGTTGCTGCGCGGGACCAAGGGCATACTCGCAAGAGATATTCCACGGAAAAGGAGATTTGCAGCGTGCGTGATTACGAAGTAACCGTTGTTATTCAACCTCAATTAGAAGAGGCGGAGCGTAACCAACTGATCGAGCGTATTGCCGAGTTGCTGGTTCCTGGCCAAAAAGAAGAAGACATCACGATTAACCAGTGGGGTCTTCGCCGCCTTGCATACCCCGTCAAGAAATTTGAAGAAGGCTATTACGTTTTCTACGAGGCCAATATTGATCCGACCAGTCTGGTAGAGATTGAACGGACCATGCGGTACATCGAAGACGTACTGCGCTATCTGGTTATTCGCAAAGACGAGTAAGGCTGGTTCGCAGGGTCATGTCCGGCATGAGAGGCCTGAACAAAGTCATGGTGATTGGCTGGCTCCATGAGGAGCCGGAAGTTCGCCAGACGCCAAGCGGCCGTTCTGTGGCTTCATTCAGCGTGTCTACCTCCCGGAGTTGGACGACTTCGGAAGGCGATCGTCATGAGGAAACGGAGTGGTTCAGCGTGATTGCCTGGGGCAATCTGGCCGACCTGTGCCGTGAACGCCTGGCTGCCGGTCAACAGGTTTATATTGAAGGTCGTCTACATACCCGTAGTTGGGATGACGATCAGGGTCGTAAGAATTTTCGAACAGAAATTGTCGCACAGGAAATCCTTGTGCTTGCAGATTGACAGAGGTACTAAACATGCAGTCATCTAACCGTCAACGTCGTTACCGCAATTCGCGCCGCGTCTGCGCATTTTGCGTGGATAAGGTCACTATTGATTACAAGCAGCCTGATGCTTTGGGCCGATACGTCAATGACTTCGGTCGCATTCGGCCGCGCCGACAGACCGGAACATGTGCCAAGCACCAGCGTGTACTGGCCCGCGAGATCAAGCGTGCCCGCCACCTGGCCTTGTTGCCGTTCGTCTCCGACTAGTCTTCGTTCATCTTCCTGACTCGATCATTTTGAATATCTATGACGAAGAAAAGTCAAAAAACGACAAACAACGACGAAGATAAACGCCAATCCCGTAAGGACATCCTCGTTGCGCGCAAGCAGGAGCGAGACCTGCGGAACCTGCGTATCGCCATCGGTATAATCCTGGGGATGGTTGGCATTGTTATCGTTGTTGCTCTGGTAAATGAATTAATCGTTACTCCAAACCGGCCGGTTATTACGCTTGGCGATGCAACCGTGTCAATGAAAGATTGGCAGGACCGTGTCCAGTATGAACGCGCTCAGCGAGTCATCTACCTGGAAAATCAGTATGATGCGTTTGGCGGTGATGTCGGACTTGTCCAGCAGTTTGGATCGCAGGCTATCACAGATCTTCTTGATCCGGAGGGTTTGGGGCAGACAACGATTGATACCATGGCCGATGAGCTAGCCATTTGTGGCGCTCTGGAGGATCGTGGCATAACGATCACTGACGCTGACATTGATGCAGAGATTGGTGCAGCGTTCAATTACTTCGATGGGCAATCGCCGACTGAGACGCCGGATCCGACGGCGACCATCATGCCGACACCATCCCTGACGCCGATACCGGTCGAAGGGGCTGAAGCAACGCCTACTGTAGAGCCTTCACCAACGCCAACAGCCGGTCCGACTGCGACGGCATTACCTACACCGACACCGGTGTCCGAGGCATCGTTCCAGGAGCAGTTTGGTGAGATATTGACTTCTCTCCAGGAACAGGGTGTGGACGAGGCGACGTATCGTCAGGTTGTCCGTGCCCAGCTCTGCCGGGATCGGTTCGCTGATGTGTTGGCCGAGGAACAGGGCATGCCTACCATCGCTCCGCATGCCAGTATCTTCTTGATTGCCTTTGACAATGAGGACGAGGCAACGGCCGCTGCAGCCGGGATAACGGATAGTCAATCCTATCTGACTGAATGGAATACGGTTCGCAGTCAACCGGCGCCTACGACTGAAGATGATCCTGTGCCCACATCGGCTTCTTACGAGCTGCTGAGCGTACACAGGATAGTCTGGCGAACTCCATTGGTTCAGAGATTGCTGCGGCTGCCTTTGAGCTGGGCATAGATGAACCCAGCGGTGTCTTTACGGTGCCCAATGGGGATGGAACCTCATCATACTATGTCATCATGGTTAGCGGCCGCGAGGATCGTGAGCTCTCTGACACAGAACTGGAATCCCAACAACAGGAATTGGTGCAATCATTCCTGGACGACGCAATTGTTGGTAATCTAGTAATTGATGAGTCCTGGCGAAACCGGGTGCCGAATACACCTTTGCTGGACCCGAAATTCCTCGTTTCACCTACGGCCGTACCGACACCAACCTTTGAGGTTGGCGTAACAGACGTTCCGTCTACGCCGGACAGCGGTGAGTAAACCACGGGGAGTAGGACGGTAACTGATATTTAGAAGGGCCAGATACGTATGTCTGGCCCTTTTGTTTTCGACGAATGATGATAGGCGACTCGCTACTTAACTGGATCTCCGGCATTGTATCCGTTCAGACTACGGTCAATGGGGGGAATCGGGAAGTTACTCGTATTCTCGTGCAACAGGATCGGCTGGACGGCCCCACCGCCCGATTACAACAGTCTGCCCGTGAGAAAGCGATACCTTTGGAACGAGTTGAGGAAGCGGTCCTCCGCGAACTGGCCGGCCAGGAGCACCATGGCGGTGTTCTGGCTGAGGTTGGGCCACGGCAATACCTGCCCCTGGATGAACTGATAGAAGGACCTGAAGTTCCGGCCATCATCATGCTGGATGGTGTGGAAGATCCTTACAATCTGGGCCAGGCGATACGTTCACTGTATGCAGCTGGTGTTACCGGTTTGGTATTGCGCTCAAGGAAATGGCTGTCGTCCAGTGATACGATCATCCGGGCTTCGGCCGGAGCATCAGAGCTTATGCCTACCTCAATAGTTGACGGACCGGAATCGGCCATGACGTTCTTTCGGGCACAGGGTTTGATCATCATGGCTGCTACCCGTGATGACGCTGTGCCGATGTATGATGCAGGCTTGCAGCGGCCGTTCTTTCTGATGATTGGTGGAGAGCGCCGGGGCATCAGTCGTGGATTACAGCGCCAGGCTGACGTACGTGTCTCCATCCCTTACGGCCGATCCTATGGTGCTTCATTAGGCGCATCTGCCGCGTCGGCCGTTCTTGGGTTTGAGATACTTCGGCAGCGAACTGGCCTGGATCAGGAGGCTTGATGTGAGTTTCGCCGGGGTGTCTGGGGCATGTTATAATTTGCTCCGGTTACGATTTTCAATTCAGGCATACGTGAGCCCGTTTGCCATTCGACGCGCCCGGTCAGCCGGGTCAGCCAGAATGACTTCCAGCCAATTACAATAAACGACGAAGGAGTGCTGAGTGAATCTACACGAGTATCAGGCAAAACGCCTTTTCGCCGAGCACGGAGTGCCGATTCCCAATGGTGAAGTGGCAACAACCCCGGAGGAAGCTCGCGCCATAGCGAGTGAACTCGGCGGCAAGGTCGTGGTCAAGGCCCAGGTCCTGACCGGTGGCCGTGGTAAAGCCGGTGGTGTCAAACTGGCAAAGACCCCGGATGAAGCGGCAGCGGCAGCGGCTGATATCCTGGGTATGGATATTAAGGACTGACCGTTCACAAGGTTCTTGTGGACGAGCAGTCGACCGGGCGGGATTGACCAGGAGCTGTATCTGGCCGTGCTGATCGATCGCGGCCGGCGTTTGCCCATGGTCATGGCCTCGGCCGCAGGCGGCATGGATATCGAAGAGGTGGCTGACAAGACACCGGAGAAAATCCACACTGTTCATATTGACCCCATGCTGGGCGTCCGCAGTTATCAGACAACTTACCTGGCGGCCCAGATGGGACTGCCGCGCGAGTTGTGGCGCGATTTTTACGCTATCGTCTCTGAGCTATACGCTTGCTTCGAAGCAAATGATGCGTCACTGACCGAGATTAACCCACTGGTTATCACAGGCGACGGCAAGTTGATGGCCCTGGACGGCAAGATGTCGGTTGATGACAACGCGCTGCCCGGCCATCCGGAACTGGCTGCCATGCGTGATGTGGAAGTGGAACCGGAATCCGAACGCGATGCGCGGGAAGCGGGCATCACCTTTATTCAGCTTGACGGTAACATTGGCTGTATGGTCAATGGGGCCGGTCTGGCGATGGCGACCATGGACATTACCAAACTCTATGGTGGGCAGCCGGCTAACTTCCTCGATATCGGTGGCGGTGCCCGCGCAGATCAGGTAGCAACCGCCTTAAAGCTCATCCTTTCCGATCCCAATGTGGAGGCGGTTCTGTTCAATATCTTCGGCGGCATTACCCGTGGCGATGAAGTGGCCCGTGGTATCTTGCAGGCACTGGAACAGATTGATACGGACGTACCGATGGTTGTTCGTCTGGCCGGAACCAATGCCGAAGAAGGGCTGGCCTTGCTGGCCGAAGCAGACATGACTACAGCCACAACATTGTCTGAGGCTGCACAAAAAGCGGTGGCGGCTGCCAATGCTGTCAGTGGGAGGGAAGCATGAGCATCTTAATTGACAAGAATACACGCTTGCTGGTTCAGGGCATCACCGGTCGGGAAGGAACGTTCCATACCTTGCAGATGCTTGAGTATGGCACCAACGTCGTGGGCGGCGTCGTGCCCGGCAAGGGCGGCCAGACGTTTGAGCCGGGAACATATGACATTCCTGTTTACCATACCGCCGCTGAAGCTGTAGCCGAGACCAACGCCAACGCCAGCGTCATTTTTGTGCCCGCCAAGTTCGCACCGGATGCGATGTACGAAGCAGCCGATGCGGGCATTCCCCTGATAATTTGCCTGACCGAGCACATTCCCGTTCTGGAGATGATCTCCGTCCGCAACTATCTGGACCGAAAGGGTGTAAAACTGCTGGGACCGAATTGCCCCGGATTGATCACACCGGGACAGGCCAAGGTCGGTATTATCCCCGGCTCCATCGTCGCCCCCGGCAATGTCGGGGTTGTGTCCCGGAGCGGTACGTTGACCTATGAAGTTGTCTTTGCCCTTACTCAACGTGGCATGGGCCAGTCAACCTGTGTGGGTATCGGTGGCGATCCCATTCAGGGGATGAACTTCATTGATGTGTTGGAGCAGTTTGAGGCCGATCCGGAGACGGAGCAGGTCATCATGATCGGTGAAATTGGCGGAAATGCTGAAGAGAAAGCGGCCGCCTTTATTTCTGAGCATATGACCAAGCCTGTCACCTCATTCATTGCCGGGCGCACTGCGCCTCCGGGACGTCGCATGGGCCATGCCGGGGCTATTGTCGAGGGCAAGAGTGGTACGGCCGAAGGCAAGATTGAAGCATTACAGGCGGCCGGTGTGCAGGTTGCCGACAATCCGGATCAGATTGTGGAGATGATTGCCTGACATCCTCTCATCTCGCCCTGAAAACGAGACCTTTCGCCGCAAGACACCGGGAAGTTGCTTCCGGTGTCTTGCGGTTTCCATTATCCTAGAAGCATGGTAAGTCGTATACAACGCGTTTTGCACCGGATTGATCCGGGCTATTTTGTGGTCCTGCTCATCGCGTTAATTGCCGTATGGCCGTTCATCAGTCGCCCCAGTCTGCCGGAGGGAACCGATGCCGAGCTACATATTTTCCGGCTATATGAACTCAGCCAGTTGGTTCGCGGCGGTGAACTGTATCCCCGCTGGGCTCCGGACTTCTATCATGGTTACGGCTACCCCATCTTCAACTACTATGCACCGCTAACGTATTATCTTGGCTTGCCCCTGGAGCTTTTGCCCGGGGTAGACGCGGTGCTGGCGATTAAAACGCTGTTCGTGGCCGGTATTGTTCTGGCAGGTATCGGACTCTACGGATTTACTCGTGACAATTGGGGACGGCCAGCGGGCTTTGTGGCTGCGGCCATGATGATGTACGCGCCGTATGTGCAGTATATTGATCCCCATATGCGCGGTGCGCTCCCTGAATCCTTTAGCTTCGCTGTATTTGCCCTGGCGTTATGGGCCTTGGACGGGTTGCGACGACGGCCGAGCCTGGGCTCGTGGTCGGCATCTATACTGCTGGTAGCGGCCGTTATCCTGAGCCACAATCTGATGGCGCTGCTTTTCTTTGGGCTTCTTTTCGCCTGGGTTGTTTGGCAAATTGGCCTGAACTGGCTGGCTCGCTCAGGTGATAGCCGGCCTCGGTCTACCCTTCAGGATGTACTGGCCGGTACGGGTGGGCGCCTGGTGATTGCGCTGGGGTTGGGCCTGGGGCTGGCCGCCTTTTTTTGGCTGCCGGTTGCCCTGGAACGCAATGCGGTGAACCTCTCAACCTTAATCGGTGCCGGTGACAACTACGATTTTCGCACCCACTTTCTGTCATTGCGGGAGATGCTGTCTTTCTCCCAACGGCCGGATTGGGGTGCGACTCAATCCCCATTTGTGTTTAATCTGGGTGTGGCGCAGTGGATTGGCGGGCTTCTGGGTATTGTACTGCTGCTACTCGACCGTGTTCGGCAGAGAGGGCAACTAACCTTTTTTGCCCTTACCCTGCTGGGCCTCCTGTTTCTGATGCTCCCTATCTCGTCCCTTGTGTGGGAGTTTCTGCCGTTCATGGCCTACTTCCAGTTTCCCTGGCGACTGCTGGGTGGGGTGGCGGTGATGCTGGCGGTACTGGCCGGGGCCGGCTTTTCTGCTTTGGGATCGCTGGCAAAGACGAGTCGGTTTCAATCGTGGTTCCCGGCAGCCGGTGTTGCTTTGCCCATGCTGTTGGCCTTGCCCTTGAGCCAGCCTGCACCGTGGGAGCCGTTCGGGGAAGTCAACATGCTGCGCATGACCCTCATTGAGAACAGCGGCCGTTGGCTAGGCACAACCTCAACGGCCGATTATGTTCCCGCCACAGTAGAAATGCTGCCCGGTCGCAAAGGGTCAGTCGTTGAGAATTTTGCTCTGGGGTTACCACCAGATCGCGTGAACCATGAGGCTATGCCTGATGGAGCTATAGTTGAGACGGAGAATGTCCGTCCGTTATTGACACGTTATTATGTGACAGCCCCCAAGCAATTTCGTCTGCGCCTGTTTCAGTTTGATTGTCCCGGCTGGCAGGTAACCGTTGACGGTCAACCGGCAGAGACTGAACTCGCCAGCCCGGAGGGGTTTATTGTGGTCATCGTACCCCAGGGTGAACATGTGGTGGAGGTCCGGTTTGGGAGCACCCCGGCCCGCACGCTGGCCTGGATAATTAGCCTGGCTTCGTTGTTGGCGGCCGTTGCTTATGGCTGGTGGATTTCAAGGATATCCCATGATGTAGATGCCGCGAATGTACGGGGACAAGAGGCCTGGCGGCAGGAATCCGTCCTTCCTGCGACAGCCACGGCGGGTGTTATTACTCTGGTATTTCTCTTGCTTCAACCGCTTGGGCTATTTCACTATGAATCTTCCGGCATGACGCTGGACCGTCCGGCAACTGCGGTTGCCGCAAACTTCGGGGATCAGATTGCGTTGTTGGGATTTGACCCCCTGACGGAAAATGCCCAACCGGGTGACCGGATCACCCTGTCGCTTTTCTGGAAGGCCACACAATCTCTGGATATAGATTATCAGTCATTTGTCCACGTCTTTGATGAAACTGGAGCGTTGGTCACCCAATCCGACAAGCTGAATCCGGGTGAGTTCCCGACCCACGCTGGCCGTTAGACAAGTACGTTCCTGACGAGCATACGCCTGTGCTGCTGTCAGATTTGCTTCCCGGCATTTACACGGTGGCCGCAGGGCTTTGGGTCCAGAACGAGGGTTGGCGTCTTCCGGTACTGGACAGTTCGGGCAGGAACAGACCGGCGATAACATGCCCCTGTTCACATTTGTGGTGGAATAAATGTCAATGCGTGTGATTAGCGGTACGGCCAAAGGTCGTAAACTGAGACGGGTTCCCGGCGACAGCACACGGCCGATTATGGATCGTGTCAAGGAAAGCCTGTTTAATATCCTGGGAACAAGCGTGTCCGGCCAGACATGGTTGGACCTTTTTGCCGACCGGACAGGCGGTATCGAGGCGTTGAGCCGGGGTGCAGCGAACGTTGTGTTTACCGATAATGCAGGCCGTTATTCAGACGATACGCGATAATCTGGCAACGACAGGCTTGGCGGCGAACGCAACAGTCATTCAAACCGATGCATTTGCGTATCTGCGGGATCGAATGGGTGCTCCCGTGGAGGATCTATATCGCCCCGCCACAATATCAGCAGTTATGGCAGGAGGCGTTGCACATAGTGGATAAGGCCCCGAACCGATACCTGAACGAGGATGGCCTGGCGATTGTCCAAACGATCCGTTAGAGTTTGAAGATATGGAATTGGCGAATCTGGAGTTAACCGATCAGCGGAAGCATGGCAACACCTTACTGTGCTTCTCTATGAACCCATTCCAGAAGAAGATTAAATCGTTGTCCAGTGTGAACTGGTGACGCACTGCCCACCATTGCCCAGGCGATCTGTCGCGTGCAGCCGGGCCAGCAGGGACCATCGGCCCACTGGCTCAAATCCGCAGCCCCCACTCCTCAATGACCGGTTGGGCCACAGGACTGGTTGTCAGAGGGGCCCACTCACCGGCCGTTTGTGGTCCGTTTAGTTCAATAACGTACTGGTGGGTTTCGCCGCAGTTTCTGCTGTGCCTCTGAAAGACGACACCGGCAAAAGCGACAGACCCTTCAAGCGAGCCGAGAAGTTCAATTCCGGTGTGCACCCGGTAAAAAGAAGTTGCGCAGCCTCCGGCGTTTCTTCTGATTCCGGTGTGGTTGGCAAATTCTCTTCCGGGCCGGTGCGCCACCCAGTTCAGGTGGTAAGGTGGCGGTGGGAGCCAGAGCCGGGCTATTGTCGGCTCCGCCTGATTCCTCGCTACCTCCGATAGGCGTTGGGGAAGATAGCGGCGTGGCAAAGATGTTGGGAGTTGGGCTGGGAGGGACCAGCAGTTCTGGGGAGGGATGGGGCAACGCGGGCATCAGTACACGATGCCGATGACTTGGCCAGGAAAAGAGCACGAAGCTCAGGGCATTATTTCGTAGCCGTGTAGCCGTTTCCCGCTCAATGTTGAACATTGCCTGGCGCAGTTGGCGTTGTGACCGGAAAAGCTCGACCAGATACCAGAGCAGGCCGGCGGCGCTGACAATATAGATCCAGACATCGTTGCGAATGAGAAAGAGATAGATGCGATCCATGTGATTGGCAGACTTACTTGATCAGGCGGCAAGCAAAAGCCCTGACTGTGGCAAGATGAACTGACAGGTTACGATGACCATGATTGAAACTTTGGCGGTGGTTGGCCGGTGGAGCCTATCCCAATTCCCGCACGACACCGCGAATGACTTCAATGAGTCGTGGTACGGCGCGTTGCCCGGCAGCCAGGACATCTTCATGTGACTGCTGGGTTCCGGGAACCGGGTCGGGCAAGGCCATATTACTGATGGTCGAAATGCCCAACACCCGCATGCCCATATGCCGGGCTGTCACTGTTGAGGGGGCCGTAGACATGCCCACTGCGTCTCCCCCGGCAAATTGCAGGAACCGCAACTCAGCCGGTGTCTCAAAGCTCGGTCCGGCTACATAGGCGTAGACGCCCTCCTGCATTTCGAATCCTGCGTTACGCGCTGCCTGATGGGCCAGCGTTCGTAGTTCCGGATCGTAGGCATCGGTCATATCGGGGAAGCGTGGTCCCAGAGAATTATCATTGGGTCCGTACAGCGGATTGTGGCCGGCCATGCCGGGAAAGTTCAGGTGATCGCGAATGACCATCAGATCGCCTGCCTGGAAACTGGGATTCAGACCGCCGGCAGCGTTGGTCAGGATAAGCGTCTTTACACCCAGCGCGTGCATCACACGGGGCGGGAGCGCGAGCTGACTCATATCATAACCCTCATAAAAGTGAGAGCGCCCTTGCAAGACAAGCACCTCCCGGCCTTCCAGGTATCCGAATACCAGTCGACCGGAGTGCCCGGCTACGGTTGATACCGGCCAGTGCGGAATTTCGTTTGTCGGCAAGCTGACGGGTTGTTCCACGGTATCGGCGAGGCTGCTCAATCCTGAGCCCAGAACGATGCCGATTTTAGGATGATAAGTGGTTTTACTGCGGATATCGGCCGTTGCGTCTGCTATTTCCGCGGCGGTGATGGTTGTTCCCATTTGGTATTCCGTATTCACTTTGGCGGTAGCACGGCCCTCTTGTCAGGTTAATTCTATGTGGTCGTTTCTTCCGCCGATTCCAATTGTGTGTAAATTTGCGTCGTTGAGATGTTCGCGTGCCCCAGAAGTCGCTGAATTTCTTCCAGGTCTGAGCCCTTGCTCAGCCGGTGGGCGGCGAAACTGTGGCGTAACGTATGGGGCGTCACTTCCGATTCCAAGTCAACCTGCTTGGCATAGCCCTTAATGATAAGCCAGAGGCCCTGGCGGGTCAGCTTTTCTCCCCGATGATTCAGAAAAAGCGACTGTTCCTGGTCATTCTTGACGAGTTGGGGACGTCCTTCGGCCAGGTACTTCTCCAAAAGCTCGGCCGTTTCCTTTTCCAGTGGGATTTCCCGCAAGTCGTCGGTTTTTCCTGGTGGGTGGAGAACCTTGTTTTTGAAGTCAACATCATCCAGTTTGAGGGATACGACCTCCGACACACGCATCCCTGTAGAGTACAGGACGCTGAGTAAGGCCTGATCGCGTAAATTCTTGGGGGTGTTCCCGGTTGCAGGTGCTGCCAGTAGCTTGTCTACTTCTTCCAGCGTCAGCGTCTGAGGCAGCCGCTTCTTGACTTTGGGGCTGTCTATATCCAGCGCCGGATTTTCACTAATGATGTGTTCGCCGGTGAGATAATTGAAGAAAGATTTGATCGCCGCGACTTTGCGAGCAATAGTCGAGGAAGCGTAAGGCTTGGGCTTATTCTTCATGAAGTCGAGATAAGCCTGGATGTAATCGCTATTAACTTCTTCCCAACTGGATATTTTGCGACCCTGAGAATCCTCAACAAACCCTAGAAACTGGCCCAGGTCGTTCCTGTAGGCAGCAATTGTATTTTCGGAGTAATGATGCTCCTGCTCCAGGTATTTCAGGAAGGCGAGCAATTGCTCTTCCATGGCCTGTTCTCCCTGCACGATCTTGGGCAGTCTAAATTACGAGCGCTTAATGCGGACCTGCGGCGAATACCGATACGAATTATGAAGTCGCCGTCGCCTGTACCATGCCAGGCTCATTGGTGATGCCCACCTGTGATTCTTGATAGCGGAACGACAATATATTGATAAACAAATATTATGTCACGCAATTCTTTATGTCATTATAGCATTGCTTTTCATAAGATCAAATGACGCAGTGCAGGAATTCGGGTAAGATTCACGGGTAAGGTGACGCAGGCCGAATTCGTCAAAGTATTGCCGGCTTGGTCATCCTTCAACCACAAACCCATATCTTTTCCAAACTGAATTGCAAAGGAGTGAATGCAGATGAGTGAGCATACACCTCAGCGCGTGCTGATTGCCGGAGCCGCCGGCCGCGACTTCCATGACTTCAACACTTTCTTCCGGGAAAACGAGGATTATCAGGTTGTTGCGTTCACCGCGACCCAGATTCCCAATATCGAAGATCGTCGTTACCCACCTTCTTTATCGGGATCATTGTACCCGGACGGTATTCAAATTTACCCTGAATCCGAGCTGGAACAGTTGATTCGCGAGCACGACATTGACGATGTTGTATTTTCCTACTCGGATGTTTCGCATGAGTATGTCATGCACCTGGCTTCACGCGTATTGGCAGCCGGGGCGGGATTCCGCTTTCTAAGCCCGCAGAGCACCATGGTCAAGTCCACCAGACCGATCGTGTCCATCGGCGCTGTTCGCACGGGAAGCGGCAAGAGCCAGACATCGCGCCGCGTTCTGGATATCCTCAAGGATGATTTGGGCTACGAACGAGTTGTCGCCATTCGTCATCCCATGCCCTACGGGAATCTGGCAGAGCAGGCGGTGCAGCGGTTTGCCACTTACGAGGACATGGACCGTCACCACTGCACCATCGAGGAACGCGAGGAGTACGAACCGTATATTGACCGTGGTGCTGTCATTTATGCCGGGGTGGATTACGAGGCGATTCTTCGGCAGGCAGAGCAAGAAGCGGACATCATCATCTGGGACGGCGGGAACAACGACGTGCCCTTCTATGCCTCAGATTATCATATCGTCGTCGTGGACCCCCACCGGCCGGGTCACGAACTACGCTACCATCCGGGAGAGACCAATCTGCGAATGGCCGATGTGGTGGTCATCAACAAGGTCGACACGGCCGAAAATGAGAACATCAATATCGTCCAAAACAACGTGCGTTTGGTGAACCGGGCGGCCATTATTGTGCGCGCTGCCTCGCCACTGTTTGTTGAGGATCCTGAAGCTATCCAGGGACAGCGGGTACTGGTTGTTGAGGACGGCCCAACCCTGACCCACGGCGAGATGGCCTACGGTGCCGGCGTCGTGGCTGCCTGGAAGGCAATTTAAAGCGCGGCCGAAATTATTGATCCTCGCCCCTATGCGGTGCGCAGCATTGCTGACACATACCGCAAGTATCCCTTCGACCGGCACAGTTCTCCCCGCCATGGGCTGGTGAAGCCCAGATGGCCGACTGCAGAGACGATTAACAACACACCGGCCGATCTGTGCTCGTTGCCCTCCGGTGATCTGGCAAAGCTGATTGATATTCAGAAGCCCAGCCAGCGCGTCCGCGCTATGAGTTGCAAATTGGCCGTCCGTCTTTGTTTGGAATTGCTAACCAGCCAATTTGGTCGCAAGGCCGGGTAACCGGAGCGCGGACCTCAGCTTTCAGCGTCAATACGAAACGGCGCAAAACTGGGCGGTGCTCCAGAAACACAGGCCGTGGGTATGGATGGCCGCCACCATGTGGGCGGCCGTCCCTGCCCCTTGTGCCACCGCCGACCATATTCCGGGTAAGCTAACTCCATCTGCTGCATGTGGTGATCCCGGCTGACCTTGGCCAGGGATTGAGGCGGCGGCGATGCTTTGAGACTCTGGCTGTCGCCCGGATAATGCCAGGGGTTGGCGGTAGTCCCGCGGCGGATTTTGACAATCTATCAGGGCTGCCTGTGCGGCGGGGACTAATCGGTCCAGGGCGCGCTCCATGCCAGAACGGTCGCTCCAATGATGCCCAATCGATCTATTTCCTGAGCACTGCTATAACCGATCCCGGACGTGACGGCGTGTTGGCTGATGAGGGGGAACGAAGTTTCCCGGCGTGAGCATTGAGGAGCTTGGGCATTTACTGATCAGTGTTTGGGTGATTGTCACATCATCCAGCAGCAGGATCACCGCCGCAGCGTAAACCGGCCCGGCTAGCGCGCCGCGACCGGCTTCATCCAGACCGGCCACCGCCGTGACGGCCGTTGTCCGGGCAAACGCCTGTTCCGGTTGGATCGTGGGGGACGGGCGCTGGCGCACAGTGAGGTTACTGGGTTTTTCCGGCAATCGGGGTTGGCTCAGGTTGGGTTGTGTAGCGGCCGTTCCAGCCGTTCATACGGATGCGCAGCACTTCGCGGATCATGTTGATGGTGTCGCGTACGGGGCTGATGCGACTGTTAGCCCCGTAGTACCGATACCTGGGAATTTCCCACGACGCGGTAACCGCGTTGCAGGGCAATGAACAGTAGCTCCACATCAGATGCCCAGCCGTCAATTGTCTGGTAGGGCACAGGATGTCCAGCGCCGCTTCCCGCCGGAAGCGCCGCCCGCACTGCGTATCCTCAAATCCGGGAATTGCCAGGACTGACGTAGAAGTTGAACACCCGGCCCTTGAAATGCCGGTATTCCGGAGTTCGTTATAACGGACGGCCCCTTCCGCCTCGCGGCTGCCGTTGCGACGTCATTGCCGCACTTAGTTGTGGCGGCAGGACGAGCGACTTCTTCCACCGGCATGGAGAAATCGGCATCAGCCATGAACAGGTATTCGCCCTGCGCGGCCAGCATACCGGTGCGAACGGCCGCCCCTTACCACGGGTTTCTTCGTCAACGTGACGCGAATGAATGGGTATTGGGCAGCAGTCGAGCAATTTCCGGGTAGCGTCCTGGCTGTTGTTGTTGACGATGATCCTCCCGGATGCGGAAATCCTGGCTTTCGACAAATGCAATCACACCGACGGCATCGTGCGAGGCAATCGTTCCCGCTTCGTTATAGGCGGGATGATGAGGCTTGGAGCGGTGTACTCGTGGTCATGTTGATCTTTTCGGTTCTTGCCGGTATCAGGCAACACCCACCAGATGCTCCCCAAGCGTGCAAACCTCGAGTATCTTACCTACCGCCGGAACCAGGGGTCAACCTGCGTTAGGCGTGCCGTTCCAAGGTACAGAATGTTAACCGTCCGGTTTTGTTGAATCGTGTGACGCTGTGGGAGCATCCGGGCCAGACCCAAAATTCCGGCCAGTTGTCCCCACCTTGGCGTGCCCCACGTGCGGCCTCGCCGCGCGGGCCGGACAGCGATCCCGGCTGAGGCGCAACTGGGCGCTGAGAATCTGGGGCCAGTGCTGCTTCAGGGTTCAGAGGGTAATTCTTCCAGATCAGGTAGGCAGGAAATTTCGGCCATCGTAGTAGCTGCTTGGTGGCACTGCCGCCGGAGGCTTCAGGCTTACAATGGTAGACAACTGCTTCCAGTACGTACAGGACCTGCCAGTCAGCGGTTAAGGCGCGGGGCTAAGATCCACGTCCTCATAGGAGAAGTAAACGGTCATCAAGGAAGCCAATCTTATCCAGCATGTCCCGATAAGCGGCCGCTGCCCACGAGCGCGAAGACATACTCCGTTTGTCGTATTGACCAGTCAACTACTCTGCCATATGCCCCGGTTGCCCGGGTATTCCGTCCACCATTCAATCGCCAGCGCGGTGAAAGCGCCGTGCGGTGTCAAGAGCAGTAGTTTGCTGGCGACAACGCCAGCGCCTCGGGTGGTCGAAACGCTGTGATAATGGCTTCAACCACCCTGGATCCGTTTCTGTATCGTTGTTGAGAACGAGGATGATGGTGTCGCCCTGAGCAACTGCATATCCGGCGTTACCGGGCCCCGGTAAACCCGGTTTTCGCCCAGCGCGACAACCCGCACATCGGGGTAATTCTCCTGCAGGAAGGCGAGCGACCCATCAGTTGAGCCGTTGTCGGCGACGATCTGCCTCAAAGTCCGGACTGTCTGGGCCTGAAGGGAATCCAGATGAACGCCAGGTGATGACAACCGTTCCAGTTCGGGATGATGATGGGCCGCAAGGGGGTGGCCGGCAAGGTCCTGCATTGCTTACCCGGTCGTTTCGGTCGCCAGGTATTCAGCCACTGCATCTTGCCAGGGACGCAAGGTGATACCGATAGCCGCGCCGTTCATGTGAAGTGCCCCAAAGGGAGGCGGCGAAGACGGCAATCCGAAAGCTGCTGCTGAGGATGGGTATTTGCGCACCGAATCCACCAGCTCGGCGCAGCGCAGAATCTCATTCGCGAAAGGCCGGGAGCACGCTCCGGCGTTGGTGAAATGGTAAGTGCCGAACTGCCCTGTTTCGATCAGTTGGCCGATGGCCGCCGCCAGATCGTTGACATACGTCGGATTTCCCACCTCATCCGTAACCACGCGCACTTCGCCGGTTTCCGCGCCCGGCGCAGAATGGCATGAATGAAGTTGCGGCCGCCGTGGGCGGTGACGGTGCCGATGTAGTGGGTGGGCAGCGTTGACCGGACGTGGGTTTCGGCCGCTGCCTTGGAACGGCCGTAAAGAGTTGCGCGGACAGAGAGGCATCCATTCCTCATAGCCGGTAGTGAGTTCGCCACTGAATACTTCGTTGGTGCTGACATGGACCATCTTCGCACCAACGACAGCAGGCGGGGGCCACGTTGTGGGTTCCCTGGGCATTGACCCGATGGGCCAGTTCCGGATCGCGCGCGCAGCCCATTACGGTATAGGCGGCGCAGTGGATCACCACATCCGGAGCGGTATGGAATTCAACGGCCGATACCACCGTCTGGGCGAAGTCCGTAATATCCGCCCGAACGGAAGTCAAAGAAAACAGTCACAGTTCGTGCTGGGTCAGGGACTGTGAAAGTGCGGTCCCCAACTGCCCGCGACTTCCGGTAATCAGAATTTTCATCGTTGCTAATTATTGAGTGCGCTGCGCGTCTGTCAATGGTGGGTAGAGGTTTAGCGGGATGCCGTTGAACGGCCCGGCGTATGACCGATTAACAAGGTATCCACCAAGCTCACGATTGTTTTCTGCAACAGCTTTATCTTCACAATTCAATGGCGATGCCTCGTCGTTCGTGCTAGCACATCACTGAAACCATTATGGTCAATTGGCAAGAGCACGTCCCATGGTTGAAATCGCCGGTAACATGCACATTCACACCCGGTACTCCGACGGCGAGCAGTGGCATGACACCGCGGGAAGCCATCGCTGCCGGGTTGGATTTCATCATCGTCACCGACCACAACGTCTGGGTGCGCGGCGTCGAAGGTTTACTACCAGACCGACAACGGCCGTGTGCTGCTGCTGACTGGCGAAGAAGTCCACAACGTGCGCCGCCAGCCGCAAGCCTCCCATCTGCTGGCCTATGGGGCAAGGGAAGAGTTGTCCCCTATGCGGCCGATCCCCAGCAACTGATCAGCGAAACGCTAACCGGCGGGCTACTGCTTTCTGGCGCATCCCCACGAACGCGATCTGGACTGATTAATTCGCCCGACCTCGGCTGGCATGACTGGGAGATCGAGGGTACCGGTCTGGAGATCTTGGAACTATATGTCCAGTGTCAAGAACGCGGTCGCCAACCATCTGGAGCAATCGTCTATCAGAACAAACTGATCGCCAGCATTGTCAGCCTGCGCATGGCCCTACGCCCGGAAACGGCCGTACTGGGGCCGGAGCCGGAAACGCTGAAGCTGTGGGACGGTTTCTGGCGACCGGCATGCGTGGCGGCCGTGGGTAACGCGGATGCCCATGCAACGCCGATGCGGCTTGGTCCGATTGAACGGATTATCTACCCGTATGAATTTCTCTTTCGCGCAGTAAATACCCACCTGTTGATCCCGCGCGAGTTAAACGGTGACATTGAGCATGACCGGGCCTTAATCCTGCGCGCGATCGGCCGTGGGCATAGCTGGGTGGGTTACGATATGCCTCATCCGACCAGGGGCTTTCGCTATACGGTGCAGGGGGAACGACGGGGCCACATGGGGGATGAGATGGTGCTAGGCACAGGCGCGACCATCCAAATCAGCACGCCGGCCCGCTGCCATATCCGGCTCATTCGGCATGGGGAAGTCGTCGCCGAAGCAGAACGGGCCACCAATCTGGCCTACATTCCCACGGAACCCGGCGCGTATCGGGTCGAGTGTTTGATCGAGTATGAAGGCCGTGAGCGAGGCTGGATTTACAGCAATCCCATTTACCTCCGTTAATATCCGCATATTTTAGCCTGACTACGGTTGCAAACTGGCCTGGGTCAGAATTCCCCGGCCAATCGTTTCAGCCGTGCCAACTTCTTCCGGTTGCTCCAAAACCACCACCGCCACGTAGCGCGGACTCACGGAGGGCGTAACCCCCACATACCATTCATTCACCTGCCCGTTGGGGGCAGAGACAACCGGAACGGAAAAGCCGCTAATCGTGTCCTCCTGCGGGAGGACCTGCCGTACCCGGTATGCCGTTTCGCCGGAAAAGACAGCGCCTGTCGTTGATTGAGTTGGATCCACTATACCCCATTGCCCTGCCGGCTGTTGGACCGCATCCACCAATCTTGGCTGTGGCAAGGTCCCGGAACCGGCCAGGGCTCCATAGGCCAAGGCCGCCTGCAACGGTGAAATCGTCAACGTCCCCTGGCCTAGCCCGGCTTCGGCCGCATCTGTAATAACTACCTCGTCCGTTTCGGCCGTAGGAATAGGGATCTCCGGTGCAGTCGTCAAGCCCAGTGCCCGGAATGCGTCCGCGAGATTGTCAGCGCCCATGAGTTCCCCCAGATCGGCCGCTGCGCCGGGGCATAGACCCCGGACGGCATCAAACCAATCGGCCGTCTCACCTTCCGGTGGGTTCAGGCAACGCTCTGTCAGGCCGTCCACCTCGACAAGCCGGTTGACCTCGGCCACAGTATCTAGAGGATCGATGATACCGTCGGTAACGGCCGACGCTGTTAGCAGGGGAAAGAGAATCAGGCCCGGTTGGTAGCTCCCCTGCGTTGCCCGGTTGAAGAATGAAATATCCTCACCCGCTGCCAGGGCTTCGAACAGGGCGTCGAGTTCGGCCGGATCGTACCAGGGCTGGCTGACCATGGCCCGAATGTCGGCCGTGGGCTGCTCGTCGGCACCCCCCAGTTCAATCAGGACCAGGGCTCCCTGTTGATCGCGCATAAGTTGAGTGGCCGCCTGCTGGAGTGTGGCGTCAAGGGTCATGCGCACGTTCCGGCCGGAGGGTGGGATATGCAGCAGTTCATTCAGTGTGCTTTCGGCCGAACTGATATCGGCGCCGCGCAGGATCGTGTCGTAAGACTCTTCAATGCCGGAGGCGCCATACCGCAAACTGTAATAGCCTACGGCCGGTCCGGATTCGGTCAGCGGATAGAGGCGTTCCTGTTGATTGGCCGGCCCTCCGTTTTCGGCCAGGACGACATTGTTGCGGTCAAGGATGCTGCCGCGCTGGACACGGTATTCGGCTTCCAGACCACGAGGATTGTCCGGACGCTCGGCCAGGACTTCAGTACGTACAACGGACCAGTACGCCAGCGCCAGAGCGACTGCGCCAAACAGGATCAGGATCGCCAGCAGTAGATAGGTGAGGCGTTGGGCAATGGCCGCCTCGCTGTATTTCTCGCGTCCAATCATGAACCGGATTCGGATTCGGCCGACAGGTAGAGAAGCAGCCCGATGAGGATGAAGCTAATTAGAAGCGAGCTGCCGCCATAGCTGACAAACGGCAGGGTGACGCCTGTCAGGGGCAACAACTTGGTGACGCCCCCCATGATCAACAGGCTCTGGGCCGTCATCAGCACGGTCACTCCGGTCGCCAGATAGGCATAGAAGTGGCGTGGCGGACGGCCGCTGATGGCTCCCAGTGCGCTGCGAATACCGCGCTGGGCGAGAATGGCGAAACACCCAACCACTGCAATTGCCCCGATAAGCCCCCACTCTTCGCCAATAGCGGCAAAGGCAAAGTCGGAATGAACGACAGGGATATAGTCGGGGAAGCCCTGTCCGATTCCCTGTCCCAGTAGCTTGCCCGCGCCGAGCGCATAAAGCGACTGAACAACCTGGTACGCCTGGTCATTGGCCTGGGGCCAGGGATTCAACCAGGTGGTTACCCGTGGACCGACCACATCGCCAAAGGCGATATAGGCAAAGACGCTGGCTACTCCCAGCAGGAGCAAGCCGCCGATCACATAACTTTTTCTGACCTGTCGCTACATAGAGCAAGGCCAGAAACAGGATGAAGAACAACGACGCCGCGCCAAGGTCTTCCTGCCAGACGAGCAGTACCATGCAGAAACCCCACACCAGCAGGAGTGGCCCCAGGAACGGCGCATTCGCCGCGATTCGCTCTAACAGGGTTCGGTTGGATCGTTTTGCCGCCGGATTCCTGTAGCGTAGTTGAGGCTCACGTTCGGTGAAGTAACTGGCGAAGAAGATGACCATGATCACTTTCAGCAGTTCCGACGGCTGGAAGTAAATGCGTGTTTCGATAAAGGGAATTGGGATCGGCAACCAGAGACGTGCACCGCCCCCGGACGGGTTGACCCCGAACAATAAGGTCATTGCCAGGAGGGCAAGGCTAATGGTGAGCAGGGTATAGCGGTATCGGATGAGGGGCATCAGGGAACGGGGCCAGACCGCAATAACAATGGACACTGCATAGGCCAAGACTACCCACAACACCTGCCGCCCCAGGAAGTTGGGTGCCAGCCGGTCAATTAACAGAAGCCCCCAGCCGCTGAGCAGTGCCGCAATCGGTAATAGAAACGGGTCACGCGCGGGTTTGAGATAGCGGAGACAAAGGTGAAATCCAAGGGTAGCGAGCAGCCAGACAAGAAGCGGCCAGAGGTGCGGCCAAGTCAGTTCACCGGCTTCAACCAGACTGAAGGCCAGCCCATTTACAAAGATAAAGACGGCCGCAAATGCCAGCAGCATTAACTCGGTCCGGTCGCGCTTCCCTTCGCGCTCCCGCCGCAGGACCAACCCTCTATCTTCCCACAGGGCAACTGCACGACTCAACCCCATAAACAATACCCTATTAACCGGGCCGGTCAGTCGAGGTAGCGACCGGAAATGGCTTCCCTGTCGACCTTTGCCTGCTCCGGTATATATGCCGGATCGGTAATGAGTGCATTTTCCAAAGCATGATGGGCCGGGAAGTCTCCCTCCCATTGGTCCATGGATTGGACCAGCGCGCTTATCGTCTGATGGGCCACATCACGATTATGGGACAGTGTGCGAATGACCATCTCCACGGTGACTGGTTCTTCACTTTCGTGCCAGACGTCATAGTCGGTTACGTGGGCCAGACAGGCATAGGCCATCTCAGCTTCGGCCGCAAGGAATGCCTCCGGGCTGGTCGTCATACCGATAATGTCCATATCCCAGGTGCGGAACAGTTCTGATTCTCCTCTGGTGCTGAAGCGTGGCCCCTCGACGGTGATGAAGCTGCCGCCTTCATGTGGCGTGGCACCGGCGGCACTTACGGCGTCAGCCAGTGCACGACTCAGTTCCGGTGAGAAGGGTTGGGCAACGCTGACATGAGCCACCAGACCATCGCCAAAGAACGACCGGTCACGCAGCCCCTTGGTGAAGTCAATGAGTTGATCGGGAATAACAATATCGCCCGGAGCAATAGATTCGCGCAGCGATCCGCAGGCGCTGATGGAGATGACATAGCGAACACCGAGCAACTTGAGCGCATACATATTGGCCCGGTAAGGTACTTCCGTTGGCGTTAGCACATGTCCGCGGCCATGTCGTGGCAGGAACGCTACACGTCGGCCGTGTAGGGTGCCAATCACGATGTCGTCAGACGGCATCCCAAATGGCGTGGTTACCGATACGGATTCCACGTCGGTCAGTTCTGACATTCCGTATACGCCGCTTCCTCCAATAAACGCAAGCTCAATTTCACTCATAAGACTCGTCCCTGTTTCAAATTGCTGGTGTTCCGAAGCACGGCAAAATTCTATTGTCTACCGGGCTCGTTCATAAATAGTGCTTGAGCTTTATATCACATTTACCGACCGGCGTCGTCTGTGAAAAGAGTAAGATCAGCCTGCGTTTAGCCTATGAGAATTGTGCCTTATGGTATGGGTACGGATTCTCAGTCGGATTATCATTAGTCTTACTGGTGATCTGCCCCCGTTTCTTGTCGCACCCCCATATCTGGACTATCATAATATGAGGGATTGATAAGCTCCATAGACTATAATTACGGTATCGAATTCCTTGGAGGAGACATCAAGATGAGAAAGTTAACCGGTTTGCAGTGGATTATCGTTTTGCTGACCCTGGCGACAGCGATCATTCACTTATTCCTGGGTGCATCGAGTTGGGGCTCCAACACGATGATGGGTGCGATGTTTGCCCTGGATGGTATTGGCTACATCGTCATTCTGGCATTGCTTTATTTTTCAGGGCGAACCGGCAGTGGCCGCTCCACCATGCGCTGGATCCTGATCTTCTACACGCTGCTGACAATCATCCTGTATTTCGTCGTCAACGGTAGCTCTGCTTTCAGCAACACACTGGGGCTAATCACCAAGGCCATTGAAGCCGTGCTGGTTATCCTGCTGTTCCTGGATCGCGGCAGCGACACCGTGGAAGTTGCAGCGCCTGCGGCCGTATCGACCGCTTCGGTAAGCCGTGCTGCGACCGAGATTGACACGACTGCAACCGCGGCTGCCGCCGGAGCAGCGGCTGCTGTTGCCGGAGCCGTAGCCGCCGCTGATGACAAGGTTAATGATGCGGCCGATGCAGTTGGTGATATGGCGACGCGTTCGATGGATGCGATCGACGATGCGGTGGATTCTACCACCAGGATGTCCAGAGAAGCGCTCCTGAGTTTCTTCGGGGATATCGACAGCATGACCGAAGACGAGTGGCGCGCCAAGCTACTAGAGCATCTGAACATCCTGGGCGATACAACCCAATTTGATCAGCCGATTGAATATATTGAAGGGATTGGCGAAGTGTTCGGCCGCAAATGGCGCGCCGTAGACGTGACCAAGGCCATTGATTTGCTGGTGCTGGGTGCTACCCGCAAGGGACGGGCTGCCCTGTCCAAGAAGTCGGGCTTTACCGAAAGCCAGATTTTGACCTGGACCAACCAGGTGGACCTGTATCGCATCAAGGGCGTTGCCCAGGAATATGCGGATCTCCTGGAGCAATCCGGCGTGGATACAGTTGTTGAGTTGGCTGCACGTAATCCGGAAAACCTGCAGAAGCGCATGGTTGAGGTGAATGACCAGAAGAAACTGGTTCGGCGTAACCCCAACCTGTCTGAGGTTGAAAAATGGGTTGACCAGGCACGCCAGTTACCGCGTGTGATGCATTACTAATTCTGAGTCATAAAGGTCAGAGTCTTTAGCTGTCTCTGACTTTCATTTAAGTACAGAACGCACCTCCTGAGTTTATGGGAGGTGCGTTTTTTATTCCGATCCCATTACAGTTCACCCCTGATAATTGTTGCTGAAGTTGTTTGTACCGGTGCACTTTGTTACACTGCGGGTACCATGAGGGCCAAGGTGCGTTTTCTGGTTGCCGGTGGGTTGACCTTACTTGTTGCGGCTGTTGTCCTGTTTCAACATCAGCCGTCTTCGGCCGTTACCTATTCCGGCTATGGTGTCACGACCAATGGTCCTCTGACTCTCGAAGTTTCTGTGGTTCCACCGGTTGCCCAACCCGGCGATCAAATGAACCTCACAGCCCGACTGACCACGAGCGGCGTCACCAGTCAGACCCCGACCGTCACCCTTCGATTACCGCAGGGGGTAGAAGCTGATGTTTATGATCTGCCCGCCGGGGCAACGGTCAACCTGCAGGAAGGTACGCTTACCTGGGCACCGACTGTCGGCCCCAATACCCCCAGCCGTGAACTCTCTTAATCTGACAGTACAAAACCGTTGGATGTCACTGCACCGGAGCAGCCGGTTGCCTTCACACTGAGTGACAACGTTGAGAAACGCGAAGGGGAAACTCTTGTCTGGATTGGAATCCCGCCCATTGTGGACACAGCTCCCGCCAGACAAACAGTCGCTGTCGGCCAGCCGGTCAGGCTTGCCGCAGGTAGGGCCTCCGGTCCCGGCCCAATCAGCGAATTATGGGATTTGGGAGACGGCCGTCGGTTGACTGTGAATCCCCGGAGTCGCCTTTGGTTTCCCCGGCGAGTACACCTTGGGCCAGCGTCAAATCCGGCCGGACGGGTACGCCGTCAGTTGAGTGTTAACGTTGTTGCCAGCCCGGTTGCCGGGTTCCTGCCCGATGACGATACACCCGGCGTGGGCCAATCTGTCGCATTTCGCAATTTGAGTGGCGGTCAACCGCCGTTGCGGGTTTCCTGGGAGTTTGGGGATGGCACCTCTGGCTACTGATTACGCCGAGGTGACGCATACTTACCAGTCTTCAGGCACCTATCAGGTTCGCCAAATTGTAGAAAATGATCCGGTCGCCTGAAGCCTCTTGGACCATCAATGTCGGACTGCTTCCGGTTGCGGATATGATCTTGATGGACAGCACCAGTGTTGGTCAACCGTTGCAGGGTGAGGCGCTTTGGCGATGACAGCATTACCGATTATGTCTGGGATAGTGGGGACGGTCGTGAGAAGATCGGTCCGGTTGTATCCCATTTGTATCGTTTGCCCGGCGACTACTATGTACGACTGGTGGCAATCAATGACTTCAGCAGTACGGAAGTCGGCCGTTGGGTGCACGTAGACCCGGTTCAACGACGCTGTACTTGCCGTCCTTGTTCTTTGGGTCGGCCACGGCTGATACCGGCACTCCCTTGAGTGCTGACTATCCGGTGGATGTCGTGGTAGATAGTCCGGATATCGAATTGGCGGGGACGTATACGGTTCCTGTAATGTCGTTCCCGGAAGGACTACCTCCTGGCTGAGAAGTTATTCAGTTACATCAACGCAGTACGCAGCGAGTTTAACCTGCCTCCATTGGCCTACACGTATGAGTTGAGCCTTCGGCCCAGACTCATTAACAGACAAGGCGTCTGCCAGCCGGATAATCCGCATACCGGTACTGACGGTACAACCGCCGCCGAATTGCTGCTGCGCAGCGGATATCGTGGCGGCTACGCCGGCGAGGCTACTGCCTGGGGATTTGCTGACCCCGCGAGGCGTGCAGAATTCTGATGAACAGCGAGCCGCACTGCGTGTATTGCTCCTTAACCGCAATACCAACGAAGTCGGTGTCGGCTATTATGAGGATTACAGTACAGCCATTATCTGGCACTGGACGGCCGATTTGGTTTGCTAAGCTATGGTGGGCCAATCTGCCCCCGCCATTCGTGTTCAGTCACTCGGCTTCCGGCACGATGGTGGCTGACGGAGATGTGGTTAATTTCTCATGATCCGTCGCTTCCGCTGGCCTCCGATCAGTATTTCTGTCTACGTGCTCAAAACGATTTGGCTGTCCTTGTTGGTACGGTAAACCAATCCGTTTCCCGGTAGTTACTATGTGATGTCGGCTGATGTTTCACAGCGTCTGACGCCCAGACGAGACCGAGACTCTGGCGAATACAGAATGGTTTGTGCGGTTGGAAGACGGCCGTGGTGCCCAGGTATCCGAAGCAGCCGGACGCCCGATATTCGTCCAGCGTACAATAGACTTGACCCAACCGGATGTGGCGACTGGTGTCCCGGCGGCGACAGTTCCCGCAATTGTGAATCCAACCTCTACACCGTCGCCAACCCCGGAGATACCGCCGACGGAGGTCCCGCCAACATTGCCTCCACCACCGGTTGATTCCCCGCCGGTAATTGTGCCTGCCACACCACAACCATAGAATGCTGGTAGTTGATCACCCTCTTTAACCTTAATGCGCTTGCCGCATCGTTCCCGCCGTTTTACAATGCAATTATGGCAGAGCAGAATCTTGTTCTGAACAATCGTTACAAACTACTGGAGCGCATCGGCAGTGGGGGGATGTCGGTTGTCTACCGTGCGCAGGACCTGTTATTGGGCCGTATTGTGGCCGTGAAGGTCCTGCATGATAACCTGACCGACGATCTGAACTTTTCGCGGCGCTTTCAGCGAGAAGCCTATTCGGCCGCAAACCTGTCCCATCCCAATATTGTGACTGTCCATGACATCGGCCAACAGGATGACCGTTACTACATGGTCATGGAGTATGTAGACGGCCGCACGCTCAAGCAGTTGGTCCGCTTGCAAAATCAGCAAGGCCAGCCCATGCCGATCAGTCGCGCGCTCGATCTGATTATTCAGGTCTGCGCCGGGATCGGCTACGCGCACCGTGCCAACCTTGTTCATTGCGATGTCAAGTCGCAGAACATCCTGGTTACGCGTGATGATCAGGTCAAGGTTGCTGATTTCGGCATTGCCCGCGCCATGAGCGAGGCTACCCAGCATACGGTTGACGATCAGATTTGGGGAACGCCCCATTATTTCTCCCCGGAACAGGCGGCCGGACAACCGGCTACCCCGGCTTCTGATGTGTACTCAATTGGCGTTGTCCTGTTTGAGCTTCTCACCGGTCGGTTGCCGTTTACGGCTGATACCCATACGGCCCTGGCGCTCAAGCATATGCACGAACCGCCGCCGCATGTATCGCAATTTAACCCGGCTGTTCCACAGGCCCTTGACGATATTCTCCAGAAGGTCATGTCCAAAGAACCGGCGGCACGGTATCGGACGGCCGATCAACTGGGGCGTATCCTCATGGCGTATCGGGAGAGCAGTCTCATGCAGACAGGCGCTATCCCGATGCTGGACGTTGCTTC
The DNA here is from genome assembly GCA_041390945.1 of Chloroflexota bacterium. Lineage (GTDB taxonomy): Bacteria > Chloroflexota > Anaerolineae > Promineifilales > Promineifilaceae > Promineifilum. The sequence continues at coordinate 87,425 of JAWKOY010000018.1, forward strand.
GTCAATGCCGGTTTATGAACAACCGACCGCTATCTTTACCAATGTGAATAGCCCAGTCGGCCAGCCACAACCATCGACAATGGACACCATCGGCCGTACTTCCCCGCAGGGTAAGGTGTATGGCTCGACGACACCACCTTTTGAAGATGGTTCTGAGATGGTTTATCCGGTAAATGCTTCTGATGGCGAGCGAGATTGGGTTGCTGTCAGTCTGGGTGTATTGGCTGTTGTCGCACTATTGGGGCTTATTCCCCTATGGTACTTTGTCTACCAGGCGTACAGTGGCTAGAATAGGCGTGCTTATTCGGGATGTTTATTAAATGACAAACCCCTCCAAAATTACCCGTTGGTTGGTTCTGGTACTCATTGGGGTAGCTGCCCTGGCCCTCATCTATTCGTTCGGCTCCTCGCCGACGGAAACTGATGAAATACCGGTCAGCCAATTGGCCCAGGAAGTGAGTGCTAACGAAGTCGCCCAGATCGACGTAGCCAGCGACGGGCAGCAAGTTGATATTACCTATCTGGACACAACCAAACCAGCAGCCCGCACCACGATTAGCGGCGTCAGCTCCATTGAGGAAGTGCTGGCCGCGTATGGGATCAACAGTTCCGCCTATGCCGATGGGACACCCAAAGTTGTTTATGCTGAGGTGAGCCGCTGGTCGGGCATACTCAGTATGCTGGGCATTTTCCTGCCGGCGTTACTGATGCTGGGCTTTTTCTATTTCATCTTCAGGCAGGCGCAAGGCTCCAATAGTCAGGCCATGTCATTTGGCAAGAGCCGCGCCCGCATGTTTACCGGCGATCATCCCACGGTTGGATTTGATGATGTTGCCGGTTGTGATGAGGCCAAAGAGGAACTGCAAGAAATTGTCGAGTTTCTAAAGGAACCGGAAAAGTTCGTTTCCTTTGGGGCGCGGATTCCCAAAGGTGTGTTGCTGGTTGGCAGCCCCGGCACCGGGAAGACGCTGCTGGCTAAAGCCGTTTCCGGTGAGGCCGGTGTGCCGTTCTTTTCGATAGCCGGTTCAGAGTTTGTCGAGATGTTCGTCGGTGTCGGTGCCAGCCGTGTACGCGATCTGTTTGAGCAAGCCAAGCGCAACAGCCCCTGCATCATCTTCATTGATGAGATTGATGCAGTCGGCCGTCAGCGTGGTGCCGGCCTCGGTGGATCCCATGACGAGCGTGAGCAGACGCTGAACCAGATTCTGGTAGAGATGGACGGCTTTGACACCGATACCCATGTGATTATCCTGGCCGCCACAAACCGACCGGACATTCTGGATCCGGCATTGATGCGCCCCGGCCGTTTCGATCGGCGCGTGATCATTGACCGGCCTGACATGCGTGGCCGCGAAGCTATTTTCCGTGTGCATGTTCGCGGCAAGCCCATTTCCAGCAAAGTTGATGTCTTGACCCTGGCAAAGGCTACCCCCGGTTTTGTCGGCGCTGATATTGAAAACACCGTAAACGAAGCTGCCCTTCTGGCGGCGCGCCGGGACAAAAGAGCATCGGCATGTCGGAATTCCAGGAAGCGATTGAACGGGTGCAACTTGGGCCGGAGCGTAAGAGCCGGATTATGAGCGCCGAGGAAAAGAGCTCACCGCCTATCATGAGGCCGGTCATGCCGTTGTCAGCCATATGCTGCCTCATGCCCAGACGGTTCGCAAGATTACCATAATCCCGCGCGGTATGGCGGGAGGCGTAACCTGGTATCTGGACGAGGATGCTTACTTCCACACCCGATCTCGCTTTGAGGCGCTTATTGCCACAGCCTTAGGCGGCGTGTGGCCGAAGAGATTATCTTCGGTGAGGTAACTACCGGTGCATCCAACGACCTCTTTCAGCACGTCACACGTATGGCGCGTGACATGGTTACGCAGTACGGTATGAGCAACGGTTTGGGATTGCGGGTTTATGGTGAGAAGCAGAGATGGTCTTCCTCGGCCGAGATTAGCGAACAGCGTGACTATTCGGATGCCGTAGCCGAGCAGATTGACGCCGAGGTTCGGCAGATCATTGATGAGGCTCATAAAAGCGCCTACGATATTCTGACCCAAAACCGGGACAAGCTGGAGCTGATAGCCTCCCGGTTGCTGGAAATTGAATCGCTGGAAGCCGAGGAGTTCGTTGCTTTGATGGAGGGCAGGAGCTACCCCCAAAGCCCCAGAAATCGAAGACGGGCGGTACAGGTACAAAAGCCCCGGCAACATCCCCGGCTGATGCCCATGATCGATCCCGTCCGTCAATTGACTTACCGCCTTCACCGTCGCCTGCCTGAGCGACCTTATTAGCGGGTACCGACAACTGGATCGTCTGCGCTTATGTTAGAAAGCAGCGACATTACCGCCTTGTTGGCATACGTAAATGATGTCCTTCAATCCATCATTGTTATCTTTGGCGTTGCTGTTGTCCTCTACAACATCCCCCGGTTGCCGCGTGGCGCAGTAATTCGCTCATTCTCAGCCCTAATCTCATTCGTTGTCATTGTCTACTTTGCGGAGCTTCTGGTCAGCCGTGTCGTAACACCGTCGTCGGCCGAGTTTTTCCTGCGAGTGGGGTGGATTGGCGTGGCGATGGTACCCGCGGCGCTGTTTCATTTATCGGATGCGTTGCTGGCAACGACCGGGAAAATATCCAGACGACGGCAGCGACTGGTGATTGCGGGGTATGTATCCGCACTTGTCTTTGTCATACTGGGTGTTTTTACTGATCTGGTTGTTGGGCCGCCGCTGCCGGATATGCCTACCCCACGCCTTACAGAAGGACCTTATCTCCTCATCTTTACCATTTGGTTCTGGGGCGTGACGGTCAGCAGTGTCTACAACGTATGGCGGGCACGCGGTCGGTGCTTGACGCGCACAACCCGCAACCGTATGAGCATCACCTTGTTGGCAATCCTGGCTGCGCCGTTAGGCGTCTTCCCTTACACTCTGCTCATGCACAACCCGGACCAACTGGTGCCAATCTGGCTTTGGATTGTGCTCATTCTGGGAAACCTGGTTGTTAGTTTGCTGTTTGCGGTTTTGACCTCGCAGTTGGTCTATTTTGGGGCGATGTCACCGGATCGTGTGGTGCGTGTTCGACTGTACAAGTTCATGGCCCGCGTACCACTGGCGGCTACGATAGTTTTACTGGTGTTTGTCCTGGTCAGCCGGGCACCGTCTGTAATGGGCCTGCCAAAAGATGTAGCCCTCAGCGTCGCTGTCGTTGCCACAGTCATGATTGTGGAATGGATTATCCACGCCTACAAGAAACCCCTGGAGCGAGTATTTCAGCTAAATGATGATCCGGATGTTCGCCGCATCCAGACGTTGAGCGAGCGATTGTTAACAACCAGCGATTTGCAACAGTTCCTGGAGAGTGTTCTGGCTGCTATGTGCGAAGCCCTACGGACCCCGTCTGCATTTGTGGCGGCGTTAACCCCTGATGGGGCTGAACTCCTGGCATCTGTCGGTCCGATTGGTCCGGCGGCTCACCTGCCGCCACCGGCCGATCTGCACCGTTTGGACCGTATTGAAGCCGGAAACAACGGCCATGATGTTCTTTCGGATGAACTCGGTGAGTTCTATGCCTGGGGCGACTATTGGATTCAGCCTTTGCACAGCACAATTAACGGCAAGGCAACTTTGGGTATTTTGGGAATTCGCGCGCGTCCTGACGGGCTGAATTTTACGCCCGACGAAGCGGCCGCATTGGAACGCCTGACCGTTCAGGCTTCCTCCGCCCTGGAAGATCGCTTGCTTCAGCAGGATGTTTTTGCGGCTGTCGAAGGCTTGTTGCCCGAACTGGCTTCGTTGCAGGAGCGACGCCGTGTTGCCACATTTGGCGGCCTGCCTGCACTGACTGCCCATGCGGAAAACATTGACGAAGAAATCCTTCAGGACCCGGAGTTCAATAACATGGTTCGGGATGCCCTGACCCATTACTTGGGGTGGGCCGAAGCTGACAGAAAGCCCTTTGTTGCAACTTCAGGTGGTTCAACGCGAGCTGGAAGAACATGACAATAATCCGGTCAATGCACTGCGAGCTATCCTTGTCACGGCCATTGAGCAGCAACGGCCGGATGACGGTCAGCGCAGTTTGAGCACGACTGAATGGATTCTCTATAACATTCTGGAATTGAAGTTCATACAGGGTCGCCGCGTGATGTTGCCCGCCGTCTGGCGATGAGTGAATCAGACCTCTACCGCAAGCAGCGGGTCGCCATAGAAAACGTTGCCAAGACCATCGTCAACATGGAACGCGTGGTCTTGGAAGAAAATGGAAGCGAATTGGATGAATCTTTCCCCGAAGCCGAGCCCAGTACAGTTACCTGAACAATACATTGCGTATAGTGACAACAAGTTAACCGTTGAAGGTATGCCGGTATCGGCCATCGCTGCGGCAGTTGACACGCCTGCCTATGTGTATAGTTCAGCCGTTTTACGCGAGCGTGCGAGTGCCTACGTTGACTTCACCGACGGCGAACCGGCCGGTCAGCATCTGGTCTGTTACGCTGTCAAGGCCAACGGCAACCCCGCAATTGTGAGCATTTTGCAGGGGATGGGAATGGGGGCTGATGTGACCAGTGGTGGCGAGCTTTATCTGGCACAGACTACCGGTGTTGCCGCTGACCGCATTATTTACTCCGGCGTCGGCAAGCGTCAGGCGAGATGCGTGAAGCCTTGCTGGCCGGAATTCGGGCCGTGCATGTGGAATCGGAACCGGAGTTGTTAGCTCTGGCGGAGGTGGCCGAGGGCCTACGGCGTGTGGCGCCTGTTGGCGTGCGTGTCAATCCCAATATTAATGCTGAAACACACCCTTATATCAGTACCGGACTGCATGGTCACAAATTTGGCGTACCGCGCGAACGGGCTAGAGCTATCCTGAAACGGCTGCTCATCATCCGTGGCTTCGCCCTGTCGGCCTGGCTGCTCATATCGGGTCGCAGATTACGGATCTGGAGCCGTATGCCCAGTCTGTTCATTTCCTGGTTGATCTGGCTAATGAATTGCGGAAGCAGGGGGTTGACCTTGATTATCTTGATGTCGGTGGGGGATTGGGAATCAGTTATGAGTCCAGTGCCCCGTCAATCCGTGAGTGGGCCGGTGTTGTAGCGCCAACAGTGTGGGATGCTGGGTATGAGTTGGTAATGGAACCGGGACGATCCATTGTTGGTCCTGGCGGGCTTATTGTTGACTCGCGTTGTCTACACCAAGGAGCAGGGTGAGAAGCAATTCGTCATTGTGGATGCGGGCATGACGGACCTTATTCGACCGACGTTGTATCAGGCGTATCATCCGATTGTTCCGCTGTTGCCCCCAACACGGCCGAGCTGGAACGAGTCGATGTTGTCGGTCCTATCTGCGAAACCGGGGACTGGCTGGCCCGTGACCGTGATCTGCCTCCTCTCGTTGCAGGCGATCTGGTAGCGATTTTGTATGCCGGTGCCTATGGGTATGCCATGAGTTCCAACTACAACGGCCACCTGCGTCCGGCGGAGGTGCTGGTAGACGGCCAGGAGTTTCAGGTCATCCGCCGCCGCCAAACCTACGCCGATCTGACGGCGGGGACCTCTTTCTAAACTGTAATCCTGTTAGTGACAGGCTTCGTATAGGTACTCCCAGGTATATATGCCTGTATCGTGACCGTCACCCCATTTAAACTGAATAGCATAACTACCAATCGTGGCGACCTGTTCCAGGGTGAGATCGTCATTTTTGGTACGTTGTAGGACCAGCTTGTCGGCCGGCACGCCCATATGTTCATGCCCGCCACGACAGGTAACACAGGGGCAAATCGCCCTTAACCCTGCAAAAGGGTAGTCGCAACTACTGCCGTCATTCCACTCAATTGTGACAATGCGCTTTGTCCGGTCGGCCGTTACACCGGTTGGTCGTATCTTATTTTCCATCATTCAAGTCCGTCGTATTTCTCTCCGGTTAGGCCAGTGACTTCAATCGCCCGGTCACTTCGGCATAACTCGCTTCCAGCTTACTGAGTTTGTCGCGTTCTTTCTGGACCACAGCCTCAGGCGCTTTTTCGGCAAAGGGGCTGTTCAACAAACCCGTCAACCGATTGATTTCCTGTTTGAGATTATCTGCATCTGTCTCTAACCGGCCGCGTTCTGCTCCCAGATCCACCATGCCCGCCAGTGGCAGGTAACAGGTGATCGGCCCCAGGGCGAGCGTAATCGCCTGTGGTGCCGGTTCGGCCGTTTCCGCAATTGTGAGCTGATCGCTGTCCAACCGAGCCAGAAAGGCCAGGGCATCTGCCTGCTCTTGCAAGAACGGCGTCTGCTCACCTGCGGCAAGGATGGCCGGGATTCGCTTGGCCGGTTCCACACCTTGCTCGGCGCGGATATTCCGGATTCGCCGGACCAGTTCTCGCAATTGCTCGAATTCGGCCGCAGCGGCCAGATCGATTTCTGTTGGCTTGGGCCAATCGGCAATAATCAGAGCTTCCGCCCAACCTTCGGCTGGGCCAATGCCCAGGTCAGCCTCCATAAAAGCCTTGCGAAGCTCCTGCCAGGTCGCCTCGGTGACGTACGGGATGTACGGATGGAGCAGCCGGAGTGTCTTGTCGAGCACTTCAAGCAGAACGGATAGTGTAGTCCATGCCGTTGCGCCACCCTTGTTCATCTGGACCTTGGACAGCTCCAGATACCAATCCGCATAGTCACCCCACAGGAAGTCGTACGCCTGACGGCCGGCCTCGCCATATTGGTACCCATCCATCAGCCGGTCCACCGTAGCAATGGTTTCGCTGAGCCGGCCAAGTATCCAACGGTCCGCCGCCGTGTAAGCCGGTTCGGCCGGGGCGTCCTCAGCCTTCACCTTGCTGATGTTGCGTGTGATGAAGCGGGCAGTGTTCCAGATTTTGTTACCGAAGTTGCGGTTACTGGCAACCCGGTCGAGCGATAGATTCAGATCATTGCCCGGTGTGCCGCCGGTAAGCAAAGTAAATCGCAAGGCATCGGTGCCGAACTCATCAATGACTTCAGGGATCCTTCACATTCCCCTTGGTCTTGCTCATTTTCTGACCGTGCTCGTCACGCACCAGCCCATGTAGATACACGGTTTGGAAGGGAATGTCATTGGTAAACAGCGTCGCCGACATCACCATACGCGCCACCCAGAAGAACAGGATATCGTACCCGGTTTCCATGATAGTAGTGGGATAGAAGCGTCGCAGGTCCGGCGTGTCTTCCGGCCAGCCCAATGTTGAGAACGGCCATAATGCGCTGCTGAACCACGTATCAAGCACATCGGGGTCTTGGTGGATGGCGGTCGAACCACAGGCTTCGCAGCAGTCCGGATCTTCTGTGGTCACTGTACGATGGCTGCACTCGTTGCAGTACCACACGGGAATTCGATGTCCCCACCAGAGCTGGCGGCTGATGCACCATGGCCGAATATTGACAAGCCAGTTGTCCCAGACCTTCACGAATTGATCGGGAATAATCTGGATTCGGCCGCTATGAACGGCGGCCAGAGCCATCTCCGCCATCGGTTTGGCATTCACAAACCATTGCCGACTCACCATTGGCTCAATCACTTCACCACCGCGTTGGCTGCGGGGCACGTTCAACGTGTGCGGCACCGTCTTGATCGTTAATCCGGCGGCTTCCATGTCCGCCCATAACCGTGCGCGGCACTCAAAGCGATCCAGCCCGGCGTACGGCCCGGCCGCTTCGCTCATGGTGGCGTCCCGGTTCATAATGTTGATGACCGGCAGATTGTGGCGACGGCCGATCTCAAAGTCGTTGGGGTCGTGCCCCGGCGTCACCTTGAGTGCCCCGGTGCCGAACGCCATGTCCACGTATTCGTCAGCAATGATCGGAATCTCGCGGTTAAGCATCGGTACCAATGCCATCTGACCAACCAGATGCTGGTAGCGCTCGTCATCAGGATGCACGGCTACGGCCGTATCCCCAGAATCGTCTCCGGTCGGGTGGTAGCCACAGCCAGAGAGCCACCGCCGACGATGGGATAGTTGAAGTGATACAGTAGTCCTTCTTCTTCGCTGTACTCCACCTCAAGATCGGAAACGGCCGTTTGCAGCCCCGGTGACCAGTTCACCAGATACTCGTCCTGATAGATGAGTCCGAGGCGGTAATACCGCACAAAAGCCTCGCGCACGGCGGCCGACAGCCCATCATCCATTGTAAAGCGCTCGCGATCCCAGTCGCAGGACGCGCCAAGCCGTCGCAGTTGCTGTGTGATGTAGCTGCCGTATTTTTCCTTCCACTCCCATGTGCGGTTCAGGAACTCCTCACGGCCGACTTCGCGGCGGCTGGTTCCTTCGGCGACGAGCATCTTTTCCACCTGCAACTGGGTGGCGATGCCGGCATGATCTGTTCCCGGCACCCAGAGGGCGGCATAGCCCTGCATACGCGCGCGCCGGATCATCAGGTCCTCCAGCGAGACAAAGATCGCATGTCCCATGTGGAGTTCGCCAGTAATGTTTGGCGGGGGGATGGAGATGACGAACGGTTCCGCATCCAGAGGCCGGGCCTCCGGCTTGAACCAACCATTCTCCTCCCACCATGTGTAAAGCCTTTGTTCGGTACTACCGAAGTCATATGCTTTGGGCATCTCGCTCATAAGACACTTTCCTCTTGCCGATAAATTCGACCCAACAAATAAAAACGCTCTCGCCTTACAAGGACGAGAGCGTCAAGCTCACGCGGTACCACCTTGATTCCGGCTGCATTTTGATTGCAAGCCGACTCTCAATGCCGCTGTAACGGGCTTACCCGTCCCCGCTTACTTGTATACCCTCAGCGGAGAAACTCATGGGCGACTTCAACCAATCCTACTGCGCAATGGCTCTCAGCCTCTGACCATTGCTCTCTTGTGGCCGGATTGCAGCTTACTACTCCCAATCAACGTCAATGCGTATGTAATTAGGGCAAGTATAACAAGCGCCGGATCGGCCGTCAACAGTCGGGCGCGGGAGCATGAGCCGGTGACGTAAGACGTTGTATAATCCGCGTCCTGAGGTGAGTTATTCTGGATACGAATCAAAATAGATGGTACCTGTATGTAACGGTCGTCGTCGCGGGGATGAGTACGCTGGCAGTGGAGTTTACGGCCAGTCGAATGCTCCAGACGGTCTATGGCACGTCCAATCTGGTCTGGGCCAATGTCATCGGACTGGTTCTGATTGCCCTGTCGGCCGGATATTTCATCGGCGGACGGCTGGCTGACCGGAATCCCCGACCGCAAACGTTTTACCTGCTGGTCGTGCTGGCCGGTTTCAGCAGCGTCCTTTTTCTTCTGTTAACCAGTGTTGTTTTGCGCCATGCAGCCTCGGCGCTTGCAGCCATTGAGGTCGGGGCGCTGGCGGCTTCGCTATTACTTGTCATCGGCGCGCTGGTGGTGCCGGTGACGTTGTTAGGGTGCCTCTCGCCGTATGCAGTGCGATTAGCCATAACCGATGTTTCCCATGCCGGCCGAGTCAGCGGTCAGCTTTACGCTCTCTCGACGCTTGGCAGCCTGCTGGGAACGTACCTCCCGGTGCTGGTGACCATTCCCCTGGCCGGGTCTCGCGCCACAGCCATTCTGTTTGGTGTGTTGTTATTACTTGTCGGGCTGATTGGCCTCTGGCTTTCACGAGATAGCGCCGATCCTCTGTCTACCCGAACACCTCTTGCTGCGCTGATCACCATTCCCCTGCTGATACCTGTTGCTGTCGCGGGATTGCGCGGCGGCCTCAAGGTACAGGAAGGTCAGATTTTCGAAACGGAGTCTGCCTACAACTACATCCAGGTGATTCATGAGGGCCCGTGTAACTTCCTGTTGTTGAACGAAGGCCAGGCCTATCATTCATATTACTGTGGCGGAGAACCCTTGCAGGGTCCAACAGTTTGGAGCATGATGCTGGCTGCGCCATATTTCGAGAGTGATCCCGTGGAGGTTGATCGGGTGGCTGTGGTGGGGCTGGCGGCGGGGACCATTGCCCAGCATTATATGGATGTGTTCGGGCCGATTCCGATTGACGGCATTGAGCTCGATCCGGAGATTGTTGCGACGGCTCAGGAATACTTCGGCCTCCGGGGCGACAATATCGATGTGATCGTCGGCGACGGCCGTTACGAACTGGAACAGTTGAGCGGCCCTTACGATGTCATTACCCTGGATGCCTACAAGGTTCCCTACATTCCCTGGCATATGACGACCCGCGAGTTCTTCTCCACGGCGGCCGACAAACTTACAGATGACGGGGTACTGGCTGTGAATGCGGGACGTGCTCCCGACGACCGGCGGCTGGTTGAAGCGTTGGCCGCAACCATGCAAACTGTCTTCCCGTCCGTTCACGCAATAGACGTTCCCGGCTCGTTGAATACGATCTTGATTGGCACCAAACGGCCGACCTCATTCGACAATATCGGTCAACATTTGCAGAATCTACCTGCGGATGCGCCGTCCATTTTGGTGGAAGCTCTACTGGCTGCCGCCGGTAATCATGCGGCAATTGAAGGCACCGGACCTATCCTGACGGATGATCGCGCACCGGTAGAAACAATCAGTGATCTCGATTGTTTTACGTTACTTGCTGGATGGGGGCCGAGTGGCCTGCCGACATTGGAGAGCGCACCCTGATTTGACCGGGATTTGAGGAGTATCATGTCTGATAACAAAGCACTCATTAGCATTATTCGTTGGGCTGTGGTCATTGCCATGCCGTTTCTGCTGGGATTGGGCGTCATTCGATTGGTCATTGCCTGGGATTACCCGGCGTTCTCCTATGGTCATATTGCGCCTGACCTCTTCGGGTTTACGCCGGAAGAACGCCTCGATCTGGCTCAAAGCACATTGGATTACATGCGACGACTGGAATCGCCCGAAGATGTGATCTACATTCTGGAAGACCTGCGCCTTCCCGGCACCGATCAACCACTTTACAACGAAAGCGAGATTGATCACATGCTTGACGTCAAAAATCTGACGGACAAAATATTGATCATTGTGATCATTACCGGGTTCATTGTGGTTATCGGACTAACGGCCCTAATCGCTAATCCCAAAACCCGGGCCATCGGCTGGCAGACAATGATGCAAGCCGGTCTGTTTACGCTTCTGTTGATAGGGCTGATCGCGTTGTTTATTGTGGTAGCCTGGCCGATTTTCTTTGAAACGTTTCACGAGCTGTTGTTCCCCCCGGGCACGTGGACCTTTTACTATACGGACTCCCTTATCCGCCTTTTCCCGGAGCAGTTCTGGTTTGAATTTGGCATGATTACCGTCGGAACGACGTTGTTCCTGGCGGTAATCCTCGCTGCGCTGGGGTACGTGATGTGGAAACGTACAACGTCCGTGAGCATTCCCACCCCGGCCACATGATTGCAGGGATTAGGGTAGGGTAAGAGTGATGAAATTAACCCGGCCGGGGAAGACCCACATTTCCTCGGTTACGGCATCCCGGCCTGTGCCCACGCTGACCTCATAATAGCCGGCCACCACATCGTCCACAGTGAAATTCTCCCCAAGCTGTAGATCACTATTGACGTCTGATTGAGCGTAGCTGGCGGAGGCAGTATACGGGGCAGCACCGTCTACACGTCGCAGTATGACCGGAGCCTCATGAGCCGGCTGCCCGTTGGCGAATGTGATCTGGGCGGCAACGACCCCCGTGCCCGAAAACGGACGTAACCACAACAGCGGATTTCGTGTAGACAAATAGGCGTTGGCCCCTTCCCTCACCTCAAAATGTAAGTGAGGCCCGTAGGCTACACCCGAATCCCCTGATAGTCCGATCTGTTCCCCGGCCCTAACCTGCTGGCCGACATCTACCTGCACGTCTGATAAAGGTGGCCGTATACGGTGAATAGGGGGAGATTATTGAGGGATGGACTGTGCTCAATGATGACCACATTGCCGTAAAAGTTGGTTTGTGGCCCATAGGCGATAGCGTCATCCGGCCCGGCCACTCGCACGATGCCGTCAGCCACAGCCAAAATCGGCGTACCGGTCGGCACAATGAATTCGACGCCATGATGGGGTTGCAATGTGCCGCTCCCGGTGCTGGCGTACGGATAGGCTTTGTCTGTCCACTGCGGGTAATCGGCCGATACCGGACGGCCGAGAATCAAATGCTCCCCCGGTTCCCGTGGCGGCGGTGCCGGTGGTGTAAAGGTCGGTGGGGGGATCGTCGGTGTTGAAGTGGTTGTCGGCGTAACTGATGTTGCTGTTGGCGAAGGCACGTCAGTCGGTATTTTCGTCACTGTGGCAACGGCCGTGGGTATCTGCGGTGGGGGGGCTGGTGTAGGCAAATCATCTACCGAAGTAACAATTGCCGGTGTTGTCGTTGCCACAGGAAGGGCGGAGGCTGTTATGGCAGGCTGGCTAGTGGCTGTTCCCGCGCTGCTCTCCGACGCAGCCCGGCTCTGCGGCGCGCTGCAACCGGCAAGTGCAATAGCTGACACAGCCAATCCGATGGTGATCGCCAAAACCCCCGGTCCCGCTGGAAACTGCTTCCCGTTCAATCAGAACCCGCTTCGCTCTGCCGCAATTAAAGTCGCTTCGGCCGATAGAGCCGCAGCTTCTTTTTCGAGTTCGCCTAGTTCTGAATACCATGCTTCAACCGGTGACTGGTCAGTTAACGTTGCGGTATTGATTTTGACGTTGAGCGCGGCGATCTCCACGGCGGCGCGAGCCATAACGGCCGCTGCGGCGGCATCAGAGGTCGCATTGATATTGCCGAACCGGGTAATGTCCCGACCCAGCCGCCCGGCATCGCGGCTCAGGCGAGCGATGTGTAGGGGGACTTCACAGGCTCCCATGGTAGCTGCATCCAGGGCAATTGCCTTTTCTTCCTTGTCCAGCGATTTATCCCGGATGACGGCCATGACCTCGGCAAATGCCACCGCGTCTTCATCAATAGCGGACAGCAAGGCTGATTGAAGCCTGGCCCCTTCTTCCAGTATGCGTTGAGCATCCTCTTCAACATCGGCATACCGTTTGCGGCCGACTGTTAACCCGGCCACCATTTGGGCCAGGGCTGCCGCCAGTGCCCCGGCGCACGCCCCAACGGATCCTCCGCCCGGGGCTGGTGTTGGTGGCTACCGCCGCAATGAAGGCTGCCGGGGATACTGTATCGGGAGTTGTTCGATGTGGGTAATCCGGTCTCGCCAGCCTGTTCTGCAGCGATTTAACCAGCTCTCTGTTCCAGGATTTGCTCATCCCTCCAGGTTCGTAAGCGTAAATACCAGCGGGCACTGTCTGTCAATGCCTTATGGGGGACTAACCCAACCAACTCAGCCCTGGTAACGGCCGCGCCTCGCTGCTCCGCTTCACGCTTGACCATTTCCTGGACAACATGAATTGGCGTCTTTTCGAAGTTTGTCAGGTTCATACTGACCTGCGCCTGCCCCTCAACCAGGAACCCACGAGCCTGTACAAATCGCAAGGCCATTGCTGTATCGAATAGTCTCGAGCTATTTGCTCAGCAATCTCAACCTGATCGGTGTTTCAGATAGAGATTGTACGCAATAAGAAACGGCCGAGCGCCAATCACCGTGGCTCCCCACCGCTTTGCTTCGGCCGGGCCGAAATCAGGAAAACGGTCGGGATTGGTAGCAACTTCAGCCTTCCACTGCTCATATTCGCCCTTGCGGATGGCTGACAGGGTTACCCGCTCCGGACGCGTGGCGGCTGCGCCATATAGGTAGACGGCAATCCCCAGTCTAGTGCCGACACGTTGGCCCAGGCGGTGAGCCATATCAGCGCAGTCGATGGTGACGCCTCGAATGGGGTCGAACGGGCAAACGTCCGTTGCCCCAATTCGCGGATGCTCACCCTGATGGGTATCCAGATTAATCAAGCGGGCTGCTTCGGCAATCGCCTGGAATGCGGCTTCCTCAACTTCGGCCGGGCTGCCCACGAACGTGATCACTGTACGGTTGTGATCATAATCGGCGCTAACGTCGAGCACCTGAACGCCGTTCACGCTACGAATGGCGTCGGCGATCGCGTTATAGACGTCCGGGTCTCGGCCGTTACTGAAGTTGGGTACACATTCAACAAGTGGTTGCATGGAAAATCTCCTTCAACGAATGGGAAAGTGGAAAACGATGGTTTTATCACGATTGACAGCTATGGGCTACCGGTCTCATCTGTTGCTGGTTCATGTGGCGAAGACGATCCCGCAGTCGTTTCCAGTATGTTTCGGTGGAGTTGGCAGTATCAGAATCTACTTCGGTAGGACTGTATCGCGCCTCAATAAAAGCATCCGTCAAGTCATCAACATCCGATTCTGGTCTCAGGCCAATGTTGCTTGAGATCGTCGGCATATTCAGAGGGCGTTTCGCCGGAGGCGCGGGTACCCCTTGCTCTCCGGCACGCTTTACGGTCGAGATAGAAATAGAGAATCTGCTCGCGTGGCGAGAGACCGTTTATGCGTATATAGTGCCACCGTCCGGTGTCCGGTAGTTGGAACTTATCCAGGTCAGGTTGATGGTGCGTAACCGATCCGGCACGGCCTGGGCGGCACGACGCAGGCGGCCGCGCAATTGTGCCCACCAAAGCAGGATCCAGGCTTTGGATTTGCTTAACGTGTCGCGGACAGCGTCCAACTCACCGAATAACCGCGCTCGCGGGCGACAAATACTACCGCGCCACGATAACGGCCGCCAGGATAGCCCAAAAGGCTGAGCTTAAGACGAGGCTCAAGATCGGGCTTGGTGCGCCCGTTTGTGGAGGGAGAGCTATGGTGGCGGTTGGAACGGCTGGATAGGCTCTACCGGTTGTTCCTCAACCACGCTTCACAGCCACCAGCATGCTGGCAAACAGATAGGTGATGGCGATGATGAGGTTTATCAGGTAGAGAAACCCCGGAGTATCAGACTTAATATGCGGCTGATAGGTACGTGTTGCTGATGGGCAGGAAAGCAGCGACGGCCGCCGCCACCAGCAATATCCACACCAGACTGGTCCGGGTTGCCAGCTACGCTCCAGACCGTCATCCATAGCAACACCGTCCATCAGCCAGCGTATTGAGCTGTAGTAACCGAGCGTGGCTTAATAGCCAGACGCCGTGAGGAAGTAGAGAAGCAGAACGACCAGCATCACCGGTTCCAGTCCCAACCGCGTTATGGCTAGCGGATTGAGACACTCGCAAATTCTCCTCACTTCAAATGTGCTGAATGCTGCCAGGACGGCGAGGACCATGCCCCCGCCAAGAAAATAGTGGAGGCATGTATCCCGTGGCGGGCTTGTCGGAGACTCGGATGGGCTGATCATCAGCCATGATTTTGAGCTGCCACCGGCAGGGGTGTAAAATGCAACTCTTCCGGGCTGACATCCAGGGAGTGAAATAGTTGACTGGTACTGCTGGCAATCCACCAAGCGACGAGGGCGATCACGGCCGTTGACAGAAAGCCGCCGGACAGGAAAAACTCCAGAGGCTGCTGGAGAAAGAGGCGTAGTTCTGCGATAGATGGGATTACATCGGTAAACAGGAACCAGCTAACGACACGCGACAGGGCGATGATGATAATGATTTCCGAGACGCGGTAAATGGTCTGGTCAACTGAGCGGCTTTGGGGATCGCCTAAATATGTGGATGAACATGCACCCATTAGTGCAATCAGGAAGAGAAAGGAATCAACCAGTACCATGACACTCTGGCGTGACGATTTTGATAACGACCAGCAGGGATGTGGCGAAGGCGCTCGCCATGATGGCGATCAACGCCGGCTGGATATAGCGCCGGACAACCGGATCAAGCGCGAATGTGAGACGTGCATCCTCATCCGACTGCCTGTGAAGGTGCTCGGCTTTGATATAGGCTTCGCGCAATTTTCCGGATCGCCTCGAAAACGTTGCATACTCTACTGGCTGGGCACCGACTGGATTGCCCGCCATTGATCAAGGCCGGATCTACGCTTACGTTGGAAAGCCGGGAACCCCAATCGCCGGTGCCTGCTCGCGCAATCGCCCAAAAATTACGATCCGGTTCGACAACGAGCAGAACCGGATTGTAGCCGGCCCGTGCCAGACGATGCATGGTGTTACAGGTTTCTGTGTCACCCCTGGCTGAAATAGCCAGTATGGTTACACCCCAGCTCAGGTCCAGTATACACCGGCGCCCATTGAGCGAACGGCACCGTGTTAGTCGATTCGATGCGAGCCAGTTGCTCCAGCACTTTCATGAGTTGAGGGCGACCGGAATGGGGGTGAATGGACGAGGCCATATACTTCAGCGATTCCTCATCACTGCTTTGCAGGAAAAGAAGCCGGCCGGTCACCTCATCGTATTCGCGTTGATCTTCCTGCATACGCAGCGGATCAACGCCGTTGCTGATTAATCCAACAGGCTGGCGCTGCTGAACCAGGTACGACGCCAGCGAAGCGGCAACGACAATGGCCCACCTCGGTAGAGAATCGGCGATCGCGGTGCTCGTAATCCCCCTGGTGCAAATTGAGCAGCACGATTGTTTCCAGTGAAGATGGCTGAAAAGTACGAACCAGAAGCTGGCGGTGGTGGGCAGGCTTCCAGCTGATCTGGCGCAAGGGATCGCCTGAACGAAAGGCACGGGCACCCATCGGTCGGGCGGGATCCTCGAATAACCGCTGGCGACTGGCAATTGTGCCGAAGGGTAGCCGACGGCAGACCCAAATGAGAGAGGGTTACGATGCGCGGGTAGACAGTCAGGTGATCAGGTGGCAGGTAGCCCAATTGTTGCTTGGCTAACCCGAAAACGTCACCGCTGATCATTCTTAACGGCCCCAGCTGGTAATAGCCACGTTGCTGGGCGCGAACACGGTAGCTGAATGTTTCTGTGGATTTTCCACCAACGACACGACCCGTTGTGTTTGTTCCTCCATGCGCAGTTCCGGGGGCACACTTCGCTCAGTTGAACCCAGGGATTGGAGAAATCTGCCGTTGTTTTGCACGGTTAGTGTGTGACCGGGACCGTCTTCCGAGAAAGGCGCGGGGCGTAACTTCGCCGACAACCAGCCCCTTGACAACCTGATGCGTACAGTCTGCTCCAGAGGTAAATGCCGATGGTAACGTACAGAACATAGACAACGAAGTCAACGCGCAGGAGCAGGGCCACTGCCGTTAATAACAGGAGGGAGCCACAGATACTGCGACATTAATCAAGCTCTCCGATATCGAGTTTTGCCTCGCGCAGGATTGTCGCCAGAATGTCATTAACGGTGACGCCACGTAACGCACTTTCAGGGTGAAGCAGACATCTGTGTGCCAGAACGAAGGAGCCAGATGCTTGACGTCATCCGGCACCACATAGTCCCGGCCGTGAATGGCGGCGTATGCCTGTGAGGAACGATAAAGCGCCAGACTGCCGCGCGGGCTGGCCCCCAGAATCAAATCCGGGTGAGTGCGCGTGGCAAAAACCAGCCCTACAATGTAATCTCGCAGCGTCTCATCTAAGCATGGATGTCCCAGATACGAGGTAGCAGGTCGAGTAATTCCGCGCTATTCGCAACGGCTTGAAGTTGTTCAACCGGATGATTTGCCGCCCAGGTTGAGTAACATCTGGCTCTCGGATTTCTCGTCCAGATATCCCAGCGACAGCTTCATGAAGAAGCGGTCCAGCTGCGCTTCCGGCAAGGGGAAAGTTTCATACTCCACCGGTTTTGAGTCGCTAGGACAAAACGGCCGTTCCAGCGGTCTGGTGATCCCGTCAGATGACCTGTCGTTCGCCCATCGCTTCCAGCAGGGCCGATTGGGTTCGGGGCGTGGCCCGGCGTTGATCTCGTCGGCCAGAGGATATTGGTGAATGCTGGGCCAAATTAAAGGTAAACGACTGGGCTGCTTGATCAAAATGGATACCCCCTGCTGCATCGCTAGGGCAGCAAATCGGGTACACTCAGCCGCTTGAAATCCAGCCCCAGACTGACTGCCAGTGAGCGGGCCAGTATCGTCTTGCCGGTGCCCGGTAACGTCCTCCATCAACACATGACCTTCACACAAAACTGCGACAAGTAGTAGCTCCAATACATCCCGTTTGCCGATAATAACGTGTTCCACGTTATCCATAATTTGCCCGGCAAATTGCTGTACATTGGTCATAGCGTCATCCTCTTTGCGGCCGTATTATCGTTATCTTACCATACCCGTGGGTCCGGTTGAAATGCCGGTCACGACTATCTGTGTACAATTACCGGCATGAGTTCCCCGACCCGCCACCGGCCGATTGATGACCAGTTCGATATCGAATTTGCCAATCAATTGCTTACGAAACGTACAACAAGCATCATTACCGGCCGAATACCTACCTGCACAAATGGTGGGGTCGCCGGGTGCGGCAGTACATTCCGACTCATCCTCAAGGGATTGGTTACCTCGCCGACTGAGGACACGTATTACCAGCCGGAGGGCTGGAAGGCAAGGTGATCCTTGACCCCATGATGGGCGGTAGGACCACGATCCATGAGGCGCTGCGCATGGGAGCCACAATGGTTGGCATTGACGTCGATCCCATCCCGGTTTTACAGGCGCGTGCTTCGTTGACACAAACTGATCGTGTCCGATTGAACAAGGTTTCTTGTCGTTCTTTGATCAGGTGCGGGATGAAGTGGCGCCGTATTTTCAAACAACCTGCCCTCATTGTGGGGATACTGTACCTGTGCGACATGTCCTTACGGTTTGCGACGACGATGTGCCTGCCGTGAGGTACTCGGTCGTGGATTCACTGGTCATTCGCCGCGAAACGGATGGAACCATCCTGCAATTGTGTCCTAATTGTGGCGCTGTGTTCAGTAACGGCGATCATGAATGCCTGCAGCACAGCGAAAGTCGGCCGTTGGTGGAGCGACGTACCCGGACCTGTGACCAGTGTGGCGAGCGATTCCGGGAGATTACGGATGAGCCATAATTATCGGCGCTTACGTGATGCTGGCTGTGGCCGGGCATTGTCCGGAGCATGGGATGTTCTATAAATCACCGGATGATGAAGACCGGTTGAAATGGCAAGCGGCCGAGAAGCAGCGGCCTGGCTTTACCGATCAGCGTCACTGCTTTGATGTGCATCCCGGACAGAAGTCAGTGCAATTGCCGCGACGGGGAGTAAACAACTATCTTGATATCTATTCCAGCCGTCAGCTTCTCTCTGCAATCGGTTATCAACCATTTACCTACGGATGATCCGGACGCTTCGTCTCGATCTGGCGTTGCTGGTATCCATGTCTCTGGAATTTAATTCGATGCTGGCCGGGTATAAGGAGCGAAACGCGCCGGGCGGGGCAGTAAGGCACACCTTTTCCCACCAATGCCTACGTGCATTCCCTATACTGCTTTGGAAAATAACCCTGTTTCCCGACGGTCGTCGTAAGCACATTGCTCAAGTTGTTTTACGGTCGGATTGCGCGGCCGCGAATGGGCAGAACTTCCGCGTGAGCGTCTGGTCCACAAGAACAATGGAGAATCTCGACATACGTGGTGAGGAGGATTTCTGGATAGGAGGTGCAAAGCGCCGGGGGATAAGTACACGGGGGAGTCGGTTCCTTCTCCGGACAGGGGTTTCGGCCGCTTTACTACCTCTACCGGATGCTTCTGTGGATGCCGTGGTCACTGATCCGCCCATTACAACAGTATCCAGTACGACGATCTGGCTGCCTATTTCCGGGTCTGGCTCCAGCAGATGATCCCAGACGCGGCCGACTGGTCCACAGTGGAGTCCGGCTCGGTGGTGTAGATACCAGTGGGGATGAAGATTTCGTCGTATTTACGCCGGACAGATGCAGGCAATCTGAGCGAGGTACGGCGGACCTTGCGACCTGATGACGGCCGTCTCATCTTCACCTTCCACCACCGGCAGCCGGAGGCGTGGGCGGCGTTGACCACCGCTTTACTTGCTGCCCCGGTTCCGTCTGGTCAATCGTTATGTGGTTCATGCCGAGCACCCAATCTCGGCATATCGCCAATATGAAGGCGCTAACCCATGATGTGATTCTGTTCTGGCGGTGGCGGATGGTGTCTCCTCCGAACATTGGCCGGCGATCCCGTCAATTCACTACGATGACAGCCGGAGCTTTATGAAGCCTGTGGAGGATTTCTGGGAGCATTTGCTGGAAAGAGAAACGCTCAGCTTTGAGCAAAGCCTGGCTTTGTGGCGTGAAGCTCTGGCGAATGACCACGCGGCCGTCTAGAACAGTCCAAGCCCAAGGTCAATTGCCGGGCCAGCGTCGGTAGTGCTTTATCCCCGCGTATGCAGATCAGTAGCCCTTCATCGCCGTTCGATGCACATCGAACCCGCATTTGGTGAGCAGCTTTTCCCAGTAGGAGGCCGGAAGCGCATCATAGGCTCTGGGAGCCATAGCAGGAGGCTGGACTGCGTTCGTATTGGTTCGGCAAGCAAGACGCATCCATCGGGTACCAGCACACGATGGATTTCCCTGTAGTGTAACCGTTCTCTCTCCGAATCTTCCCAAAATTCTGACAACACTCTGTCCAGATACACACACTTGACGCTACGATCAGCGAGAGGAGCAGCCGTGTATTCCTGTCATCCAGGCAACCGGGGGTCACTGGCGATGTTCGGCGTTCAGGCGAGCGCGACGAAGAGGCGCACTGTATTGAGTTCCGCGTTGTAGATATCTATGGCCTTCGAACTGTCCCGGTGGTCAGGTGACGCGCCAGCCAAGATGCTTGTTTCCCGGCTGCCCAATTCGATGTTGGCAATATCATCTTCTGCTCTGGCTTGCTGATTTGATAGAGGATTTCCAGAGGTTGGTGTACATCATAGGCCAGATGGGCTGCCCAGACGGTGCTGACGAGGAAGAAAGTGGCGGACGATAAAGGCGGCTAGTGACAACGGCACCAGGGCATACCAGCCCGTTACCAGCCGGCTCCTAAGCCAAGTAGCGCCAGAATATCTATGCCATACAAACCGGCATATGTCGGCCAACGATTACGGATGTAGGTACGTGTTCCTTTGAAACTGCGAGACATGGGCTACACTCTTACAACGGCAATTGTAATGCAAGCGACCATATATCACCCACTTGGCCTGCACCAAAACATAAAGTAGAAACCTGTATGAGCAACGAACAAGAACGACTGGAACGATTTAGAGAGCGGTATTTAGAGAATCGCGTGCCCTGGGCTGATGTTGAACCACCGCCGGAGGTTAAGGAACTGGTAGGCGAACTGACACCGGGCCGAGCACTGACCTGGGCTGCGGTACGGTCGGGCGGTCATTTATCTGGCTTTGCATGGCTGGATGGCCGATGGTGTGGATTTTGTACCTGAAGCAATATCCGTTGCCAGGGATCGTGCAGCCGAAGCGGGGGTTTCCGATGAAACCTGTCGTGGCGGTGTCTTCGGTCTCCGAACTGGATTTTCTTTCTCCACCATATGATCTGGCGATTGATGTTAGCTGCACGCATTCCTTTGATGAAGCGTCCCTGCTAAGACGACGGCTTGCTCAGACTCTTGCCCAGTGGCAGCCAATATATCTTGTTTGCCTACCTGCGGACGACGGAGAGAAACGACGGGGAAGGGCCAAGCAGTATTTCTCGAGGAAACACTGCGCGCCTTATTTGCGGATGGTTTTGAATTGGAGCGCTGAGGCCGCGGAATTACTCAGGCGGAGGACAGGCCGCCCTGGGAATCGGCCTGGTTCTGGTATCGGCGTTAGAGCAACGGCATACGCGGCGCGGAAACTAGCGTCTCAAATTCGCGATCATACCAGGGCCATGATCGCACAGCCGGAATGAGCCACGGCGGCCGCCAGTTCGGCTGCTACGGCTTGCGCTTCGTTCGATGTGTTATTGCCCACCTCAGTCGCGGCAGCAATTCCTTGCCTTTTACCAGACACCTATCATGAAATTGCTCCGGATAATCGATAGTCAATTTACGGGGTAGGATCGGGAATGTTCGGCAGTGGATGGCTTCGAGAATACTGATCCCGAAGTATTCGTGCTTTGCCGTTGAGAAGGTGGCCGTTGCCGACCATAGCAGTTGACGATACAGAGAGTCATTCGCATAGCCATTGTGAATGACTCGATCCCCCAAACCAACAATGCCCTCATCAACCTCCACTGTTCCCAGCCCGAATCGTTCACCACAAAAGGCCGCTTCAAAATCAAGTCCTTCTACTGCCAGTTGGTTAAGTGTGGCAACGAAACGGTCCGGATTCTTGTCATACTCCCAGCGTTGATTCCAGAGCACAAGCGGCGGCCGATCCTGTGATCGGGGAAGGGGCGGGTCCAGGCGGGCGAAATTTATCCCTACAGCCAGAACCGAACTCTTTCTCTGGATAGCCTCAATTACCTGTTCTTCGTTGTATTCGGGATAGTGGCGCAAAAACGACGGGATCGCATTGAGCATGGTTTGGCGGTGGTAGTCCGAATTGAAGTAAATTCGATCGGCAGCCAGCATGGATGTGAGGTTGATCATCACATAGTGTCGGTCGCGCGCGCCATGTATTCGCCGCATGGGGCCGGTGGTCGGATCATCGGGCAAAGGGTAGGTGAGCTGGTTTTCATGCATGTACAGGGCCGCAGGTAGTTGGGCTGTGTAGGGGCGGGTGAGGGCCAGGAACTTGGCGAGGTCCAGCATATCCGTCGCCACGATCATATCCGGGGCGGTATGTGGGTCGGCCAGAATCGGCAATGCCATCCGGGCCAGTGTGATCGCGCCACCCTCCATTCGCCATTTCCAGAAGCGGGCCGGCAGCGACAGGATTTGAACCTCATGTGTGCTGTTCCCGGCATAGCCTTCAGCCCAGGCCTGGTGGCTGCCACCGTGGTAAGGGGATATCAGAAGAATTCGCATACCATTGGATACGGCCGAATTGGGCGAACAGATATGCTATAATTCGACCGTATTCACACCATTGATTATACTCTGGTTCATTATTGTTTATACTGAGGTTCATTCTGTTTGTCAGGGCGTAGCTAAGGATTACATGGATAGTCCACGCGAATTGTATTGGGATTCAACCTATGCCATCGTTGTTTCGTTGATGGAAAATTACCCAACCCTGACGCTGGAAACCATAGGGCAAAATCAGTTGGCAAGCATGGTTGTTGCGCTCCCCGGTTTTCAGGATGACCCGGATTTAGTCACTGAGCAGTTTCTGCTTGATATTCTAACTGTATGGTATGAGGAGGCGACACCGCTATGACTGTAGCTGACACGGGCGCCACCGGTGACGTTGTAGTCCCGGATGAAGTGGCGAACAACGTGTTTATCACCAATATCGCCAAGTTGTTGGATCCTGTCTATAACTGGTCGCGCAAGAACTCGGTCTGGCCGATGGCTTTCGGTCTGGCTTGTTGCGCGATCGAGATGATCTGCACTGCCAGTAGCCGGTATGATCTTGCCCGATTCGGGATGGAGGTCTTCCGGGCTACGCCGCGCCAATCCGATCTGATGGTTGTTTCGGGAACCGTTACCAAGAAGATGATCCCGACCATTATCCGGCTATACAACCAGATGCCGGAACCTCGGTATGTGTTGAGCATGGGCGCGTGCGCATCCGGCGGTGGCCCTTTCAAGGAGGGTTACAACGTTGTTGACGGCGTGGATAAATTCCTGCCGGTTGATGTTATGTGCCGGGCTGCCCGCCAACTCCCCAGGCGCTTATCAACGGTTTGATCGCCTTGCAGGAAAAGATTTCCCAGCAGTCTCTGGCAACGGTGCCGTATTACCGCAAAGATGATCCTACCGCCGGTCTCTACCCGGTGCCGCTGCTTGGCCCGGACCTTGTGGACGTAAGACAGCTTGACGTTATTCGGCGCGAAGCGGTCAAGACGGCCGAGGCGGCCGAAGCGGAGCAGGTTGAAGTTGCTGAGGCTGTCGCCGAGGTGCCCGTAGGAGAGAATGGCGATGAGTGATGTTGGATTGAACCAACAGAAGCCGGTGGCGAAGAACTGCTGTGTTGACCCCGGCTGAGGAAGCTGCGGCCGAACTTAAAAACGCTTTCCGATTTTGTCCAGGATGATGATCGTGAAGGGTACGAAGGTCTGATTGTTGAGGCCGATCAGATTGTAGATGTCCTGACTGCCTTACGGGATGATATTGGCTTCAACTATCTCTCCAGCGTAACCGGTGTTGACCTTATAGACGATAACAAGCTGGAGACAGTTTACCATGCCTACAGTATTGCCAAAGGTGGCAGTGCCCTGGTTCTGAAAGCCCAGGTAGACCGCGATAATCCAATCATGCCCTCGGCAGTTTCCGTCTACCCCGGTGCGGAGTTCCAGGAGCGCGAGATCTATGACCTCTACGGTATTCATTACCAGGGACACCCGGATCTTCGCCGCATTTTGACCTGGGATGGGTTTGCGGGCCACCCGATGCGCAAAGATTGGAAAGAAGCTTTCTACGAAGATGAAGCCAAGCCGTTTGGCAGCCGCTGGCCGGCTGGAGAAGTATTCCGGGCGGAAGAGCAGAACCCCTACGGTAAGAATGTGCAATACCCGGCAGGCTGGGTGCCGACCGGGGATGAGTATGATGTAGAAACCGATGTCTATCTCGGTTTGTCATATACGCGTGAGAAAGGCGCCGATCTGAAGACTGATCTGGTGACGGTCAATATGGGACCTCAACACCCGTCTACTCATGGTGTTTTTCGTATGGTCGCCACGCTTGATGGAGAAACCATTACCGACTTGAAACCGGTCATGGGGTATTTGCACCGTAACCATGAGAAGATCGGCGAGCGCAATACGTTCAACATGAACATGCCCTATACGGATCGGCTGGATTATCTGTCCTCCATGTCGAACAATCTGGGCTACGCCATCACCATTGAGAAGCTGTTCGGAATGACCGTTACTGAACGGGCCGAGTGGATTCGCATTCTCATGGCCGAGCTGACCCGTATTTGCAATCACCTTTGGGCGATTGGGTTCCTGCTCAATGATTTGGGGGCATTCCAGACCCCAATGCTCTATTACTATATTGAGCGCGAGTTGATTCTTGACTTCTTCGAGGCGGCTGCCGGTTCGCGGATGATGTGCAATTACATGCGCTTCGGTGGTGTGGCCTACGATCTGCCTGACGATGTGCGCGACCAGCCGACAATGGCCTTCCTGGAGGAACTCATTTACGAGCGTCTGCCGCGTGCCCTGGATCAGGGTGACGATCTGATGACCGGTAATGAGATTGTGAAGGGGCGTGGTATTGGGGTTGGCTATCTTTCAGCGGAAGATGCGATTGCTTATAGCACCGCCGGTCCCGTCCTGCGGGCCAGTGGCGTGCCGTACGATATTCGCCGCGCGGAACCCTATTCGTACTACGAGCACCTGGATTTTGATATCGCTGTCCGGTATAACGGCGACATCTACGACCGCTTTATGATACGCATGGACGAAATGCGCCAGAGCTTGCGGATTCTGGAGCAGGTTTTGCCGCATCTCAAGCGAACCGAGGGTGGCCCGATCATTAGTGAAAAACCACAATACGCCCTGCGCGCGCCACGTGGTGGCGAGTCATACGGACGTGTGGAAAACCCGAAGGGTGAACTTGGTTACTACGTTACAGCCAAGCGCCGTGACGGCAACCCCCAGCGTTATCATGTTCGCTCCCCATCTTTTATCAACCTGACTGCTTTGGGACCAATGAGTCGCGGGTACAAGGTTGCCGATGTGGTCGCTGTGCTGGGTAGTATTGATATTGTCCTTGGCGAGGTTGATCGCTAACCAACGTCTAGACGATTTGGAGTTTGCATGTACGGAACAGGAATCATCAAGGGATTGGCGACAACCATGCGCCACTTCGTTGAAAGCTATGTAGATGATCTGCGTTGGCTGGGTAAAGGCGGCCGTTATTACAATGATGAGGCGCTGAAGGTACGCCAGAGTCTGAAGGGCGAAGGCGTTATCACTGTTTTTTACCCGGAAGAAAAACTTCCGGTCCCGGAACGGTTCCGGTTTGTACCGTTTCTCGTAACGGATGAACCGGCGCCGGGTCAGCGATGGGGTCACGATTGGTGCACTTCTTGTGGTATCTGCGCCAAGGTTTGCCCGCCACAGTGTATCTGGATTGAGCGTGGGAAACAGCCCAACGGCCGTCCCAAGCCGGAGCCGGTGAATTTCTACATCGATATTGAGATTTGTATGAACTGCGGTTACTGCGCCGAGTTTTGTCCGTTTGATGCTATCAAAATGGATCACGACTACGAGCTAGCCAGCTACGATCGCTCAACGGCTCATATCCACGACAAGGCCCGCCTGAGCAAGCCGATTAGCTACTGGCGCGAAATTGCCCCGAAGAAGGCTGCTGCTGAGGCCGCCGCACGGGAATTTGTTGAAAGCAACAAGGGAAAGAAACGCGATAAGGACGCCGAGGATCGGGAAGAACGGATTGCCGAGGCTATGGCCCGGCAGTTGGTTTATCGCGGTGCATTGTATTAATATCCAGCACACTCAGTGCCCTACCCCGGTGCTGGGGCTGATTACAATGCCTGGGTCGGGAGCGTTCCATTACCTATAGATACAAGATGTCGAAATCGCTCCATACGGGGCGATTTCGTTTTACTCAACTTAATCTGGAGAAAAACAGATGACTGATAACAAGCAGCTTAATACCCTGGACGAAGCGGCCGTGATGGCTGCTCTTTCCACAGTGATAGAGCCGGAGCTTCATCGAGATCTGGTCTCGCTTAACATGATTCGGGATTTGAAGGTCAGTGGAAATGATGTCAACTTTACGATTATGTTGACGACACCAGCCTGCCCATTGCGAAACAAGATGGAAGGTGATGCGCGTGCCGCCTTATCACAGGTGCCCGGCGTCGGAAACGTTGAAATCAAGTGGGATTCCAATGTGCCATCGGATAGCCGGATTGGAACCCAGATCGGCCAGCAGTTCCGCAATACAATTGCCGTCTCCAGTGGTAAAGGGGGGGTGGGCAAGACAACTATCTCGGTCAATCTGGCGATCTCGCTTGCCAAGGAAGGAGCCAGAGTCGGTCTGCTGGATGCGGATATCCTGGGACCGAACGTGCCCATGATGATGGGCGTTGACCAAATGCCACCGGTACGCGACCACAAGATGGTTCCGGCCGAAAATTACGGGGTCAAGTTTATCTCAATGGCCTTCCTGGTGAAGCCGGATCAACCGTTGATCTGGCGCGGCCCCATGCTTCACAGCGCCATCCAGCAATTGCTCACCGATGTAGATTGGGGCGAACTGGATTACCTCATTGTAGATCTGCCGCCGGGAACGGGTGACGCTCAATTGACCCTGGCCCAGGTGCTTCCGCTCAGCGGGGCATTGGTCATCACGCAGCCGATGCAGGTTGCTGCTTCTGATGCCATTCGTGGGCTTAAGACCTTCGAGAAACTTGATGTGCCCATCATCGGCGTAATTGAAAACATGAGTGGCGAGTTCTTCGGTACCGGTGCAGGCGAACAGCTTGCCCGGCAGTACGAAACCGTCTACCTGGGTTCGGTTCCGATGGAGGCGAATGTGCGGGTTGGCGGCGATGCCGGTCAACCGATTGTGGTTGCGCACCCGGACTCAGAAGCAGCCCAGGCGCTGCGGGCAATTGCGCGTGATGTGGCTGCGCGTGTAAGCGTTATTACGTTGCAAAACCAGTCAGATAACTTCATCCCGATTACGATGGTTGGCTAACAGCAAGCTGCAAATCAACCTGAGTTTGTTAGAGGAAGCGAGCGCGTTCTCCTTTCCATGAACGCTGCTCTGGTAACTGCCGCCTTTTTTCGTTATAACTATGAGCGAAATCACGACAATCTTGCCTTCTTCCAAGGATACAACAATATGCCTACTGTGATGGCGCCTGGCGAAACTTCGGAGTTTATCGGGGTTCGCTTTCAAAAACTGGGAAAACTCTACCACTTTAAAGTGGGTCGGTACACGGACGTGGCTCCCGGCGATCATGTCATTGTTGAAACGCGCCGGGGCAAACAACTCGGCCAGGTGATTGCCTATATTGACCCTAACGAAATCCATCGTCGCAAGGGGATGCGTTCCGTTAAGCGGAAAGCCACGCCAGGCGATCTGGTTATGAACCAGGAATGGGAATCAAAGGCGCTTGACGCACTCATTACCTGCCGTGAAGAAGCCAGCAAGGCAGGGATTGAAGACGCTACCTTTGTTAAGGCGGAGTATAACTTTGACGGTAGCTGGCTAACGATTGCCTATACCTCGGACAACAAGAAGCTTGAGCTACGTCAATTGCAAGGTATGCTTGGTCGTAATCTGAGCACCCGTGTTGAGATGCAGATGATCGGCCCGCGCGATGTCGCCAAGATTATGGGCGGGTATGGTGCATGTGGCATTCCCCGCTGTTGCTCAACCTTTCTGACAGAATTCAGCCCCATCTCGATTCGCATGGCGAAGGAACAGGGGATTTCCCTCAGCCCGCAGGAGATTACCGGTATGTGCGGCCGTTTGCGGTGCTGCCTGGTTTATGAATACCAGCAATACGTGGATGCCAAGAAGGAATTGCCACGGTACGGTAAAACCATCGGCACGCCTTACGGCGAAGGTCGCGTCAAAGAAGTACGTGTCCTTCGAGAGTCAGTTGTTGTCGCAGTTGGCGAAGAAGAATACGAAGTATTTCGCGATGAGATCGTGCCCTTGGAGGAACTGGAAGCCTTGAAGAAAAAGGCTGAGGCGGGTTGCTCCAAACATGAAAATGGCGGCTGCGACTGTGGCGCTGACAAGAGCAAGGGCGCTGACAACGGCTGAGGCAAAAATGGCTGAAGAAAAGACCCGGACCGATGCCTGGGAGATTGTCACCCGCTATGTGCAGGATCGTGGCTTGCAGCGCCATATGGAGGCTGTAGGCGTGTCAATGCGCGCTTACGCCGACATGCTTGGGGAAGACCCTGGTGCATGGGAGACGATTGGTGTCCTGCATGATTTTGATTGGGAGATACATCCCGATCTGGAGCGGCATCCCCTCAAGGGGGCTGACATTCTACGTGCTGAGGGTTGGTCTGAAGAAATCATCCATCCTATCCTGGCCCATAACACGGAAGGCACCGGTGTGGAACGCGAACAGCCCGTCGACTTTGCACTGATGGCCTGCGACGAAATCACCGGATTGATTATCGCCACGACACTCGTCCGGCCTTCCATGGATATCAACGATGTCTCGGTAAAGTCCGTCAGGAAGAAATGGAAGAACCGGAACTTCGCTGCCGGTGTTGATCGGGATGAAGTGACTACTGTCACGGCCGAATTCAGCGACGCGTGCTTTGGCGGGCAACTGGATCTGTGGGACCATGTCGCCAACGTCCTGACGGCCATGCAAGCGGCGGCACCGGAGCTTGATCTGGACGGCCGTCTGGTTGCTTCTGCTGACTGATAGCTCCTCACCATCATGACTGAACTCGAATATTTGACCGTAGCCGAGGCGCTGGCTCTGGTGCTGGCTGGTGTTCCGATACTGGATGCTGAAGAGATCCCCTTGTCCTCCGCACTGGGCCTTGTCCTGGCCGAGCCTGTTATTTCCCGCGATACATTGCCCCCATTTGCTAACTCAGCAATGGATGGTTTTGCTGTCCGTGCGGAAGATGTAAAAACAGCGTCAACTAACGATCCTGTAACTCTTCAGGTAATTGCCGACATTGCTGCCGGAACGGTGGCTGACAGACCGATTGGGGATAGCGAAGCGGCCCGCATTATGACTGGCGCTCCGATGCCGGAAGGCGCTGATGCGGTTGTGCCGGTGGAGGACACCTCGATTCCCTGGCGTGATCAAACGGCCGATTTGCCGGAAACTGTGGATATCCGTCGCAGCGTGCAGGTCGGCAACTCAGTTCGTTTCCCCGGTGAAGACATCCGCGAAGGCGACAAAGTACTGGAAGCCGGAAAGATTCTTCGGCCGCAGGAAATTGGTGTGTTGGCGGCCCTGGGCGTGACGGTGGTTGCCGTGTACAGACGGCCGCGTGTCGGTGTGCTGGCAACTGGTGATGAGCTTGTGGGCATCGAAGATGCGCTCTCGCCGGGCAAGATTCGCAATAGCAATAGCTATGCCCTTTCCGCTCAAATTTCGGCGGCTGGTGCTGAGCCTGTGATGCTGGGTGTGGCTGGTGATACAGAGGATGCCGTCCGGGAACGGCTCCAATTGGGCCTGGATGAGGATGTAGATCTATTTATCAGCTCTGCCGGTGTGTCGGTCGGTGCTTATGATGTGGTCAGATCTGTCCTCGAAAGTTCCGGTAGTATGAACTTCTGGCGGGTTCGCATGCGTCCGGGCAAGCCGTTGGCTTTCGGCCAATATGGCGGTGTGCCTTACCCTGGGCTTGCCGGGTAATCCTGTTTCCGCGCTGGTGTCTTTCGAGCGATTTGCACGTCCGGCCATTCTCAAGATGGCGGGGCATACGGAGCTGGATCGGCCGCAAGTGCTGGTTCGTGTGCTGGATGACATTCATTCGGACGGCCGCGAGAGCTACATTCGCGGAATTGTATCCCGAACAACAAACGGTTATGAGGCTACGGTTACCGGAGGGCAAGGCTCGCACATGATTACCTCTTTGGTGAAAGCCAACGCCTTGCTCATTGTCCCGGAGGGCGTACGCCACGTACCGGCCGGAGAGCGGTTGCAGGCCATGATGATCGACTGGCCTAACGTTGTTTTCTAAACCGCCGGTCTTATGAAAGCTTAAAGAAAAAACGCCCCGCTCAATTGTTGAGCGGGGCGTTTGATTTTCTCGTAGAGAATCAGCTTAGTTGTCACTCTGCATAGAGAGTATACGGTCGATAACTTCCTGCTGTTTCTGTTTCTTGCTGCTGCTTTGTTTCTTGCGTTTCTTGGATCCACGCTGTTCCGCTTGCAGAGAGTCCATGGCCTCGCTGCCTAACGCGCGGCGCATCGCAATTTCCATAGCTGTCGGAAGATCTTCCAGATCCTCTTCGATGTCGTCATAGCTGCCGCTTTCGTCAGGCGTGTACTGGGATGTGTTTCCGCTCCCATTCCGTGCAGGTGCTTCAGGACGTTCAATTAAGGCTTTCATGCTCAGGTCAATCCGACGCTTGCGCCGGTTGAATCCCAGTACCTTAACTGTGACCTCATCGCCGACGGAGACAACCTCGCCAGGGCTTTTCACGTAGTCATGGCTCAACTCGCTGATGTGAACCAGACCTTCGCGCTCAGCGCCGATGCTCACGAACGCGCCAAAGTTCTCCAGACGGGTCACAGTACCGGTGTAGACCTGACCTTCTTTCAGATCGCTCCAGTCTACTGCCAGCGGCTCGACCATAGTCAGCATGATCTGTTGGCGCTCCGGGTCTGTTTTCTCTACCCAAGCCTGGATTGATTCGCCTTCTGACAGCACGTCAGAGACGCGGTTGACTTGCTCGGAACCCAATTTGGAAATGTGAATCAAGGCGGTAGCGTCTATTCCAAGATCGATGATTGCGCCATACAAATCAACGCGCTTGACCGTACCATTGACCTTCATTTTGGGCTTGAGGTCGGAAATGTCGGTGGGGGTGACGACCTGGATTTCGGCTTCTTCGGTCGCCGTTTCTGCGGTTTCAGCACTCATGACAGAGTTCTCCTACAAAGACATGAACGGGCACGGAGGCCGTGCCCGGAATTTGTGCGGTGAATTGTTCAATCGAGGAATTTGTGAAAAGATTCCCAACACACCAACGGCGATTATAACAGCCGCCTAGTTCATGTCAACCTTTTTCTCATCGAGAAACAAACCACTTTTCAGATTGCTTAATCCGCCTAGAATTCTTCGACTTCTGCCTCCGGCTCGGATTCATTTTCATATTCGGCCGGTACCATAGCCGCAGGCAATTGCGACTCACTGCGGATGATTTGCTCCAATTCGAAAAGCATCGTCGGGTTCTCGGCCAGATAGACCTTCGCATTTTCACGACCCTGACCGAGAAGAATGTCGTTGTAGCGGAAATAAGCACCACGTTTGTCCACAATCTCGTAAGCAGTCGCGAGGTCCAACACATCCCCGGTGCGGGAGATGCCTTCGTTGTACATGATGTCGAACTCACACTCGGTGAAGGGTGGGGCGACCTTGTTCTTCTTGACCTTGACCCGCGTCCGGTTGCCGATGACATCGTTGCCCGACTTGATAGACTGGATGCGACGAATGTCTAACCGGACCGACGCATAGAACTTCAGGGCATTGCCGCCGGAGGTTGTCTCCGGGCTGCCGAACATGACACCGATCTTCTCCCGTAACTGGTTGGTGAAGATAACGGCCGTGTTGGTCTGCTTGATGACGCCGGAGAGCTTGCGCAATGCCTGGGACATGAGACGCGCCTGGAGGCCGACATGGGTATCACCCATCTCACCTTCAATCTCGGCTCGCGGGACAAGGGCAGCAACGGAGTCAATGACGACCACATCCATCGTACCGGAGCGAATGAGGGCATCGGCAATCTCCAGCGCCTGTTCACCGGTATCGGGCTGGGAGACATAGAGATTATCGACATCCACACCGCAGCGGGCAGCATAGACGGGGTCAAGGGCATGCTCCATGTCAATGAAGGCACAGAGGCCGCCCTGCTGCTGGGCTTCGGCGATGATGTGTTGGCAGAGGGTGGTCTTACCGGAGGATTCGGGGCCGTAGATTTCGACGACCCGGCCACGGGGAATCCCCCCGACACCGAGGGCAATGTCGAGCGAGATGGACCCGGTGGGGATGACGTCTATCTTCATGCTATGGGCATCGCCTAACCGCATAATCGTTCCTTCACCAAATCGCTTGGTCAATGAATCAATAGTTTTTTCCAGGGTCGCCTGGCGGCCGTCAGAATTGCCGTTCTTGCTGCTCATTTTATACACTTCTGTGTGCTGGTTACTGATTGTGGGAACGGCGTTTCTTTCTTGCCGTCCGGTGCTGACAGGAAGAATAGTAGCACAGATGTTCGTGCCTGTCAAGATTGAATTTGATGTAATGAACGCATGTTCACAATATGCAAGCTAAGGGGAGGTGACACCTTCCTTACGAATGATTTGCCACAACGCGCGGAGCTCGGAGCCGCCCAGAAGCCAGAGGACTACCAGATAAACGAGGCCGCCGGCCGCGAGTCCCAACCCCAGGTCGAGGAAGGCGTTGTCTGTCAGGCGGGTGGTGAGGGCAATCGTTGCAGCCAGGGCGACCGATGCCAGGAGAATACGCCAGGCGGATTGAGCCAGGTGCCGCACACCCAGCCCTCCCAATGCACGCCGGTTCAGCTCAAAGAGAACGGCCGCCAGGAGTGTGAAGCCAATCGTGGTTGCCAACGCCAATCCGGCGATGCCCATGCTGTTGACCAGAAAAACAGCCAGGATAGCCGTGACCACAAGCCATCCCAGATAGGCCAGCATTGGGGTTCGCGTGTTGTGCTGGGCATAAAACAGCCGGGCGACGATCTCCAGTGTGGATTCGCTGACGATGCGGATGGAGAAAAACACTAAAATCGTGTAGACGAGCTGGGTAGCCTCAGCGTCGAATGCGCCTCCCTGAAACAGAAAACCGATGATCTCCTGGCCCAGCATGGCGGTCACCACTGCGGAAGGAACCGTGAGCGCCCAGATGATACCGAGGGTATTGCTGGCTGTTTTTCGCAGTCCGGCAATGTCATTGGCGTTGTACAGTTCTGCCAGCGTCGGAAAGATAACCAGAGCGATGGACGTACCGAATAAGGTCTGTGGTAGCTGCATTAACGCATAGGCGTAAAAGTAGGCTGAGGTGGAGCCACTGGGAAGACCTGACGCGAGACGAATGGTGACCAGGTCCGCAAACTGAACCGTCCCCAGCGTGACAATTCTCGGCCCCATCAGGCGGATAACTTCACGGACGCCTTCCATACGCAGATCCAGTGCCGGCCGGTAGGTGATATGGTATTTAATTAGTGCCGGAACCTGAATGGCGATATGGAGAAATGCTCCAATGACTGTGCCCCAGGCCAATCCGATAATACCCATGGTGGGCACGAAGAAATAGAGCCCGATCACATAGCCAATGTCCAGAGCTACAGGAGCAAGGGCTGGCAACGCGAAATGTTGATGTGCGTTGAGAATACTGCTGAGCACGCCACTCACGCCGAAGATCGTGGTTTGTATCAGGATGACGCGCATAATTTCGGCCGTTAGCAGTTGTTGTTCCGGCGAGAAATCCGGGACCAGGACAACCCTCGTCAACCAGGGCGCCAGGATTGCTCCGACAAGCGACACAGCCCCCAGAACAAACAGTACCAGCGTCAAAATGGTATTGGCGAGGCGGGCGCTGTCGCGTGACGATCGTTGGCTGAGGTACTCGGTGTAGACAGGGATAAACGCCGCGGCTAAGGATCCCCGGCGATGACCACAAAGAAGACTTCAGGAAGCTGGTTGGCAGCGGTGAAAGCGTCGTACTGCGGGCTGGTACCGAAAGCCTGGGCTACCAACCGGGCACGAATGAGGCCGGTTAGTTTGCCCAACGCAAAGAGGAAAATGACGATAACGGACGAGCGCAGCAGGTGGCGTGTACGCACCATGGGGGCGAATTGTACCTCCGGGCCGGATTGGGGCAATGATTCAGCCGGTTGGCGAGGCGATCGGGCAGGATATAATCACGCCAACTATGAGCGACAAACCACCCTTACTGACAGATGTGCACTTTGAGCAAACGCCGGAACGGTTGAAGGTTGTACTGCCTGTCAAGCGCAACATCCCCTTGCTGATTCTGTACACGGTGCTGGTTCTCATTTGGTTAGCCATGATGGTCGGTGGCATTATCTACACAATCCGAATTGCCTTCTCCGGCCAACCCTACGCATTTGTATTCACGGTAATGCTTTTGGTCCTGCTATCTATCCTGTACCGGTTTGGCCGCTACCTGCTTCGTCAATGGGCAAATCTGGCAACAAATCGCGAGATTCTTTTTATCAACAAGGATGTCCTTATTGTCCGGCGGCCGATTTCGATATTCGGCAACACCGATGCCTATGACATGCAGCACGTCACGCCGTTTTACATAAGCGAAAAGCCGGCCGGCCCGGCGTTTGATTATGGCTATCGCCACTACTATTTTGGGGAAGCATTAAGTCCACAGACGGCCGATGAGTTGATTCGGTTTCTTAACGAGACTTACTTTCCCAATGCGATGGATTATGATGAGGATGACGACGAGTAGGGAGGACTTACTCCACAAACTCAAGGTCTTTGGTGGCGAACAGATTGGCGGCAATAAGGAACAGGATCGTCCCGTAAAGGAGTAATACGGCCGGAGCCAATGCCTGGGATGTGGTGAGTGAGCCGTTGAAGATCGCGTCAGTGATAGATCGAAACGGCCAGAAAACAGTTCCGGCGGCCGACGACAACGCCCCCAGACTTTCCCCACGCAAGGAGCCGGCCAGCGAGTTCAGGAGGTCGGCAAAGAAAACCAGATTCATGTTGGCAAACACTGTAGCCACATCATTCAGGCGGTCGGCAAACCATGATTCTGAGCTTTGGCCCATGCTGTTCAGAATAAGCAAGATAGCCAGCAAGCCAAAGATAATGACCCGTGACCAGCCGGAAGAGACAAGATCGGTCGCGTGCAGCGCCAGCACAGCGACAAGGATGTCCAGACCCAACCAGATGGGTGCCAGTGATAACAAACCGGCTGTGGTCAGCTCAGGGCCGCGAATTAGGGCCAGACCGGCAACGAGTAATTGCATCAGCCCACCGGCAATAAGCGACGCCAGCAGTACGGCTACCAGATATTCAACCCGGCTTTGCAAGCGGGTAACAAACGGATAATTCTCCAGCCGGTTTGCACGGGTGGCAATTGTTATGGTAGCGAGGAATGTGGCTGGCGCCGAACGCCGCGATGAGCAGCACGTAATTTTCGAAATCAGGCGTGGCTTGTCCCGGCGGGAAAAATACCGCCCAGAAGACGAGCGCCGCCAACAGGAAGAGCAACCCCACGAGGGAAAAGAAAAAGTGCGCAGGAAGTACACGGTCAAAATCGCAATGCGCTGGATCATTGAACCGCCTCCGCATATATCTCGGCCAGGGTGATCCGCTTTTGATCCACCTTGAGCACGTCATAGCCGTTGTTGATGAGAATCGCCAGGATTTGCCGCCGCATCGTAATTCGCCCCATTGCGCAGAATGACCGAGTTGTCCTCCACGCTAATATCAGGGTGAACAGCAACCAGCAGCTCTTGCGCGGCTTGCAACGGCCGATCAGTTTGGATAACAACATGAGGCTGAAGCTTCAGCGCGTCCGACATCCGGTTTTGATAGTGGATACGGCCGTTATTGAGAATGACCAGAAATGTGCAGACCTGGGTCACTTCATGAAGGAGATGCGAACTGAGCAACACGGTTTTCCCGGCCGAACGCAATTCCTCAATGTAGGATAACATCTCTTCCTGGCCTTCCGGGTCCAGACCGCTGGACGGTTCATCCAGGAGCAGGAGGGCGGGATCGCCAATCAGGGCTTGAGCCAGACCAAGCCGCTGGCGCATACCTTTGGAGAGCGTCTTGATTTGCTTGTGGGATGCACTCAACAGGTTGACCCGCGCCAGGCTCTCCAATACAGCATTATCCGCAAGGCTTCTGCTGACACCGCATAAGCCGGCGACCATCTCCAGGTATTGACTGACCTGCATATTCCCCGGAAACACAAGTCGCTCCGGCTTGTACCCAATTTCCGGCCATTCTGTCCCAGAGGGTATCAGTTCCCCTTCGGTCGGATAAATCAGACCGGCAATGAGTTTAATCAGCGTAGATTTGCCTGCACCGTTAGGACCCAACAAGCCGATAATTTCCCCCTGGGGGAAGGCTGTGGTTATATCGTTGAGTGCGGTTAGTGAATAGTAACGCTTGGTGACGTGGCGAAAGTCAATCACGGATGGTACTTCCTGAGAGATATCGAATCTATCCATGCGAAGTGTATCACATCGGCAATGCCCGGCAATTGGCCTCACGGTTCGTGATGTGCAGATGAGTCGATTGGGGGTAGGTAGACGTTGCCAGCGCAGTCAGTTATACTAATGGGCGCATTTTTACTAGAATTCAACTCGCAAGAGATTCGCAGTGCAAGAGGTAACTTCTGATGACTCTTCAGCCTTGGGCTCCTTACTTAAGCATTATTGAGATCATTTTGGGTCTGACATTGACCGTCCTGGTCGTTGTCCAGGCCAAGGGTTCTGATCTGGGCGGTTTTATGGGCGGTGGTGGCGCAGACCTGAGCGCGGGTTTCCGCACGCGTCGTGGGGTCGAAGCCACACTTCACAATGTGACAATTGTCATAGCGGTCCTGTTTTTCCTCAATACCTTCTTCTCCTTTCTGGCATGGGGACAGATCGTTTAATCAAGGCCACACTTATTCCGTAACATTTGAATCATGAAGCCTGACATTCGCTGGCAGCTATTGCTGGCGGCCACGGGTTTCATTCTGGTGCTGGGATTATTCTCGTACCAGGTGCAATCGGCTGCTCTCTGTACGGTCACTGTACCCGCGAGTGGCGGGTTCCTGTCGGCCGGTATTGTGGGGCGTCCGGTAACCCTGAACCCACTACTGGATGATACCTATCCCGTTGATCGGCAACTGGTTGATCTGATTTATGACGGGCTGGTTCGATTTGATGAGAGCGGTCAGCCGCAGCCTGCACTGGCAGAGTCATGGTCTTTCAGCGAGGATGGATTGACCATCCGCTTTACCCTGCGCGATGATATTCAATGGCAGGATGGCGAACCGGTAACGGCCGATGATGTCGCCTTTACGTACGGATTAATGCAGCAGGATGCGTTTCCCGGGTTGCAATCACTAAAGCAACTGTGGCAGTCAGTGACGATCACGGTCATTGATGATCAGACAATCGAGTTCACGCTGCAACAGCCATATAGTCCGTTTTTGGAAGCCACCTCACGCGGTATTCTGCCCGCCCATTTGTGGGCAGATGTGCCAGTTGCCCAACTTGCTACTTCTTCCCTGAATCGAACCCCGGTAGGGACCGGCCCGTTTGCTGTGGACGGGGCTCAAAACTGGGAGCAGACAGGGGTACTGCGGTTACTTCCTAACCCGACCTACTGGCACGAAGGGAACCCAACTGAGCGGCGTTGAATTGCATTTTCTATCGGATGATGCCGCACTGCTTGATGGTTATCGCGCTGATGCTATCCAGCTCATATCTGAGGTGTCTCCGGTTCTACTCCCGGACTACGCCGCAGAACCTGATATTCGGCTATTCACGTCCCTGACCCGGCCCTACACAGAGTTACTATTCAACTTGGATAGCACCCAACAACCGGATCGGCCGACCAATTCAGTGAGTGTTCGTAAGGCGATTGCCTATGCGCTGGATCGGGGCGCACTGGTGGACGGGACATTGAACGGGCAGGGCGTTGTGTTTGACGGCCCCTACCTGCCGGATTCATGGGCTTATGACGAGACGTTGATAACCCGGTACGCCTTTGATTTGGGGCAGGTCACCGTCCTGTTTGATGAAGCAGGGTGGGGATGGCCGGAAGGTCAACCGTTCCGACAAAGGGATAACGATCAACTGATCCTGACGCTACTGGCTTATGATAGCGCCACTCATCGCGCGCTGGCGGAGAATATAACCAGCCAGCTAGCTAATGTGGGGGTGGGTGTGAATCTGCAACTTGTTTCGGATTGGGAACAGTTTCTTGAGTTGCTGTCAACTCGCCAGTTTGACCTGGCCCTAGCAGATGTGACGCCTACCTACGATCCTGATCTCTATGATTTCTGGAGCCAGGAGGCAATCGTTCGCGGGCAAAACTACGCCGGGTGGAACAACCGCCGAGCCAGCGAAGCCCTGGAGAGCGGCCGGCAAACTATCGCCGAATCCGACCGCGAGGTGTATTACGATACATTCCTGCGGCAGTTTGATGCCGATTTACCGGCATTAACGCTGTACCGGCACATTAATACCGTTGGGTTGAGTAGCGGGGTTCAAGAGGCAGAGATCGGCCGTGTTGCCACATCGCGCGATCTGTTCCAGACGTTCGCATCCTGGTTCTTCAGATACCGAGACGTGACAGTGGCTTGTCCCAGCCCCGAAGCTGAATAATCAACTAATTGGACCACAATAAATACTTGCAATCGCATTAAGAAACGGGATGAGCGTTTCGCATTCTATTGTGTTGCGATAGAATAGATTTAGTATAGCTTTCACTAATCGCATGGCGATT
The DNA here is from genome assembly GCA_041390945.1 of Chloroflexota bacterium. Classification (GTDB taxonomy): domain Bacteria; phylum Chloroflexota; class Anaerolineae; order Promineifilales; family Promineifilaceae; genus Promineifilum. The sequence continues at coordinate 126,447 of JAWKOY010000018.1, forward strand.
TGAAAGGAGTGAACAACATGTTTGGCAGTCTTGGATGGCCTGAACTTTTACTGATCTTGGCTGTAGTATTGTTAATTTTTGGCGTTGGCCGCATTGCCCGCGTAGGTGGGGAATTAGGTAAGGGTGTCGCCGCGTTTCGTGATGGTTTGCGTGAAGGTCAGGAAAGCGCTGACGATGCTGTCAAGGACGTGGTGGCTGCTGCCGAGAAGAAGGAGTCGGAAACGACTGATTAACGCTCGTTTTCTCCTCTCTCATTTTCTTAGCTAGCAATGGATAATATCTTTGGCGTTGGGCTCCCGGAGCTGATACTCGTAATGATCATTGCGGGCATTGTTTTAGGCCCGGAACGCATCGTTATGGCTGCCCGCTGGCTGGGTCGCACAACAAGCCAGCTACAGGGCATATCCCGGTCGTTCTTCCGACAGCTAAACGCAGAGATAGATAACATTGACCAGTCCGGTGAGCTTAAGGAAACGATGGAAGAGCTGAACCAGCTTCGCCGTCAGGTGGATGACCTGCGCAAGGAGTTTGTTGGTATTGCCAACAACACAAATGCGGAGATTAAGCAGAGCATGCAAAATATCGAGACGGATGCCCGGTCGATTGCTCCCCCATCTATCCTAAATGCTCATTACAAGTCATCAACCAATGGCGAGGCTTACCCCCCGCCTTCCTTACCAAAGCCGGTCTCAGACTCTGAAAGTCCCCCGACTTCTGTCGCAGTTCCTCCGTCAAACCTCCCCCAACGGGTTTCAACTGCGGATGATCCCGAATGAGTAGCGTTCCCAAAACGGCCGACGATCAACTGGGAGATACGCCACCGGAAGGTGCCGACCTCTCGATCCTAGGACATCTAAACGAACTACGTATCCGCCTGACATATGCCGGTGTGGGTATTCTGGTGGCGACATCGCTGAGCTTCATCTTTGCTGAACGCCTGCTCCAATTCCTGCTCCAACCCTATGCCGCCAGTAACCCGTCCGGGGCATCCTTGCAGACGCTTCGGCCGACCGAGGGCATTGAGACCTATTTCAAGGTTTCCCTACTGGCTGGCATTGTGCTCTCAATGCCCATCATCCTGTACCAGCTTTGGCGGTTTATCGAGCCGGGTCTGCACAAACACGAAAAACGGTATGTGTATTTCTTCATACCCAGTGCATTGCTTTTGTTTGGGTTGGGCCTGGCTTTTGCCTGGTTCGTCCTGGCCCCGGCGGCAATTTACTTCCTGGCGAACTTTATGCCGGAAGTCTTCCGCACGGAATGGACAGGGCAGGAATATATCAGTTTTATTACCCGTCTACTGTTGTGGATTGGAGTAGCGTTTCAGCTACCGGTGATTATCTACGTCATCGCTCGTGCCGGGTTGATCAGCCCGGAAACGCTGAAGGGTCAATGGCGGGTTGCTGTCGTGGCGATTGCGGTTCTGGCGGCTGTGATCACCCCATCAATTGATCCGGTCACGATGCTGTTAACGATGGCCCCACTTGTAGTGCTTTATATTCTAAGTATCGGTTTGGCCGGGGTTGGGCAACGGCAGTTTGAGCGCGCCGCAGCCGAACAAACCTAGAGGTGTATGGAGGTGGTTGTCCACCGCGCGGCCAATACACCGCCAATCAGCCCGAAAAAGTGACCCTGCCAGGAAATGCCGTTACCTTGCGGCAGAACACCCCAAATGATGCCGCCATATAAGGCAATGACCAGAATCGCCAGTAGAATGGCGCCCCAACTGCGTTCATAATAGGCACTGGCAACCAGATAGCCAACATAGCCGAAGATCAATCCGCTGGCCCCAATGTGGACGGAATGGGATGGGCCGATCAACCACGTACCTAGCCCGCTAATGAAAATAATGATGATGGATACGAGCAGGAAGCGGTCCCCGTTTCGCAGGATTACCAGCAGACCAAGAACAAGAATTGGAACGGTGTTGGCAATGAGATGCGCTGAGCCGCCGTGCAGGAATGGGGCCAGAGGGATACCGATCAGACCACTCATCTGCCGGGGAATAATCCCGAACGAATCCAGCCGACCGTGGAAGATTGCCCAATCCACCAACTCCACTACCCACATGGCTGCCACAAATCCAAGCAGCAGCATCACATTGCCCTTGATTTCGTCTATACGCTCGCCGGATGGTAGTCGTGAGGTATCCATTGTCATCTAGCAATACGTTCTTCTGGGCATCCGGGTAGCAGATATGGCGGCCGTGGCTGAGAGGGGAGAAACTATTCGATACCGAGACACCAGCCGATTAACCGGCGGACGAAATCGGCCGTTGGATAGGGCTTGGTGTCGTGATGCCAGCGAGGGACCTCAACCTCTTTTGCTCCGGGTTGTCGGGGGAACTCGCTGCCTTCAACCTGCAATAGAGCGTAGGAATCACCGGGCTGGGGAAGTTGATAATGAACTATGAATCGTTTGTTACTGGAAATGATGTGGAGCTTGCGGCCGATGATGGGGGTGGTGTCCACAAATCCCTGGTCGGGTAATGTTTGCTTTGTTGGTTGGTCATCTACCGTCCAAAGATACTGCCGTCCCATTACCCTAACTTTGCGCTTGCCTTTTGTACTGACTGCCAAACAAATTTCTCCTGATTGGTTATGAATGAGTCGCGTACGACGATGGAGGATGACCAGTCACCGCCGTACTTACGACTTTGCCGAACACGGCATGGTTTAATCCATCAATCCGCTGGTTCCGGGAGCATTCTCCCATATTTCCCGGCCGACCGCATCAGCATCACACTTTACGCCCAGACGGCCGAAATAGCTGCAAACCCGACGCACATCACGCATAAAAAAGCGATAGGCATTGGGATTCTTGGCTATCTCTACGACCTGCGGAAAGTCAATGATGCGGATCGTCTCGTTCCAGTACAGAATGTTGTAAGCTGACAAATCACCATGCACGAAGCCGAGATCAAGCATCAAGCTCACATTCCGCATGATCTGATCGAACAACGTGTGCGCCGACTCTTTGTCTAATCGAATGTCACTCAAGGTTGGTGCCGGCAATTGCTCGTCACCTACATATTCCATCAGAATCGTATTTCCGTTGTGGGCTACAACCGCCGGGACGTCTGCACCGGCGTCAAACAACTTGCTCTGAATCTTGAACTCATTCCCAATCCACCAGACGGTATCCAGCTTTTTGCCAAATTTCGTCTTTTTGTGAATTGCCAACTTCTCGCGACGTCCCTTCATCTGTTTGCCGTCTTCACCGCGTAACATACGACCGGCTTTATAATCTGCATCATTCTTTAGCGTTCGCAGCATACGCGGCCTGTACAACTTGGCTGCAATAAGTTCTATTTCGGTAGCGGGATGGGCCGTGCAGCAATAGACGTTGGCTTCCTTTCCAGCTTTCACGCGTCGGGTGACATCAGTGATTAAATTGTCGCGATAGAATGAGCTGATGGAGTCAATGACCCATTGACGTTCATGGTGCTGGGGATCAAGTGACACCGCATAGCTGGGTACAAAATCGGCGATATCATCGCTGAAATCACTAAGTTCTTCCCGGCCTGTCTCTTGACCGGATTTCTTGTTTGCCGATTGCTTCTTCTGTCGTTTACGATCTTTGGCCTCGAAGTACTCCTCATAATCCGCGTACTTCTCCAGCTCATCATATTTGTCCATTTGTATTCCTGAATTGATCAATCGCGGTTCACCGGTTTCCAACATGGGTAACCAGTGCTCGCTCCTGTCGGCCGTCATCATGGTTGATAACAGCCTGACACTGTGAGCGTGGAAACTGCGCACAGGCGCGTCAACATCACTACCAGCGTTGTGCGTCGCAGTTACCAGCTTTCTCAATTCAGGACTGAATGGGTTATCGAGAGAGGACAGGTGTGCCCGCACAATGCCGCAAGACTTGTTCGTTTTCAATCATTACAATGGTTTGCATCGTCGAGCACCTCCTTCTTGGTTTATCGGATTGCAGTCTAGCATGAACAGGTAGGTGCTGTCAATCCCCCGTATGTGGGCTTCTGGCTACGAATACGCCTGTTTCTTTGGAAATATAGATGGGGCCGTTTGCATCAATCTCTTGTTGTAACTGTGTGATCGCGGCTTGCCGCAGGTTGGGGGGAACAGCGGCCTCGCCTTCGGCCGAGGAGAGCATATAGTTGATTAGCGCCTCTGCATCATCAACTTCCAGGTGGGAATCATAGAGCCGAACTTCAATATCATCGAAATGGCGGCCGAGTAGTTCAGCACCGTTTTCCAGGGCAAAAGGCAACGCCTGCATTGCACCGCGTAATCCCAGATAGACACCGGGCATCAGAGTGCCGCCAATCTCAAACACTTCTCGCATGTGGCCGCGACCGTTTGTCGCTGCGATAAATCGGCCGTCAGGTTTCAGAGCGCGGGTAACTTCGGCCAGTGCCTTGTCCAGATCGGGTACATGGTAGAGCATGTGATTAGCTACGATTGCGTCGAATGTGTCGGTCGGGCAGGGGAGATTTTGGATGTCAGCATTTGCGAAAGCGGCATGAGTCCCCAGATCAGCCAATCGTTGTCGTGCTTCCGCCATCATGCCCGCCGAAAGATCGGTGGCAACGAGTTGGAACTCCGCCGGTAATTCAACCTGTGGTTCCTTCCACAGCCAGCCCGGCCCGGCACCGCATTCAAGGATAGTTTCGCCGTTCCGGAGTTCAATTTGAGCGAAGGCCCAATCATGCCAGTCATCCGTGCTGACATTGAACCGCCGGTGCAAATCCGCACGGGCAGTCAGGTGGCGGCTCGTGCGGTATTGACTTTCCTGCAAATATTCGCGATCCTGAAAATTAGCCAAACTACTTGCTACTCCACAAAGATTTCAACATGCTCGCCGTCTTCTTCGTCATAGACGTCGATGACCTTGCCTTGCTGCCCGCCGCGAATTGCCTCCATGACGCTTTCAAGCTGAGCACCTTCGATTTCAGGAGCGAAGCGAGCGCCCATCTTCATGCCTACATTGACCGGGCCCATAGGAATGTTGACGTTGACTTTGTTGCGTCCGGTTTTTATATCAGTGACACGTACGCGCAGCCAGCGTGGCGTGCTGGCTCCTTTCAAGGGTTCCAGTTGTTGGCTCTGTTCATCTTTCTTGTCCAGTGCGCGCAGCAACTCGGCCCTTCCACAGCACTTATCTTGCCTTCCTCAATCATCTTCAGAATTTGTAATCTTTCTTCTGTGGTTGCCATTTTGTTTAACTACCTCAGACCCGCCGCTATAGCAGGTCATATCTCATGTGCGTCAATGTTCTCTGTGCAGAGAAGTTGGCTTCGTGTAACAGATCATTGACGATAGTGTCATCTTCAGGGTGTTCAATACGAACGTTGCGGCGCGAGAGGTACGCCAGACGTCGAACTACCTTTGCCAGCAACGGACGCGCCAACTGGTCGGTAGTGCCCGCAGCAAAACGGAGGGCTACCACATGCGGCCGTCCCCATTCGCTGGTGATGGATGCCAGACCGTTCAGTTGATTCAGGTTGCCGGTGGTCATCCACACCTCACGTTGTCGGCCGCTCATAAAGTCGCGGACACGTCCAAGCCAGGTTTGCTGGTAGGCATCTTTGGGGAGCGGCTCAGGCCAGTTGAGATCCGGTGCGACATAGATGGTGTCAAGGTCGTAGGCGTGTCGCCACAGATTACCGGGTAACGGCCGGATTTCCGGAACCGGGTTACCGTTGACACTGGCTGGTATCTGACGTAATCGAGAGGCTGTGGCCGACCATGTGGTCATGTTGCCAACCTGCCGGTAACCAAGTTGCCGATAAAGGGCAATCGCAGGGTCGTTTTCTTTCACAACCTGAAGGAGGATGACTTGCCCCCGACGAGAACGGACCGTATCTTCTACCGCACGCATAAGTGCTACGGCAATACCGCGACGCCGGAAACTGGGGTGGACGGCGACATTAGCCACAAGGAACCGGCCCTGGGCCCGGGTAGAGAGGAGAGTCACGTTGCCGACGATACGGCCGTTACTTACCCAGACAAAACCACTGCCCAGTCGGGATGCTGCAGGGTCCAGCCGCCACAGAAAATCCGGGCGAATGGCTGCCTCGCTAAACGCCTTCCGCTCGTCACTATCCATTGACTCGCCAAAGGCCAGGCGAAGCAAATCCAGTACTTGGGGAATGTCTCGACCCAGGTCAACCGGACGAATTCCTTCAGTTACCGATTGGCCGGCTGTTGCTGTAATGACCATTGGCTAGTCCCAACTAATGTGTACAACCATTGTCCTTATTGAATCACCCAGGGAAGTTGGGCCGGGCAACCTGTATCTATTGTACTGGACTGCCCGGCTACCAACCAACGGGAACTTTTGGCGAACAACGATTTACGCTTCCAACGCCTCTAACAACATACTTGCCTCTTCGGGAGAGATGGTACCCTTCTCAACCATGCGCAGGATTTTTAACTGCTCTTCCGGTGAAACCGGGTTTGGCGGAGTCGGGCTTGCCGGTGCGGAGGGCGAGTAGAATCCCTGCCACTCACGGCCGTATTTTGCCCGTGATGCTTTCTCTGCTCGCTGCATCGCCCGCTCTGCTGCTCTTTCAGCGCGTTGCGCCGCTTTTTCAGCTTTGCGCGCCATCTTCTCGCCGATCTCTTGTCCAAAGTCCGGGCCGAATTGTTGTTCCATATTCTGGGCGAATATGTTCATTTTCTCGTTGATTTGAGCACTGATGCGCTCGCCAAGGTCGCCAAATTCAAACTCGAAGTCTTCCATATCCGCTTCAAACGTTCCCCAACGGGGATCGATTGTTTCAGCGTCTTTCAGTTGAATCTGGCGTCCGGCTGTTAGCTCAACGTTTGTTTTACTTTCACCAATTCGACCGATCCAGGCATCGCCTTTCTGCTCAAACTCATCGAAGTGCGCCCGATTTTCTACGAAGGGGGCAGTGGCAATCAGGTTGACCGGTAGGCTGTCGGGCCAGCGTACTACAATGTCACGCTTAGCATTGAGGACATGATTGCCTGCCTGAAGACCACCCTTGAGCCGGATATCGCCTTCCACTTCCGATACCGTCACAGTACCGGTAACGGCCGATAGGTTGAGGTCGCGGTTTCCAGAGGTAACAGTGATGTCACCGCTGACGGCGCGAAAGTCCGCGTCACCGGCGATCCGTTTGATTGTTACTGATCCGTTTATATGGCGGCCGGAGAAATCCCCATTCACCTCACCGATAGATAGCTCGTTCGTGTGAGAGGCAGCGAAATCTCCGTGAACCACCTCGAAAAATGCCGGTCCACTTATGTGACGTATAGACACATCACCGCTAATTGGACCAACCTTGGCCGAGGACAACCCTCGCAGGACAACATCGCCTTGCGCTGCTTCAATAACAACTTCTCCATCATGCTTGACAACCAGGTCGCCGTTCACGCTTGATATGTGAAGCGCACTGTCAACAGGAATATGTAACTGCAAATCATCCTGGCTGGTGAAGTTCCATACCTTTTCGGATTCATCCAGATCATATGACCCCTTAATGCCGACGGCCGATTCTGACCAGCTTTTGATGACGAGGTCCCCCTGACATGAGACCAGGATCGTTGGAGCGGGGCCTGTCTCAATTCTTTCTTTACTCATTTTGTAGTCTCGTCAAGATAGATTTGGACGTGCTCGCCGTCTTCCCACTCTGTACATCAACCAGAACGCCTCGAGATCCCTGCTTGATCAACTCTTTAACCATCTCAGGATCAAGGCCACCCAGATCGGCCCCAAACCGCCGGGCTGTGCCCAACCCGAAGGTTACCAACCATAAGGGAACATTTACCGTCACCTTGTTGCGTTGTGTGTCCATATCCCTAACCCGGATCTTCAGCCAGTGAGCTTTCCCCTCACCGGTCGTAAGTCCCTCATCAGACCAGGGAACCACGTCAGAAGCATCATCGCCGGAGTCGGCAACATCTGCTTTGTAGACTACCGGCTCATCGGTCTCCCAGACAGCTTCCGTTTTGACGGAGATTCTACGTCGGGGACGCTTGCCTGGCGTAACATATCGGCCGCTTCCTGGGCGGTGATCTTTTGACTCGCCAACAGCTCCAGGATTTCCATTTTTTCTTGCTCGTTCATAATATTCCTCTGCCTTATATCATCGTGCCGGGAGCTGAGTTCACCGTTGGCAGTTGTGCCGGATGGTGACCATGGCTCTTAAGCCACTGTCCCAGCGAGATCAGTGTATCACCGCTTAACTCCATTAATCGCAGACGCCACCGCGGGGCAGGTCCCTTTTGGCGCAAGCCCTGCGGCTGTCGCTCATTCGTTCCCTCGTCATTGCCAGAAGGATTTTGTACTCCAAATCGGATTGGTGCATGGCTTGGCCTCCAACCGGTCCCGCCATTGATCAGGATGCATCGCCTCTTAGCATTTACAGGGCTTCATCGGCCGTCAACTTGCCTGACTGCAGATCGGCAAGAATCTCTTGACGATCGTCTTCACTGATTCCCTTTGCACTACTTTCACCTACTTCATAACCCAGAGCGTGAATGACATCAGTCAATCGGGCGCGTACCGCAGGGTAAGACATACCGATTTCCTGCTCGACACGGGTGATCTTCCCTTCACAGCGGACAAAAGTCTCGATGAAATCAAGCTGTTCCGGTGAGAGTTGATACAAACGGCCAAGGGCAAAATGCCCTTCGATTGTCGTGTCGCACTCGCGGCAGTGAAGTTGGGTAACATGCTAATGTGCCGTGACAGATGGGGCACTGACCAATTACGGGTCTCATAACGTAGTTCCTCTTTCTTTTGTTCGAACAAAGCGTGGTATGACGTCAACCATCTTGAGGACATCATACATGGTGATATTTGAAATGTCAATACCTGAATAAGAAATATTGATATTGATATTGAAAATTTTATTTAATTAGACGGGTTCTTGTTAGAATGTCGTGCATCGCGCCAACTGAGTGCGGCGACATAGCCGAATCCAAAGACGCAACTGGCGAGGAGGGGGAGCGAGCCGTATTTTCCGAGGGAGACAGCAATGGTCAGAGCGATTGCAGCATAGAGGGCTAGAGCGAGTTCAATTGCAAACAAACCATCCAGAGGCAGGCTGTAGCGGTTGCCTTCGCCCTTGGGTGTCCGAATGAATGTGTGATCACGGCCGAAAATGCCACGCAGGACTGCTCGTGTGTTACTGGGAGCCATACCAATTGCCACCATCATAAGGGTGGGGAGGTGCCGAAGTCTGAGTAACCAGTCCTTGTACAAGGTTTGCTGGGCGAGGATGAAGAGAATGGGTTGCCCCAATCCGGCAATGGTGGCAATGATTAGCCAGCGCGGGTATTGGTACCCGGCCAGCAGCAAGGGAATCTGGACCAGGACAAGGAGCAAGGAAAATGGCATGGGTGGCATAAGCCGACATGGAGAGAAAGGGCATATAAGCGTGCCAGAGGCGTCTGCTTGTGGTCTGTGGCAATCTGCCGGCCATACTTGCGCAAACATTGTGACGCGCCCCTCAGCCCACCGCGCCTGCTGGTTCTTGAAAGCCAGAATGCCGGACGGCAACTCGGCCGGAGCTACCACATCCGGCAGAAACTGAAATTCCCAACCCTTTAGCACGGCACGGGTGCTCAGGCAGAGATCCTCACAAACGGTATCATCCTGCCAGCCCCCGGCATCAGTCATGCACTCACGCCGCCATACACCGGCGGATCCGTTGAATTTGGGGTAGAAGCGGGCACGATACCGGACAAACTGCTCCATTGCAAAGTGTTTGTCCAGAGCAATGGCTTGCATGTTGGTTAAGGCAGATGTGTCTGCATTGGAATGTCCCCAACGGGTTTGAACAACACCAAGGTGTGGATCCGACATGAAAAAGGGATGGTGCGACGAAGGAAATCGGGCTCCGGCTGAAAATCGGCGTCAAAAATAGCAACATAGTCGCTTTTGGTTTGGACCAAGGCCTCACTGAGCGCACCGGCTTTGTATCCGTTGCGGTTCAATCGGTGCAGTAGTTCTATATTGACTCCGTGTGACTTCAGCTCGGTAACGATTCTTGCAGCCTTGTCGGTTGTTTCGTCTATGGAGTCATCCAGAACCTGGATTTGCAGTTTGTCCGGCGGGTAATCCAGGTTGGCAGCCGCAGCAATCAGACGCTCAACTACCATGCTCTCGTTATAGACTGGCAATTGAACGGTGACTAGCGGCCACTCTTCATCCTTAAGGGCAGGGGTAGGTACACTGTCCCGTCTGTGTTTGAGGTAATAGACAAGTGTTAGGAAGCCCAGCGCACCATAAAGCGCCAGCCCGAAAACAGCAATTGTGTAAATGATACCGATTGCGGTGGTCATTCATCCTCAGAGGCGCGCGAGATAATTTGCTTCAGTCTCTTGTTGAAAGTTCCTCGTTCCAGCATGATTCGGCGTTGGCACCCAAGGCAGACCAGGCCAATATCGGCACCGACGCGCACGACTTTCCAATCAGTGCTGCCACAGGGGTGTTTCTTGCGGAGGCGGACGGTATCGCCCAGGTGTATCTCGACGAACATAGACAAACTCAGAGTTTCGGTTAGGAGAGTGTTTGCACAATAGAGCACTTCGCATAGCCATTGGAACCCCAACCAAACCCTATTATAACCAAGACATCGCAACCCATGCAGTCTGTTTGGCAAACGTATGAGATTCGCCCATAATGGTGCCGATGTCAGAGTGGACGCTGCAGGAAGAATGGCAACTGGAAGAGATCAATGCGGCCCGTGCTGCGTTGCTATTGGCACGGGAGATAGCCTACCCTCAACTGGATATTGCTTATCACCTTTCCCTGTTGGCTGAACTGGCGGAGGAAGCCGGCGATCAAGTCAATATCGAAGACGGGATTATAGAGCAGGGGGAGCAACTGGCGTCGTTTTTATTTAATATACTTGCCTTTGAGGGCGATCAACTTGATTATTACAACCCGCGAAACAGCTTCCTGAATGATGTATTGGAGAAGCGCACCGGGTTGCCCATTTCATTGTCAGTCATTTACATAGACATTGCGAACCGGTTGGGGCTGCCGGCCTATGGAATCGGACTTCCGGGACATTTTATCGTTGGCCTTCGCGACGGTAACGAATCCCATTGGCTAGACCCCTACCACGGCGGCCGTTGGTTAACCCTGAATGATTGCGCGGAGTTAATCCAGGTTGCGGTGGGATATGAAGGCCCCCTGGATGCATCCTGGTTTTTGCCCGCTTCGTCCAGAGAGATATTGATTCGGATGATGCATAATCTGCGGGCAGCCTATGTTCATAAACAGTGGTGGGACAAGGCCGCTGCGGTTATCAAGCAGTTGCGCCTGGTCGAACCCCAAACGGCCGAGCATCTGCGGGATCTGGGTTTGATTTACTATCGGCAGCAATCGCTCCCAAAGGCAGCTTACTTCCTGAATGAATACCTTGCCCAGGCTCCGAATGCGACGGATGCTACCATGATCCGGCAGGGCATGCGGGATGCCCTGGACGGGTGGGCTCCGCTAAACTGATATATGCTCCAGTCGGCCGCTAACCTTTTCCTGGTGTAAGTAATACCCTATGACTGACGACATAGTTGAACCGACAAAACCCGTAGAAGAACCACAAGCGGAACAACCCTACCGGTTGCCCTATCTCGGATTGGCTGGAATTGGATTACTGGCTATCGGTATTGTGGTATGGCAAATTGTTGCCAATCAGGGGAGTGGTACCTGGCAATGGTTGAACCTTATCCTCGTGCCGGGAGCACTTATTGTAGGGGCGTATTTGCTTGCCCAGGTTCTGCGAAAAACTGAATTGGATATCGCCCGTTCCCAGGAAACGCAGGCCGTACTGGATAACTACTTCAATCGGATCAGCCGATTGATGCTGGAAAATGATCTACGCAATGCGGCTTATGACGATGAGGCAGCCCGTGTGGCACGTGCCCAAACGCTAACAGTCTTGCCGAAACTGAATGGGCGGGCCAAGGGGGAGGTCGTTCGCTTCCTGTACGAGTCCGGCATGCTGGATGCTGAGGCTCCGGTCATTAGTCTCGTTGGTGCTGATCTAAGCAGTGCGGAGTTAGGTCGCCTGGTGATGCCCTCCATTAGCTTGCGTGGGGCTAATCTGCAAGGTGCCAATCTGGAAAGGTGCGACCTGTCTTCTTCTGATCTCCGCAATGCCGACCTTGTGGCGAGTGAGATGAGCGAGGTTCGCTTGACAGGCTCCTATTTACGGGGAGCTAATCTTGAAAAAGCAACCCTGACCGATGCAGTCCTGACCGAGGCGGTATTAACCAAGGCGAGGTTATCAGGAGCCAGGTTACAACGCGCGGCTTTGGGTGAAGCCAATCTCACCGGCGCGAATCTAAAGAACGCAGATCTCACCGAGGCTGTTCTGGCCGGGGCGAAGCTGGGCGACGCTGATATGAGCGGCGCGACCATGAATGAGGCGGACCTGACCCTGGCAAATCTGAGTGACGCAATCCTGGATAAAGCCTCGCTTATTGGTGGGAATTTAAGTGGAGCCAATCTCACCGGTGCCAGAATGGTCGGGGTTCATCTTGAGCGAAGCCTACTTAGTGGTGCTGTCCTTAGCGAAGTTGATATGACCGGAGCGTATTTACGCGAGGCCAATCTGGCGCTAGCCAACTTGCGCGGAGCGACTTTGAACCAGGTAGTTGCGCCGGGAAGCAATCTGCGTGATGCGATTATGGGGCGTGTTGCCATGAGCGGCTCCGACTTTTCCGGAGCCGATCTTAGCCGGGCCAACCTGAGCGTTGCCAATCTGAGCCGCGCCTTGCTTGATCGCGCCAATTTGGAGGAAGCCGGTTTGAGCGGCGCGGATTTGAGAGCTTCCCAACTGCGCGGCGCTATCTTGCGGGGAGCCATATTACGCGGGGCAATTCTCGGTGACGCTGATCTAAGCCGGGCCGATCTCACCAAGGCCAATCTACGCTGGGCGAATCTTAGTCAGGCAACGCTGACGGGGGCGGAGTTGGTAGAGGTTGATTTGACCGATGCCGAGGTGACTCAAGAGGCCTTGTCGAAAGCCAAGATTGTAACCCGCGCAACACAGCCGGAGACCGGCCGCTTTGAGCCTCGTCCTCCAGCCCGTAACCCGCAACCTGCATCTGCAACAACACAAAGCCAGACAAAAAGCTAGCTGGACAGAAGACCTGCGTTCTGGTGGGCCTAATTCCAGGCCAACCGACTACGGGTTGCCCAATACGCTTCAGGTGATTCAGTCAGGGAGCGGCCGAGTTCCTCAAGCTCATCCGACCAATCCAGCTTCAGGGCAGCCACGTTCGAGGTTAGTTGCTCGACGGTTGTCGCGCCGCTCAGGACACAATCTACCCAGGGCTGGGCCAGCACTCCTGCTATCGCCAGAGCATCAATGGTGGTGTCATGGGCTGCGGCCGCTTTCGTGAGCCGTTCCAATTGCGGCCGAAATTCCGATTCTGAATTACGCGGCGTCAGGCGGCCGTTAGCCAGTGCTTCTTTTACAATGACACCCATGCCGGCCAAATGCGCTTCATTGAGTGCAGCCCCAACTTCCTGAGAGAGCAGGTTCCATGTAGCCTGCACTTCCCCGAACAAGGGACGATTGTTGATGGAAACACTCATTGCCTGTCGCAGGACATCTGCCTGATTCGGGCCACTAAGTGACAGCCCAATAATCAGCCCCTGGTCACGTAACTCTCCAAGTCGCTCCAGCACCGGTTGATTCTCCAGAACGCCGCTCTCACGAGTCGCAGAATGGATCTGGTAGAGTTGAAGGAAGGGCGATAGATGTGAGAGGCTCTCTTCAATCTGACGGTTCAGATTGTCAAGGGAGTGTTCCTTGATCTCGTGCTTCTCGGCTGAGATCTTCCAATCGGCCGTGTAAATATAGCCCCACTTGGAGCCTACACTAACTGTCGTCGGGTCAATTGCCCGTGATTGCAGCCATGAGCCTAGGAAATCTTCAGCTTTGCCGTAGGAACGCGCTGCATCAAAGTAGCGAATACCCAGGTTCCATGCTGCATCCAGTACTGTGTGACTGTGTGCTTCCATGACAGATTCATCATATTCACCATGGAGGTCACCGCTATGTCCGAGATTGATGTAGCCCGGACGGCCTAGTGCCGCCAACCCCAACCCAATGGGTGTTACCTGTAATCCGGTATGTCCAAATGCTCTTTGTTGCACTGTACCCCCTTTGTTACAAAGCAGTATACTTGTGATGCTGGGTGGGGACAAGCTTATCCTTCATGCGCGTTTGCCCCACCGGAGATTATGGAATGGATATAGAAGGATTACGGCGAAACGATCAAATCCTCATTATTTTATCGTTTGTATGCTTTGGTGCGCTGGGTTTTACGACAGGGCTGCTCGGGTTGCCTGGCCTTCCATCCGTTCTGATTTTAATCTTCCTTTGGATGCGTTAGCTGCTGTCCTTATTTCGTCCACTATTGGTTTTGCCGCAGGCAGTTTTGTTTCGGGTAGCACTATTTCCCGTCGTGGGCCAATTCTATTTTTGATGGTTTCCTGTGGCCTTGCGGCAATGGGATTATTTGGCTATGCCCTTGCACCTGGCTGGGGAACGTTCGTTGCTTTGGGTCTTATTGCCGGCTTGGGCTCGGGACTAATTGACACCGGATTGAACATCCTTGTGGCCGGCAGCCAGAGTGTGCGGACGATGGAACTGGATGCATGCTTGTTTTGGCGTTGGTGCGGCGATTGGGCCACTTCTCATGACAGCCATCATTACCAGTTGGTTTAAGCTGGCGATTGGGGTATGCGGCTATTGTGTTGTGCAACTGATGCTAGCGATTGTTTTTCTATTATTGCTTGGACGCGATTTCGGTTGCACGCAATAACAATCCTCAGATCAGGGCAGCCGAACAAACAAGCGCCAACATCCTTGATGCAGCGCCACCAAGTGCCACACTGCGCCTGCTAGCGGTATGGTTGGCTGTTCTCCTGTTCTTTCTTTACACAGGTGTTGAATCTACAGCGGCCAATGGACATTCACGTTATTTACTGAGTCCCGTGGTGTATCAGTGGCTGCTGCTGGCGCACTCACCAGTATCTTCTGGGCCATGCTAACGTTGGGCCGCGTTGTCTTTGGGGCCGCTGCCCAACGTATTGGTATCAACCGTCTGCTGCGACTAAGCATGATCGCTACAGTAGGAGCATCGGCGCTAGTTGTTATCGGTAGCGTCTGGACGGGCTTCCTGGGCATTGCCTTGCTGGGATTAACACTTTCAATCATCTTCCCAACCCTGACGGCCGAAACGCCGAATCGTGTAGGCGTAGAGCATGCCGCGAACGGTATCGGTCTGCAAACAGGAGGGGCCAGCATTGGTTTTGCTGTAATGCCCGGTCTGGCCGGTGCTTTGGCCGAAGCGCGCCGGGCTGGAGAGTATCGGCTGGGTGCTTGTTATTGGGTCGCTATTGATGCTTGTCGTGAATGAGTGGGCTATTGCAATCGCTCGCCGTGATGCAGCTCGACGGCTCCTGAAGAGTGACGCACTCCCATCCTGAAGAAATTAAGTCCAGTCCTATTTGGAATTAATCTCCAAATGATGGCTTAAGGATAATGTAATAGTTGCTGCTGCGAAACATCCATCATTTGCTATGATGAATTTTTGATGCAGTTTATGTGATGAACAGGTTAATCAGGTACATAATTCCTGAATGGTTTGCTCAGGCCATCCACCTACCCAGGAGAAGTAACAATGAAGCATCCGACAGTTTCGAAGAAACAGATGGAGAAAATTCACCCCGCAATTCCCGACGCATATGAAAAGCTTGAGCAGGGGCGTATTTCACGCCGGGAGTTTATGCGGTTTGCAACCTGCTTGGCATGTCGGCCGGACTGGCGTCGGTGGCCGCTGCCTGTGGCGGACAGGCCCAGCCAGACGGCCGAGCATAGCGCCGACTGTCGCATCTGTTGCCTCCGGTGGAGAGATTCGCCAGGGAGGGACGATCACGAAGTCCATGGGGCTGCAACTGCTCGACCACCCGGCACGAATGGCCTGGCTTGAGGGCGCAAATGTCGTCCGGCAGAGTTAGTGAGTACCTGACAGAAACCGGACCCGGATAACATTACACGACCCTATTTGCTGGATCGGTGGGAGGCCAATGAAGACGTAACTGCATTTGGGATCTCTATCTCAAGCAGGGGGTTACCTTCAACAATGGTCAGGAGATGACGGCCGATGATGTCATCTTTACCTTTGGTCAATGGCTGGACCCGGATGTAGGGTCTTCAATGCTTGGGCTGATGTCTTACCTGAGTGGCATGCAGGATGTAGAGAAGGTGGATGACTACCACATCCGCCTGAATTTGCAGACCCCCAGCATTAGCGTGCCTGAGGATTTATTCCACTATCCGGCTGTTATCCTCAATAGGAACTTCCAGGGCGACATCGTGCGTGACCCGGTAGGAACAGGCGCCTTCCTCCTAACGGAGTATGCTGAGGGTGAGCGTGCCGTGTTAACGCGCCGGCCTGATTACTGGCGAAACGGCGCTGACGGCCAATCGCTTCCCTATCTGGATCAGATTATTTACGTGTCAACTGATAAGGACACGGCTGTGGCGGCCATGCAGTCGGGGCAGGTTGATTCGATGTATGATCCGCGCCCCAGTGACTGGCAGGCATTAAAGGATGTTCCGGGATTGGCAACCAGGGCTGTGAGTACTGCTCAATCATTGGTATTACGGGCGCGCGTCGATCTGGAACCATGGGATGACAATCGCGTGCGGACGGCGCTAAAGATGATCCAGGACCGCAGCAAGATTCTGCAACTTGCCTATTTCGGGGAGGGCGATTTATCCATTGATGCCCATGTCGCCCCGGTCCATCCGGAGTACTGCGAGAAACCCATCCCTGAGTATGATCCTGATGGGGCGCGGGCGTTACTGGAAGAGTACGCCGCTGAAAAGGGGTTGGAGCTCCCGCTGCAGGTGACACTGGCAACAAAGAACGATCAGAATGAACCGGAGATGGCTCAGGCATTGAAAGAGCTGGCGGCACCGGCAGGATTTGACATTACACTCGATATCACCGAACCGGACGGCTACTGGAGCCGGTGGACAGAGGTGCCGCTGGGAATCACGACCTGGACCCACCGGCCGCTGGGCACGATGGTGTTGTCGTTGGCCTATACTCAGGAAAGCATCGGTGCCTGGAATGAAACTCGTTGGGTTGATGAAGAATTCGAGACGTTATTGCAACAGGCAACCGGCACGTTGGACGTAGAAGCACGACGAGAAATATTCTGCCAGATCGAAGATATCATGCAGGAACGCGGTCCCATTGGTAATCCCTTTTGGAAGAAGGTGTGGAATATCACCCAGGATCGGTTCCAGGGCATCATAGCCCACCCGACTGCCTACGACTTCTACTACGAAGTGTGGGATAAAGAAGCGTAATTCGAACCACCTGATCTTCAGGCGAATAGGTAGCGGCTGTAGCAGCTAGCCTCAGCCGGCTATTTTGTATACATTCCCCCAATGGCCCGGTTTTTGATACGTAGCATCGTTTCGACCATAGTGACGATGTTCCTTGTTTCTATTATCCTGTGGCTGTTGCTGGACGTGGCTGCGGGGGACGTCTCCGTCAAAATTCTGGGGGTGTTTGCCACACCGGAACAACGGGCGTCGTATCGGTCACAACTTGGGCTGGATGCACCCTCCTGGCAACGATACACAGACTGGCTGGCCGGAAGTGATTGGCGAGCCGAGTCCCAGGTCGGCTACCCATTGGTCACCGTAAACAATCAGTTGACCGGGGAACAGGTCTGGTGGGCGGACGTTAATGGCACCCTAACCCGCTGGCGCATGGAGGATGGCGTTCTCACCGAGCTTCACCGGCAGCCGGATGGGGGCGTGGTTGCTGTTGCGGCCGATGTGCAGTGGTCACGAGATGAAAACGACGTCGAGTACTTTTGGGGCGTAGACGAGAACAACAACGCTGTCAAATGGGTGCGTGGCGAAGGCGCGGCCGTATGGGTATTAACCAGCTCCGGGTTGCGGCGGGAGGGGGACGGCCCTCAGCAATATGTCCCTTTGCGTCGTGGCTTGCTTCGCGGTGACGCCGGCATGTCATTACAGACGGGACGTCCGGTTTCCGTAACGCTCTGGCCGCGTCTGCGTAATTCGCTGGTTCTGGCGGCCGTTGCCTTCGTCGTTGTGATGCCTCTGGCGTTGGCCTTCGGCATTATAGCCGGAGCCAACGAAGGAAAGCCGCTCGACCGGACGATTTCCATTCTGGGACTTACCCTGACCGCGACCCCGGAATTTGTCACCGGGATCTTCCTCATTTTAATTTTCGGTATCTGGTTGCAATGGGTCCCGGCGGTGGCAATTTTCACCAGTCCGAACGCCATCTTTGAGAATCCAACGCTGCTTATTCTGCCGGTCTTGACACTGACTGCCATTGAGCTAGGGTACATTTCACGAATGACACGCGCCAGCATGGTTGAGGTGATGGACTCCGCATATATCCGTACGGCCATTATCAAGGGGATGCCCCGCCGTCGAGTCATCTTTCGTCATGCCCTTCGCAATGCCCTTCTGGCTCCGATCACGGTTATCATGCTGCACGTCAACTGGTTGATTGGCGGCCTTGTAGTCGTTGAGGTTATTTTTGGTTTTCCCGGTCTGGGAAAGTACATATACGATGCGGCCGTCTTCGGGGACTTCAACGCCGTAGAAGCGGCCGCTATGATCCTGGTGGTGATTGCAGTTGCTACAAGATTAATCGGCGATTTTCTTTATACCTTTCTCAATCCGAGAATTCGCTACGCTTAGGGCAGTTCGCTACGGAGAGTCTGGATGGCTACTGTTCAACCGAGCATAGAAACGCAACCCGATCCTAACCCGGCCGAACGGAGCCGGTTCTCCCAGGCTGTTTCTATTCTCTTTGAAAGTCGCATAGCCATTGTAGGCTTAAGCATTGGTTAGTCTTTTGGTTCCTGATAGGTCTGGTGTCGCTGGTTTGGACGCCGTATCCATAATGCCTCCCTGTTTGCCCAGAACCTCCCCCAAACTCGACCAACTGGCTGGGAACAGACCATCTGGGTCGGGATGAGCTTTTCATGATGGCGCGGGTGGTGCTGCTCAAGACCCGAATCCCTGTTGGTGGTAATACCATCTCCATTCCCGGAGGCGTGGCGCTATGGGGGGTGCTGGGTTCGCTGGCGGTCGGCACGCTTTTGGGGCAAGTGGCAGGTTACCGTCAGGGCTGGTGGGATCAGGGGCATTATGCAGGTTCTGGACGCCCTGATTGCTTTTCACACGAATCGTTCTTTATCTGGTGATTGTGGCTGCCTTGGGGCGGGGCGATCTTATTGGTTATTCTGGCTATCATCATCACCGGAGCGCCCGGCGTTGCCCGACTGGCCCATAGCGTAGCTTAACGATGGACATGGGTACGCGTGATTACGTACAGGCGGCCGAAACCCGTGGCGAAAGCGATGACATATCATGTTCCGCGAGATTCTACCAGAGCGCGCGCGGTCACTCCTGGTAGACTCATGTTGCGGGTTGGATATGCCATATTTGCCATCGGTACATTGGGTTTCCTCGGTCTGGGCCTGCCGCCCCCGATCCCGACTGAGGATCAATGGTCAACGATGCCCGACGCTTTATCTTTACAAGTCGCATACCCCGGTTATATTCCCCTCGCTTGCCATTGCTTCCTTGGTGGTCGGCTTAAACCTGATGGCCGACGGCGCGAGAGGTTAACGCGTTACCAGAAATAATCGCTCATGACTTATATACCCATGGTTGAATCTGCTTCTGATTCCCCAATTGAGGAGATACCAGTCTGCGGGTCAGGACCTGGCAGTAGAGCCTACCAGGTTCGTGGTGGTAGGATCATGGCCGTTGAGGATATTTCCTTTGAGATCGGCCGTGGTGAGACGTTTGGGCTGGTTGGTGAATCCCATTGCGGCAAATCCACAACCGCATAGGCCATCGTGAATTTCCTCGGACCAAACGGCCGCGTGGGACCACAGGGTAGTAAGTTCCATGGTCAGGAGCTTGCTTATCGGCCGGGCGAAGAGTTACGCAGACTCCGGGAGCAGGGTACTTATGGTCTATCAGGACCCCATGCAGGCGCTTTAGACATCAATGCGTGATGGGGATCAACTGAATGAGGTTCTCAAGGTTCACCAGGGCATGAGTGATGCTGAGGCTGAACAACGTTCCATCAGATGCTGGAACGGGTATGGCAGATGTGATGCGGCCGCTACCCGCACCAACTATCCGGCGGGCAGCAACAGCGCGTTGGCCGTTGCAGCCATTTTCACCGGCAAATCCAACGCTGCTGATCATGGATGAGCCGACAACAGCCCTTGACGTTACGGTGGAAGCGGCAAGTTCTGGATTTAATCCGCGACCTGCGGCAGGGATTTCGATACCGCCATTCTCTTCATCAGCCACCAATCTGGGCGTCATTGCTCGCATTTGCGATAACGTTGGCGTCATGTATGCGGGAACTGGTTGAAAGCGGCCGTTGATCAGCTATTTGCCAAACCACGCAACATCCTTACACGCAGGGACTGCTACGCTGCGTGCCCGGACTGGGAACTGACCGGTCCGACACCGTCCTCTATCCGATTCGGGCCGGGTCCCGGCACTGGCGGACAAACAGCCGTGGGCTGTGTTTTCATACCGCGCTGTGACTATACCCAGGATCGTTGCCGGGCAGAACACCCAGCATTGCGTGCCAAACGGCGCGCTTGTCCGTTGTCATTTTGCCGAAGATATTGATCCAGCGAATGGCTTCCCCCAACCGAACTGGTAACAGCTCCGGGAAAGCATGCCACCGGTAAAGATAAGAACTTGCTTATTCTGAAGGCCACTGACTTACAGAAATACTACCCGCTGCAGGGCAACTCGCTGCGTGATGTAGTCGGTCTGGGCGAGAAGCGATACGTCAAGGCACTGGAGAGCGCCACGTTTGGGAATCCCCAAAGGGACGACACTTGGCGTGGTGGGGAGTCGGGTTCCGGAAAGAGCACATTGGTCAAGACAATCATCGGTCTAGAAGCCAGTTCGGGCGGAACGGCCGGGGATTCATGAGCTTTGATGTGACCGGTGATTTGTCCGACCGCAATATCAAGCTGATTGAAGAACTACCAAATGGCCAGAACCCGGATTCCACCATGAATCCCGCTTACACAATCGGCCAACAGATTGCCCGTCCCATCGATTCGATTTGGCACGGTCCCGAAGGAACAAATCCGAGTGAGGTCATTCGCCTCCTTGATGCAGTGCGGTTAGACCAGGTACTATAACCGCCTGCCGCGACAACTCAGCGGGGGCGAGAAGCAACGTGTGGGCATTGCCCGTGCCCTGGCTAGCCGTCCTGATCTCTTGTTGTGTGATGAACCGGTAAGTGCCCTGGATGTTTCCGTACAGCGGCCCTGCTTAATCTCTGTTGGATATTCAAGAGTGTGCAGCACAACATGCTCTTCATCGCTCATGATTTGGTAGTCCGCTATCTCTCCGGATAATGTGGCTGTGATGTACCTGGAGATCGTCGAGATTGGCCCCGGCCAACGCCATCTATGCTCCACCCTATCACCCACACGGAGGGCTTTGCTATCGGCCGTTCTGTACACCGGATGCGGTAAAGACAGGACATCATTCGCCTGGACGGCAGTGTCCCCAGCGCCATTGACCCGCCGAACGGAGTGCCGATTCATACCCGATGCCCGCGGCGAAACCTGCTCTCCCCCTGGCGGCCGAATTTGTAGGACTGAACAACCTCCCTCGGCAGGACGCCGTGGAATCATCGTATTTACTGCATATTCCGCTTGAGGAATTGAACAAGCTGGGGTTGGCCTTTCCAACGAATGATCCGCAGCCGCGAGCACCATCACCGCAATTTTGCTGGACTCGCCGATATCGGCGGTGAGGTGAACCGGGAGTCGGGTCTGTGGGGGCTGGTCGTTGATAACAGGTGGGTGGCCTGGGGTGATTGGGTAGCAGGGAATACGCCAGAAGTTTTCGGGGATATTGAAAGTACCCGACAGGCAGTTGCTGAGTTGCTGGTTGGGCGCTCGTTAATTCGGCGATTTATCGTTCAGACCAATTGAGACCCCTGGGTTGCGGCTGGGTGTTGAACAGGCATTAATCACAGCCCTGTCCCGAATACGGTGCTCCTTCGCAGAAATACTGGCGAAGGAATTCTCGCATGGGCCACTCCTGGCCGAGGAAAGACCTCTCGTTAATCGTCGAAGTCGATAATCACATGGCGACGGCTGACCTCATTCAGCGAATGCTGACGTTACAGCCGGATGGGGTGGGAATAGCCGATGCCGTTTGCCGTCTTGTCCGGGTCCATTGGCCGAATGCACAGTACCTGCAACGCTTTGTCCGCGAACTGAGTGGGTTGATCGAGGAGTCCCGCGTGCCATCCAAAATTGTATACTTGGGGCTGAACGGGGCGCTGGGGATGCTTACGGCCGATCCGCTGGCCGAGGCCGGTCAGATTCTGGGCACTATCAGTGGATTGGGAAAATGTCGCCGGGAGTTAGCCCTGTGGCTTGAGGATCCAGTTTGCTCTGGAAGATGAAGTCCTTCACGCGGCACTATTAAACCGGCTGAAGGAGTACATGGGTATTCGTAATATGCAGACCAGTCGGCCGTATGCATACGAATCCATTTATGACCGCCACAGATGCTGTGTGAAACGGATGCGATTGACGGCGTGTGTCTGGCAATTGACGGGAGCCTTGCGGACTTTGTTGAAGGAAACATCCAGTTTCTCCGAAGACCACGATAAGCTGAGTGATACACTGCTTGGTGACGGCCTTGTCTCACCGGCCCGATTGAACTTCCTGCTTCAGATAGCCCGGTTATTCAGGCGGATGCTCTGCTGGTCAGTATGGGTGGGGGAAGATGTGACAGCACGTCAGGCAAAAACCATGATATCCCGCGAAAGGCTTAAAGATCAGATCGTCCAGCGTGAGATGGCGGGCCAGCATCGGCGTAGCCTGGACCATCATGGATTCGGCATCGTCCATCGCACTTTATCCGGGAGTCACGTCCAGATTGTCAGCCACTCGGTTACCACCTGCACAAGCACCGGCGCATAGATATTGCGTGTAGTAGTGACATCAGCGTGACCCGAAACTCCCTGAACGACCTCTAACGACATCCCGGCCCGGAGCAGTTGGGTCGCCCGATAATGCCGGAAATCATGGGCTGACAGACTGTCGTGCAGGCCCATTGCCCGCACCGCTTTCTTGACCACATTATGGACCGACGTGATGGTCAGGCGGGCATTCTGTGGTTGCGGCTGTGGGAAACGAACAGGGCAGAGGTTGCTGTCTGTGCGCTCTCCGAGATAGGCAATCATGGCATCCTGGGCGTAGCGCCGAAAATGGAGTGTTCGCCTTATTGCCTTTGCCGGTAATGGGCGTAGGGGGAACGACCGTTGTTGACGTTGGCGCGATTCAAAGAAGCGACGGCTTCGAAATGCGTGCGGCAAATCGAGTACAGCGTCTTGACAATGGCTCGGTGCGCAGGAGCGTCAACCACGGCGGTTGTATTTGTCGTTTTCGGGAGGGGAGGAGTGTTTCGTAATAGTCACGATTCGCGGATGTTGTTGCCGGGCAACATCCAGGTCAATGACAGTCTCTGACTGATTCCGTTCGATCTGCCGCCGGGAAAGTTGCCGTTGCAGTTTGCCTAGTTGCACAGCTTCCGGCAAACGGTCATGGCCGTCCAGATAGTTCAGATAGCCCATGACGGCCGCCATATATGTTGTGACCGTTGCACGGGACCGGTTAGCCAGGAGCCAGTTACGAAACTCAAGCACCACATCGGTAGACAGGCCATCAGGGGCGAGAGGCCAGGCATCATCCCTGGTGTAACCACCTTTGCGATAATGTTGTAGCCAGTCGGCAAATAGCCGCAACCCGCTGCGATACGTTGCCTCAGTCCGCAGGCTTTGCGCACCGGCTTCACGCAGGAACGGACCTTCGTCATACCAGGGAAGGGTCTTCGGGTAACGGCGGAGACGTTGGGAAATGGGAGGACGCCTTTGTGTCATTGGGAGGAACAAGGGAGTCGGAGGTTATGTTTACAACCTCCTTCATAAAAATTAAAGGTTTATTAGTGATACTTTCGCGATAGGATACTTTGATGGTAGCAGCAAGCTTAACTTAATCAACCCGTGACAACAGCGAGTAGCACCTTCCGTAACGTTTACAAGACGATAGCCTGCTGGCAGACCAAGTTCGTAACGTTTACGAGACGATGGATTGCTATTCTGATTGTATCTGTCGGTTCGGACCAAGGAGGTCACCATGTTGAAGAACCTGCAAAGGCCCTTTTTATCAGCGATCGTCTTTATTGCGGGCGTGGTTCTGGCCGCACGTTTGGGGTGTTGGCTGCAACCGACATCAACGTCAGGCCGCACCACCCGACAGCCGGGAGTCACCAATCGGGTGCTAATCTACCTCCCGGCGACCAATGACTGGCATTTGATTAACACCGATGATGGCTCTCTGGTAGCGACTGTCGACGCCTATGGGCCGGAGGCCTACTTCAATTGCGACGGCTCGCGCTTCATTGTCAACGACCTAACCGGTGGTATTCAGATCTGGGACTCGGTCAGTGGACAGCTTATCAACCAATTGTACTTGGGCGTCCGTCGACCGTATTCGGGAACGCAACTACGAGATTGGGTTATTGCACCGGCGATAATGCGGGGCCAGTGGTGCCACAGTGAGTTGACTTGCCGGGCAAGGACCCGGCAAGTCTGTCCTCTTCCCTGGGAGGTCATATGGCGTCTTGGAGCCGATCAATCGGCCGTAGATACCGCCTCGACTGCCTGGCCTGCGCTTTCCACAGCCGACAACCCATCACGGATGATGCGCCATAGCAATAGAACTGTTGGTATCAGTGCAACCGTCCATAAAGCATAAGCCGCGCCTTACCCAGAAAATCTTTATACTCCGTCAAGAAGATACTGGCCCAGAAAGACGCCCCCATATTGACTGCTGATAAAGCTTGTAGCTACCTCCCAGCCTGGCAGGTTCTTGAGGAAGAAAAAGCCGGTAGAAGAAATAGGGAATAAAGGCAAAGCCGAATTGCAGTACCCAGCCATAAATCAGCGCCTGCGGTACGGTTTGTTCAATGCCTGCACCGGGAAAGCCAGGCACCAGTGATCAGCAGTGCCTGCGCACCGGCATCAAAATCCACCAGTAGGCAGTCACAATATGCCGAGCACTTGGGTTGAGACAGCTTCTATCTCCCCATATCGGCTTGATCCCATTCATCAAAAGCGAGATTATGCCGGCCATGAACATGAGGTCCCAGGACAGTGAACAGGTGGAGCGTACCCAGGGACCGATCCGCAACCCCAATGCGCCAGAGTCAGTAACCAGAATATGGGAGAAATGCTGCCCGACCGGGCAACATACTTTGCCCAGGTCTGGTACATGTCAACCATTAGCCCGGCAAACACCAGTGTCATGGAAACCCGATTGTTGGCGTGGATGTGCACCTCTACGGGTGCGCTTGATATTGAGCTGATTGCTCACCCAGCCACAAACCGGTTCAACAATAATGCCTACCAGCAGGTAAATTAATCCGACAATATAAAATCTTCGACCCCGTTGGACGTGTTGATGCTCGATCTGGGTGTTGTTTTGCCCGGCGGGCCACAACCCGTAATTGAAGGATGAAGGACGGCTGCTACGAAGATCAACAACCCACCAATGAAGATTAGTGCCCGATTGATGATGGGAGTACCAATGAGCAGGGTCAATAGCCCTGCATTGAGAAAAAGCCAGATGTCCCAGCGAAATTTCGGCCGAGGTCGCTGGGCGCAAAGATAGCGACGACGATCGGCAAAATTCCGAAGAGCGCCTCAGTAACAACGCGAGAGTAATTAGATGGATGCGCAACCAGCGTAAGCCATTGAACCATGGCAATAGTGTGAC
The DNA here is from genome assembly GCA_041390945.1 of Chloroflexota bacterium. Classification (GTDB taxonomy): domain Bacteria; phylum Chloroflexota; class Anaerolineae; order Promineifilales; family Promineifilaceae; genus Promineifilum. The sequence goes on from JAWKOY010000018.1 coordinate 152,331, forward strand.
TTGTCATGGCACTATCGGCAAGCTATCAGTGCAGCCATTGCCATGAATAGAGCCGTCATTAACAAAAGAGATTCATATCAGCATTCCTTTTGGGTAGGCCAGTCGTGAAGAGGTTCGCCTACCCTTTCTAGACTGTTGTCACCCAGTTTATTGAGGTGACTAGCTACATCGCTCGACTTAAGTCGGGTTCGATATCAGGCTGGTAAATTGGCAAGTTGTTTATCTCGCTGCCCGGTATCTGCAGCCAGATGGCTCCCTCCTCCAATCTGTCAGTAATCGCAGGTCGAGCGGTATCAGCGGGTAAACGGCCAGATTGGTGGCAGAAAACCCGGCAAGAACGCCGGAGTCGCCGTCCGTTGATGCGGCAGTCCAACAAGACGGCAGCGACGACGCCTACTTCAGTACCGTCTCTGGCAATCACTCGCCACCCACGCTGTACCTCTATCGGATCAGACCGGAACACAGTTGGTCAGGAGTTTCGATGCGGAGTTTGATGCCTCACTAAGAGCGATGCAGGTAGTTCTTTATGTATGTCGGGATATATGTCGGGTCTTGCCATATCTAATTTGCGTAAATAAGAACGAGCGCCTTTGATATATGTATCAAAGGCGCTCGTTCTGTTTAACCCAAGTCGGTTTTTTGGAGATCGGCTTTATATGCCCGATTGATTACACACGGCTATTTCGATTAAGGCTGTTCGATCCATATGGATTTGGTTTATCGACGGCAATCATGCCGCTACTTTCAGGCCACGAAGTGCCGTTTGGATGACATCCGTGCCGTTCCCAATCGAGCTGCTAGCTCTGCCTGGGTATACCAGCGCGGCCGTTCCAGTACATCGTTAACTGCATCTTCGAGCAGCAAACGAGCCAGGCGACCCGGTTACTGGCCGCGAAGGAAGATCGGTAACCAACGATACCAAGTACAATAGTCTTTCGGCCATTTGGGAAATAAGGTCGGTGAGCAAAAATCGGGATTTTCTTTTAGCATGTGTAACGCGGTGCGGTATTAACCAGATTCCTGCGGACTCAGGGTGATAGCTGTGGCCGGGTTGGGCTGGTTGGCGAAAACGCCAATTTCATTAAACGTGTCGCCCGACTCAAGAAACCGCAGGATTTGTTCCCGGCCGGTCGAGGATGTTTTGACGACCTTCAGCCAGCCATATTGCAGGTAATAGAGACCGGAATGAGTGTCCCCTTCCAGCAAAACCACCTCGCCTGCCTCATATTCACGCCAACGGCTTAATCGAGCCATCTCCTGGCAAGCTGATTCCTCCAGCCCGGCAAAGAGTGGAATCTCGCTCAGATGTTGTACAAACTCTGCCAAAGGCGGACGTCGACTCATGGCATACCATGATAACGGCCGAAACGAATAAGGGCGACAGTTGCGTGATCAATGCCATGACACCTTATTAATTGCAGGCAGTATCTTTAGAATCAGGGTAAAATCCCTCCCATAGCCATCAAGCCTTGGGAGAGCAAAAATGAGCCAGACATCACTCCAACCGGAGACAATAGAAGCCTATATCAAGGGGTATCATGGCGCGCCGTTTGATATTCTTGGCCCACACCAATCGGGCAAAGATATTGTTGTGCGTGCCTTCGCGCCGGGAATGGCTGAATTAGCCGTAGTCACCCCCAAAGGCCGGACCGTCATGGAGCAGATTCATGAGGATGGCCTGTATGAGGTGGTCGTACCGGGAAAACTTCCCAAGTTCAGGTATCAGCTCGAAGCAACAAATCCTGATGGAACCACACGACTATACGATGATCCTTACGCTTTTCCGGCCCAACTCTCGGATTTTGATATTCACTTGATGGCTGAGGGAACGCATCTTCACATCTATGATCGCCTGGGAGCCCACCTGGTTGAAGTAGACGGTGTGAAGGGTGTGCGCTTTGCCGTGTGGGCACCGAATGCGCTTCGTGTCAGTGTTGTTGGTGATTTCAACCAGTGGGACGGCCGTCGGCATGTGATGCGCTTTCATCAGGGCAGCGGGGTATGGGAGTTGTTTATCCCCGACATCATCGAAGGCGATATTTACAAGTACGAGATCAAAACTCGTTACCAGGATTACATGGTGAGTAAGGCCGATCCGGTCGGGTTTGCCGGCGAAATGCGCCCCAAGAACGCCTCTGTGGTCTGGAACATTGACAAGCATCAATGGCAAGACAGCGACTGGATGGCGAACCGGAGCAACAGCCAATCATACTTTGCACCCATGAGCATCTATGAGATGCACCTGGGATCGTGGAAGTTGAAGGAAGGCTGGGAGTGGTATACATACCAGGACTTGGCTCGTGAGCTTGTGCCCTACGTCAAGGAAATGGGCTTTACCCATATTGAGTTACTGCCTGTGGCCGAACACCCATTTGATGGGTCCTGGGGGGTATCAGGTCACTAGCTTTTTTGCTCCGACGAGTCGCTGGAACCCCGGATGATTTTATGGCTTTTGTAGATGCCTGCCACCAGGCTGGTATCGGTGTGCTGGTAGATTGGGTACCGGCCCACTTCCCCACCGACGAACACGGGCTTGGATTCTTCGACGGCACACATCTATACGAACATGCTGATGACCCTCGCCAGGGCAGCCACCCCGATGTGGGGAACGTACATCTTCAATTACGGCCGTGCGGAGGTAAGTCAGTTCTGGTCAGTAATGCCGTGTTTTGGTTGGACCAAATACCACATTGACGGTTTGCGGAGTGGATGCTGTCGCCTCCGCTATATCTGGATTTCTCGCGCAAACAGGGCGAATGGGTCGCTAATCGGTTTGGTGGCCGCGAGAATCTGGAAGCAATAGATTTTATACGGCGTTTCAATTCAGTCGTGCATGAACTTTATCCGAATGCCCTGACAATTGCTGAAGAGTCTACTGCCTGGCCTTCAGTCACACGACCGGTGGAAGAAGGCGGGCTGGGGTTCGATTACAAGTGGAATATGGGCTGGATGCACGACACGCTGCAATACTTTGCCAACGACCCGGTTTATCGCGCCTATCATCACGGTACCTTGACCTTCTCCTTGCTATATGCGTTTAGCGAACGCGCTTCGTCCTCCCCTTTTCCCATGATGAAGTCGTCCATCTCAAGCGGAGCATGCTGGACAAAATGCCCGGTATTGACCTCTGGCAGAGAAGTTCGCCAATCTGCGACTGCTTTGCATATGTGGAGCCATCCCGGACGAAAGCTACTCTTTATGGGCGGCGAATTTGGGCAATGGCAGGAATGGAGTGAAGCACGCGCCCTGGATTGGTTCTTGCTTGATGAAGACCCGCAGCATGCCCAGCTTAAGGATATGGTTCAGGAGTTGAATCGCTTACTGGCAACCGAGCGTCCGCTATACGAAGATGACTACTCCTGGGACGGCTTCCAGTGGCTTGACCTGCATGATTACGAGCGGAGCATTCTTGCCTACATTCGTAAGTCTCCGTCAACTGGCGAATCCATACAGACCGTGCTTAACTTTACGCCAGTCGTGAGGCATGGGTACCGGCTTGGCGTGCCGGAGCCAGGAATTTATGAGGAGCTATTCACTAGTGACGATGAGAAGTATGGAGGGAGTGGCATTGTCAATACACCACGGCCGTCCATGGACATTCCCGCGCACGGCCAACCCCACTCAATTGAAATGATGCTGCCTCCATTGGGAGCCGTTTACCTAAAGAAGCAAAACGATACCTGATTTGTTATGTCTGATGTAAAGACCGAACGGCTTTACCCTCTGTTATTTGAACCGGTATTCAAAGACTACATTTGGGAGCGGCCGTAATCTGGCTACAAAACTCGGCCGCTTGATACCCGACGGTATTGTCGCGGAGAGCTGGGAGATTGCAGCTCACGAAGACCGCTATGGGACCACTCGTGTCATTAATGGGCCATTTGCGGGTAAGCTCCTGACCGATCTCCAACGCGCGAGTTAGGATTGTCGTTGATCGGTACCAACAACGCCTGGGCAGAAGAACGCGGAAAGTTCCCCCTGCTGATCAAGTTGCACGGATGCCAACGACAAGCTGTCGGTCCAGGTGCATCCCGATGACACCTATGCGCTGGCCCATGAGGGCAATGAGTTGGGCAAGACCGAAATGTGGGTTGTATTACATGCTGAGCCGGGGGCAGCAATAGATTTAGGCGTCAAGACCGGAACGTCACCCGCTGCTTTTTGCCGAGGCAATTCGTGACGGGTCCCTGGAGAATTATCTCCACGAATTGCCGATTAAAGTTGGGGATACTGTTTGTGTTCCCAGTGGGTCCCTGCATGCGCTGTTAGGTGGCTCTATCATTGCCGAGATTCAGCAAAACTCGAACACAACCTACCGGGTGTATGACTGGAATAGAACCAGAGATGGCAAGGCCCGTCCCCTGCACATCCGGCAAGCCCTGGATGTGATCAACTTCGATCAGGTTGAGCCAACGCTGCCTCAACCCCAACTCATTGCTGATGAGAATCAGGTGCGGCGCTATCTGCTATGCAGCAACCAGTATTTCATCACTGAACGTGTCGAGATGACTAAAGGTGCAGTCTTCGACGGACTGTGTGACGGCCAAACGCTGGAGATTTGGGGTATCCTGAACGGCCGTGCCCAGGTGAACAATGTGTCAATTGAAGCGGTTCAATTCACATTACTTCCGGCTGAAATGGGATCATATCAGGTAAAATCGCTTTCTGATGCGGTGCTTCTCCGAACCTACGTCCCTTCCCCCATGCAATAGGCTGTTGGTATCTGGCAAGATGAGAGAGTTTGACCACGAACAGACGGTCTGCTATCATTCACCCGCTCTCACGCCTCTGTAAAGGAAGCACAGAGTTTTCATTGTTCGGAGGACGACATTGGCTAATACGAAATCTGCGAAGAAACGCATCAGACAAATCGAGAAGCGGACCCTGCATAACCGGCAGTACAATTCCTCTGCCCGTACCTACATTCGTAAGGTGCGAACCTTGATTGCTGAGGATCGGCTTGATGAAGCTGAAGCGGTTGCCAACCAGGCATATCAAACCCTCGATAAGGCTGCGCGCCGTAACGTAATACATCCGCGCAACGCAGCACGTCGTAAGGGTCGCTTGATGGCTGCCCTGGCTGCGGCTCGCGCTGAGTCTGCAAACTAAGAGAATATAGCGCCATAGGCGCAAACCAGTTGGTTATCGCCCAGCACTGCTTCTTAAGAGGCAGTGCTTTTTCTTGTTGGGATGAGCAAGGTGGCCGGGAAGCTAAATAACGCTTAGCAAGTACCCTTTACCGCGCACTGTTTGCAGATAGCGGGGTTTGCCGGGGTCGGTTTCAATGCACTCACGGATCCAGCGAATGTGGACGTCCAGCGTTCGTGTATCGCCGATAAAATCTGTATCCCAGACATCAAGCATGAGCTTGCGACGTGAAAGCAATTCGTTTGGATGGCGAATGAAGGTTTCCAGGAGCAAGGCCAGCTTAGGTGTGAGGATGTACTCTCCTCTTCCATCCACTTCAACAGATCGTTTGTTACGGTATAACGTAAGCGGCCCGTAGCGGACGATCTCTTCCTGATCACTGTCGGCGGGTAGAAGTGCGCGAACCCGGTTCAGCAGTTTGCGTCCTGAGTACGGCCGTTGCAAATAGATATCTGCTCCGGCTGAACGATCTTCATCATCCGTAATGGAGCGGCTATGGATAATGGGGGTACGCTCTGCCATTTTTCGAATTCGCTGGCAATTCCGGATGCCACTGGACCGCATGGTAGAGGCATCGAAGATAATCAAATCGGCAGTATATTCAGTAAGCCACTCGATTGCCTCTGCACCAGTGTTAACAATGCGAAGCTGATAACCCGCTCGCGTCAATGCCGGTTCTAGTGACTCGCTCCCCGCAGCATGCCCTTCAATGAGTAATAGTAATGGTGTAGTCCCCATTCCGCCGTCCTTGTATCTCCTCCTTCGAAGTGACTCCATTATAAACCTTAAAGGAATGGTGGCAACTTGCGTTTTCCCTACGGAAATTTCACCCTCTTACCCTTGTCATTCACAACCTTGCTATTCATAATGGGCTTGGCGTTCGGATATGAGATCAATTCGCAGTAGCTTCACATCAATCGCTACGTGGGAGTGGCTGGCGCTTCTTCTAATCCTGCCCGCTGCCATGTTTCCCGCAGGACCGCAGGCGCTTCTATTATTGGTCATTCCCTTCTTCTGGTTGCTCCATCTCATTTACGGTGAACGCCTTTTTCCGAATACGCCTTTCAATCTGGGGCTGGCGTTAATGGGTCTCATGCTCCTCATCAGTCTGACGGTTACGTTCGATTTTGAACTGAGCCTGACCAAGATCGCCGGCATCGTTTACGGCATCGCCTTGCTTATGGCAACGACCCGCCTGATTCGCGCGCGGCCGTCCGCTATCTGGTGGGCAACGGCCGTTGTGCTGCTAACAGGGATCGCAATAGCTGTTCTGGGTGTCATTGGAGCGACCTGGCTGGAACCTTTTGATGCCATCAATAATATCAAGGCCGGACTGCCACAGGCGTTGCAATCCATACCGGGCGCAGTTGGCGGCGTTGTGAGCAGGTAGGTTGGCCGGCCTCCGCTCTTCATTGCCTGCCTGATTGGGCTACCACGCTCGGTGAAAAAAACACGGCCGGCTCCTGGCTGTGATACTTGGCCCTGGAGTGCATTTTCCCGCCGCTGTGATCATTGCCACAGTCGCGTGGTGGCGTGCTGGCCTTGCTGCACTGAAGTACGGCGCTCGTCATTACGCTTTTTGTTCCCCCGAAACTGGCGGTTGGTCGTTCTGGTGATATAGCTGGCGTCATTTCTGACCGTTTTGGTATCTTCCATACGGGAGTGCAATCCCAGCACAGCAGCTTCCGGGCAGGCCTACCCGCAGGTCTCAGCAGTCGGCTGGAGATCTGGTCACATGACTGCCATGCGATTTTCCCCTAACCATGGCGTGAACGGCTTTCGCCAGGTGATCGAGTTTACTCTACCCCACGTTTCTGGTGAATCAGTCATACGACCTGGGTCATGCCCACAACCTTCTCCGCAAGCCGCGCCCGATCTGGGGTTGCCCGGCCTGGTTGGGCCACTGTCCGCACCATGGTTCCTGTCCGGCCGGAATGCTGATCCCGCAACCTTCGGCGGCTCAACGCCATCAAAAAGCCGATCATCATCCTTACTATGCCTGACAATTGGGCTGGCGGGGGCTTTGGTAGCCGGCTGGTCCTTTGGAATGCTGGATACAATTGCCCTTGGCGCGCGTCCGGGATTTGTGTGGTGGTTATTGGTGGCGATGTCCGGAGGCATTCACTATCTGGTCATGTACCGAATGGGGGCCAGAAGTCATCGCAAGCACCACGTTCCTCAAGACGTTCCCATGCCGTCCCCTGCAATACCCGTACCACAGCCGGCCACTCCACGCCTTTTCCTGAATCAAGGCCCCGTTCCCGGCCACGGATGCGCTACCGCCCACCCAATGAATCCTGAGACGTTTGGCGCTGAGTTGGACTGGCTGCTATGGCCAGCATCCTCGACGGCATTGGTGAGTGGTATCACAGCAGCTTCCCAAGCTGTTATCACGGGATTTTCGAGTCCGTATGCCGCTCCCTTCACTCCCCTACCTTCAGCTTAATCGCTAGCCGTCTCTAATCGAAACTTGGCCCGGCCGATGGTGATAACATCCCCAGTCGTTACGACCGTTTCGGCCGTTAAGCGGACATCGTTCAACAGCGTTCCGTTGCGGCTCCCCATATCCACAATACCGTCTGACCGTCACGCTGGGTAATACGCGCATGCTCTGAGAAACGTACGTGTCCGTCCAGAATGATTGTATTGCGAGCATTGCGGCTAGGTGTGCATGTGTTCCCTACCGCATAGCATGTATCGGCCGCCGGGGGTTCGTGAGCGTTGTGGATCACACGTAAAGTGCCCGTATCGCGGCTTTGCCTCCAGACAGGGATCGGGCTGCCAGCGTCACGATGGGGAGAGTAAGCAATTAGTCCCAGAAAGGCGAGGTAAGGCTGCGCTCAGAATTCGCAGGAATAAAGCTGGGGCAGACTCATTCGGAGGGTGGCTGGAGCATGGTCGTGGAAGCAGGGGACGTCTCGAATCGGTGGATTCTTGCTCGTTTCGCTCCTCACCGTAGATCAGGAGGACGTCACTGAAGGCGATCACGTCACCCGGCCGCAAGACCTGCTCTTTGGCATACTCACCGTTAACGACTGTCCGACCGTGGCTGCTGGTGTCGAACAGGACAAAGTAACCGTCTCGCCAACGGATTTGGGCGTGATGTCTGCTAACCGTGGGAGAGTCCAATACGATGTCGTTATCCGTACGACGTGGAATTCGCGTGATGGGCTGGTTAAGCGGCACACTGCTGCGGCCCCTGAACGATGAGATAAGCATCAGAGCCTGGATAACATTGCTTACATGGCTGGCTTCATCAACCTGCAGCACCTGGGTATTGGCTTGCCGGGAGGTTGCCTCCTCGCTGACAACAACCCGGACCCCAGATGCCGGCCGACTTCAGGGGTCCGGTTCAATGCGAATCAACGGCAGGTCAGTCAGAACTTCCCCGTTCGTTCCGCCAGTAATTCCATGTAGGCCGAGACTGTCTCTGCTAGCTGGTCGGGATCAATGAATCCTCACCCAAGTGTACCGGGTTTACGTACACGGTGAACTGGGCAACCTGACGGCGTACTTTGCTGTTCCTCGCGTAACAATCGGAGCAAGTGGGTTTGCCAGCCCGAACAGGTCAATTGCGTCGCCGGACAGCCAGGCAAACGGCTGCTCAACCAGCCGTCCGGACCAGAACTCGAAGCGGAGAGAAGGGTGAGTTCGACATACCAGGCGGATTATAAGTGTCCCGGTACGCAGTAGCAACGAGTACCTAAACACTATCAAACGGTATACTTTGCCGGACGATAGCAGGTAATCAAGACGTACGACTCACAGCCCTCGCTAGCTGCGCGGGTTGAGCGTCAAAACTGGCTCCGGCGGGCTGGAACAAATACTACAGCCGCTTAAGGCGACATTTACGCCGAAGCGTATCCTGTCTGGTCGGTCTGGCCAAGGCCGATGACGCCGTTTTACCAGTTAAACGACAGCCAGGCGATCATCACAACGACGGACTTCTTCCCGCCGATTGTTGACGATGCCTACGACTTCGAGGCGATTGCGGCTGCCAATGCACTTTCTGACATCTATGCAATGGGTGGAGAAGTGTTATTTGCCATGAATCTGGTTGCGTTTCCCGACACACTGGACAGCGCCATCCTGGTGAGGTTCTCCGTGGTGGTGCGGAAAAGGTTGCCGAAGCAGGCGCAGTTGTCGTTGGCGGTCACAGCGTCAATGACAAAGAGCCTAAATATGGTCTGGCAGTGACAGGTATCATTGACCCTGCGCTGGTTAAGCGCAAGGGTGGCGCACTGCCGGGTGATATTCTGTTGGTAACCAAGCCACTCGGCGTCGGTATTCTCACGACGGCGCTCAAGCAGGAAAAGCTGTCTGAGGTAGATTTGGCCGTGGCCGTGGCCGGTATGAAAAAGCTTAATCGGGCTGCGGCAAAGGCTGCTCTGGCCGCAGATGCCCATGCGATGACGGACATCACCGGTTTTGGCCTGTTGGGTCATGCGCGGGAGATGGCTGAACAAAGCGGTGCGGACTTTTGGTTTGCCCTGGATGAACTCCCATTCCTGCCTAACACCGCTGCCTATGCAGCAGATGGTGCTTTCCCCGGCGGCATGGGTAATAACCAACGCCACTTCGGGCAATGGGTTTCCTTTGCTGAGGGCATTGAATATCTTTGGCAAGATATTCTGTTTACACCGGAAACGTCCGGTGGCTTGTTAATTGCGATCAGCCCGGAGAAGTTACCGGACTTTCAGGCACAATTCAATGAAGCAACAGTGATCGGCCGCGTCACTTCCGGTGACGGCCGCATTCACGTTGAAAGGTAGTTGTCACCCTAGATGCAATCACGTTTTGACTTGGTACGAAGCAAACTTGGCGAATGGGAAGTTGATGCGGTACTGGTTACAACTCCAGCGAATCGCCGCTGGCTCACCGGGTTTACGGGATCGGCCGGGCAGTTACTCCTGACTCCCGACAAGGCGATCCTGGCGACGGATTCACGGTACTGGGTTCAGGTCGGTCGGGAAGCGCCTGATGTTGAGTTGTTCAGCACCCGCTACCAACCGGATGACATGGCTAACTTTCTGACGCTGGGTGGGGCAAAGCGTATCGGCATTGAAGCCAGGACGATGTCTGTGTCTGAGTTCCGCGCCTTGCAAGAATTGGACGACTACGACTGGGTTCCGTTGAATAATCCCATTGAATTTTTGCGCGAGGTCAAATCGGCCGATGAGTTGGCGACTATTCAGGCCGCAGCACAGATAACCGATCTGGCGGCCGAGCAGGTCCCCACTCTGGTACAGGTTGGTATGTCCGAGGCGGAATTGGCCTGGTTGCTGGAAAAAACCATGCGTGAAGCAGGCGCCACCGCAATGGCTTTCGACATTATCGTCGCCTCCGGCCCAAACTCTGCGCTACCCCACCACCACCCCGGAGAGAGACGTTTGCAAGCGGGTGATGCATTGATTGTTGACATGGGTGCGGCCGTTGACGGGTATAAGAGTGACCTGACCCGGTCCTTCTTCCTGGGCGAGTCTGCCCCGGATGCCTACTGGGAAATCTATAACACAGTGCTGGCCGCCCATACGGCGACGTTGGAGCAGTTACACGCCGGTATGACCGGCAAGGATGGGGATGCTCTGGCCCGCGATGTCATCGTCAACGCCGGGTATGGTGACAATTTCGGCCACGGCCTCGGCCACGGGGTTGGTCTGGATATTCACGAGGGCCGGGGTTATCGTTCAGAAGGAAGGAAGTGCTTCCGGTCGGATCGTCGTCACCGTAGAGCCGGGGATCTTATATTGTGGATTTCGCCGGCGTTCGTATTGAGGATCTGGTTGTGGTTGGCGAGGATCATGTGACCTCTTTAAGCCATGCGGCCAAGACACGCGTTCCTGTGGGATGGTACCCTCAGCTCGACCCGGCGTTCCTGGCACTCTGAGTCAGACGATAAACTTCATCGAAGCGCGGCACCACCACCCGCCAATCGTAGTCCTGTGCAAAAGTACGTGCAGCCTTGCCGATACTCAGGCGGAATGTATCATCTTCAAAAGCCGTAATGTCGCCTTTCGTAAATCCTCCGGTGTATCAGCCAGGAGCAATTGCTCGCCATCCGTCACGGGGAATCCCTCAGCACCAATTGTTGTGCTGACGATTGCCCCGGCACCGGCCATTGCCTCAATGAGCTTAAGCCGCGTGCCACTACCCATGCGCAACGGCATGATGACCACTTTCGCCGCCGTGAGATAGGGCTGCACCTGCTCCACCCACCCCGTCAGGGTAATCCCCGGAACGGCACGCAGGCGGTCCAGTTGGGGATGCGGCCGTTGTCCGACGATTCCCCATGTTAAGTCGGGATATGCTTCACGGAGGCCCGGCCAAACGGTATCGGCAAACCAGAGAACGGCATCAACATTAGGCCGGTAGTCCATCTTCCCGCTGAACACAAGATCGAACTGTTGTTCAGGTGAGGTGATAACTGGGTATCGCCCATATTCCTGCACGTCAATACTGTTGGCGATAACCGCAAAAGGTTTGTCCGTGTCCGGTATGAGACTTTGCAAATGAATCAGGTCTTGCTCGCTGACGGCAACAACGGCATCAGCGGCTGTTACCGCCCAGCGTTCATATGCCTCCAACCGGCCGATTTGGATGCGGGAATAAAAGGCAGACGGCCAACGGCGGAGTTGATTGATATCCGTTGCATAGGCCCGGCGCTGGAGCTGCGTCTCCGCATTGTGGCAATCAAGTACGATGGCGGCATCGCTGTGCTGCCGGATGGTGGGGATAACATGGGCCATTTCCAGCCCTTCAACCTGAACGATGTCGTATGGCTCCGTTTGCAAGCGCCGCCGCAAGGACGCATCAAATGCCTCGGTATCCAGTCGCTGGGCCATGTCCGGGCTGGATGACGAAACCAGTTGGGCAATCCTGTCGGCCGTTGTGCGCTGTGGTGCGGGAACGGTCTCTACATAGCGGCATAACCTGGTCAATTGATCCGACACAAAGGCTTGTTCTGCTTCCGAAAAGCTGAGCAATGAGACAGAATGTCGATCGGCAAGTCCTCGTAAAATATGCCAGTTGCGCAGACTTGTACCCTGGTGGGGCGGATACGGCAGTTGCGGCGTCAGAAGGAGGATGCGCGCCATAAGTTAGCCGGTTTCACCGTGGTATAGGGCAATCGTTTGTTCGGCCGTTGTTCGCCAGCTAAACTTTGCCGCCTGCTGCTGTCCCCGGTCAATCAGTTCCCGGCGCAACGCTTCATCAGTCAATACCTTACGAATGGCATCTGCCCATATCACCGGATCATCAGGATCAAGCTGGATACCGGCATCACCCACAATTTCCGGGAGAGAGCCGCGTGTACTGGTGATAACCGGGCACTTACAATGCATCGCTTCTAACGCCGGCAGTCCAAACCCCTCGTAGTGGGATGGTGAGGTCAGCACACCGGCAGCATGGTACAGATGTCTAAGTTCTGCATCGGGCACACCGCTTAAATGTTTGACGCTGGATTCCAGATTCAGGGGGATTGGATCGTGGCAAAAATCTCGCCATACACCCAGCCCTTGCCACCCACGATGACCAATGGTGTGTCGGGGCGTCTTGATGGAGCAGGTTCATTGCCCGAAGCGGGGTCGGCAAATTCTTGCGTGGTTCGAGCGTGCCGACGAACAGGACAAAATCTGATTCCAATCCATACTTGTCTAGCGTAGCAGCAATTTCCGTTGGTGTTACCGGTTCAGCATACAGGGGATTGGCGGCCAGTAAGATGGTGGAAATTTTGGCTGGCGATCCATCCAGCAACGTGAGAATGTCCTGCCGTGTGGCTTCACTATCGGCCGAAATGTGATCGGCCGTTCGGACAGCCCACGCAATCTGATCATTGTAATACCGGCGACTCTCCGGCGTCAGGAACTGCGGATAGTGCAGGAATGTCAGATCATGTACTGTGATCACCCGGCGAGGCGCTCCCCCTGTCGGGGGAATAAAGTCTGGACTGTGAAACATGTCAAGACTGTGGGGGGCTATTTCTACGGCCAGCGCCTGTCGTTCCAACCTGTGATGACAGGGGGTCCAGAGGTTGACACGCTGAAAACGTGGGTCGCCGGCCGGCCGGTAATCGCGGGGATCTTTACGGCTGTGGAACAGGAAATACTCATCGTCGGTATCGATCTCGGCTAATGCCTGGATCAGGAAGATGATGTATTGGCTTATGCCTCCCATCTGGTAAAAAGGTAACCGGCAGTCAATTCCAATGCGCATCTGTGAATTGTAGAACCAGAAACACGAGGTTAGCAAGTTGGACTGGGTATTAACCGCCAAGTATAATGCCCTTACCTCCGGTAACGATCCCTGGTAGGTCATAGGAGATTGATCATGGCGAACAATGCCACTGTTCCACCAACAATAAGCACCACCGAGCAAGAGCTTAACGATCTTCGCAAGCGCCTGGACTGGTTTGAAGAGGAACGTAGAAAATCAACCCGCAAGCAAACAGAGCTGGAACAACGCCTCTCTGCGCAGGAATTGGCGCTTAATGAGCGTAATCAGCGGGTTCAGGAGCTAGAACGGCAGGTATCTTCGCTCAATTCACAATCCAGCCGCGCGCCGCAGGGGGATCTGCAACTGGCCCAGTTTCGGGATGATCTGGTCAAGATGATCGAACAGTATGACCGGCGTCGCATCGAGGCTGAACGCGAACTGGATCGGGTCCGGCGTGTGGAGCACGAGTCCATGACCCGCGAGATTGCTGACCTTCGGAAAGAACTGCCTTCTTTCAGCCGCCTACAGCAAGACCTTCAACTGCGTCAGGCGGAGGATGCCCGATTGGCTGCACTAATAGGCACTGTCCAAAACACACTGACAACTTTCCGCAGTCAGGTTGAGCAGGTTGAGCGCACAGTTGGATTCCTGGAAGAAAAAGAGAAGCAAAATAACAAGAATATCAGTGCTGCCCAAGCCTCGATACTGGAAATAAACAAAAAACTCGATGCCTTAACAGGCCGGGTTGAGTTGGCAAATCAGGGCGCTCTTAAGGTTCAGGCTTCGCAGCAAGCCCTGGAAGCGGCTCAACAGGCGCTCCGCGATAGTATCAAGGATTGGACAGAGCAGGTTCAAATTGGCGAGCATGAACGCAACCAGCGCCTGTCGGCCTGGCAGCGTTCCATGGATGAGCACGAAGCATCCCTCCAGCGGTTCTCCCAGGAATGGATCAAGTTCAACAACCAGTATAGTGAAGCGCGGACGGCAATGGACAATCTGAAAGTTGTTCAGGAGCATTTGCAGCAACAGCAGAAAGAAGCCAACGAGTTGGTGCGTATTGAGACCAAGCGTATGGAATCCCGCTGGGACGACTTCACACTGGAAGAATCCAAGAAGTGGAAAAACTTCGAATCAGACTTCTCTCAACGTCAGGCCGTTAACGAGCGTCGTGAGCGACAGATTGAAGATGCGTTTAACGAGTTGAATGCATCCATTGACAAGTTGGAGCAGGATCGTGACCAACTGCTCCGCATTCAGACGGCGCAGGCCGACGCCATCAAGAAGTGGCCTCTGTTGTGGTTGGAAGAAATTGAGAAGGCCGTGGAGCAAAATCCGAACCGGCGACGCCAACCGACCGCCACCGTCGTACGCGAAGAATAACCCTCAATTCGGTTTCTTCTTGAATAACCGAGCATCATTCATCATAGCTATATGCATGTTATAGGTACCGCAGGTCACGTAGATCACGGTAAATCTACGCTAGTACGCGCCCTGACCGGTATTGATCCGGACCGCCTTGCTGAAGAGAAAGAACGGGAGATGACCATTGACCTGGGCTTTGCCTGGTTCACATTGGGGGATGAGGAGATCGGTATTGTAGATGTCCCCGGCCACCGCGACTTTATTGAGAATATGCTGGCCGGCGTGGGGGGGATTGACCTGGCGCTCCTGGTTATTGCCGCCGATGAAGGCATTATGCCTCAAACCCGGGAGCACCTGGCAATTCTGGACTTGTTGGGCGTTGAGTCAGGCATTATCGCCCTCACGAAAACGGACCTAATCGAAGACCCGGAATGGATTGACCTGATTACCCTGGATGTTGCCGAAGCGTTATCGGGATCCACGCTGGCAGATGCCCCCATTGTGCCCGTCTCTGCCAGGACCGGAGAAGGCCTATCTGACTTGAGAGACAGCCTGACAGAGTTGCTGGCAAATACTGATCAACGATTGGATGTGGGCCAGGCACGGCTGCCGATCGACCGGGTGTTTACTGTGGCCGGGTTCGGCACAATCGTTACCGGTACCTTACTGGATGGGTCCTTCCATATAGGTGACTCGGTGGAGATTGCTCCCGATGGTCTGGCAGCGCGAATCCGGGGCCTGCAAACCCACAAGACGAAACGAGAGGTCGCTGTACCGGGGAGCCGGGTTGCTATAAACCTGACCGGCGTTGACCGGGATGCGTTGCGACGCGGCCAGGTAGTTACTACTCCGGGGTCTCTACGGCCGACTTTACTGGTCGATGTCGCCTATCGTCACCTGGTAGATGCCGGGAAGCCATTAAAGCATAACGCTGAAGTCAAGTTATTTATTGGATCAGCCGAAGTGTCAGGACGGGCCAGGGTTCTTGGTCAGGAGTCTATTGAACCGGGTCACTCGGGTTGGGTGCAACTGTCCCTGAGTGCGCCGGTTACAGTTACCCGTGGAGATCGGTTCATCTTGCGACGGCCGTCACCGGGAGCGACAATCGGCGGAGGAACTGTACTTGACAGCAATCCCAGACGTCGCCATCGACGCTTTCGCCCGGAAATTCTGGCACACTTTGAAGCACTGCAAGCAGGGACGCCGGAAGAAATTATTATGCGGACGCTCCACCAGTCCGGCCCAATTCAGGTCGCGCAGCTTTTGGAGCGATCAGGACTATCTACCGGCGAAGGGATTGCCATTCTTGAGCAACTCTCCAATGACGGGGAAATCAAACAATTAGACCGATATGTTGTCGCCATTATAGCATGGCGGATCTATGCCGACCGCGCAACGGCAATGGTGACTGAATACCATCAGACCTTCCCCTTGCGGACCGGAATTAGTCGAGAGGAACTGCGTAATCGCCTTCAACTGTCGCCAAGTGTGTTTGGACCGCTTATAACAAACCTGATTGACGAGCAGAGATTAGCAGAATCCGGAGCCGTGCTAAAGTTACCGGATCATCGGATTACCTTTTCAGCCGAACAACAACAGCGAATAGATCGACTCATGAGCATGCTACGCGAAGCAGGAGTGAACTCGTCCAACCCCAAAGTTTGTAAAGAGATCGTTTCCGAGCCGGTCTATGCCGTGTTGGTCGAAAAAGGTGACTTGATCCAAATCAGCCCGGATGTAGTTTATGCAACTGACGAGTATCAACGCATCCTGACAGCATTGAAGGACTATCTTGTGAGTCATGGCGAGATCACTGCGGCACAGACACGGGACTTGCTGGGAACAAGCCGCAAATATGCCATTGCTCTGCTTGAGCATCTGGACGAACTGAAGATAACCCGGCGGGTCGGCGACGCACGGGTGCTCCTCCCCGCTAAATCTGCGTGAAATTAGCCACATTTTTACATTGCCCTCCCCTACCCTGCTTGACATAGATCTGGCCTGAGACTATCATATTTATGTCATGTACTGAGGCTTACGTTGCCGCAGTAGACCTGTTGTAACGCAGTTACCATACATCGTCTTATTCGCTTGGGTCAGGCGACTTCGGCGCACTCGTTCGGCCGTCCCTGATTTATCGCCCAGCAATGCAAGGAGTTTGATATATGAAACGGTGGATCACTCAAAGACGAGCGCATCCTGCATTAATGGTAGGATTACTAGCCATTCTGGTCCTGGCCGTATTGACTGGCAGCTCGATGAACCTCAATGCCCAGGAGGGTAACTGGAACGCCCAATACTGGAATAATCGGACGCTCTCCGGCGATCCGGTTCTGACTCGAACGGAAAGCAGCATCAACTATGATTGGGGTGGCGGTTCGCCCGCCCCGGAGGTCAACCCGGATAACTTCTCAGCCGAATGGCGGCAAACGGTAAATGTTCCTGCCGGCACGTACCGGTTCTCTGCAACAACCGATGACGGTATGCGTGTTTTTGTAGACAACACCGTTATCATCGAATCCTGGTACGACGGTCAGGCCCGTACGATTACGGCCGATGTTTATCTGGGAGCCGGTGATCATGAGGTTGTTGTTCAATATTATGAAGCCGGCGGTGTAGCCGTCGCCAAGGTCAATATTGCTTTGGTATCAGGTACCACCCCTGCTCCATCGGACGCCTGGACTGGTGAGTACTTCAACAATACAAACCTTGCCGGCACGCCTGTGCTCGTTCGCAACGACGCCAATATCAATTTCAACTGGGGTTATGGATCACCAGCCCCCAGCGTACAATCTGACAACTTCTCCGCGCGTTGGAGCCGAACACTTTACCTGGATCCGGGCCGCTATCGCTTTACAACTGTCACTGACGATGGCGTTCGCTTATCCGTGAATGGTATTCGCGTACTGGATAAATGGCAGGTCCAGGCGGCTACAGCTTATAGTGTCGAGGTAGATGTGGCCGGTGGCGGAACGCCGGTTGTCATGGAGTACTTTGAGAACACCCAATTGGCAGAAGCCAAGTTGACGTGGACCAAAGTATCCGGTGGTGTGACGCCGCCGACGGGATCATGGTACGCTGAGTACTACAGCAATACCTCGCTGTCCGGCGCGCCGGTCCTCACCCGCAACGAGCAGTCAATTGATTACAATTGGGGTTATGGGTCACCGGCCCGCAGGTTCCGGTTGATAACTTCTCAGCCCGCTGGACCACGACGGTAGACCTTGCGGCCGGACGCTATCAGTTCACAGCCAGTTCTGATGATGGTATTCGGGTATTTGTTAATGACGTTGTGGTCATTGACGCCTGGTTTGATCGCGCCGTAGCAACATTCACGGCAGAGAAGGATCTTTCAGGAACCACAACCATTCGCGTGGAATACTACGAACGCACCGGCGTAGCTGAGGCTCGCGTTAATTACTCCCTGGTTGGCTCACAGCAACCCGGCACTGGCGGACAATATCCCGGCACAGCAACCGTAACAGCCTACCGGCTCAATGTGCGAACCGGTCCGGGAACGAATTTCCCGGTTATCACGAAACTGGATAATGGGAATGTTGTCTACCTTACGGGTTATCGTAACGGCGACGGCTCTTGGGTGCAGATCGCTCTGGCGGATGGGTCAACCGGATGGGTCAGCGCAACGTATGTTCGGACAACGGTCCCGGTTGGCAATCTGATTCCGATTACCGGTACAACGCCTCCGCCGCCCGCAACCGGCCAGCCGGCAGGTGTGGTCAAGGCTTATTGGCTAAACGTTCGCACAGGGCCAAGCGTAGGCTATCCGGTCATTACAACATTACCCGGCGGGACAGGCGTTTCCCTGATTGGTCGGGATTACTCTTCGACCTGGTTGAAGGTGATTATCCTGACGGCCGTCAGGGCTGGGTCAACGGCTATTACATTGACAGCAATGTACCCGCGGCCAGCTTGCCGGTCCTCAGCAACTAGATCGCCAGATAGTCTGATTTAAACTTCACAATCCCCGTGACCAAGCATTGTCGGTCACGGGGATTTTTTGATTAATCTGGTGTTATATCCATCTTGCCTTCCGCCGCCAGATGAGTACTATATTGAGTAAATAATGGGTTTGAGAACGATGAAGGGGGCGCACCCTTTTATTACCCTGGATAAAGGTGTAGAGGAGCCGCTGCCAAGCGAGGATCACCATATGGCAACCATATCGTTACTGGACGGAAGTTTGCAACTGACTATCTACCACGACCAAAATAGCCGTGAGTACGAGGATAATATTTGCATCTGCTTTGTTGAGGATTCCACTGAAGACGAGAAGTTGTTCAAGGCGGATGAAGTCAGTATTTTCCTCACCCCGGAAGAAACAGGTTTGCTGGTGCTGGAATTAAACCGTGCGCTGGAAGCCTACAGGCAACCCAATTCCTGAGGCTTGTAACAACCGTTCTAGAGGAGCCCGCTGTAGCTTCCGCCATCAACAGGAATCATTGCACCGGTAATATAGCTGGCTGCCGGAGAGACGAGGAACGCGGCCACGCGGCCGAACTCCTCTGGTTCAGCCATTCGGCCGAGGGGAATGTTGGCCGTCACCTGTGACCGCTCTGCCTCCACAGATGTGGCGTTTTGCTCAGCCCGATATTCGAAAATTTCTACAACACGATCTGTTGCCGTCCAACCGGGCAGAATCGAGTTAACCCGTATATTTTCCGGCCCCAGTTCTTGAGAGAGTGTTTTAGTTAACCCGGCGACGGCCGGGCGAAACGTGTTGGACATTAATAGCCCATTGATCGGTTGCTTTAGAGAGATACTGGTGATCGTCAATATACTGGCTGTCCGACTTTGACGCAGATGAGGCAAAGCGAGTTTTATCATCCGGGCCGTGCTCATCAACGTCAACTGCATGGCCTTCTCGAATACATCCAGGTCCACAGTATCAAACGTACCCCCCGGAGGCCCTCCGGCGTTGGTTATGAGGATGTCTAGCCCGCCAAACTGTTCAACGGTGTTGTTCACCAAATTCTCGCACTGAACCGGATCCGTGACGTCGGCCGTCCAACCGGCAACCGTTTCCGGATCGGCCGTCTGTTGGCGGAGAACCCGCAAGGCGTTTTGCAGACGTTCACCGGAACGGCCGCAGATAACAATTAGCTCCTTCCCGACCAATTGTGTTGCCGCTGCCAGACCAAGCCCATCTGTCGAGGCAATAACAAGTGCTGTTAAGTTTCGTAACCCTAAATCCATGTAGACTCCAATCTATGCTTTAGTGAGTGACAAACGTTTCATGTGTTTCCGGATCATTACCCGGAGCAACACAACTGGTAAACGAGAAACTGTAAGTGCCAACCCGGTCGCGGGGAAGATCAGTTCCAGTTCGTGCGGCTCAAATGATTTGTTTCGGACCAGCTCGAACATCCTGGATCGCGTGATGACCACAACGCTACGGCCGTCCGGTTGGATAGCCACATCCCGACCGGCATTGGCGGCCGTGAGGATAACGCCCATCCTGACGGACTTCGATGTATGGCTCTGCTCCGGCCGGCTGGATGCCCAGATGCACTTCCACCGGATCGGCCGACGAACTCAGGACTGCGTTAACAGTGACGGCGCTGTAGGGCAGTTTGATACACCCTTCCCGATGACCGGCGTAGGCAACCGACTCCGGCCAGGCTCGCCACATCCCTTCCAGATAGAAACGACCCTCCAGCCATTCCTCGGCCGGTGGCGCTTCGTAAAGCACCGGTCCCTGAGGCGCATAGCCTTCTGGATTACCCAGAGCATATCCCATCAAGCCGCCCATCCGGTGCCCGGCATAAAGCTCCGGTGTGGCCCGGTAGCAGACCGCACCAGAGTTATCTTCCTCACGAAGCGGTTCCAGAAGCGGTGGCAATGTGGCTTGTGGATTGTGCTGACTGATCAATAGTTGGATGGCAGTTTCCGTTTCCCGGTAGTAGCCTTCGCCCTGGCGATGGAAGCGCAAATAGCCGTCGCTATCTACCAGGTACTTGGAGGGCCAGGCCTTGTTGGCAAAGCGTTCCCAGTTTTCATACCCGTTATCCAGCAATATGGGGTAAGGGATCTCATGCTCGGCAATGGCGGCCCGAGCTTCCTGGGTCAATCGGCCAAAACCAAATTCGGGGGAATGGATCCCAATGATAGTCAACCCTAACGGATTATATCGTTCGTACCATCGCTTGAGGTAAGGGAGGGTGCGTAAGCAGTTGACGCAGGTATAATCCCAGAAGTCAATCAGGACGGGTTGACCCAGCAACTGGCGTTTATCCAACGGGTGAGCTGTATTGAGCCATGTGCCCGGGGAAAGCTCCGGCATGCGTATCAACCGTGGCTCCAGTAAGGCATCCACTATTTTCCAGACCCTTCTTTTACCCGGTACATTGTTAATTCCTGTGTCACGGTAAAAGATTCTATCATGGCGGATAAGAAAGATACAGTTACCGGCTCTAATAATGGGCCCGTCAATCTCTGGCGGGTGCGGTATCATTGGCAAGGTAATTGGGAACGCCCGACCGAATTATTATCCATTCTAGTTGAATAAAAGGCCTCAATCTTATGGACGAGGAACTGGCAACAATCCTGGACACACTGGAAAGTCTAATTGAGACAGGCCGCCTGGCCGAGGCGCGCCAATTATTGGCTGAGGAGCACCCTGCTGATATCGCAGAGCTGCTTGATGAGCTGGAGCCTGAACAGGCTGTTATTGCCTTCGGGTTGCTATCTACCGAGTCAGCCAGTGAGGTGCTGGACGAAACCGGCAGTTTCGTTCGTAGTGAGCTGGTTGAGAAAGTTGACGATGAACGACTGGCGGATCTCCTTGATGAGTTGCCGGCCGATGATGCCGTAGAATTTCTCGAAGACTTGCCGGATGTTGTGGCTGACAGATTACTCGGTTTGATGGAACCGGACACGGCCGACGAGGTCCGGCAGTTACTCGTCTACGAAGAAGAAACTGCCGGCCGCCTGATGGCCCGTGATGTCGTGGCGCTAAGGCGGCAATGGACGGTCGCCGAGACACTCGACTACTTACGCTCTCTGGAAGACGCCGAAACATTACAGTATCTCTATGTGGTAGACCGGGATGACAAACTCCTGGGTGTAGTGCCTTTGCGCGTGCTGATTCTCTCCCAGCCGGATACGACAATTGACACCATCATGAGTGATGAAGTCGTCTCGGTACCGATGAATATTGATCAGGAAGAGCTGGCTGAAATGGTATCGCGCTATGACTATAACGCGATACCGGTGGTGGATCTCGACGGCCGTTTGCTGGGTGTTGTCACTGTGGATGATGTGCTGGACATTGTCGAAGAAGAGGCGACCGAGGATATCCAGCGATTGGGTGGTTCTGAACCGTTGGACCAGCCTTACTTCTCCGTCTCCCTTTTCCAGGTCTTTCGCAAACGTGTCGGCTGGCTACTGCTCCTGTTTCTTGGCGCAACCCTGACCGGTTCCGTCACGCGCCTTTACGAACACCAGATCGCCCTGGCGATTGCCCTGACGTACTTCACACCGATGATCATCGGTACAGGTGGTAATGCCGGCTCCCAGACTGTCGCCACCATCATTCGGGCTATCACTCTGGGAGAAGTCCGCCTCAACACTATCTGGCGGGCATTAAGCCGCGAGGTTGGCGTGGCTGTCTTGCTGGGTCTGGTAATGGGATTGCTTGGATTCGTCCGGGCTGTCTTGTGGGATACCGGCTATGGGGTGGCGCTTGTGGTGGCCTTGACGTTGCCTCTGGTTGTCATCTGGGCCTGTACCACCGCGACGGTCGTACCCATCATTGCCGACAAGCTCCATATTGACCCGGCTGTTATCAGTGGACCAATGATCACAACCATTGTGGATGCAACGGGGTTACTTATCTATTTCAATATCGCGATCTATATCCTCAATTTGCAGTAGGTATGAATAGCGTATTCCCGTCAGCACTCATTGAAAGTATGCGGCAGGCCAACCATGTCGTTGTACTCACCGGCGCAGGTATCTCGGCCGAAAGCGGAGTCCCCACCTTCCGCGAAGCACAAACCGGCTTGTGGGCGAACTATGATCCGCTGCAACTGGCTACACCGGAGGCGTTCCGGCGCGATCCTGCCCTGGTTTGGGATTGGTACCAATGGCGACGGGAGCTTGTCTCACAGGCAGAACCAAATGGAGGTCATTACGCTCTGGTCGACATGCAGCATCATGTACCGGAATTTACATTGATAACCCAGAACGTTGACGGGCTGCATTGGCGGGCAGGTAGCCAGGATCTCATTGAGCTTCACGGCAATCTGTTCCGTGTCAAGTTGTGGATCACGAGCATTTATGGGAAAGTTGGGATGATTCAACAGACCACCCGCCCCATTGTCCAACTTGTGGGAGCCTGCTCCGACCAGATGTGGTCTGGTTTGGTGAAAACCTTCCGGCATTGGCCTTGCAGAAAGCGTTTGAAGCCAGCCGTACAGCCGATATTTTCCTGTCGATTGGTACGTCGAGTGTGGTTCAACCGGCCGCGAGCCTACCCCTCGTCGCGCGGGAGTCAGGTGCGATCACGGTTGAAATTAATCCGGCACCGACAGAACTGAGCAGCCGGATGACCTACCGGCTACAAGGCCCATCAGGTACTATCCTGCCCCAGTTGGTAGGCGCGGTCTGGGATACTTCTGATCGGCAAGTCTGGTTGCGCTTCCGCGTAAGGGTGCGTATGATCCATGCTTACCTTGAATCCAGGAGTATTCAAAATGAGTGATGTCCAGCAAGATATGCCCATCAGCCCGGCTTTGCTAGAGATTCTTCGATGCCCGGTAGCTGTGCGCTCCACGGAGTACGGGGACGATCCCGGCCATCTGGAGTTGGTTCACGGTTGTTGGCTTGTCAGCCACGAGTCGGGATTGAAGTACCCTATCCGGGACGGCATTCCTATCATGCTTATTGAGGAAGGGGAAAAATGGAAGTCAACCCCGGTTGAAGACTTGCCGGTTCCTCCGCCTGCCTCCGGTTAAGAACCTGTCAATTCATTTAGTTTCGTTCTCTTTCCCACACCCACTATGCTTTCATCTCAAAAGGTTCTTGAAGCTGCAGCGCGCCTGGATGGTATTGCCGGTCACACGCCGGTGATAACGTCGCGGACACTTGACCGGATTGCCGGCTGTACCGTATTCCTCAAGTGCGAAAACTTCCAACGGGTCGGCGCCTTTAAATTTCGTGGCGCTTACAACACCATCAGCCAACTGAGCGAAGAGGAGCGACAGAAAGGCGTTGTCACCCACTCCAGCGGCAATCATGCCCAGGGGGTGGCTTTGGCCTCGCAGTTGCTCGGCGTACCGGCAACCATTGTTATGCCGGAAGACGCCCCTGCCAACAAGCGTGCAGCCACGGAGGCCTATGGTGCCAGGATTGTCAGTTGTGATGCGCTTGTCCGGGAAGAAGTCACCCAGGCGTTGATTGACGAGCATCACTACACACTTGTCCATCCTTACGACAATGACAATATCATAGCCGGTCAGGGAACGGCCGCCCTGGAGCTGTTCCAGGAAGTTGGCCCTCTGGATGCCCTGTTTGTACCGGTGGGCGGTGGCGGGCTGATCAGCGGCTCTGCCCTGGCTGCCAATCTGTTGGCACCTGCCTGTCGGGTCATTGGTGTTGAACCGGCGGCCGGTGCGGATGCGGGTATTTCCTGGCGTGAAAATGAAATCCACAAGCTGGAGTCCGTTCCGGTCACCATTGCTGACGGATTACGCACACGGGCCATAGGCAGCCGTAACCTGGCGATTATGCGCAGACTGGTTAGTGACATGGTTGCCGTAACTGAAGAGGCGATCCTGGAAACGATGGAGTTCATCTGGTCGCGCCTTAAAATCATCGTCGAGCCAAGTTCGGCCGTTGCGCTGGCCCCTCTGTTCACCGGCATGGTCCAGCTACCCGCCGGTAGTCGGGCCGGCATTTTAATCAGCGGCGGGAATGTCGATATTTCAACCTTCCCGCTTTTTCAGCGGTCGGCAACGAGAGTCAACCCCCATCAACTCGTGACGGCCGAACCTGTAGTCCCCAGCCCCGCGGTCGATCATCCGGCACGGGTCTTGGTTTGCACTCATTTGAGCGAACCGGCTCTGGAGAAGCTCCAGGGCAGCACCAGTGTGGAATGGCTACCTGACGCCAACCCGGAAACGCTCTTGCGGTACGCCGGAGAGTATCAGGCCATCATT
Source organism: Chloroflexota bacterium (assembly GCA_041390945.1). GTDB lineage: Bacteria > Chloroflexota > Anaerolineae > Promineifilales > Promineifilaceae > Promineifilum. The sequence goes on from JAWKOY010000018.1 coordinate 177,230, forward strand.
GTGGGACCTCGGCAGCGACTGACCGGGGATATTCTCAAGTATGCCCACAACCTCCGGGCCATCGGCCTGCTATCCGATAATCTTGATAACGTAGATGTGAGTCTGGCGCGTTCGTTGGGAATTGAAATCATCCATGCTCCCGGCGGCCGTGCTGTCGCCATTGCTGAACATACCGTGGGCAGCATGTTGCAATTAGCCGATCGGTTTGGTGACGGACGTCTGGCCGGGAAAACGCTTGGTTTGATTGGCTATGGTCATGTCGGCCAGCAAGTAGCCCAGCGTGCCCGCGCCTTCGACATGAACATCCTCGTCAATCAACCGCGGCTTACCCCGGAGTTGGCGCTTGAGCAGGGCATCCAACAGGTTGATCTGCTGGATTTGCTACGCGAGTCTGACTTCATCAGCCTGCATGTTCCGTTCCGGTTGGAGACCGATACGCTGGTGGGCAAGGCCGAGTTGCTAGCGATGAAGCCGGGGAGCCTGCTGATAAACAGTGGGCACACCGACCTGGTTGATGATGAGGCTTTACTCGCGGCACTTGAACAGGGGCATATCGCCGGAGCTGCGGTTGCGGAACTACCCCCGGAAACCGACGCTCCCAGCCCGTATGCAGAAAAACTGCGACACCACCCGCGCGTTCTTTTAACACCCCATGTAACGGCCGTATTGGACGAGCAAAACCGCGACATCTCCGATTTTGTTGTAACCGGCTTGCTGGACGTTCTGGAAAAGCAACAAAAGAACGCCTTGCTCGATTTGGAAGTCGTCCCTGTCGATATGGTGACGCCCCACGAGCATATTGACGTCAAGCGGGTAAATCGACTGATGAGTCGTCTGGAGGATGACGGCCGTTTGGTGAACCCCCCGGTTACCACCTACTGGAAGGGACGTTACATTATCCTGGACGGTGCAACGCGCTACAGCGCATTATCCCAGTTGGGTTATCCATATGTGATTGTCCAGGTTGTGCGGGAAGAAGATGACGGATTCGAGCTACACACCTGGTACCACGCAATCAGTAAGCCCTATGAAGATGCGTCAGAAGAAATGGTCGGTCTGTTCTATGATGCGCTAGAGGGAATTGACGGCCTGGAAATTAATCCGATTGAGGCAGATCAGACACGCAAGGCCTTAACCCAACCGGATGCTATTTGCTACTTCCTCGATCGCGATGGTGGCTTTAAGCTGGCTTCAGTGGGTACAGGTTTTAATAAACTCGATGTCATGCGACGACTGGTTGCCCGCTATACTGAATGGGGGAATGTCGAGCGAACGTTGTTGACTGACATGGATCGCTTGCAGGCACAGTTCCCCGCGCTGGCGGCCGTCGCGGTTTTCCCGCAGCTTGCACCATCTGATGTGTTTGACGCAGCCGCTAACGGTGACCTCCTACCTGCCGGACTTACCCGCTTTGTCATTCCCGGCCGAATCCTGCGACTGAACGCTGACCTAACACGATTGCGACTTGATGAACCACTAGTGGAAAAACGGGCCTGGTTCAATGAATTCCTGGCCGGTAAGCTATCGCGAAGCCGGTTACGTTATTATCAGGAACCGGTGGTATTGCTCGATGAATGATAGCACTAAGGCGGTGATCTTTGATGTGGGTGGGGTGCTAGTTCGCACGCATGATCACAGCGGACGGCGTAGATGGGAGCAGCAACTGGGCTTGCCCCAGGGTAGTGCTGATGAGGTCGTTTTTCATAGCCGAATGGGGACACTGGCTCAACAAGGCGCTATTACGGACGAGGAACTATGGCTGTGGGTAGGCGAACATCTGCAACTGGGCGATGAGTTGCCATCCTTCCGGTCCGATTTCTGGGCTGGAGATCGCCTGGATGAGGACCTGATGGAACTGATTCGGGAACTGCACCCCAAATACCAGACAGCCATTATCAGCAACGCCACAGACGGGTTGATGAATTCGCTGGAAAACATTTATCCCATTGCCGATGATTTTGACCTGATTGTTGGTTCAGCCTATGAACGGGTAATGAAGCCGGCCCCGGAGATTTACAGGCGGACGCTGGAGCGATTGGGCCGCAATCCATCAGAGGCTGTGTTTATAGATGATGCCCCGGCCAACATCACCGGCGCTGAATTCGTTGGCCTGAATGCTATCCAGTTCACTCCCACGATGGATTTGCGTTCGGCCCTGGAGAAATTTGGCGTTACACCCTGATCCAAAATAAAGAGGCTGCTCAATTTGAGCAGCCTTTAAATATTCGAGGGCAGGATCAGGCAATGTTTATGCCATTTCTGTTTCCGTTTCTTCGGTCTCTGGAACAAAATCTTCCTGATGATCGCACTGGGTGCATTTCAGGGTGCTCTTGTTTTCCTGCACCATCACCCCATTGCAAACCGGACAGGGTTTCGGTACCGGCCGTTTCCAGTTGGTCCAGTCACAATCCGGATAACTGGAGCAGCCATAGAATATCCGGCCCTTACGGGTACGTTTTTCAATCAGGTCGCCGCCGCATTTCGGGCAAGTCACCCCAACTTTTACCAGTACCTGTTCGGTGTACTTGCAGCGGGGGTAGTCACTGCACCCGATGAAACGGCCGTACCGGCCGTCACGGTAAACTAACGGATGTCCACTCAGGGGGCAATCACGCCCAACCAGCTCCGGCTCTTTCTTTAAGTCGAGCTTGGGAATGGCCGCATCAGCCTTGGTGAGCTCCTCTGAAAACTGCTGATAGAATTCGTCAATAACGGGCACCCATGCCTTACCATCAGCGATCTCATCCAGGTTATCTTCCAGATTAGCCGTGAAATCAGTCGAGACAACATCCGGGAAGTGCTCGACCAACAGATCATTGACGATTAGACCAATCTCCGTAGGGTGGAGTCTGCGTTGGTCCTGTTCCACATAGCCCCGATTCTGAATGGTAGACACAATCATGGCGTAGGTGCTGGGACGGCCGATGCCGTTTTCCTCCAGTTCCTTAACCAAACTGGCTTCAGAGTAGCGCGGTGGCGGTTGCGTGAAGTGCTGTTCAGGGAGTAGCCGCAGTAAATCAAGCCCTTCTCCAACCTGAAGATCATTCGGTACCGGATGCTCGCCTTGCGGCTGGTTCTCAGCCGCGTCCTCTTCTTCCTTACTCTCGTAAACGATAAGGAAGCCACGGAAACGCAGATTTGATCCAGTGGCACGGAACAGATACGGTCGCTCCTCGGCCGGAACGGTTGCCGGGCCTGCGTGAATATCAACTGACAGGGTGTCATACAGTGCCGGAGCCATCTGGCTGGCGACAAACCGGTCCCAGATCAGCTTATACAGGCGATACTGATCCCGCTTGAGGAAGGCCTTCATTTTGGTGGGGGTGCGTTCGACGGATGTCGGCCGAACGGCTTCGTGCGCTTCCTGGGCTGTCTTGGATTTTGTCTTATAGATCGGCGGTGAATCCGGCAGATATTCTGCCCCGTATTGGTCAGTAACGTACTCGCGAGCTTGTTGCTGGGCTTCTGCCGCCACATTGACGCTGTCGGTACGCATGTAGGTGATAAGGCCGGTGATACCTTCATCGTTGCCGATATCAACGCCTTCATACAGTTCCTGAGCCATGCGCATGGTCTTGGTTGTACCAAACCGCAAACGACGTGAGGCTTCCTGTTGCATGGTACTGGTTGTGAACGGCGCAGCCGGCTTACGTGTCCGGCTGCCGATGTTGACGGACGTGACCCGCCAATCAGCATCTTCCAGAGCGTCCACGTGGGGCTGGACTTCTTCCTCGGAATGGAGTTCAGGATCAGCCCCATTGAGCTTATGGAGCCGTGATACAAAGAAGGGTCGGTCGCTGCCGTTATGGCTATCCAGACTGCCATACTTGTCCTGGCTGACCTCTGCGTCAATCGTCCAGTATTCAACAGGTACAAACGCATCTATCTCGCGCTCACGGTCTACCACCAGACGCAGGGCTACGGATTGCACGCGACCGGCCGACAGGCGACCACGCACCTTTCGCCACAGCAGCGGGCTGAGATTATAGCCAACCAGCCGATCGAGGATTCGTCGTGCCTGCTGTGCATCCACGCGATCCATATCAATCTCGCGTGGATTCTCAAATGCCGCCTTTACAGCCGGCTTCGTAATTTCATTAAAGACGACGCGCTTTGTGCGTTCCGGGTCTATCTCGGCCGCTTCCAGTACATGCCAGGCAATGGCTTCGCCTTCGCGGTCCGGGTCAGTTGCCAGATAGATTTCCTCAGCCTTGGCCGCAGCAGCCTTCAGTTCCTTAACGATCGGCCGTTTTTCGTTCGGCACGCGATATTCCGGTGTGTAATCGTGCTCGACATCCACGCTAAGGCGGGATTTAAGGAGATCGCGGACGTGGCCGAGGCTGGGCTTGACGGTGTAGCCTTTACCCAGATAACGGCCGATTGTCTTGGCCTTGGCCGGAGACTCGACAACGACAAGCTTGCCGGACCGCTTTGTTGTCTTTTTCTTTTTGCTCTTGGATGTGGCTGTGATTTCCGGCTTGGGCAATGTTTCGTGGGCAGGCGTATAGCCTTGCTTATAGATGGTACCGCCGCAGACAGGGCACACACCACGCGTACCCGGCGAACCATTGGCCGCCCACTCCGCGGAAGGGTTGAGCATGTTTCGCTTTGCTTTGCATTTGAAACAGTAACCTTCCAATTGTAATTCACTCATGAGGTATTCTTCTTCCAAAGAGATTAGCTGTATTTTTCCAGCTCGGTTCCTTCTAACTTGTTGACTTCTTCTTTTAGCTGGGGGATGCTGTCTTTATGAGCCACCAGCAGTGCGTCTTCTGTGTTTACTACGATAACCCCATCCAGTCCAATTGTCATTACAAGTTTCTCAGGTTCGTAGTTATAGATTAAGCTGTCGCGGCAGGAGGCATCGATCACCAGCCCCTTGGTCGCGTTGATTTCCGGATCAGGAGCGACCGTTTCCTTCAGGGCATATAAGGTGCCGGGATCGCTCCAGCCCATGTCGCTATGGAGGACAAGTGCCTGACCGGGTTCCATGTGGGCCAGGATTGCGTCATCAAAACTGATTGACTCCATCTTGGGATAGACATCATTCAGCACCGTCTCGTAATTATCAGTCCCGATAGAGGCTTCAATTTCCGAGAGTTGTTCCCACATTTCCGGCATATACTGCCGGTACAGGCTACGGATGAAACGTGGTCGGGTAACGAAGAACCCGGTATTCCAGACATAATCTCCGCTTTCAAACATGGCCCGGCACTTCTCAAGAGAGGGCCGATAGGTCAGCGATTCAAACCGAAAATATGGCTCGCCGTCATGGGTGCCTAATTGGTCGCTTATCCGAATCCAGCCCAGGTTCTCGTTGGCAAAGCGTGGTGTTTCGCCAAGGTACACAAGCTCGGCATCTGTTTCCAACACCAGTGATTCAGCCGTAGACATGAGATGCAGGAATGAGCCCACATTTTCGATGACATTGTCGCTCCACAAAATGGCAACCGGCTCGTCTTCGTTCTCCTGTGCAACATGAGCCATTGCTAGCCCGACGGCGGGGCCAAGATCGCGCCGTGTCGGTTCGCCAATCAAGTGAGTGGGATCAATCTGAGGCAACTGGTCCTGGACCATCTCCAGATAATTGCTGTTGGTGGCAACATAGATGCTATCTGCGCCATAGGTCGGCAGCACACGACTGATCGCCATTTGTAATGTGGATTCCTCACCGATGATTGGTTCAAATTGTTTAGGTGAAGCTTGCCGGCTAATCGGCCACAATCTGCGGCCGCTACCACCGGCGAATATCAATGCACGCATGGTTTATTTCTCATCTGAAAACCGACATCTAAGCGCCGGTATCATATTCTGGACCAGCTTCCCGAATCCTTACGTAGTTCATCCCCCCAACCTGCTGAACCATCCCTTTTAGTTCCATGAGGGTGAGGGTACCGCCTACTATCGCACTCGACAACCCGGACAGACGACACAACTCGTCAATATGGATCGGACTTGTCGAAAGCTGGGCCAGAAGTGCTGCTTCCTCGGCCGAATCAGGGACGGCAGTGAGAAGCTCGGTCTGCTCGGCTACCATCCGTAAATTCAACTCATCCAGGATGTCGTCAATTCCGGTGACCAACTTGGCACCTTCCTGGATCAGCCGGTTGGTACCCAGGCTAACGGGGCTGTTAATATTTCCAGGGATGGCAAATACTTCGCGATCCTGCTCCACTGCAAATCGAGACGTGATGAGCGCGCCGCTTCTTTCCCCAGCTTCCACAACGACAACACCCAATGAGAGACCGCTAATGACCCGATTGCGTGCCGGGAAGTTTCGCGATTCCGGCGGAGTTCCCAGGCTGTATTCGCTAATGATTGCCCCCTGCCCATCGCAAATCTGCTCGGCCAGTTTCTTGTGCTCAGGCGGATAAAGCTCGTCAATGCCTGAACCGAGGACGCCAATCGTTCGGCCGTTGAGTTCAAGCGCTGTGCGGTGGGCAATGGCATCAATGCCTCGTGCCATACCGCTAACGATTGTGATTCCATTGGTAACCAGCCCGGATACAATTTCCCGGGTGATCACTTTGCCATATGCCGAAAGACGCCGGGTGCCGACAACGGCCACAGCCCATTGGTCAACCGGTTCCAGTTGACCGCGGACATATAGCACAGGCGGCGGGGCTGCTATTTGCCGCAGCAGATCCGGATAATCAGCGCTATCCCACGTGAGAATAGTAATGTTGCTGTCAATGGTTTGCGCAAACCACTGATCAAGATCGGCCGTATTTCGTGTTTCGACAAAGCTCTGGATGGTACGGACATCAACACCAATGGCTTCGAGTTGTTCCGGGGAAGCCTGCCAGGCTTTCTCAGCGCTGCCAAAATAGCCGAGAATGGCTTGCAGTTTGGCAGGGCCAATACCTTTTACCCGGTTAAACCCAAGCCAATATTTTTTCTCATCCGTCGCCATAAATTCTTCCAGAATCAGGAAGTCGCTTCCCCCATATCCGGCTCTGCACCTCCTAACAGGGAAGAGTCTACCAGCCCTGGCAGTAATTGAACAACCATAACGCCGGTATCAAAGTCAATATCCTGAACAACGTCAGGGATATCCGGCAGAAGAATGTCGCCAAAATCGCCGTGAACAACAAACACATTGTTCGCGCCGGTTTCCATGACCTCAGCGAGCTGTCCCAATTCCCGGCCATTCTGATCTCGGACCGTTAATCCCTCTAGCTGATAAAGGAAGTATTCGCCATCTTCCAGGGGAATGGCTTCTTCAGTGGGAACATACAACCATTGATTGCGAAGCAGGTCGGCTTCGTTGCGGGTTGTTACACCGTCGAATGTTAGCAGAACCACGTCCTGATGAAGACGGGCGCTGTTGACTGTTGTCGGTTTCGCTGACGGATCTCCAATATGGACGAACTCCAGTTGTTGAAACCGAGCCGGATCACTCGTGTGGAGCTCCACACGCACCTCACCCCGCACACCATGCGGGCGAACGATTCGGCCAATAACCAAAAAACGAGGCTCGGTAGATTGTTCTACAGAGCCTTCGGAATTACGCGGTTTTTGATCCATCAAGCTTCCTTGTGAATCTGTGCTCATGCGTCATCCAACTTTAGTGCAGTTCGCCTGCCTCCAACAGCTCGAGATCAACACGTTGGCCTTCTTTTGCCGCGCGAATCTGCACAATTGTCCGGATAGAATCAATGACACGTCCACCCCGGCCGATGATGCGGCCCATGTCATCGGCCGCAACTTCAAGCTCAATAATAGTGGAAGCGTTACCCGGTACCTCGACAACGTGAACTTCATCGGGGTTATCAACGAGTGATTTAACCACGTACTCAACGAGGTCTTTCATGCTGAGACTACTCTTCTTCTTCGATAACCGCGGCAACTTCGGCGACCACTTCAGCGGTCGCTACAGCCTCAACAACCTCTGCGACGGCCTCATCCAGTGTCAGACCTTCGTATTCAGCAACGAGTGACTCAATGGATTCACCGGCGTGGTAACGAGCAAGGCGCTCGGTCGTTCCCTGCTTATCCAGGAGACGCTGAACAGCATCGGACGGTTGTGCGCCGACACTGAGCCAGTGAAGGGCGCGATCTTCTTCGATAGAATAGGTGGCCGGATCGGTAAGCGGATTATAGTGACCAATGCGCTCGACAATGCGGCCGTCTCGCTTGGCCTCAATATCAGCCACAACGATACGATAATAAGGTTGGCGTTTCTTGCCTGTTCTGGTTAGACGAATACGCAGCATAGTGAAATTTTCTACTCCAACTAAATTTTATTTTCCGGTGGGTAGTCGCCCATTCAAAAGCGACCCCAGAGCCGAACGGCTCCGTCCCCCTTTTTGTAATTGCTTCATCATATCCTGCATTTCGCGGTGTTGCTTCAGCAGGAGGTTGACTTCCTGAACGGTTGTGCCGGACCCGGCCGCCACGCGGCGCTTCCGGCTAGCCTTGATTAAGCGTGGATTCTTACGCTCTTCAATGGTCATGGACTGAATGATTGCTTCAATTCGCTTGAAGTCCTTTTCAGCGCCGCTTAAATCCACATCTCCGGCAATCTTGTTCATGCCGGGGACCATTTCCAAAATCTTTCCAATCGGTCCCATACGCTTGACCTGCTGGAGTTGGCTGAGGAAGTCGTTCAAATCGAACTTACCGCTTGCCAGGCGCTCACCTGTACGCTGGGCTTCCTCCATATCCATTTCAGACTGGGCCTGCTCAATCAGTGTCAAGACATCGCCCATGCCCAGTATCCGGTTTGCCAGACGATCCGGGTGGAACACTTCAACGGCGTTTAGCTTTTCGCCCGTGCCCAGGAATTTAATCGGTACACCGGTTACTTCGCGCATGGAAATAGCCGCACCGCCGCGAGCATCACCGTCAATCTTGGTCATGATTAGGCCGGTCAACGGAACGGCGTTGTTAAAGTCAGTGGCAACACGGACAGCTTCCTGTCCGGTCATGGCGTCGGCCACCAGAAGGATTTCAATGGGCTGGACCCTGGCCTTGATGGCCTTGATCTCGTCCATCATCATGTCATCAATGGTCAACCGGCCGGCGGTATCAATGATGACGACTGTCGCTCCGGTAGCTGTTGCCTGCTTGACGCCATTGGCAGCGACATCAACCGGGATACCCTGTGCACCTTCGCTGTACACGGGAATGTCCAGTTGTCTGCCCAATGCCTCAAGCTGGTCAATCGCTGCCGGCCGATACACATCGGCCGCAACCATAAGCGGACGGCGTCCCTGTTTGCGCAAATGAAGCGCAAGCTTGCCGGCCATGGTTGTCTTTCCGGCACCCTGTAACCCCACCAACATAATTACGGCCGGGGACTGGGCACCCAGGTTCAGGCGTCCCGGCTCACCCAGAGTTTGGATAAGTTCTTCCTGGACGATTTTAACGACCTGCTGACCGGGGGTGAGGCTCCGCATCACCTCCTGACCAACAGCACGCTCACGTACACGAGCGACAAAATCTTTGACAACCTTGAAATTAACGTCGGCTTCAAGCAGCGCAAGACGGACCTCGCGCATGGCGACGTCGACATCTTCTTCAGTTAGTTTTCCGCGACGCTGCAGATTGTCAAAGACAGTCTGCAATCGCGAGCCAAGGTTTTCAAACATAAATCTCTATAATGGACGTGATACTCACAAGATTAACGATTCTAACGCAGGCCCTACCCCGCGTCAAGCGCCACAAAGCAGCGCCACATCTACCTTGCAAATGCAGCGCTGCTTGAACTCTATTTGGTTGGCTGCCTGATTATAGACCGATTATCAGGCGACAGCCGCAACGAATTTCTGGGCCGATTCCCGGAGGGCGTCGGCTCGATCCGTATTTTCCCACGGCGCTTCGATGTCATCACGGCCGAAGTGCCCGAAAGCGGCCGTATTCCGGTAGATGGGTCGGCGCAAATCCAGGTCACGAATGATGGCACCGGGACGCAGATCGAAGTGCTCATTGATCAACGATACAAGCTGCTCGGTTGTGTACGGGCTGGTGCCGAAGGTCTCAACATTGACGCTCAGCGGATGGGCAACGCCGATGGCGTACGCCACCTGCACTTCACACCGCTCCGCCAATCCGGCAGCTACAAGATTCTTGGCAACCCAACGGGCGGCATACGCTGCACTGCGGTCAACCTTCGTCGGATCCTTACCACTGAATGCTCCACCGCCATGACGGCCCATGCCGCCGTAAGTATCCACAATGATCTTGCGGCCGGTGACACCGGCGTCACCCATTGGGCCACCAACTTCGAAGCGGCCGGTAGGATTTACGTAAATGTTTAGCCCGGTGTCGGTTGTGTCACTTGCCTTCTGCGGATTAATGACAACATCAGAGTAGTCAACCAGCTCATCCGGCAAGACCGGCTTAATCACATCATCAATAATCCCTTCGGTAATTGTGCTCAAGTCCACATCGGCCGAGTGCTGCGTGCTGACCAGCACAGTGTGAATGCGGTGAGGCTTACCAAACCGGTATTCAACTGTAACCTGCGCCTTGCCGTCCGGACGCGCCCAGGGCAAAGTCCCGTCACGACGCGCTTCGGAAAGCCGACGGGTCAGGCCATGCGCCAGATAGATGGGCAACGGCATCAGCACATCGGTTTCATCGCAGGCGAACCCGAACATCATACCCTGGTCGCCTGCGCCGATGGAATCAATCTCCGCTTCGCTGTCCCCATTGAGACGGCTATCAAGCGATTGATCAACGCCCTGGGCAATATCCGGGCTCTGCGAACCGATAGCAGCCAACACACCACAGGTATGACCATCAAACCCTTGCTGCTGTCGTCAAAGCCGATATCAATCACTACTTCCCGAACCAGCTTGTCAAAATCCACAAACGCTGTGGTGGTTATCTCCCCGGCCAACATGACAAAGCCGGTCTTGACAGCCGTCTCGCAAGCTACGCGAGCCATCGGGTCCTGTTCCAGCAAAGCATCCAGAACAGCATCGCTAATTTGGTCGCACATCTTGTCAGGATGCCCTTCCGTAACCGACTCCGATGTAAACAACATACTCGGCGCCGACATAAAACTTGTCGTCATAGTAATCAACCTCCAGAAATTATCTGCTACTGGGCCGCAATGGTTTCAATCCTCGCAGCCCGATTGGGCTAATGAAAACGCCTCTTGAATCATTCAAGAGGCGGGCATCTAGGTCTATTTGCTTGCCTCTTATCTCTCAGCAATTGCTGTCGGAGTTAGCACCTTCCCACAAACGGGGGTTGCTGCAGCTTCAACGGGCCGATCCCTCGACTGCTCCCTATAAGAGTCTCTATTGGATATTTGCAACGAACGATTGGCAATATAGCTCAACTGCCTAAATTGTCAAGCAGTATAACGCCGTCCGCTTACATTTATCATTAAGCAATGTTCCAGTGATTTTACTCCCAATTCTCCGGTGGTTCAGGTACACCCAGGACGTTGTACCCGGCATCAACGTGGATGATTTCCCCGGTTACCCCACTGCTAAGATCGCTAGCCAACCACAAAGCTGTGCGGGCAACTTCATCCTGATCCACGTTTCGGCGCAAAGGAGCGCGCTCGCCGGCATAGGACAACATCTTGCGGAAACCGGATACGCCGGATGCTGAAAGCGTCTTGATGGGACCGGCCGAAATCGCATTCACACGAATGCCCATTGGACCAACCTCAGCCGCAAGATAACGGGTGCTGGCCTCCAATCCGGCCTTGGCAACGCCCATGACATTGTAATGGGGTACCACCTTCTCCGCGCCGTAGTAGGTCAGGCACATGATACTGCCCCCATCCGGCATCAGTGGCAAAGTTTTCCGCGTTAGCTGTACTAGGCTGTAAGTGCTAACCTCCATCGCTACACGAAAATCATCACGTGTCGTATTGTAGAATCGACCGGAAAGGGCTTCGGATGGTGCATAGGCGATGGCATGTACAAGAATGTCAAGGTTCCCAACCCGGTCAGAAACCTGATCAAACAAAGCATCCACCTCGGCATCCACAGTCACGTCGCACTTTTCCACGAACGATATACCGGCCGCCTCGGCCAGGGGCATCACCCGTTTCTCCAGTTGCGGGATTGCATAGCTTAATGCTACTTCCGCTCCTCCAGCCAGAAGCGCTTCAGTAATCGCCCAGGCAATTGAATTTTTGTTGGCAACACCAAAGACCAGTGCTTTCTTTCCGTCTAATAAACCCATATCCGTTAACGTCTCCTTTTGGCAGTGCTCAGTCGACAATGTGTAGTGCCCTATATAACCCAATCGGCCGCTGACCGTTGCATAATTGCTTATTCTCGGCGCACCGTCGGAACAGCCTGTTTTCTTGGGCTTGGCGACACGTCCGGGTAAAATTGATCGTATGGATGAACAAAACGCCCGGCGCGGTCCGTCTCTTGCCCTTGTGGCTGTCGTTGCAATCGGAGCCTATCTCATGGTGCGTTACGGCGAGAACTGGTTAAGACACTTGCTGTTATACCTGTCGCAAGCCGGATGGGCCAGAACGATGGTAACAGATCAGGAACTGGCCTGGCGCGTAGCATCCCGGTTCGTTGCCGGAACAGACCGGCAAGCGGCCGCCACTGTAGCTCAGGGGTTGAACAACCAGGGTCTCAAAGTAACGATGGATTATCTGGGCGAGAGCGTCACGGATCAGGAAGGAGCCATTAGCGCCCGCGACGAGATTTTGCGCCTCATTAATACCATTCATGAGCACCAGCTAGATTCGGGGATTTCGATCAAGCTGAGCCAGCTCGGGCTCAAGATTGATGAAAACCTCGCCAAGGAAAATGCCTGCCAAATTGTCCAGCATGCAGCGCAACGTGACCTGTTTGTCCGTATCGACATGGAAGACAGTCTTGTCACCGGTACAACGCTTCACATTTGATTCACTGCGACACGAATATGGTTTGACAAACGTAGGCGTCGTGATCCAATCCTACCTTTATCGAAGCGAGGCTGATGTTGAGTCGCTACTCAAGGAAGGTACATCCATACGACTTTGTAAGGGTGCCTATGCTGAACCGGCTGATGTAGCCTTCCCCATTAAGGCAGACACTGATGCTGCCTTTCTACATCTCAGTCGTTTGATGCTCTCCAATGAGTCGTTGGCAAGAGGCGTCGTCCGGCGTTTGCAACCCATGATGAACGTATGATTCAGGAGATTATTAACTACACGCAAAAGCGCAGCATCCCCACCAGCGCATTTGAGTTCCAGATGCTGCATGGGATTCGGCGCGATTTACAGGATGCCCTGGTAAAACAAGGTTATACGGTCAGGTGTATGTCCCTACGGGACGGCATGGTACCCCTACTTCATGCGCAGATTGGCCGAGCGTCCCGCAAACCTCTACTTCTTTGCCAGCAATCTCATGCGTACCTAAATTATGACAGCACCGACTATCACAGAACACAAGCAAATTCCCGGCGTCCGGCTTGCCAAGCTTCAGGCGTTTGCTGACAATCGCGGCCGTTTTACCGAGATTTTCCGCAAAGAGTGGTTTCCCCAACGGAATTGGGAAGCGGTTCAAATGAATCGCTCCGAGTCGAGAGAAGGTGTTCTTCGCGGTCTCCATTACCATTTTAATCAGGTGGATTATTGGTATCTGCTAACCGGGAAAATTCAGGTAGGCCTTGTGGATTTGCGCCCTTCATCCCCTGCCCACCGCACGGCCGCGACGATTACCCTGTCGGCCGATGATAATACAGGCTTGTTCATCCCCATCGGCGTTGCCCACGGGTTCCTGGCTCTGACTGACGTCACGCTGCTGTATGTGGTTGACAACTACTACGATGGTGGAGATGAATTTGGGTTGGCCTGGAATGATCCCGAAATTGGTCCGGCCTGGAACACAAGTGGGGCGCCTAATCTCTCGACCGGGATGCGTCAAATCCATTTTGGCGTAATATCCCCGTACAAAACCTGCCCAAGCCCTAGCCTCTGAAAAGCAACTGCAATTTGGCCCAAAGCGGTGGCCCCAATATCAGCAGCCCCACCAGCACAGACCCCACAGCCCCCAGTAATACACCGGCGGCAGCCACATCCTTTGCCACTTTAGCCAGGGGATGATAGTCGGGGCTGACCATATCCACAACAGCTTCAATCGCTGTATTCAGAAATTCCGTGATCCAGACAATCATCACAGTCAAGATAATAATCGCCCACCCCACCCGATCAATTCCCAGCCAGAGGCACATACAAAAGACGGCAATACTGGCAGTGGCATGGATCCAGGTATTGTGCTGGGTTCGCAGAACATACCACCAGCCTTCAAACGCGTAACGGAAGCTCAGCACACGACGCGTTGCTTCTTCGCGCGATTTAGTGCTCAGGCTCACCATCCCCCTCCGTTGGTTGTACGTGGCTCAAACCAAGCAAGCCCAACACCAACTCCTGTCGTGCCCACATCTCGGTTTTCTCTTCATCTGTAGCGTGATCATACCCCAGCAAGTGTAAGGTTCCATGGACAGCCAGCAACTGCAACTCATCCATGAGAGCATGACCGCGCCGATCAGCCTGTCGCTGGGCATACGGGACCGAGATGGCGATATCCCCCAGGTAAACACCCTCATCCGGCATACCCGGCATGGTATCTCCTGCCGGAAAACTCAAAACGTCAGTGGGGTGATCTTCCTGCCGGAATTGATCATTGAGGGATCGCAGATAGCCATCATCTGCCAGCAACACCGTTAACCCGGCAGCCTGATCAACTGCTTCCTCGTCAAGTATGGTCGCTACGGCCTTTACCAGGGCAACGGCCGTTCCCGGAGGGACTTCGCATGATTCATCTATGTCGATTTGATAGGCCATGGAGAAATGAGTGTAGTTGCCGGGATAGAAGTGATTGTTAGTTGGTGCTAAGCGCTTCCTCGCTGTGACGGGCTGGCACAGGGTCCCCTTTGCTCCCTTCCTCCAGCAAAGCAGTCTGCCCGGCGGGCAGGACTCCCGCAAAGTTCTCGCTGGTCAGCAACTCATTACCGGGGTATTGGACACGAACATGGAAACGGCCCTTCAACGTTTCAATAAACGAGAGTCGTATTTGATCCAAATCCCCCAACGTCAGCCCGGAATCAATCAACTGGTTATTCAGGATATCATCCTCAACTATCGAGTTTACCAACTTTTCAATCGCTTTCTCTGTGTTCGGCCGCACAGCGGTAGATGCTGCATCTATGGCATCGGCCAGCATGACGATTCCGGCTTCTCTTGATTGGGGCCGTGGACCCGGATAGGTAAAGGGACGTGGGTCGATCTCTTCGGCACCTTCACCGGCTTGCTCCTGCGCTTTATGGTAAAAGCTCTTAATCGTTCGCGTCCCGTGATGCTGGGCAATTATGTCGGTGATCCGGAAAGGCAACCGGTAGCGCGCGCCCAGTTCAAGGCCGTCCTTGACATGGGCAATGATAATCCGCGCGCTCGTGGTCGGGTCCAGTGAATCATGAGGATTCACACCTTCCTGATTTTCTGTAAAGAAAGGCGGCCGAACCATCTTGCCGACATCGTGATAAAAGGCCCCTACCCGCACTAATGTACTGTTGGCCCCCACACGTTCGGCCGCTTGCTCGGCCAGGTTCGCCACCATAATACTGTGATGATACGTTCCCGGTGCACGACGGAGTAGCTCGCGCAGCAGGTCGTGATCCAGCCGCGACAAGTCCTGCAATTGCAGCACGGTTACAATGCCGAACAGACCGCCGAGGATATAGAAACCAGCCAATGTCAGGCCGGAGGAAAGAATGCCGTTACCGAGGCCATATAGGGCAACGGGGGCGATCGTTGAAACATCCAGGCTTCGCGGCAACCAATACATCACCGCTACAAAGATATACCCTAACGCCGCCAGCAGCCCGGCCCGGAAGAACGCTGAAAGACGCTGTGCATCACGCAACGTCAGGATGCTGAGCAATCCCCAGCCAGTAGATATAACGCCAGTTCTAGCGAATTCGCTGATGAATCAGCCAGGACGGCCATCAGGCCGTCACGAGGATGGCAAATCGGGTATCGTAGACAACTGCCAGCAGCATGGACAACGCAGCCAACGGGTACCAATAGAAAGCGTGTCTGTGCCGTTAATCATGATCTTGGCCGCCAGGGTAAAGAGCAGGATCAGGATTGCCAGAACCAGAACATAGCGGCCGTTGGGGAATTCTTCTTTCTGGAAACGAACCCAGTAGAGTGTAACGATGGTAACAAACAACAACGAAGCCATAAACATGCTGGCCACGTAGGTCCAGTCGCGATCGCGCTGCAGCAAGCCCAGCTCTGTCATCAGTTCAAAATCGGCATCTGTGACGATATCACCGGCACGCACAATGCGCTGGTCCGGCGCAACCGTCCGACAACCGGTTCAACTGCCTCAGCAGCTTCTTCCCGGCCGGCGGTCGTTGCCTCAGCATCAGGGAATACCGTAGGGACCAGGAACTGGTAGGCGAGTTCGGTCACGATAGTGGTCTGTAGAGGAGACAAATCCAGGCTGGCTAACCTGCGGGCAGTACGTTGGTAATCCCTGCTGGGTAGGTCGTATTTCCTCACGCATCAAATCTTCCACTATACGCAAACATCTTGTTGTACACGATCATAATCGGCCGCACTCAGATTGATCAGCCCACGGGCAACGTCTTCATTGATCCGTAAATTATCAATCGCCTGGATATACTCTATCTTGCGCTCAATAGGCGCGTTGGCATCTGCGCGTACAGTGTCAATAAACGCAAAAACTGCCCGTGCCTGTGCCAACTGAGCCCGGCTGATCGATAGATCAAGTGGGGTATAGACGTCAGGCACATTCCGCATGGCCTGCTCACGCGCCTGCTCAGTAAGCAGTGTGCTGGTGTACGAGAATGCCCGCGGGGAAAGAATGTCATTAGGTGCCGGCTGACCAACAACAACACTTAACTCGGAATTGTCTCCGAAATTCAGAGAAAGGATCAGCGTCATTGCCAGGGTCATACCAACCGCAAACAACCAGACTGCCCAGCGCCTGACAAAATTACGAAACTGATCGATATATTCCCGATATGAGGATGTTGCTGTGGACATAGAGGGAGGCCGGCTACTGAAGCAACTCGCGGACAACCTCATTTACCATTCGGCCGTCGGCGTTGCCCTTCAACTGCGGCATGAGTTTGCCCATCACCTGCCCCATTCCCTTGGCATCAGTAACGCCAAGTTCGGCTATGACGGACGACGCCAGCGCAGTCACTTCTTCATGACATCATTTGCGGAAGATAAGACTCAATAATCGCCAGCTCAGCGGCTTCCTGTGCCTGAGCATCAGAACGTCCTGCTTTTTCGTAATCAGCCATGCTTTCGACGAAGCTTGGCCTGTTTGCGCAAGACATCCAGGACCCCAGCGTCGTCCAACTCACCCGCTCGTCAACTTCAGTTTGCTTGATAGCGGCCGATACCATACGCAACACATCGCGACGCTGGGTATCCCCTCGCGCATGGCAGTTACCGTATCGGCTCGCAACTGTTCTTTGAGCGTCATAATAAGAAAGCACTCCAACTTTCGATTCTAGCATCTGCCCGACAACTGTCAACCGGTTAATATCGAATACAGGTTCAAATTTCCCTCGCGGCCATCGCTTCGGAATGACTCGATGATCTGTAGACCGGCTTCATGTGCTAGTTGACGGGTCATTGGCTCATCCAGGTAGGCAACGTAGCGCAAACCGCTACCGCCCCGGTTCCAGCTCAGCAGAAAGTCTTCCTGACCAACATCATGCGCGTCTATGTCGGCTATCTCCCAATCCCGGAGTTTGCGACGCTGGCGTTCGCTGTCCATAAACTGCCAGTTGCCCAAAAACATTATCCCGTTATCCGTCAAATGTTCGCCCATTTCCCGCAATAGCCGGACTCTGTTAGCATGGCCGGGGATATGCTGAAGTGTCGACAGACAGGCAATGCACGAGAATTTCGGCAGATCAGACAGGCTGTCTTCCCGGTTGATGTCTCGGGTCAGTAAGATGTCGTCTTCGGCCGAACGCGCATACACCAATAACTGCGGTGTCAGGTCCACTCCGGTGTAGCTAATTTCCACGCCTGAGTCGCGCAAAAAACGACCGAAGCGTCCGTCGCCACACCCGATATCAAGGACAGTGTGCGGGCCGGGAGACAGGCTGCCTACCAATCTGGCAAAACCAGGCTGTGGCGTGGCCCTGGTCTCGGCAAATGGCTGGGCGAAAGACTGGTAGAAGTCTCGATTTAGCTGAACCAGCTTGGCAACGGTCTGCTCATCCATGATATACAGCCTGAAAGCAAGGGTGGCTAGTAGCCGAACTGCTGCAATGTCCGATCCACCGAGGACACATAACTACCGCCAAATAGCCGGGAATGGACGAGCAGCGGGTACAGATTGTAAATGTCTCGTCGAGTCTCAAAAAAACCGGGGGCAATGGGGTGAAGCGAATCATAGTGCCTGAAAAACGGCTCACCAAATGTATTGAACAACGCAATGAACGCCAGCTCAATTTCCTCGTGGCCGAAGTAAATCGCCGGATCGAGAAACGCTGTAACTGTGTCGCCGTCAGCCAACACGTTACCGGTCCAAACATCCCCATGTATCAGGGCCGGTTGGGCAGGGTCTTTGATCCACCGGCCGACGTCAGCGGCAAAAGACTCCACTCGTTTGAGAAGCGACTCCGGCAATCGGCCGGCATTGAATGCTTCCTGTGCCACATAGACAAGGCGCTGCTCGGCGAAAAAACAGGACCAGGAATCTGTCCAGGGATTGGGTTGATGTAATCCACCAATCAGTGTGTCTTGCTCAAAGCCAAAGGCATCGGCCGTCTGATTGTGGAGCGCAGCCAACATCTCAGCCGCGGACCGCTGGGCTGCCGGTGTAAACCGGCTGGCTCCCGGCATGTATTCCATGAGCAGGAGTTGCGCATCATCATAATAAACAGCCGGGACGGGAAGCTTGCTATGTACCGCGAGAAAGCGCAGCATGTAAGCCTCGGTAGAAAGGGTCGTGTCTGCTTCGCGGGAGAGTTTGGCAACAATGATCCGGCCATCCGATAATCGGACCCGGTAAACCTCCCCCACACACCCACCGGACAGCGGATCAGTGTTGAGGACCTCGGCACCCAAGCGAGTCCGGGTCTTCTCTATCCAGTTGTTATCGTCCACAGGATTAACTGTCCGGCTCGTACCCATACACGACCAGATCATCAAACGACACCTGCAAGGAGCTACCGCCAAATGTGCCGGCGCTCAGGGCAACCGAGCCGGACGGATAGGTTGCATCCGTCACCTGCTGGAGCAGAATGTCATTGACATAGAAGGTCAGCTCCGGCCCGCTGGCAATGACCTTGAGCCGGTTAGCGACATTTTGTCCCTGATTGATAGCTTCCGAGGTGAGCCAATCCTGGGTCAGTCGCGTCCAGGTGCCATCCGGGTTGTGCCGTTCAATAACATACAATCCGTTACTCGTGATGGAAAACCGGTAAAATCGCTGGGAGTCCTGGACCCGAAACAGGACACCGTAGCTGCTGTCGGGAGAACCGGCACGCTGACGGCCGTCTACCTCTACGACAAAATCAGAGAATACCGGAGCCTGGAGGGTGGCAAACTGGATTGTATTGGGCTGATTGATAGTCAGCACAAGCTGCTCGTTGGCAATTTCGGCCGATGAGAGATCATCCTGCTCCAGCAGCCAGTCGCCGGTTTGCCCGGCAATGAACTGTTCCTGAAACAGCACCTGGCCCGGCGTCTCGGCCGTTAGCGGTGGTTGTTGCTCCGCGCAGGCAGTAACGGCAATTACCAAAAGCGTAGCCGCCAATAACAGTCGCAAATTACGGTAACCTGACACGGATGTTATCAAACTCAATCAGGCTGGTACCGGGCTGAAGCGTGCTGGCTGCCAATCCGATATCACCGGTAACAAAAGTCGGATCACTGACCGTCAACAGGGAGAGGCCATTTACGGCAAGGCGTAGTTCGTTGCCGATACAACTGGCTTCGATACGATTGGTAGCATCTCCCTGATTGATGGCATCCGATGGCTGGAACTGGTTATCTTCCGTCAGGTATTGGACTTCATCGTTTCCGGACTGGTACTTGCCGATAGCATAGTATCCGTCCCCGCTGACCAGGAACAGATAGAAGTTTTCCTCATTCTGATAGCGACAGATAATACCGTAGGCGTTGTCATCCGGTCCATCAACCTGACGCGCTTCGGCCGTAATTACCTGGTCATCGAAATTCTTACCCGGATTCGACCACCAAATCTGGCCCGGTTGGCTGGTGCTGATCTGCAAAGCCCCGTCATTTATGGCTACGGTAGCGCCACTGCGATTATAGGTAGCCCACCCACAATCCCGCTCGCCGTTAAACTCATCTTCAAACAGCGTCCCCTCACCCTCGCAAGTGTCTGGTTCATTACTGACCAGATCACACGCCGAAAGGGCAACCACAAGGGCAAAACCAACACAAAGCAGGAAGCCTATTCGCCTTTGCATACCAAACCTATCCCCCAAATCCTTCAAATTACTTGGCGCCCTTCTCCAGGGAATCGAGTTCTTCTTCCAACCCATCTATGGTTTCTTCCATAGAAAGTTGCTTGCGGGAAGTCGCTAGATAAATTCCCATTATGAGAATCCAGATGACAAAAACAATGAGTGCCGCAATGAGCATTGAATTCTGCATGAAGCCTCTCCAAAAAAGATTCTCCCCTC
Source organism: Chloroflexota bacterium (assembly GCA_041390945.1). Lineage (GTDB taxonomy): Bacteria > Chloroflexota > Anaerolineae > Promineifilales > Promineifilaceae > Promineifilum. The sequence goes on from JAWKOY010000018.1 coordinate 197,858, forward strand.
TTGTAAGAGAGTTACACCGATAGCCGGGGAGCGTTTGTATTATGCCCCAATATGGCCGGTACTGACAATCAGGCGTGGCTATCCCAGAGCGGCTCCGGTATTCCCCGTTCATGATTCTCGAAGCGGGCCATGACGAACAGCGCATCACTCAACCGATTCAGATACTGGAGGGCAAATTCACCAATTGCTTCTTCTCGCGCCAGAGAGGCAACATCACGCTCGGCTCGACGACAGATGGTGCGGGCCATGTGTAAGTGAGCTGCTCCCAGCGAACCACCCGGCAGAATAAAGTTTTGTAATGGGCCGACAACGGCCGAAAGCTCATCAATCAACATCTCCAACCGCTCAAGGTGACGGAGTTCAATATGCGGAACCGGGATATTCGCCTTGTCTTCCTCCCTGAAGCTGAGATCGGAGCCGAGATGAAACAGCTCGTTCTGTATCTGTGGCAGCACTTCCGACAAACGAGCGCTTAGTCCACCCGCCAGGGCGACACCAATGGCTGAATTCAACTCATCGACAGTACCGTAGGCCGTAACGCGCAGGGAATCTTTCTCAACCCGCTGGCCGCCCCCCAGACTGGTCTGGCCCTTATCCCCACCGCGTGTATAAATTTTGGTCAATCTGGGCATGTTTCCTCCATCTCATCCAATGACGGTAAATTCTGTAGCGCATCCTCAACCGTTAGCCAGCCACGGTTGGGGAACAGACGTGCAATTTGGGGCGCAAATTGGGGAGAAGCTCCCAACACAGACCGGGCATCGCCATCAGCGATGATCTCCCCGTCAGCCATGATTATAACCCTGTCGGCGATCATATTCGCGAGTTCCACATCATGAGTGACCAGCAGGACGCTTACACCCTTAGCCAACCACGCTTTCATGATGTGCACTAGCCGCTTCTTGGCCGATCCATCCAATCCACGTGTGGGTTCATCCAGCAAAACAACCGGTGGGTGCGTGACTGTCACTGCACCCAGAGCAACTCGTTGGCGTTGCCCAATGGAAAGGTCTCGCGGATATTGATCGCCAACATCCTCCGTGCCGAGACCGGCAAGCATCTCGTCAATACTCACCGGATTCTTGTGAAGGCCGTGATTATCCAGCGTAGTTACCAACTCTTCCCGGACGGATTCAGCAAAGAGTAGATCATCCGGGTTTTGAGGCAAGTAACCCACCTCTCGGCAAATGTCGGCCACAGACCGATTGTGGGTCGAACGACGAATTGACAGCAATCGCCCCATTGTGATCAGGCAATAATCCCACAATACATTTTAGCAAGGTTGTCTTACCCGATCCGTTGCGGCCCATCAGGGCAACAGCCTCACCTTCGCCAAGATGCAAGTTAACATTCTTCAGGGCCGGCAGCTCATCATAGGCATAATCAAGATGCTCAACCGTCAGGGCTGTAAATGCAGATCCATTGCTAAAGGGTCCGGCGATACTATCCGCCACCTCTGATTCACCCGTGAGGGCTTAGTTCCCGGTTGGCTAAAGTCCGGCCTTCCTTTATTGTGAAAGGAACCGGTCGCCAATGCCTAAGCCGGGCTAGCTCTACCAATGGAGGAACCACGGGCATATATTCGGCCCTTCACGAGCCGGTGCGTCAATCGCAATAGTACCCTCTTCCAGATAGGTAATCCGATCCACATAGGCAAGGATACGCTCCAGGCCGGTGTTCGGCCAGCACAACTGTCAAAGCCAGGTCCTCATTCAGGCGCACAAGGGCACGCAAAACGTCCTCGGCCGACTGGGGGTCCAGTTGGCTGGTTGGTTCATCCAGGAGCAGGACGGACGGCCGAAAGACCAGTGCCACGTGGCAATAGCCACTCGTTGGCGTTCCCCGCCGGACAGGTGATGGATAGATCGGTTGCGGAGCCGATGTAAGGTCCATCAGATTCAGAACCTCCTCCACACGAATACGCATTTCCGCGGCCGGTATCGCCGCATTTTCCAGAAGGAAAGGCAATTTCCGCCTCAACTGTATCCAGCACCGCCTGAGCTTCCGGATCCTGAGCAACATAGCCCACTGTTCGGCTCATTTGGGCCGGACCAACCGCAACAGGGTCCTGGCCGGCAACGGCAATACGCCCTGTCACCTGCCCGCCTGTAAAATGCGGGACCAGTCCGTTCACCATTCGCAACAACGTGGATTTCCCGCTCCCGGACGGCCCGGCCACCAGCATAAACTCACCTGCCTCAACATGCCAATTAACATTTAACAGGGACGGGGCTGTCGTATTGGGGTACCAATAGGCCACATCGTGCAGGTCTATCATGTCATCACTTCCACCATAGCCGGAACAGCCAACATCAGCAGGACCAGACCGATTACGGCATTAAATTCCGGTAGCAAGGTTCCAGAGTAAGGTGCGTAGCCCAACGTTGAGCGATCGACCAATCCGGTCGGAAAGGCGAGCAGTATAACCGGCAATACCGCCGTGACAACTACCACTGTATCAGTCCATGTCCAGGATTGTGAACGGTAGCGTGTGTGATGAACACGAGCCGATTAATCTGTAAGCCAGAAAGAGAACGGCAATACCGGCAGCCACAACGATCCAGCCCTCGACGCCACCCCAGGCCAGCCACAGCGCACCAACCAGCGCCAGGGCCAGCGCCAGCAGTAGCAACAATCGTGGACCATTCGATGCACTTGCGTTTCCGTTGCGCCAAATCCGCGAGAAACCATGGCCTCCGCCAAATTCAGGGAACGTTCAAAGCCACCGATGATCAGTGGGATAATGATCGGCCGCCAGCCCCGGAGCCCCTTGATCTGATTACCCCGTATAGCCTGCGCCTCACGAATCCGCCGTTGCTGTTGCAACATCTCCGGCAAGAAGGTCATGGCAATTAGCGCGACGAGGCCCATCTCATGCAGGGCGCGGGGAACCAGTTGGATCATTCGGTGCGGTGGGACCGCATGGCTAAAGGCAAGGAAGAACGACAGGAGTGTAATCAGACTAAGTCCGCTCACGAATCCAAAAGCGGCCGCTTCAAGGGTAATCGGCCCACCAATCAACCACCAGGATTCGGGAAGTGTAAAAAGTACGGTTGACCCTATATGAGCCATCAACATGTTAAACAGGACTGAAAACAGCACAATGACGGCACTTACCCGCCAAAACGGTAACGACCAGCCTATCCCCTCACGATTACCGCATAGAGTATCCACTGTACGCGAGATCGCCAGCAGCAGGAGCAGATACAGCGGGTTGCGGGTCAGCATAGTCAGAATCGCTCCGGCGAGTAACCAGACCGCCCAGGCACGGGGATCCAGACCATTGCCGATTTTCCGGGCTTGCTGCCTGGTGATTGACTCCTCGCTCAAGCTGTTGTCGCCTCGAACCGGAGTCTATCCCGAAATCGTCCCAACGCGCGAACCAGCGGGATGCCCAACACAACTATAAGCGCCACATTTCCAACAGCGCGGGCCGTATCCCACACCAGCGACGTAGCTACATAATAAGCGACATAGCTCTTTAGGGTAGTGATCAACCCGCTTCCCTGTTGCCAGGTCTGTGCCGGATCGCCGGCTAAGTACGGCCAGGTGTAGAGGTTCATAATCGCGCCAAACAGAAAGCCCCAGATGAACCCATAACTTACCAGGATAATCAACTGGAGCCCCGGATTGTCCGGTCGCGGCAGCCAACCGGCTAGCAGTCCGACCCACCCGGCAGCCAGGGCCTGGAACGGCAGCCAGGGGCCAACGCCGCCTGTGATAAGCGCAGAAACCAGGATGCTCATTGCCCCAAGCAGGAAGCCAAACCGTGAACCAAACACATAACCACCGATGATAATCGGCAGAAAGATGGGGGAGAATCCGCCCGGTCCCGGAACCGCCACTTCTATAAAACGCAATACGGCCGTTCCCGCTACCATAACACCCAACGCCGCAACGACCTTGGCATTGGTGCGGCTCCCCTGAAATTCCACCAATAGAATCGCCAGACAAATCACGGCCAAGACCAGCATCAACAAGGGCGTCTCTCCCACCCGCAAGGTTGAAGTAACGCCACCAGTGGTTTGGGCAATGGGGACCAGGAAAGGCAGGAGCAAAGCCACCACGCCAACCAGCGAGGCAAGAAAGAGCAATAATCCACCTAGTAGCTGCTCCGATCTTGTCACCGCTGTTTCGGTCCCCTTTCTGACCGCAGTTTTCCGATACCAACCAGAAGACCCAGGAACAATACCATACCGATCAATGCTGCATAGGAGAGCCAACCGTTCCGGTTATCGATGGCCGTTTCCGGTGATGCGGTTGTGCTGCTCGGCTGTTCCGGGACCGCAGAGTCGGAACCAATAACCGCAATGGCCTCCGGCTCCTCCGTCACAGCAACCAGCGTTGGGGTAGCCTGGGGTTGATATCCTGAGCATCATCGTCCTGCTCAGAAGACACCGCAATCGTTACCGGCTCAGCCGGTTCGGGATAGGCAGGTAAGGAATCCGGATTTGGCACAGGCGAAGGAAGGATGTTCCCTTGCGATTGTTGTTCATCTACAACTTCGACTGTGGCCGATACCGGAGCGATCGGTTCCTGGGTACTGATGTCCACTGGAGCAGCAACTGCCTGTTGTGTGCTCGGTTGCTGCGTCGGTGGGGTAGTTGGTGAGTCGATTGCTATAGTCGCGGTAGCACTTGGCGTGGAGTAAGGTGACCGCACCGCCACCGGTCGGTGTTTCTGTCGGCCGTGTTGTTGCTGTTGCTTCCGGCTCTGTAGTAGCCGTGGGAACATCAGCATCAGCGACAACCAGTACTGTTGGCGTTACGGAAGGGGTGAGTGTCGGTGTTGCCGTAGCTGAATCCGGCACCTCGCACACATCCGCCAAAAGCGATATCCGGTGGTGGAATGGCTTCCGTAACGGAGCCGGGACCCCAGGCCCATCCATCTACATCTCCATCACGGATGGTGTAGATGCTCGACCCGGCACCGGAATACGTCCATGTGTCATCAACCCGATGCCAGTATGACCAGTAAACACAACTACCTCCGCCCCGACATTGGCAGAAACAATCATCAGCGGGGCAGCCGGTACCGTCAATACGGCAGACGGCTGCCCCTGCGGCCTGGTCATCAACAATCACACTCAAACCTGAGCGTTGCAACAGGTCATAGCCGGTAATCTCAGCTTCACTGAACGAGACGCACTGTGATACCACTGAGCCATCACCGAAGGATATAACGACGGCCGCCTGATTGTCATCGGCCGCGCGGGTCATCCCGGATAGAATGACAAGCAGCGAGATCGCCACAAGCAGGATGGCGGATAATCGTTTCACAGTTCCTACGCGTCTCATCAATTGATCCGATCAATCGGCTCCCATCAGCTAGTTACCGGTATTCGCCGTGATAACCGGTAAATGCAGAAGCGATACATCCCATTGCGGGGCGACGCTGAGCATGATAACCGCGTCCGTTGTCCCATAGGGATCATCCCCGGACCATACAGATTAGGCCAACACCCGTTTGTTTCCTGCTGGCTCATAATCACATCGGCCGGGGTTACCATGCGACCGTCCACAATCACACTCCAGGACGGCCCGAATGGGTTTTGCCCCATGGCGATCAACCCTGCACGACTTCAGACGTTGAGTTGGGGTTGGAGGGCAGATCGTATCCCCACCCACCGTCGGCAAGTTGGCCGGCATGCAGGACATCAATTGATTCGGCCGGAGCCTGCTCGTTCAAACGCCCCAGAACATTAAGCGCCAGACCATTTCCGTCCGGGGAACCCCAGTCGCCATCGTTCTGGGCATCCAGCAGGAAGTCAACGGCCGTGGGATCAACCGGTTCGTCGGCAACAATCAGGCCCAACATGGCCTCGCCTTGCGAGGAGATGCCAAAGGCGGTACTGTCATACTCACCGGTTGGGGACAGGTAACCACTCATCAACAACGGCAGATCCAGTCCGGCGAAGTCACTCACAGCATACGGATCAGCAGCCGCTACAACGCCTTGCATAACAACGCCAACCCGTCCGCCGAGACCACCGGCAACATAATCCGGCGTTTCCTGTTCAAGCGCATCAACAGCGTTGACAGCTCCGGCAGTCGTCCAGCGATCATCTTGGGGATCACCACCGGCCGAATGGATAGCCTCAATTGCGCGGGATGTGCCGGCGGCATTGACACCATATCCGGCAAACTGCTCCCAGCCGCCGGATTGCTCATCCTGCAAATTGTCCAGGCAGACCAGGCCCATCCTCGCGGCCTCAAACCGGGCCGGAAGCGGATAAGGCAACCCGGCAACACCGAGCAAGGACTGTACAGTCGAGTAGAAATCGTCTGCCGGACCTTGTCCATAATCAACGTGAAATGCACCTGAAGCGGATTGGAAAGAAAGTAGTGCTTCCAGGGGACTGATTCCATTTTGTGCCCAGGGGCCGGTAGCACTATACCAGTCCTCTCCCAAGGCGCTCAGCGCCTGAATGACCAGAGCCGTTGTGTTGGCGTTGCCGCCAAAGCCGGTACCGTATTCCCAGGACCCATCGGGTAATTGGACATCAGCTAGGAACTCACGCGCGGCCACAACAACCGGATCATCAACCGGCTGCTCACTAGCCAGCAAGGCCATGATCGCCATAGCTGTGGCATCCGGGTTCCCCAGTGTTCCAAATCCATCATCCCACGAGCCGTCGGCTGCCTGTGTGTCCACAATCCACTGCAAGGATGCAGCCGGTACGGGCTCACCAACACTGACCAGCCCCAGTATTGCCAGAGAGTGCTTGTACACATCCGTTACCCCAAACGAACCATCCGGTTGCTGCTGAGCCTTCAATGCATCCACGGCGTTAAAGCCATCTACATCACGAGGATCGGCCGCTGCTGCGGTCAGCGCCAGGACCAACTTCCCGGCCTGACTACCATCCAGCCCGGCGTACTCAGCTACCTGAGCGGGGTTTGCCATGATGTAACCGACTAGCGTGTCTGTTTTTCCGGGAAACAGCGCGGCAGGGTTGTTGCCGGATGCGGCAATAGCCAGAATAGCATCTACCGTTCCGCCAATTGAAGATGGTGCGTCATTCGCACCGGAACTAAAACTTGAGTAGCCACCATCATCATTTTGGTGGGTGCGGACCAGCCAGATCGCTGCCTTGCGCAAGGCGCCCTGCTGGTCCGGTAACACGTCCTCTTCTGCAGCTACGGTAATGGATGACTCCATTGCGTAGATTGTACCTGTCACAACCAGGATACCTGCTGTGACAGCGAACACCAACGACCACAATTTCCTTGACATGTTCTATCCTCCCATACTTGTTGTGCTTACTGTTGTCAGGCATCAAAGCCGGATATCAGACGCACTGTTAATAATGGGTGGATAACGGGTGGGTTATTACAATAAAAAACTCGATACCGTGGGGCATCGAGTTAGGAGAATCTGACCAGGCAGTTCCCAACCCTTATCCACGAGGGCCGAAACTCATCTCGGGGTGTCGACCTGGCTTATCAATCAGCTTTATCAGTTGCTGACTGAATCACAGTTGCGGGAACAGCACTGGACTCCCTGCCGAAGCAAGTCACCAGTTTCGCGATTACGCCCTGCCTTCCGGGGCATGGACGACCCAAGACGGGTTATTAGCTTATGTCGGGCAGTCTAGCATTGGCGCTCGAATCCGTCAAGCAGCGCCAGTCGATAGCAGTGGCGATTAGCTGTACCTTACGCCATCCGATAAGAGAACTGGACCCCATCCGGCGTGCGTTTTTCAATCCAGCCAAATTTCTTCAGGGTGATATCGTCGCGTCGGCCGAAATCTTCCAGATGCGACGACAGGGGATCGGCGGCATAGGTGGCAGCCCAGTCAAATAGCTCAACCGGGTTTTGATTCAGCTTCCGGGTGCAATGGTGCAGCACAGCCAACAGCAGGTCGATATTGCGTGTTTCGGGCATTTCATAGTTGGCAATCACAGCCGCCAGAAATGCAGCCCTCAGCCACTCATCGCTTTCCCGGCGAACCGCAAGAGTCGCCGCATACGATGGGAAAAGAGACCGAGCATGGCCCGCTGTGAGTGAGACAGCGCCTCTTGAAAAGATGTTCGATGCGCGGCATCCAGACTGCTGAAGCGATCAACGATATCCAGCAATCTGGTATCTGTTTCGGCCGGTAATGGCTCCTGATAGTATTCAAGCGCCTTCAACCCATCCAGATAGGAATGGCATCCTCAGTAAAAGCCTGAAAGGCGGTTCCGTTTGCAGTCATAGTGTCGCAAGTATAACAGAATTGGTATGCCGGAACGGTTTGTAGATGAAAATAAAAGCGACAGTTTCCTATCGCTCGCTTTATTCCCAGCTCCTCAGGTTGGACTCGAACCAACAACCCTGCGGTTAACAGCCGCATGCTCTGCCATTGAGCTACTGAGGAATATCGAATCAGAATTATAGCCACGCCCTATTTGTTGTCAAGCAGATAATCGGTCTGTCCATGTGCTTGTATGGTAGGTTGCTCCGGTATCACTACGCGAATATTTCAGCGTGAATAGTTTCAACACTCGTGTCGACAAATTAAGCAATCGGTGCTAATAATGGCGACACTGGAGGATGGACCCATGGGAATCGCCATTATTGTTCATGGCGGCGCAGGCGCATGGAATCGGTCCGGAGAGGATCGCTTACGAATCGCCCAAACCGCTTGCTACGAAGCCACTGCAGAGGGTCGAGCCATATTGAGCCGTGGTGGATCCGCGCTGGACGCTGTTGAAGCGGCCGTTCGTGTTTTGGAAGACTGTCCGGTCATGGATGCCGGACGTGGAAGCTACCCCAACTCCGACGGCAACGTTGAGATGGATGCACTGATCATGGATGGGCAAACGTTGTCTTTGGGAGCCATCGCCGCTACCCAACGCATTAGCCATCCAATCAGCCTGGCACGTCGCGTTATGGAGGATAGCGAGCACCAGTTTCTGGTTGGTAACGGTGCCGAGGCCTTTGCGGAAAGCATCGGCTTTCCACGCTGCAACCTTGAAGACCTGTTGGTCGGTGAAGCACTGGAACGGTTTCGATCCGGACAGAACCCCGCTGATGTCCAACTGGAAATGCCGACGCTGGGAGATACAGTCGGGGCGGTTGCTTTAGACGACAAAGGGAATCTTGCAGCGGCAACCTCGACCGGAGGAACTATCAATAAGCGGCCCGGCCGTGTGGGTGACAGTCCCCTGGTTGGCTCTGGAGCCTATGCTGATAACTGGACAGCGGCCGTAAGCGCTACAGGTCACGGCGAGTCGCTGATGCGTGTTGTTATCAGCAAAAGCGTTTGCGACTTTGTTGCCGCCGGTTTGTCGGCCCAGGCAGCGTGTGAGACAGCCATTCGCCTGTTAGGGGAACGAACTGGTGGTAACGGCGGACTCGTCGCCGTTGATACCCGCGGGCGGGTAGGTTACGCCTTCAATACGAATGCTATGCCCTATGCACTTGCGATTGACAACGAGCCAATCGTCGAAGGGCATTGACAGAGAATACGTTAATTAGTTATCCCACTGTATAAACTGAGCGAACTCAAGGAGGCGCAAGATGTCAACGAACAGTTCTGGAACCGGTAGCCCGTTTACTGCAATTCTGCAGGGCAAGGAGCCGGGTACGATCATTGCCCAGGACGATGATCAACGATTTGCGATCATCACCAGTCTGGAACCGGAAGCGGCCGTTCACTGGTTGGCCCTCCCCTATGAGGCCGGACAGAGCACAGAGGAGTTCCAGGCCAATGACCAGGAACGGTTTCTCAGGCTGGTTGACTGGACAATCTCTCAGGTCCAATCCCTCGCACCGGAATATTCCGATTTAACGAATGGGTTTACCATCAAGATGCACTTCGGCGCTTATGAAACCATTCCACATGCCAAGTTGCATGTCCTGTCTGTAGAGTAAAACAATAACCCGTCGGGAGTAAGGCATGAAAGTCCGCGCGGCCGTATTTTACGAACCCCATGTACCTTTTTCAGTCGAGACGCTCGATCTGGCTGAACCGCAGCAGGGCGAGGTTCTGGTAAAGGTCGCTGCGGCCGGGGTTTGCCATAGTGATTGGCACTTGATGACCGGAGCCACGCAGCATGCTGTGCCGGTTGTCCCCGGCCATGAAGGAGCCGGGGTTGTTGTGTCTGTCGGTCCCGGGGTTACCGGCGTGCAGCCGGGAGATCATGTAGCTCTGAACTGGGCACCTAGTTGCGGTTCATGCTTTTACTGCCTGAACGATCGCCCCAGCCTGTGTGATACCTACGTTGAACCGATATGGGCCGGAACCATGATGGACGGCACAACCAGGCTAAGCAAGGACGGTGCGCCGATTTACCACTTCAGTGCCCTGGCCTGTTTTGCCGACCACACTGTCGTCCCGGAACAATGCTGCGTCAAGCTGGACAAGGATATCCCCCTTGAGATTGCGGCCTTGATCGGCTGCGCAGTCACCACCGGAGTAGGTGCGGCGCTCAATACAGCCCACATCAAACCCGGAAGTAGCGTGGTTGTCTACGGCGCAGGCGGGGTCGGATTGAGCGTCATCATGGGGGCGAAACTCGCCGGAGCTGCCCGCATCATTGTTGTCGATACCAGCGAAGCCAAGGGTGACATTGCCCTGGAGTTTGGCGCGACTGATTTCATGATAGCCGGTCCCGACACCATACAGGCAATCCGGAACCTGACAGACGGCCGGGGTGCGGATTACGTGTTTGAAGCCATCGGCTTACCAAGTGTGCAAGAAGAGTGTTTGCTGGCGGCTCGACCCGGTGGGCTCATTGTTCTGGCCGGGATATCGCCCATGGGCAGTGATACCAATTTGCCCGGAGCAATCATCACCCGGCAGGAAAAGACAGTGACCGGTTCCTACTACGGGACATCAAACCCCGCGCGAGACTTCCCCTTGTATGCCAATCTGTATCGCAACGGGCAATTGGACCTCGATCGTTTGATCAGCAAAACATATTCGCTCGACGAGATCAACGAAGCGTACGCCGATATGCTTAGCGGCGAGACGGCCCGCGGTGTAATCCTGTTCCCCTCCTGATGCAGACCAACGTCCTGATTACCGGATAATATGGACTATTCGTTGCGGCAGGCAACAACGGCCGACTTTGATTACTGCTACCTTCTCCATCGTTCCACCATGCGAGGTTACGTTGAAGCCACCTGGGGATGGAACGAAGAATGGCAGCGGGATTACTTTGAAAAGAAATTCGACCCTGACAGTAGCAAGATTATTCAGATCTATGGGCAAAACGCCGGCATTCTCATCACGGAAAATCAGCGTGATGAACTCTACCAGCATTGATCGAAATTGCCCCGCCATTCCAGGATCAGGGGCTGGGCTCAAAAATAATCCGGGATCTACAAACACAGGCACAGGATCAACAGAAGCCGTTGACCCTCCATGTGCTCAAGGCCAACCAATCGGCAAGGCACCTGTACGAACGCTTGGGCTTTGTGCAAAAAGCTGAAGAGGAAAACAAATACTACATGGTGTGGCAGCCTGTGCCCAACAACACCATGTAGTTTGTTTCAGCAAGTCATCAGGCAGAGGAATCGCCTGATAAGTTAAAGGTATTTAACTTTCTTCATTCCCGGATGACAGAGTTGCCAGTTCACGCCACCGGGCCATAGCGCCGGTCCTGAACAGCGCCGGGTCAAAATCAGCCAGAGCCTCCCACCCTCAACAGAGGCGAGTTCCCGATCTTCCTCGGTCAACTCCATCTCAATAATCCGGCCATCTGTCTTGATCTCAATGGTAATCAGATCGCTTCCATCGTCTACAATATTGGTGATACACAGGCGGTCCGTGCCCTCCGGATAGCGGAAAAATGCGGCCGAACACCGCTGGCAAAATCCCAGACTGGCATCACACAAATCTCGATCCATGACTACATGCATCTTGCTTCTCCCAAGTCGCCAAACATTCTGAAGATTATCGCAATCTCTGGTGCTTACTGTAGTCCCCTGCCATTTCGGCTGTTAGTGACAAATGTCAGGTTTTGGCATACGATTTGTCACATTCCTTGGGAGTCCACAATGAGCAACTATTTCATCAGCATTGCAGGCAACATCGGTGTCGGAAAGTCCACGCTCGTTAAGTTATTGGCGGACAAAGTCGGGTGGGAGGCGGTTCTGGAAGCTGTAACCGAGAACCCATACCTTGAAGATTTCTACAGTGATATGGAACGCTGGAGTTTTCACTCGCAGGTTTTTTTCCTCACCCGCCGTATCCAACAACACAACGATCTATTGCATAGCAAACGGTCCGTCTTGCAAGATCGCAGCGTCTATGAGGATGCTGAAATATTCGCCCGCAATCTCTATCGCCAGTCGCTCATGAGCTCGCGCGACTGGGAAAGCTACTTCGAGTTATACCGAACGCTGGTCACAATGCTGGACCCACCGGATCTGGTCATTTATCTTCGGGCATCCGTGCCGACCCTGCAACGGCGCATTGAGCAGCGTGGCCGAACCTACGAGCAACAAATCACAACTGACTACCTAACACAACTCAATCAACTATATGACGAGTGGGCTGCAGGGTTCTCTCAAAGTCCGGTACTGATCGTGGATACGGATAATCTGGACTATGTGCAGTATGACGATCACCTGGAGCAAATCTGGCAACGCATCATGAACCGGCTACAAGGGCGGGATTATCTGGCTCTGTCATAAGAAAGCTGGGGCAATGGTATAATGTAGTTTTTAGAGCACATCGAGTTAAGACAGGTTTCTCAAGTGGAGGTTTACAATGAGTGTCTACAAAGTAATCGAAGTAATTGGTACCAGCGCCACATCATGGGAAGAAGCAGCGCGATCGGCCGTCGAAACGGCTGGGGAATCGATTCGTGATCTGCGGGTAGCCGAAATCACCAAACTAGACATGCGTCTGAATGATGATGGTGAAGTCGTAGAGTTTCGCGCGCGGGTCATGATCTCGTTCAAGTACGAGGATTAAGACTGACCCAGATTCAAATAAAAAGAGCGCAGCCTGCCGAGGGCTGCGCTCTTTTCAATTGGATGAAACATGCCGATTGATACGTTAATTGAGACGCTCGAACAAGCCGGCCGCCCCCATGCCGCCGCCAATACACATGGTGACCAGACCAAGGCGCGATTCCCGTCGAATCATTTCATGCATGATCTGAACCGTTAACTTGGCACCGGTGCAGCCCAGCGGATGTCCCAGCGCAATAGCGCCACCGTTCACATTCACCTTATCCTGGTCCAGTCCCAGCTCACGGATAACAGCCACCGATTGAGAAGCAAACGCCTCATTTAATTCAATCAGATCGATATCAGACAGGGACATACCTGTACGTTTGAGCAGGCGCGGGACGGCCGCAATCGGCCCAATCCCCATGACTTCAGGGCGCACACCGGCAACATTGAAACCGGCAAAACGGAGGATCGGCTTCAGGCCCAGCGCCTCTGCCTTTTGGCGTTCCATAACAATTACCGCAGCCGCGCCATCGCTAAGCGGTGATGAGTTCCCTGCGGTCACGGTCCCACCATTCATAAATACCGGTTTGAGTTTGGCGAGTGCTTCCACTGTCGTATCCGGTCGGACGTGTTCATCACGATCGAATATGATCGTCTCTCGTAAGAGACCTTCCGATCCGGCCGTCACTTCTTCAATCTCAATAGGCACTATCTCATCAACAAACCGACCTTCCTTGACGGCTGCGGCCGCTTTCCGGTGACTATGGAGGGCGAATTCATCCTGGGCCTGCCGGGAAACTTCAAATTCCTCGGCTACCCGTTCGGCCGTTAACCCCATGCCCATGTAGGCTTCCGGCATATTTTCGACCATGTAAGGATTGGGATTCACACGAAAGCCGGTCATCGGCACCATACTCATTGTCTCGGCGCCGCCGGCAACAATCACATCCGCGCCATCGGCAATAATACGTTCCGCAGCCATGGCAATGGTCTGCAAACCGCTGGAGCAAAAACGGTTGACCGTCATTCCCGGTACATCAACAGGCAGACCGGCGCGCAAGGCAATCGTCCGTGCAAAATTCAATCCCTGTGCGCCTTCCGGCATCGCGCAGCCGATGATCACATCATCCACTTCCTGGGGATCCAATCCCTCCGCGCGGTTCATCAACTCGGTAATTACGGCCGCTGCCATTTCATCGGAGCGCCAGTTGCGGGTGGTGCCGCGCTTTGATTTACCAACGGCCGTTCGCAGCCCGGCTACAATCACTGCTTCTCGCGTCATAGTGCGTCTAATCTCCTTAATTACTGATTCGTATCCATTAGCCTGATGCGCGAGTTAGTTACGCAAGGGCTTGCCGGTCTGCAGCATGTGCATCATGCGATCGCGGGTCTTTTCTTCACCCAGCAAGGACAAGAATACTTCCCGTTCCAGGTCCAGAATATGCCAGGGATCTACCCAGGCCGGGGCGCTCAAATCACCACCGGTCAAGATATAGGCCAGTTTGCTGGCAATCTTGAGATCGTGTTCCGAGGCGTATTTACCCCAGAACTTAGCGACTTGGCTCCAGCTCCAACGCAAACAGAGCATCACGTCCGCGCGGAGATCTTCTCAACTTCAGGCGGCCGCTTTCCAATAGCCACCAGTTGCAGCGCCAGTTGTTTGGCCTTTGCCAGACGGTGGTCACTGTTCATTACGATCAAATCCTGATCGCTTAAATAGCCGAGTGATCGGGACTCCCAGGCGCTCGTTCCGACTTTGGCGAGAGCGATTTGCTCAAAAGTTTCCTGCATCACCGGCAAAACATCGGCATTTGTCGTACGCATTACCGGGTTCACCTTACGGCGTAACATCTCCTTGCAGCCACCACCGGCCGGGACCAGCCCCACACCAAACTCCACCAGCCCCATGTACGTTTCATGATCGGCGACTGCCTGCCAGCCGGCCATCGCCATCTCCGCCCCGCCACCAATCGCCATCTGATGGGGTGCCGTCACAACCGGCTTTGGTGCATGGCGCAAATTGAAGGTGGCCGTCTGCAAGGCTTTGATCATTGTCGACAATTCATCCCACTGCCCTTGAGCCGCGGCCACACCGACAGCAAACAGGTTGGCTCCGGCGCAGAAGTGATCGCCATTATTACCAATGACCATGGTATCAAAATCGCTGTCCAGCCGTTCCAGAGCCTGGAAGCTCATATCAATGATGTCCTGGTCAATGGCATTCATCTTCGAATGGAACTCGAAAAGCAGAACGCCGTCACCCATATCAGCAAACTGGCGCTGGTGTTTTCCAGAACGGTCTTCCCCGCTGCATGCAGGTCACCGGTCAAGATGATATTTTTATCCGGTTCCAGGGGTGGTATTTGCTGGATGTGAAGTCATAATAATCAGCGCGATCGCCGGCCGTGTAGAAGGAGTTGTGACCGGCGGCCAACATCTCCTTTACCCGTCAGCCACCTTATATCCGGCCCCTTCCATCTTTTCGGCCGTCTCGGCACCACCCAGCATGTCCCACATCTCAAACGGTCCGGCCTCGGACCAAATCCCCATCGCATCGCATCGTCCACATCAGCCAGGCGGTAGGCGATCTCCGGTGCAACATAGCCGGCATAGAGTAGCCATAGTACAGCAAGTGGCGCACATACTCAGCCGCGCGGTCATCATACTCCAGGAGTTTGCGAAGTCGCGTACCCAAATCCTCAATGGACCGAACAGCCCCCACCGATTCAAAGCGTATCTTCGGTGCGGGCTCATATTCCATGGTTTGCGGATTAATCACCCAGAATTCCCGCTTGCCGTCCACCATTTCCGGCTTATAGAACCCTGCTTGACTTTGTTTCCCAACCACTTGTTAGCCAGCATCTTCTCCATCAGTTGCCCGGCCAGCGTCGGATGCAGCATTTCGCGGTAGGGGTCATCAGGGACAGCTTCATAGAGGTTTTCATTGACATGAGCCATCACGTCCAGACCTACCAGATCCAGCAAGCGATAGGTGGCCGTTTTGGGGCGGCCGATTAACGGGCCGGTAATGGCATCCACTTCCGGGATGGAGTATTCATTCTCCAGTGCATGCTCAGCCCAAAGCTGGACGCAACGGCAAAGAACCGGTTGCCGATGAAATTCGGCGTGTCCTACAGACAACCACGCCCTTGCCCGGACCTCACTACCAAACTGTTTCATGAAGTCCACAACGTCGGGACTGGTTTCATCCGTCAGGAATGATCTCCAGCAGTTTCAGGTAGCGCGGCGGGTTGAAGAAGTGGGTTCCCAAAAGTGCGCACGGAATTCATCCGAACGCCCGTCAGCAATTTCATTAATCGGAATACCGGAGGTATTACGCTGACGATACTGCCCGGCTTGCGAATCGCTTCCAGGCGTTCCATCAAGGCTTGCTTGGGTCCCAATTGCTCAATGATAACTTCAACAATCCAGTCACACTCTCCCAGCAGATCGAAGTCATCTTCCAGGTTGCCCAACGTAATCAGATCGCCGCGGTCTGCACGGCCGAGGTTCGCCGGCGGCTTTGGACATACGGTCGTAAAGTGCGGTCACTATCCGGTTACGCGCCGCCAGGTTCTGGCGCTCTTCGTCCGACAGATCGTTGGGGACGATATCGAGCAGGACCGGGGATACCCACATTGGCGAGGTGGGCAGCAATACCGCCACCCATTGTCCCTGCGCCAACGATCCCTACTTTGTCTATGCGAAAGGTCATGTACGATTCTCCTGTTTAGGTGACTCGCAGGTTGCCCGTGGAAATTACCCGGGATCGGGCACAGAACAACCTGCGGCTAGATTTGAAGTCAGAAACGAGCCTGTAAAGACCCAGAGTTATTTGAGTTCGCGGCGCGAATGACAAGAATACTACGGGCAACAATCAATTGATTAATCTGCCTGGTACCTTCGTAGATGTCGTTGATCTCGGCGTCACGCATCCACTTTTCAGCCAACCATTCACGGGAGTAACCACGCGGTCCAAGCAGCTCAACCGATTTCTGCGTAATCCAGGTCACGGCTTCACCGGCACGGTACTTGCACATGCTGGCTTCCAACCGATTGCTTTCACCGTGGGTCATCTTGGCAACGGAGCGGAGCGTCAGCAACCATGCACCCTTGTAGCGCGCTTCCATTTCGATGATATCACGTTCAACGGCCGTCATCTCATGTAACGACTTGGTGTAATCAATCTCAATGCCTTCTTCGGCCAGCTTTTCCTTGTGGTGAACTCCAACGCAGCGCGAGCGATGCCTATCGCACTAGCCGCCACTGCCGGACGCGAGGCGTCGAAGGTCTTCATAGCGCCGACAAAGCCCTTACGGCTTTCGGGCTGACGCACTTCGGGTCGCCCAGCACATTATCAAAGGGAATGTGGACATTGTCGAAATGCAGGGCAACCGTGTCACTGGCGCGAATACCCAGCTTATGCTCCTGCTTGGCAACGCTCACTCCCGGTGTATTGGCCTCGACTACGAAGGATTTGATACCGGCACGCCCCGCCTTGGAATCAACCGTCGCCCAGACAACGCACAAGCCATCAGATTCACGTAATGCCAAAGCCCCATTGGTGATGAAAATCTTCTCACCGTTCAGGATCCATTCATTGGTCTTCTCATCCAGGACGGCTGTAGTCCGCATGGCGCTGTTGTCCGACCCGGCACCCGATTCGGTAATCGCCATAGCTCCCCACGGATCGCCTTCCGTAAATTTCTTCAGAAAGCGGACACGCTGCTCCGGCGTTCCGGCCGAGTCGACAGCAGCGCCGCCCAGCATGGGATGTGGCAGGCACAGATACTGTCCGGCATCACCCCAGCTCAGCATCTCGATCATCATGATGAAAGCCAGCGTGCCGTAGTCCGGGCCTTCGCGCTTGGGCTTGACACTGCCGTTTGCGCCGTTGCTTCCATTGCTGCCGTTTGTGCCATTACTCATTAACGGCTTCAGGCCGCGCTTGACAAGCTCCTGGGTAAACGGCCAGGTCATCTGCACAAAGGCATCCGGCCGTTCGTGTTCGTTTTCATCAAGCTGGCGTGAGAACAGCCGCATGGACTGCTCAGCCACCATCTTGATTAACTGCGTTGGTTTCAACAAATGCGGGGATTTCAAAACTAATCATTGTTGCATTCCTCGTACAATATGGAGAAGCAATATCAGCTCAACTCAACCCATCGCCAGCCCATCAAAGGTGGCAAAGCCGCGCGCATTACGCAGCACAACTCCACCGGGTATTCGCGGATGTACCCATAACCACCCAGCACCTGTACGGCACGGTCAACCACCTGAACAACCATCCGGTCTACCTGCTGTTTCATAATCGTTGCTTCCTGGGTTGCGTCCTGGCCTGATCAAGCAGCCAGGCTGTCTCCCAGACCAATAACCGGGCTTCGTCAATCTCGGTAGCCATGTCAGCCAACATAAAGGCAATTGACTGTCTGTGGGCAATGGGCTCTCCAAACTGCACAAGCTGCTGGGCATAGTCCCGGGCATACTCAAATCCGGCGCGAGCGCCAACGGCTGCCGCACGAAGCGCAACCCGGCTGTGGTTTATCAACACTTTGGGATCGCTGCCCGCGTCACCACCCAGACGATTGGCAGCCGGAATACGGCATTCTTGCATTGTGATCATGTATGACGGCATAGCTCGAACGCCCATGAGTTTGTCCCGGCGGTCCACCACCAGTCCCGGTGTTTCCGCAGGAACCAGGAAAGCCTGCGTGACGCCATCTTTCATTGGCATAGACCAAAAACAGATCAGCTTCATCAGCACCGGGGACGTAGACCTTGGTTCCCTGGAGGACATATTCATCCCCGTCTCGTGTGGCGGTGGTCGTAAGCCGGTACGGGTTAAACTGGACCAACGGTTCAACAACGGCCGCAGTCATAGCCGGTGGAGCCTCTTCGCAAAATTGGGGTAAATATTCCTCTTTCTGAGCCGCTGTCCCACACAACATGATGGGAATGGCAACCAGATTGGGCTGCATCACACGCAGCGTCACGGCCAGATCCCCCCAGGCAAATTCCTCAAACGCCAGGGCACTGGTAACGGATGAATACTCGCAAATCCACCAAACTCTTCAGGAATACCGGTCGGCAGCAATCCAATTTCCCACCCGGCCGGACGACATCGTGGGAATGTCGCCATCCTCCTCAGCGTCGCGGTAGACCTTGCGAATCTTGTCATTGGCAAGACGGGCAATTGTCTCCGTCAACATTTTTTGTTCTTCATCAGGACGAAAATCCAGCATGTCTTGTTCTCCCAGTAGAATCCTCTTGCACTACATCACAAGGAATGCGGCAAGGTCATATGAGTACTAGTTATCGGTGTTTCCACGCCGCACAATGTGGTCTGTCATTCGTGCGACGCGAACGATGGCCTCCACATCATGGACGCGCACAATGTCAGCTCCACGTACAATACCCACCGCAACAGTTGCGGCGTTCCCTCAACCCGGTCATCAGGCGGCAAGTCCAGGGTGTAGCCAATAAACGACTTGCGGGACGGGCCGATAAGGATCGGATATCCCATCGTCTTTAATTCGCCGACCCGGTCAAGAAGCTCAAGGTTCTGATCGACGGTCTTACCAAAGCCGATGCCGGGATCGAGAATAATCTGCTCATCCCGAATGCCGGCAGCACGGGCAATGTCGATCGAATCTTCCAGCTCATGACGAATGTCAAGCAGAAGGTCGTCATAAACCACACCGACATACCGCCACCAACTGCTGTTCCTGGGCCACATCCTTGGGTTTGCTGCGGTTGTGCATAATCACGATCGGACATCCGGCCGCAGCCACTAACGGAGCCATCGCCGGGTCCATTTGCAACCCCCACACATCGTTTACCCAATCAGCACCTGCTGCCAACGCACCTGCTGCCACGGATGCTCGGTACGTGTCCACGGAGATAGGTAGGTCAACCACTTCACGCACAGCCCGGATAACCGGAAGGATTCTGGCTAGCTCTTCATCTCCACTAACCGGCTGACTACCGGGCCGGGTGCTTTCCCCACCAATATCCAAAATGTCGGCCCCGGCATCGGTAAACGCCAATGCCTGCTCGACGGCTCGCTCCACCACAGCGTCACCCAGGACGCCGTCCCCAGAGAAACTATCAGGGGTAGCATTGATGATGCCCATGACATAGGTCTTGCTACCCCAATCAAACTGCATGAAAGCGCCCCTTATTCTCCTTCAGTAGGCGGCTGCATGAGCTTAACGCGGATACCGGAGGAAACGGGACTTCCCTACCCTCTGAACAGAACTCTGGTCAATTTCGTCCAGCAGAGCTTGAATCGTTTTACCGGATTCCGGATGTGCATAGCCGGGGACAATATCAGCCAGAGGTGCGAGAACAAAAGCCCGTTCTGACATGTACGGGTGAGGGATAGTCAATTTGTCGGTGTGAATAATGTTACGACCGTACAGGAAAGGTCAATATCAATCAGTCTGGGTCCCCAGTGCTGGGAGGGCAAGCGCCCCATCTCCACTTCGATGGATTTAATTGCATCCAGCACCTCGACCGGGCTCATATCGGTCACGGCCGCGGCACAAATGTTTAGAAACTCCGGCTGGTCCGTGTCTCCCCAGGGTTCCGTGGCATACACCGGCGATACGGCCGTCACAGCCATTATCTCCTGCAACATCCCTAGCGCGCGCGTTGCAGGTTAGCAAATCGGTCACCCAGGTTCGTCCCGATACTAAAGTAGACAGATTGTGCCATGCAATGAAGCTCTCCTATTTGACCATGTTAACAGCAGGCCTTGGTCAAAATGCCCAATATGACGCACTGCATTATATGGCATATTTATAACACGGTGCGTCATGAGTGTCAGCCGAAGATGATATACTTTCCTAAGCCTTTGGGTCGTCGTGGGACTGAACAACACAGCAACGCTACAATAGAGGTATGCGCCTTGCCGTCTTGTTACTACTTCTGCTCCTGCCATCCGGCATATCCGGCCCGAATCGCTCCAACAACCATCCGACGGCCAACGCCTTGTGGAACCGGGCGATACCTGGACGGCGCTCTCACGACGCTACGACACCAGTATTGCCCAACTTCAAACAGAGGCAGGGCATATGAACTGGTTACGTGAACCGGTCATCGGTACACAATAACCGTACCCGCGAACGTCCCGGAACAAACCGGGGCTATTCAGCGAGTATCAAACGGGGGGCTTCTCCAAACGGCCGTTCAGTCAACCAGCTCCCCCTGGCATGTTGCACTGCTCAATGGCCTGGATTCTCCCTACCAGCCAACACTCTGGCGGCCGATTTTTCTTCCGGGAGAGCAGATATTGCGAGAATTACCGGCCGGGATCGTAAGCCTGGAACTAACCCCAACCACGCCGGTCCCGGGGCAGGCGCTGGCTGCCCATGCCGGATTGAGTCTGGAAGGCGATTCCCTCACGGTAGCATTGAATGCCCACCCGTTCGCCGTGACAGTTCAGGGGCAGGAAGCAGTCGCAGTGGGTGGGACCGGAGCTTTTTTCGAACCCGGCGATCCGGAGCTCACCATTCAGACCGGTGCCAATCCGGTGTGGCGGCAGCCGTGGGCAATCTCTGACCGCGACTGGGTGTTCCAGCAACTTACCCTGACCGGTGATGCGGCCGCTATTGATCAGGCATCCATTGACGCTGAGCGGGAAAGACTCAATGCGCTGTGGTCGATCGTGACATCTTCACCGCAGTGGACGGCCGCTTTCCAGCTACCCATCAGCAGCTACCTGGAGATCTCGGCCGATTATGGCGCGCGGCGATCCTATAACGGTGGTCCATACCGCACCTACCACGAAGGGGTTGACTTCAGCGCCTATAGTGGGACGCCGGTATACGCGCCTGCCGGAGGGACGGTAGCCCTGGCCGAGCCGCTATTTGTCCGTGGCGGGGCGGTTATCCTGGATCACGGTCTGGGGGTATATTCCGGCTACTATCACCTTTCGGCCATTCATGTAGAGCCAGGGCAGCATGTTGAAGCAGGTGAAGTGCTTGGGGAGGTTGGCACAACCGGACTATCCACCGGCAACCATCTCCACTGGGACCTGATTGTCAACGGGACCTGGGTGGATGCCATAAGCTGGCTGGATCAGAACACGGCCTGCTGGTTACTGGAAGCATTGGGGAGTGCCTGCACGCAACCGGCCGTCAATTAGCTCATCCTCGCATAGTGGCGTCGGCAAAATCAAACAGGTCCCCGATTGATTTGCGGAAATAGTTCTGTCGAATCGCCCCGGCAAAGACCGGCGCGGTCGAAAGCGTTACCAGATTGTCCGGCTTTTCCCGGCCGGGAATGGCGACTGTATCTGTCGTTACGATTTCCGCGATCTCCGGCACCGTTGCCAGACGCTCGAACGCGTTTCCCAGGAACAGGCCATGGGTACAGACGACGTAGATTTCTTCAATCCCGAACTCGACCAGTTTGCGGCTAAGTTCAACGATTGTCCCGCCTGTCGCAATCTCATCATCGTGAATGATTGCGCGGCGAAAACCGCTTACCTGACGGCCAATGAGATCGCTAATCTGAACGTTCTTGTCGTCAATTCGGGTTTTGTTAGCCGCTGCAATACCCAGACCCAACATATCTGCAAAGCGCGCCGATGATTTGGCGCTGCCCATGTCTGGAGCCACAACAACCGTATCGGCCGGACTGAACTCGCGGCAAGAAATAGCTCGCAAACAGACCACGTGCGGTAAAGGGATCGGCCGGAATACCGAAGAAGCCGTGTACCTGGGGGAGTGCAAGGTCATCGTCATGACATGCGTCGCGCCGGACGTGCGTAATAGATCAGCCACAAGGCGTGCGGTGATGGATATGCGCGGAGCATCCTTCTTGTCAGAGCGGGCATAGGAGAAGTAAGGGATGATCGCATGCACCTCGCGCGCGGCAGCACTCTTGGCAATATCCAGCATCATGAGCAGTTCAACAAGGGTGATCACTGACCGGTGGCGTCAGGGACTGCACAATAAACACGGTTCGCCCGCGCACGCTGGCCCCCAACTGGACAAAGAGATTGTCATTGCTGAACCGGGAAAAGCTGGTCGGCTCCAACCCGACGCCAAGACAACCAGCTAATTCCTCAGCCAGGTTCCTTGATTCGAACGTCCGCTAAAGACCCTCACATCATCCTGATCCAGAGGCGGTGGTTGACTATTCATAAGTGATTTTCTTACTCCCATGGGATTTGTCCCTGGCTCCTAAAGTCGGTTCCACCAAACATGGTCGTTCAATTATGGCAAAGGCCACTCTATAGGACAAGATCAGGTCAGGCGAATCGAGCCGGCACAGCCAATGCCTGTTTCAAGAGCCGGTTGTAGGTATCGGCCGATACCTCGACTGCCCCCATTGAAGCCAGATGCGGTGTCAGATATTGCGTATCCAGCAAAACGAAGCTGCGTCGTCGCAATCGTTCGACCAGGTGGGCCAGGGCTGCTCGCTGGCGCTGGGGGCTCGGCTGAACAATGCTTTCCCGGCAAACAAACCGCGTACCGTCACACCATACAACCCTCCGACCAGTTCCCCTCTGACCGGCATACACCTCAACACTATGCGCAAACCCCAACTCATGCAGGTAGACGTAAGCCCGGACGATCTCTTCGCTGATCCATGTTTCCTCGACCGGGCGCAGGGGCCGCGCAGGCTCGCATCACTGCTTCAAAGTTCTGATTCACCTCAATGCGATAAATGTCGCGGCGCAGGAGTCGTTGCAACGAACGGGAAATATGCAATCGATCGAGTGGCAGGATGGCCCGTGGATCAGGCCGGTACCAATGAATATCACCCACCTCATCGGCCATGGGGAAAACCCCTTGTGCATAGGCGGATAGTAAGAGTTCAGGATTCAGATCCATAACACATAGCAAAACCGTCAATCATTTCTATAATCAGGTACAAGATACTTAATAAACCTGATTCCCTGATACTTTAGCCTTATGTATAACATCACTCAACTTCGCCAAACAGAATTCCCGTATGCATCCCAACAAACCTATCTCAACCATGCAGCGATTTCCCCCTGCCCAAGCGAACCCGCGAGTGTCTGAAATCAGCCGCCGACGCCTTGGGGAAGACCAGGTGCATTCTGGATGAGTGAAGGCATGGCTGCCATCCAGCAGCTTCACAGCGGAGTCGCTGCCCTCATTAATGCCAAGTCACCGGAAGAGATCACCATCACCACCAACACCGGGACAGCATTAAGCGCCGTCGCCAGGGCATTGTCTATAGAAGCCGGTGACAATGTTATCTTTTGCGAGATCGAATTTCCGTCCAATGCCTACCCGTGGATGAACCTGGAGCAAAAAGGGGTTGATGTACGGCGTGTCCCGGCGGTGAACGGAGGACTGACACTGAAACCGTGGAGAGATTTGCTGACGATCACACAAAACTGGTCGCCGTCAGTGCCATTCAGTTCCTTACCGGCCAGAAGGCTGATCTGACCGCCATCGGGTCATACTGCCGGGAGCATGATATCCTGTTCGTGGTAGATGCGGTCCAGGCGCTGGGCCACATGCGATTTGACGTCGAAGCAATGGGGATTGATGTGCTGGCTTCCGGCGGCCAAAAGTCGCTGTTGGCTCCACCGGGAATCGGTGTGCTCTATGTGCGGGAGGGCGTATGCAGCCAGCTAACCCCATCCCCGATTGCCGCCAATGCCACGGTCAACTTCCTCCACTGGCTCAATTATGATTTGACGCCCCTACCCGGCGCAGCCCGTTTCTCAATGGGCACACCCAATCTACTGGGGGCAATCGCACTGCTCGCCAGCGTAGAGCTACTGCGGGAACTGGATGTGGAGCAAATTGATGCCCATACCACCGGACTTGCGCAACAAGCCCACGAAGCAGTTAATAGTATGGGATTCGATGTCATCACCCCTATGACGCCATGGGGCCGATTGTCACGTTTGCATCAGGTGTTTCGGTAGAGGATACAGACGCCCTGGTTGCCGAGTTGGCTACCCAAAAGATTCTGGTCGGTAAACATCTGGATGCGCCGGGAATCCCTACGTTCGTGCTTCGGTACACGGCTACAACACGGCCGAAGATATCGATCGGTTCGTCAGCCCTGGCTGCGTGGCGAGGCACTACTCACCCATAATCTGAACAACCAGTTCGCGGCGGCGCGGGCGATTGTCGAAGTCTATATACAGGATTTGTTGCCGAGTGCCCAGTGTCATTCGACCCTGCACAAAGGGAACGGTTAATGACGGCTTCAGCAAGGCTGCCCGCACATGGCTGTGGCCGTTGCCGTCACCCCAGCGCATATTGTGGGCATAGTCTCGATCCGGGTTGACAATCTCATCCAGCAGGCGGGTCAAGTCGCGGAGCGCACCGGATTCAAATTCGATGGTTGTCAGGGCGCTCGTAGAAGAAGGACAAAACACGGTAACAATCCCGGATTGAAGACCACTTTCCCCCACCAGTTGAGCTACCGCATCTGTAATATCGTGCATATCGGCATTCCCCTGGGTAGACAACACCAATTGCCCTGTCACAACAGCCATACGAGTTCTCTCACTTCACCAATTAGTTGAAATCCAATCGCGGGTCACGACCGGCATCGCTCTCCCACCATTGACGGATACGGCCGCCTATCGGCCGTCCCAGCGCAGTCTCCAGCCCGGCAATAACCTGCCAGAGTTGTTGAAATCCACACCTGTCCCAAAGCCCATTTTGTACGCCATGAACACAAGGTCTTCGGTTGCCAGATTACCCGCCGCGCCGGGGGCAACGACAGCCGCCCAACCCACCGATGCTGGTGTCAAATATCCGCACACCGGCCTGGGGCCGCATAGGCATTTGTCAAGCCCAATGCCTGAGTGTCATGAAGATGAACGGCCAGCCGATCAATGTCGACACGCCGGGCCAGTTGTTCCAGCAATCGGGCAATCGCCAGCGGCTGAGCGTGCCCAATCGTATCGGCAATAGACAACTCGTCGGCTCCCAGATCCCATAGTCGTTCAGCCAGTGCAATTGTCTCGTGCGGGTTAATCAACCCCTCGAAAGGACAGACCCAGGCGGTCATGATATAGATGCGGGTCCAGATACGATCACGGCTGGCCCGTGCTACCAGGCACGAGCGGTTTCCAGTGCTTCTGCGCGGCTGTTATGGGTATTACGGCGACTGAACGTATCACTGACCGCGACGCCAAACGCCATGGACCGGCACCTGGTGGCAATGGCTCGGTCGTAGCCGATGTCGTTAAAGACCAGCCCAATGAACTGGACTTCCTGATCGCGATGCTTCTCTACGGTTGCTGACATCACCGCATCCCGCGTCAGCCAGTTGCGGCACGGCCTTGGGATGAACAAAACTGGTGGCTTCGATGTGGCGCAAACCGGATTGGACAAGCCTGTCTATCAGAGCCAGCTTGTCCGCCGTCTCCAGGAGGGTGGCTTCATTCTGCAACCCATCCCGTGGCCCGACTTCATAGACCTTGATCAGGTCATCCATTAAACCTCATTCGGCATCAAATGTTGCCGGAAGATAAATGGCTGCCGATTGATCACCGCTCAAGTGTTGAAAGGTCGCCTCAACTCCTGACCCAGAGCCTGTGCTTTCAGACCCGGCGCATAATCTTACCCGAACGTGTGCCTTGGGCAGGCTTTCAACAAAATCAACTGATGACGGCTTGGCAATCGGTCCCATCTCGTGCCCCACATGGTCAATAAGTTGGCGGCCGAGTGCTTCGGTCGGCTCGGTCCCCTGACGGAGAATCACATACGCCTTAATGATATTCCCGCGAAGCTGGTCCGGCACGCCA
Source organism: Chloroflexota bacterium (assembly GCA_041390945.1). Taxonomy (GTDB): domain Bacteria; phylum Chloroflexota; class Anaerolineae; order Promineifilales; family Promineifilaceae; genus Promineifilum. The sequence continues at coordinate 224,508 of JAWKOY010000018.1, forward strand.
ATAACGGCCGCTTCGGCCACAGTCGGATGGCTGACAAGGGCCCTCGATCTCGGCCGTACCCAACCGGTACCCGGAGACTTTAATCACATCGTCAATTCGGCCGATGATCCAATAGTAACCGTCCTCATCTTTCCGGGCACTATCACCGGGCAGGTACCAGCCCTGCTCCTCAAATCGGCTCCAGTACTGCTGCACATACCGATCCGGATCACCAAAAATAGTTCGCAACATCGCCGGCCAGGGGGTTTTGATGACAAGGTAGCCTTCTTCATTCGGGGCAACCGATTCACCCTCTTCATCAACGACGTCCATCTCCACACCGGGGAACGGCCGAGTTGCCGAGCCGGGTTTCAACGGCACACTGGGGAACGGCGTGATCATGAAATTGCCGGTTTCGGTCTGCCACCACGTATCCATAATCGGGCACCGTTCTTTGCCAATTACCGTGTAGTACCAGCGCCAAGCCTCCGGGTTAATCGGTTCACCGACTGATCCCAGCAAACGCAGACTGGACAAATCGTGAAGCTCAGGCCAGCTCTCACCAAACCGCATCAGACCACGGATCGCTGTCGGGGCCGTGTACAGGATGGAGATACCATACTTGGCAATCAGTTCCCACCACCGGTCTGGGTTGGGATGCGTCGGGGCACCTTCATACATGAAGCTCGTTGCGCCGATAACCAGTGGCGCGTAAACGATATAACTGTGGCCGGTAATCCAGCCCGGATCGGCCGCACACCAGTAAATGTCATGGTCCTTGACGTCAAAGACCCATTTCAACGTAGTTGCCGTACCGACCATGTAACCGCCATGGGTGTGTAGAATGGCTTTCGGCCGTCCCGTTGTGCCGGAGGTATAGAGGATAAATAAAGGGTCTTCAGCATCCATTGCCTCGGTTGGCGTGCCGGCGTCGGCAATCGGCAGGGCCATCATCTCATGGTACCAATGGTCCCGGTCGGCTACCATCTCGACGTCCTGCCCGGTGCGTTTGACGCAAATGACACTCTGAATCGTGGTCTCTCGATCCAGCGCCTCGTTGGCAATCTGTTTCAACTCAACGATTTTGCCTCGTAACCATGCACCGTCGCAGGTAACCAAGACCTTGGACTGGCTATCCTGAATGCGATCATAGAGCGCCTCCGTCGAGAATCCGCCATACACCACAGAGTGGATGGCTCCGATCTTGGCACAGGCAAGCATGGCAATAGGCAACTCCGGCACGCGACCCATATAAATGGTCACCCGGTCACCACGGCCGACACCCTGTGACTTTAGCACCCCGGCAAACTTGGATACCTCATGATGCAGTTGCTGATAAGTGTAGGTCCGGGAATCGCCGGGCTCGCCTTCAAAAATGAGCGCGGCCTTGTTGCGCGTGGCGGTGCGCATATGACGATCCAGGGCATTGTGGACAATGTTTGTACGTGCCCCCACAAACCATTTGTAGAATGGAGCGTTACTGTCATCCAACACCTTGTCCCATGGTTCAAACCACTCGAAGCCCTCGGTTGCGATCTTCCCCAGAAACCAGGTAAATCGGTTTCAGCTTCGGCTCGCAGACTATCATAGTCCTTAACATAGGCATGCGAGATTACTTCCGGGGCAGGATAATAAACTTCAGGGTGTGAATCTGACTCTGCCATGGGTGCCTCCCTTCGCATATGACGTTGGAATAAATTTATGTGGATAACGCTCAGAAAGTCGTTGTCTGATGAGCAATAATGCACTGATAGTATAGTCACTAAAACCCGAAATCAACAACTACGCTTGATTTTGCTGTTCAGGTGCTGGTACATCCATCGTATTTACCGGTGGCTCCGGTAAATCAACCATGTGGGCGCAGACAGGACAGATTTGCCAGTGCATTTCCAGTGCTGTTCCACAATGCCGGCAAGGTCGGCGAAGCGTCACATGACATTCCGGGCATACCAGCCAGTTCGCGTCTACCGCCCGACTGCAACCGGGACAGGTCAAGTTTGTTTCAATCTGCTGAAGCAATACTTCCTGCTGTAAGGTTCGATCATATTGCTCCATCAACGTTTCCCGTGGCCGCATCAGGAGGTAGATAATCAGGCCGGCAATGGGTAACAGGAAGACCAGAAGGAATACCGCAACGGCCAACCAGCCGGATCGGCTGCGGCGACGCATATCCCGAAAAGCCCAAATGCCGACGAATAACCAGATCAGCGCCAGGATGCTTCCCAGAATAATAGCGAGTTCGGTTGTTCCGATACGCATGAAAGAGCTGTTTATCATCGGGTGGGAACCTCGGTGCGCATTATATCAAGGATAGAGTTCCAGGAAAATCAAAGCCCCTGACGAGTAACCTCATCAGGGGCAAGAGTCCTATCTTAATCGACAGGGTGAATGGCCTGGTCTGAGAATCAGACGCCGCGTTGATTTTCTTTCTGGTTTTTGCGAGAACGGCGAGCAGCCTTCTTGCGAGCGATTCGGTCCAGTTCACTCTTGGACACAAACCAACGCTTGCGACGAACATCGGTCAGCACGCGGCTCTTGATGACTTCGCGGTTAAAGCGACGCAGCAACTGCTCTTGTGATTCATCAGAACGTAAGGTTACCTTAGGCAGAGTATTCACCCCCTTTTTCGTTGGTTTTCATATCAGCCCATTACTATACCATGACCGGTCGCTTCTTGCCAGTGCCGATTCCGGGCAAAATCACGAAACCAATCGTGCCGCAGCAAACGCCATCTCCCCATTGTGGGGTGAGCCGCAAACAGACTTCCCAGATCATCTATGGTCATTCGGCTCTTTAACGCAACCGGCAAGGAGCGAGCACATCGGCCGCATGATAGCCAACAGCCAATCCCCCGGCAAGCTCACGAGACACCTTATCATAGAAAAGGTTGATGAATCCTGTCTGATGAGGAAGGAGCCAGGGTTTGAGAGACTGGTCAAAATTCATTCTGACCTCCGCCAAATGTTCTCCATCAACTTCACCGACCTGGGCTATTTCCGGTTGGGTATAGGTAGCAAGAACCAGAAGCCGTGGATCATAGGGTTCCGGGTTCCGGCCCAGTGCATCCAACACCGCAATGCGGGCCTGCGCCATGGCTTTGTTAGCCACCATCGGTCCACCGGTTGCATCCCCTGTCAGATAAATTATCGGGTTCTGGCTACGGCCGTAAGCATCTACCGAAACTGGACCTGTCCCGGAAACGATCCCGGCCTGGTCAAGCCGGAGACGATCCGTATCCGGTTTACGGCCGATAGCAACAAAGGCTGTATCCGACGACACCGTAGTTCCGTCAGACAGATGAACTCCCACGCCATCTTCCAGTCGATCAATAGCGGCGGCCTGCTGTCCTGCAAACAGTTTGACGCCCCGTCCGACCAGAGTTTCGGTCAGATACTTTCCGGCATCAGGGTGGTATGCGGGCAGAACGCCGAACTCGTCAACGATCCAGTTAACTTCCAGCCCCAATGCATTAAACAGATGAGCAAACTCACACCCGGTAGAGCCTGCTCCAATAACCGTCATTGACTGGGGCAGTTCGGTTAGCCCACTCATGAATCGCGGCGCAAGTACCTGTCGGCCGTCCGGCTTGAGATCTTCCGGGAAAATGGGAACGGAACCGGAGGCCACAATGAAGCTATCGGCCGTTAGCGACGTGGATTCATCTTCATGCGTCACGGTGAGTGACGACGGCCCGGTGAATACGGCCGAGCCCGTCACAACATCAACACCCAGAGCCTGGAGCATCTGGGCGCGCTGCTCATTCCAGCGTGCCCGCGTCTCCTGCAAACGGCCGAGCACACGCTCCGGTGTAATCGAACGGCCGTGGCCTTCCACGCCACCCAACCAGACCTTGCTGGGTAGCAAGCTGTGCCATCTGCTCGTCCCCCAATGGGGCTATCAGTTACCAGTGTTACTTTTGCACCGGCTCGTGCGGCCGCGTGGGCGGCTTGAATCCCGCCCGGCCCCCGCCGATGACTACGATTGATTTAGTCATAGATCGGGATTATAGCGAATCCCTGTGATTGTTCAGGCACCCACGTCTTTGATGCGACTCTTTTCAATCTCCCGTTATAATCAGTGAATTCGGACCCAACTTACTCAGGAAGGAGCGAACAGGATGGAACCAATTGCCTACGTGATTTTCGGCATTTTTCTGTTGCTGATGCTGGCAACGCCATTATCCTCCCCCATCGCGGCCAGAATCGTAGCGATAGCTGAGGCCTGTCAAGTTGCGTATAAAATCGCCGGGTAGCCTCACCTTGGCGGTCATACTGGTGGCTCTGGCGGGTGTTGTCTGGTCAGTTGAAGGTCGCCCGGCGACTGTTGGCCCTGGCCTGGGCGATACGCCGGTTGTTGTCCGCATCTACTACAACTCGATTACCGATCTGGAGCAACTTGCCGGGTATGACCTGTGGGAGGTCAACAATACGGCCGAGCACTATGTTTGGCTGCTCTGGACCCCGATGATTACCAAGCACTGGAGGATGCCGGTTGGCAATTGGCGATTGATGCCAACGCCACAGCTCAGACAAGGCAATCAAGGCTGGTTGATGTTTTTGACGATGGGTATCGCACTGTAGACGAGCTATATGCCGATATGGCTGTCTATGAAGAGACGTATCCGAACCTGACCGAAATTGTCGCCTATGGTCAGAGCGAATGTCTGGCAGCCGGTGGATGCATTAACCCCGGAGGAAATGAGTTGCCCGGATACGAGTTGCGTGCCTTGCGCATCACCAACGAAGCAGTTTCCAGTGCATCAACCATTAACGGGACAACTATTACTCGCGGTCAGAAGCCGGTTCTTTTCCTGATGGCGAACATCCATGCCCGTGAAATCACCACCCCGGAACTCGCCATGCGTTTGCAGACTGGCTCACCGGGTATGGTGTTGATGCTGATGCCACATGGCTCGTGGATCAACATGAGATATGGATTGTGCCCACGGCCAATCCTGACGGCCACTGGATTGTTGAGCTGGGTGACACACCGGAATACGGCAACAGTCCGTTCTTCCAGCGTAAGAATGCTAATCAGGACGCCAATAACGACGGAATTTCTGAGTGCAACCAGTGGCCCCCCTACAGCACTACTCAATATGGCGTCGATCTAAATCGCAACCACAGTTTTGGCTGGGGAATGCTCGGTTCAACGGCCATTCCCTGCGACATGACTTACCGCGGCCCGGAACCTGCTTCCGAATTGGAAGTATCCTCACTGGAAACCCTGTTAGGCTCGCTATTCGATGACTGGCGTGAAGATGACCTGGAAAGTGTTGCCCCGGATTCCACCCAGGGATTCTTCATCACGCTGCACAGCTACAGCGAGTCTGGTACTGTGGCCCTGGGGTGGACTCTACCAACCGGCGCCCAATTATGAGGGATTAAAGGCTATTGGTGACAAGCTGGCATCGTTTAACGGCTATCAGTCTTGCCAACCCACAGACTGTCTGTATGCGGCCAGCGGCGGGTCCGATGACTGGGCTTACGGCGTGTTGGGTATTCCCGCCTTCACGTTTGAAATCGGTCAATCCTTTATGCCCCCCTATCGAGAGATTGATTCCCAACAGTGGCCGGAGAATAAACCGGCCTTTATCTATGCCGCGCGAATTGCCCGCACTCCCTACCAGACCATCACTGGGCCGGACAGCTACGGCGCCGCTAGCCCGGTAACAGGCCATCTGGCATTTCTAGAAGTAACACTGGACGATTCGGCCAATGGTAATCATACAATCGCCGGTGGTGAATACAGCATAGATGTCCCTATCTGGGAAAACCCTCAAGAAACGACGCCTCTGGTCGCGGCAGATGGCGCTTTCGATTCTGAGACAGAGACGGCCGTGGCAACGTTGAATGTCTCCGGCCTGTCTACGGCCGTCATCTGGTGTACTTCGGGGCGTGGATAGCGAAGGAAACTGGGGTGCGGTAACGGCCGCGTTCCTCGACATCAATACCGCGTCAGGACAGGTCTTCCTGCCCTATATCCAACAACCTTAACAGGGCTGCCCTAGTCAGCCGGGCTACTTTCTTCAACGGCTTCATGTTCGCCGCGGAACTGCGTCTCGTACAGAGATGCATACAAGCCGTCGAGAGCCAATAGTTCGGCATGCGTCCCGGATTCCACAAGCCGGCCTTGATCCAGGACCAAAATCAAATCGGCCATAGGATGGTTGATAACCGGTGGGCGATGACAAGACTGGTGCGGTCTTTCATCACTGTCTCCAGGGCATCCTGAATGAGTGCCTCCGAGAGGGAGTCCAGATGGGAAGTCGCCTCATCTAATACCAGAATACGGGGATCCTTCAGGATAACGCGGGCGATGGCAATGCGCTGTCTCTCCCCGCCGCTTAACCGATAGCCCCGTTCACCGACCACCGTCTCGTACCCATCCGGCAGCATCATAATGAAATCATGGATATTGGCCGCCTTGGCTGCATTGATCATCTCCGCCTCGGTGGCGTTCGGGTTTGCATACAACAGGTTGGAGCGAATCGTATCATAGAAAAGATACGTCTCCTGGGTAACCATACCGATGCTGTCCGACAGCGACTTCAATGTGACGGTTTTTATATCCACGCCGTCAATGCTGACGGTGCCCGTTGTCGGATCATACAAACGGGGAATCAGATAGGTGATTGTGCTCTTTCCGGCACCACTCGGTCCCACAAGCGCAACCAGCTGACCGGGCTGCATATGAAAGCTGACATTCTCCAGTGCCCATTCACGGACATTAACCGGCGCAATCTGTTCAACCTCCCCGTCCCCATCTTTATCGCGAGCATTACCCCGGCGTAACAACGTATCAGAGCCGCCCCGTGTATAGCGAGTAACCTCTGTCAGACCGGCGCGTACACCCTCGGCAAGCTGCCGGTAATCAAAATAGACGTCAGTGAAACGTACATCACCGGCCACATCAGTCAGGTCTGTCGCATCCGGGAGTTCCGCAATCTCCACCGGGATATCAAGCACCTCAAACACACGTTCAAAGCTAACCATACTCTGGGCGAACTCGACTGGGGCATTGGTAAGGCTCATCAGCGGCCCGTACAGGCGGCTCAGGTAAGCGCCAAAAGCCACAATCGTACCAATGGTAAAGACGTCCCGAATCACCAGGTATCCACCAACCCAGTAAACTAAAGCCGTGCCGATAGCCCCTACGATACCGAGTATCATGAAGAACCAGCGTCCCACAACGGCCGACCGCACACCGAGATCACGTACCGACGCCGCGTCACGCCGGAACCGGGCCAGCTCGGTATCCTGTCGGCCGAAAAGCTTGACCAGAAGCGCACCGCTGACATTCAGCGTCTCGTTCATGGTGGCGTTCATCTCCGCATTTAACTCAAGGGAGCGACGACGAATATCACGCAGGATGCGGCCGATTCTACGGGCCGGCAATATAAATAACGGAATGATTACCAATCCCAAAAGCGTTAATCGCCATTCCAGGACAATCATGATCGCCAGCGTGCTGATGATCGTAATGATGTTGGAAACAATAGTCAGCATCGTACTGCTAACGGCTTGCTGGGCCCCAACAACATCGTTATTCAAGCGCGACATGACCTCACCCGTGCGCGTCTGGGTGAAGAACCGCAGCGACATACGCTGGAAGTGCTCATACAGGTCACAGCGAAGATCGAAGATGACACCTTCGCCGACCTGAGAGTTGATTTGACGCTGCCAGACACCCAACACACCGTCAACCAATGGGATGGCAATCATGGCAATAGCCAGCAGATTCAACAAGGAGGTATTGGCTTCAGGGATAGCCGTGTCGATCATGGACCGCATCAGCAGTGGTGTGATCAGACCGATCCCGGTAGAGATCAGGATCAGCACCAGGATCATGATAATCTGCGGCCAATACGGTTTGGCAAAAGACCAAACACGCTCCAGTAGTTCCCTAGTGACTACCGGTCGATCCTGCTCCTCATCATATCTAAGATAGGCGAACCATCCGCCGCCATGCATGCCCATAATACAACTCCAATCTCTCAGGATTCGGGGACAACAAACTGGCCCAACTCTATAGCGTCTTGACTATCCGGCAATTGCCACCGGATCAGAGTTTGAGGATCATATAACCCGGCAACGATCCGGTAGCTACCCGGAAGAAGTTCGGCCGGTAAATCGATCTCATGCAATTGATGCAATACATCCCGGTTACGCCATCCTTGCCAGGCAGCACCCAGTCCGTCCCATTGAGCAACAATTGTACCCGACTCGTCCACTACATGGATAAAGATGTTGATCGGGACCGGCTCACCCAGTTGTTGCCAGGTAGTCACAAGCTCCAGATGGGGTCCGCCCCGATTGATAGCAGCCGGCAACAGCAGGTCAATCCCGGCTTCACCGGAGCTGAAAGTAACTGCATCATCCTGATTGGCTAAACGTGATTCTGTTATTGCATAGATGGAATAGGCATCTGCACTACCAGCAATCTCTTCCGCGCCATCCAGAATTTCAGACCATTGCTCGGCCAGTGGTGAATCGGCCGATGAAACCAACCAGGATGCTTGCCCATTCTGTGGCAAAAGCAGTGCCTGCCGCCCATCAAACCAGCGAATCGTTACGTCGTTTGTCCCCAGCTTCTCATAATCGGCCGGAGCGATCTCATCCGGTTGCATCCCGTTTAACAGCAAATTGACCGGCTCGCCACGGGGAGATACTTCATAGAGAAAAATGCTATAGCCCAACTTCCCGTCCGGTTCTCGTTGTCGGAAGTAATCAAACTCATCGTGATTATCGAAATGGACACCTTGCAGGTTTGTCGCACTGATCGCATACCAGCCGGGAGCCGGGTTGTCAGGAAAAAACGGCCGTGCGGCAGGATCCATCAGGCGTGGAGGAAAGCTGTCCAGGCCGTCATAGCGGATGCCGTAATACTCCGGTCGGGCTTCGCCAAAATAGCTGAGCCAGACACGTTCAACGCCCTGCGCTTCCATCCACGGCTCCAACGCTTGCAAGTCCTGGCCCCAGTCAATATTGCTGTCGACCAAGGCACGCCAGCCGCCATTTGGTCCACCGGCCAGCACGTTAAAGTAAGCCAGATAATGCGGATAAATCCACAGCGAAATAGCAACCACAGCCCCAACCAGACCGCCAATCGTCCACCTAATCACCTTTCCGGCCCTCTTGTTCACAGTCGACGCTCCGAAATTCTCTGCGACAAAGGGACCCAGCGACGCACCAGTGAACACGAAAAGGAACGGCAACACCGGCAAGATATGACGGTAGCCCAGGTTGATCTCAGTCGTCAGGGCAATTGCAAAGAATCCCGCCGCCGGAAGGAACAGGACCAACAGGTCCAGAATGTCCGACGGGTTAACCTCCCTGCGCTTACGCCAGAGAGTAATCGCCATCACAGTCAACGCCAGTCCAATCAGCGCCAATGTCGGTAGTGGCGTCTTCAACATGAAGGTAACGGGAAAATAGGTCCACCAACCAGTTGTCCGGTATTGACCCAGCAGAAATGCCGGTGTCTCAACTTCCAGACGGCCGCCGATATCAAGCAGTTGCTCCAGATAACCGGCCAGGGGAACATGCCAACCGGCCAACTGTGGAAGAAAGGGCAGCCCTTCCGGTAAAGCACCTACGTCAAAGCCGGTTCCCGCCCAGAGTACGATAACGGCCGTAAGCGGGTAGATGAGCAAAGTCTGTAGGAGAACCTTGCGAAAATTTTCGGGTGGAAAGCTCTTGCTTCGCCATTGAAAAACAAGTCCCAACAAGATAACGACACCAAAGAACGGCAGGAACAATACGGCTGTAAACTTCGTGTTTAGTGCCAGGCCTAAGCCAACACCGGCCAAAGCGGCCGAGCCGTAGGAGGGCCGGCGCACCAGACGCCATAATCCATACGCTGCCAGGGCGGCCGTCGCCGTCAGGCCAAAATCTGTTGTTGCCAGCCTCATATGGGCCATCAAATTGGGATCAAACGCAACGATCAGGAGGGTCAATACACCGGCTATATTGCGAGACAGTCTCTGTGATGCGTTCTGTCTGAGCCAGATACCGCCGGATGCCATTTCGGCCGCCCACCTTGCCAGTAGCGCGATCAACAATAGACCAAGCCAAACTGTCTGCAAACGTGCCAGGAACATGATGTGGGCAACATCGTTGCCGATCTCCCACATGAACAGCTCTGCCGGGCGGTGAAAGCTTGTGCCCTGCCAACTGGGATCATCCACCGGCAGATTTACCGTTTCGTCGCCGGTCAAAAGTAATGCGTTGTAGGCATTCAATCCGGGTGGATGTCCCACATGGATGGCTCGGGTTCCACCTTCCTCCGGCGGCCGAAGATAGGCCAGTCCACGAACGATGAATCCCTGTTCGTCAAACGTTGGTGATTTCTGTACCAGACTTGTAACAGCCAGGAAGAACACCACCAAAAAAATGAGGGCAGACAGGAGAAGTCTGGACAGTCGGTGAGGATTATTGATGAAAGGCACTGTAAACAACAAGTGGTCGGTGTGGACTTATTACTCCCACACCGACCACAAATTCACGTTGACCTACAAATAGCTTTACTCGTCGAGAGGCATGACCAGGACGTTATCGTACCGCCACGTCGAGTTGTTGTACTCATCCGTTGAAGCAAATACGCCGAAGTAGGGATCATGCACCCACCGTGTATCAGAATACTCTTTCTGCAACTGGAGCGGCGAACCACGCTTGGCAGCAAAGATTTTGATACCGTCCTCGCGCACCTCAATACGGTAGCTATTCCAGCCTTCCGGCTCAACGCCCTTCAGGTCCTTGGCCGAGTTGGGATCAATATCGCCCAGGCGCTTCATCGGGCTACCGCCGCAGTCCGAGCACCAAACAAGTTGATCGACCCGTTCAAACAACATCTTCAGCCAGGAATAGAAAATAACGTTGGTGTTGTAAAAATGGTTAAAGCATTCCGTATGCTTGTAGATTCCGTCATAGGAATCGGGATCCGAAGGGCATTGGTCGCCCGGCCAATCGCCCCCGAAGACAAACCCTGATGACAGGAGATTGGCCGTGTTGGCAATCCAGACATCATAGGAAATCACATAGGGCAACCGGGGGGCCGGCATTCCGGGACTGGAAATCCCCCAGTCCCAGCGATCCTCAACCTGAATAACGAACCAGCTATCTTGCGGCTCATAGAAACTCCGGACCTCTTCCTTGTAAGTCGTCCGGCGAATTGCCCAGCCGGTATCGGTTGAGTCAAAGGTATCCAGGTACCCACCCACAACACTTTCTATATTCGACCAGGGCCCGGCCGTCTCACCGACAAGGCTACGGACTCGGTAGTAAAATATGTTCCTCGGAGATGGATTTTGTTTGATCTTCAGGCTGCTATCAGAGCCGGAAACCATGTAGGAGGTTGCTCCATTAAAGTCCTCAGCCTTCGATTCCTGAAGTTCATACCCCGTTGCGCCAAGACTTTCCGACCAGGAGACCGTCCACTCATTATTGCCGTTTGGCGATCCGGCGGTCAATTGAACAGGCTGGGGATCCGGTTGCAAGCCATAAAGGGTAAACGGCAGAAACTGGATTGGCGAGCCAATCATCTCCACCACTTCCACGGTTGCCGAACGTTCAATGGTATCACCGTCGGTTACAATTTCGGCCGTGTTTTTGATATTTGTGCCCGCTTCAACATCCTCATCCACATGCGCGGTGATGGTAATGACCACTTCCTGCCCGGCAATGGCGGTACCTTCCCAGGTTACCGTTCCATTGTTCTCCTCACAAGTCGTCGTCAGAAGTGCTTCACACTCGCTGCTGACATAGCTCAGTCCATTAGGCAACTTGTCCGTAACCGTCGTCAGGGCATCGGTATTGCCGTCATTAACCACAGTGATCGTAAATTCAACCACACCATTTGGCGGCGCTTCCTCTGGGGAAACGGTCTTGCTGGATTCAGCCAGGTTGGCCGGCAACAACATATCGGCCGGGATAGATTGCCCAGCCACATAACGCTCAATAGAAGGTTCCTCGGCCAGTAACTCCAGTGTGCTACTGACAACTCCCGAATAGGGGGATATTTCGATTTTTGCACCTGGTTCGGGCGTAGGACGGCGGTCCGGACCTTCATCCGCACCACTCAAACCAACGACAACCAACATCAAGGCAAAAGCGGAAACCAGACTGACCAGCAATACACCACGTTTATTCTTGTGGGTCTGTGCTGGTGCTTCAGAATTCTCTCGCATATTTTGTCTCTCCATAAGATTGTGTGTAATACACGAACTTAAATAGTAACGATCTACCGATCTTCCGGCAAATCGCATGTTAACGTAATCTGCCTATCCGTACCCGCCAAAGCTTCACATTCTCCGACAATTATCACGTCTTCCTTATCAGCAGTCTGAAGGCGAACCCCGTCCGAGCGTTTATACAAACCTAGTTGCAGCGTATACTCCCCGGAGACAGTTCCTCAGGAAGCGGTAAAATATGTTGCTGCAAAATGTGATCGCCCGGTTGAATGGTTTCGGCCGCAGCATCCAGCCCATCATATTGGGCCACAATCTGGCCTGTTTCATCCGTTAGATGAACAAATATCGCCAGGTCTTGCGGTAAACCAGCATCTACCTGCCAGTGAGGAAAATAATGTCAACGAACCGAAAGGCTCCACTCCCATCTTCAAATCAGGAGGTGTTACCGTCAACAGGGACATGATCGGGAAACCATCATCCACAAATAAAGCCAACGCCCCATTGGCGGCAGGTGGGTGTGGCAACGAATATACAGCATAAGCAGGCTGCGATTCACTACGATATACCGGCGTTTCACCAATTTCCGCCTTCGTTAGCAAGGCATGATCCAGCGGAGCAAATTCCGGTACATATATGTATGAAGTACCATCTGAACCCTGCGGCCAAACAACAGCCCCACCCAATTCATCCCCGGTCTGCACCCATCGGGCAGCCGGGTCTCCGTTGAAATCTCGTTGTAATGAAGCGTCGTCGATTGGCTCGTAAAATCCATCAACAACTACAGGGGAACTGTTTACCACTCGCCCATCGCGGCTGATGTCCAGAAGGACTGACTGATATTTCAATCGTGTTTCCAACGAGGACGGCCATTCCAGAAAACCGACACGAATCGTTCGCCCCATTGCCAGCAAGGCCAGAACGGCCACAAACAAACCAAATCCCGTCCTGAACAAGCTACTTTCCTCACCAGTGGTAGCCGCACGCTTTTTGAACCAACTCACTATCATTGCCAGCCCAATACCGGGCAAGAGATAGACAACCGGCATGGCTCCGACCAGACGAACACTGCTTGGCGCATCCGGTGTGACAGCACTGGGTATCAGGCCGACACCAAGCCAGATAAGGACGTAGACATATACCGGTAGCCGCCAACGCCATAATACGACCGCCAGACCAAGCAAAAACAGAACGGCCGCCAGTGGTTCGAATAACGGAAACCCCGGCACAGAGTATGTCCAACGCGGATCCCCAGTAACCCCAAATACCCCCAGTGTTGCCAGTGTCGTTGATAGAATTGGCGTCAAGCTACCCTGCAGCAGCGCATCCAGTGGCCCCGATAACTGTTCCACGCGCTGCTGCAATGACGGATCAGCATGCAACGTGAGAAACATCGGCAATGAGACAAGCACCATTGTCGCCAGCGCAACAGTCGCATAGATAGCCTGCCGACGATAGGTAATCTTTGATACATTTCCCGACTGGTCTCTTTCCAAACCGGTGTGGCTTAATGAGCCACCGGGTTTCTCCGGCCCCTGCCGGGCTGTCCACCAACTCATAATCCCGGCATAAACACCATAGACAATGGGCAATGCAAACAGGACACGTGCGGCCGTATACGTATAGACAGCCAGCCCCAGAACCGCCCCGGCGCCGACTGCCCGAATGTTCCCATTCGTTTTCAGACGGCCGTTAAAGGACGGCCAGACAAGGGCCGCAACGACCAACAGCACAGGTTCCATAATCGGCCGCAAGCCAATACGGCTGAAGATGATCGGCCACCAGCTAACGGCCAACCCAAACCCGGCGGTAAGGGCAACAATCCGTCCAAAATCCCGACGTGCCCACCGCAATGTGAGTGCAATGAGCAACATACCCAGCACGACGGCCGGAAGGCGGATGGAGAGGAAATTGTCACCCAGAAGCACCTGGAAAGGGACTGACCAATAATGGTACAACGGCTCATGACCGTAGCCATGACGAAAGAAGAAAGCGTGCTCTCCACCCCGGATAAACGAGACGATATCGGCGTTGAGAACCTCGTCTTGCGCCAAACCGGGTGGGACATCCTGTAGGGCCACGAGGCGAAAGGTACCCCCCAGCAGCAGGATAATCGTGCAAGCCGCAACCCACCAATACTTGCGGAGTCGAAAGTCGAACCGGTTCTCAGTGTACGTCATAGATCAGGATGGAGTAGCCAATGCGATCATCAGGTTCTCTTGCCCGGAACCAGGCAAACACCGTCTTTTCGTCCTCACGGAGAGGCATTTCCTGCAAATTGGAGGCGCTGATCGCGTAGATACCAGGAGCCGGCGAGTCACGGTCAAACGGCACATCCCACCAGCGCTGGAAGAATTCATCCCGGCCAAGCCCCGGCAAGGCAGTGTAGGTGATGCCGTAATGGGATGGATCGGCCGTTCCAAACCAGGCCAGGTTTACGGAGGGAACGTCGTTCTCCTCCATCCAGGAACGCAATCGAATCATATCCTGCCCCCAATCAAGGTTGCTGTCTATCAGCACGTTATAACCGTTTTCCGGGCCGCCAACCAACCGGTTAAAGAAGCTCAGATAATGAGGATGAATCCATAAAGTTGCCGCCACCATCAAGGCCATGCCGCCTGTAACCACCCATTGCCAGATGTGATCACGCCAGGTAGACGGTTGTTCGTCACTGATCTTGACCAACTGGGGTGAAGTCAGACCAGACACAAGGACCAGTAGATATGGCAGTGCCGGTAGGACATGACGGTAGCCGATATTCAGGGCACTCAGCATCGTCAGAACATAGAACGAGACGGCCGTTACCAGCAAGAAAACGGCCGACCGACGGGTTGGCCGTTTCAAAAGTAAAGCAATCCCGGCCAGTACGATTAGCGCCAAAAGCGCTAACGGCGTCTTGACAGCAAAGGCTACAGGGAAATAGCTGATAAACCCGGTATCCGAGAAGTGACCCAGCAGGAATGAAGGACGGCCGCCATTGCCGGTGAGCCGCAAGATTTGGTTGACGCCTTCAACATAGGTGGGCGCCGGGCCGGTGATACCCGACAGGAATCCCAGCAGCCCGTCAGTTTCGTACACCCCCCATTGAAACCCGAAGATGGCCCAAACCACAAGTATAGAAATCATCCCGGCCACAATGACCTGGAGGAACCGCCACCCCACGCGGCGTAGCCATGAGATTGAAGCGACTGGTTTGTCTTCGGTATTGGTCGGGTAGATTGGTAACACAGCCAGCAATAGCCAAATCGGTACAAATCCCAGGGCAGACAACTTACTGCCAAACGCGAGTCCCATCGCCAGTCCAGCCCCCAGCACACCACGCCAGGACCATCTTGCCCCAGACTGCCACAGTCGCCAGAGCAGTAAAGTTGTCAGAAAGGTGAACAAAACGCCGCCGATATCGGTTGTCGCATATCGGCCGTGAGCTAACAGGTTCGGTTCGAATAGAAACAGGGTGAGCGCAAACAACGCGGCCATCCGGCCCCACATAAGCTGGGCAAAGACAAACCCCGTTAGTGCCAGCGCGATTGTGATGAAGACAATGGGCATCCGGGCCAGAAAAACAATTTGGTCTACATACGGTTCGTTGTATTGCCAGAGGAATAGATCGGCAAACTCATACCAGCCCTCCGGCCGATCCCAACTGGGATGGTCTGTCGGCAGACGTAATTCCGGCATGGTGAGCAGCGGTAATGCAGACAGTGCATTGATGAGCGGAGGATGCTCCAGGCTAAGCCGTGGATCACCGGTGCGTAAGAATGCCAATCCACGAGCAATGTGATTCTGTTCGTCAATGGTGGGGCTATCGTCCACCAAACTGCTCAAGGCCAGGAAGAAGAACAGCAAAAGTGCCACGACCGCGACTGCATGGGAAACAAGGGTTTTATGCTGTGAAAACCACGCCGGGGTGGATGTAGACAATTCCGGGACCATAACAACAGCGAATTATACCCGAAGCGTCTTGAGGGCTAAGGGCCGTAATCCATACGCTAAGGCTACTGGTACTGAGTATAAGCGTAGCAGTATCGCGCAGGATTGAGCAATGCCCTCAATCTGTGTTTGCACTAGAATACAGATTGGCTTATGGAAAATGGTGTGACCTCAGGAAAGGAACAACCCAAACCGAACACCCGGCGGCAGCGTATTATTACGCTTCTTAAACTCGGCGTGACCTTGGGTGGGCTGTATCTGGTGATCAGCAAGTTCGATCCCGCCCTGATCGTACAGGCAGTGACCGAAGCAGACCTCCGCTGGATGGCTGTTGGTTTCGTGCTGATTGCCGCCAGCCTGGTTGTCAGGTCCTGGCGCTGGCAGGTCATCTTGAAGGGGAGCGGGGCAACGATATCCTTCCCCCGTCTGGTTGAACTCTATTTTGTGGGGACGTTCTTCAACGCCTTCTTGCCTTCCGGTTTCGGTGGAGATTTTGTTCGCGCGGCTGAAGCCGCCCAGAACATTCCCGCAACTGTGGCCGTTAGTAGTGTTGTCATTGACAGACTAAGCGGGTTAATGGCCCTGTTCATAATGGCCCTGGCAATATTACCGTTTCGGCCGCCGGACTTCCCCCCGACCCTGTTGTGGCTGATTATCGTGATCTCAGTCACCGGATTACTGACCGGGCTGATCTTCGTGGATGGGCGAATTGCCACCTGGGTCATTGACCGCCTGCCGCAAAAGGTCCAGGATATTGGCGGCGGCATTCTACCCCAAACCGTTGAGGCAGTTGATCGCTGTACATGGCGGGCGCTTGGTACAGCCTTGCTTATCTCAATGCTATTTAATCTCATGCAGGTAGGCTGGTGGTATACAACGGGCCTGGCCCTTTCCCTGACCGTGCCGCTCAGTCATTACGTCTTGGTTGTTCCCCTCATGTCGCTGGCGCTGCTTTTTCCGTCGGTTGGCGGGTTGGGAGTACGCGAAACACTGGCGCCTGCACTCTTTGGGAATATCGTTCCACCTGAGCAGGCTGTAGCTCTGACATTGTTGGTATTCGGCCTGGAGCGGTTAGCCAGCCTTCTGGGAGGGCCGGTCTACATCTATGCCACGCTACGTGATGCCAAAGCCCGTCAGGGGCAAAAGCCATACAATAAGTTCTCGGCATCTCTCCTAAACGGCCGTCGGCTCCGGTTCCGGTGGGGCAAATGTGATTTCCAGCACCCCATCCTGCAGCTTGCCGCCCGTCGTTTTACGCTTGGCGAGCACAGTCGGTAGGATCATTTCCCGCTTGAAGCTGCCGATCGTGATGAACAACTCGTCCCCGCGCTTGCGCAATTTGACATCGTCCTTTTCAACAAAGGGGATGGGCAGACGAAGCATGAAACCGCCATCGTCCAGGTCTATAATTTCCTGGACAGATCCCTGATAGAAGATCTGACAGGGATCCTCGTCACCAAAGCAATCCGTCGCCAGTTGTGATAATGCCTCAAACCCAACCACCTCATGGGCATAATACGGTGCGTACCAAATTGGTAGTGGACTGAAGTTGTCTTCAATCATTTGCAGGTACTTGGCCTGAATATCCCGGCGCTGCTGATAAAACTCGCTCTCGGCGGCCGCTTCGGGCAGTATCCGGTTGACGATCACGCTATCTACCGGGTAGTTGAACAAGCCCAGATAGCTGATTGCCCGTTCCGCCTCACGCAAGACCATCTTCTCCGGCTGTAGGACAACCCGATAGCTGCTGATGGAAGGATCAGTCAATATCTCTCGCAACTCGGCCGTGGCAGCATCCAGAGCATTGACGGCATTTAATATCTCACTGGGCCCTTGTAACAGTCGCCCGGCTATGGGCTTGAGCG
Source organism: Chloroflexota bacterium (assembly GCA_041390945.1). Lineage (GTDB taxonomy): Bacteria > Chloroflexota > Anaerolineae > Promineifilales > Promineifilaceae > Promineifilum. The sequence continues at coordinate 242,469 of JAWKOY010000018.1, forward strand.
CCTTCATAACCACGACCGATTCCAGCCGGGTGATATGTCCTGCATACCAGCGGAATGTATCGGGCATGGTAAGTAACCGAATCGTTTCGCCGGTTGGTGCCGCATCAATGATCACCCGATCAAATTCAGATTCCTGGGCATACTTGTTGATGTGTAACAAGCTGACGATTTCATCCATTCCCGGAAATGCGGAGAGCTCATCAGCAACAACATTACTGATCCCCGGCCCGCTAATCATCCCGGAGACAAAGTTTTGAACGGTACCCCAGTAGTTTTGAATGTCCGCAACAACGCTGATTTCCTGGGCCCAGAGATTTTCCCGCACCTCCGTCGGTACGGCCGTCAGGGGGACATCCAGCGAATCGCCCAGACTATGGGCAATGTCTGTGCTGGCGACAAGGGTCTTGTAACCCAATTCGGCACTGCGTAGAGCAGTTGCCGCAGCGACGGTTGTTTTCCAACGCCGCCTTTTCCAAGATACAAAATAATACGCATAGTTAATTAACCCCAATGCTATCCAATCACAGTACGTCCCGGATCAAACTAGGTTGCATACCAGAGGCTGGGATGAAAGTCTTCCAGCACGGATCCGCCGATGAATTCCCGCAGAATAGAATCATTGGCTATTGTCGCCAGATGATTTGTCGGTATCGGCTCAAACCATTGCAGGAATGCCAGCAACCGGTTAGCCTCCAGACGCTCCGGGGTTCCCGGTTCAACTTGCAGTAGCAATGGTTCCGCCAGCAGCTTCAGGACGGACATTTCATAAACCAGTGCCGAGTTAAAAAAGACATCCGCATTATTCTGGTTAGGGAATATATAGTTCTTTTCACCGCGGCGAACGCTGGCCCAACGGCCGATCGTATCAGCCGCAGTATACCCGCGATAGGCTGCATCGCGCACAATGCGACGCAGCAATCGGGTGTCCGTGGTCGGTACGCGATTATGTTTGTCCAGATTCAGTTGCGTGAAGGCAGATATAAACACGCGATAGATATCGGAATCAGGCAAGCCTTCTGTCAAGCGAGGATTGAGCCCATGAATTCCTTCAACCAATATGACATGCTCAGGGCCGATATGGAGCATCTGCCCCAGTTCGCGCTTGCCGGCACGGAAGTTATAGCGAGGTAACTGCACAGGCTCTCCAGCCATTAACGCACGCATGTCGTGCTGAAAGAGTGTCAGGTCAACGGCTTCCAATGCCTCAAAATTATACTGCCCTTGCGCATCCAGCGGCGTATCCTCGCGGTCAACAAAGTAGTCGTCCAGACTGATGACAATGGGGAATTTGCCCTGCGCCATTAACTGCAAGGCCAGGCGCTTGCTGAACGTCGTCTTACCAGCCGAAGTAGGGCCGGAAATGCAGACCAGTCGAATCGCAGGCTGATGGTGGGCAATATTCCTGGCAATCCCGGCGACGTGCCGTTGATGCAATGATTCTGCAACCAGGATCACTTCTCGCGCACGACCGTTGGCAAGGGCATCGTTAAGGGCAGTCACGCTGGACACGCCCATAATGCTCAACCATTCGCTGTAATCTCCAAAAATCGAAGCAAGACGTGGCTCATCCTCGAAAGGCTGTAATTCTCCCGGCGCCTGACGCCGTGGAAATTGCAGGATGAAACCATTTTGATACGGCCGTATATCAAACAGGTTCAGGTATCCGGTTCGTGGGACCATAAAACCATGGAAGTAATCGCGCACACCGTTTAGCTCATAAAGGGTCAGGTAATCTTTACGGCGGCGGGCAAACAACTCAACCTTTTCTTCGTCTCCCTGCTGGCGAAACAATTCCAGCGCCTCAGCAAGCGGCACCCGTACCGGTCTGATCGGCAAATCTGCGGCCACCAACTCGCGCATTCGTTGCTTGAGGGTCGCGAGCTCCTCCTCTGACAGAGGAACACCTTCCCCACGTTCACAGTAATAACCACCAAAAGGCATGGAATGCTGAACGGTGATCTCCTGTTCAGGCAGCACCTCCGCTGCGGCCGCGATCATGAGAAAGGTCAGTGACCTGCGGTAAATTCGTGATCCATCCGATGATGCTGTTGTGATCGGTACCAGATCGGCGTCATGTTGCAACGGCAGGCAAAGTTCGCGTAATTTGCCGTTCAGCAAAGTGGCGACAATGCTTCGCCCGGCAGTGGGATTGGCTTTGAGAATAAACTCTTCAATCGGCGTGCCGCGAGGTCCTTCAAAAACTCGACCATCGCTAAATCGGGCCTGTACGGTTTCCCGGCGTATTGTCTCATGAATTGTCATTATTGAATCTGTTCGATATTCGGTAATGGTCCGGTGTTGTGGCCTGGAAAAACACCGGCTAAATAATCGCCAACCCGCTGCATACTCTTCTCAATTGTTGCTTCCAATTGGGCTTCAATTTGGGGAAGGGGCACCTTGGTCATCAGATTGGCGTCCATCCATTCTACATCATTCAGATTCGCACGCAGTACTGAGGGAGGAATACTCATCCGGTCAGCATAAATATCAACAGTGTAACTTACGCCACTATCAGCAAGTTGATCGGCTAGGTAATCGCGCCATGTGATGAGGTTCTCATCATCAGCAAACGGCAACCACTGATCCGGTTCGGCCGCCAGTAATACCCGGTCAAGCTCCGAACTCAGTCTTTCTCGGTATTTCTCATCCAGCACAATCAGGGAGAGATTATGTGTGAGGATGCCTTCCTTGATATTGGCGAAGTGCCTACTCTCCACAAAATAGGGGATGAGAACGGTATGTATCCAGGCCAGATCGACCAACAAATGGGACAAATAACCGGCCACAAATGCTGCCTGCTGGGAAGTCGCGCATTTGCCAATCTTAAGACTGGGGTGCGCGCTTAACATTTCGGCCCCGGCATCCATGTTGGGTAGCGGCAACGGTGGAAGTGAGTAGAAATGGGTCACTTCTCGTGGCACATCACAAAGCGATTGATAGTCTGGGGCAACATTGCCAAAATAGAATGCAGGCCAGGACTCAGATAGGCGATCCAACAAATTTGAGTTTGCCTGACCCGCCAGCCGAGTTCGGAACTGGTCAGTTAAATAGAGATGCGTGAAGGGTGTGGGCATTGCCAAATACCAGGTTTGTAGAAATGGTGTGGATAATAGCAGGGAATGTATGACTAGCGCTGGGCCGATGGGCAGTAAGAGGGTGAATACCACCGTGTATTGACATGGCCCCGCAGTCGCGTCAGGCTGGGAAGACAGGCCAACAGCACACGCGAATTTTGAGCAGCCTTCTGATAATCCTTATCACCTAACCGTGCCTGTAGCGAGGCTTCCAGGGCACTGGCCTCATCTGGCTGCGTGACATTATCTACAAATTCCGTCAAGCCAACCGGCACAACATATCCCCGTACATAGTAGGCCCGGCCATAATCATCGGTGTAGGAATAAACAGTATGTTCCCCAAATAAACGTGTATCGGAGACTGGTTGCTGTCCCAGGATAAGTAGATCCTCCATGGGCACATTTCCACTGGGAACCTCAATAGCGATCGTCCACTGCGCCGCAAGGTCCGGCGACATGCCGTTTCGAGCGATCACAGCGCGAGCATAACTGTCCAGCACACTGGAGGCATATTCGCGTGGCTCACGGCTGTTCACCTGCTGCCAGCCTCCGTTATAGGCGGCCAGCGCCGCAAATAAATCGCCGCCGGATTGCTGGACAACATGAGACAGGATGAGCATTCCCCACCGCAGGTTAGTCGCCGGTATGAGAAGTTCATCCGGTAACGGTCGCCATTCCAATCCCGGCCCATACGGCATCACCCCCATTAGGCCAACTGCGCCCATATGGCTGACAACCTGTTCATCACCGTCTGATTCGTGCTTGATGACAGCGGCAATGAAATCCGGGTCAAATCCATACGCCTTGGAAAGCGCCTCTATATATGTGGACCACCGCTGAATACTTGGTTGCCAGTAAGGGGAAAGTGTCGACGGCTCAATAACCGATTCATCCTCATGAACAGTTGAAAGTAGTGGGGCTTGCTCAGGATCAGTCGATTGTGTGTGGGCCAGAGCACTAGATTCGCCCGAAGTATTCGTAAGCAAAACGAGCAGAGCCAGAACAACTGGCAAAGTCAGGCGAGACAGCTTGGTGTACGGTCGGAAATTCAATACATTCATCAAGCGTCGAGTTGTTGCTGCTCTAGGGCAGTCAGGAAGTCAACCGATTGTTGCGTCGGTGGAACCTCCCACCAGGTTACTCTTGAACGAGCCAGGGACCCTTGATAGTGGCTGGTCGTTTAATTCGTTGAGGAGAAACGATTGCCGCATTGCTTGTCAACACAGCTTGAACACGAACGCCGTCAGTCACCGGGCTTGTTCGGGTGGGCAACGCATAAACAGGATAACGAGCATACAGATCAAACTCCCGCAGGAAATGCTGCCGCTCATCCCCTTCTTTTCCAACGGCAAATATATCAGCCCGGGGGAATCGCTCACCATATTCCCGAAGCCACTCATAAACCCGCAGACCGGTCATTTCTTTGCCCCAATCATCTATCACCGAGCAAGGGAAAACATGTTCCTCCGGGCCAAATGTCACCAAAGCATAGGCCAGGAATACATGCTCATCGCTCATCTTCCAATAAACGGATAGCACGCATTCCATTGCCCTGTAATAGCTCTGCCGGGACCTTTTCTGTAATGACCTTCACCGCTCTTCACTCCCGGGCAACTTCGGGCCATGTAATTTACGACCACACTTGACCCAAAGCCACCATCAACTTAAGTGTACCAACGGAAGTGCGAATCGCAATCCATTTCGTTTGCTATCACGAACCAGAAAGTCTATCATTTGATTACAAACCCGTCCGCTGCAATCTTGATTGGTCGGGTACTCCACAAGGATTATTATGGCAGAACTTGATAGCATACTCGCCGGAAGTGAAATGGAAGATATTCTCGCGCGTGTCGAAGAAGCTCGCGTCCTCCGCAAACAGGATGAACTCGAAGAATCACAAGAGCTACTGTTGTCCATGTTTCAAGAACATCCGGACCATCCACTGATTCTGTTCGAGGTTGGCGGCTCCTACGACGTCATCGGCGAAGAGGAACTGGCAATCCCCTACTATCGGAGGGCTCTCGTTGAGGGAATTGATGGTGATGACCGGCAGGAATGTCTGGTTTGTTTAGGCAGCAGCCTGCGTGTTATCGGCGAATCCGAAGAGGCAGTCGCCATTCTCCAACAGGCGGTTGAGGAATTTCCCAATCGGCCGAGTGCTCGTGTCTTTCTCGCCCTGGCACTGCTTGATGAAGGTGAAGAGGTTGAGGCAGTCGCCACGCTACTGGACGTCGTTCTGAAAACCAGTAATGATGAAGACATACAGGCCTACTCAGGGGCCCTTGAATATTATCGTGATGAGTTACGCGGCGAGTTAGATTAACGCTTAGCTTCGCAGTTACCCATGTCCGAGATTCCCACTCAGATAAAACCCACCAGCGCCGACTACAAGACCAACTACGCCTATAACAAACGGCTTGCGGAAGAACTGGCCGAACGCCAGTCGCAAGCTGCGCTTGACCGGCCGTCACGTGTATTGGAACGCCAGAGAGCGCGTGGCAAGCTACTGGTCCGTGAGCGCATCGAAGCATTGCTGGACCCCGGTAGTCCGTTCCTGGAGTTATCGCCTCTGGCCGCCTGGGATATGTACGACGGCGAAGCACCGGGAGCGGGTATCGTCACCGGAATCGGCCGAGTGTCCGGCGTAGACTGCATGATCATCGCCAATGACCCAACCGTAAAAGGGGGGACATACTTCCCGGAGACGGTCAAAAAACACGTCCGTGCCCAGACAGTAGCGGCCGAGAACCACCTCACCACCATTTACCTGGTAGATTCCGGCGGTGCCTTTCTCCATCTGCAAGCCGATGTATTCCCTGACCGAGAGCACTTCGGCCGTATCTTTTATAACATGGCCCAAATGTCGGCCAAGGGCATTATTCAGATCGCCGCCGTATTGGGATCGTGTACTGCCGGGGGTGCTTATATCCCGGCCATGGCGGACGAAACAGTCATCGTTAAAGGTAACGGGACGATCTTTCTGGCGGGGCCGCCCCTAGTCAAGGCCGCCACCGGTGAGGAAGTTACAGCCGAAGAGTTGGGTGGGGCTGATGTGCATACTCGAATCAGCGGGGTGGCCGATCACTTTGCTGATACAGAAACCGAGGCTTTGGAGCGGGTACGTGAGATCGTCAGTCACATCCACCAATCAGTGAACATGCAGCCACGGTCGCTCCCGCTTCCCTTTGAGACACCGGAAGAGCCACTCTATCCACCTGACGAGTTGTACGGCATTATTCCAACCGATCCGCGCCAGGCTTACGATGTGCGCGAGGTCATTGCCCGGCTGGTGGATGGGTCCCGGCTGAGCGAGTTCAAGACCCGTTTCGGCCCGACCATTGTGTGCGGGTTCGCCCACATCCTGGGCATCCCGGTGGGCATCGTTGCCAACAATGGGCTTCTGTTCAGCGAGTCCGCCCTCAAGGCAACCCATTTCATCCAGCTTTGTGGGCAACGTGGTACGCCATTGTTGTTCATGCAGAACATTGCCGGGTTTATGGTCGGCAAGGACTATGAAAACGGCGGCATTGCCAAAGACGGAGCCAAGATGGTGATGGCCGTCAGTAATGTCAACGTACCGCGTATAACCTTGCTCCATGGCGTCAGTCATGGGGCAGGCAATTACGGCATGTCCGGCCGGGCGTATGATCCCCGTTTCCTATTCAGTTGGCCCAACAGCCGCATTAGCGTGATGAGCGGTGATTCGGCCGCCGATACCCTCTGGACCGTCGGTCAGAAGCAGTACTTCCATCAACTGGATGATCCGACTGAAAGCGAGATCAAGCAAGCTGAAAAACGCTTCAAAGCCCCGATTCTCGAACAATATGATCGGGAAAGTAGTCCTTACTACTCAACAGCCCACTTATGGGATGACGGTATATTAGATCCGGCACAGACACGAAATGCACTCGGACTAAGCTTTGCCGTCACCAGCCATGCGCCACTACCCAACAATCGCTACGGAACCTTCCGTATGTAAAGAGAAACCCCCATGTCCGTCCAACAACAATTCAAAACCATTCGAGACAATATCACACTAGCCTATTGGGATATTGGTGAAGGCGATCCGCTTGTGTTATTGCATGGGTTTACGGGGACTGCTCGTCGAGACCTCGGAGATCTCATTGACACATATTCCAGTGACTACCGTATCATTGCCCCTGACTTACGAGGATACGGGGCTAGCCGCCCGCCAAACCGCAGCTTCCCCCTGACTTCTACGAACGTGATGCTCTGGATATTGCCTCGCTGCTGGATGCACTTGATCTGGGGCCATATACTCTCCTTGGTTTCAGCGATGGCGCAGAGGTATCCTTACTGGTTGCCGCATTGCGCCCTGACCTTGTGCGCGGGGTTGTGGCCTGGGGGTATCGGGGGTTATCTCTCCTGAGGAACTCAACGGCGTGGAAGCATGGTTACCTGTATCTGAATGGGGACCAAAACGTGAAGTCTGGCGGCAGGAAATTATTAACCTGCATGGCGCTGAGCAATTGGAGAGCATGATTGAAGGCTGGGTGGAGGCGGCGCGAGCGATCTCTGCCTCAGGAGGCAACATTTGCCTGGCTCAATCGGGCCGGATCCAATGTCCGGTACTTCTCTTGAACGGCACCGGTGAAGTGGGGAATACGCCGCGTGATGTCCTGCACTTGTGTGAGACTATCCCCAACTGCGATCTTGTGTTTGTTGAGAATTGCGGCCATGCGATCCATAAGGATCAACCGGAAATACTAGAGGGCCAGATCAACAGTTTCCTGGATAAAATCGGTTCCAAGTAGCTCTATAAAAATAGAGAGCGGCAAATGCCACTCCCTATTAAACCAATATATTATTGTTACTTGCCTGCTCTCTATACAGGCAATTCCAATTTACTTAAGCGTTTCCAGATAGGCCACCAGGTCGTCAATCTGCTCCGGCGTCAAATCGTCGGCGTAATACTGATACATCAAGCCTTCGGCAAACCCGTCAACCACGTAGTCATTCGGGTGCAGAATTGAATTACGCAGATATTCATCGGCCGATTCACCGGCAACGCGCTGACCGGCGCGAGCAGCCAAGCCGGCTTGTGACGGCCCGACGATAACGACACCTTCTTCCAGGGAATGACAGGTCACGCAACCCGGAGCACTGTTGTCTCCAATAGTCGCTGAATTGAACAAAGCCTCGCCTGCGGCGGCATCTCCGACCGGAGCCGGTACAGTAGGCTCCGCAGCGGGTGCTGCGCTTCTGCCACCACCACAGGCCGCCAACGCCAGTACAAGAGCAAGCAATACAACCATCAACACTTTATTACTCATCGTCAATCTACCTCCAACTTACATAGAATTCCGGCAACGACTCAGCTCACGGCTAGACAAGCCAAAGGTCGCCGGATAAAAATATTGGTGTGTCATAGGGAACAACGTCAACCCGCAAGCAAATCACGATGACATCCTTACGGGGGCTCTCTCAAGACGCGTTTTTGAAGGATAGCAGCCAGATGAAAGGGCTGCACAACGCCGGATCATACCACCAAACACAGCTCTGATCACCTTCCATTAAACCCTTCTACATCTGATTTAGAGCGTGCCAACAAAGTACCACGTACACACAAAGACACCTCCTTGCAACATTGAATCGGGATATCGAAAGTGCTAAAATGCAACCAGGTAGATCGATTGATTCTTAACAGGTAAAGTCTAAGGGCATAGTCCCCGTTGTATGACACCGACAGGTGTTTTTTCTTGATCACGTAATAGACTGACCAGTCGGTTTAGTAAATAAATAAAATGAACGGACAGGAAAACGAACACACTTCAGCCCGTGATCCGGTAGCTACCAGGAGCGCATCCTGGATGCAGCACTCATGTCGTTTGCCCGGCAAGGGTATCACGGGACACGACTGGATGATATTGTAGAAGAGTCAGCCACATCCAAGGGAGCCATTTACTTTCACTTCGCCAACAAAGAAAGACTGTTTCTGGCGCTGGTCGATCAATTTGCCGACCTGCTGGAGAGGCGCGTTCGTGAGGCAATTGAACCACAACCGGCAGGGATGAAGCGTGTTCGAACGGCCGTTGAGGAAGTGTTGAATACTTTCGGCCGCTATCGCCGGCCAGCCAAAATCCTGTTGATCCAGGCTGTGGGACTGGGTAGTGTATTTGAGAACAAACGGGTCGAAGTCACTGATCGCTTCTCGCGTCTTATCGAAGAGTACCTTGTGGAGGCGGTAGCCGTTGGAGACATTGAGCCAATCGACACCGAGGTGGTATCCATGGCTTGGATGGGTGCAATCTACGCTTTGATAATCCGCTGGGTAACCACCGGCGAGCCGGAGCCTCAGCGCATCATGAATTCGCTCGTCCCAGTCCTGCTTCAGAGTGTTGGCTATAGTGACGAAGGGGAAACTGGCGTCGAACGCCCTCCAACCTGGGAAGCTTGACATCAGGTGCGTGAATCAGCATGACGCTCGATCTGGAAACACATTCATCGCTTAACTGGCCTGATGAAACAACGGTCAAACCTCTTATGGAATCAGGATTAGCAAATATTACTGACGGGCACTTGTTCTCAGTGTCTATCCCGGCTCCTGATCTGGACGGATATCACCTGCTGGAGAAGTCTGGTCATGAGCAGCGATTTTACTTTGCGGAGCCGGAAGGCAATCAGACAGAAGGCCTCAGTGTAACGGGTATCGGCATTGCTGCAGAGCTAACCACCGAGCCGTTACTTGATGACGACGGCCGTATTGTAAGTACAGAGGAAAACAACCGGTTCGCCCTCATTCGCGCCCAGGTACAAGACCTCTTTGCTGACAGCACACACCTGATAATCCCTAATCCACAAACGGGAAACGTCAATGCTGCGACGCCTGAGCATCCTGCCCGGCCGCGACTGTTTGGCGGCTTTTCCTTTAGCCCGGAATTTGTCCCGGATAATACGTGGTGCGTCTTCCGACCGTCACACTTCATCCTCCCCCATTTTCAATTGACAACGCGCGGCGATGAAAAGTGGCTGACGATAAATGCATTCGTTCCTGCCCAGGAATCACCTCAAGCAGTGAGCGCCGACCTCACTGAAGCCCTATTAACGGGGTACGAGGTGATGCGGCAACATGATGCACTTGGCAACCAGAGCACAAACAAGCGCGAACACCCCCAGGCAGATATCCACTACCCCATGTCCTACGATCAGTGGTCAACGATGGTGTCCAACGGAACGGCCGCTATTGAAACCGGTGATCTACAGAAGGTCGTCCTCTCTCGTGCGGCAGAGGTACGGATGGCTCACTCCATTGATGCCGTGCAGGTATTGAAGCGCCTGGGTAATGACTACGCGAATTGTTATCGTTTCCTGTTTGAGCCGCTGACGGGACAATTCTACCTGGGGGCCACGCCGGAGTTGCTGACCAATTTGGAACATCAAAGCATAAAAACAATGGCCTTGGCCGGTTCAGCCCGGCGGGGTTCAACAACTCAAGAGGACGAACTCGCTGCACACGAGCTGCTTGAGTCGGCCAAGAACAGACACGAACACGCCCTGGTGGTGAACGAAGTCCAGTCTCGTCTTGCTGGCGTTTGTACAGGCATCACATCACCATCAGCACCGTCCATTTTGCAGCTTCACAATATCCAGCACCTGTTCACTCCTATCTCCGGGCAGATTGCACACGACAACAAGGTTGACGCCCTGTCTCTGGTTGAATTGCTCCACCCTACCCCCGCAATGGGCGGGGTACCTGTGGAGAGGGCCATCCGGTTTCTCAACAATGCCGAGCCGGTACCGCGAGGTTGGTATGCCGCTCCGGTGGGATGGATCGACCAAAATCTGAACGGAACATTCGCTGTCGCCATACGGTCGGCCGTCTGCCAGTATGATCGTGCCTGGCTCTATGCCGGGGCCGGCATCGTTGGCGATTCGCAGCCGGAGCGGGAATGGGCAGAAACTGAACTAAAATTCAAACCTATGCTCGAAGCCATAACGTCTCAAAGTCAGAATACTAATGAACAAGACTGATCTGGCAGCAAACATCAACACGCAGTGGGCCGCTATCTTTCTGGAGGAGCTTGTCGCTTCCGGCTTGCACCATGTTTGTTTTGCCCCGGGCTCACGCTCTACCCCACTTGTCCTGGTGGCCGGGTTGAACCCTAATGTCACAATGCACCGCCATCTGGACGAGCGTAGCGCGGGTTTCTTTGCCCTGGGGTTGGCCCGTGCAACCAACCGGCCCGTTGCCCTCATCTGCACCTCCGGTACGGCCGTTGCCAATTTTCATCCGGCCGTCATCGAAGCTTTTCAGTCCCATGTACCGCTTATCATCCTCTCCGCTGATCGGCCGCCGGAATTGCGGGGGAGCGGTGCCAACCAGACCATTGACCAGCTAAAACTCTTCGGCGATCACGCCCGCATGTTTCTGGAAATGCCGGTCCCGCAAGAAGATGCACCACCGGTCGTCTTGCGGCATTTGCGAACAGCCGCTGCGCGTATCTTTGCCGAGGCATCTGTACCGCCGGCTGGCCCCGTCCATGTCAACTTTCCGTTTCGGAAACCCCTGGAACCGTCCGCACAGGATACGAGTGACAATAACCAGTCGTTATCCATAGCAGATAGCAAAGGTCTTGCGACCCCATACACTGAATTTAAGCGAGGCAAGCTGGTTCCCACCAATGATCAGATTGAGTGGTTGACTGATCTCATCTCGGCCGAACCGAATGGTCTCATCATCTGCGGGCCGAACTGCCCTGGTGGTTCATTTGCAACTGGGGTCAGTAAACTGGCTAACCTTGCTGGGTACCCGATTGTGGCTGATCCCCTATCCGGCGTGCGCTTCAGCTCCCAGGATCAGGACTCATTGCTTCTAGGAGGATATGATCTTCTCCTGCAAGCCGCCCCGGAAGCATGGCCGCCAGCCAGGGCGATTATCAGATTTGGCGATGTTCCAACCTCGGCTGCCCTGAACACTTACATCAACAGAAGCGCCCCCACCCACTATCTTCACATTCGACACGACGGGAGTTGGGCCGATGATCTTCATCTGGTCAGGCAGTATTGGCAGGTTGACGAAAGCACGCTTTGCCAGGAGGCTACCCACGCTCTGGCCGCGAAAGGCTTCTCGCGGGAAAAGGCTCTATGGCCGGAGCATCTGACACAACTGGAAGCCCAGCTTTGGCAAACCGAAACCGGATACCAATCAGAATCGGATTTATATGATGGATCGGCCGTCAGCGCGGTCCTTGAGAATTTGCCCGACGGCGCTGTTCTCTTTGCCGGAAACAGCCTGGCAATTCGCCACGTTGACGCTTACGGACGGCCGACAGGAAAAACATCGCCGTATTCGGTAATCGTGGAGCCAGTGGGATTGACGGCAATGTCTCAACGGCCATCGGTCTCGCAGCGGGAACCAACCGACCGGTTGTTGCCCTACTAGGGGATATTACGTTCTACCATGACATGAACGGCCTGTTGGCCTTGCGGCAATCGGGTATCCCACCGGTTACGTTTGTTGTCCTCAACAACGATGGCGGGGGGATCTTTCGCCGGCTTCCGGTTTCAACCCACGAACCGCCTTTCACAGATATGTTTCTGACGCCTCACGGCCTGTCATTTGCGAAAGCAGCTGAATTATACGGGCTGGCTTACCGGAGAATTGAACACAAGATGACCTGGCCTCCTGACGGATCGCTTGCAAGACCTGGGCTGGCCGGACTTCCTGCAGGGTGAATCCATGCTGATAGAGATCATAACCGACGGCCGTCTGGATCTTGACCATCACCGACGCCTGTTGAACCGCATTGCAGAGACTTTGAAGCAGCCAACTGAGGGTATCTGAATCAAACTCAACCATATCCGCCGAACCTGTCCCCAAACCCGGTTCGATGACGAAAAGGAGTAACCACATGACCAAATGGGAAACTGTTAAGGAATACACCGATATTACATATGACAAAGCGGACGGAATGGCTCGCATCGCTTTCAACCGACCGGAAGTACGAAATGCGTTTCGGCCGCAGACGATCGATGAAATGATCGAAGCATTTCGTGACGCCTGGATGGATCAGGAGGTCGGTGTTGTTTTGTTGACCGGCAACGGCCCGGCAGCCGACGGCAAGTACGCCTTTTGCGCCGGTGGGGATCAGAAAGTGCGCGGTCACGCTGGATACGTTGGCGATGACGGTGTAGCGCGGCTAAACGTCCTGGAACTGCAACGCATCATCCGCACAATGCCCAAGCCGACAATCGCCCTCGTAGCCGGGTATGCCATCGGTGGCGGCCATGTGCTGCACGTCGTCTGCGATCTGACAATCGCCGCCGATAATGCCATCTTTGGTCAAACCGGTCCAATTGTCGGTAGTTTCGACGGGGGCTTTGGGGCCAGCTATCTGGCCCGAATCGTCGGTCAGAAAAAGGCTCGTGAAATCTGGTACCTTTGCCGCCAGTACAGCGCCGAGGAAGCGTTGGAGATGGGTCTGGTCAACACCGTCGTGCCGGTAGACAAGTTAGAAGAGGAAGGCATCGAGTGGGCCGGGGAAATCCTGAGCAAAAGCCCTATTGCCATCCGCATGCTCAAGGCCGGACTAAACGCCGAGCTGGATGGACAAACCGGATTACAGGTATTGGCTGGTGATGCCACGATGTTGTTCTACATGACGGAAGAGGAACCGAAGGCCGCAACGCCTTTGTGGAAAAACGGTCACCCGACTTCAAACAGTATCTGGCGGCCGTAATACCTAAGGTAAGTACACGGATAGCGACGTGAATAGCGATTTCGCTCTGACAAACGACTGGCTGGCGGCGCGCGCCGCGGCATCACCTGATACAGTGGCTCTGGTTGACGGCCGCACCGAGTGGTCGTATCAGGCTCTGGATGAGTTAGTCACCAAGCAAGTGTCTGGCTTAACGATCAGGGGATCGGCCGAAACACACACTGGCTGTGCGCATGCCGAACTGCCCGGCATTTGTGGGACTGATTCACGCGCTAATCCGGGTCGGGGCTGTACTGGTGCCGCTGAATCTTCGGCTGAGTCCTGACGAGGTCCACTTCAACTGGTCCAGGCAGATTGCACCCACCTCATTACGCTGCCGGAACGGTCAGATTCAGATAAGGGAGATTTGCCTCTGCCAACCGGGGTTCGGGTGCTGACAATCGATCGGCAGTTGGAAACCATACTCCGTTCCCACGCTCGGCCGCATACGAACACCCCTTCTCAAACTGGGGGTCAGGATGCAATTCAGGCCATCGTCTTCACATCGGGCACTACCGGCCGGCCGAAGGGTGCCATGTTGACGTATGCCAATCATTTCTATAACGCGGTTGGCTCTGCATTTCGACTCGGCATTCTGCCGTCAGATCAGTGGCTTGTCTGCATGCCGCTCTATCATGTGGGTGGCATGGCGATCATCTTGCGGGCGTGCTTGTATGGGATCGCCGTGATTCTACATGACGGATTCAGTCCCGAACGAGTTAGCAGCGATCTGGAAAGACTGCCTATTTCCATCGTATCCCTGGTACCCACCATGCTTTTCCGCTTGCTGCCAATTTCCCAACCCGAACGCTGGAAGTCTCTCCGGTTCGTTTTATTGGGGGGTGGGGCCGCAACGGCCGAATTGCTCCAGGCCGCCCATCAGGTCGGCATCCCGGTGGCAACCACCTACGGCCTGACCGAGGCTGCCTCCCAGGTGGCGACCATGCCCCCAACCCAGGCCCTCGGCAAACCCGGCAGTGTCGGCAAGCCGTTGCTGTTCACCCAAGTCAGAATTACAGATGAATCGGGCACCCGTCTTGAGCAAGGAGAAATCGGCGAAATTCGCGTGCATGGACCGGGAGTATTTGACGGTTATTACGGCAACGAGCAGGCAACGGAGCGAGCACTTCCCTCAGGTGAATTGCGCACCGGTGACCTCGGCTATCTGGATTCGGATGGGGATTTGTGGGTGGTCCAGCGTCGCAGTGATCTCATCGTCTCCGGCGGGGAGAATGTGTACCCGGCTGAAGTAGAGCAGGTGCTGATGCAGCATCCAGCGGTTTCTGCGGTTTGTGTCGTCGGACTATCCGATCCGGAATGGGGTCAGCGTGTGGCCGGTCTGGTCGTTGCTGAGGAAGTTGGTTCGGCCGATGACCTGATCGCCTTTGCCAGACTGCACCTGGCCGCCTACAAGGTGCCGCGTACGCTAGTCCTTGCAGATGAACTGCCCCTTACCGGCTCCGGCAAAATATCCCGCACGGCCGTTGCCGACATTCTCAGGCAAGCCACAGGTACACCGGCATGACATTCACCGAAGTCAACGGGTTAACCTATTTCAGCCATGAAGCAGGGCAAGGTCCTCCGCTGTTAATGCTTCACGGCTTTACAGGTAGCAGCCAAAGTTGGGATCGTGTCAGCACGGACCTTGCCCGGACGCACCATGTGCTGATGATAGAC
>JAWKOY010000019.1:0-253725 GCA_041390945.1 Chloroflexota bacterium
AGCAAATCAGTTTTGCACTTGTCGTCGCTGAAATAGAATAACGAATTTGCCATTGCTATTTGTCGACGCTCTTTAACGACCGTACTTCCAAAAATGAAGACGGTCCAGAAGTCGATAAAGACAGACCCAATATCTGGTCAGGCAGGCCATCAGTAGATGGCTGCTATTGAAGAAGAACGTGAACCTTCATCGCGGTTAGTGATGAAGCTGAAACACAAGATGGAAACTGGAACGGCATTTGAATTTGTCTGCCTCCTACAGGTCGATTGGACCTGATCGCAGGCGTCGGTGACAGATCGGCCGGCGGTTTTTCACCATAGTGTAACCAGAACAGGGTGCTTGCTTGATTAGCGAGCCTTTATTGACAATTGAGCGAAGAGGCAGGCACTGCCTGCGAAATAGCCGTGGCATATGGGTCGCGGCTTTTTGCTTTTTAATAATGAAGACGATAACAGCATTGACGATGCAGAAGCGTAATCAGTCACGGGTGAACGTATTTTTGGATGGAGAGTTCGCCTTTGGCCTGGCGCTGAATCCTGCCCTGACTCTGAAAGTGGGTCAGGAACTGTCAGATGCTGACATTGCATCCTTGCAACGGGAGGACGATTTCGAAACAGCCAAGGATCGGGCTGTACGCCAGCTAGCCAGGCGGCCGTACAGCGCAGCGGAGATTGACCGCTATCTTCGCCGTCATAGCCATGACACCGATTCAATTGCCAGAGTCCTCGAATACCTGAGCGAGATGAATTACGTGAATGATGAAGCCTTTGCCGAGTTCTGGGTTGAGCAGCGGGACACGTTTCGCCCTCGAAGCCGCCTGGCACTCCGGCAGGAATTGGCACAAAAAGGATTATCGTCCGAACTGATCACACAGGCTGTTGAGTCCGTTGACGAGGCAGCAGCCGCCCAGCGTCTGGCTGAAAAGCAGTCCCGACGATGGCAGCATCTTTCAGAAGCAGAATTTTACCGGAAGGTTGGCGGGTATCTGCAACGCCATGGGTTCCCCTACAGCATCGTGGAACCGGTTGTTACAGAAGCCTGGCAATCAATAAACGACAATACAGACATCAACGAATGAAGGAGTACAGATTATGGGACCATGGTTAGCCCTTATCCTAGGCGCCCTTGGAGGCGGTGTAATCGCAGCAATCCTGACCTGGTACTTCACCAAGCCCAAAGTTGAGGCCACGATAGCCGCAACGGAGGCAGAGCTGTCAGCCAAACGCGTTGCGACTGAGCGAGAGTCCGAGGCTATTCTGAAAGCCTCTCGTGAAGAAGCGCAGGAAATTCGGGCTGAGGCAGAGAAGGTGATTGAACGCCGCTATGAAGATCTCGCACGGAGCCGAAGAGCGTGTAGATCGACGAAGCGATAATCAGGACAAACAGGCCAAGAAGTTTGAATCGCGCGAACAGATGCTAAATAAACGTCAAAGTAATCTGGATCGCAAGCAGAATGAATTGAACCAGATGGAAGACCTTCAACGGGCAAAGCTGGAAGAAATTGCAGCTATGACAACTGCCGAGGCGCGAACCATCCGGTTGAACAGGTGGAAAAGGAAGCACAACAGGACCTGGCGCGGGTTATTCGTGAAATTGAGAACCGTGCCAAGGAAACGGCCGATGAGCAGGCTCGCAAGACAGTAGCTCTGGCTATCCAACGTGTGGCAACTGACCAGGTTGCGGACATGGTTGTCTCCGTTGTACCGCTGCCCAGTGATGAGTTGAAGGGACGCATTATCGGCCGTAACGGCCGTAATATCCGGGCTTTCGAACAAGCTGCCGGCGTCGACATTATTGTTGACGATACACCGGAAGCGGTCACCGTTTCCAGTTTTGATCCGGTGTGCCGTGAAGTGGCCCGCCGTGCACTGGCAAAACTAATCACAGACGGCCGAATTCACCCGGCCCGTATTGAGAAGCTTATTTCCGACTCTCAGGCTGAGGTTGATAAAGTCATCAAGGAAGCCGGTGAACAAGCGGCTTACGAGGCAAATGTTCATGGGCTGCACCCGGAAATCCTGAAGACGCTGGGACGGTTGAAGTTCCGTACCTCCTACGGTCAAAATCAGTTACAGCACTCTGTAGAAGCATCCCATATCGCCGCCATGCTGGCCGCCGAATTGGGTGCCAACGTCGAAACCTCGAAAATGGGGGCGTTGCTCCACGACCTGGGCAAGGCCATGGATCATGAGCAAGAGGGAACGCACGCGATGATCGGCGCGGAATATGCCAAGCGATTCAAGGTTCCACCGGCTGTTGTCAATGCGATTGCCTCGCATCATCATGAAATAGAACAGGAATCCGTCGAGGCTATTATCGTTGAAGCGGCCGACGCCATCTCCGGTGCCCGGCCGGGCGCAAGACGGGAAAGTCTGGAAAACTACATCAAGCGTGTTCGTACGCTGGAAGAAATTGCGACGTCGGTCCCCGGCGTGGATAGTGCCTATGCGCTACAGGCCGGGCGCGAGATTCGCATTCTGGTAAAACCGAATCAGATTGATGATCTGGCTGCGGTACGTCTCTCAAAAGAGATATCCAAGAATATCGAGGATAATATGCAGTATCCCGGCCAGATTCAGGTTACGGTTATCCGCGAAACGCGCGCCGTCGGATTTGCCAAGTAATTACAACAATAGGGAGTGTCTAACCTGCTGGTTACATGTCAACTGACATTACAGCATATGGTCAGGTCCACAGTGGTTATGATGAAGACAGACTGCTTTTTTTGCCTACGTAGGTGATCAACAACCGCCACGCTGCCCCTCGGCCATAACGGCTCGTCGGGCAGCGTGGTGGGCATTGACCCAGTTGATGACCGAATTTGATAATGAGCGATTGCCACCGCCATTAGTCGCCTTTTTTGCTTTGACCTGTGAAAGCTTTTTAAACATTGAGTCTGAGCCATTCACAGACCAGTTCTGTTAATTGGTTGCGAACCTGATTTAAGTGTTGCGAAGATTCAAAGGTAATCGTTCCTCTGATGTCTGAATTCCACGAGATCAATCCCGTCGGATCATTCATAACGGATTGAGCCCTTTTATCCTCTTGTTTCGTTGCTCCCATATGAAGGACCAGCTTGACTTTTCCTTCTTTGTTCATCAAGTTCATGGTTAACCTGTCTTGGCTGTCGTATACAAAATTGGGGGCATTCCACTTAAGTGTTTCTTCAAGTTGGGGATTAGCTGACATAATGATATTTCTAAGCTCCTCAACCTGTACTTTTTTATCGCCCGATTGGCTTGCATAAAATTCCTCTAGTGTTTTATATTTATCCATTCTTACTCCTCCTTTGACTTTCATCTCCAAGAGATCGAGACCATATGTTCTATTATACCGTTGATTTTGAGACGGGTAAATCATCATTCAGTATATAATGGATAGGGCGTCGCTTTGACAAAATCATTTGCTTACTGAACAAGGGCAAAATCAAAAGTTGCTTCATTCACTGTGGCACACAGGGGTGCTAATTATTGTTGAGAGCGTGCTTGATAAATCCAAGCAAAAGCAAAATGGCGTGTAGCCCCGTCATAATGACAGAAGCGACACGCCATTTCTTTTGATTACCTGACGGTGATTTTAATTCAGCTAACCAGCTTTAACCATGACCCAAAATTCGATGCGGCCGATAAGGTTCTTCCAGGAACTGCATTTCATCGTCGCTTAGCTTAATCTCTACGGCGGCAACCGCCTCCTCCAGATGATGCATCTTGCTGGCGCCAATGATCGGTGCCGTAACACCCGGCTTGTTCAAGAGCCAGGCCAGTGCGATCTGGGCCGGGGAAACATTGCGCTGTGTTGCCAATGCAACAACACGATCCACCACATCGAAATCCTGATCCGCGAAGTACATATCGTCTGCAAATTTATCCGTTCTGGCACGGACAGTCTGCATCTCGCCGCCTCGTTTGCGGCTACCGGTCAGGAATCCTCTTGCCAGCGGGCTCCATGGAATCACCCCAACTCCCTGATCCATGCATAGCGGTAGCATCTCGCGTTCTTCCTCACGATAAACCAGGTTCATGTGATTCTGCATGGATGCAAAGCGTGTCCAGCCGTTCAGGTCGGCCGTATATTGCGCCTTGGAAAACTGCCACGCATACATACTAGATGCACCGATATACAAAGCCTTGCCTGATTTAACCACATCATGCAAGGCCTCCATGGTGTCCTCAATGGGCGTGTTGTAGTCCCAACGGTGAATCTGGTACAGGTCTACATAGTCCACACCGAGGCGGCGCAGTGAGTTGTCGATCCCTTCCATGATGTGTTTGCGTGACAACCCACCGCCGTTCTCTCCCTTGCCTACCGGGAAATAGACTTTGGTTGCCAACACGATTTCCTCACGTGTCGTGAAATCGCGCAGTGCCCGTCCGGTCACTTCCTCACTAACCCCCATCGAATACATATCGGCCGTATCAAAGAAGTTGATCCCCAACTCCAAAGCACGTTTGATAAAGGGTCGGCTGTCTTCCTCCGTCAATACCCAGTCCCGCCAATCCGGGGTACCGTATGTCATCATTCCCAGGCAGATGCGGGAAACTTTCAGGCCGGATTGTCCAAGGTTTACATAATCCATTTTCCTCCTTTGAACATGGTTACAAAGAGATATTACGCACCTGATAATCCTGGGGCAACCATTCATGACAGGAGTGAAACTGGTATAATCGCGGGTCTATGGATCAAACAAGCAATAAAGCCCGTTGGCAATTGGTCATCGGCATCCTGGTGGGTTTGGTTAGTTTGGTCGCCGTTTTTGTCTTTTACGCCAATCCGACCGAAATCATTGCTACCCTGCGGACCGCCCATTACGGCTACCTGTTGCTAAGTGCTCTGGGAATCATATTGTTTCTGGTTATCAGGGCAATCCGCTGGCGCTTCATGCTCAGCAATGCGATCCCTTACAGCCCCGTCTTCCACACACAGAATATCGGCTACATGATCTCCCAATTGCTGCCGTTTCGATTGGGCGATGTAGCCCGTGCCATTTTGATTGGGAATGCTCCGCCCGTGACCGTCCCCTGGGGCCTGTCTACAATGGTTGTCGAACGGCTGCTCGATATGCTCTTTATTGTTGTCTTGCTGCCCTTCACTCTATCCGGCGTCGCCATTTTGCCGGACTGGATGCGCTCTTTTGCGATTGCCTCAGGATTTCTCGCGCTGGGGGGCATCGTGGTCCTGATTATTGCGGCTAACCAGCGCGAACGTGCGCTTAAACTGGCCGATGCGGTCTTGCGAAAGCTGCTGCCCTTTCTCAACCGCGAGGCATGGGTACGACGTATTGATGAACTACTTGTTGGCCTCAAGAGCCTGACAAATGTGCGGGACGGGGTTATCCTGATTGTCCTGAGCATCCTGGTATGGCTGCCCATCATTGCCGCATACTACACGACGATGCTGGCCGTCAATTTGGAGCCGACCTGGATTATGGCCGGGTTTGTTGTTTGCGCAGCCGCGTTCAGCGTCGCGGTCCCGTCCACGCCGGGGCAGATCGGGCCTTTTCATTTCGCTGTCATCACGGCACTCCAGTTGTACGGGCAACCTGCTGCTGAATCAGCCAGCTTCGCTTTCCTGTACCACTTCCTCAATACCATCGTTCTCATCGTATTTGGAGTGCTGGGAATCCTCAAGATGGGCGTCACATTTCAGCATGTCGTTAATTCGGCTCAATCGTTCGTTTCCCGTCAAAAAGCCGAGCAGCCCGAACAGCACCAACCGGAGTAAGCCCAGAAGCACCAAGCCGTGTATAAGAACTGTGTACGGCAACTGAGCCATACTCCAGCCAGACACAAAGAACCCTATGAAGATTTTAGAAGTACTGACATATTACCGGCCCTGGGTTAGCGGCCTTACCATCTATGTCGAGCGCCTGAGCCAGGCGTTAGTCGAACAGGGACACGAGGTTACCGTTCTAACCTCTCAATACGATCGAACGTTGCCCCGTTATGATGTGATCGATGGCGTCAAGGTGGTTCGTATTCCTGTGGCCCTCCGCGTGAGCAAGGGAGTGCTCATGCCTGATTTTGGGCCAATGGCCTGGAAATTATCCCGCCAGGCAGACATCATCCACCTTCACCTCCCCCAATTTGACGCACCGGGGCTGGCACTACGCGGCCGGCTGCTCGGGAAGCCGGTGGTCCTGACTTATCATTGTGATCTTCAATTGCCCGATGGTGCGTTCAATCAGGTCGTGGATCGTGTGGTCAAATTCCAAAATCAGATGGCCGGCAATCTTTCCAACGCCGTTGTTACCTACACGCGTGACTATGCGATAAACACACCGTTCCTGTCGCAGTTTCTGGATACCAAGCTCCACATCATTCCTCCGCCCATCGCCCTGGCCGAAGCCACGGACGAAGCAACCGCAGCGTTCCACGCCAAACACCAGTTGGACGGCCGTCCGGTCATTGGCATCTCGGCCCGGTTGGCGACAGAAAAAGGCGTCGAAGTGCTTCTCAACGCCCTACCCCGTGTCCTGGAAGTGTTCCCGAATGCCCTGGTACTGCACGCCGGGCCTTACAAGAACATCCTCGGCGAGGAAGCGTATGCCAAACGGCTGGCCCCCCTGTTTGACCGCTACGCCGATCATTACAAGCTTTTAGGGACGCTGCATGGTGATGAGCTGACCGCGTTCTACAAAAACCTGGATGTCCTTTGTATTTGTAGCCTCAACAGCACAGAAAGTTTTGGTCTGGTACAAATCGAGGCAATGCGCAACAGTGTACCGGTGGCGGCTTGCAATCTACCCGGTGTCCGTCAACCGGTCACAATGACCGGGATGGGTGAAGTGACGGAGATCGGCGACTCCACAGCGCTGGCGGAAGCGATCATCAGGATCCTGGCTAACCAGGAAACCTACATCAAATCACCGGAACTCATCGGAGAAAGCTTTGAGCCACACCAGACAGCGGCCGAATATGTTCAATTATTTACCGCATTGCAGCAAGGTATGCAGTCCGGCAAGACCGCCGAACCACAAGTCTATGATCAATTGCGGGCAATGAGAGATGCTTCATGACAACCAACAATATAGCTGCAACTATACAAACTGAGGATGATCTCCTGGCAACAGCTAAAGACATTGCCCGCTTTTCGCGCCTCTTCTGCGCGCCGTCGAGGCTCGTTGTCTATCAATATGTCGAGCTTGCCGGCCCCCGCTGGATGTGGGCTGTGGGGATGGTAACTTCTGCTGAACTTGTTTTCCCTGACGGGATTACGGCCGGGATTGACCTCGGTGGGGACCTCTGCACAAAGCACAGCGCACCGGTATCTATGATGTCCTGGTTCAATCCCTTGGCGATCGCCTCCCCCTTCCCCGACAACTACTTCGGCGGCGCTTTCAGCAATTCCGTTCTGGAGCACATTCCCGATATACAGCCTGTGTTGAACGAAGTGTCGCGCGTCCTGAAGCCGGGAGCACGATTCCTTATCACCATGCCCAGCCATCTTTTTACCCAGAATCTGGCCGGGCCGAGTTTTGAACGGATCAGCCTGGATGGTCTGGCCGATCGGTATCGTGTACTGTTTAACAAGATCAGCCGCCATGCCCATACCGGGATACACCGGAAGTGTGGGCGGCCTCGTTTGGCAGAAGCCGGGATGCAGATTGAGAAGTGGCAGTATTACTTTCCGCGGCGCGCTCCATGCGTTGGAGTTAGGGCATGCCCAGGGATTACCATCGGCCGTCTTCATGCGCTAACGGGGCACTGGATTATCGCTCCGTGGGAAAGCAGCTTGCAGCCAACCAACAATTGGTTGCGTCCTTTTATGAAGAAACGTTTCCGGCTGAAGGTGCTTACATGGTTTTCGTTGCTCGCAAGGTGCCGACCAGCCCATTCGCGCTGCTCTCCCTGCGCCACAATGCGCTGTTACCGAATGGTCAACAATCAGACAACTCCGGTGGTTGCTCCGGCTTCCTGATTGACTTGACGTGTTTACGCAGCCAAGCCGGTCGCCTTGTACAATATGACAGAGCATCTATCAGAGAGTTGCGCGCACCAACACGTCGCGCTCTATGATTTACGAACAAGGCCCAACATGAGTGCTGTGTCTCCCGAACAATCGGAAACGCCCCCCACTTCGCCTCCCTGCCGCCGGCAGCCAAGGTCATCATCATCGTCACGGTGCTGGTCCTGTGCATCCTGATTATTTGGCGTTTCCAGTCGCTGATGGGGATGGTTATCGTTGCCGCCTTGCTGGCCTATTTGCTCAACCCACTCATCGCCTTCATTGATGGGAAAACTCATGTACCACGTTGGGGAGCTGTTGTCATCGTTTACCTGGCGCTGGCGCTTTTGGTAATTGCCGGGTCCTCGGCCCTGGGTGTAGCCGGGTTTCAGCAAGGGTTGAATTTAATTGATCAAGCCCCGACACTCATTGAATCAGCTACACGCCTGATCAGTGAGTTTGTTGCCAGAACGGAACCGCTAGCCATCGGTCCGTTCCAAATTGCACCGACATCTATCCCCTGGGAGACTATCTCCCAGCAGATTCTGGGGTTGATAGAACCAACCCTCAGCCAGGGAGCTGTAGCCGCCAGCCGGTTGGCAACGCTCACCGTCCGTACCGTCATCAATACTGTATTTATCTTCTTTGTCTCAATCTATCTGGCGCTGGACTTGCCAAATATGAGCTCCTATCTACTGCGCATGGTAGAGCAGCCCGGATACCGGGAAGATGTAAAGCGGCTGCTTGACGAATTAAAGTTGGTGTGGAGCGCCTACCTACGGGGTCAGATTGTCCTGGGGCTGGTCATTTTCAGTATGGTCTGGGTTGGCCTCACGCTTCTCGGTGTACAGAATTCTCTTGCACTGGGTCTAATGTCCGGGCTTTTGGAATTCATTCCATCAGTTGGCCCTGTTGTCAGCGCCATCATTGCCATGATCGTGGCATTCTTCCAACCGGAGAACTATCTACATCTGACACCCTGGGTATATGCGCTGGCGGTATTGGGGGGTGATGATCCTCATCCAGCAAATTGAGAATTCGCTGCTGGTACCTCGTATTGTCGGCGGGGCGCTCAATCTTCCACCGCTAATTGTCATTGTCGGCGTATTTATGGGCGCTTCTTTGGCCGAGTGTACTCGGCGCTGTGTTGGCCGCCCCCATCATCGCTTCACTGAAAGTACTTGGCAGCTATACGTGGCGCAAACTGTTTGACATGCCGCCATTCCCGGACACACCACCGCCGGCCACAGACATGGAAGAGATACCCGATACGGCCGAAGCAACTTCAGCCGTAACGTCTACGGCTTCCGACCAGTCAAGCGAAACACTTCCTCCCACGTCTGGCGACCTTTAACCTGCACAGGGTCTAACGGTTCGGCCGTAACCCACGACTTGACTGCATCAAACACGGTTCTACTCAACAGGATTTCGTCGTAGCCGGCCATCTCCTGCAGTCGTTTCGTCAGATTGACAACATCGCCGATGGCGGAATAATCCTTGCGCTGCTGGCTCCCCACGTTTCCCACAACAACCTCACCTGTGTGAATACCAATCCCAAAATGCAGTTGGGTTTCAACAGGTAAGGATGACCGGAATCTGATCACGTTCTCGCGTATGAGCAGCGCCGCCCGAACTGCCTGTGACACATGATCTTCCTGCGGGTTGAGAGGCGTATTGAATAACGCCATAACCGCATCACCTACAAACTTATCGATCAGGCCCTGGTAATCAGCAATTGCCGTCACTGCCTCCGCAAAGAATCCGTTAGCCAGATGAATAAGCTCTTCCGGCTCTAAATGCTCCCCCAACGTACTGAACCGACGTATGTCGGCAAACAGCACTGTGACGTCACGGCGCTGCGGTCGTTGCGCGGCATCCAGATCCCGAACACGATCAACAAAAGCTGACGGCAAGTATCGGCGCAGGCTCTCCACGCGTTTTTTCTCGGAGACATCTTCGATAACAATTGCCACGCCGCCAAGCTCCTCTTCCCGCGTATTCTGTAAAGGAGACAGGGTAATGCTTAACGCTCTGGTTACACCACTTTCATCTTCAGTGTCAAGTTCCTCACTGTGCGTCAGACCATCCACACGAACCTGTTCTACAAGCGGTTGAACCGGTAACCCGATTGAATTCAGCACGACCTCATAGGGTTGATCCAGCACGCTGGCGACCGGCATGTCCAGCAATTGTTCGGCCGCCCGATTGACAAACGAGATGCGGTCGGCCGCATCAACCGTAATGACTCCACTATCAATGGAGACAAAAACGTTATCCATGAGGTCTCTCATGCCGGCAACTTCCTGGAACAATCGGGCATTGTCCAAGGCAACAGCCGCCTGGTCAGCGAATGCAGCCAACGCATCCCGTTCCATGTCACCGAAAATCCCACTGGATACGCGGTTATCGGCGTACAAAACACCGATAATCTCGCCGCGGGTTCGCAATGGGACACACAATATGGATCGCAGCTTATAACTGACGATGCTGTCCTGAGAGGCGAAACGTTCATCTTCCTGGGCATCCAACGCCACAACCGGTTCGCCCGAGGTTGCCACCTGACGAACGATGGTTCTGGAGATTTCGGCCGAAGCAGCCTGATCCAACGTCATGTGATCGAAGTGGCGGGCAGTCTTGACCGATAGTTCTCCCTGCTCATCGGCCAAGAGAAGCATGGCTCGTTCGGCATTGGTCAACTGAATGATGGCATCCATCAACTGCTCAAGCAGAACATCAATGTCTAAAGAGGAGTTAATCACCGCGCTTACAGCCTGGAGTGCGTGTAACTGGCGCTGTTCTTTCACCTGCTGCTTGAGTTGACGATCCAGTTGCTCACTGGCTTCACGCAACTCCTGAAGCAGCTCAATAAGCTCACCGCTACCATGAAGCGCAACGCGTTTGACCTGCGGTTCGCGGGCTGACATGAGTGAACGCTGTTGCTCCGTAACGGCCGCTTGCAGCCGTTCAATTTGCCGGAGCAAGTCATTCAGGTCGCGGGGACCGGCAATTGTTGGCGTGTTTTCCACTCCACCTGGTTCCATCAAACAATACACCCCCGGAACGGGGTTACAGAATACGGATGTCGGGCAGACACCAAAGACAGGTCCATTATAACAGACCATTGGCGCCAGCCTGCGAAAAGGACATAAAAAAGCCCGGAATCGTTAGGGATTCGGGCTTTTACTCTATCGTATGATTGCTATGGGACTACTTCTGCTTTCTTCCGCCGTTCAGTCGATCCAGATACCGGACAATCGTTTCGCGGATCAGTATCGGCCGCAAGGTACGCCATTCCTGCTGTGGATCAAAATCGGATGCTTCTTGTTGCTGTGGACTGAATTGCTTCTGGACGTATTGGTGAGTTAGATTACGCACTGGCTCCTGCCCGGCCGGAACGGCCGATACCAATACCTCGGCACTTTCGTACGGCGTCTGGTTAGGCTGCCACTGCAAACCCAGTCGGCTGGACCAGTTCCCCAGCCGCGAGAAACTTTTGTCAACATCTGTTTCAATCTGGCGGTTATACGAATTCGCCAGGAATAACGCGCCTCCGGCCGCGACCAGGATCAAGAGCGCAATTCCAATTTGCCACAGGGGTACTTTGTCGAATAACCCCGTATCCTCCGGCGTCGACGGATCGTTCAATAAGCTGGTGGCACGTTCCACATCTTCTTCCGGCAAGGTGTCCCGGTCCGGCAAATCCAGCGAGCCAACCCCGGTAGCAAAAGCATCACCACCGGCACCACTCGACTCCGGCCGATCAAACACAGGGATCGAAGATGTAGGTTCAAACTGTATCCAGCCATAGCCTGGGAAGTAAGATTCCACCCAGGTATGCAGGTTGCTGGAGCGAACACGATAGGAGCTACTAGCCTCATCATAATCCCCCAGCGCATAGCCACTAACCACCCGTGTAGGCACACCTTGCGAGCGCAACATCACGGCCATCGCCGATGCGTAGTAGTTGCAATACCCTTCCTGAATATCAAACAAGATATAGTCAACAGGGTCGACGCCATCCGGGGCAGCTTCGATCTGATCGTTATAGAGGATGTTGCTACGCAGATAATCACGGATAACAATGGCCTTGTCGAAGGGGGAATCGTAGCCCTGGGACAAGTCGGCCGCCAGGGCAATGGTTTCCGGTGTGACGCTATCCGGCAGTTGCAGATACCGATCAGTCACCCATTGCGGGTATTCGGCGGTGGAGGAATTGCGCAGGCTGGTCGCATCGGCGACGGATACCCGCGACAACACCTCATACTGGTCGCCCTGCCGCAGCAAAAACCGGGAACGCAAGGATGTTACCAGCAGATCCCCATTTTCGTCGTAAGAACCGTCAACCAGCATTTGTTTGTCAGTATTGAGTACTTCCGGCGCGGCATAAAGAAAGCTGGAGTTCGGGAGGTAATTGATGACCGTCTGCGTAATGACTTCCCGTGAAGCGGTCAAGGGAACATTCAGTGCTCCATCATCAGGGTAATGAACAACGGGTTCATCACTTATATCTGAGGCCGTCCAGCGGCCGTCTGCATAGGTATCATAGGAAATAGCTTGCCAGTAAACACCATACGGCAATTCTTCTGGGACGTAAACATCCATCACCAAAGTGTTACCCACGGTGCGTGGGCCGCCCAGCACCAGCGAATCCTGGTATGGATCGCTTGTACTTGTCCCATAGGTACGGAGGGAGGAGAAAAGACGCGTCCAGGTATCCTGAAATGAACGCCACGGCCCACTGGCTCCGGAAACCGCATCACCAACGGCCGCACTGGCTTGCATGGTCGGCAAGCTCCAGGCAACCAATAACGCAATGAGCGCAGCGAGCAAACCCGAACGAAGAAAGTCGAACCGTATCCCCTTGTCATAGCGGATACTCTCAGCCCGCCAGGCACCTTCTTCGGAAGTTAAATGTGTAATGGCGACAAAGACCAGAGCCAACAAAGTGAAAAAAGCCAGATACAGCAGTAGTGGCCGCGGACCGTTATAGTAATAAACCACACTCAGCAGGACAATTCCGATTGGAACAATAACACGCCAGACATACGGCTTGCGGAAGGTAAACCACGCGGCAATGTATCCCAGTATCCAGAAGACCGCAGTTGTCTGCAGAACAAAGATAATGCTGTCCCGACTGGTCCCGCCACCGACAGCTTTCTGAATCCAGGCGACCTGACGGGCAAACAAATCAACGACCCGATCACGCCAAAGACCCTCATAATCCAATGTTGTGCCAACCAGGAAGGTGACAAAGAATATGCCAAAGATGAGGCTGAAGATATGAGCCGTCCGGTCATTAAAGTGACTCTTGGCGAGTAACCAGCCAAAGAAAAGCCCTAACGAGGCAACAATGGGGAGAATATGCAGACCATCAACCAGATCGGCCTGGAGAATAGCCATACTGGCTATCAATAGCATGCCCCAGGCCAGCAGGAGCAACGGCCAACCGTCTTGCAATCGTTTGTCAGAGTAGGTCATCGTGTCATTCCTGCGGCCGTTTGGCGCGGATGCTGTTAGCAGATCAGGTAAGGTTCAGATCGGGTCAATGTCTTAACGCTGAGAACGGCCTGCGTCAACTAATTGCGTAAAGTATAGTCGAGGGCAAACATCTCGTCACGCAGTTGCCGAATAGGCTAAGTGGGAGTTAATCAGCCTTCTTGCCGGTTTCTGCCTCACGGTCAATCGTCATCTGGCGGTTAACAAAGATGACATAGGCCACGCCAAGCCCAATCGAAAAGGTAAACCATTGCAGCGCATACCCTTGATGGGGCCCCTCGGACAGGTCTACCTCACGCTCGGTTAACAACGGAGGCGTGGTTTGTTCTCCCGGTGGAGGCGACTCTTTCACGTAAAACGGTAACAACGTGTATGAAAGGTCGGGTTGAATGGCGGCGATATCGACACGATAGATCTCGTGTAATGCACCAGTAGGGGCAGAAACGGCCGACGGTTGACGTCGCAGTTTTTCACTCAGTGCCACATACCCCTCGACTTCCACCGGTCCATTTGTCTCGTATGCTGCCCAGTTTTCGGCCGCAACATCTGCGTCGGGAATCCACCCCCTGTCAATCAAAACGGCCAGATCCGTGCCCTCCAGGAGCAATGGGGTCACCAAGTTTACACCAGAGAGGTTGTCATAATTCTGGAGCTTAAGCACGAGTTGGTTATCGAAATCATATTCGCCATGAGCAACAACATCCCGATTTTCCAGATCGGTCAGATCACCCTGATGGTCGACTAACTCCTCCCCTTCGATATTCAAGTCAATCGGCGGTGAATCCAGTGCAGCAATTAGGGCAGCATTGGCGGCCCGTCGTTCTTCCAGACGGTGAAGCTGCCAAATCCCCAACCGGGCCAACACAATCATTAAACCAATAACGATTAACGTCACCCACCACCAACGGCGGCTGACCAGTGCACGGGCTATTTCTGAAATACGATTCATGGGGTGGTTCTTGAATGATTGGTCCCCGGCGCGGAGAGCATATCGTCGGACGTCCATGCCGGGTTCTTCTGTACCGGTTTGGCGTCCTCACTTTTCAACAGACCGGCAATGAGAACCAGTGCAGCAATGAGGTACATCATGCTGCCCGGAATCCACATAATAATTCCGCTCAATTGTTGATCCGTCAGCGGGTTCAGGTTCCACAGGTGGGGTACATCATTGTAAAACGTGTATATGATGGTCGGTGTAAAGGCCAGGACTATTCCCAACACCATGTTGGGAGGAATGGCGGCCAGGGTAAACCCGATACGGCCGATTTGTCCAAACTGTTTGTGGATAACCGGACCGGCCCCGATAACCTGCCACCAAAAGAGCATACCGGCCAGAAAGAAAGTTATGTGCTCAATATCATGAACAAAATCGTTGCGTAAGGCGACATTGTACATATTGGGATCATGCCAGCCAAAGACAACAATAATATATACCAGATAGATAATGCCAGGGGTTGTCACAGCGCGTATAGCTGCGCCGGTGGCGTTCTCCTTGTTCAGGGCAATCCCCAGCCAATGGCCTACCAACCGGCGCAAGTTATCCGGCAAGCCCCACAATATAAAAGGCATTGGATTCGGGAGCAGGAGCAGTGGCGGCGCAATCATGATTAACAGCAGGTGCTGGATCATGTGCACAAAAAACAACTGCTGAACCAGGGTATCAATGGGAGAAACAAGGGCAAAGGCAATGACAAGGAGCCCGGTAATGTAGCTGATTGGACGCCATAGCGCCCCTAACCTATCGGCCGGAACACGCCCCCTCGCTGGTCGGGTTTCCAGGTCCGTTTGCGCAACCTCCACCAACCACGGACAAACAACAGCCCAAGAATGGTCAGGGGAATAAGTACTTCGATGCGCCAGTCCCAAGATAAAAGGGCGGCCCTGAGGACCGGATCCATGGCTCCTTACCTGAACTTTAGTTAGAGGGGAGGGCTGCTTTGACACAGCCCCCATCCAATAGCGTAGTACTCGTTAAACAGCTCGACCGATTAGGTAGAGCGCCGGGTAAAAGAAAATCCAGATTACATCTACGTAATGCCAGTAAATGGCTGTCCCTTCAACGCCCCAATGACGTTCCGGGGTATAAGCATCGTGCCGGGCATGGAACCAGATTACGGCAATGAGGAACAGTCCGGTAAGCACATGGATGGAGTGCATGCCCGTCATCGCGTAGAACATGCCACCATAAACACCATCAGATGGCTTTAGATGACCGAAAATCTCAATACCGAATATCTCGCCGCTCAAACCAAAGATGTTCCACTCGAAAACCACAACGCCAATGAAGAAGAGCAACCCAAAGAGGAACGCCAGTGCCAGGCTATTCACCAATCGCTTCTTGTCGCCGAACATTGCTCCGGTTTCAGCACGATACATAAAGAAGCTACTGAGTAAAAGAATTGATGTTGTGATCAGCCCGATCACCTGGCTCAGGTCCGGCCGGGTATTACCCCACAGAACAAAACGCGCAGCAAGAAGTGCTCCAAAGAGGAATAGCTCCGAAAAACAAAACAGCCATAGTCCAAGCCGGTTTGCCCGCAACTGGCTCTCATAAGGGATCTCAGGGGCATGTTCTTCATGCGAATGGGCAGTGACGGTACTCATCAATGACTCTCCTCACGCCACAGGCGGGCAATATGCATGAAGTTCTGCACGATAATCGCGGCCTTTATCAAGGCAATTATTAGCAGCAAAACCGTTGAACCTAAATAGATGCTGACAAAGAATTCAACAATGGTCAACACGGCCAGGGTGATTACCGTAGTTACTCCCAAGCGATAGGCTGCGGCGCGTTTTTCTTCCATCACTGCATCTCCTCTTAAATTCTCCAACACTTAACCGTGATGGCGTCAGTCGCCGGACGGCATTGGAGCCGGGGTCATATCCACATACTGGGAATCTGCCAGACCGTAATCATATGGCTCGCCCACCACCTGGAACGGCTGTGCGTAGTTAAATTCCGGGATAGGACCATCAATTTGCCATTCAGGTGACCGGGAGTTCCAGGGGTTCTTACTGGCGACGGGTGCGGTGCGGGTACTGGAGATCAGATTGTAGATCATAATCAGGACCGACCACCCAATGACCAGGGCCGCCAGTGTAATCAGCAATTGCGTACCGGCGATTCCCAACGCGGGATCGTAATCAGCGATACGACGGCGCATACCCATCAGCCCCACGCTCATCTGACCGATGCTCATTACCCAGAACGCGGGAAGCATCAACCAGAAATGCAACTTACCTAAAGACTCCTTGTACATATGCCCGGAAATCTTGGGGTACCAATAATAGATCGCCGCAAAGAATGGGAATACAAAACCACCGAACATCGTGGCGTGGAAGTGACCAACCACCCAGTAGCTGTCATGCAGGTGAAGGTCGGTGGGGATGGTGCCCAGTATCGGGCCGGTCACACCACCAATGAGGAAAATGGATATCGCGCCCAGCACAAACAGCATGGGCGTGTCGAAACGCATCTTCCCTCCCCACATCGTAGCCACCCAACTAAAGAATTTGACACCAGTGGGAATAGCCACGAGCATCGTTGAGAACATGAACGGCACGCGCAAAGCATCCGCCATACCGGAGGTGAACATGTGGTGGGCCCATACCAGGAAACCGACAAGGGCGATGCCGATACTGGAAAGGGCAATCCAACGATAGCCAAACAACGGCTTTCGGGTGAACACGGGTAACAGTTCGCTGATGATGCCTAACCCAGGCAAGACGAATACATAAACAACCGGATGCGAATAGAACCAGAACAAATGCTGGTAGAGAATGGGGTTACCTCCACCAATCGGGTCGAAGAAATCGAGCCCAATTGCTCGCTCAGCAACGGTCATGGTCAATGCGACACCTACCGTCTGTGTGGCAGTCATCTGGATAATCGATGCGGCGATTGCTCCCCAAACAAATATCGGCATACGGAATAGTGACATTCCTGGCGCGCGCATGGTAATGACTGTCGCGATCAAGTTAATAGAACCGGCAATGGATGAAAACCCGTTGATCCAGAAACCTAGCAGGAATAAGACCACGCCAATCGGAGCACGGAGACTGAGCGTCGAATATCCAACCCATCCCGTATCCCAACCGCCAATCACCATACCGGACAAAATCAAAATGACCGAAGGAATCGTCACCCAATAGCTAAAAGCATTCAGACGCGGGAAAGCCATATCAGGTGCGCCAATCATCAACGGTACCAGGTAGTTGACCATGGCACCGACGCCCAACAAGATGGAGGCGATCATGACAATTCCGTGGGCACTGAACAGCGTGTTGTAAGTAGTGAAGTCCAACCATTGCAAACCAGGTTGGGCTAATTCAATGCGGAAGATAATGGCGAACAAACCACCTACCAGCAAAACAGCAATGCTGGTTACACCATACTGGATGCCAATAACCTTGTGATTGTAATCAACATTGAAATAGCGTGACCATTCCGGCTTCCCCTCCGGCGCACCATGATGCATCGGAGTGGGGAGACCAAATATCCATTTGATCCAGTCGGTCAGTACACCTGCACCCAAAAGGAAGCCGAGTACGCCGACTAGAGCTCCGAAAGCAACCACCGGATCTGACAACCAGGTTGTCTCCAGACCGCGCAGGGAACGCAGGCTATAGATAAAGGCCATACCTATGGCGCTGCCTATTACCTGGCCGATGAAGCCGCGAACATATGCAGATGTCAATAATATTCCTAGCTTTCGCATATCACTACCACCCCGTTGAACTTAACTGCCTGCAACATTACTCCAGCGTCTTAATGAAAGCAATCAGATCGGCGACAATATCAATCTCTACGCCCTCAGAGGCTAGAATTTCAGCCTCTTTGGCGGCGAACTGGTCTGAATAGTCTTGTGGCATGAGGTTCTCAGTGAATCCGGCCACGATCTGGGAATTTGGATCCATGATCGAATTATGGATGTACTCGTCATCAACCGTAACCGTGCTGCCATCTGATAATTCCACCTCGTGCAGGTAAAGGCCTTGCCAGGTAGGACCAACACCGGCCGAACCATCCGTTGAATGACAGGCAACACAACCAAACCCCTCTGCGCTATGCCAGAAGTCTCCCCGTTCTTCGGGTGTCATCTCACCAAAAGCTGGGGCAGCAAGTTTCTCTTCCATCCAGGCCTGATAATCTTCCGCACTTAGAACACGAACATCCGCCAACATGACAGAATGATTGGTCCCGCAGATCTCGGCACAGCGAACTTTATAGTCTCCAAGTTGTGTGGGCGTAATTCTCAGTGTCGTTTCTCGTCCGGGAACCAGGTCCTGCTTCACACGAAATTCCGGCACCCAGAAGGAGTGCAAAACATCAACCGAGTTCATTTTGAGAACAACCGGTTGGTCAACAGGTAACACGAGTTCGGCCGAGGTAACGTTTTTCTCTTCATTGGGATATCCAAATGACCAAACCCATTGTTTCCCCGTGACCTCAACCACCATCTCATTGGGATCAGGTCGAGTTATCTCATTGAGCACGACAGCTCCGTAAATACCGAACCCGATTACAACGAAAACCGGCACAATGGTCCAGCCAATCTCCAGAGGTGTATTTGAGTGGATATGTGGCCCATCGGTCTCGTCCTCCGGTTGCTTCCGAAAGACAAAAGCCGAATACAGCATGAACACCATGATCAGCGAAAAGAGAAATGCAATCATCCAGAAGTGGATGTTAAACATTGTGTCAATCGGCTGCGCCTCTGCGCTGGCGGCTCTAGGTAAGGAAAAGATATATCTAAATACGAACCGAAGACCGACCGTTGCGATGATTACCAACGCCGTGACAATTAAGATGTGCCTTAGATTCTTCATACCAATAATTCCCTATTGCAACATTCTTCGGACATCATCATAGCTCTCGTCCATGAACAAAGTTAGCTAACCTTGCATTCCGCAGAAGTTGCCAGTTTAGCGCACCGAAGCGCCGTAAACACAATCGCAGCATATTCCGCGATTGTGGGGCTAATGCCCAACAGCTCCCTAACTACCCCATTCAAACCGATTACCTAGGACGGGGAATTCAATAACAAAATCACACCAACACCGATCCCAACCACAAGCAGACCGGTAACAGCAACAACAATTGTATCCCAGGGAATTCCGGTTGAACGCGAATCAACGGTCTCAGATTTCCGGCGGGAGCGAACTGCAAAAAACAAAACAATCAGAGTGATGGCAACCAGAGCCAGCGTAAATAGAGCCGTGATATTGACGAGTCTATCTCGCCATACAACAGTCCCGTCCGGAAACAGGGTGCTACCGATGAGTAACCCGAAAAACACGACAAACATCAGGATAACCAGGCTTGTTGTAGCCACTGCCCAACGAGACCAGGTCGAGTCCGGGATCGAATGAGTCGGCCGTTCTCCCTGCATGGTCTTGATATCTGCGGTTACATTACGCTCCAATTCGGCCGCCTCTTGTTGGTATTCGGGGGTTTCCTTAGTGTTGGTGATTATGCGCGATAAAAGCCAGTTGATGATAGCCAGCACGATACCACCGGTAATCACAGCCCCGATCACCAGGAAGGCGACAATACCCATTAGCTGCCAGCTTTGGAATGTTAGTTCAGACACACCGGCGATGGGCACAGGCAGGGTGATAACGATCGTTTCCGGCCCGGCGGGAATTGGCCGGGTGGCACTGTTGCCCACCAGGCTCCCGGATATGGCCGGCCAGGCAATGGTTAGTATTCCGGCTCCCAGCAGGAGAACCAAAATAATGCCCCAGTTCAATAGCGATTGTCTATTTCTCAAGAACCCATCTCCTATCGGTTAGCGTTACACCAGCACACCGAACTTACGGTTGGGAATTTTAGCACAGGTGCGCTAACAAACAACCTTGCAATGCTCGCTAATCTTAGTCTCCTTTTGACCGGCGTCTGAAGACTTTTTGCCATCTGGACACAAGGGTATCTGTCTCTTCAACAGGCACATTCGGTTTCATCTCATCTCGAAGCGATAGCAGTGTGCGGTGATAGAGAGACTTTACTGCACCTTCGCTACGGCCCATGACCGCCCCAATCTCTGAGTTTGATAGTCGATCCACAAACTTCAAAGCCAGCAGTTCCTGTCGGTCGGCAGGCAATCGACTTATCGCACGCTCCAACATCGCCCTGTCCTCAGCCAGTACAGCTTTCAGTTCCGGGCCGTCATCATCGTTCTGCCATTGCCCGATATCTTCAAGGGATATGATCTGCCGCCGGCTGCGATCACGGTGCCAGTTCGCCACCAGATTGTGGGCGATTCGGTAAAGCCAGGCCGAGAAAGGCAATCCCCGGTCATCATAATTACCGATATGCTCCCAGGCCTTCATAAACGTGCGCGCCGTCAAATCCTCGGCATCAGCTTCATTACTTGTCCGGTAATAAATGTACCGGTGTATTCGCTCAACGTACTGTTCGTAAAGCTCACCAAAAGCCTCTTGATCCGTTTTGGCGCGTGTGATCAGGTCAGATTCTTCAACGCCGGGATCCGATTGGTTCCCGTTCATAATTCCTGAGGTGCAAAGGTCGGGCACCCGTCACTGTGAGTTAAGCTTGACAAGATGGCGCGCAGTATAACAGATGGCTATGCCCTTGACGAAAGCGAACCGAAGATATTTACACAGCCCACCACCCCTTACATTTTAGACAGATGATCACCAACTAATCCCCGGTGAGTAAGCCTTGACGCTAACAGACGGCACAGATATTCTCCGCACAATGAATCCTGTTCCGACCTCTGAGCGAGTTGTTCGCTCTACCCTTTCATTGGTTGCACTGATTGTGCCGTTAATCGCGCTCTTTCTGCTGACTGCCTGCGGTAAGAGCCAGGCGGAAGCGCAGGTTGCGACGCCAACATCTCTACCGGCTGATGTATCAACCACAGGGGATGTGCCGGAATCAAACACGGCCGATGTGCTCGTGATCAACGCTGACTCATCCAGGGAAAGTACAGTCATCCCTACCCCAACATTAATAGCCCCTCCGGCTACGCCGACACCGGCACCAACGGCAACGGTGGGAGAGCTTGTTCGCCATTGATCCCCCACCAACACCGGAAATCACCCCGGCAGCGGAACCTTCACCAACCACTGCCCCCCTGCCGACACCACCGGGTGTCTATAGCTGGACGCTGAAGGTGCCCATCCTGATGTACCAGTATATTAGTACACCACCGGAGGATGCAGACGTCTACCGGCAGGACCTGTCCGTCACGGAAGAGGCCTTTGCGGAGCAAATGGCTTACCTGCGGGATAATGGTTACACCACAATTGACCTGTATGATCTCTCGCTGGCAATCACCAATCAGGGCGAGTTACCGGAAAAACCGATTATCCTTACCTTCGATGACGGGTACGCCGACAACTACCAGAACGCCTTCCCCGTTCTTGCGGCCAACGGACAAAAAGGTGTGTTCTTTGTCATCACCGGATTCATTGACGAAGGTCGTGAGGGTTACATGACCTGGGACATGGTTGAAGAAATGGCCGCAGCCGGGATGCGTATCGAATCCCATTCCCGAACCCATCCCGATCTGACAACCATGTCACGTGATGGCCTAATCTGGGAGATCATGGGGTCGCAGGAAACGCTGGCAGCCCACATCGGCTACACGCCACGTTACTTCTGTTATCCCGGTGGAGACTATAACGAAGACACGATCGCCATGCTACAGGAGCTTGATTTCTGGGGCGCCACGACAACGGCCTCAGGAAGCTGGCATGGTTTTGATGATCGATTTGAGTGGAGTCGAATCCGTATGCGTAACAGCACGTCATTGGCGGAATTCGCCGCACTTACTGATTTGGAAGGGACGCTGGCAGGAAAGTCGCCATAGGTTACCTACCATAATCCAGAATTGCAAACGTTGATCTCCTGTTGGAGAGATTGGAGAAACCTTAAGAGTCCGGGGTGATCAACAAGATTCCATTGCACTTCCGGGGTCACTGTTTCAGAATCCTCCCAGGCAGTCAGG
This sequence comes from Chloroflexota bacterium, assembly GCA_041390945.1. Classification (GTDB taxonomy): domain Bacteria; phylum Chloroflexota; class Anaerolineae; order Promineifilales; family Promineifilaceae; genus Promineifilum. The sequence continues at coordinate 22,416 of JAWKOY010000019.1, forward strand.
TAAACGGCAATTGCCTGATCGCATAATACGTGTATTTTCCTCCTCTCCTTAACGTATACAGAACGAGGCAGAACCATACAACAGGTGGCTGCCTCGTTTTGCTTTTCGGCATACCCGGTCCTGACGTTGTTCGCCCCCGAAGGATGGGCTACAGTAACGAGTATCAATCACGTCTCCTGACAGGTGAATACAATGGACAAAATTATTATCAGGAATCTTTTGCTGCGCGGCATCATTGGCATCAACCCGGACGAGCGTACCAACAAACAGGACATCCTCATCAACGCTGTAATATTTGCCGATATCCGTCGAGCAGCCCAATCGGACAGCATTGAAGATGCGGTGAATTACAAGTCGATCACCAAGCGGATTGTCAGCCACGTTGAAGCCTCATCGGATATGCTGGTGGAAAAACTGGTCTCGGATATTGCCCGTATTATTCTGACCGAATTTCCCGCCGAACGTGTCCAGGTCCGTGTCGAAAAACCCGGAGCGTTGCGTTTCGCGGAATCGGTTGGCATCGAAATCGAACGCACAAGAGCCGATTTCGGACTGTGAGACTCTGCCCTGGCACCAATGCATCAAGCTGTAATTTCACTGGGATCCAATATAGATAAGGAAGAAAACCTGCCTGAGGCTGTCGCCCTACTGGTCAAGTCCGGGGAGGTCACGGCCGTTTCTTCCGTTTACGAGACAATCCCCGTCGGGCTGAGCGAGCAGCCAACCTTTCTCAATGCGGCCGTCATACTCCACACGGACCAAACTCCGGCGCAGCTAAAGCGAGGCATTCTGAGTGATATTGAGCGCCGGCTTAAACGGGTGCGGCAGACGGACAAGAACGCGCCGCGCACGATTGACCTCGACATTACCTGGTATGACGACTCCGTCCATAACTATATTGGCCCAGACGGCCAACCGCGCCACATCCCCGACCCGGACCTCCTGCATTTTGCTCATATTGCCGTACCACTCGCAGAGTTACTGCCGGAGGGCACTGTTCACCCGGAGACAGGTGAACCCATCCAGGTTCTTGCCGATCGATTACTGGAGACAACCTCAGTGAATGAACCGCGCGGCCTGTGGTCGAGGCCGGATATAGACCTCAAACCGCTTTTGACGTTCAACTTGCCGGACTGACCTATTCCGGCAAAGGAATGGTCAACGCATCGGCATAAGGGTTGGCAGCCTCATCCAGTAGCGGCACAGCCGTCAGCTCCGGGTAGCGATACATGCCGACTTGCATGGCAAACGGGGACTCACCATCTTCTGGGAGCCAGGGGATGACGAAGCGGCTAACCACAACATCACCTGCCCACCACTGGTCACCGTCAAAGGCAGGAGCATCAACCTGGGCCAGCCGGGTTTCATTACTATCTATAAGGTGGTTGAAGAAATGATACGTGGCCGGGTCCGGGTTATCGCCCGTACGCCAATGCACCTGCCACAATGCTTCCCGTTCATCAAACACCGTCAAGCTATCTGTGCCCAGTAAAGTCACCCAATTGGCGAGCAGAACCGGTGGATCCAGCGGCTCCTGGGGATCAGGAGCTGAGTTACCTGCCATTGACATCACCAGCAGATCCCTTCCCCTTCCCGCGCAGAAACGGTGTTCGTTGTGGACGCCACAGACTCATACAAATCTGTGACCGCCCAGCGGGGACATCCGTCCGATTGTCTATCAGGACCACGGCATCATTGGCAGGGAATAGCGCCTCAGCCGATACATTCACGAAGCGGCGTGGAACGTCATACAACAGCGCATCAAACTCGGCCGGAAATGAATCCACGCGGGGGATGAGCCAACTCCAGCAACCAGCACCTCCGCTGCACCGGCGGCAATTTCCTCACGTGCCAGATCAGCGGCAGCCAACTTCACGGCCAGCGGCGTCCCAAAGCCTCCCGGTGTGGCAACCGTTCCTACAAGGGAGAGGAGGGTAAGCGAGGCATAGACCTGGAATGCGGCCGATGCCAACAGCGCGGCCCAGGCAATGCCACGGACCCATCCTCCAAATCGGTCTAACAGCCCCGCAAAGAACACCCCGGCCAACATATATTGGGCAGGCAATGTGGCAATAAAGTAATGAAGATAGACCGGTGTCCACTCCCACAAAAACACAAGTACCGGCACAAACAACCAGGCCAACAAGATGAACCCCACCTGCGATTGCACCGCCTCTCGCCGACGAATAATCCCAGATACCATCCAGACAATCCCACCGAGAACCAATACGGCCCAAAGGGCATACACCGGCTGCATGGGCGGAAGCTGCGCAAGGTAGTTTTCGAACTGAGCCGGACCGGCCAGGGAGTGAATATCGTTACCCAGAGTGAGCATGCTCACATAGCGCAGGGCATGGGTGCTGAAGCCACTGCCTGCCTCGCCACCACTGCCGGTAGGAAGTGCAGTACCAGCATCAACGTGGGAAACCAGGTAGTAAAGAAACGGCGCGGCCAGCAACAGGGATAGCCCCACGCCAACACCGACCATCCGCCAGTCTACGCGTCGGTGAAAGACGATGATGAACAGAAGCGTCGCCGGGGCCAGGGCAACGGCCGCCAGATGGATTTGAATAGCAACAGCCAGACAAACAATATGGATAACCAGAAACCAGCGTTTCTTCTCCACAAAAGCCAGCGCTGCACTAATCCCCCAGATCATGACAAAGAGGGGCAATAAGTTCTGGGCCCAGATTTTGCGGGAGAAGATGATCGCCCAGGGGCTAACAGCCAGCATCAACGTTGCCGCCAACGCAGCGCTTACACTCCAATACCGCCGCACCATCCAGTAGCAACCGGCAACAGCCAGTGTATTGAGCAAACCCGTAAACAGAGTCGCTGAATAGGCGTGGGGCCAAACAAATGTGGGAATCGCATACAGCCACACGCTCATCGGGAAATTGGGGAACCCAGTTGAACTGCTGATTCCCCGAACGGCGAACGCCCCCTGCCGCATCTCCAGCGCCAGCGATAGCAGCCGCGCCTCATCAGCCTTAAATTCAGTAATCCCCGGCCAGCCCATGCGCAAGACGGCCGCCAGTAACAGAATGGCAGCCACCGCCAGCACTTCCAACCATGCGCTGCTCGGCCGATCTTTTCCCATTACTCAGAAAGGTGAAGGCTAACCGGGCAGTGGTCTGACCCTAACACGTCGGGATGGATAGTCGCATCAGCAACACGCGGCCACAGGTCCGGCGACACAAAGAAGTAGTCAAGCCGCCAGCCAACATTACGGGCACGGGCGTTGCCGAAGTTTGACCACCATGTATATGCCCCAGTTTGCTCCGGATACAACGAACGGTAAGAGTCTATGTAGCCCTGGGCAACAACCTCATCCAGCCAGGCTCGCTCCTCCGGCAGAAAGCCTGTATGGGTCCGGTTTTGTCGTGGCCGGGCCAGGTCAATTTCCTGGTGTGATGTATTGACATCGCCGCAAAAGGTGACCGGACGCCCCTGTCCCTGCAGGCGATTGCAGTACTCCAGAAATGCCGCCTTGTAGGCCATCTTGTAGGGAATCCGGCTGTGGTCGCGACTGCCGTTGGGAAAGTAAGCGGTGATGTAAGTGAAGTCCCCGAAATCGGCAACGATGGTTCGTCCCTCGCGGTCAAACTCCTCAATATCGATACCGATCTCCACCGAGACAGGTTCGCGTCGGGTATAGAGCGCCACGCCGCTATAGCCTTTCCGTTCCGCAGATGCCCAATACGTATGGTAGCCGGGTGGTGAGCGCAGTTCGTCGTCCAGTTGGTCCGGTGAACATTTTGTCTCCTGGAGGCCCAAAATATCAGGACGCTCACTATCCAACCAGTCCAGAAAACCTTTCTTGTGCGCGGCACGTAACCCATTCACATTCCAGCTATATAAGGTCAGCATGGTGGGCATTGTACCATGCGGATACAACATATTCACCGAGGGTTGCGCGACCGGCGTTGAAGCCATCGGGTCAGCAAGTTACAATCATTTGCATGCAACAGACACAGGAGCGCACCGACCGGCTACCCGATCTATACAACCTGAGCCGCACCGAGATCGGGGAACTTTTAGCGGGTTGGGGCTACTCGGACTATTACGCCGGCAAATTGTGGGAGGCACTCTATCGAGGGCTTACTTCCTCTCCAGCCGATATAACCGAGCTGCGGTCGGATCTGCGCGATCTGTTGACTGCGGAAACCCGGATTGGCGAACTCGAACTGCGCCTGGAAACAGCCAGCAGCGACGGCCATACGCACAAATTCCTGTTAGGGCTACCCGATGGTCACTCCATCGAGACAGTTTTGATGTACTTCCGTGGGCGTGCCACGGCCTGCGTCAGCACTCAGGTTGGCTGCGCCATGGGCTGTGTCTTTTGCGCGACCGGCCAGATGGGGTTCCGGCGGCATCTGACTACGGGTGAGATTGTGGCCCAGGTTGTCTTTGTGGCCCGGCTGCTCCGCGAGCGTGGCGAATCACTGCGCAACATCGTACTGATGGGTATGGGAGAGCCGCTGCACAATTACGACGCGACGATGAAAGCGATTGATACATGGCTGGATCATCGGGGGCTGGCGATCGCTCCCCGCTATATCACCCTCAGTACGGTTGGGATTGTGCCCGGCATCCGGCGACTGACGGCCGAGCAGCGGCCGATTCGTTTGGCTGTCTCCCTGCACGGCGCGACAGATGAGGAACGGTCGGCGCTGGTCCCACCGGCGCGGCGCTGGTCACTGGCCGAGTTAATGGACGCCTGCCGTGCCTACACCGAAACCATGCAACGGCGTATCTTTTTTGAGTGGACGCTGATCGACGGCGAAAATGACAGTCCCGACCAGGCCCACAAACTGGGTCAATTACTGGCAGGCATGGCTGCCCATGTCAATCTTATCCCGCTTAATCCGACTCAAGGATTTGACGGCCGTCCCACCCATACCCCGGAGGCCAAAGCATTCCAGGCGATCCTCAGGACGTATGGCATCCCCAGTACGGTTCGCCAACGCCGGGGAATTGATGTAGCTGCCGGCTGCGGTCAACTGGCAGTGGCTTCTGCAACCGCAGCCGGCTAGGAAACATTTCGCAATCAGGCGATGTCGTCTTCCCAATTCCGGTCGGGAGTGGCGTAGATCAGCGGCATACTGATAAGCGTTACCGCAAATTTGACACCGACATTGAACAGGAAGATCTGCCAGACGACAGACCACGGCACAGTCAACGGACTATCCAGCAGGAACGGCAACGGCGCGATGACCAGCACCGAAAAGACGAGGCTGTCAATCGGTACACTGACAGCATTGCTCACCAGAACACGCGCCCATTGGTATTTTGTCGTTATCCTGGTAACAAACCAGTGGTAGACCTCGGTGTCAATCAACTCACTGACAATTTCGGCCGTAATGGATGCCAGGACAATGCGCCACACTGGGCCAAGGATGGCCGAGAACGATTCCCCCAACCCCAGCTCGGATCACTGGGCACACTGGCGGCCCACGCCAGATAACCGGCCATGATCAGATTGATTACCGCTGAAGCAATAATCAGGATTTGAGCGTTGCGCTTGCCCAGTACCTTGTGGACCATATCCCGCAAATGTAAATGTTGCCGGATAGATAAACGTACCCATATCCACAGCCAGCCCCAGGACAACACCGATCTTCAGGCTGCCGATATCGGCCAGCATTTGCGCCGCCACATAGGAAGCAACAATTAGCATTGCTCCCCTGGAAAAAGAAACAGCCGCTGCACGTTGGTCAGCGGCTAAGCCACGAACAGACATGATCAGATTTACTCCTTTGTTTTGTTGAGGCGGGTACTACGACCGCCGCAGTTTTGATTAGCCGGGTGCTCTGCCACCGGCAGCGGACAAGTATAGCTCAGGAGTGCTGAAACTAACCACTGCTCAGCAACTCATCATATGGTTGGCTATCGGTTTGATGAGTTGAATGAATGCAGACGAGCTTACCGCTGGTCAGCTCGACAGTCGCCATAATTGCCAACCATCTCGTTACTGACGCCACGCGCACGGCCGAAAATCAGCGTCTCATTGTGTAACGGCCAACGAAGGCCGCTTGTATCTTTGATCTCCACATCACCTTGCAGCGGGATCAACGAGACGATATCGCCTGGCTCACCGGCAATTTCCGTCCGGTCTACAACAAGCCAGACCTCTTCGTTCGGCTGCACCAGATGTACGGAGCGATCCTCCAGCGCTGGGTGAGCCAGGAGCAGGATGTTGGCTAAAGTCTGATCCAGACGGCCGCCGATCGCCCCGTATATTTCAATGGGCCCTTGAAAATGTTCGGCCGCATAAAGCAAGGCCAGTTCCAGGTCCGTCTCGTTCTTATCATGTGAAAATGTTACGACTTCGGTATCTGTTTCCGGCAACAGACCCTCAACCTCGGTCGGGAGCGAATCCATATCCCCAATGAGTACATCAGGCCACAGATCCACAGCCAGCAGGTGCCGAATACCGCCATCAGCGGCAATGATGCTCGTCGCCTGCTCCAGGCGTGGTCGGATCCAGTCCGTATCGGTCAATTCACCGTTCGCAAATATCAGAACTGTCATTCGGTCACCATACACTCGATGGTTGATAAACAACAGATAATAGCCCTGCCTGCGTAGCCACGCCAATCGGCCCGGCCGTGTGGTCCATGACTTCCGACTGTTCTATAGTTACCCGGTGGACCATACCTGTCCAAGAAGAGAACATAACAACTATGACGACAGCATCTTCAGAAAGCACTGATAAACCATCCGACCAACAACATAAGGCACGGGACTTCGGCCGATCGATTGGCGACCGGATTTCGACCGTGCGCATGAACTTTCGCAATTGGCGACGAAGCCGAAAGGATGCCTACCTGGACTATATCGTCGTGCCGCTTGGTGGGTCGTTCCCGGAACGGGATGATCCCCCGCGCAACTTTATAGAACGTCGGCTGCCCCTACCCAGCCCGCCGCTGAGCATGCAAGGCTTTAACAGACGTATGCAGCGCATCGCAGAGGCGGATAATGTGGGTGGTGTGGTGTTTATATTGCAAAACCTGAGCGTCGGGCTGGGGACATTGCAGAATCTCCGTCAGGCGATCGGCCGACTGCGGGCTACCGGGAAGGAAGTCGTCGTCTACACACCTTATCTGGATATGCGACATTACTATATCGCCAGTGCGGCCGATCGCATTGTTGCCCCACCCAGCACCAAGTTTGATGCAGTCGGTTTATACACCGAAGTGACCTTTCTCAAGGATGCACTGGCCCGCATTGGCGTCAGTGTAGACGTCATTCAAATCTCCCCGTACAAAACAGCGTTCGACAGATTGGGTCAGTCTGATTTGACGCCGGAGTATCGTGAGCAGTTAAGCTGGTTGCTTGATGAGCAGTACGACATCCTGACCGGCGCGATGGCATCCGGACGATCCATGACACAGGAAGACCTACAGGAGCTGATTGACCGCAGCCCCCTGTCTCTGGAAGAAGCGCTCACCGCCGGGCTGATTGATAATATTGCTTACGATGATGAGCTGCCCAGTCTACTTGCCTCCACCGAAAAAGAGAACAAGCAAGGCACGAACACTGATGCCCCGGCCAATCCTCCACAGGCTAAAATGCAGACCTGGTCGGAAGGCAACCGGCTCCTCCTGGAAATACACCACAAACCAACAAGGAAATTTATCGGCGTTATCTCACTGGAAGGCACAATTGCGATGGGCCCCAGCCGGACACCGCCGATTGATGTGCCCATCCCCTTCGTAGGCGGTTCCTCAGCCGGGGAACAAACTCTGGTTCGTCTGCTGCGACAGGCCGAGAAACAGGAAGATATGGCGGCCCTTATCTTTCACATTGATTCCGGCGGCGGTTCGGCATTGGCATCCGATCTGATCGGCCGTCAGGTTGCCCTACTTGCCAGAAAGAAGCCGGTTCTCGTCTATATGGGCAATATTGCCGCATCCGGTGGGTACTATGTCGCCGCCCCGGCCCAGCATATTATGAGCCAAATCGGCACCGTTACCGGCTCTATCGGGGTAATCACAGCCCATGTCACAGCCTCCGGGCTTTACGATATGCTGGCTGTCAACCAGACTTCACTGCAGCGCGGCGACCACGCCAATATCTACACAGATACCGGCCCGCTGTCTGAGGAGGCGCGATCGATCTATTGGCGGGATATTGTCCACACCTATGAGCAGTTCAAGGATGTGGTCGCCAACGGCCGTAACTTACCACGGGAAACTCTGGATCCGATTTGTGAGGGACGGGTATGGACCGGTCGGCAAGCCAAAGACCTTAACCTTGTAGACAGTCACGGTGATTTTCTGGATGCCATCCGGCAAGCGGCCGTCATGGCCGATCTGCCCACGGACGACATTTATGCAATTTCCGTCGTGAACCTGTTCCCCAAGAATTCGTCTTACGTCTTACCACGCAACGAACAGAAAGCATGGCTGAACCAGATAAGTGAGCTGGCAGCCGGTGACACAATACGGGAATGGAACGGCCGCCCCCTGGCCCTGCTGCCGTTCGATCTGCGCTTTCGGTAATGAGATTGTGTTCTACTTTATGGGTTTATCCAGATGGATCGTCACATACGTTGTCGTGCCGTCTTGTACACGACTCACCTCATAAAAGTCATCGAGCTTGCGCATCAATCCCCAAATTGGAGCATTGTCAACCTGAAGGACACCGATGAGGCGCTTGATCCCCTCTTTTCGCGCTTCCTCAATGATTATCTGTACCAACTGGGTACCAATACCAAGCCCCTGGAACTCATCAGTAACGGAAACAGCCAGTTCGGCTTCCTCCGAGTTGGTTCGGATGTAACGCACACCACCCACCGGCGTGTTTTCAATTTCCGGCAAGTCCGCAAATGCTAACAAGCCACAACCGGTCCCAACTGTGGACTGGGCAATTCGTTCCGCTTCAAGCCAGATTCGATCATCATCAATATTCGCCAGCCATTGGTTGAAGCGCCGGTAACGACTGTCCTCACCCAACCCGCCAAAAATCTCAATGAGATAGGGAGCATCATCACGCTGCATGGGTCGGACGGATATAAGTGTGTTATCTGCAGCCCGAAATTGGACCACAAGCATTTCTCCAAACATAATAATCACCTTGTGACGCACCGCGTCATGCGTACGATAGCATATATGTTCGCCCAGATCAAGGCGTTCCTTTCATATCATATGTATTGCTAACAGATTGCCCGTAAACTGTGTGGCATATCGTCCTCACTAAATAGAAGGAACGATCTGCAACCTTTTGTGTGCCGGGACGTATAATGTGATAGTGCGACAGGCTACTCCTCCCGTTTGCCTGGCGTCCCATGGAATCGATCGGTTACCAGGCAAATTGCCATGAAGGAACAGAACATGACCAATAACGACCAAGATACATTGAAAGCATCCCTTGAAGAGCTGCCTTTCATCAGCCCCGCCCAGGTTGAGCAGTGGGTTGAACTCCAGGGCACAATTGACCGCACACGTGACTATTTGATTCGCGCGGTCCCCCAGGCACAACAAAGTATTGACGAAGCCCAGAAGATTCTGGCGCAACGCACGTACACGCTCGTCTTCTTTGGCGGCACCGGCGTGGGCAAGAGCACATTGATCAATGCCCTGCTCGGCCGTAACCTGCTACCCACCGGCGCGGTGACGGCTGTCACCGGCACAATCGTTTATATTGAGCAGGCCGACGAAGATGAACCGGAATCCCTGGTCCTGACCTATTGGACCAAGGATGAATTCGCTGAGCGTGTTCGCCGTCTCTGCCAACTGGCCGAGATTGACAGCTTTGACATCACCAATAGTGGCGAGCGCGAACAGGCACGCAAGGACATTGAGGAAATCATCCGTGACGGCAAGGACAATGCCAAAACCGAACGTGATGAGTACCTCGACATCCTGATTGACTGCATCGACTCCTATGAGAACAGCAAGGACCTCTATAAGGATAAGGCCCCGGCACCGCTTAGCCTGCCGCTGGATGACGAAAACTCCCTGCGGCACCTGCGCGAGGACGGATTCAAGGGCAGTGACAAGCGCCAGATCCGCCTAATCAAGTCCGCAACCTTCCGTATTCATCCCCAGACCGGTCAGCCCAACCTGCTGATGAACGGTTATCTGCGTATTGTGGATGTGCCGGGTTTGGGTGCGGGGATGCGCCTGCACGAAGCCATTACCTTGGAAGAGATGAAGCGTGAAGACGCGATGATCGTCCTCGTTACCGATGCCGGACGTCAACGTGTTGATGAGATGAAGTCTCTGTCGGCCGTCAACTGGATCAAGGAAAACCGGTTATTTGGCCTAAGCGGCGGCGATCTGGATGAGGCCGCCTCGAAGATCTTCCTGGCCGTTAACGGTGCCAATGTCCGCCAGGCGTTTGACCGCCTGAACTCCGGCCTGCCGGAAGCGGAACTGGAAGTTAAGGAAGTAACCCGCTATATCGCCCCCAACTATTGGGAACGGTACGGCAGCCGCGGACACAACCGCCCCTACTTCCTCGTTATGGCTCCGCCTGCTCTCTATGTACAGGACCCGGAACATGCGCCGGAGGAGTTTGCCAGCGAAACAGAGCGTATCATGAAGGTCTTCAAAGACCAGCTTGGTAACGTGGACCTGAAGGACCCGCTTAATCCCGATACAAAGGAAGCATTGCTCGCCCTGAGCGAGGTGCCGTTGTTGCGTGAGAGCCTGATTCACTTCATCCAGCACGAGCGCGTCCGTAGCCAATTGCGTGAAGCGGCTACCCGTACGCGGAATTCGCTCCAGGCACTCCGCTTCTACTATGAGAAGCAATTGGCTGCACGTGGTGTTCAGCCACCATTCGCCACCAGTTGGGAGCAACTGCAAGAGCGCCGCTATGAGAACATTCTCAACCGGCAGCAAAAGGAATTGCCGCGCGCATTCCACAATGCACTGCTGGAGCTCAGCAGCCGGACCAACAGTGACGATCGCTTCCGGAGCCTGATGGGACCGACATTGAGCGGTGTCAAGGGCATGGTGCTGGACGCTGTTCGTCGCGAAGTGGATATGCTTCTGGAGAACTACGGCACCGAGTACTGGGACGGCCGTGATGTTACCTACGACAACCTGATCTGGGGCACAAGCGGCATTGAAGTGCCGATCAAGCGCATCCTCTTCCAGGTTGAACTTATCATGCAGGATTCTGTATCCCAGTTCATGCCCGAAGTGGGCGAGGTCATTGTGGCCGAGCTGGAGCGCACACTGGAAGCGCATGAGGTCCTGTCCCGTCTGGAGCGTAGCGCCTACGGGCAGGAATACTCATACACCATCCCCGGCGAGCTTGAGAATACCGTACCGTTGGCTGATGCGTATAAAACATTGATTGAGCGAACCGGCTACAACTTCCGTCAGATTTGCCAGCAGGCAACGATGTACGAACTGATGAAGTCCAATCGCTCCGTCCACGCCAAGCTGGATGCCGGCGAGAAGGAACTGGCTTTGCCGACCAATGAACGACTGCTGGATGTGGCGTTGTACGGTCCGGAAAAGGTAGCCCGCGAACTCGCCGCCGCCATGCCGCAGATAGCGCCTGTTGCCAATAACAACGAACAGGTAGCAACGGCCGAAGCGGTAGCGGAAGAGACAATCGAGATCAATATTCTTGATGCTTCTCCCGAACCGGTCATGGACCTCGACATCAGTTTCCTGGGTGAAACCGATGCGCCGGTTCCGGCCGAACTGGAAGCCAGCTACGCTGACCATCTGGATAATGTCGCAGTCAAGGTAAACCGCATCTTCGCCAGCATCATAGACGATCTGTTCAGTGATGATGATTTGCTGCCGCGTCTGCGCCGCCTGTTCTGGTTGGAAGCGACCAAGGCCGAGCGCGACTTCAACAATCTGTTGGTCAAGCCGATGATGCGCCAGCACGATCGTAACCTGTACAAGCCGGAACTGCGCAAGGCAATGGAAGTTGATCTGGAGTCTGTTTCGGACCTGGAAGAGCTAATGCGCATCTGGGACGGCCTGCACAATCTGGAAACCAGCGTCAGTCTTTAGTTGCTGTCGCATTATTCACCGCCCGTCCGGGACTACGGCCAGTCAGCATTAATATGACAGGTTGGTAGCCCGGACGGAGGAGTCTGCTATGCAAGAACCCGCCTTAGAACTCATTCAGGGCTTTCCTGGACACTCCCAACTCTTGCTCTTTGCCAACCGGCTGTACGACTGGCTACTGGCCGATCTGGAATCGGACAATAGCTCTTTTACGGAGTCTCGCGCGCGGGCATTATTGCTGTCCGGCGATCTTTTGGATGATCCCACTCGTAATTCATTCACTTCGCTAACCGGCAATGAAATCACGGCCCGGCTGGCAATGTACGACTTGTTGCGCGAAACAGGTCTGGCTGAGAACGAAGATGTTGTTGTCCTGGCCGCGCGCTCTGCACAGACTACCAGCCCGGAGTCACCGGAGATGTCTTCCTGGTTGGCGCTCATTGTGGCCGGTTATGCCTGGCGTAGTGATTTCCTGCTGGAACAACTGGACCCGGCCTCTCCACCGGAAGCCTATAGCCCTGCGGGCCAAGTCTTGAAGCGGGCCGCCTACTTCATTCGTCAGCAGGTCCAGCGTAGTGCAACCGAACGCGACAAGTTGTATCGCAAGCTTGCCTACCAGCCCGGCAGTGGTGGCGCGACGTCGCTGGAAAGTCTGCAATCCGGTGGCGAGCCAATCGCGCCGCTGCCACCTTATTACCGCACACCCATTCCTGAACGATATCCGGAATACGCGCGGGAAACGGTTCACATCGATCCTCAGGAGGCGGACTCCACCCCAACTGTTAATCGCGGCGAACCAATCAGTATCAGCAAGGATGATCTGGAGGATGACCAACCTGCACCGACCGCTCAACCGGCCATTCGCATTGAATCGAGTCAGGTAGAACCGCCTACCCACGGCCTCCTACGGTGCAGATGCCGTCAGCCTCGGTTACAGCCAACACAACGTCGGCCACAACAGCCGTTCGGCAACGCGGCCGAAAAAAGCCGCCGACCAAGAAGACAAGGTTGCGTATTACGGTTCAGGAACACCCTGAAGGGCCGGGATTATACGGCCTGCAGGTACGCGTCAGTGCCCCAGGTGCTCGCCAACAGGTCGCCGGAACGACCAATGCCGAGGGCCAATTCACCTGCGAGTTACCGGTCTACGCGGATGTTGGGTTGACCTACGACATTGACGTTACCTGGCCGCGAGACTTTGGCGGTGACATTGAGCGTAAATCGATCACGCTGAATGCGGATCGCACGATGTTCGTCCTACCCTTTTACCGGACGCTGAAGGCCTGACATACTCCCGAAATGCCGGATTCGCTAAAGGTTACGTATGAGGATGTCGAGGCGTCTCAGGCCGACAGGTACCCGCCTGTCCTCGCCATCCACCTGAGCGATCTGGGAAACGATCCACCCCCGCGTTCCGTTGGTGCCAAACTCCAATTGACACTGGACGATGTGGCGGCGTTTGAGCCCGCCGGGGATGACGTTATCGGTCCGCTGGAGCAGTTGGTGTTCAGCCTGGTTAACCAGGCCCGACAGGAGAACATGCCCCGATGGTTGGGTCGCCAGGTGCTGCTCTGGCATCCCGGGGCAGCAATGGTAGCACGGCGACATTCGGCCGATATGCTGGAGCGAAATTATGTGAGTCATGTCACCCCGGACGGCATTAACGTCGGGCAACGACTTGACCGGGCAGCCGTCAGCTATCTGGCGTGCGGCGAGAATATCGGCGTGGTCTATGGCCCGGCCAGCCACGGCACGCAGGGCGTTGACGAAGTGCAGAAAGCATTTATGAACCAGCCGCGACGGCTGACAAACCACCGGGGCAATATTTTGAACCCGGTGTGGACTCATGTGGGCATTGGCGTGGCCTAGGCCCCCCAGGGCCAATTGATTGTGACACAGAACTTTTTAACGACACTGGCGGGTGGCACAGCCTGAATCACTCGCAAATGAATGACAGCTACTATGGATGATCCTGAAGTAATCACAACAGATGCAATTGTCATCACCGATCCGGACTCCGACCGCTACCACACCTTTGGTTATATTAGCTGGTGGCAGCAGGAAGTCGTGCGCGACGCAACCGTCCTCGTGGTTGGCGCAGGTGCGTTGGGCAATGAGGTGATCAAGAACCTGGCCCTGATGGGTATCGGCAATATTCTGATTGCCGACTTTGACACCATCGAGGACAGCAATCTCAGCCGCTCGGTCCTGTTCCGCTCGTCGGATCGCGGCCGGCGCAAGGTTGACGCAGCAGCCGAAGCCGTCAAAGCGTTGAATCCCGACGTCAAGGTCAAGGCCTGGCATGGGGACATCAACTATGAGATGGGCCTGGGCGTCTTTCGTCATGTGGATGCAATTGTCGGTTGTCTGGACAATCGAGAAGCGCGCCTTTCAATCAACCGCTATAGCTGGGCAATAAACCGGCCGTGGGTAGACGGCGCGATCCAGGAACTGATGGGCATTGTGCGCGTATTCTGGCCGGGCCGAGGCGCCTGCTACGAATGCACGCTAAATGACCTTGACTATCAAATGATCAACCTGCGCTACTCCTGCCCCCTTCTGGCGCGGCAGGATATCCTGCAAGGGAAGGTCCCGACAACACCAACCAGCGCGTCCATTGTTGCTGCCTTCCAGACTCAGGAAGCCCTGAAGCTGATTCACGACATGGAAGTGCAGCCGGGTAAAGCCCTCATGATCAACGGCTTGACCAATGATATTTACATGACGGAATACCCGGTCAAAGACATGTGTATGAGCCATGCCATGCTGGAACCCATTGTGGAACTACCAACGGCGACTGCAGCCGGAACCACACTCGGCGAGCTATTGGCAATTGCCCAGGAAAACCTAGGGGATGAGGCGGCGCTTGAGTTCGATGGGGAAATGGTTGTCTCCATGACCTGTACATCCTGCGGGGCCGAAGAACCTATCTTCAAGCGCATGGCCCGGTTGTATGAAGATGCGGCCGTATGCCCGGTTTGTGGCGGCCGTCGGGACATGCATCTGACCCACCGCATTACAGGTGAAGAAGACTTCCTGGACCGCACCCTGGAACAGGTTGATATTCCCCCGCTGGGGATTGTCCGCGCCCGCAACGGCAAAGAACGTGTTTATTATGAGTTAACCGGAGATTCAGCAACCTTTCTCCAATTCGAGTAGATGCGCTGCATGCAACTGGGACGCTCGTTTTACGTATTAATTAACGAAAACCAAATGGAGGCTATTGACTGATGGCTAGCACGAAAGTAATCATTTATGATCCCACGGGATCAAAGAAAACCCCGGTAGAATTGCCGGATGACGTTCCCATGCGGCGCCTCATCCCGGCGCTGGTGAGCAAGATGGGCCTGCCGACAACGCAGGGTGCCAATCCAATCACCTACCGCCTGGATCACCGCGCATCCGGCAAGCGTCTGGCAGACGACGAATCCCTTTCTGACGCAAGCGTCAAGGAAGACGATATCCTCAGTCTGTTCCCGGAAGTTACTGCGGGTTAAGTGTCGTATCGCCAGTTTCAGCCGGCTGTCTTTTGTGGCCCGCAGTCATTGGCCGTCCAACACACTGTAATCGGAAACCTCCCGCATCAATCCCGCCAGACCGGTCAAATCCGGGTCGGCAGGAAGTGCGGGAGGCATTTATCTGTTTGAATACCAGTTTGAGGAAATCATGTCGTTCGACATTCGCGAAACCAGGCTACGCAATGATCTAGGCAAGGTGCGTGAATTGGTGGACCGGAGCGAGTTCATCCGCATCGTCAAGACAGAGGGTGATCCGCCGGAAAAGTACATCATTCGCTATAGCTGCCGCGGAGTGGAGAGTGTCTCCGGTTCCGGGCAGCCGAATTACCGGGATGTTCATGATGTGAGCATCTACCTGCATGCCGAATACCCCTACAAGCAACCCCAGCTAAAGTGGTTGACACCCATCTTCCACCCGAACATACACGTTACCGGGGCGGTTTGTATTGGGGCCTGGTGGCCGGCGAAAACGTTAGACGAGTTGTTATTGACGTTGGGCGAGATGGTTCAGTACAAGAACTACGAACCCCGCGACCCAATGAACTCAAGGCAGCAAGCTGGGCCTTAAAGCGCAAGGACCTGTTTCCAATTGACCATCGCGAATTGAAAGGTGTGGCAATCTCCGACCTGATCAAGCTGGGAGACGAGGAGCCCGATGACTACGGCATCAACTTCCTCTGAGCCGATCACACAAACGGCCGAACCTGTCTACGCGCCGCCCTCGGCGGCCGACCTGATTGCCCAGTTACCGGAGAGAACATCCCCGCTGGAGCTTGAGGGTTGCCTGCTTCACGGCGAACCGGTTGGACCGGAGGAGCCGGTTGTCATCATACATCAGACAGCCCTCCTGCAAGCCAACGCCCATAGCCTCAGCAATGTTGATGTGGAACTGGGCGGCGCGCTTCTGGGCCATGCCTATCGCCATGACGGTCAGGTGTACGTTGAGGTAAAGGCCGCGCTCCCGGCCATTAGCGCCGATCACGGCCCGGTTCATTTTACGTTTTCGGCCGATTCGTGGTCCGGACTACAACAGGACCGGGCGACCCATTATCCCAACCTTGATATCGTCGGCTGGTTTCACACCCATCCTGACCTGGGCGTTTTCTATTCCAGCGACGACGTGGTTGTCCATTCGGCGGCCTTTACGCTCCCGTGGCATGTCGGTCTGGTCATAGATCCGCTCCGCGAGGAAGCGAGTTTCTTTGGCTGGAGCAACAACCGCCTGCAACCCCTGTCCGGGTTTTACGAATTGCCGGAGCGTCAGACGGAGACAATCGTCACCTGGCGCGCCGTCAAATCGGCCGTATGGGATACAGCCTATATGCCCCGGAACCGGAGGTCGCTACACCAAGTCGCGTCTATTTACCGGACAGCAATGCCAACCAGGCAATCTCGACCCACAATGCAGGGTTGATATTGGGCGCGTTGGGCCTCGGCCTTTCGCTGCTGCTGTTGCTGGCCGGTATTCTGCCGCTTCGCAATCAGGTAAACACGCTGGAAACGGCCGTCCTGGCTCTGGCAGATGAATCGCTGTCTACCACCAATGCCGTGACCTGCCCGGACCCACGCTTGCGGCTGATTGCCCCGGTTACAGGGCAGAGCTTTGAGATGGGAGCCACGGTTCCCCTAATCGGCACAGCGGCTTTTCCGGATGCTTCACGGTACCAGGTGGAAATACGTCCGCAGGGCAGCCAAAACTGGGCCTTGCTGGAGCGTTTCAATCGGGACACCCGCCTCGACGAACTGGCCCAGTGGGATACAACCGGCTATGCCCAGGGACCATACGAGATACGATTGTCGGCCGTAGACCTGAACAATATTCGCTTATCCGACAGCACCTCCTGCACGGTCAGCTTGCAGTTGGTGCCTTAACCAAGCGATTACCCACTTACAACACGTATGATGGAACCATCTGAACTCACTTATGCCGCCCAACTTGTTCTTTCCCTTCCCGGACAGGAGGACTCGGCGACAGTTATCGTTACGCTTCTCCCCGACGACGCTATTGAGATTGAGGGAGAGAAAAAGACGCTTGCCGACTGCACCTTGCAGGAACTCCGCCAATTCGCCAATACGCTGGAAGGTGAAGTTTGGGAAACCTACGAGACAATTACCCTAACCGACCTGACCGCACAGGAAGAACTCCAATTGACGGTTCTCTTGTTAGACGAAGACGGCAAGGCTGCGGACACATTGGAGGAATGGGAAGCGTCCGTTATCGTGTTTCCCCGGAGAAAAAAGTAACGGCCAAGCCATCCAAACCATCGGCCAAACCGGCTGCCAAGAAATCCGGTGAAAAGAGCAGCCAGACAGTAAGCCAGACAAAGAGCGCCAAAGCCGATCCGGAAAAACCGGCTACGAAACCGGAGGTGGTGGAGGCGTCCGGAAATAAGCCGGAGGAAATGGCCGAAGCCAAGCCTGAACCGGACTCACCCGCATCCCCCAAACCGGCTCCTGCAACCGGGCGTAATAGCCTTGATGATGTTGCCGCGGCAATTACATTTCCTCCGCCCGTGAAAGCTGTGGCTGTTGCCAAGGCAGCCCCCAAGGAAGATGAGAAACCACACGCGCCGGCTATCATCAGGCCGAGCGAGGCCCGTGTGCGAGTAGCCGGTGAACGCCTGGAATCAGGAACACCTTCGTGGGCAGCCGTAGATATTCTGATGGATGAACCTGCATTGCGCGCCATGCAAGCTCACGCTCTGTCCAGTATGGATCGCGAAGTTGCCGGTGTCATGGTTGGTCCGCATCCGGAGAAGCAACCGGACGGCCGTTACCTCGTGCATGTTATTGACAGCATTGCTGCCAAGTACACCGTCATGCAGGGGGCCAGCGTGACCTATACGGCCGATAGCTGGCGTTATCTGAATGATACGCTGGGTGAACGGTACCCGGATGAAACCGGCGTAATGGTCGGGTGGTATCATACCCATCCCGGCTTCGGCATTTTTCTGTCCGGGATGGATCTGTTTATTCACCACAACTTTTTCACGCAGATCTGGCACACGGCTTATGTGCTGGATCCCCGCGCGCGAACCAGTGGCTTCTTCTGCTGGAGCCGCGATAAATCACGCGTGAATCGCTATGATTTCGGTTGGCCTGACTGGGCAAGTGGTTCGTGGTAACCTTCTTAAGGGTAACCAAACCACCGAACTGAGGACTGGGATTGATGTATAATCGGGACATACTTGATGGAATTGCCGAGACCACGCTGTCGGAAACGGCCGACAGGTCTCGTGATGGTCAGGAGCCGAAAATCTCTGAGACTCAGACTCAACCCATGGACGCGCAGGAAGCACCGTTAATCCACATCACGGATGACGACATCAATCAGGCCAATCAACTCAGCCTGCAATGCCCGATCTGCGGCAACGCAGTTGAGAATCACGTGGAAGGGACCGATTTGGTTCCGGTCGTGTGCGACAACTGTGGAACCCTCTACCATAAGGCATGCTGGGAACAGAGTGGGGGCAAGTGCGCTGTATTGGGGTGCGGGCATGACAAGTTCCACCTGTATGGGCAAGACAACAAACCCGTACTCAAGATAAAATACACCGACCTGCCGACTCCCTCAGCGAACGGTCAGGCACCCAGCCAAAATACGCGGCGGATCAAGGACGAACAACGCCGCCAGGTTGAGCAGATGCGACAACCCGGTTTCTGGCAGCGCGTCTGGCAATGGCTCCTGGATCAGATTAAGGTCAACTGACCAATCGGGACGGCCGCTTTCCGGCGTCCCCAAGAATCAATATGATCCGGGCCCACAGCATCTCCGAAGAGTCAACTTTCCTGGGCCAAACATGCGCCCTCTGCAAACAAGAATTTGAAGTCGGTGACCGGATCGTCATCTGTCCCAAAGACGGCAGTCGCCACCACGCCCATTGCTGGCAGGCAAACGGCAATCGTTGCACCGCCTACGGCTGTACCGGACAGGGTGAAATTGGGGTAACCATCCGACCCAGACGCCGGCAACCCGCTGCCGAATCGTCACAAACGGTGATCATCCCTAATCCCGCCGCGCACGATTCAGCTCACAATCCACCATCGGGGTCCAAGGTGCGTGTGATGCCCGCCAGAAATTTCGGCTGTGCGCGGTCCTGTCTGTTCCTGACAATTCTCTTCACGTTGATCCTTCTTGGCGCAGCCTGCTTCGGATTGTGGACCCTGGCCGACACAATCATCAATAAGGTGCCACAGTGGCACTTTGGCGCGGCGCTCATCGGACCGGCCATATTTACGATGATTCGTACCATGTTCCCGGTCTGATTCATTTACCGACCCCTATATTTTCAACGTACCACATCAACTGATGCGCACCAGGAATTGTGACGTTTTCTATCGGCTGGGCTAAACTCCGCTCAACATTTATTCATGGGAGAAACTTGATGACACATTACGAAGAACTGGTAATCAAAGTCCAGCAAATTGACGATCTCAATAAAGCTTTGGGGCTCATGTCGTGGGACCGGGAAACCAATATGCCCAAGGGCGGTTCGGCCGAACGGATCACCCAGATGACCACACTAAGCAAGTTAACCCATGAGATGTCCACCTCCGACGAAATGGGGAACTCATCGAACTGGCCGAGGCCGAGGTCAACGGCGCTGATTATGACGGTATGCCCGCCAGCCTGCTTCGCCTGCTGCGCCGTACCTACGACGATGCCAGCAAACTGACACCGGATTTTGTGGCCCGTTCCTCAAACGTTGGCGGACAAGCCCACGTCGCCTGGGTTAAGGCCCGCGCCGAAAATGATTTCTCTTCATTCCAACCGTGGCTGGAACAGGTCGTCGAACTGTGCCAGGAAATGGCGGAGCTTTATGGCTACGAAGATGAAAAGTACGATGCCTTGCTCGACAAGTACGAGACGCATATGAAAACGGCCGAAGTGCGGGCCATATTCGATCAGGTCAAGGCTGAGCTTGTTCCCCTGCGGGAGGCAATTGACCAAAGTGGGGTCGTTATTGACGACTCCCTGGTGCACCAGCCTTACGATGTAGAAAAGCAGCAGGCCTTTGCCCATTACATCGCTGAGGCAATTGGGTACGATTTCAATCGCGGTCATTTGGGGACGGTAGTCCACCCGTTTGCCACCAGCTTCAGCCGGAACGATGCGCGCATCACCACCCGCTGGTATCCCGATTTCATCAGCCCCTCCCTGTTCGGCACTCTCCATGAAAGCGGCCATGCCATGTATGAACAGGGCACCCACCCTGATTTCTCGCGCACTCCGCTGGCTCGCGGAACATCGCTCGGTATCCATGAATTCCAGTCCCGTATGATGGAGAACATCGTCGGCCGTAGTCGCGGCTTCTGGTTGGCCCACTTCCCCAGATTGCGCGAGACTTTTCCAGGCACGCTGGGCGACTATACGGCCGAAGACTTCTACAAGGCCATCAACAAAACACAGCCATCCTTCATTCGCGTGGAAGCGGATGAGTTGACCTACAACTTCCACATCATCCTGCGCTTTGAGTTGGAGCAAGCCATGCTCAACGGGGACCTGGCTGTGGCCGATCTCCCCACCGCCTGGAATGACAAGATGTATGAGTTACTGGGTGTGGTTCCACCTACCAACAGTGAAGGCTGCTTGCAGGATGTACACTGGACGCGCCCGGGATTTGGGTACTTCCCCACCTACGCGCTCGGCAATCTGTATGCGGCGCAGTTCTTCGAGACGGCCGTCGCGCAAGACCCGGAGATCGCAGAGGCACTTGCGCAAGGTAGCACCGTTCCGCTTCTGGCATGGCTACGCGAAAACATTCACCAGTACGGCCGTAAATACACACCAGGCGAACTGGTACAGCGTGTGACGGAGCAACCCTTGAGCCATGAAGCATTCATGCGCTACGCAACGGCTAAATTCAGCGATCTCTATCATCTCTAAGCAAGACATCCATCTGGAAAACAAAAGGGCGGCTGCAAAAACAGCCGCCCTTTTCATAGCAGGGTGTAGCTATCTAGAAGCGGTAGCTTCTTCCTAGAAAAAGCCTAACCCATATAAGGCCATGCGTATGCGCATGACCCCCAGGATCAAAAGGATCACTGAAACCAACACCATCAGGAACTGGTTGCGGTATTTAATAGTCGAGTCATCTAAATTCCGCCAAAGCGCCGTGAGATGGGCCGCAATGACAGCCAGGATCATGGTCACGGCATGTTCCAGACGTGCCGCACCACTTATCCCCATCGTAAACAGTAGCACAAGGCCAAGCAGCAGATTAATGTCCAACAGGCTGGTGAATACAACGAGAAGGGTACGGTCAATAGATTGGTACTCCCGTTTTCCCAACCAGCCGATAGCAAACTTTACAAGAACAATAATGGCGACGATGGCGATAACCCACCGCAACTCTCCATGAATCGTACGAACAATGCTCATAATTCAACTCCTTTGTAATGGCAACAATCTTACCAAGAAGTCATTATGCTGTGAATATTACGGTTGCTCAACTTCATCCGAGGCATCCGTCTGAGAGGTGTCGCCTTTCGAGGCGGTAGGAAACTCAACCCGCACTCTGGACACGGCCAGGCGGTCGACATCCAGGACAGTAAAGTGCACCCCATCCTGATAGACAACCTCATCACCGGCCTGAGGCGGACGGCCGAGAAGGGCCACAATAAGGCCGCCAACTGTCTCTACGTCGGGGAGTTCTTCCTCGGTTCCCAGATAAACATCATCAGTCAGGTCATCAATGAGGTAATCGCCTGATACTTCCAGTACACCGGGGCTGATTTCTTCGTAAGGCTCACGCTCCTGATCAAACTCGTCCCGGACCTCACCGACTACCTCTTCAACCAGGTCTTCCAAAGTCACCACGCCGGCCATCCCGCCAAACTCGTCCCGGACAATAGCCATGTGCAGCTTCTGGTTCTTAAACGCGGCCAACAATAGCTCAATGGAATAATCCTCCGGGACCTCTGGAGCAACCCGCAAAATCAGTCGCAGATCAAATGGGGCATTCGGCCGCATGGATTGGCGAACAAGGTCCTTCAGATGCAGGATACCGACAATATGGTCCAGGTCACTATCGTATACCGGAAAGCGGCTGTGACGGCTTTCGGTTACCGTTTTCAGGAGTTCGTCACGCGGTGTGTCAATCGGAATTGATTGCACCTTGCGCCGGGGGGTCATTACCTGTTCAACATTACGTTCGCTGAAATCAAAGATGTTGCGGATGATTTCCTGCTCGTCGAGGTCAATCATCCCCCCTTCTGTACTCTCGGCGACAATTAACTCCAGCTCTTCCGGGGCCAGCAAACGCTCGTGACCTTCAGCCGGTGGAATGCGAAACAGGTGCAGCAAGCCGTTACCAATACGATTAAGGATAGCCACCGGAAAGCGGAGAACCGTCTCGACTATCTTCATCGGGCGTGCCAGGGAAAGCGCGACCGAGGACGGATCCATAAGCGCGAGGGCTTTCGGTACCATCTCCCCTACAACAACATGCAAGTATGTAAGTAAACCCAGCGCGACGAAATAGCCAATCGTATTGGCTGTTTCCGGCGCAATACTGAACCACTCTTCAAAGTAAGGCTCGATGAAGTGACTGATTTGCGGCTCACCGTACATCGCCAGCCCCAGTGAAGCGATGGTGACGCCCAATTGCGCGGTGGCGATATACTGGTCCAGGTCCGGCCGTGCCTCCAGAATGGGCAAGACCAGATCAGCCTGCGAGTTGCCCTCGTTCGACAACTGCTCAATCTGCGTCGCCCGGACGCCGATAATGGCGAACTCGGCCGCCACAAAAAAACCGTTGACGAACACCAGAATGATGATGACCGCGATCGGCAGAATCAGCGTCGTGAGAGACGGCAACGACCCTTCAGCCGCGGCAGCGCCGGTCAGAATTGCCAGACTCAGACCGGGTATGCCTAATCCAAGGAGCAGAAGCTTAGTCATGCTCTGCTATCTCCCATTCGCTAAACGGCGCATCTTCTTCGCTGGGCGGCAACTGCAAGGATACTTCCCCGACGCTCAGGTCTTCCATTCTCTCCACTCGGATCACGACATCACCAAATGTAACCTCGTCCCCTTCAACCGGCGGACGGCCCAGACTGCTGAAGACCAGCCCTGACAACGTATCGGCTGATTCGGTGGGTAGTTCAAGCTCCAGATACTCATTGACATCGGTTACCAGCAAATCACCGCGCAGATAAATCCGGCCGGATTTATCTCTGGCAATAACGGCCATTTCATCGTCGAACTCGTCCTGCAACTCGCCGAAGATCTCTTCAATCAGGTCTTCCTGCGTTAGCAAACCGGCCGTTCCACCAAACTCGTCAAAGACGATAGCCAAGTACATTCCCTTGGTGTTCAACTGGTCCCATACATCGGTGACCGGTAGCGTCTCCGGTACAAAGAGCGCCTCGCGCATCACTGTCGAAATGTCTTCGGACCCTTCCACAAAAAGGCGGAAGACGTCTTTGATATGAACAAAGCCGATGATCTCATCAATGGTTTCACGATAGACCGGAATACGGGAATGACCGGCCTCAATTGCCTGTTTAATCAACTCCTCCGGCGAAGTCCCCTCCGGAACCGCGTCTACCTTGGTGCGATGGACCATTACCTGACGCGCAGTAAGATCGCGCAGCCGGAGCGCATTGCGCAAGAGGCGACGTTCGTTATCGTCCAGTAAGCCACCTTCGTGGCTTTCTGTTACCAGCAGCTCGATCTCCTCAGCCGAATGGATTCGCGCACCATTATCCTCTCCGGAGCGACCCAATATCTTCAGGATTAGGTTGGCGCTCCCGTTGAATAACCAGATGGGCAGCGCGAAAAGGATGAGCGAGATACGCATGGGCCAGTAGACACCCAGAGCGATTCCTTCCGGGTATTGAATGGCTAGTGACTTGGGGAACAGCTCTCCAAATATAACCTGTAGACCGGTAACGAAGATAAGGACGCCGAAAATTGAGATCGACCGGGCAAGTGTCAACGCAACGGAAGCGTCACTTGCCAGACCAATAGAGGATAGCAGGCTGGCAATCGGCACAGCCAGATCGGCCGCTATGGCGTTTTGAGCATAGGCACCAAGAACCAGCGAGGAAATCGTGATACCAATCTGGCAACCGGCCACATACCGGTCAAGCTTGTGCGGATCCTCAAGCGTAGGCAGCAGAAGACCGGCGATGCGGTTCCCCTGCCCCGCCATCTGGCTAATCTTTGTGCGACGGGCAGAAACCGTGCTGAATTCCGCAGCCACGTAAAGCGCATTGAAGAAGATCATCAAGGCAATGATGGCTAGCGTAACCAGGAACATCATGAGATGATCACCTCAGAAATGCCACTTCGCAAGCAAGATCGAACCGGGTAGCGATCAATCAACCGGGGGGAACGTCTCATGCGGGCGTCCAATTCTCCAGGCGCCTCTCGGCAGGCAGCAGCGATGGCCCGGAACACGGAACCTGTACGGTGTAAGTTTGACTATGTGGAATAGGTTCAGGAGGTTCGGTAGATGCTTCGGACACCTATTTTCTATCCCCCGCGGTGTCCATGATATATCCGCGCTAGATTCGCGTTTCCGCAACTAAACATCACAACAAGCTCAATTTTCTTTGAGATAGGTATCTCCAAAGTGGAATACCCGCCAATGTAAGACACCACGAATTATAGTTTAGCCTTGTTGAATGTCAATCCGCCAAACCAACGACAATTTCAGCAACCTTGCTCGCCGACCGCAACCTGCCCCAGGCTCTGGGTCCCATGAGTAACAGAAACCTGCCAGGCGGCCGTCCGGGGAGCGAGCGCCTGGTAATGCGGCACGATTCCGGCTTCGCCGTGAAATCGCTCATGAGCGTGCCATCGGGTTTCATCCAACCGGCTGTACTGATATCCCACCTCATGGTTGTCGCGATTGTTCCAAAGCACCACCAGATGCGGTTGGGCTGTGTTGGTAATATGATGCACACCGGCTTCAAGCATTACTTCCAGCAACGCCCTGGTTTGGGAGGGTGTCATCTGTAACTCAAACGGGATGATCGCCTGCGGGTCATCAATTCGGTCTTCCAGCTTTCCGGCTAATGCCCCCTTTGCCAATGAGTTCATCCGAAAACTTTCCAGTAATTGCAGCAAGGTTTCCTGTTGCCGACTGCGCCGGGAGAGAAGCGGCTGCCCTGCTAACGAAGCCACACTGATAACCAATGTCCCCTCTCTGGGCAAGGTGATACCTTCAATGGTCAGGGTTTCCAGCGCTGCATCATACTGTGTCGTGACGGCCGTCTCAGTACCATCTATCGTCGCCTGAACTGCTGCCGGTTGACCAACACCTCGCACATAAACTCGAATCTGACGTTGGGCGGGTGCAAAGGGTTGGTCGCCTTCCGGTGCATGGACAACGATCTCCAGTTTCCCTTCCTGCCACTGCTGTTCCACCATCACCAGCGAGTAAGCCCCCGCCTGATAGGCCAGCGTCTCGCCATCATCTTCAAACAACGTGAACTGCCCATTCGCCCCGGCAAAACAATAAATATCAAGCGCATCGGGCACATCCACGCCACCCCAGCCCACACGCGGAGCCGAAGGCACAACAGACCCGGCGCGGGCAAAGACGGGGATATCCTCCATACGTCCGTATATCGCATACCAGGCGTCGCCCGCATAATACTGTCCGGAGAAGAAATCATACCAGTCACCCTCAGGCAGCCAGACAACCTGCCGGGTCAGTCGTGTATCGGGATCGGCCGGTTCAGTGAATGGCGCCACGATCAAATCGCGGCCGAACAGATATTGCTGGGGGCAGGAATAGGCTTCATCTGCATCCGGGTGGTCGTGGTACATCGGCCGAACCGGGGAAAGGTCTTCCATTTCATTGAGCCACGACAGCGTATAGAGATAGGGAATCAGCGCATGACGCAGTTGCATGGCGTCGCGTGTGATGCGCAAGACTTCGGCGTCATAGCCCCATGGCCGCCGATCATGGTAAGCGTTCTTGGTACTGTGCAACCGGAAAATGGGGCTGAAGACGCCGAACTGTACCCACCGGGTATAAAGCTCGCGATCCTCAACCCCACATATGACCGCCGATATCATGGCTCCACCAACCATAGCCAACGTTGGCAGCGGTGGCCGTGAAGTACGGCTGAAAGGCCAGCGTCTCCCAGGTCACATGGGTATCGCCGGAAAAGCCAATCGGGTAACGATGATTGCCCAACCCGCCCCAGCGGGAGAAGACAAACGGCCGCTTGCCGTCGCGTCCCAGATCATAGTAATGGAGGTGGTTCAACCACCACAGGGGGTCCAATCCCGGCAACCGGGTTTGTTCCCCCTGCTGCCAATCCATCCACCAAAAATCTACGCCGTCTGCCTCTTGGGGATGATGTAGTATCTCAAAATAGGCTTGGGTAAATTCAGGATCAGCAATGTCAAAGGGGATCGTTTCGCCTGTTGCAGAATCAAATCCAAGCCGATCAGCCATGGCCGGGTAGTCGGACTCATAGGAACGAATACCCAATGCCGGGTGCAGGTTGAGCGCCGTGCGCAGCCCCTGGTCGTGCAACCAGGCTATGAATGCCGGTGGGTCGGGAAACAGATCACGGTTCCACGTATAACCGGTCCAGCCGTTAATCCCCGGTCCAACATTCACCAGATGCCAGTCCATATCAACGATACAAACAGCCAGAGGCACCTCATGCTCGCGAAAGTCTGTCATCAACTGCTGCAACTCATCTGCGCTGTATTCCCAATAGCGGCTCCACCAGTTGCCCAGAACCCAGCGCGGTAACAACGGTGTCGGCCCGGCAACTCGTGCGTAGTCTCGCAGACAGGCCTGATAATCATGACCGTAGCCAAAGAAGTAGAGGTCCTGCCTACCTGTGGTGCTGTCGCGCGTTTCCAGCCAGTTATCCTCGTTGAATACCAGTGTTGTGGAATCATCCACCACCACCCAACCGGACCGCGAAAGCAGACCTTGCTCCAAATGCGTACTGCCACTCACCTCGTCCAGCGTTCGCGTTGTGCCCAGCAGATTGCCGTCGTCCACATCACCATAATGCCAGACAGCGCCATCCTCCAATAAAGAGATCGTCAGTGACTCCGGGGAAAAGCCCCGGCCATCGTCCCTGTATCTGAGTTCGAGATAGTCGGTGTGCAGGATCAGTTCCCCATCATGCCGTTCAACCTGAAATTCGGGCACCGGCTGGCGACGGTACCAAAACGGCTGGCTCGGCCGATCTTCAAACCGGCTGTCCGGTGCATATTCCAAACGAATCAGGCGGGGGGTCAACACGGAAAAACGCGCCTGACCTTCAATGATAACGGCCGCTGGGTCAGCAATGGGGTCAAATTCCAGTCGAAGGTAAGCGGGTTGGTCGGGCATGCATGGTTCCTCATTCATTCGGTATAGTCTGCGCGTGGTGATTATACTCGCCTGAACTCCACACCAAAGACAATGATTCAGGACCCATGAGACCGAATCGCCCAATAGTGCCGCCTATTCTATAATCCTGATCATGACAACCGCCCTGTTAATCATAGATGCCCAGAACGATATGTTTGCGCCGACACCTGTCTATGAGAGCGAACGGGTTCTGCAAACGCTACAGGACCTGATCAACCGCGCCCGCACAGCCAACGCGCCGATCATCCTGGCCCGCAATGACGGCGGGCCCGGTTCGCCGGACGAACGGGGGACATCGGGATGGGACCTTCACCCTGCACTGGATCCAGATCAGGCTGATCTGATCGTTGACAAGGATACCGAAGACGCGTTTCTCAGAACCGGGTTGGCTTCCTGGCTGATCCAGTCCGGCATCAGCAAGCTGGTCATCTGCGGCATGCAAACGGAGTACTGCGTCGACACAACCTGCCGCGCGGCGTATGCGCTGGGTTATTCAGTCACGCTCGTGGCTGACGCTCACAGCACATACGACAGCGAGATCTCAGTGCGGCCCAAATCATTGCCCATCACAACACCATCATGACGGGTTTCGGTGATGTCTGCACCGCAGCCAATGTATCGTTTGAGGCATCCGAGACGACTACTCCCATTGAGCACCTGACACCGGGTGATATGGCAGCCATTCAGGCTGGATTGGCTGAGTGGCAGATTTACGATCGCTGGCTGGCGCAGGGCGATGCCGCGCCCTATTGGCCCTATACACATCCGGCGCAAGTTGCCGATACCCTGCACCAACTATGGGACCCTGCCTTCAAACTGCGCGACAAATATACAGACCCGCCTCCATGGGAGATGGGCATCTCCCGCACGTTCATTCAACCGCGTATGGATACGCCGATGTTTATCCGTAAATCGGCCGTGCAGACAATTACCAAGGCGTTCGACCACCTGCTGCAAAACCCGCGCAACCCACTATCGCCCCATATCCACCAACTGGACGGGGACCTTTACAGCTACGATGCACGGGATATTCGCTTGATCTATGTCCCGCATGTGATTACAGATACGAACGGCCGTGAACGACGATACATCTTCCTGCTGTGGGCCGCGCCGGGCATCCCGGAACGCAATCCGTTCGCCATTTAGAGTCTCCATGACAGATAACCAACCGTCTACGTCACCCCTGATCGTTGCCTTCGTTGGCGATTTGATGTTCACGACAAAGATTGATGCTGTGGCCCGTCACCTGGGCTACCGAATAGAATGGGTGGAACGGGCCGACGATATCGGTGAAGTGGATGCCGATGCACCGCAGGAGACGCCGGGAGAGATGCTCCATGGCCGCGAAGGGCTGCTGTTTCGCAAGATAACAGAATGGCAGCCGGCCTTACTGGTCTTCGATCTGACCAACCGGGAGATTCCCTGGGAAAAATGGGTTCCCATGCTGAAAGCATCTCCGGCAACACGACGGTTCCCCATCCTTTGCTTCGGACCCCATGTAGACACGAAGGTCATCCAGCGAGCGCGGAGCCTGGGAGCCGACGCGGTAATGGCTCGTTCACGGTTCTCGGCCGATATGCCGGCACTGTTTGAGCAATACGCGCGTGTCCCGGACGAAGCGGCATTACTGGAATCATGTCAGGACCCCTTATCACCCCTGGCTCTTGAGGGGATAGAGCTGTTCAACCGGGGTGAGTACTACCGCTGTCATGACAAACTTGAGGAAGCCTGGAAAATCGATCAGAGTGCGGGGCGGGTCCTCTATCAGGGCATCCTGCAAGTCGGTATTGCCTACTACCAGATTGAACGCGGCAACTATCGCGGCAGCGTCAAGATGCTGCTGCGGCTGCGGCAATGGCTGGATCCCCTGCCGCCGGTGTGTCGCGGGGTCAATGTGGAGGCGCTGCGCGCTGACGTCGAGCGCGTTTATGAGGCGCTGGTTGCCCTTGGGCCGGAGCAGATAGAGGATTTTGATCGCAGTCTGTTCCAACCGGTGATCCTGGTCAATTAATTTCTCTACTCTCGTTGCTCACTTCTGTCCACAAGCTCGGTAGAAGATTTACCATCTCACTCAATGCTCAGATTATAGTGAGGTGTCTATGAAACGTCGCACCATCTATATTCGATCTTCATTTCGTTGCCTAATGGTTGTCGTGGCACTTGTCACAGCTATATTGCTCCTGAGCGGTTGTGCTAGCTCCGGTGCGCCAAGCAGGAATATTGCAGCAGAAGACTTATTGCTTACGCAAGAGTCAGTGCCCGCTTCATGGGAGCGAACCCAAGTCGCTCCGCTAAGCATAGAAAGATTTGGCTTTGGTAACGCGGAGTACGACCGTTGGGTTGGTTTCATATCGCCAGATGACCCGGAAGAGCTGGTATTTTCAAACCACTATGTGCTTGGATTTCGCAACCAAGCCGAAGCGGGACGGTGGTATGAGCGTTACTACCGCCACCAGTTCAATTCCAAAAGTGTTGCACTTGATGTGGGTTGGCAAAGCCACCCCGAATTGACCTATTTGCCCTGGCACCAGCACAATACAGAACAGCCTGTGCAATAAATAATGTCGCCGGTGAACATTGCGTGCAAATATATGGCCCAGTACGATGAGTTCATAGTAATTTTCACCTCAGTCATAGAACCTGATACAACGACGGTTGCTGGCTTCAATGAACTTGTACGGCAAATTGATGAGATCATGACTACACATTTGATAGGCGATTAGGAGGTTGAGTTAGCTTTGGGACAAATGGATACGTCTGGCCAAGGAAAAAGCAATCAACGCAGGTAAGAATGATGCGAAGAACAAAAACATTGTCACTGATATGGCCGATGATTCTCTTGTTCTTACTGGTATCCTTGCCGTTACCAACACAGGAATGTCAGACAAACACTAGCCGGTTAATGCCCAGTAATAGAGTACCGTCTGGAACAAAGGGTAGGTAGGGGGCATACCAGGAAATTCGACAGAGGGGATTAACTTTAAACAATCATAAGCGAACATTCCGTAGGTGAATTGCTGGCGCACTGCAACAACCAGACCGCTAAGCAACGGGGACGACTGACCTTGTTGGAGTCTGAAACGATGGTTACGTGGCCTGGAGTAGCTGGTCTGTGGTAGGTGAATGCGGCGAACCCTGGAATGGGCTAATCACGATTCCAAGCCGCCCGACAATGACGGACCCCTTTGTCGTGATTCGCGTCAGACGGCGGTAGCTTGAACGTCTTGCTACCTTAGGAATGTGAGGCAACTCTTGCCCGGATAACCAGCTAATCCAGATGGCGCAGAGTGAACTGCAAGACATTTACTCCATAACGTCAAAGCCCAAATAAATTTGTAGAATACTCGAATGCTCGGCATTCCCCTGCCGGGCACAGAATCCACTCAACGGAGGTTCATTGAACACCATGTATATCCCGCCTACGGCGATGTTTATATTTGCCCACCCGGATGATATTGAATTTGGCTGCGCCGGAACGGCCGCCAAATGGACCCAGGCCGGGTCGCGTGTTATCTACGTCGTCATTACGGACGGCAATGTCGGCAGCCACGAGGACGGCATGACGTCTGAACGCCTGGCCGAAGTGCGCCGCGAAGAACAAACGGCCGCCGGTAAGGTTGCCGGTGCGGAATGTATCTTCCTCGGCTACCACGACGGCTTTCTCCAACCCACCCTGGAGTTGCGTAAGGAGTTGGTACGCCTAATTCGCCAGTACAAACCCACCGCAGTCGTTTGCGGCGACCCGACAAACTTCTTCCCCAGAGACGATTATATCAACCACCCCGACCACCGCGCCGCCGGGCAAGCCGCCCTGGATGCCATATTCCCGGCCGCGGAAATGACCCTTCTCTACCCCGACCTGGCGGCTGAAGGCCTCGTGGGTCACAAAGTTAATTATGTTTATGTCAATTTCACCCAACGCGTCAATCATTATATTGACATAACCGACACCATTGATCTCAAGATTGAAGCCCTGCGTGAACATAAAAGCCAACTGGGCGATTGGGACCCGACTGATCGCATCAAAGAGTGGTCAGCGGAAACAGGACAAAAAGTAGGATTCGATTACGCGGAAGCCTTCTGGCGAATTACCGTTCACGATCCCGCAGAGGATTCTAAAGAGTAAGTCGCAATGGAATCCCAACCGTTCACGCTAGGTGTAAATTACTGGCCCCGACGCAAGGCTATGTACTGGTGGTCCGATTTCGATGCGGCCGAAGTTCGGGAAGAGTTCGGTATCATTCATGATCTGGGCATGAACATGGTTCGTCTGTTCCTGCTATGGGACGACTGGCAGCCGACACCCGATATTGTTAATCCGACCGCCCTGCGCGATCTGGAAACGGTAGCGGATATTGCCGCTGAGCTGGGGTTGACGCTCGACGTCACGTTCTTCACCGGCCATATGAGTGGCCCAAACTGGGCACCCGGCTGGCTGCTTCAATCAGGCACGCCTCTCCCACCACACGTCAACCAGGTCGTTAGCGGCGGCAAGATTGTTAACAGTGGTTACCGGAATCCATACACCGATCCGGTTGCTCTTGAGGCAGCAAAGCTCTTGCTGCAAACCGTCGTCGGCCGTTTGAAAGATCACCCCGGAATCGGCGTGTGGAACCTGGGTAACGAACCCGACCTTTTCGCCTGGCCTCCGGATGCCGCGACCGGCCGGACCTGGACCCGGTCCATGACGCAGATCATCAGGGAGATTGATCCCGCTCACCCAGTTACCTGCGGGCTGCACATGGCTGATCTTGTGCAGGACACCGGTCTACGTGTGGATGGCGTATCTTCGCAGAGGTGGATTGGGCCGTCATGCACGGTTACCGATGTACACTCCCTGGGCGCGAGGTCCACTGATCCCGACCTGGTCCGTTTCTTTGCGCCCTGACATCGGCGCTAAGTGGCAAACCAACCCTGATGGAGGAATTTGGCGGGTGCACAACCGGCCTCGGCCAACCGGCGGAAACCTGGGAATGGGTAGCCTTCGGCTGGCCACGTAACGCAGTACATGGCGTCGGAGGAAGGGTTGGCCGAATACATTGAAGCTGTGCTGCCCAGGCTCGTTGAAGTTGGCGCAACTGGCGCGGTCATCTGGTGCTTTGCCGACTATGTGCCGGAGCTGTGGGACCGTCCGCCATGCGACGAGGCTAAACACGAGCGATTCTTTGGATTGGTGCGACCGGACGGCTCTCTCAAGCCTCATGCCGAAGCCATCAAACGATTTGCAGCAACCCACCCCAGGTACAAGAGGCGCAACACACCGTCACGTTAAACATCTCACCAGAGACCTATTACGAACAACCTGCGCAACACGCCCAACGCCTGTACCAACAATTTCTCCAACAATAGCCGCATTTCAAGGCTGAGCTGCCCCTAAGGCTGCTTTTTGTGTTCAAATCGCCCTCCGAAGAGGCAAATTACGAACTCTTAACAATCTCATAACTGAGTGTTGACCTGACGTTAAAGCCGGCACTTTACTGTTAGCCTGGGATTATGGAAACCTCGGACTACCTGACAGTGATTGTGCCGACTCGCAATGAGGCCCGCAATATACGGACCTTCCTTGCTTCGTTGCCGCCACATGTTGGGTTGATAGTGGTGGACGACAGCACAGACGAAACGCCTGATCTGGTCGCGTCGTGCCGCCCCGCCAACACACGGCTGATGCGCATCCCCAGCAATGTGACGGAGGCGCGGCAGATTGGCTGCCAGAGGCGCCCGAACAGAATGGCTTCTGTTCACGGATGCCGATGTTGCTTTTGCGGCCGATTATTTCGATCTACTTCCGGGTTTTCTGACCACAGACGCCCTATACTGGTGCAAAACTATCCCGCGACGAATACCTGATTACTACCAATGGTTCCTGCGCGGACAGACGACCTTCGACCGCCTGGGAATTCCGGCCGCATCAGGGTCTAACCTGCTCATCCGCCGCGAGGTATTCCATGCAATCGGCGGCTTTGATCTCTCGCTGACCTGCAATGAGGACTCGGAGATCGCCTGGCGGATCCGGCGTAATGGGTACAGCATACGGTTCATACCGGAGTTAATCGTCTATGCCCATGATCACCGCCGGCTGGAACAAGGTCAGTTTCGCAAAACCTGGCATTCCCTCTTTCGTTCCGCGCTGCTCTTTAGTGGATTGTTACCGGAACGGTGGCGACACAACGATTGGGGATACTGGAGCAGCCGGGTTGAATAAGCCAATCCCAGCAATCATCCTGATCACTTAAGATACAGGCAGTTAACTTCATGCGTATTGCCCTCTTCACTGAAACTTTCCTCCCCCGTGTAGACGGCGTTGTGACAACATTATGTCACCTTCTGGAACATCTGGCTTCGCGCGGGCATGAAAGCATTCTGTTGCTCCCGCAACCGATATTCGTCAATACGCCGCGACGCGCGTGTTCTCGTTCGATGGATTTACCTTTCCCCTCTACCCGGAGTTCAAGGTCGTCATCCCGCCCAAGTCGGATGTTCATCACCATCTGGAGCAGTTCCGGCCGGACCTGATTCACGTTCTGAGCCCGGTAGCTATGGGCGTCGCCGGAATGTGGCAGGCACGGCGGCAGCATATCCCGGTCGTGGCCTCTTTCCACACAGACGTTCCCGGCTACGTTGCCCACTATGGCCTGGCGGCGCTGGAATCGCCCATCTGGGCAGCCATGCGGTTTATCCACAACCAGGCCGATTTAAATCTGTGCCCTTCCCACTTCACCTATGAACAACTGGCTTCGCGCGGCATCCATAGCCTACGGCTGTGGACACGCGGTGTTGACACAGATCAGTTTCACCCGAACCGGGCTTCGGCCGAATGGCGTGCTCGACTCACCGATGGTGAGCCTGAAAAACCTTTGTTGATCTTTGTCGGTCGTCTGAGTCTGGAGAAACGGGTTCACTGGCTCCCTGATCTCGTTCAGAGGTTCCCGGATGTCCGTCTGGCAATCGTTGGTGACGGACCGGAGCGACAAAGTCTGGAACAGCAGTGCCGTGATCTGCCGGTTGTTTTCACCGGCTATCTGCAAGGCGAAGACCTGGCTCAGGCGTATGCGTCGGCCGATATCTTCGTGTTCCCGTCTGCCAGTGAAACATTGGGCAATGTTGTTCTGGAAGCAATGGCCTCCGGGCTGGCGGTGGTTGCCGCAGATAAGGGTGGGCCGCGTGAGCTAATCACCTCTAACCACGACGGCTTGCTGTTCAGCTCCCAGAGCTTTGAATCACTGGTGTCGTTGGTGGGTCACCTGCTGGTTCAACCCCAACTGCAATCCCGTTTAAGAATAAATGCCCGTACGAGCGCAATGACCCGCACCTGGAGCAGCGTGCTTGATACGCTTCTGGGGGATTATGCTGAAGTCATTCGTACGGGAACACGGGAGTCACGATCTAGATTCTCCCGTACCGGAAGAAGTCAACCCGTTGGCAGGTATTCACCGTGGTACACAAAATGAACGTGTGCCTTGTGGTGAAATATCGTTAACTTGGAACGAAGGTTGCAAAACGTGTAATATAGGGTGCTTATGCCGAAGAAAAAAATCCTCTTCATCGGTGGCTCTCTCAATATGACACGCATGGTCCATGAGGTATCCCGCCACTTATGTGATGAGTATGATTGCTACTTCACGCCCTTCTATTCAGATGGGATATATAACTTTCTCGCTACCCGTACGCATCTCATAGACTTTACAGTGCTTGGCACCGGCAATTTCCGTCGCCAGACAATGGCCTACTTCGAAGAGCACAACCTACCCGTTGACCTCCGGGGTGAAAGTCAGGACTATGACCTGGTAGTAATAACTAGCGATCTGTATATTCCCAAGAATATCCGCAACAAGCCATTCGTCCTGATCCAGGAAGGTATGACGAGATCCGGAAAACCTGATGTACTATCTGGTAAAATATCTGAAGCTTCCGCGCTACCTGGCGAGTACATCCACAAACGGGCTATCAGGGCAATATCGTTACTTCTGTGTAGCGTCTGAAGGATATCGTGATTTCTTTGCCCGAAAAGGCAGCCCACGAGAAACTGGTCGTGACAGGCATTCCCAACTTCGACAATTGCGCCAGTTATCTGGACAACGACTTCCCCTATCACAACTTCGTGCTGGTAGCGACATCGGATGCACGTGAGACCTATAAGTTCGACAACCGCAAGAAGTTTATCCAGCAAGCGATTGAGATAGCTGACGGCCGTCAACTTATCTTCAAGCTCCACCCGAACGAGAACATCGATCGGGCGACACGCGAAATTCTTGACCTCGCACCGGACGCCCTGATTTACACAAACGGCAACATCGATCACATGATCGCCAATTGCGATGTGCTCATTTGCCAATACTCAACAGTCGTTTATGTGGGACTGGCGTTGGGAAAAGAGGTTCATTCCTACTTCGACGTTGATATGCTGAAGCAGATGGTACCGTTGCAAAACGGGGGAACGTCCGGCCGCAACATTGCCGAGGTTTGCCGCCACATGCTGCGCGGCGAGCCGGTTGACACAGAGGAGTTCATTACCGCGTATGCAACCGCTTAACCCAGCCGCATCCCAACGCATTGTAACCGTGGTGCAGGCACGCATGACCTCTACCCGGCTGCCGGGTAAGGTATTCCTTCCCTGGCCGGGAAGCCGCTGCTGGTGCGCATGGTTGAACGGGTTCAGGCAGCCACTTTGAGCGGAACCGTGGTCGTCGCCACAAGCATCAATTCGGAAGATGATGTCCTGGCGAACCTTTGCCGCAAGAAGACCTGCTATGCTATCGTGGTGATCCCGACGACCTTCTGGACCGGCATTATCTGGCGGCGCAAGCGCTGGAAGCAACCACCGTCATCAAGATCCCTTCCGACGTTCCGCTCATCGATCCCCGAATCATTGACCAGGTGATTGCCTTCTACCTGGCCCACGACGGGGAGTTTGACTACGTCAGCAACCTCCATCCGGCCAGTTATCCGGACGGCAATGACGTAGAAATCATGACGATGGCGGCGCTGGAAACCGCCTGGCAGGAAGCCAAACGGCCGCTGGAACGGGAGCACACCACACCCTTCTTCTGGGAAAACCCCCAACGATTCCGCACAGGGAACGTAAGCTGGGACAGTGGGCTGGATTACTCAATGAGCCACCGCTGGACAATCGACTACCAGGCCGACTACGCTTTCATAAGCGCCATATACGATGCGCTCTATTCACCGGACCGGCACTTCTCGCTGGAGGACATCCTTGGATATCTTGATGAACACCCGGAAGTCGCCGCGATTAATGCCGATCTTGCCGGCGTCAACTGGTACCGCCTCCATTTGAGCGAGCTGCGAACCGTGACGGCCGAGATGACAAAACAGGTAGGCGGCGAAGAACACGCCACCTGAGGATATTTCCATGCAACAAGAAGAGATCTCTGAGTTAGAAGAAATGGCCTTGAATGTGCGTGAGCACATCATTCGTATGTCCACTGACGGCGGCTGCTTCACAGGGGCGTCCCTGTCCTGTGCTGACCTGATTGTTTACCTCTACACCAATTTTCTGAATGTCGGTCCCGACAACATGCAGGACCCGAATCGGGATTATCTGTTCCTGTCCAAGGGCCACGATGTCCCGGCGCTATATGGCACCTTCGTCGAGATGGGTTGGATGCCGCCGGAGCGGTTGCAGAATCATCTCAAAACCAACGACACCATCTACTGGCATCCCAACCGGAACGTGCCCGGTATTGGGTTTCATTCCGGTTCGCTGGGGCACTTGCCCTCCGTTGCCATCGGTGTTGCCCTTGACTGCAAAATGCGCGGCCAATCCAATCGGATTGTGGTCATCACCGGTGACGGTGAGTTGAATGAAGGGACGGTATGGGAAGCGATGCTGGTCGCCAATGCCTACCATCTGGATAACCTACTGTTCATCGTGGATCGGAACGCGTTCCAGGCTAACATGCGTACCGAAGAGCTAATCCCTCTGGAGCCGCTGGCGCCAGAAGTTTGAAGCCTTTGGCTGCAACGTGAAACGGATCAACGGGCACTCATTTACTGAACTGGAAGAAGCGCTGGCCGAGGTTCCCTTTGGCGAGGGACATCCCAGTGTACTGATTGCCGATACCATTCGCGGCAGAGGCTGCCCAGTATTCAGGAACGGGCCGACCGCTGGTTCTGTAATTTCACCCACGAAGAAGTAGACGCGCTAATTGAGGAACTGCACGGAAATCGTCTGGCCGACATCCAGTCGGAAGCGCTCATTGTGCGCTAGGAGAACATCGCTCATGCAAACTTACGAAACATTGCTGCTGGACCTGGCCCAGGCCGACGAGCGTTTTGTCATTATGACGGCCGAAAATCGTGCGGCCATTCGCAATCTGCCCAATATCCTGACGGATCGCTTTATTGACACCGGCATTACCGAGCAAACCATGATCGGTGCGGCCGCCGGTCTGGCCCTGCGCGGCCGGATTCCAATTGTCCACGCGCTGGCGACCTTTATTACACTACGGGCTTTTGAATTTGTGCGGACCGACGTTGGGATCGGCAATCTGCCGGTCAAACTGGTTGGCGGCGTCCCCGGATTCCTTTCCGACGGTAACGGCCCCACCCATCAGGCCATTGAGGATGTATCGCTCATGCGCGGCATTCCCAACATGCAGGTCTTCTGCCCGGCTGACGAGCAGGACATGCTGCTGGGACTCCCCCATGTTTTGACCAGTCCTTACCCGACATACATTCGCCATAATGCGCTCAAGCCGGTTGTCGAACATAATCCCGACTTCCAGATCGGCCAGTCGGAGCTCATTGCCGACGGCCGTGATGTGACCATTCTGGTATACGGCATGCTGCTGGCCCAGGCTGTGGAAGCACGCAACCTGCTGGAACAGGAAGGTATCTCCGTACGCCTTGTCAATATGCGGATGCCCAAACCGGTGGACGAGGAAGCGATCCTGCGTGCGGCCCGCGAAACCCAACTGATTGTCACGCTGGAGGATCATTTCCTGACCGGCGGGCTATTCACAATTGTCAGTGAAACCCTGGTACGCCATGGCGAGAAAGCAAACGTTCTGCCGCTGGCCTTTGACGAGCACTGGTTCAAGCCCGGACTCATCCCGGATATCCTTGAATATGAAGGATTCACCGGACCGCAAATTGCAACGGCCGTTCTCGAACGACTGCCCCTGACGGCCGATACCCATTGATTTACCCACCTACTGAGGAGAACAACGATGCCTAATTCGGTGAAGCTCAATCAGGATTACCCGGATATTTCCGAATCCCAAAAGCTCTATGAACGCGCCACGGGCCTGATGCCCGCCTATTCGCAGACCCTGGCGAAGGGACCTACCCAATATGTGGACGGCGTTGCCCCCAAATACCTGCAGCGTGCAAAAGGTTCACACGTCTGGGATGTGGACGGTAACGAATATATTGATTTCAACATGGGCATAGGCCCGATTTCGCTTGGCTACGCATATCCGGCCGTGGACGAAGCCATTACCCGGCAGTTGGTTGATGGCATCACCTATTCACTGGTTCACCCGCTTGAAGTCGAGGTGTCAGAACTGATGCGCGAGGTGATCCCCAACACGGAGATGGTGCGCCTGGCGAAGACCGGTGCCGAAGTTACCAGCGCGGCCGTTCGTGTGGCCCGTGCCTACACCGGCCGCGACAAGGTGCTTTGCTGTGGCTACCATGGCTGGCACGACTGGTATATCGGCATTACCGCGCGCAACATGGGCGTCCCCCAGGCCGTGCAGGACCTTGTCTATACATTTAACTACAACGATATTGACTCGGTCATTGACGCCATGGATGACGATACAGCCTGTGTCATCCTGGAACCGATGACCTTCGATTTCCCCGAAGACGGTTTTCTCGACAAGCTCAAGGGGGCTTGCGAGGCGAACGGCACGCTCCTCATCTTTGACGAGATGTGGACCGGATTCCGCTGGGATATCGGCGGGGCGCAGGCCTACTTCGACGTAGCGGCCGATCTGGCCTGCTACTCCAAGGCGGTCGCCAATGGCATGCCCCTGGGTATCCTGACCGGCCGCGCAGATGTCATGGAACTGTTTGACGAAGACGTCTTCTTCTTCAGCACCTTTGGCGGTGAAGCCCTTTCTCTGGCTGCGGCCAAAGCAACTGTGCATGAACTACAGGTCCATAATGTCCCTGCCTACATGGCCGAAAAGGGGCAAATATTGATTGACGGCTACAACGAGCTTGCGGACGAATTGGGAATCCGCGAATACACCTACTTCAAGGGACACCCGGCACGCGGACTGGCTTACTTCGACAACAAGGACGGCAAGGCGCTCCTGATGAAGTCCCTGGTCCAGCAGGAACTGGTCCGGCGCGGTATCCTCTGGTCCGGTTTCCACAACATGTGCTACAGCCACTCCGATGCCGATCTCAACTACACCATGGAAGCCTACCGCGAGGTTCTGCCCATTCTGCGGGCTGCCATAGAATCAAACGATGTTCAGGAACGGCTGCACGGCACGCCGGTGCAACCGGTGTTCCGTCGGACGGACAATTTCAACCTGAAACCCAAAGCGAAAAATGGCT
This sequence comes from Chloroflexota bacterium, assembly GCA_041390945.1. Lineage (GTDB taxonomy): Bacteria > Chloroflexota > Anaerolineae > Promineifilales > Promineifilaceae > Promineifilum. The sequence goes on from JAWKOY010000019.1 coordinate 62,793, forward strand.
GATTCACCAACATCGGACGCGAGCAATCTTTTCTCGCTGGCGGGTAAGACGGCAATCGTCACCGGCGCACTGGGGCTGATCGGCCGTCGCCACTGTGAGGCGCTGGCCGCTGCCGGGGCCAATGTCGTCGTTACCGACATTAACCCGGAAGGATGTGCTGAGTTTGCCGCCACCCTGCCGGTTCGCAGCATCGGCCGGTCCTTGGATGTCACCAGCGAAGCGTCGCTAGTGACTTTGCGTAATGCGGTTCTGGCCGAATTCGGTCACATTGATGTGCTGGTCAACAATGCGGCGATAAACGACATGTTTGAGTCTCCGGCGTTGGCGGCCGAAAAGTCACGCTTCGAGAACTATCCGTTAGAGATGTGGCAGCAGTCCATGGACGTCAATGTCACCGGCATCTTCCTGTGCTCCCAGATACTGGGAACGCCGATGGCCGAGCAGGGCAAGGGCAGCATCATCAACGTCGCCTCGACCTATGGCATCATGGCTCCGGATCAATCCCTCTACCTGACGCCCGACGGCCGTCAACCATTCTACAAATCCCCGGCTTACCCCACAACCAAGGGTGCTGTCATCTCGTTTACACGCTTCCTGGCCGCCTACTGGGGCCACGCCGGTGTGCGTGTCAATACGTTGTCGCCGGGTGGCGTCGAGAACAACCAGGACGACTATTTCGTCAGCAACTACGCCCGACGCACAATGCTCGACCGAATGGCTTACCCGACAGACTATCAGGGTGCCGTCGTTTTCCTGGCAAGTGATGCGTCCGCTTACATGACCGGCGCAAATCTGGTTGTGGATGGTGGATGGACAGCATGGTGATAGATTCCGATCTGACCCGGCGCGCTCGCCAAATCAAGCTTGTCCTGACCGACAGCGACGGCGTTCTCACCGATACCGGCGTGTACTACTCTGACACCGGCGAGGAACTCAAGCGGTTCTCGATTCGCGACGGTATGGGCGTTGAGCGGCTGCGCAAGTTCGCCGGTGCCGAGGTCGGCATCATTACCGGTGAGCATTCCGGCCCGGTTGCCCGCCGGGCCGAGAAGTTGCAGGTAACCGAGCTGCACCTGGGCATCAAGGATAAAATGGCGGTCTTGCAAGAGATAGCCCAACGTTATAACCTTGAATTCGACCAGATCGCTTATATCGGTGACGATACAAACGATGTGGAAGTGATGAACACAGTGGGGCTGTCGGCCTGCCCGGCAGATGCCACTGAGTTCGCACGCCAAGCAGCAAGCTATATTTGCGCCAGCCCCGGTGGTCATGGGGCATTCCGCGACTTTGCCGAGTTTATCATTGCGGCCAAGCAATCGGAGGACTTCCTCAATCTGAAAAAACGAACGGCGCAACTGGAGAAGTATAACATGGCTGAAAGAAAAGTGCGGGTCGGTGACCGTTTTATCGGTGACGGCGAGCCCGTATATGTCATTGCTGAAATCGGTATCAACCACAACGGTTCGATGGACCTGGCGAAACGCCTGATCGACGGTTCACTCTTTGCCGGCTGCGATGCCGTCAAATTCCAGAAACGCACACCGGAACTGGCAACGCCCCGCGATCAATGGGATATTGAACGCGATACACCGTGGGGCCGGATCCCCTATATCGAGTACCGTCGTCATATGGAATTCGGTTATGACGAATACGCCGAGATTGACCGGTATTGCCGGGAGAAGGGCATAGACTGGTTCGCATCGTGTTGGGATGAAGAGGCTGTGGATTTTATTGAGCAGTTCGACCCGCCGATGTACAAGATCGCCTCGGCAACACTTACGGATCACGACCTCCTGCGCAAGACGCGCGATACGGGCAAACCCATCATGTTGTCCAGTGGGATGTCGGAGATGTGGCAGATTGAGGGCGCGATCGATGTTCTGGGCAGAGAGAATCTCATGCTGGCTCATGCTACCTCGGCCTATCCCTGCGCGACCGAAGAATTAAACCTGCGCATGATCACTACCCTGCTCAACCAGTACCCGGAGGTACCGATCGGCTACTCCGGCCACGAAGTAGGGTTGGCCCCCACCTGGGCCACCATCGCCCTGGGCGCAAGCTTTATTGAACGCCATATCACCCTCGACCGCGCCCTGTGGGGCTCGGATCAGGCGGCATCCGTAGAGGTCATGGGTATGCACAACCTGGTCCGCAATATTCGTGACATTGAGCTGGCACTTGGCGATGGTGTCAAGCGCATTTACCCCAGCGAGATGGCGGCTATGAAGAAACTCCGCCGCGTTAACAGCCAACAAACAGCCAATGCAAGTTCGTGAACTCGACACGACCCAGGCGCATGAGCGCGATCGGTTTGTAGATTTCGTCTTCGATCTCTACAAGGATGCCCCACTATGGGTGCCCCCTTTGCGTTCTGATGCGCTAAGTGGTCTGGATAAAAGCAAACACCCGTATTACCAACACTCCGTCGCTGACTTCTTCATTGTTGAGGAAGACGGCCGCACACTCGGCCGTATGAGCATGCTGGAGAACAGTCGCTACAACGACTACCATAGCTCCAGGACCGCCTTTTTCGGATATTTCGAGGTCGTTGAGAACCGCGAAGCCGCCCATGCATTGCTGGCAAGAGGCGTGGAGTGGGCGCGGGCACGCGGATTGGACACCATCATCGGGCCGCGCGGACTGGTTGGTATTGACGGCAGTGTCCTTGTGGAAGGGTTTGAACACCGGCCCGCGTTGACAATCCCCTGGAACTACCCGTATTACGATGACTTCATCACGAGCTTCGGCTTCGTCAAGGATGCGGATTACCTCTCCGGCTATGTCCGTGGCGATGCAATTTTACCGGAGCGCGTCAGGCAATCGCCGCCAAGGTCAAGAAACGGCGCGGCTTTACAATCAAGACATTCAAGAGCCGGGCTGAAATTCGCCAGTGGATCCCCAGAGCACTGGAGATCCATAGCCAGGCGATGAGTGAGTTGCACAGCTATTATCCGCCGACAGAAGAAGAAACCCGCAACCTGATCAACACACTGTTGCTCATCGCCGATCCCAGCCTGATCAAGCTCATCATGAAGGATGATGAGGTGGCCGGTTTCATCCTGGCGTATCATGACGTTTCGGAGGGCATGCAGAAGGCCAACGGCCGTCTGTTCCCGCTGGGCTGGTACCACATCTTGCGGGACCGGCAAAAGACAGACTGGGTAGACATCAACGGGTTGGGGCTCCTGCCGCAATATCGTGGCCTGGGCGCCAACGCCATGCTGTATTCCGAGCTGGCCCAGACCGTCCGGGAGCATCACTTCAAGCACGTCGATATCGTCCAGGTTAACGAAGAGAACTTCAAGAGTCGTTCAGATATGGAAACGATGGGGGCTCAATGGTATAAGCGCCACCGGCACTACAAGCTGGACCTTTGATGATATGATCACTGCCGGGCCGCTGCGGCCGTCCGGCCCAACAACCCAACCCTGGGTCTGCCGCCTCCAGACTCACCAGAGAAGAGAATCCTGACAATCGCATAGGAATCATCCGGCGTTCGCTACTGCCGTTCTTTGCGGTGGCAGCGAGCAGCCACCAAGCAGTTGAGGAGGATGTACTTATGACAGTAGTTGGTGAAGGATTCTCAGTTGGACAGGGTCAGCGGTCGTTTCCCCGCCCCATTGTAGATGCCTGGCGTACCATAGCTTTTGGGCGAATAAATCTGGCGTTGGAGACGGCCGTACCGGTCCCTTTCGATAATAATTCCCGCATCGTATTCTTCAGCGATTGCCATCGTGGTGACAACAGCCCGGTGGACGCTTTTGCAGCAAAGCCCATATTTCAGGCCGCACTCAATCATTATTTTTACAACGGTTTCACCTATATAGAAGTTGGCGACGGGGACGAGCTCTGGCAGAACGGCCGTTTCAGCGACATCGCTTGATGCCCACATGACGTCTTTGACCTGCTCCACCGGTTTGATGATGACGGACGGCTCTATCTGCTCGTCGGCAATCACGATACATACAATGCCTTCCAGCATCAAAGTAGGAAGGATGGCATCCCCACTTACCACAGCCTGCTCCTGACCCACCGGCAGACTGATCAGACATTGCTGGTCCTCCACGGTCACCAGGCCGATATGACCAGTAGCCGCTACTACAGTCAGTCGCGTTGTTTGCCGATCCCTCTGGCGCTGGGCCCAGATGCAAGGTATCAGCGATGCACTCACCAATCCGCCACAAGCCCACAGCCCAATGCCAACATGCAAACGGCCGCCAGCCGGTTTATCGGCCAGGGAAAACGTATTGAGCAGCGAATCATCGAATGGGTGACGACACGGCAGATTCCCGTCATCTGCGGTCACACCCACCTGGCTGCCTTGCCGGGGCCGAACATGCCGCCTTATTTCAACTCCGGCAGTTGTGTGCGGCCCGGCTTTATTACCGGGTTGGAGCTTCAGGGGGGTGAATTATCCCTAGTAAAATGGTCGCTGGATGGTGAGGGTGAGGCGACGCGGGTTCGTCTTGCACCGCCGCGAGCCCTAACCAGTTTGGTGACGGCCTAATCAGGATTGTGGAAGAATGGGGACGATCGGCCCCCGGCGTTGCCAGTTGTCCAGCTCGGCAGCGGCAACGCCCGCTTCGCCGGCCATATCGGAGGTGAAGCCATCAGGTAAGTCAGTTACCAATGCCTGCAATGATGGGATCAGGAGGTGCTGCGCCAGGTAATCATGGTAGATGCCCCCATCCCATGCGTAACACCAGGGAGCCAGGCGCCAGCGTGTTGTTTCGTCAATCCGGGGTAAACGATACACCAGATCCATCCTGCTTTTGTGCGTTCAGAATGACCTCCGCATACGCCGCCAGTGCTGGTTCACACCATGGATGCGTTCGCAAATATTCCAGCGTGGCTTCTGATGTTCTGCGGTGACTACGAATGATGTCTGCGGCGATGGCAGCGGCCGATTTTGCATCATCAAAATGCACCTTATCAGGAGATCGTCAGGCAATAACTCACGGTGGGTCGCTACGCGAGCAGCAATGGTAGGCGTGCCGCAACCCAATGATTCATACACTGCATTGCCAAACGATTCGACAAAGTGCCCCAGCGACAACGTCACCTGACCGAGGCTGTAATATTGCGGCATAAGATGTTGTGGGATCCAGTCATGAAACACAAAATAATCCTGCAACCCACGTTCCGCGATCTCCTGCTCCATCTGCCGGTAAAACGCTTGTACTTCAACCCCTGTCCGGCATCCAGCCACCAGGGAACCAGCACCCGCAGGTTTTCGATCCGGTATTGATGAACCAGCAGGTCAGCGATAGCGATTGTTTGCGGCAGCCCCTTTGAGGGTTCCGGCCGGTGGGGATGCAGCACGACGGCGATGCTTGGCCGGGTCTACCCCAACGATGTCCAGCACTTCGCGCGGTGGAGTTGGTCGGAATAAATCCCAGTCAAGCCCATTGCGAATAACTGTCATCCGTTCGGCCAAGCCCGGAAAGAAACAGCCCACCGTTTCCAGATAATAGTTCCGGGAATGCTCGGAAATGGTAATGAGCCTGTCACCCTGAAACAGGAACGCCCCCAGTTGCGTTTCGGGATACACACTATCCCGCAGGGAGATAACTGTCGGGATGTGCCGGTAGGTGTAGGGAAAGAGGAACTCCCCATCGTGCATGTAGAACCGGTCGGCCGAAGCCAATGCCTCCCCCACATCCTGCAAGGCTGACGCCAGTTGGTAGGCGGGAACATCATAGGGTTGGGAAACGGTTGCTAAATCGCAAGATCAGGTGAATGCTGACATTCTCGTGCCAGTTAAACGTGGCGGAGCTATCGCTTACTGACGTGCAGTAAACCCGAACACGGTGACCCAGTTCACCCAGATAGATCGCGATATTTTGCAGATGCTTGGGCGCGCCGCCCATCACACGATCAGGGAAAAGCGGGTTGATCGAAAAGGCTACGATGTTCATGGTCAACGGTCTCCAGCAGGATGCGAACACGGCCGTCGCGTCTTGCCCCGGAAGCGGCCGTGATGCCGCCGTTGGCTTCGATGTAATGGAGCAACTCGTCACGCAGATAAGGTCGGTGGGTAACGTTGTCCAATGGTCTGTGTTGACCGGCGCTACATCTGCATCCCAGGCACCGCGCTCCCAGGATAAAGCTGCCCGGCGAAAATGCGAGTGGCTGGCAATGATATAGCGGTGGCTGGGACGATCAATCAGATCGCCTATCCTCGAATCAGGATATGGTGGGTACGATTCCCCCAGCGCGAATCTCCCGGGTCAATTTTGTGGCGTAGATGGCGACTGAATTGAATAAAGCCGCGTTCCGTGCGCGGCATACCCGGCCGGCCGAGACGCAAGGCATTGTCCCGAACCAGAGCCAGAAGTTCTTCACCGGTCACACGTAAAGCTGGACCGCATCAGAATAGGGCATGACATGCAACCAATCGCCAACCGTCAGGGACTCCCCGGCCGGGACGCCATGCCGCAAAATGGAGGCATCGATCATAGCCAGATCAACCATGACCCATTCACCTGGCAGCGTTCATACAGGGCGTCAGTTACGTAATTTGCCAGCGCGGATTCACCCCGGTCATGGCTATCACGCAAGCCTGCCGGGCTGATGTCGTCAATGTCCTCGCAACAGCCGATTTCCCGCTGCAGCACCGGGGCAATTCTGTCCAAAAGAGGTTGCACGACGCGCCGTTCGTAGTCGTTGTCCGCAGGAAGGTCCGCGACCGGGATCAGTGCGCTTCGGCAACCGATACCACTGGCTTACTCCCATCATGGCTATTCTTCGACCCATCTGCCGAAGACTCTAGCATTATGGTAACATGTCCCAAGAAACGGCCGTTCGCCCCGGCCTGGACAATGGGAATACCGTTGACAACATTGGCCGCCTCCAGACATTCTTCATTCAGTACATGGTGGCTGTGCCCGCCGATGATCAGATCAATTGAACCGGCCGGGACCGATTGGGCTAACTCAACATCACCAACTGAGCCGGTCTCGGCCGGGTTGGAATCGGTGCTGAACCCCAGGTGGCTGAGCACAATAATAACATCACAAATCTCGCGCAGGGCCGGCACCAGACGGTTGAGTACCGGTTCCGGCGGCGCAATACGGATGAAGTCCGTCCGGGCTGATTGCCGGGCCGGTGTTGTCAGTCCGATAACACCTATGCGGATACCCCGGCGAATAAAAACGGCCGCCGGGTAAACAACCTGGCTTAATTCGGGAGCAACCAGATTGGCCGATAGCAGCGGGAACTGGGCGTCACAGGCGGCCGCCCGTGCCAGGGTTTGGGTCCCATGATCAAGGTCATGGTTGCCAACCGCCGCCGCGTCCAGACCCAGAGCACGGTAGCTTCTGTAGGCAGCGTGAACAGTATTGTCCTCATTGTCCGGCCAGAGGAGGCTATCAAACGCCGACCCAACAGTGTCATCTCCGGCCGATAGCATGAGTACACCAGGATCACTCGCTCGCAACTGGCGCCTGTACCAGGCGATCCGCGAGAGAATCGGTTGGGTGCCATAGGGCGTGAGCCGGGCGATATGACCATGCAGATCATTAAGATGCAGGATCGTCAGGTGCGTCGGTCCCGGTAGTGATGCCGGTACTCGGTGCCAATCGTAGGGCACATGAATATGGCCTATCGGACTTGACACCGCATCCCCAACCACCACGCATAGTCGGAAGGTGTTTCGCCGGAGGAGGATCGTATTACGCAACCAGGGAACCAACTGCAAGGCGCCCGGATCGTGAATCAGCCGGGATTGTTCAACCGGAAGGTCGGATAGAGCCAGCATGACATAAGCTTAGCGGGGGAATATAAGCAATCGGCCAACAAACCGTTAAGGCTGTGTTATGGCCTTGTAAAGGGATGTTTAACGCGAGGCCAGTAGATTTACGGCGTGATTGGTACTGGGGAAAGCCAATCGGGGCAGATCATCCAGAGCGAAGAAAGCCGCATCGGCCGCGTCATCTCCGGCCTGTAATCGGCCGCCGGCCGAAGTGCGCCTTCATACAGGATGAAGATAGAGGCTCCCTGTCCCGGTGGATTGTGAAAAACATCCAGTAGGCGCTCAATCGAAACCGTTAGGCCGCACTCTTCGCGAACCTCGCGGACGGCCGTTTCTTTCGGGTCTTCACCCTGATCCAGATACCCGGCCGGCAAGCTCCACTTGCCCTTCTCCGGTTCAACTCCACGCCGGACCAGCAGGACTCGCCCCTCATCGTCTGTAACGAGTATACCCACCCCAACCTTGGGGTCTGTGAAGTGGATATAGCCACACGCCGGGCATACGCGACGAGGCTTGTCAATGACAACTCGCGTTTCCATTGCTGACCCGCAGCGAGGGCAAAAGACTACCCAATCCGGTGCGCTGGATATGATGGTTTCTGGCATTCGGGAATGCGGCATCACAGCCGGTCGCGGCTGCGCAATACCAATGTCAACAGGCCGAAAATAATGGTGGCGATCCCCAACCCGATAACCAGACCCCATACCGGGAATGGTGTCGATGTCGGTACAGGTTCTTCTTCCGGCGGAAGGGCGAATGCAGAAGCAGCGACTGGGTCTTGAATAGATTCATCGGCCATGCCGCCGCTTAGCTCGGCAAAATTGGCTGTTGCCAGGGCTTCGACAGTACCGGTGAACTCTTTTCCGGCTATGGCAGCCGCTTCACGCGGCGACTCTTCTGCGAGCGCGGCCGCGGGGGCTAACTCTTCGGCCATATCCTCAGATGGAGTCTCATCTGCTGCAGCTGTATCGGCTTGGGCGAAGCTTGATTCCAGGCTCTCGGCAAGAGGGGCAGCCTCTTCCATGGTGATCCCTGTTTCAGCCTCATCCGCAGCCTGATTCTCCAGTTCACCACCGGTCACGATTTCCAAAGGCATCGCTGCCGGAGCAGATTCAACCATACTGATTACGTCGCTCGACGCAGCTGTTCCGCCACCCAAATTGCCGTTAATCAGCCCCAGGCCCAGCACAAACACAAACAGCAAAGCCGTCAACACCGTCGCCCCTCGCAATAGGGGATAGAGCTGCCGTGACGGTTGTGCCTGTGGTGGCCCATAAAGCGCCGGGTCCAGCGAGAAGCTACGGGGCACGCGACGCCGCGGCAGGCTGCGTAATTGCTGTTTGACCACCCGCATCTGCTCCAGTTCAGCGCGTAAGGCAGCATCCTGCTGGAGAGAGATCTCCAACTGTCGCTGTTCCTGGGGCGAAAGCGCGCCGTCCAGATATGCATTAAGCGCCTCAATGCGCCCTTCATCGGCCGATTTGCCGATATCGCGGAAGAAGTCAAACATTTCTACAAACCTACATACCTCTGGTTTCTAGACGATATGCGGACGGCAATAGTTCCCCGGCTGTTGACCGAAGGCATTCGCGGAGCTTGGCCCGTGCCCGACTGATTCGTGATTTCACAGTTCCCAAAGATACTTTCGTAATGCTGGCGATTTCCTGATAATCATAGCCCTCCACATCGCTCAGGACGGCCGCCACACGCTGATCATCCGGCAAATCCTGAAGGCATTGCTCGACGGCCAGGGCAAATTCGACACGCTGGCGGTGTCCTTCCGGCGTCTCGCCCGGGCTGCGCAGGAAAGCCAGCGACTCATTCTCATCCATCATTTCATCCAGCGAGGATTGAGGGCGGCGTTTGTAACGCCGCAGTTCATCGTAGCAACGATTTGTGGCAATACGGAGCAGCCAGGCCTTGAAATTCCCCCCACGAAAGCTTTTGAGCGACTTGTAAGCAGTGATGAACGTCTCCTGGGTGACGTCCTCAGCCGAGGCCGGATCACCCATGATCCGATAGGCAACGTTATAGACCAACTCCTGATACTGCACCACGAGACGATTGAAAGCGGGCAAGTCACCTTGCTGCGCCTGCTGAATCAGTGTTTCCTCATTCATAGCCAATCAGTACAGGATGGCGGATTGACAGGAATCCCGGCTTACTTTATACTCCGCGGTTAGAATTTTTGGCCGAAGTGGCGGAACAGGCAGACGCGCACGACTCAAAATCGTGTTCCCTCGGGAGTGTGGGTTCGATTCCCACCTTCGGCATAACAGACAAATTATATGGTCGGGCAATTGGCTCCGCAAATAGGCTTCCGAGAGGAAGTCTTTTTAATTCCCTTATGCCTACGTTCGGCCGAATTGCCGGGCCAACTGTGCAGCCGAAAGGTGGATCATTGTCGGCCGTCCGTGAGGACAGGTATGCGGTGTCTCACAGACCTCCAGTTGACGAATCATCGCCTCCATCTCTTCCCGTGACAGCGTTTGCCCCGCCTTGACCGCCCCACTCTTGCAAACACGTCTGGCTACCAGGGCCTCCAGTTCCGCCTGAATCGGCTGTCTCTCGCTTTCCAGATCAGCCAGCACGCCGAGCAATGCCTGGGCCGGGTCTGCCTTTCCCAGAATAGCGGGCACAGCACGGAGAACGACAGCATTGGGCCCGAACGCCTCAATCTGAAAGCCCAGATTTGCCAGCAAGCCTTCATACTCTTCCAGCAAAGTAGACTGGGATGGTGACAGATAAATGGCCGCGCCGGCTACCAAGCCTTGCGAAACCACCTGACGCTGCTGCCACTCGGCTAGTAATTCTTCGTACAGGATGCGTTCGTGAGCCGCGTGCTGGTCAATCAGATACAGGCCTTCCGGCCCCTCGGCAATAATATAGGCTGCCCCCACCTGCCCGATCACCCGCATCATCGGCAACCGCACCGGCGGCTCTGTGGGATAATCGCCAAGGTCGGTTGTGGATTCACCAGTCTCATTCGATGCGGCCGGGCGGGCCGACCAATCCAGGCCCGGTTGAACCGGCTGGTCCTCATGACGGCTGACGGCCGGTGTAGTCGTCCCGGACCAGGAGACCGGTCCTTGATAGTTGTCTCGAGGCGCAGGCCATGCGCCCATATCCCGTGTCGGTTCGGTATCCAGCAAGTGCGAACGGACAGCGCGTTGCACCGCGCCAAACATCATGCCTTCGTCACGGAATCGCACTTCAACCTTAGTGGGATGGACATTCACGTCCACTTCCTCCGGCGGCATCTCGATAAAGATAAGCCCAAAGGGATAACGGCCGACGGGGAGCAGAGTGTGGTAGGCTTGAATCACGGCGTAGGTCAGCCGGTTATCACGAATCCAGCGGCCGTTGACAAACAGGTTGATGTTGGACCGGTTAGACCAGTTAAGCGCCGGGTCGCTGACGAAACCCCACACCTTGACCGGCCGTTCATCACCGGCATCGGCCGTGATCTCAATGAGCTGTTCAGTCGTCTCCGGGCCATAGACAGCCAGCAGCACATCCCGGACACTGCCGCTGCCTGTGGTCTGCAAGGTGACACGATTTCCCTGGGTCAGGCGAAAACGTATTTCGGGATAGGCCAGCGCATAACGCGTCACGAACTCATCAATTAACCGCTTTTCAGTCCCTACTGTTTTGAGGAATTTGAGACGCGCCGGAACATTGTAAAACAGGTTTTCAACTGCAATGACTGTTCCCTTTGGTGCACCCGCAGTCTTCCGTGAAATCAGATTCCCGGCTTCCAGAACCAGACGCACGCCATTAGGATCACCGGCCGCGCGGCTGACAACAGTCATATGACTGACGGCCGCAATAGACGCCAGCGCTTCGCCCCGAAAGCCCAATGTCTTTATGGATTCCAGATCATCAGCGGAAGCGAGCTTTGAAGTTGCGTGACGCTGAAAAGCCAGCTCAATCTCATCAGCGGCAATGCCGTCGCCATTATCGGCCACCTGCATAAGCTCTCGACCACCTTCCCGTACGTCAATGGTGATCGTCGTAGCCCCGGCATCAATACTGTTCTCAACCAGCTCCTTAATCACCGAGAACGGCCGTTCCACGACCTCACCGGCCGCAATCTGGGAAGCTAATTGATCAGGTAACAATCGAATAGACATGACTGCAATTGTAACAGAACTAACCGGGCACGGGTTGCCACCGGGATTATCGGTTCTATACTCCAACCGGAAGATAAGGAAAGATTTTCATGGCATTCAAACCATCTTACGAAGTCATACCGGAGCGTCAGACATATACACTCCCCTGACCCATCAACAGCCAATGGAACCGGCGTATTGTTCCTGCACGGGTTTATGGGCAGCCTTAAGCTCTCGCCCGTTAGCAGAGTATCTCCGGGACGCAGGGTACTTTGTCCATTGCCCGCTACTTCCGGGGCATGGACAGTACCCCAACAAGCTGTATCAGGTCAGCCGCGAATCGTGGATCGCCGAGGCGGAGGAAGCGTACGACCTTGTCCAGGCTAATACAGACCAGCTTTTCGTGATGGGTCATTCGATGGGCAATATCCTGGGAGCCCATTTGGTAATCACGCGGGGTGACATAAAAGCGATAGGGATGATCGCCCTATCTATGAACCCCCCGACGGCCGATTGCGGTTCGCCGGGCTAGCCCGACACTTCGTGCCCTGGTATTACCCTCACAAGGTAAGAAGACCAGTATGCAAGAATTGGTACGGGAACGTGTTCTGGATTATGACCCGACAATCGACTTTGATGACCCGGAATTTCAGGAACAGTTACCTGAGGTCTCTCGCGTACCCATGTCGGGAATGCATGAAATGGTCGCCATGGTTTCCTACGGTCGTAAGCTTTGGCCCAAGCTGAATGTTCCGGTAAGAATCCTTGCCGGAGAAGAAGACGTCGCCGCCCCACCGGATAATGCCCGGCAAATCTTCGCCGAGGTACCGGTCAAAGACAAAGAACTGACCGTTTACCCTAATGCAGGGCATGAATTGATGCGGCCGTTTGATCCGATCCACGATCAGGTCTGGCAAGCAGCCAAGGAATTTCTTGACCTTCATAGACAGATAAGTGAACCCATTTCACTCAGTGACTAATCTTTAGCTGTCCAAGAGATTATTTACTCTCATATCGATCAGCTATCCCACAAAACTTAAGCCTAATTAGGCAGGATCACTATTGTCTTTTGATGCCAGTTGCTGCACAATACAATATGAGAGAGCAATCTGGGAAGGAATGGTTGTCACATCTACACACCCCAGTCACTTGACGATTGCCGTGCCGGCCAATCGCCCAAGTTGCTCCCTACATATTTACATCCAGTTTTGAGCAAGTTTAAGGAGAAGAGACTCAAATGAAGCGTTTGACTCTGTTACTCGGTGTACTGCTGTTGCTGGCTCTAGCCGTTGCAGCTTGTACCCCCGCCGGAGGCGAATCAACCGCCGAAGCCGACTGTACCGATGAAGGTGTTGTCTGCATTGGTTTGGTTACTGATGTGGGTGAGGTTGATGATAAATCCTTCAACCAGTCCGCCTGGGAAGGTGCACAGCAAGCCGCCACGGATTTGGGAGCCGCCCAGGTCCAGTACATTGAAACCAAGGACGCCAAAGATTACGGTGCCAATATCGATCTGTTCGCGACCCAGGGATACGATATCATCGTGACCGTGGGCTTTGCCATGGGTGAGGCGACCCTTGAGGCCGCTGCCAATTACCCGGATATCGACTTTATTGGTGTAGACCAGTTCCAGAGTGATACCGTCAGTAATGTGACTGGTCTGATTTTCCCCGAGGACAAGTCCGGTTTTCTGGCCGGTGCATTAGCCGGTATGTTGACCGAATCCAATACGATTGCATCTGTTCTTGGCACCGATCTGGTTCCGCCGGTAGTCGCTTTCAACGAAGGTTATAAGGGCGGCGCAAAGTACGTCAACCCTGATGTGACCATTATCGACACCTACCATCCCGGTGGTCTGGATGTCGCCTTCGTCGATCCTGAGTGGGGTGCCAGCACGGCCAAGCAAGCACTGGATCAGGGCGCTGACGTCGTTTTCGGCGCCGGCGGCAAGACCGGTAACGGTGCCTTGATTGAAGTTGCCAGCAGCCCCGGAAATTGGTGCATCGGTGTTGATACCGACCAGTGGGAAACTGTACCGGAAGCTCATCCGTGCCTGGTTTCCAGCGCGATGAAGCTCATCACCCCCGGAGTTGTTGATCTGGCTAAACTGTCGAATTCAGGCGAATTCCCCGGTGGCAACTACATTGGTGCTGTGGGATTGGCCCCGTTCCATGATCATGAGAGTGATGTTTCTCAGGAAATCAAGGACAAGCTGGCCGAGATTGATGCCGGGTTGGCCGATGGTAGCATTTCCACTGGCTACAATGCCGGTGGGTAATCCTGCCCCGGTTTTGCCAACTATCAAACTTAACCAAGTTTGGTCTTTGTTAGTGTGATTTGAATCTAAACGAGTGCGGCGTGTCCTCTGGGCACGTCGCACTTTTAGCATCTATCCGGGGAAGCGTATGACCACAGTTCCGGTTCCTGAAAAATCTTCCAGCAATTTCACGGATTGGTTGAAGCGCGCATGGCGATCAGTCAGCGTCCCTCTGGTCGCTGTTCTGTTAGCACTCCTGATCGGCGCAATTATCCTGCTAGTTTCCGGCGCTAATCCGATACAAGCCTATGCGGCTCTGTTTGAAGGTGCATTCGGGAGTCCGGCAGCAATCCAGCGAACCCTGGAAAAGGCAACACCCCTTATTTTCAGCGGCCTGGCCGTTGCCTTTGCATTCAAGGCCGGGCTGTTCAATATCGGTGCTCAGGGACAGCTTTTGATAGGCGCTATCGTCGCGGCCTGGGTGGGATACAGCATTGAGGGATTACCGGCTATTATCCATGCTCCCCTCGCCCTTCTGGCCGGTGCGGCAGCCGGTGCATTGTATGGCGCAATCCCCGGTGCGCTCAAGGCTTTTACCGGTGCGCATGAAGTGATCACCACAATCATGCTCAACTATATCGCCATTAACTTTACTGATTTTCTGGCCGACGGAATTTTGAAAGACACATCCCAGGGTAATGTTGTAGCCCGTACTCCTCACATTTTACCTTCGGCCGAATTGCCGATTTGGGGCTATGTGCCACTGGGATTCCTCATGGCTATCGTGGCAGCCGTACTTGTCTGGTGGGTGCTTTATCGAACGACGCTGGGTTATGAGATCCGCACCGTCGGCCTGAGTTCCTCCGCTGCTCAATACGCCGGTATCAACGTTGCCCGAATCATTATTTTGGCTATGGCGATTAGCGGTCTGTTGGCCGGCTTTGGCGGTGCTGTGGAAACACAGGGTATTGTCGGCCGATTCCAGCCGGGCTTCAATGTTGGTCTGGGGTTCGACGGCATAACGGTAGCGCTACTCGGAAAAACCAGCCCCTTTGGTGTCATCCCTGCCTCCATTGTATTGGGAGCCATGCGGGCCGGGTCCAGTCAGATGCAATTTAGCGCCGGCGTAGCCAAAGAGATTACGGATGTGATCACGGCCTTTATCCTGTTCTTTGTGGCCGCAGACACGATCATAAAGACTCTGCTGCGCCAGCAGGACACAGAAGACGACAAGGTCAACCTTAGTACCGGCTGGGGTGCAAATAGCTGATTCCTGAACCAACCGGCTTGTAGTAAATTCCATCGCACAGAAAGGCAGCGCCTATGGAACTATCCGCACCAACACAGACTCGATCAAAAAGCTGGCTGGCTGAGCATTGGCTGCTGGCGACTATCGTGGCCGTTGTCTCAGTCCTGATCGTTTTCTTCTATCTCAGGGCACCTGCCCAAACAACGGCCGTATTGGCCTCAACGCTTCGCCAGTCGATCCCGTTGATTCTGGGCGGAATGTGTGGGTTGATTGGCGAGAGAACGGGCGTCATTAACATCGGCATTGAGGGCCAGATGTTGATGGCGGCTTTTGTTGGCTTTCTGGTTAATGTTTACACAGGCAACCTGCTCCTGGCTGTCCTACCGAGGTGTGTTAACCGGGGCGTTGATATGGTTTCTGGTTTTCATGTCCGTAACCCTGAAGATGGACCAGATTATCGCCGAACAGTCATCAACATTCTGGCCGTCAGGTTGACCGGCTACTTCTATGTTGTCGGTCTAACTACACAGGGGTAAGCTCCAGCCCATACCGCTGGGGCCGCCTGCCGATATTCCGCTCATTGGGCCGGTGTTATTCAACAATCCGCCTATTACCTACCCTACCCTGATCCGGTCGTCATCATGCAGTATGGGTTATTCAGCACCCGTTGGGGCCTCCGCTCGCGGGCAGTCGGTGAGCATCCCAGCGCGGCCGATACGGTGGGCATCAACGTTTACAAGATGCGCTACCTGAATGTCATCATTGGCGGGGCGCTGGCCGGGCTGGCCGCATTTCTTTCGCTGGAGGCAGTCGGGTCTTTTGAACGAGGCATGACAAACGGCCGTGGGTTTGTCGCTCTGGCGGTAATGATCTTTGAAACTGACACCCCCGGTACTTTGGGTGCAGCCCTGTTGTTCGGCTTTACCATCGCCCTGCAAACACAGTTGCAGTTTATGGGGATACCATATCCCCCACCACCATTGGCATGTTGCCCTATCTAACGACTATCGTGGTCCTATGTTCTTTGGTAAACGTACCCACCACCGGCCTGCAGTAGTTGACAGCTTATACATTCTGAGGGTAGCCGCAAAACCAATGCATTTCTACCCGTTTTTCGTTAAAAAAGCTCGTTCCCCGTATGATCTTGGGGTATTGATTAAGTAACTTATGGACTATAGCAACGCTCCCATTGTTCTGGAAGCCAAGGGCATCACAAAACAGTTTCCCGGCGTACTGGCGAACGATCATATTGATCCTTACCCTTTGCTGGGCAGAAATCCTCGCTTTGCTGGGTGAAAATGGTGCCGGCAAAAGCACGCTGATGAATATCCTCTGCGGTCTATATCAGCCGGATGAGGGTGGGCTCTGGATAAACGGCCAGCACGTTCAATTTAACAATCCCGGCGACGCCATCGAACAAGGCGTCGGTATGGTCCACCAACACTTTCAACTAGTGCCCGTTATGACGGTTGCGGAAAATGTCATCCTGGGAGCGGAGATTACCCGCTTCGGCGGCACCTCGACATGCGCCGGGCAAACCGGATGGTGAATGAACTGTCCGAGCAGTACGGGCTGAAGATCCCACAGCCAGCGTGGAGGACCTGCCGGTTGGTATCCAGCAACGGGTCGAGATTATCAAAGCCCTGTACCGCAAAGCGGGAGCATCTTAATTCTGGATGAGCCGACGGCCGTCCCGACTCCCCCAGGAAGCCAACGAGCTTTTCCGCATCATGCATGATCCGACGGATCAGGTGTGTCCATCATCTTCACCCATAAGCTGAAGGAAGTATTGTCTGTCTCGGATCGCGTTGCGGTCATGCGTAACGGCCGTATGGTCGGAACCACCTACCCGCCGAAGCGACAGAAGCGAGCCTGGCCGAAATGATGGTCGGCCGCACGGTCATCTTAACAGTGGACAAAGAGGAAGGCCATCCGGGCGATGTGGTCCGATGTTCGGGGCTGGAAGTGAAGGATGATCGGGACCAACTGGCAGTTCGCGGGTTGAGCCTGAGGTCCATGCCGGAGAAATCGGGTGTGGCCGGGGTTCAGGGAATGAACGCGAGTTCGTGGAAGCCTTAACCGGTCTGCGTCAGTAGTCGGTGGTGGGGTACTCATTGCCGGTCGACCGGCAACCGACATTGCGCCACGTCAGGTCACGGAACTGCACGTGGCCCACATCCCGGAGATCGGGAAAAGCATGGGCTGGTCGTGGGCTACAAAAGTTGCCGATAATCTGGTCCTGAACCGGTATTACAGCGAACCCTTTTTCGCACTGGCCAAATGGATCAGGATGAAATAGCGGAAATGGCGAGCGACTGGTTGAAGAATACACATCCGCACGCCGTCTATCTACACGCACGCCAGCACGCTTTCCGGCGGTAACAAGCAAAAGGTCATTGTGGCCCGCGAGTTCCTCCCGACCGGTCAAGCTACTACCAGCTAACCAGCCGACACGAGGCATTGACAATGGCAGCATTGAGTTTATCCATAAACAACCAGGCAGCAAAGCGGATAATGGCGGCTGTTCCTGTTGGTTTCGGCCGAGCTGGACGAAATTTCAGCCTGTCCGACCGTGTTGCCGTCATGTTTGAAGGGGAAATTGTTAAGACCCTGCCCCGTGAAGAAGCGACCAGGGAGCGAATCGGCCCTACCAATGGCCGGTTCCGAAGCCTGAGTCGGTGTGAACACTCGTTCAAACAAGTCTGCACAAACCTGACATACGCGGTATAGTAAATTTATCCCCGCCGATAAAGCGCGTATAGAGGCTAACCGATTGAGCCTGAATCCGAAAAGGCTCGTAGCCTCGATGCATTGTTTTGAGGTGGGAAATAGTCGTCATGAAGTGAGAGAATTTGATATGGATGATATTGTCTATTTAACCCCGGAAGGTCTGCAAAAGATTAAAGACGAACTCGACCATCTGAAGAACGTCCGGCGCGAAGAGGTCGCAGCCAAACTGGCAACGGCTATCAAGCAGGGCGATCTGAAAGAGAACGCCGATTACCACGACGCCAAGGAGGAGCAGGGGTTCATTGAGAGCGCATCCGCGACCTGAGGATTCTCTGCGCCGTGCGCAGGTTATCGAAGAAAGCGGCTCCTTCCAACATCGTACGTGTCGGTAGTACGGTTACCGTTACAGAAGAAGGCTACGACGAGCCGGAAACCTACAGCATTACTGCGCCCATGAGGCTGACTCGGCCAACGGCCGAATCTCCAACGAATCGCCTATTGGCAGTGCCCTTATCGGCGCGAAGAAAGGCCAGACCGTTCGGGCCAACACCCCTGCCGGGTTAATTAACTTCGTCATCGTCAGTATCTCCTAGCACTCATCGGATCGTCTGACATTTGACGCCCATTGACAAACAGCAATCCTGTTCGTTAGGATATCGTCCACAGTTGAATAATAAAGGCTGTGACAGGGACATACTGTTCCGGCTGGGCAAACCGGTGACCAGAGAATGGCAATATGCTGAAAAGCTACAGCCCCGGAACTGAGTAACGACACCCTTGAGCTGACCGGTGAACGAGATGATCCAGTAACCGAAATCCGGTAGCGCCCGTTAACGCGCAATGATCACTTCTGTATCAGTTGCTGGCCCCTGATACAGGGGAATATGGTATACCACGATGTGGCTGATAAGGCCCTCGTCCTCCAGATTGGCAGGACGAGGGCTTCTTTTGATTCGGATTTATTCGGCATGGTCAATGATCCGGATAGCTCCCTGTCCTCCAGAAAGGACGGGGGCTTTTTGTTTTAGGAGACAAAGGAAAGGATGGTAAGTACAGAATCAGAACTATAAACGCACATGAGTATATCGGCCGGGAAGTCCGGCTTGGTGGCTGGCTCCATAACTCCGGCGGATTGGTGGGATTAGCTTCATCGTCCTGCGTGACGGCTGGGGAATGATTCAGGCGGTGAGCGAGAGCGAAGCAGATATGCTCCCATTGGAAAACGTCGGATTGAAAGCGTGATTGAACTGACCGGTCGGGTGGTTGCTAATGCACAGGCTCCGTCCGGTATTGAGCTTCAGGCTCCACAGGTCACTGTTGTCACACCAGTTAACGAGACCCCGCCGCTGCCGCTACAGAAACGCCAGCTCAATGCCTCGCTTCCTACTCTCCTGGATCACGCCGTTGCCAACCGCCATCCCACGCGCCGGGCGATCTTCCGTTTGGCTGCCGGCGCAATGCGCGGGTTTCGCCACTCGCTGGAACAAGAGGGATTTACGGAGGTCCAGACACCGAAGATCGTCGCTTCCGCCACAGAGAGTGGTTCCAATGTTTTCCAGCTTGATTACTTTGGGACTCCGGCTTACCTGGCCCAAAGTCCGCAGTTCTATAAACAAATTATGGTTGGCGTATTTGAGCGGGTCTTCGAGGTCGGGCCGGTCTTTCGCGCGGAACCGCATGATACCAGCCGTCACGTGAATGAATACGTCAGCTCTGGATGTGGAGTTTGGATTCATCCAAGACCACTTCACCGTAATGAATATGCTCGACAAAGCTCTCAGGGGCATCTTCGCGGAGATCGAGAGATCGAATAGTGCAGACCTCGAACTTCTTAACGCCTCGTTGCCCGCTCTTGTGGAACCCATTCCCCACATCCATTTCGCCGACGCGCAAGAGGATCTGGCACACTCACGGAGAGGATGTTCGCGGCGAGCCGGACCCTCTCACTGCAGGATGAACGCTGGCTAGGTGAATGGGCCAGGGCTGAAATTGGAAGCGATTTCCTGTTTGCTTACCGCCATCCGATGGTCAGCGGCTGTCATACCCATCCCGATCCTTCCGACCGATATTCAAACTCGTTCGACCTCCTGTTTCGGGACAGAACTGGTTACCGGTGGTCAGTTGACATCTATGAAGATCACCCAGCGGCTTTGAGCCGGGCCGGGTATCCGCGTGATCCGTTTGAAACCTATCTGGAGGCTTTCAGATACGGCATGCCCCCGCACGGCGGTTTCGCCATTGGCCTGGAGCGACTGCTAATGCAACTGTTGGGATTATCGAACCTGAGATTGGCGATTTCCGGTTATTCCCGCGTTGATCTGACCCGGCTATCGCCCTAGTTGCAGCAAAGTCACTTCTATCAGCCGCCATGAGCCGTTCGCCGGTTGCCGGATCATAGACACCAAGATGTAACTCACCGGCGGCTGTTGGGATGGTGAGCTCCTGGATGACGATGTCTCCCGTCTGCCAGTATTCAGCAGGAGCGCCAAGCCGATCGTCCTGGGCAATCAACGTCCCGGTCCCATCCACCACATGCAGGAAGAAACGCCTGTCGCCGGTAGGTGGAGCCAGAACCTGCCAGTAGGTCACCAGATTACAGGCAGCCTCCTGTTCGGCCGCGCAGGATTCGTCGGCATCGTAACCCAGAAGGCGGAGCTCGCTGCCAAAGTCAATATTCTGGGGCACTTCAGGTTGGACCATTGGCGGGGCGCTGTACTCATAGAGTGCGAAGTCACCCTCTGCCGGCCGAACCCAATCTCCGGCAATAGGCTCCAGTTCCGACGACAGGGGCAAGATAGACGGCCGTACCAGCCGAACCGCTTCCCCATCCACAGCATAAGGCAGGATAAGGCTTTGTTGGGGGTCGAAGTAGCGCAGGGAAAGATCATCCCGGCGCAGCGTCAGTTCCATTGTTGGCGGATCCATCGTGTCCGGCGTCCAGCCGCCAATAGCGACCGGGCCGTCCCCCGGATCAGCATCGAGATAGGCAGCAGCCTCCGTCAACCCGACCTGCCAGACAAACCGCACTTCTTCGTTTTCCGGCCAGATACGCCACAGGCCGTCGGCCGTTCGCCAAAGCTCAACTCCCCACAAAGCAATTACCACCAGAATTACCCCGGTTATCCACTGCCTTGTGGATAACCATCGTTGATATGTGGATAACTGGGCCCCCTTGTGGATAACCAGCATGGGAAACAGCATCAAAACAGGTAGTAAATTCACTATGCGAATCGTACTGGGGGCATCAATGGTCGTTACACTGGGCAGCACAGCCGTTGCCAGCCACAGCAACAAGAATCCATACCGCACGTCCCGCCAACGCCACAAGGCAAGTAATACACCCAGGTAGAAAAATACGGCCAATACCCATCCGAACACCGGTTGCCCGGCTATCCCCTGCCGCCATAACGGATCACCATCAATCCCGAACATGAGCGCAATACGCCAGGTGTTGTTCAACACCGGCCCCAGATCACCATCCAGCAAGGCTCGTAACGGCGCATCCACCTCACTGATGCGAAACTCTGCCCCCGGATTGTTGTGCAGGAACAAAACCAGCGGCAACGCTACCAGCACAAACAGCAGAAAAAACAATGCAACTCCCTGCCACCGTTCACGAAATGACCTACGATGAAACAGGATCAAATACAACGCAAACAGTACATAGAAGATAGGGACGGCCCGCGCGGCCATATAGGTGTGGATGCTCAGTCCGGCCAGCACACCGGCCACGGCAAACCAGAACAAGTTGTTGTTTGAAGGACGAACGGCCGATTTAAGAGTATCCGGTGTCCGGTACCTGACCCCCACGCTCGCCACCAAAAGTAAGCCGACAGACCCGATAGCACCGGCAGAGATAGCCCGCAACGCCAGCGGCTGTAGAAAACCGGCCAGAACAATACGGCCAGGAACCCGGCCGCCAGCAACTTGCCAGCCGAACAACCGCCGCCCTAATGCGTAGCTGACAGCAATGAGCAATATCCCCAGATAGGCCGAGACGGCGCAAACCCAGCGCGTAGTGCTTCACCGGCAATCCGTACCGATCTGAAAATAATGATGGCACTTCGCGACCGTGGCTTCAGTGAAATAAATGGCGTGATTACCGGCCAGGATATCCTGCTTGATGATCAATGGGCAACTTCATCATGTTCCAGTCCCGGCGGGGGTGACGTTATCAAGCCCAACCAATCGCAGGGCTGCACCGACCATCAAAATTGCCGTCAGTAACAACAAACGGATGTGGGGGAATTGATCCTGACTTGCCGGTGAGCTGGGCGTCTATCATGGGGTTGTCAGTCTCAGGCGAGCGGCAATGGACAACGGCAGGATGGAGGCCAAGGGCGCGACGTTCATCCGGTCCAATGACCTTAAGTATCGCCAGCCCGGCCGCGTAGACCAGTACACCGGCAATGAGCGCCACCACCAGGTTAATCTGGTTACCCACCCACATCACGCCCACCATGACGACCGTAATTGCGACCGGCTTCCAGGCAAACTGGAACCAGTTCAGCCCCTGCATACGCTTGCGCAAATAGTAGTCGAAGATAACCAACGCAGAACGACCTCGGACAGAATAGTGGTCACACCGGCCGCTACGTAGCTGTAGCGCGGGATAAAGATCCCAGTTTGTGATGACATTGAATCCAGCAGCCAGGGCAAAGGCGCGCGGCTGCATGCCTTCAGACCCAGCCCAATCAGGACGTAGTTGGTCACACTGTTCAACCAGCCAAAGGGAATGGACCAGATAATGATCTGTAAGGCAATAGCGCCATGTGGGAGAAACTCACTACCACCCAGCAGACCAATCAAAAAGTAGGCCGAGAACGTCGTCAGGGCAGCAATAGGCAAAGCCAGCGGCAGCATGACTTCAACGACATGCTGTACATCCGTCGGGCGGATTCCATGTTCTCCTTGATGGCCCGCGAAATGATGGGGAACAATGCCAGGGTGAAATAGGACGGGATAATCTGGAGCGCATTAAACCATTTGTAGGCGCTGTTGTACCATCCACCACTTCCTCCCCATTGGGGAGGCGCTGGCGAAAGGATGAGCACATCCACCGAGATGAAAACCGTTTGCAGCAGGTGAGATCAGCATGAGTGGGAAGCCCAGCCGCAGCATGCTGCGCTGCATATCCATGTCAACCTGCCAAAGGACCGTGAAAATCAAACCGGCGCACGGCAATAATGCTCCAGCAGGATCAGCGTGATGACATTGACCAAGTCGAAACGGCCGCCAACCCTACAAAACTGTAGCCCAGGGACAATACCATCACGCCAAAGGCGACACCGAGATCGTCGTCACGGTAGACATGGCGGCCGGCACTTCCGCCTGCTCATGAACATAGAACATGCCGCTAACACCCAGCGTCAGACCGGAGACACCATGCCGATCATCATGAAGACAATCGCCACGATCTCAGCTTGCGATAGTGGGTTGGGGCTGTTAGAGCTGGCCCAGATGTAGACAAAAGATCGGCAGGCTGGCAAAGAGGGCAATGCCTAAACGCAACAGACTGGAATTAAAGAGAAAGTGACCGGCACGGGAACGGTCCTGTGACACCTCACGGATCAGCAGGATGTTGAGCCGCCAATTGGCAATGATCTCAAGATTCCGGCCATGGCGATTGCCGTTGCAAAACTACCCGCCGCCGCCGGTCCCAACACACGCAGGTAGTAGGCGGCAAATACAAAGTCTATCGCTTTGTTGAATAGACTGAGAACCATCGGTGCGGCGTGTTCTTGGCAATGCTGCGGGATGCCGAGGCGGCGGCATTGGTGGGGTGATCGCTGCCACAGCCAGACCCCGGCCATGAACAAGATAATGATTCCGGCCATGAATGAGGCCAGCCCGCCAAGCTGGAAGCTGCGCGGACTATAGCGGAACCGTGGTCCATGTACCCGGCTCAGTTGAACCCACTCTGAAATTACCGTTGACACGGGTAATGGCGACTTCCTGTTCGGCCGATTCATCGGCTCCAGCCGAGCGAACATACGCCCGCCAACCGGGGAAGTAGCTGTCGTTTAATACCAGCCACGCCGGTTCGGCCGTTTTACCGCGACGATCCACTTCATTGTTGCGATACGACTCAGTAATGCCCGGAATATATTCGGCTGTCTATGGTGGATCGGTAATACTTAAATCGGCCGCCTCATCCGTGGCGACCACCACATACTGTCGGGGATCGGCCGTCTGCATCGCCTCAAGGAGGTTCGGAGCAACGACTGTGGCTGATTGGGGCAGGACATACGCGCGCGGTGCCACGGCGAGGTTCTCATAAATACGAACACCCTCCCCTTCCCAGGCCAGTTCCAGCTTCGGCAGGTTCAGTTCCTCCGTACTCAGGATGTAGCGTACACCCAGCACGTCCAGCAATGGCGATTCCAGTGATGCCGGATGTCCGATAGGTTGAATACGGTTGAACACCAGCCCTGCCAGCTCAATCGCCCCCATGTAGTCAGTGTATTGGCGGGGGATAATGGAGTCATATCCCCGGATATCCTGGAGGTCATACAACCATGGCGTGTTGGCATTGAGCGTATTGGCTCCTTGCGGATCAAACGTTGTCAGCCGCCATTCGCCGGGCTGGGCCTGGAGCCATGCTATCGCCTCAGGCTTGTAGGCTAGAAGTCCAGGTCCACGGACGCATCGAAAACCGCGACCGGCCGGAAAAGATCGACGACGATCACCAAATGCGGCAGCTCCAACCCAGAGGCGACGACGGCTGCCAGCAGCAAACCTCGCAACCAGCAGCAGCCCCAACACAGAGCCTGCCAGAATTCATAACTATAGAACGCCCGCCTGCACCGAAGCAAAGGCATCCGGGAATGAGCCAACCCCATAAACAGGCGCTCAATTACCCCGGCCACCTGGTCATAAAACAGATAGCTGACCAACAAGGCCAGCAATCCCCCAACGCCGGTCACGAGGAATAACACACCAGAGCACGCACGATCCAGCCGATCGTGCGGTGCCCGTTCTCATCTTCCTGGTTTCTTGCCCGCCACATCGCGCCAATGGCATCCGCACCAAACCCACTCAACGTCGCTACGGCCAGCGCCAACGGAAGACCCACCGGGAAGGGTGTGTGCAGTTGATCTATAAACGGCAGGCCATAAAAAAGCGGGGGCGTAAAGCGGTGTACCAAAGATGAAAGCCACCGAAATGATCGACGGCCCGACGAAAAAGACGGTCTGGTTGCGTCGGGTGCGGGGTAATCGTCGCCATGCCAGCAGGGCCAACGCGCCAATGGCGGCCAGCCCCAACGGCAATATCCCCAGAGTAGCTGGCCCCTTCCACATAGTTCTTGGTTCCCCAACTGCTGGTATAGGGGCCGTGGGGGTTAAGCTGTCCGTAGCTGTTCAACTCGAAGGGAACAGTGGCTCCCGTAAACACATCCCGGTAAGCGTGGTCACTGGGATTGCCATAAAAATCCGGTATCAGAAATGTCGCCACATTCCGCCACGGGTAAGCCCAACCGATAACCTCCGCAGCAGCCGAGCGGCGCGGAAGTTTGCTTGCCCTACCTCGAACAGGGGCACCAACTGGACGGCGGCCAGCGTCATCCCCGGGGCAACCATAGTAACCAGCCAGAGTAGCGGCCGTCCGGCTCAACGAGCTTCTCCTTCCATCCGGTACCCGGTGCTTCTTCCCCGCCAGAGCAATGTAGGTCACACTGACAACGCCAGAAGGCATCATAGCCATGATGAGCAGGCTGTAGTAGATGCGCTCCGCGTGCCCGGCCAGCGTCGAGCAGGGCAATGGCCCCAATGACCCACCACAACGTCGTGGATTTTCTCCCTTCCCGCTGCGAGGGACAACGATCGCCCTTCTCAATGCAGGCAAGCAGTAACGGCAGCCAGGCGACTGCGGCAATGACCATGGGGAAAACATTGCCCGCTGGTGACAGTAGACCCACCACCCTGATAGACAAGCCCGGCCAGAAAGGCGCTGCTCCGGCGCATTTTCAGGACTCGACAAGACGCTATCAGGACACCGGCCAGCCACAATTGGCTAACGGCAAACCAACCGAACGCTCTGGCCGGGGTCATCAGGAAGAACAACGCGCTGAACGGGTAGAGCATGGAGTGCTGCCCGTTAGCCAGGAACGGTGCCCCGGCAAACAGGTACGGATTCCAGAGTGGTATCTCTCCACCGGCAATGCTCTCCAGTGTGAACGACTTCCAGGCGTAATTCTCAATGACGAGATCGGTAATCAGGGCATTTTGCGGCGGGCTGACGAACAGTTGTTGATGGCAACGGCGTTCCGGCAGCCACTGGAAAACGGCATCCACCGGGAGCATGGTGTTGGATCCCAAAGGATACATTGCCGAAAAGCAATAGAGGAAGGATCAGAAAGCCCAGAATGATGGAGGTCCATTGATGGGCGCGCAGGCGTGCTGTTATCATAAATCAACGGCCCATTACATGCGAAGGCGCTTAATTTGAATTGAGCAATCCGATCAGTATCCGGTTGCCTCAGGTCGTCATTGGCTAGCGGCCCCAGCCGTAAAGCGACTATAATCCATATCGCTCCGGGCAGACAGCCGCCAAGTATAACAAAGTGACGGCCGTTTCACACCGTCGAGAGTCCGGGTCAGACCATCTTGCAGCCCAAACTCATCCGGCAGCAGATGCTGTTATTGTAAAGGAAAATCACTGTGGCTGAAGCAACTCTCTACTTCCCGCCCGATTTCCGTTGGGGAATCGCATCGTCTGCGTATCAGGTTGAAGGCGAAAACCGCAATAGCGATTGGTGGCAGTGGGAGCAGGAGGACGGCCGTATTCTGAACGGCGATCGCTCCGGTTTGGCCTGTGACTGGTGGGCAAACGCTGAAGCGGATCTGGATTTGGCAGCCGAGCTGGGCAACAACGCCATACGCATTGGGCTAGAATGGAGCCGTATTGAACCGGAGCCCAGCGTCTTTGACAGCGCCGCCCTTGACCGCTACCGGGAGATTCTGCAAAGGTGTCATGATCGGGGACTGGAGCCAATGGTCACGCTCCACCATACAGCAATCCGCTTTGGCTGGTGGAGAAAGGCGACTTTCGCAAGAGATCGTCGCGTGGATTACTTCCGGCGTTATGCAGCCAAGGTCGTTGAAAGTCTGGGGGAGTTGATCCCACTATGGATTACGATTAACGAACCGGTCACCTATGTGTTTATGCGTTACCTGGCCGGAGCCTTTCCGCAGCCGCAATCAACCGGGTGGAGCAGCGCCATAACCGCCGTCCATAATCTGCTGCGCTGTCATACGGCCGCGTACCATACGATTAAGGAGCGATTTCCCTCATCCCAGATCGGCGTTGCTAGTAACATGGCCGTCTTTGAAGCCCGGTCAAAAAGTAGCCCGCTTGATTCCTGGTGGGCCGGGCAAGTGTCGAAGTTGTATAACGATGCCTGGCTGGATGCCATGCAAACCGGTGTGTGGCGTGGTCCGTTCAATCGCAAGACCATTCCTGATCTGAGCACATTCGATTTTATTGGTCTCAATTACTATACGCGCTATCTGTTGCGATTCCCCCCACCAAAGGGGTCATTGAAACAGACTGGGGGCGGATACCGTTATCAGCGATGGAAACTATGGCGAAGTTTATCCTTACGGTCTTTACCAACTAATTGAGCATATTACCAAGCGGTGCGACAAGCCTATTTACATAACCGAAAACGGCGTACCCGACAGCGCCGACCGGCTGCGTCCTGATTTCATCATGGATCATCTGCGGCAGGTGTGGCACGCGATCTCCTTTTGCTACCCGGTCATGGGCTATTATCACTGGACATTGGTAGACAACTTTGAGTGGGATCGCGGCTGGTCGCAACGATTCGGGCTGGTTGCATTGGACGTAGAAACTCAAAAGCGCACCTGGCGGCCAAGCGCGTACCTGTATCAGGAAATATGCCGCACGACCAGCCTGACCAGTGAGATGGCTGCACGCTACGCACCCAATATGCTGCCGGTCATGTTTCCCGGTGAGGAACCCGCACCTGCATGAGAGCATGCTTGACCAGTCGCGTTCAATGGCGCTCTGTGTTATACTCCGCAAGTTAAGCTAGATGCTCACATTTATGCCGTGCCAACGGCGTCCCAGTGACTTCACGCGTAAATCATTTCGGAGTAGAAAGACATGTCAGGTCATTCAAAATGGTCTACCATCAAACACAAGAAGGCAGCCAGCGACGCCAAGCGCGGTAAGCTCTTCACACGCATAGCCAAAGAAATAACGATTGCCGCCCGTGACGGCGGTGATCCCGATTCCAACACCACCCTCCGCCAGTATTGACAAGGCCAAAGCGGCCAACATGCCCAAGGATAATATTGATCGCGCGATCAAGCGCGGCGGCGAGTTGGACGGTGGCAGGAACTCATCGAAGCCGTCTATGAAGCCTACGGTCCACACGGGTAGGCATCCTCGTAGGGGTCGTCACGGACAATCGCAACCGTGCCGTGGCCGATGTACGGCATGCCGTTAGCAAGTATGGCGGATCGATGGCACGAGGCCGGGGCAGTCTCCTGGCAGTTCACTCGTAAGGGCTACATCGGCATTACCGAGCAGGTTGATCAGGATGAGGTCTTCCTCATTACCGCTGATGCCGGTGCTGGTGACGTTTCAGTTCAGCGACGAGATCGTTGAGGTTTACGTCGAACTGGACGCCTTCCAGTCTGTGCGTTTGGCCCTTGATGAGGCGGGTATCTCCATGGATGAAGCCAATCTCATCTTTGATCCCAACAATCCCATGGAGTTAGATGAGGCACAAACGCTACAGGTCATGAACCTGATTGAGCGCATCGAAGAATTGGATGACGTTCAAAACGTCTACACCAATCTGGATGTATCCGATGAAGCTATCGCAGCAATGGAGTCGGCATAAGCCTCGTCGTTTGGCCGCATAGCGTTCATGCGCATCTTGGGGCTGGATCCGGGCACAGCAACAACCGGGTATGGGGTAATTGATGTCGAAGACGGCCGTATGACGGTCGTTGACTATGGGGTTATCACAACACCCCCGGACGACAGCCCAGCCACCCGACTACAATCAATTTATCAGGAACTGGAAGACCTGTTGACCCAATATAAGCCGGCAACGGCTGGGGTGGAGCAGGTCTTTTTTGGTCGCAATATCACCACAGCCATCGCCGTCGGGCAGGCGCGCGGGGTGCTGTTGCTGGCCCTGGCAAACGCTGAAATCCCGATTGGCGAGTACTCCCCACCCAAGATCAAGGAATCGGTAACCGGCTACGGCAAGGCAGACAAGGCGCAGGTTCAATTGATGGTCCGTCAACTTCTGGACCTGACCGAAACGCCGCGACCGGATGACGCGGCCGATGCCCTGGCGGTAGCCATCACCCACTACAACTACTATCAATTTCAGTCGATGATGGATACGCAATGATTGCCAGCCTGAGTGGTTCTATCCAAAAAGTTGAAGATAACGGTCTGATCATTGCCGTGGGTGGTGTCGGCGTGCGCGTGTTCGTGCCGCGCACGGTATTGGAGAATACCGGTGGCGTCGGCCGTCCCATACAACTTCATACCCATCTGGTTGTCCGGGAAGATGAGCTGTCTCTGTACGGCTTCAATTCCGAGGAAGACCTGCAACTGTTCCTGATCCTCCTGAGTGTCAATGGCGTGGGTCCTAAGGTCGCACTATCCATTCTGGGGACACTCAGCCCGGAAATGCTGAAGAACGCTGTCATGCGTGAGGATACGGCCGTTCTGCAGCGTGTGCCGGGCATCGGCAAGAAAACGGCCGAACGCATCATGTTCCAGCTTCGCGATCGCCTGGATCTCACCTCCGTATCAGCGGCGACGCCATTCGTCAGTGATGTGGATGCCGATGTGATAGACATTCTCACCGGACTTGGGTTCAGTATTGTCGAAGCGCAGACAGCCCTGCAACACATCCCGCGTGACTTGCCGGGGATGGATGAGCGGGTGCAACAGGCATTGCAATACCTTGATCAGTCACGCTAGGTACCCCAACGAACAAAAAAGGAAAATGGAAGTGACAGCTTTCCCTACCCTGGATGGATTTGGTCCGACGCGCGAGACGCTGCATCTCTATGCGCAGGCAATCAACACGATAGCCCGCGTCCATGCCCAGGAACAGCCGCATTGGTGGCACACCAGCCTCAAGGTCATCGACAACGGGTTGACAAGCGACCCGCTGCCTCTCCCCTCCGGTGAGAACCTTACCTTGCAGATGGATTTCCCTCGGCAGCAGATCGCCCTGATAACCGGCCAGGACTTGCAAGAAAGCTTCTCCATGACGGCCGGTTGGAGTGGCACCCAAATGGGGAACGCCCTCATTACGGCGGATTGCAGACCTGGGTCTGCATGGGATTATGAGCGCCAACGCTTTGCCGGTGACGATCCCGGAATCTATGACCCTGACACAGCGGGGCGATTCTTTACCGCACTCAGCAGCGCCGACCGTCTGTTCAAGCGCCATCAGGCTACTCTCTCCGGCGAGGCCGGTCCGGTTCAACTGTGGCCCCATCACTTTGACTTGTCGGCCGAATGGTACAGCCCCAAACTCATGCCTTATGGTAAGGACTTGTTACCGGCTCAACTCAATCTGGGCTTTTACCTCGGCGACGGCGATACAGAACTCCTACTTTTACTCCAATCCTGGCCGTTTGCGACGATCGGTTGATCAACAAGCCGTTGCCACAGGGAGCCGAATGGCACACCGAAGGCTGGGAAGGGACGATCCTGCCCTACCAGTTACTCGTGGAAGATGCGAACGCGGAAGATCGCTTGCTGGAGTATGCTCAGGCTGTCTTCGCCGTTGTCTCGCCCACGCTACTTGAATAAGCCACATCGTTGTTCTTAGCCTGATCGCGGAACCAGGCTACCGTTTCGTGAATCGCGGCAGGATGAGGCGTTACCTCGTCGCCAAATACCCGACGATATTGGCTGTCATCCACAATGAAGGGTTCATCGAACTCATAACTCATTCTCGTAGCTCGCGGACATCTTTCACGAACAGCCCCACGACAGCCAGCATCATCTTACCCGCCGGGCGCAACCGCACCGGCCGGTCCACTTCCTCGGCTACCAGATCGGCAAATTGTCGGGTCGTAATCGTCTCGTCGCTGGCGACATGCCAGGCACGGCCAAAAGCGATCTCCTGCTCGCTAAGATTCACGAGGCCGCGAGCAAAATCCCGGATGTAGGTATACGTGTGCGGCAGATCGGGGTTGCCCATTACATTTACCACACCACCCTCTATGGCCGGTTCAAAGAAAGTTTCACCAACGGCCGATCCGCGTACGCGCGGCCCATAGAAGTCCGAAGCGCGACCAATCGTGGCCCGGATTTGGCCCGTTTTGTGGGCATCCAGCACCATGCGGGCTATCTCAGCCCGCGTCTTTCCTTTTCGGCCGGTTGCCGTATACGGCATATCCTCCCGAAGTGGCTGCCCGCCGGTCGGACCATACATATAGAGATTGTCGCCCATTACCAACCGTGCCCCGGATCGCCCCACACCATCGACAATACCACGCATGATCGCTGGGAACTTCTCCGGCCACTGATCATAGGAGGCTGGGCGCATTGAAAGACGACATCCGCCCCGGCACAGATCGCTGCAACCTCATCGGGATTCGTCGCATCTCCCCGGACGATCTTCACACCGTCCGGTAACAGTTCGTCCACCACCCCATGCCGGTTGACCAGCGTCACCTCCCGGCCACGCGATACCAACTCCTCCATAACGCTCAACCCCAGAGGACCGGTACCAAAAACAATGTTGTTGTCTGACTGTAGTTGTTGGTTCATTTATTCACCCCTTGTATCTCACATAGAGCAGTCTACACCTTGACACCATGTCAAAGTCAAGGAGTAAATATGAAACTGGCAGCAATGGGGAAATATTAGTCAGCGGGCACTACCGGCAATTGTAATTCGACGACAGCGTTGTCTACCGGACAACCATTTACATGGGCCGGACCGGACAGATGCAGTTCACGCAGGGGACCGGCAATGACATGTTCATGCATGGCGATCCACCGCATAAGCTCCAATACGGCCGATTCGACACCCAGAAACGGCCCCTCATATAACAGGCAGGCTGCCACTTCCTCTGCCGGTAGGTCACGAAACGCCAGGTCATCCGTCACCGGAGCGCCCTGCAGAACGGCTGTCTCAACAGCAACGGCCGCTTCAACGTCCAGATCGGTCTCGTGGTATTCCTCGGCGTGGTACAACGTGAGCTCCGGTTCTATGGTCGGAATCCCCAGCTCACCCAACCGGCCATAAAGGTGCTCATACATCGTCCGGCAATAGTAGTCCATCTCCCAGATAGCAGGCACCTGCTGCCGGACAGAGGCAATACTTTGCGGGAAAAGGGGCTTAACTACGACCTCATAGGCCGGTGGCTGTCCTCCTGCTCAATCTGGTGCAAACGCGCTTCGATGTCAATAAGTCGCTGCTGCCCGGCGGCAATCTCATGCTGAAGTTCCGATTGGCGCAGTCGCAGCATTCCACGCATCTCACCCGTTGACAGGTCCTCATCCTGAAGCAGAGTTGCCACCTGTTCCAGAGAAAAGCCCAACTCCTTTAGGGCAATGATTCGATGCAGGCGAGGCAACTGGTCAATTGTATAATACCGGTAGCCGGTCCACTTATCAGTGTGACTTGGCTTCAGCAAGCCTATCTGATCATAATGGCGTAACATGCGTGTGGATACCTGGGCCAACCGCGAAAAATCGCCGATCTTGAACATGGCGATGATTATAGCGCGAGGTAGCAATAGGCAAGCGGTAATTCCATCCGCAACAAGCATAGAAGCAACATTCTGGAGAGACGATGCCCTTACCAACCCCGTTTCATTCACGTACATCGGCCGTCTGTGAAAGCTATGAATGGCGCAACTGGTCCGGCTATTTATCCGCCGGGCTGTATGAGCCTTCGCATGAGCGCGAGTATTACGCCCTACGCAACAGCGCCGGACTGATTGATGTCAGCCCGCTTTACAAATATGAGATTACCGGCCCCGATGCGGCCCGGCTGGTGGATCGCATTGTCACCCGCGACATCACTCGACAACAAACAGGTCAGGTGTACTACACGCCGTGGTGTGATGAGCATGGCAAGGTCATTGATGACGGCACGGTTTCCCGGTTGGACACGAATCATTTTCGGCTGACCTCGGCCGACCCGAACCTGCGCTGGTTCCAAGATGTTGGTTACGGATTGAATGCCCAGGTAACCAATGTCACCGACGATCTGGCGGCGCTGGCGCTACAGGGTCCGCTAAGCCGGGCAGTTCTGGAACAGGTCGTGACTGGTGTGGATTTCAGTACGCTCAGGTATTTCCATCTGGCAGAAGGCCAGGTTGATGGATTTCCGGTCACCATCACCCGCACCGGCTATACAGGCGATTTGGGTTATGAACTCTGGGTGCGGCCGGACTACGCGGAACGACTGTGGGATTGCCTGATGGACCAGGGGCGTAACTACGGTATGCTGCCAGCGGGTATTCTCGCGCTGGACATTGCGCGGATAGAGGCCGGGCTGATCATGATTGCTGTGGATTACGTCTCCAGCCATCTCGCGGTCATTGAAAGCCAGAAATCCTCACCTTTTGAGATCGGTCTTGGCTGGGCCGTGAAACTGGACAGGGGTGACTTTATCGGCCGGCGGGCCTTGATCGCTGAAAAGGAACGTGGTTCGACCTGGACTTTTGTCGGCTTGCAATATGACTGGAATGCACTGGAACGACTGTACGCCGCCGAAGACCTGCCGCCGGGAGTGGCCGGTCGCGCGTCCCGTTCGGCCGTTCCTGTCTATACGTCAGGGGGCAGCGCGCAAATCGGACAGGTGACAAGCCACGCGTTCTCTCCCATTCTGAAACAGTACATCGGCATCGGCACACTCCTGACCCCCCAGGTGGTCATAGGCCAGCAGGTGGATGTTGAAGTCACGGTGGAATACAAACGGAAACGTTGTCCGGCAACCATTGTCCCCACCCCGTTCTTTGACCCACCACGCAAAAAAGCCTGACCCCGGAATCGGGACAAGAAAGGATCAACACAGCAATGCAACCATACGATGCAATTGTAATTGGGGGCGGTCACAACGGATTGGTCGCCGCAGGGTACCTGGCCCGCGCGGGCAAGAGGACAGTCGTTCTGGAAAAGCGACATCTCGTCGGTGGCGCATCCGTCACAGAGGAAGTGTTTCCCGGTTTCAAGTTTACCGTATTTTCCTATGTGGTCAGCCTCTTTCGCCCGGAGATCGTCCGCGATCTGAATCTGACGGCTCACGGCATGACCCTGCTCCCCCTGGAAAGCACGCTCACGCCGCTGCCCAATGGTGATCATCTTTACAGGGATGGTGACCACTACCGCACCCTGCGGGAGATTGCCCGATTCTCACCTCGTGATGCAGAAGCCTACGAGGAATACGGCCGTTACATGTACTTCATGGCGAAAGCGGTTAAATACATCCTTGGCGTGATCCCCTCAGACCCCACCTCGCTGAATCCCAAAGAATTGATGGGGTTGGTGGATATGGCGCGTCACTTCCTCAACCTCGACCAGGATCAACTTTACGTTCTCGCCAAGCTCATGACCATGAGCGCGGCCGATTTCGTGGAGCAGTGGTTTGAGTCGGAGCCACTGAAGGCAACATTATCTGCCAGCGGCATCATCGGCACATTTCTGGGACCACGCTCGCCGGGTACAGCCTATGTCCTGTTGCATCACTACATGGGTGAGATTGACGGTGCCTACCGGGCCTGGGGCTTTCATAAGGGCGGCACCGGCGGCCTGGCCGAGGTACTCTCTCGCGCAGCCCAGGCTCAGGGAGCCGAAGTACGCTGCAACGCCGGGGTGGATCACCTACTCGTCCAAGACGGCCGCGCGACCGGTGTGGTGCTGGAAAACGGCGAGGTCATCAAGGCATCCATGGTTCTTTCCAGCCTGGACCCAAACAGACCTTCCTGAATCTGGTAGACCCGAAGGAGCTACCGGATGATCTGGTCAATTCCGTGCGTCGCTTCCAAACGGTTGGGTCGTCGGGCAAAGTCAACCTGGCCCTTGATGGGCTGCCGGAGTTGGCCTGCCAGCCCGGCGTCGGTCGTCATATGGCGGGAGCTATATCCATCAGCCCCAGCATTGACTATATTGAACGCGCCTACGATGATGCCAAATATGGCAACATCTCCCGCAAACCGTATATAGATATTATTTTCCCGTCCATCATTGATCCCGACATGGCCCCGCCGGGGAAGCATGTCATGTCCTGTTTTGTCCAGTACGCCCCCTACCAGTTGGCCGACGGTCCCTGGACAGACGAGAAACGAGAGGCATTCGGCGATACGGTAGTCAACACGCTGGCTGAATATTTCCCCAACCTGAAGGACCTGATCATCGGCCGTCAGGTGCTCACTCCGGTGGATATTGAGCGCATGGTAGGCATCTCCCAGGGCAACATATTCCACGGCGAGTTGAGCCTGTCACAGCTTTTCTTCCTGCGTCCGGCTGCCGGTTATGCCAAATACCGAACGCCACTGTCCGGCTATTACCAGTGCGGCTCCGGGACACATCCCGGCGGCGGGATCATGGGCGCGCCGGGTAGGCTGGCGGCACTCGAAGCATTGAAGGACGCGCGATAGGAGTCGGGTAATGGCAAATCAATTTGATGTAATCATCGTCGGTGGTGGTCATAACGGCCTTGTCGCTGCGGCAACCCTGGCCCAAGAAGGTCAACGGGTACTTGTTCTGGAGCAGCGTCCGGTGCTTGGTGGAGCAGCGGCCAACGAGGAAGTCTTCCCCGGTTTCCATATCAATACAGGGGCAGACGACGCCGGGCTTTTCTTCGATGAAATCAGCCAGCGACTGGGTTTACCATCGCATGGGCTGGCTTTTACGCAAGGCCAGGCACTCCTGTTTGCCCCACAGCCCGACGGCCAAGCCCTGACGATCTGGCGCGATCCGGCCGCCACGACAGCCAGCATCGCCCAGTTTAGCCAACATGATGCTGAACAGTTCCCGGCATTCAAGTCCCGGGTAGAGCGCATGGCGGCCGTTTTGCATGATATGGCTCTCCTGCCTCCGCCGGACCTGAACGAATTACAGTTCAACACGTTGTCCGACCTGATCGGCATCGGCCTGCGCCGACCTGAGTTACGAGCCTGGGGCAATGTAGCGCTCAAGGCCAAACGTCTGGGCGATGAGGAGATGATGGAGTTTATCCGGGTATTGCCGTTGGCTGCCCAAACGTATCTGGATGAATGGTTCGAGAGCAATGCCTTGAAGGGCGCGCTTGGTGGATCGGCCGTCACCGGATTGACGCTGGGGCCGCGAAGCAGCGGCACGACGCTGATGTTTCTCTACCAAGCCATGCATGGGCTGCTTAACAGCCGCTATGTAGTGGGAGGGATTGGCCGGTTAAGCGAGGCGTTGGCCGACAAGGCTCGCAGTAATGGGGCGGTCATTCGCACAGGCGCTCCGGTCGAATCCATCCTGGTTGCGGGCGATCTTGAACAAAGCGCAACCGGCGTGCGGCTTGCGGACGGCGAGGAAATTCGCGCCGCGGCCGTCCTCTCCAATGTCGATCCCCGTCGCACTCTGTTCGGATTGGTTGGTCCCCAGCAGTTGGACCCGGAAGTCATGCGGCAGGTTCGCAACATTATCTATCGCGGCAGTACAGCCAAGATTAACCTGGCCTTGGACAGTTTACCGGACTTCAACGGCCAGACTTCGACCGAACAATTGACCGGCCGTATTCGTATCAGTCCCAGCCTGAACTATCTGGAACGGGCCTATGACGCGGCCAAGTACGGTCAGTACTCGTCCGCGCCTTATCTGGACATGGTTATCCCCACGCTTCATGATCCGACATTGGCACCGGACGGGCAGCATATTCTATCCATCACTGTCCAGTTTGCTCCGTACGCGCTACGGGATACAGACTGGAGTCCGCGCAGGAAGCGTTCACCGATACAGTCCTGGATACAGTCACTCTATGTATGCACCGAACATTCGCCGGCAGGCTCTCCATTGCCAGACGCTGACGCCTCTGGATTGGGAGCAAACCTACGGGCTAACCGAAGGAGCATTACCCACGGTCACATGGGACTGGATCAACTTCTGGTCATGCGACCGATCCCCGGCTGGAGCCAGTATCGCACACCGATTCGCAATCTATACCTGTGCGGGGCCGGCACCCATCCCGGCGGCGGGGTAACAGGCGTGCCCGGCTATCATGCAGCCCGTAGCGTGCTTGGACGGAACTGATAACAGCTTATTCCAGCGCATCCAAATTCTCGCAACCCCGGATACTCAACCCACGTAGTGAAATTATGGAACGTATTGTGCGCTGACTGATAGTGTAATTAAGGAGAATTTACATGATGCACCGGGTGTTGGCTGCGTTCCTGATGGCGGCTTTGCTCGTTTTGCCTGTTTCTGCGCAAGACGAAAAATCCTATTCAGCCGATCGCTTTGACGTCGACGTAACTGTTCAGCCGGGTGGATCTCTGGCTGTCACCGAGCAGGTTGATTTCCGCTTCGAAGGCGGCCCGTTTAGTTACGTCTTTCGCGAGATTCCAACTGACCATACCGACGGTATTCGCATCCTTTCTGCAGGTGCGGACGGCGCTTCCTGGCCGGAGGGAACCGGTCCGGGTCAGGTTGAAATCGAGGGTGGTGATCCCATCCGTATCACCTGGCATCTGCCACCGACAACGAACAAAGTCCAGTCGTTCAACCTGTCCTATGAGGCGCTGGGCGTCGTCCGGCAGGGTGAAGAGGCCGATATCCTGGATTGGCAGGCGCTGCCGGAATCTTACGAATATACCATTGCCGGTAGCACCACCACTTTCACCTACCCACCGACGGCCGATCTGATCGGCACCCCCCAGCTCCTTGAAAGCAAGGGAGATATCATCACGAACGACAATCAGGTACAGATCACAGCCGGAGATCTGGGACCGGATGAGCCGCTCATCATGCGCTTGAATTTCGCGTCCGGCTCGCTTATTACAACACCGCCGGCATGGCAAGCCCAGCAACAGGCAGCGGATGATCTGGCCTGGGTGTGGATTGGTCTGGCAGGGCTGATCTTCATTGGTGGTCTTGGAGGCCTGTTCCTGGCGGCTCGTCCCTACAAAAGGGAAACGAAGCGTCCTGAGAGCGTTTCCTACTCACCGCCGTCAGATCTTTCTCCGGCTTTAGCCGGCATTATCTCCGGCAATGACACATCCGTAAGCTGGAATCATGCGCTGGCAACAGTTTTTGATTTCGCCGGACGTGGTTACCTGGAAATTGAGGAACTGGGTAATCGCAAATGGTACCAGGGTGAGGATTTCCTGGTTTCACTTCTATCCAAGCCGAATGACTTGTTGCCCCATGAGCAAGCGCTTTTCGAGTTGCTATTTCACAATAAATCAGGCGAACTGCAAACCAGCGTGACCGGTAATCAAATCGGCGACCTGGTTACTTCCGCCCGTTGGGGTACTTATGAGGAGGTTGTGAAGGACGAGCTGATCACGGCCGATTTGTTAAGTCCTAAGCGCGAGGAAGCAGTCATGCGATTTTTGGTAGCCGGCGGACTTCTCCTTTTTCTGTCCGCCGCGTTACTCGTTGGAGCACTGCTCCTCATGAACCAGTTCGGGCTCTGGACATTTCTGGTAGCCGGTGCGTTTGCGGCCCTTGGCATCATGGCGTTTCTGACGGGAGGAAGCATCTCCATCAGAACAACAGCAGGCGAGCAGGTTGCCCAAAATTGGGAGCCGTTTCGCCGGTACATGGACCAAGCCTCGAAAGGCAAGGAACGCATCGCTAACCCGGAGCTTTTCGAGCGATACCTCCCCTACGCCATGTCCTTTGGCGTAGCAGAGGGGTGGGCCAAGTACAACGAAAAGGCAGGCTGGCACGAGGCCCCGGGGTATTTCCGGGCACTGGACATGGATGATGGAGCTACATCAATCGTCCCGTTTATCGGCGTAATTGTTGCTACGAGCAATTCCGGAGGAGCTGCTGCTGCCGGTGCGGGAGCTGCTGCGGCCGGGGCTGCCGGCGGTGGCGCAAGTGGTGCCGGCTAACAAGATTTATCGAATACCGGCGTAAAAAGAACGACCGTCACTCAGGATCAACCATCCCCGGTTGCTCGGCTATGAAGAGTGACGGTCGTATATATCAATCTGCAATTAGTCGGTGATATTCTCACCAAGTCACTTCATATCACCTAACCACAGATCCTTGCCCCAGCGCTGCCAGTAACAAACCGGTAACAAATTCGGCCGGGTACTGACGGCCGATCATCCGGCGTGTTACCATTTTCCTTCATGTTGCTTGTGGTATGATGATTCCCAAAGAAATCTATCGTCGTCAGTATGCTTGTAAGCTCGGATGAGTAGATTTATCGGGTTACGTGCTGCAGCAAGAAGCAAACACCGCTGCACTAGTGTAGGTAAATGGACTCCCACTTATGGCTAATGATTCACGTGAAAGTGATCTGAGAACTTCGCTTGCGGAAACACCAAATCTGACGCCCGCCACCGGACCGTATGACGCTTACATGAAATCGGCACGATCCTTCTTGTCGCGGCTGTCTTTCCAGAAGATCGGGCTGTTTATGGTCAGCCTGATTTTGTTTATCCTGGCCCTGACATTGATGAAAGAGGGAGCACGTGGCCTGACGCCGCTCGTCGAAGGTCGTTTTGCCATCAACTCACCGGCCAACGCGCTGGGGTTTGGCTGGCTGTTTGCCTATGTGATCATGAGCGGCTCGCCGGTTGCGGCATCGTCTCTTACCTTCTACGACGCCGGTATCATCAACCAGCTAAATGCGTTTACCATGATCAGCGGCAGCCGCCTGGGCTCAAGTTTCATCGTCCTGTTCATCGGCTTTATCTATGTTCTGCGCGGTCGAAATCGCGGCACGAGCTTAAGCATGGGTCTCCTGTCTTTCGCCGTAACCGGGACAATCCATGCCGGTGTGCTGGTCTTCGGCTACTTTGCTCTGCGCTATGGACTGCTGGACCGCTTCCAGCCGGGTCAGGGAGCTGCACTAACGGCCGTTACCGATCTGATTCTGGATCCGATGGTCAATCTGGCGAAGACTTATTTACCGGACTGGGGCCTGTTTGTCGTCGGCCTGGTGCTGATCATGGTGACCTTTAGCCTGTTCGATAAATGTCTCCCGGAAATGACATTGAAAGAAAGCCAGATCGGCCGAGTTTCGCGGTTGGTTTACAAACCGGCCGTCATGTTCCTGCTTGGGGCAGCCATCACGCTTATCTCCATGTCCGTAAGCGTTTCCCTGAGCATTCTGGTGCCGCTCAGCCATCGTGGATTTATACGCCGCGAGAATGTGATTCCCTATATCATGGGAGCCAACATCACTACGTTTATTGACACATTACTGGCCGCCGCGCTGTTGAATAATCCCGGCGCAGTCACAGTGGTCATGACCCAAATGGTTGGCGTCATGCTGGTGAGTTTGCTCATCATGCTGCTTATTTTTCGGCCTTACGAACGCATCATCCTCAAGGGAGTCAACCGAATTACCCGGTCTAATGTCAGCATGGCGCTCTTTATGGTAACGATTTTCGTTGTCCCTCTGCTCCTGCTGTTCCTGGGTTAGCCTCCGATGTATGCCAGGATGTTTGCAAATATGCTATCATGTCGCCTGCCTTTTAAACCTTCTCGAAAGGTATCATTCTGACAAATCCTTCCCAGGAGATTTTTATGCGTGTATTGATTGCCAGTGGTGGCCCAGGCCATACAGAGATCGCTATCCGGCAGCTCGCTATCATGGCCGAATCTCTGCCGATAAAGCCAACCGTACTAACCGTGATCAAGGATCCGTCCGAGCAGGGCGAAGCGGATGCGATTCTCAATCACGCCGCGGAATTGCTCGACCCGGTATTTAGTCAGGTGGAATACAAGACCCGCATAGGCCAACCTGCGGATGAGATTGTCACTGAAAGTGAAAGTGGTAACTATGATCTACTGGTCATGGGGCAACGCGCCTCACGGTCAGTTGATGACCCGATTGCGCGGGCCGGTGACTCAGAAAGTGGTCAATCAGGCGGTACTACCTATCTTGATCGCCAAGCATGAAGCACGGCCGATTAGCGCGTATTTTGATCTGTGACAGCGGCGCCAGGGAACCTTCTCTACTGCAAATGCTACGGCCTTATTCATCAACCATTCTGGCCGCAGCAACCAATGTCACCATCCTGCATGTCATGTCCCAGATTTCGGCCGCGCCCGGCGTCCGGGGGTTTCAATTACGGGCTGATGCAGGAGAGCTAATAGAGAGCAATACGCCGGAGGGATTGATCCTGGCCCGGGATATGGCTACTCTGGAGAAGATGGATCTCCAGCCTCAGGCATTGGTGCGGCATGGGATGGTGGTCGATGAAATCATCGAAGAGACCAGTACCGGCGAGTACGATCTGG
Organism: Chloroflexota bacterium; assembly: GCA_041390945.1. Lineage (GTDB taxonomy): Bacteria > Chloroflexota > Anaerolineae > Promineifilales > Promineifilaceae > Promineifilum. Next base: position 104,320 of record JAWKOY010000019.1, read on the forward strand.
TAGTAATCGGTGCTCACCGGGATGAAGGGCTTCCTTATTTTCTGCTGGATGATTTGGCTCGCGATCTCGTGATGAATCTAGAGTGCGCAACCCTGATCATGCGCTAATTTGTACGCAGTCGTTGATTGCGCCAGGCCAGGATCCCGATCAAAAAACGGCAGAACGCCGCAAACATTAGTGCTGTCGAAATGCTCCATGCTGAAGCCAGCATCGGCGCAACCAGCGATCCCAGCAAGATACCTGCCTGTAACGCAATGTTGTACCAGGCCAGATAAGCCGGCCGTTTATCCTCCGGGGTCTCCTGTAAGACATAGTTACCAACGGCTGCTCCTGCCAAAGACCAACCCAACCCACCCATTATCGAGGCAATCCAGTAAAGTACCGGGCCATTGGCTTGCGATACAAGCAACGGGTAAATACTGATCACCATCATACCCAGCGCCATGGTTCGCCGGTTGCCCAGGCGCTGAAATATGGCGTTATGTTGTAACGATCCGATAAAGAGGGCAGCGTAAAACACACCGTTCCCCACTGCGATGATATTATCGGCAAAGCCCAACTGCCTCACGAGCGCCAGGGGAAATAAAGGAATCGCCAGATACAACGCGAGGTGCATGGCAAATACAAGTACCAATACATGCTTGTATTGCTCATCCGACAACGGTACCAGCCACCGGTTGGGACGATCCGTTGTTGAACTCCCCCGCATCAGAAACCGCAACCCGACCGTTGTTCTGACGGCATTCCACGTATGCATGATGCCCGGTTCCGCCCAGTCACGTAGCCGCATACGGCCGTTGGAAAACGCCATCCCCTCAACCGGCCGGACAAATGACAGATGAATCGTGCTCATAACTGCACCGATGACGCCGATTAAAAATACGACCTGGTACCCTAATGGGAACGGCAATGTATTCAACATCCAGCCACAAACCAGCGTCACGAGAATGGACGATAGAGCATAGGCGGCATTACGGACGCCTACAACCTGCGCCCGCCAGTCCGGCGGCACCGCTGCTGCAAACAGGGCGTTGAAGCTGATTGCCAGCGCTGTACCTGGTATGCTCATCAGTAGAGTTACCACGACTATGACCCAAATCTGGGCTGTGGGTGCCAGCCATAGCGGCAGAATTACCCAGATAAGGTAGAACCATCGGTTAAGAATTGCGGTTATCACTGTGGCCCGGCTGATAGGCTTATCTTGCAACCATCGGCCGGCCGGCAAGGCAAACATGAGATTGATGACAGCCGGGATAGCGGTCAACAAACTGACCTGCAAACCTGTCGCGCCAATCCGCGTTGCGTATACGGCGATGAAGGCGATAGCACTACCATTCAGGACCCCGAACCAGGCAATATCAAAAACCAGGTTATTGAAATTGGTGCGATGTTCAGCAGGAACCGGTCGCTTTCGTGTGGATACAATCGAGAGTTCCATATCGTTTACAACAGCCACATTACATAGTGAACCTGCTAGATAGATATCTAATGCAGTAACCGCTTATTTTACCCAAAACGGCCCATTGTATGCACACCATTCCCCGGTGCTTGGTCTACTATCCTCGATCTAAAGAGCCTCGACCTGTGTTGCCCGCCCCAATAGGGGATGTTATAATTCCCAGTCTATTGAGGGATAGTTTAACGGTAGAACAGCGGACTCTGACTCCGTCAGTCCTGGTTCGAATCCAGGTCCCTCAGCTCTAAGCGAGCCACCCGTACTGTGGGTGGCTTTTTGTTACCGGAGAAAAGCCGGGTTACCCACAGGTAACACTATCCGGCCACCCGATCTGATGAACATTCGGCGCGCTAGACCGGACGACGTAGCCGGGATTCTGGATTTGGTCACTGACCACGTGCGGAGCGGCGATCTGTTACCCCGGTCTGAAGAAAGTATCCGCCAATCCCTGGATGATTGGCTGGTCGGCAAGGATACAGATGGCGAAATCGTGGCCTGTGTCTCCCTCCTGTCTTACAACCTCGCCCTGGCCGAAGTACGTTCACTGGCCGTCGCCGATCATGTTAAAGGGGAAGGTTGGGGCAGGACAATACTGAAGTCCATTATTGCCGAAGCACGCCAGCGAAATATCCCCACCTTGTTTGCCCTGACTCGCGCCGTTGCCTTCTTCGAATACGGTGGATTTCAGGTCACCAGCAAGGAGCGTTTTCCCCAAAAAGTCTGGCGCGATTGCCAGATGTGCCCCCTGCAAGATCATTGTGACGAAACGGCCGTCGTGCTACACTTGTCGGACCCACAGGGGATGAATCGCCCACGGTTTATCCAACAGTCACATTCCCAACACACCGCACGCCCCATAGCGTTGCAAACAATCAATACCCGCGCAAAATCTGCGCCCGTTGGAGAAAGAAATATGAGTCGTCCTGCTGTCAATAAAGTCGTCCTCGCCTACTCCGGTGGCCTGGATACATCTGTGATCGTCCCCTGGCTGCGCGAAAATTATGATTGCGAAGTCATCTGCTTCTGCGCCAACATCGGGCAAGGCGATCACGAACTGGAAGGTCTTGAAGAAAAAGGGTTGGCGAGCGGTGCCAGCAAAGTAATTATTGAAGACCTGCGTCATGAGTTTGCCAAAGATTTCCTCATTCCGATGATGCAGGCCGGTGCAATCTACGAAAAGCAATACCTGCTCGGTACCTCGGTCGCCCGGCCTTTAATCGCCAAGTGGCAGGTGGCCGTGGCCGAATCCGAAGGCGCCGACGCTGTGGCCCACGGCTGCACGGGCAAGGGCAACGACCAGGTGCGTTTCGAGCTGACCTTTCAGGCGCTGAACCCAACACTGACCGTGATTGCGCCATGGCGTGAATGGGATATCCGCTCGCGCGAGGATGCCTGGCTTATGCCCGTGAGCATAATGTGCCCGTCACCCAGACCGAGAAATCCATCTACAGCCGCGATGCCAACCTCTGGCATCTGTCACATGAAGGCGGCATTCTGGAAGACCCGGCCAACGAGCCGGAGCCGGAAATGTTCCAGCGAACAGTTTCTCCGGAAGACGCACCGGATGAACCGGAAGTTGTCGAAATTACATTCGAGAAGGGCATGCCTATAGCTGTCAATGGAGTGGCTTTACCACCTGCATCGGTTATTGAAACGCTCAACGAATTGGGCGCCAAGCACGGCGTCGGCCGCATTGACCTGGTGGAAAACCGCCTTGTGGGTATGAAGTCACGCGGCGTCTACGAGACACCCGGCGGCACCATCCTCTATGCCGCTCACCGTGAACTGGAATCCCTGTGTCTGGACCGTGAAACCATGCACTACAAGCAGCAGATGGCCCTGCGGTATGCGGAACTGACCTACTACGGCATGTGGTACCATACACTGCGCGAAAGCCTGCAAGCCTTCGTGGATGAGACACAAAAGACGCTTGACGGCTGGGTGAAGCTGAAATTGTACAAAGGCAATGTGATTGTTGTCGGCCGTTACAGCCCCAACAGCCTTTACCGTGAGGACTTCGCCACCTTCGGCCAGGAAGATGTCTATGATCAGGCCGACGCTGAGGGCTTCATCACCCTCTTCGGGTTGCAGATGAAGGTCAAGGCGATGATGGAAGTCAGCGACGGTGGGAAAACCCGGTACGCTGCGCCCGACTATTCCAAATTCAAGCGCGACTAATTTCAGTCGGAAAGATTGCCGTATGACGACATCAATGAACATTGACCCGGCCGGGACAGCAACCTCCCCGGCCGGGTTCCGCGCGGCCGGAGTTACCTGTGGGATTAAGGAGTCGGGCAAACCGGACCTGGCGATCCTCTATTCGGACCACGACTGCACGGCCGCCGGGGTTTTCACCCGTAATCAGGTTGTTGCCGCCCCGGTCATAATCGACAGGGAAACCCTGGCAACCAACAACACACACATCCGTGGAGCAATCATCAATAGTGGAAACGCCAATGCCTGTACCGGCGATCCGGGTTTGGCGAATGCTCTTGCCATGCAGCAGCTTTCGGCCGAAGCCCTTAACGGTGATGCTAATCAGTTCCTGGTTATGTCTACCGGTGTCATTGGCGTTCAATTGCCAATGGAACAGGTAGAAGCCGGGATCGCGGCGGCGGCGGCGGAACTGTCCGCTGAGGGCGGTATGGCGGCCGCACAGGCCATCATGACCACCGACACACGGCCGAAGCATCAGTCCATCACCCTGGAACTGTCCGGTGGCCGTGTAACACTGGGCGGAATGGCTAAGGGCGCGGCCATGATCCATCCCAACATGGCAACCCTTCTGGGGATAATTACCACCGACGCCGCCATTGCTCCGGACAGGATGAAGCCCCTGCTACGCAAGGCTGTGGATCAGAGCTTTAATGCGATCACGGTCGACGGGGACACGAGTACCAACGATACCATCCTGTTCCTTGCCAACGGCGCCAGTGGGGTCGAAGCAAGTAACGAGGCTGACCTTGCCCTCATGCAAGATGCGCTGTTAGCACTCTGTCAGGCTCTGGCTAAGATGATAGTACTGGATGCCGAGGGGGCCACAAAGTTTGTCGAAGTCCAGGTAACCGGTGCCTTATCATCAACCGACGCACGACAGATCGCCTCGACGATTGCCACCTCCCCGCTCGTGAAAACTGCCTTCACTGTTGCTGATCCCCAACTGGGGACGTATCCTGATGGCAGCCGGCCGTAAGCGGGATTGGCCTGAAACAAGATTGCTCAGCCTGTGGATTACCAGCGATGATGTTGACGAACTGCAACTCGTGGCCGGTGGAGCACCTACGGGCTTCGCCGAAGCTGATGCCGCCGCCATCTTCGCCGCTCCTGCCTTTGCCGTCCGGCTGGACCTCGGCCTGGGGGTTCGGATTTCACGATCTGGACAACGGACCTGAGTCACGAATACATCACCTTGAACGCGGATTACCGGACGTAAGAATGAGCAAGCTTTGGGGCGGCCGGTTTACAGGTGCTATTGATGCACTAGTGTTTCAGTATCAGGCAAGTATTGGCTTTGGCGGCCGACTGTACGACGAGGATATTACGGCCAGTATCGCCTGGGCGGAGGCACTGGCGGCCATTGATGTATTAACCACCGACGAGGCAGAGGCGGTTGTAAATGGCCTGGAACAGGTCCGGGCCGAGTTCACCGCAGGCACCTTCACCATTCAAACATCCGATGAGGATATTCACTCGGCCGTTGAGCGACGCCTGATTGAGTTGATCCGGCCCCACTGGAGAGCGAAGCTTCATATGCCGGACGCAGTCGCAACGATCAGGTAGCGACGATTTCCGTCTATGGGTTATGGGTGCGGTTGAAAACATCTGCCGGGAAATTGCCGCCCTGCAACTCGCTCTTATGGATAGTGCCGAGCAATATCTCAGCCAACCGATGCCTGGCTACACTCACCTGCAACATGCTCAGCCGATAACCTGGGGACATTGGGCGCTTTCCCACGTCTGGCCGCTGGTGCGTGACGTGGAGCGATTCCGGCAAGCCAGCAACCGGGCGGCTGTGCTACCCCTCGGCGCTGCGGCGCTGGCCGGGTCCGCTTTTCCGGTAGATCGCCGGGCGTTGGCCGATCGTCTGGGATTTAACGCCGTTGCACCAAACAGTCTGGATGCTGTCTCCGACCGCGACTTTGCCGCAGACTTCCTCTATGCAGCAACGCTCACTGCCATTCACCTGAGCCGGTTGTCGGAGCATCTAATCATCTTCAGTTCGGCCGAGTTCGGCTTCGTAGAGGTGGATGATGCGTATGCGACCGGCTCCAGCATCATGCCCCAGAAGAAAAACCCCGACACTCTGGAACTAACCAGGGGCAAGAGCGGGCGACTCATCGGCAACCTGACCGGCTTGTTGGCGACGCTCAAGGGGCTGCCCAGCAGCTACGACAAAGACTTGCAGGAAGACAAGAAGCCAGTCTTTGACGCCTATGACACATTGTCCATGGCGTTGCCGGTGATGGCCGGACTGGTTCAGACGCTGGCGATTCGGCCGGAGCGTATGGCCGGTCAACTCGAAGGCGGTTTACTGGCAACAGAGCTGGCCGACTACCTGGTTCGCCAGGGCGTGCCGTTTCGGGAAGCACACCATCTTGTCGGACAGGCTGTACGCCGGGCAGAGGAATTGGGTGTCGAACTGACGGACTTGACTGATGGAGATCTGCAAGCAGTGGACGGCCGTTTTGGTGATGACGTCGCAGCCGTCTTATCTGTTGAAGCGGCGCTGGATGCCCGGTCGCTCACCGGAGGAACTGCCCCAACCGCAATCAGGGAACAGCTAGCCACAGCGCGTCAGGCCGTTCAGAACCAATAGCCAAGGGCAATCAGCAATACAGTCAGCAATCCAAACCCGGTTTCCAGAAAGCCCAGTTGCTTAACCGTGCATCGCCATCGCCACGGCGACAATCCCCAAATAGCCCGCGCCAAAAGAATACCCATTGCCAGGATGCTGGTAGCAGGCAGCAAACCTCCCAGGACCACGGCCGTTACAACGAGCAACGCCAGAACATGGACAAGGATCACACCCATCGGTTGAATGTCCTTTCCCTTGTCCAGACGAAGGCGGGATCGCACGAAAAGAATCGCGGGAACTGACCGCGCACTCATAACCACCCACAGCGCCAGCGCGGGACGCATCGACCAACCGGCCGCGAGAGCAATTGAGGTTGCCACAGCAGAGAAAGCAACCGGGGCGGTTAGCTCCGCCTGCCAGCTTCGGCCGGGCTGCTGGTTATACCAGAGGAATATAGCCAGTAAGGGCAGCGCCGGGATCACCGGGAGCAACGGCCGCCACCCGGCGATAAGCAAGGCGGCCAGACCACCAATCAACGCCAGGAGTGCATAAACAACGGAAACGCGTAGCGCCACACGCGTTCGGGCAAATTGCCGGCCGCGACGCATATCACGCCATACAAGAGATAACGGCCGCAGGAGCAGGAACAGCGCAAATGCAGCCACCGCCAGCGCAACACCCCCGACCGATGGTGCAACCAGCAAACCCAGCAATATCGGTTCGATGACCAGGCTCCAACTGCCGTGCTCGGCCGGTAGTGCCACCTGTTTAATCGGTATGGATGCAGGCGATGTTGCAGTGGACATTATTAGGGTTGCCTATCGGGGGTAATCTGAAGCTTACGGATGAATAGTGATCACCGGATTGCGGCAATCAACGTTGGCTATCGTACTCTTCCGCGACTGCCAGATGAACGGCGTTCAGCAAGACATTGACGCGGCGCAGCAATCGCACATTGGCTTCCGGGCGAATATTGGCCGTGTCCGGCAGATGCAGAGCGGTATCAATGAGGCTGTCATGGAAGAACATGGAAGCCTCCAGAGTGGCTTTCATCGGCAAGCCCTGTGAGATGGCATTGCGGGCGTATTCGCGTCCAACCTGGCGAGCCTGGTCCAGAATGGCATCGCTGTCATCGTCACTCGACAGATACTGGAGCGTCAAGCCCATTAGTTGCTGTCCCAAAAGGCGGTTACGGCTACGAGCTTCAGAGCTGAATTTCGTCAACCAGTTCTCATCGCTGTTGACAACCACTTCCTGGCGGGCATGGGCCAGTGCTTGCGTGGCAAATAAACCAACGATCCCGTTGGTATAGGGCGACATCCGGTGCTCCCGTGCAAAACGGGCAATATCACTGGCGGCAAACCTTCGGTGGCCTCCCGGCGTAACCATGACCGGGATATCGCCGTTATTCGCCCAACGCCGCAACGTAGTAGGATGAACGTTCAGCCGTTTAGCCGCCTCGCTCAGCGTATACCAGGTTTCCGGCTCCTGTATCTGCTTGGTCATTGCTCCACCAGATGATTCTGCACAAACCTATGCAACCGTAACTAAAGCACATTGTACTCGGAACCCACAGTGCGTCAAACAGGGCAACGACTTCAAATTACTCAGTCCAGATAATGGCATCTTCGAGTACTTCAGCGGCTGCATGATCTCAGTCGGGTACCCGATATAGCAACCCGATGATTCGCTGCGTTTCCCGAATCCAAACCAAGTGAGTTTGGCATGTCAGCATCGTATACTTCCACTTATGGCTCACTTCACATCGACAACGCCAGGCCCTATATGTGGCGTTGAACTGAATATTCTTCAAACGTACGCGCCGTAGGCGTATCTCATCAGACGTCACATCCTCCGTTGATCGCAACACGATCGCCACCGAAGTTTGAGATATCCTGTTGAATTTAGCGATTCGTCCCGCGGTTCGCTGCGGCGTTCCGTGAACACCGGATCCGTCCGTCGGAAGAACACCAAACACCCAGCCAGTTGTGCACTGGTTTCGGTCCAATGACGACAAACGTCCACGGCTCGGTTAAATGGTGGTTGGGGGCCCAAACACTCTGGTTGCCAAAAGTCGCGCCAGTTGTTCCGCAGGTACAGGGTCCAGCAAAAAGCGGGAAACAGAACGGCGACTGGCAATCGCCTCGTTAACATCCACAGTTAGAAAAGCTCCTATGAGAAAGAGGTGTGGTTGGGTAAATGCCGGTCCACGGTGAACAGACACAAATGATTTCAAAACAAACTCCTTCTATCATAATTATCACTTGCATTATGGGCAGATAAATCGCCAAAGGCAACAAACTTCTGTTCATTCCTGAATTAACATATCTGGCGTCTGGAGTTGGAGTACGGTTAATTCTAGTGTGTATCATGACAAAACGCCTCGGTCTGGATGCTTGCAGCTCTCGAGGCGTTAGGGATCACTTTGTCAGTCTATACGCGTAGTTTGCCTAGCGGAATACCTTCCTCGCACAATGATATTGCGCTGAATCTGACTTGTGTCCTCATAAATCTGGAAGATCTTGACATCCCGCATGAGTTTTTCGACCGGATATTCAGACATAAATCCGTACCCACCAAAGACCTGGACAGCATCCGTCGCCACCTTCATGGCGTTACCGCTGCGCTAGGCTTTTAGCCAGCGGCTGCAGCCGTTGTATTGCGCTCTCCACTATCCTCAGCCCGCAGCTCTCCAAACCAGCGTAGCCGCAAGTGCCGCTTCCACCTGGATAGCCATATCGGCAATCGGCGTGACATTAATGGCCCAGCGCCAGATTGGCTGCCCCATACTGACACGTTCTTTAGCGTACTTGATTGCTTCATCCAAAGCACGTTGGGCCACACCGACCGCTCCAGCGGCAACACCAGGCCGGCTACGATCAAGACCTTCATGGCCGTCGCGAAACCAGTGCCCGGCTCACCCAGCATGTGGGTTGCGGGAACCCGTACGTTGTCAAAGATAACTTCGGCCGTATCGGAAGCGTGTTGGCCCATCTTATCGAACGGCTTCCCCACGCTGACGCCTTCCCATTCCCGTTCCACGACAAAGAAGCTCATTCTCTGTAACGGGCACGCCGGTCCTCTCGTACGTCAGGGTCTGTGGCGTTTGCCAGTACAGAGTAGAAGTTAGCGTTGGTTGCCCCGGTGATGAATGTCTTGCCGCCATTGAGAATGTAATGGTCTCCGTCGCTAATAGCAGTTGTCTTGATACCGGCTACGTCCGGAACCGGCTTCCGGCTCTGTGACGCAATACGCACACATCTCACCATCAGCTATCCGGCCACCATACTCAGTCTTTTGTTCTTCACTACCGGCAATCAGGACGGGGAGCATACCAATCCATTAATTGAGATGGCCGTACTCATACCGGAACAACCCTGCGCCAGCCCTCCCCAACCAGACATTCTTCAAAACAAACTGAGACCCAGTCCACCATATTTTTCAGGGATCGCCATCATGGTCAGGCCTAATTCCTGGGCTTTGCGAATGACCGGCCACGGATATTCATGGGTACGATCATAATGCTCCGCCTGGGGCGCGATTTCATTTCGGGCAAAATCACGCGCCAGTTTCTGGATCATCTTGTGCTCTTCGCTTAACTGAAAGCTTATTGATTCATTGTGGCCGTTGGCGCTCATTGTGCATTCTCCTAAATTCAGTGAGTCTGTGGGTTATCGGTTCTTTCGCCGCCAGGATGCCGGAACCGGGTGCGTAGCAACGTTATAACGCAATGCGTTATAACCGCATTTTAGCCCACCGGGAAAAGTGCGCTACAGCCGGCAGAAGAAAACGGGCATATATCCGAGGGTATCTACTTGGCACGGAACCCGGTGGCAACGGCCTGCAAAGTTCAGTTTAGCTCGAGTAGAGCAGTTTGTTCCCTTGACGACTCAGGCAAGTCAGGGTCTCGCGGGTATTATCCGGCCGTTGTCCGGGCGTGGATTTCGCTGGGACATAGCTATACCCGCGGATCAGTGTTGCCCCACCTGACCAGACCAAAGTCAGCCGCATAGAAGTAATGTTCAACCGGATCGCCGTCCGGTTCCGTAACCAGTAAGCTCGACGACATTGTCCAGAGTCAGGCCGCTTTCAAACGTATATGACGGCGAATAGGTTTAAAGCGCAGCCAGCTTTGCTGATAGCCGCTGGCGACAATACCGCAATCAGATTTGTTATAGAACACAACATAGGGGTCGCGTTCGAACAGATCACCGACTCGCCAATAACGCGGGCTCCAGGCAGACCCGGCCACATCATCCTCATACAGGGTGTAGAAATGCCCATCACCGGGACTGGTGTCCGTTCCCCGATAAATAATATCCTCGGTTCCCCGCGCAGCTCTTCCCATTCAGCCGTGATTTCGTTGCCCTTGGTATGGAAGAAGCGTGCACCCTCGAATTGTGTCTGGTGCCGAGCCTGTGATCCGCTGCTGTGGCGTACCTCATACAGAACCCCAGCGCCGTCCGCCATAAACTCCATCATGTCGTAAACCGGTTCCGGCGGATCACCGGCAATCACCGGTAGGTAAGACCATGCTGTCGCCGTGATAGTAGCTAGGGACTTACGTTGTCGTCCGGGGGCATATAGGCACGCGCGAGGGATCAACGAGGACTATTGGCGGTACATTTGCTCCGGTTCCCGGATCAGCCGAGGCGGCTCCGTTGGTAATAAATAGTAGACCAGCCAGCAATACAAGACCTGCCACAAAGGCAGACAAGGTGATAGCAATATGTTTCATACGGACGTTCCCTTGCTTGCGGCCGGGCAGCCGCAAGAATGCAATGGCTGCATTATGACCGATCCGGAGGCAATAAAATAGAGGAAGTGGATGATCTTCACATCATTTTTATGAGTTCTACACAAGCGCCTAATGTCTTGTTTCAATCTTTTGACAAGCCGGCTTCATGCTACAATTGCGTCTATGAATGCCGATACACCCTCTCTACAACCCGATCAAATTCGCCCTTTGTTCCCTGCCTTGAGCCGTATGGTGGGCGACCAACCGGCTGTCTTTTAGACGGTCCGGGCGGCAATCGTAAACGCCGCAATCGGTCATTGACGCTATGACTCATTACCTGCAGCAGGGCAGCAGTAACCTCGGTGGCCCCTTCGTAACCAGCATGGAAACCGGGCAATTGTCGGGGAGGCCCGGCGCTGATAACACTTCCTGAATGCCCAGCCGGAAGAGATCATTTTCGGTCAGAACATGACTAGCCTTACATTCAGCATGAGCCGGGCTATCAGTCGAACCTTGTCAACCAGGCGACGAAATTTACCGTGACGAAGATCGATCACGACGCCAATATCTCCCCCGCTAACGGCCGCAGCAGATCGTGGTGTAGTGGTACGCTGGCTCGACTTCCACCCGGAAACCTGGTAACACCGGCACGAGAAAGTCCCGCTTATCGCTCCTAAACGAAACGGGCCACGTTCCGGTGGCTACATCGGCGCATCCAATGCTGTTGGAACCATTAATGATATCCGGGCAATTACAGCCGCAGCTCACGAGGTCGGGGCATTGGTGTATGTGGATGCCGTCCATTATGCTCCGGCACGGATCGATAGACGTCAAGGCACTGGATTGTGATTTCGCCTGTTCTGTCTATAAGTTCTTCGGACCGCATACAGGTGTGGTACGGCAAATACGCACTGCTGGATCAACTGAAGCCTACAAGGTGCGGCCTACACCAAGCCAACCACCGGAAAAATGGAAACCGGCACACAGAGCTTTGAGAGTCTGGCGGGTGGGGTGGCAGCGGCCGTTAATTATCTGGCCGGGTTAGGAGGCGGAAGTTGATCGCGACGGGAACAGTTAGTAGCTGCCATGGCAAAGATCAAACGTCATGAAGCGGAGTTAAGTCAAGAGTTTCCTTCTTGCACAAGCCACGACTATTCCCGGTTTGCGTATGTCTACGGGATTACCGATATCGAAGAACTGGCAAACCGCACGCCTACATTTGCGGTCAGTCTGGATGGGTATTCACTGCGCGAAGTGGCGATACGTTTGGGAGAGGAAGGCATTCGTCTGGCACGGACATTACTATGCCGTCGAAGTCATGGAGCGTCTGGGGAAATTCGTCAAGTGGCGGGTTGGTGCGTATTGCTTTGTTCATTACAACACGTTGCAGGAAGTGGATAGACTCTTTGCCTCTCTTTTCGACAATTGGCGAACGAACGCCCAACATGAGATGATGTCACTTTTATTGACAGGTCTAAAACCCTATGCCATAATCATTTTTATTAGTTAACAGATTTATTTACTTGCCATCTTAAACACAGAGGAGGTGGTGCGTATGAGTAGTTACTCTATCATGTGCACCGTAGCAATGCCTCCTCGTGAGAGCTAGCATTGCTACGGTGCAAAACAAAGGCCCTGGAGATTCCAGGGCCTTTGGCTTTTTATCTGACTATTTGTTGCCGAAGATCAGCTTTCTTCAGCGCGATAATCCAGCGGTGATGGCGGGGTTTCCAATTCAGGCGGAAGCTCCGGGTCCGGTACATCTTCACCAGCCTGACGGCGTACCCAGTCTTCATACTTCAACCCATCAGGCATGGTTGCCCCGGCCAATGACTTCGCTGCTGACAGAGCTTTTAGGGATACCCTGGCCCCGAACAGGAATGCCCCGGCCAGATTGGCCCCTTGCAAACGAGCCTCGTCAAGATTGGTACCGCTGAGATTCGCCTCGGTTAAATCTGCCTTTTCCAGATTGGCGCGGCTCATATTGGCCCAACCCAGATTAGCCCCGGACAGGCCAGTGCGCTCAAAGCTGGAATACGTCAGGTCCGCCTGGACCAGATTAGCCCGTTCCAGATTGGCCCCGTTAAATGTCGCCCGGCTTGCCTGCGCCTGATGCAAATTGGCATCGACCATTGTCGCGCCGCTCAATTGCGCCTCATCCAGCGTAGCACCGGTCAGATCGGCCTCAGTCAGGTTTACGAGGCTCATATCGACACCACGCAGATCTGTGTCCGTTAAAGTGGACTGACTGAGATTGGCCCGTTCCAAATAGGCATCACTCAAAGTTGCTTCATGGAGATTGGCATAGCTCAGGTCAGCACCCTCCAGATTTGCACGGCTTAAAAACGTGCCGCTCAAATTTGCCCATGCAAGGGCGGCTCCGCTTAATCTGGCCCCAACCAACTGCGCATTGGACAGGGAGCCATCAGTCAGCCATCCCTTTTCATCCAGAACACGTATGGCGCGAGCAGCCAGTCCTTCATCCCCACTACCCAACTCCCGAATCAATTGCGACTTGAGAACGATTTCTTCTCGCAGCGTCTGATTTTCCTCTTGCTGTCGTATCTGTGTTTCCAGGATAGTCATCAATCGCGTCTGAGATTGGCGATTTACGTAGTCGACCAACCAGACCGTTAATGCCACACCCAGCAACATAATGCCAATGCCACTGGCGTAAACATTAAAGAAGCTGCCGTCGGTATAACCCAGCCAGCCAAAGAAGACTGCCAAAACCAGCAGAATGATCACGATCCATTGAATGCCCAGCCCTTTCGGCTTTTCTGTCATCCTGACTCTTACTCCTTCACTCCGTCTAACAGGCGATCAACGAAAACCAGCTTTCTCAGCCGCCCTGGGTGGTATTGTCATCCGAAAGCTCGTCATCGTAATCTACTTTGATCAGCCCCTGTTCAATCGCGTCCACAACACTCATATCGCTACGTGTAGGCGCACCCGGAGTAGGTTGCAACCGGCGATTTGGATTCAACTCGACAGCCTTTTCAACTTCTTCCAACAACAGTCGCGGCCATTTCTTGATGGCATCAGCCTGAGCGGCCTGAACACGCCAGATGAGATTGCGGCTGTCCTGCTGTAGCTTGACGATCAAGTCATCTACGCTCGCCAGCTCCTCACGCCACACCTGTTCATTCCTGCGTGCGGAGTCCCATTTTTGTTCGTTTTCTATTTCAAATGCCTGCCATTTTTGGGCAAGATCCAGTTCAACGTTCTTTAGTTGCTCTTGTATCTCCAACAAGAAACCTTCCCACCGCGATTGCATGCGATTCGACTCCACACGCAACATCTCGGAGGCTTCGCGTTTCTGCTGCTCCAGTTGTTTTTGCCAATGGGCAAAATTCTGGACAGCCATCCGCGCTTCCTTGTATTGGTTGGACAATGTCAACCATTGCTGGGTAAAGCGCTCAATCGTTTCCTTATGCTCGTCAATGGTCACCTGCCAGTTATCTACCTGACTCGTTAAATCCTGCCGGGCCTGCCGCATTTCTTCCGATACATTTACCAGACCCTCGCGCATTTCAGTCTGATCGGCTACGAGTGTCTGGATATTAGCCTCAGATTTGGTGACTGTATTACTCAGGACATTGAGCCGCTCGCTCAAAGGAACCAGTTTGCCGCTGGCCTCCATTAGCGCCGGCTTCCAATTGTCATCCAGATCTCTGTACAGGTTATCCAGTTCTGCCAACGCCTCGTCGGACTGGACAGTTTTCGCCTGAATCTCAGCAATCAGTTGATTCATCTCATTCAAACGACTGACAGATTCTTCTATCTTGCTTTCCTGAACGCCAATGAGGTTAGCCAAACGGAGTTCCTCCGCCTGACGCAGCTCCAGTTCCTGCTCCAATCGAGTAAGAATGGCCGGAGAGTCATCGTCATCGTCAGTGGCAAGCCCACCCAGGAGTGCTTCCACATCGGTAAGGCGGGCAGTCGTTACAGGTACAGTACTTTCCAGCGCAGCCAGACGCTCAAGTAGTTCTTCCTGGACGCTCTGCACGGACATGACAAGCTGCTGGTCCACACGGTCATTAACATCAGCTTGCAAACCTATCATTCGGTTGTCTACATCTGTCTGTAAACCTGTCAGACGTTCATCATATCCGGCAACTGCTTGCGTCACATCTTCGCGCAAGCGGGAATAG
Source organism: Chloroflexota bacterium (assembly GCA_041390945.1). Taxonomy (GTDB): domain Bacteria; phylum Chloroflexota; class Anaerolineae; order Promineifilales; family Promineifilaceae; genus Promineifilum. The sequence goes on from JAWKOY010000019.1 coordinate 119,463, forward strand.
ACGTCAGTCTCCAGACGCTGGGAGGCCTCTATTTGCTGCCCTATCAGGCGATTCTCAATATCTACGGTGTATTGGGAGATCTCTTCCCGGAAATTGGCAAGTTCCTCATCAAGCTTGGGCAAACGAACCAATTGGGCGTTGATATTGGACATATGCCATTCCAGATCCTGGAGTCGTTGTTCCTGGCCGGATGACCCCGCACCCAATTCAGGCATCTGCTCAACACGTTCGGAGACCTGGGCTAATTGCCATTCCAGCTCATGAATGCGCTTCTCACGTTCCGAGAGCTCGCGTCCCTGTTGGGCAATGCGTTGTTCCATCTCGGTCAGCTTACGGGCTGTTTTACGGCGCTCTTCATCGAGCCACTTCAGGTGATTGCGCAGCTCAGTCATTTCGCGAGACTGAGTTGAATTGGGGCTGAAAGCCATCTCTCTAACTCCTTGGGACATCTGAACCTACCCTAACAGGTTAGCGTTTACGACAAGGCTATTTTACTGAGTTCGGGTCTCATCTGGGTGCGCGGTGGAAAATCGCGCGGCTCTTGACGAAATCACAAACAACCGGCCAACGATCAGGCCAGTAAACTTCCTATTAATACAAGCAAATAGTGCCACATGTACCTACAATAGAACATGAAGGCAACGTGAAATGTTAGGGGTGTCTACCGTTAATACAGTACAAAAAGCGAATGCCTATGAATCAGTGTTCGAGTCTCGAACTTCAAAAGGACGATCTATACTGTACCACCCTGCACCCGGAAGCGTATCTGCACCGCCGGGGTAGTCAAATACTTCTGACCTCACCGGCATCCTGATACAGTACGGCATGATATGTTCCCGGTTCCGGCAATGAGTCCAGAGTAACAGCCACATCACGATTAATTCCGACTGGAATGAACGTCTCACCAAGAACTGACCAGCGCACCAGTCGTCATCGGCGTGGATCACCAGCCAGGCATCCCGGACAGACACAACCACAGCGGCCGAAACCTGCCCGTCATCACTCAAACCCTGGTCATAAATGATGAGATACCCGGCCTGTGTCTGTGCGGGAATTGCTCCGCTTGCGGAAGGCGATCCTCATACAGGATTGGGGGATCTTCTTTCCGGGAAGTTAAAGGCATCCCCAACGTTTGTATCCTGGTGAACGCGAGCGTAAAGCACCGGCGTCAGCGCGCGGATTCCAGCAGGTTCACCCGGACCTGTTCATTCAGCCCATCTCCAGAGGCGCCTCGCCGATGATGAGGCCCGGCTGTCCGTTATCGTCGTAGTGAACCACAACCCACCCCGGCCCGTCGCTGGATCACGCGCTCAATCACGATTGAACCATCCAAAACCGGCTGATCATACACGAGCAATTCCGGCGGTAAGCTGCGGCGAATGTCGCTGCCACGGCCGTTCCGTTCTCACCAGCTGGCGGATCAGCAGCCGGATAATCCAGAAAATCGGCTTCACCACTATCCTCATGCAGCACAGCATGGAGTTGGGGTGTACCCAGATACCAGCGGATGGGAACAGTCACGTCTTCATACTCTCCGGTTTCCAGGAGCACCTGTCCCAATACATTGCCGGCGCTACCATCCTCGTCAGCATGAATAACGACCCATGTTGGAGCCAGCACCTCAACCGACCGAACTGTCACCAATCCGTCCGTCCCGATTTCCTGATCGTCAACCTCAACCGAGGGCCGGGGCAGCGTTACCTCAACAGCAAATTCGGTTGCCGTTCCTTCACCGGGTTCCATCCGGTTCCGGCAGTTCAAACTCCTGCGGATCCCCGTTATCCCAATGCACCAAGGGCCAAAAGCTCGTTGGTCGCCAGCGTCGGATCAATGGTTAGCTCAACATTCCGGTGAACCCCTTCGGGTAAGCCAACATAGCCAAGCAATTCGGGTCTAGCCCCTGGAAACGCTATATACCGCCAGCCATCCGGCCACCGGCAAACCAGCCTCGTCAATCACCAGAACGCCATCTCCCCACGGTCTGGTCCGAGACGCTCACCTCCGGGGCAATGGGAGTGGGTTCAGGTGTGGCGGTCGGGGGGCAGTCATCGTCGGTTCGGCCGTTGGGGACAGGCTGTGCGCAGATCGGCCGTGGTTACCTGGCTTTGACTGCCGGGCTGTCGTCATCCGTCGCAGCGTCCTGACCCGGAAAAAGCCGCTATGGTTGGCAAAGCCAAACCAGGCGCGGCTCACCGGTGAAAGATCCAGCGGGACACCGGTTGCGCGCGGCGGCTGAGATCTCATAATCGACGGTGCCGGGCGAGGGCACCGCCAGCATCTGATGACCATCTCCACATGAAACGTTGCCCTTGCCACCACATATTTCGCCGTCGCTCATCAGCTCCAGCGTGCCCGACTCATCCGTGCACAGCAGAATCGTTGCGCCGACTGCCCCCAAGCTCGGGCCAGCAGAACGCAGCCGGTGATGTGGGTGGCCGAAGCTATTGTCCTTCCCTGCGGAGATGATTTCGCCACCTGCGGATGCACCATTCTGAGGAACTCCTCACCGGACGAACCGTTTGATCCATGATGCCCGGCCTTCAATACCGCACTCGCTAACGGCAGCATCCCCGGCCATCAACGCCCGTTCCGTCCCACTCGGCATCCCCTGTCAGCAGCATCGGACAGGTCGCCGTAAGTCAACCGGCCAACAATTGAGGCGTTGTTTGTATCATCGGCCTGAAAATCAGTAGAGGTGCAAAATAGTTACGGCGGTATTCGTATCAAGGCTGACAATCTCACCGCGCTCCACAACATGCACCCGGCGTCCCTGATTAGCGGCCGCTTCAACAGGGCGATATAGGCAGCATCATTTCCGGGTGGCGCCCCATTGGTCAGCAGCATCCCTACCTGATACCGCTCCAGAACCGGAACCAGCCCGGCAATGTGATCATCATCCGGTGTCGCCACCACGACATCCAGCGAATGCGATCCCAGAAGGGTGCGCGCCCATCCATCGGGTGATTGCTGCTGTCGGATACCGCCCCCCATCTATCAGCATCTGCCGCCCATTGGGTCCTTCAATCAGAATGGCGTCGCCCTGCCCCACATCCAGGAACGAGACATGCAGCATCCCGTCCGGTTGGGAGGTTGCCCATAGACCGGCCAGCAGGGCAATGGGATCAGGAGAGGCACCCAGCAGAGCCAGAGAAGCGAATCGCGTGCGCACCGGCGACACGATCACATCCCTGGCAACTTCGGACCGTCTGGCAGCGACTGTGGCAACACCAATGAACAGAAATATACCGCCCAGCCCGGCAATCCCTAGCGGTACCGGAACCGAAGCTCCGGGAACGGCCGCCAGTAGTTCCACAACCTGAGTGGTGTAAGCCAGAAATACCCAGGCGACCCACCCGGCAACCTGTCCCACTTGTGGCAGAGCCATGCCCGCTAACGCAGCTAACCCGCCGGTCATCATTACCGCCGGCTGGGCCGGGAGGACCAGCAGATTGGCCGGCAGGCTATCCATGACAGTTGGCCGAAGTAGTACAGGATCAGTGGCAGGGCAAAGACCTGGGCGGCCGCTGTGACCACCAACCCTTCGCCAAGCAACCCGGTGACGGTGCGATTCGCATCCGGGGCAAACACGCCGCTGAGCCGTTGTTGCAGCCACCGCGTCCAGGGATCGGCGTAGAGCATGAGACCCAGAGTAGCCGCAAACTCAACTGAAAGCCGATATCCCAAAGCGTCGACGGCTGTACGGCCGTCATCACCACGGCCGTTACCACCAGCGACGCCAGCGCCAATGTCGGCCGTCCCAGAAAGCGTGCATGCTCAGCAGGTAGACGCCACCCATTAATGCAGCGCGCAGTACCGAAGCGGACCCACCGACCAGCACGGCAGTATAGAGGGTAATGAAGGCCATGACGAAGAAAGCGGCTGTCCGGCGCGGCAGAAACGGCAGGGTTAGCCGGTCAGCGAGAGCAATAAGCAGGGCGATATTGAACCCCGATATGGCGATAATGTGATGTGGTCATTCCGGTTCGGCGAAAGGCAGGCATCAGCCAGGTCTCGGGGCAGCCCGCTATCGTCGCCCAGCAAGATGCCCACTGCAGCAATGACGCCTGCGGCTCCGGGATGGAGCGGGTAATAGCCAGACGCGCCCGTTCCTTTACCGCCAGTAAGCCCCTGACCATCACGCTGCCACCCTCATCTTCTACGATAACCTGTGGATAGATCATCTGGTTGCCCTGCCGGGCCAAATAAGCAGCGTAGTCGGCCGAATTTCCCATCTCTGCAGACTGAACTTCACCCACCAGCCGCACCGTTGCGCCATAGGGGATCAGCGGGTAGCGCGGCGCGCGAACAAGGATTACATCGTCTACTTCGGTAGAATGGTCGTTGGCAACAATCTCGATATGGCTACGCGAAGCTGCGTGGAGGTGTCACCCAGGTCGGGTTCACTTTCCACCTGCCCATAAACAACGCCAATTCGCTCAATATGCTTGTGCGCCGGATTGATCCGGTGGTGGAAGTGAAGAAACATAGCGGGCGGCACCGAGGGATACTGCGGCCAGCGTCGCCAGCACCAGTCCCACCCGTCCGACGCCACCACAAAAAACGGCCGCCAGCCCAGTCAGGCCCGGCGATCAACAGCCACGGCCAGAGCACCGGCGTCAGCCATGATCCCAACTCAGATTCCGGCTAACCAGCCGCACCCGGCAGAGCCAGGTAGTACTTTGAATCCGGCAACACCACCTACCGGCGCCACGATACCCGGTAAATCACGGCTTACCGGCTACCTGAGTTGTTGCCCCTCCTCCGACTCCACCAACTGAACGGTGTCTTAATCCCCTACCGCAAGGGTAGCAGAGTGTGCCGTTGGGTCAAGTGTAGTAAGCGCTGGGTGCCCGCATCCCCCCACGATATAGTTCACTCTACCAATCAAATAACAGGATAGAATACCTGACGGCAGGCGAACACACCCGCAGCCAGGAGTCCGCAATGCAGCCAACGCTATCCCCCCACACACGGGCTGTTCTACAAGCCTTACTGGTCACCTTCCTCTGGTCCACATCCTGGGTATTTATCAAGCTGGGCATCAGCGATATTCCCCCCATCACCTTTGCCGGGCTGCGCTATTTCCTCGCCTTCCTGGTCCTTATCCCCTCTACCTACGTTCCGGTTCCACCACCCCGCTGCGGACGTTAGTCGCGCCGGGACTGGTCCGTACTGCTGGACTCTGGCTTCGTTGTACCACAACCATCACACACAGGGCGCACAATTTGTCGGGCTGGCCTACCTCCCGGCCATTACCCTCAGTCTGATACTGAACGTATCGCTGTTGTTGTGGCTGTCTTCGGCGTTTTTCTGCTGCGCGAATATCCGACCTGGCAGCAGTGGATGGGCGCGTTTGTATTCATCGCCGGGGCGCTTCTCTTCTTCTACCCGTTTGTCATTCCCACCGGACAGACAATCGGCTATCTGGTAGCGGCCGTTGTGGTGCTGGCAACATCCCTGTCCAGCATTGCGGGACGGGGGATCAACCGGCAGGCGACCATCCATCCGCTCACGGTGACGCTGGTTAGTATGGGCTTCGGGTCCATCATCCTGCTGGCGGCCGGGCTAATCGTCGAACCCCTGCCGCATCTCAGCCTCAGGAGCTGGGCGATCATCCTGTGGCTGGCAGTCGTCAATACGGCTCTGGCCTTCACGCTCTGGAACCACACCTTGCGGACGCTCTCGGCCATGGAATCGAGTGTTATCAACAACACCATGCTGATTCAGATTGCAATTCTGGCGTGGCTGTTCCTGGATGAAACACTGACTCGGATTGAGATTATCGGGCTGGGGCTGGCGGCACTGGGGGCGTTTCTGGTGCAGGTGCGACTTGGGAGCAGGAAGACCACCGAGGTTGAAGCATGAATCGCCAGTGGTTAACTAAAAGGTGTCACTCGGCGCGGATCAGCCTGCGTACTGCACCGGGGTCCAGCATCCAGCCAAGGCCCAACTCTGCCGCACCCAGCACAAAGTAAAGCACCTGCAACCAGTGTATAGGCGGGCCAAGCCACCACACCTGCATCACGATCCACACCATCAGGAAGGCTCCCAAGCCGATAGCAACGAGACCGGCGTAGGCATGTTGCCGGAAGGTCAGGACAGCGCCAATCAGGCTACCTACACCGTTTATACTGAATAGAACGATGCCGGGGATCAGGAAATTGGGGAAGGGCGATCCCTCCAACATCTCGATAGGCAGCGGCCCGGAGGGGTCAATGATCATCATCAATCCAACCGGCACAGCGCCGATGCCGATGAAGACCTGCAAGATGCCTAACAACCATTTCACCGTGTTCGACTTCATTTGTCACTCCCCCCTCTTACGCTCCCAACGTACCATTGAACCACACACCGAGGCTGTACAAGGATGATTATAGCTAGCCAGCGGCAATTTTGCGCGCGTACCAGGCTCTGGTCACGAAGATGAACGTTGCGTCCGGCGTGGTGAAATACGGCCGAACCTGCTCCAGCAACCACGCTTGTGCAGACCCCAGGCGCTCGCGGCCCTCGTCGATGGCGGCCACCACATTGGTCTGCGTCATGAGGTAGGCGACAAGCGTTTCCGGGGTGAAGCGAACCTCGTTCTCGTACCGTTCTTCACCAACAGAGGCGAACCCGGACGCGGCAGCTTCGTCGGCGGTAAACGGCCGACGGTCGCGTGACGGTGCCGGGAAGCGGTCCTGATACGCGCCGTGGCTCCAGTCCTGAAAGGCGGGATTCTCTTTCATCCGGCCGGAGAATCCATTGTTGTAGATCATCAGGAATCCGTCATCCTCCAGAACCCGCCACGCCTCCTGCAAAAATAGGTGGCGGTCAAACCAGTGAAAGGCGAGGCCGGTGGAAACGATTGACACGGCGCTACTGCGGATGGGGATCGCCTCGGCCCGCGCCTGCGCCAACCGGATTCGCTCATTCGGCTCGACATTTGCCAGCATACTCCGGGAGATGTCAATACCGACAACCTGCTCGGCAACGGCCGTCAGGGCAACGGCCGATTGCCCGGTCCCGCAGGCCACATCCAGCGCCAGAGGCACCGCCCCTCCCAGCCCCATTGCGGTCCTGGCGTGCGCGACGGCCTGAGGGTGGAAGTAGGGTCTATTTCTGGCGTAGTGTTCGGCTTCGGTGGAATCGGCGAAGAATGACATGGAGTTTCTTATAAAGAAGTCCTTAGAAAAAGAGTCAGACAAGTGTTTTACAATGGCAACATACTTGTCTCCTTTAACGCAGCTTCAGGATAGTCGTATTCTACGGAGCTAGTAGGTTACTATCGGCCTCATATCCAGCAGCACGCAACTGTGGCAAGCGAGAATCGCCAAGCCCCATTATCATCAAATGGAGTGTACAAAACTCCCGAAATATCGGTCGGCATCTCGAAATTATCAGCCTGTTTATGAAGCACAACAACATTGGATCTTCCTGATAGCACCGAGAAAGATGCCAAGTTCAAGAATAACATTCTGGCGCGCACGAGTACGTACTGTCGATGGTTCCTGACTATTCTCCAGCACTCGATCATCTGGAGAGAGCAAAACGTAGCAGCAAACGATGCGTGGGCTAAATGATCCATGAATTTCTCAATTATAGTCCGCCCTCTATTTGGTTGTTCATGGAGAATAACCGGCACTAATCCTAAACTTTCTTTAGAGTTCTTGCAACCGATTGTTTCATCAATTCATCATGACCATGAACCACAAACACCTCTTTTAGATCTTTGTTCCGATTCACTTTGTAGGTCTGGTTCATCAATTTGAATATCAGAAGTTGACTTAATTATGTCCAACTCCTCTAACATTGTGCTGTTGATGAGATTAATATAGTTATCCCCCTCTGGAGCGTGCCTCCAATAAAGCCGGTAGTCCTCTCTCATCATATCAACCCAATTTACTGTCGGGTCGAAGTTTATCTGCTCCATGTCTTTAAGATAAATACTTTCGTCACTCAAATATCCTACTGACGATCATTCCCTGTTCTTCTAACGAGATAGTCCCTGCTGAGTTTTATTTTGTAGTGTCAGCGACTGAAAACCCTCCCTTAGTTCAGATAAGCCAATCTTCTTCTCTTTTTGACACCGTTTGGAATCCTCCTTAATCGCTTATTGTCAAAACCTTTATTCGCTTATAGTAGCGGCAACAAGGCGAGCCTAGCTTTATCCAAATCAGCCGTCGCCGTTCATGCTGGATGATGTACAAGCTCCGGGACAAATCATTTTTTCTTCTGTTCTCGGACGGGAGGGTTATCTGCAGAACTATCTTGTTACGTATTGAAAGAAAGACCCTTCATTCTCTTGGGCTTACTACAAAGTGCTTTTATACAACTGAGGAATTGGTTTTATCCTCTCGAAGCTGCTTTGGATTGGATTCCATTATCCAGATTAGCAAGACAGTAAACCTAGGCTACTAAAACTCTATCGCCTACTCCACCGGCTGCTGATTATTCGCCCGTTCGGCCTGCTCCGCCTGAACCTTGTGCAACCCGTTACGCACCACGTTCAGCACGCGCAGCAAGTCTTCCTCCAGCCCGTTCAGGACATCCACCACATACACATCAGCATCCTGCCGCAACCCGTCGGCGTCTCGCGCGGCGCGGTCCATAACGTGATCGGCGCGCTGCTGGGCCGCCACGATGATATTGTCCCGCTTGACCAGTTCATCCGCTTCTTGCCGGGCCAGTTCACGGATGCGATCCGCTTCCTCCTTGGCCTGGGCCATGATGCGGTCCTTCTCCGCTTCCACGCGACTGGCGCGCTTGACCTCTTCGGGGACGGCCACGCGCATCTGATCCACGATGCTGAAGATCTTGTCCTCGTTGACGAGTAGATAGGCGCTCAGCGGCACACGGGTGCTCTCATTGAGCGCTTCTTCCAGACGGTCGAGCAGAAGTTGAATATCCATAAGACTATCCCTTAATCACGCAAGGGGATGGAGGCCGGGTACAGATTCGCGTCTTCCTCGCCGAAACGGCGGTACAGATGCTCGGCCACATTGGGGGGAACCATACTGCTGACATCCCCACCCAGCGATGCAATTTCACGAACGGTTGTCCCGGTGACAAACGAATTCTCTTCACGGGTCATCAGGCTGACTGTCTCAATCTCCGGGGCTAGACGCTGGTTTGCCAGCGCCGAACGAAACTCGAACTCGAAGTCCGAAAAAACCCGCAACCCCCGGATGATGACACGGGCATCAATGGACCGGCAAAAGTCAACCAGCAGCCCGCCAAAGGGCATGACCCGGATTCCCCTCGCGCCGTCAACCGCCTCTTCCACCATCTCGATGCGCTCATCCAGCGAGAAGAGCACGGATTTGGTCGGCCGTCGGTGATCGTAGACGCCGATGACCAGATCATCAAACAGATTGGCGGCCCGTTCGATCAGATCAATATGGCCGTAATGAACCGGGTCAAATGTCCCCGGATACACAGCGCGTCTGGATGCTATGCCGTTGTCATCAAAGGCCATGGTTTCTCCTGTCTGTCCTGGCCGGGTTCATTGCAGGCAAATTAGCTGATATCGCCCGCATGTTCCCAGAATTGTGCCACACGTTCGCGTAGAAGTCTATTCTCCGGCGCGGCCAGGTCCGGGTCGGATGTAAAAATATCGGCCGCTTCGGCCTGCGCCATCTCCAGCACCTGGAGGTCATGCAGGAGCGACGCCAGTGGCAATTCCGGTAAACCGCTTTGTTTACGGCCGAAAAACTCGCCCGGACCGCGAATCTCCAGGTCCTTCTCCGCCAGCACAAAGCCGTCATTGGTTTCTTCCAAAGCCCGCAGCCGTTCTTCGGCGTCCCCACTCACCTCGTCAGCAATCAGGACGCAGTAGGACTGGTGCTCGCCCCGCCCCACCCGGCCACGGAACTGGTGCAACTGCGCCAGACCAAACCGGTCCGCGCCGTCAATGACCATCACCGTGCTGTTGGGCACGTCCACGCCGACCTCAATGACGGAGGTCGCCACCAGCACCTGCGTCTTGCCCTCATGAAAATCGCGCATGGCCTGGTCTTTCTCGTCGGCGCGCATGCGCCCATGAATCAGGCCGACCTGCAAATTGGGAAAGACTTCCTGCTGTAACTTGTCGTATTCCTCAACGGCCGCCCGCGCGTCCACCATCTCCGACTCTTCAACCAGCGGATAGATGATGTACGACTGGCGACCTTCCTCGGCCTGGCGGCGAATGAAGTTGTAGGCGCGCTCCCGTTCCGACGACAGCAGCCAGCGGGTCCTGATCTCCTGGCGGCCCGGCGGCATCTCGTCCAGAATGGACAGGTCCAGATCGCCGTAGAGCGACAGGGCCAGCGTGCGCGGGATGGGTGTCGCCGACATCACCAGCAGGTGGGGACTAGTCTGATCGTCGCCGTTAGCCGGTCCTTTTTCCCGCAGGGCGGCGCGCTGATCCACGCCAAAGCGGTGCTGCTCATCCACAATCGCCAGCCCCAACCGGGCAAAGGTCACGTCCGGCTGAATCAGGGCATGGGTACCGATAATTGCCTGCAATGATCCGTCGGCTAACCCGGCGTAGAGTTGCTCCCGGTCGGCCGTTGTCGTGCTGCCGGTCAGCAATCCCACAGAAATGCCCAACGGCTCCAGTAATCGTTGCAGCCCGGCGTAATGCTGCTCGGCCAGTATCTCGGTCGGGGCCATCAGCGCCGCCTGAACACCCGCCTGAACGGCAATGACAATCGCCGCCGCCGCGACGGCCGTTTTGCCGGAACCGACATCGCCCTGCAACAGGCGATTCATCGGCTGCGTCCGTCCCATATCGGCCCGTACCTCACCGATAACACGCTGCTGCGCACCGGTCAATTCAAATGGTAACTGCCCGTAATAGGCGTCTAGTGCCTCGTCTTCAACAGCGAGGGCTGCGGCCTGATGCTTCACCCACTGCTGCCGCTGCCCCTGAATGCCTAGCTGCAACAGGAACAGTTCGTCGTAGGCCAATCGCTCGCGGGCCTTGCGAAGGGCCTGTTGGTTATCGGGAAAGTGAATCTGCTGCAACGCCACCGGGAGTGAGAGGAGCTTTCGCCGTTGTCGGATGTCGGCCGGCAGCGGATCGGGCACACGCCTGGCCCACTCAGTGACCGCCTGCTGCATGATCTCGCGCATCTTGTAGGCTTGCAAGCCCTTTGTCAGCGGGTAGACAGGCACAATGCGCCGCGTCTTCAGGGGATCCATCTCCAGCGGTTCCCACTCCGGCGAATTAAAGACCAGCCGCCCCAGGAACTGATCCACCTTGCCGCTGAGGACAATCTGCATCCCAGCGGGAGTTGATTCGTCAGCCAGGGCTGGTTGAACCACGTCGCCTGCACAGTGGCCGTCCCGTCATTCACAAGGGATTCGATCAAGACCTGGTTCGTCCGGGTGCGGCGCGCGCGGTCTGCCAGATGGTACCAATAACGGTCACCTGCTCGCCGTAGGTCAGCCGGTTAATGGGCTTGAGCAGGGAGTAGTCCTCATACCGTCGCGGGAACAGGTAGAGCAAATCGCCGATCGTTGTCGCGCCCAGCGTTTCCAGTTTCTCCGCAATCTTGGGACCAACACCATGCAGCACGGTTACCGACTGCAACAACGCCTCCGGGTCCGGCTCCACATCCGATTCAGGCAGGTCGAGCAACGCATCTGCGGATTCGGCCTGTTTCATCATAGGCCTCGTCGGATACGTCGTCTTCTTCGTCCTGGTCGTCTTCCTCCGGTTCGATTTCCTCTACTTGGCGGGTCGGCGTTGCCGAGGGGGCGCAGAAGTCTGCGTCTGTGGTTGGGGCGGCCTGGAAGCGGTTGCGGGCTTCCGGCGAGCGACACTCGCCAACAGATCGTCAATCGCCTTCTTCCGTGCTTCCACACCGGGCAAGCGGCCGTAGTTCATCAGAACCTCGCTCACCTGCTCGGCCAGGGCCAGGTCCGCCTCGTTCTCCGCTTCTTCCTGTGCCTGGGTTACCCAATAAATAACGAACTGGCGTATCCCGCCCACAACAGACTTATTCTGGTATCCCTGTTGCTTTTCCAGCTCCAGGACACGCTCCAGTCGCTCCAATGCCTTATCCATGTTCTCCTCGCGCCCCACATTGCAGGGCTACGCATCGCGTCGTGCCTTCGGCGCTTGCTATTTCCAGGCCGCGCCGTCCGGCCCCGGCAATTTATTCCACGCCCAAAATAAAGAAGTAATGGGCCTGTCCGCCGGCAATAATTTCAACTTCAATATCGGGGTTGTGCTGCTTGATCTGCCCGGCCAACTCAACAGCGTCGGCCTCCGTCTTGTCGGCACCATAGTAAATGGATACAAGCTCGCGATCTTCGATTTCCATCGCCTCAAGCATCTGTTCTACAACAACATCCATTTCCTGATCGGATGCACACAGTCGGCCGTCTACCAGACCAATAAGCGCACCGTCCTCGCAGGCTACGCCGTCCAGCGTCACCGTCCGGGTCGCCCGTGTCAGTTCGCCGGTGCTCACCTGTTCGGCCGCAATTTCCATGGCGCTCGCCACGCTTTCCAGATCGCCGTCAGGCTGCAACGCCAGCAATGCGCTCAATCCCTGGGGCACGGAACGGGTATGGACGACCACGACTTCCTTCTCGGTCAGGTCCCGCGCCGCTTCCGAGGCCAGGAAAATATTCTTGTTGTTGGGCAGGACGATCACCCGATCGGTGGGGAGTTGCTCAATCGCCTGCAATATTTCTTCTGTGCTGGGGTTATTGGTCTGCCCCCCGTTCACCACGTAGGCCGTTCCCATACTCCGAAACGCCTGAGCCAATCCTGTGCCGGGAGCAACGGAAACGACGGCAATCTGGCCGGGCTGAACGTCGCTGTGCGACTCCGCGTTCACATCCTCAAAGGAGATAGCCTCATGATTGCCGACTATCTCCTCCATTTGCGCCTGCATATTCTCAACGACAACATCCATGACCTGCCCCAATGTCGTCCCATACGTCAGAGGTTGACCGGGGTCCTTGACATGGATGTGAACCTTGATGGTGCTTTCGTCACCCACGACAACAGTAGAATCACCCATTGCGTCAATGGTTTGTCGTACCTGGAGTACATCCAGATTTTGGCCGACCAAGATAAATTGCACGTCGTAGGGAAATTCCAGGCTGCCCCCTTCCGGGACAGCCAGCGCGTGCGCCGGGCCGCGGCCGTTCGGTTCGGCTACCGGCATCACTCCGTTGTTTACAATTTGCATTTCGGCCTGTCAGGGGATGATTGTCCAGCGCCAGTTGACCGTGAGCATATCGCAGCATCCCTTGAAAAATATAAACGAGACCCTGCCCGCCGGAATCCACCACACCGGCCTGCTTCAATACCGGCAACTGGTCCGGGGTTCGTTCCAGCGCTTGCTCGCAGCTCTCCAAAACACGTTCCAGAACGAAGCGCAGATCGGAACTCTTGCGGGCGGCTTCATCCGCTTCCACAGCCCCCGCACGAATAACCGTCAACAGCGTTCCCTCAACTGGGCGCATCACGCCCTTGTAGGCCGTATCACTGGCCTGCTTAAACGCCTTCGCCAGATCGTTGGCTGTAAACTCTTCCTTGTCCTGCAAGCTCTGACCCAGCCCCCGCCAAATCTGGCTGAGGATGACGCCGGAGTTACCGCGTGCGCCCATCAACGCGCCCTGCGCCAGTTGCACCGCTACCCGGCCGACATGCTCATCCTGCACGCCTTCGGCGCGCGTAACGGCCGAACGCATCGTCAGGAGCATGTTGGTGCCCGTGTCTCCATCCGGTACCGGAAACACGTTCAGCGAGTTCACATGCTGATAATTCTCTTCCAACCAGACAAGGCCCGCCCGGGCCATTTTCTTTAGTTGATGGCCGCTACAGCTCAACCACTTCTTGGGAGTTGAGGCCGTAGCGGGGGTAGACCTTACTGCCGTAGCCAATACGCTCTTCCTCCGCGGCGCTGGAGGCTCATGACTGGTCACTCATGCGCAAACCCTGCACAAATACATTGACCGCATGGACCGGTAACCCAAGCGCCTGTTCCACATGGAATTTGACTGTCTGCTGGATGCTCTCCGCCACCGTGCGGATGCGCACACCATACTGAACAATCACATAAACATCTATGATGATTTGATCGCCATTCACTGTGACATCAATGCCACGGCGATTGTCCCGGCTGAGAAGCTGATAGATGCCACCCACGAGGTTCTTGCTGGACATGCCGACAACACCATACGATTGGTTGACGGCCTGACTCACGATTGTTGCAATCGCGGCCGATGAAATATCAATGGTTCCCTGTGAATCCTCTTTTATTGGCATATTAAGACTTGCTCCTCAACCTGATAAATCGGTTGCATATCATATAGCAAGCGCCTATAATATTCAGTCGTTCTATACTGATAGTAATCTAATCGGGCGACCCAAGTGGTCGCTCTTAGCTTGAGTGCCGCGTATGATGCGGCCATCGGGTAAGGTGTGATTATGGCGAAATGTGAAATTTGTGGCAAGGGACCGATGACCGGTCATAACGTTAGCTTCTCGCAGCGCAAGACCAAGCGGGTGTTCAAGCCGAATATCCAACGTACAACCATCTACGAAAACGGACGTCCCGTCAAGAAGTATATTTGCACGCGCTGCCTCAAGACAACGGCCAAGGCTTAAAGCCTGAGGCGCATTGACGCGCAGTGTATCCGGTCGCACCCACGATCGGACTGATTTCAAAGTAAGAACAGGGTCGGCATAACGCCGGCCCTTTTTCGCGTTTAGCGCCTGACTGCCCCACTTCGCTTCTCCCAATCGACGACAGACCATTATCCGGCATCCTCAACCTGAACATACGGCCGTTCCGGTACCAGTCCCAGTCTGCTTTCCAACACGCGAACCGCCCCAGCGCTCATCACCCTCGCGTACGGCATCTCTCGTTTCGTCCGTCACAAGGGCGATCATATTACCGCCGCGACCGCCGCCACTAAGCTTGGCTCCCAGCGCGCCGGAATCACGCGCGGCCAGTATGAGCTTCTCCAACTCCGGTGATGAAACAGTCATTTCCTCCAGCCAGCGCTGATTCTCGTCCATCAAACGGCCGACCTGGTTGACGTCACCATTCACGATAGCCGGACGGGCAGCTTCCGCAATCCTGCCGCAGGCATCAAAAATACGCTCAAACGGCTGGGGCGCGGCCGACCATTGGCGACGTACATCGCCGACAACATCTCGCGTTGAGCTGCGAACGCCGGTGTCGCCGATCAATACCTGCAAAGAAGAGTGCGGCTGAAAGGCCTCAATTCGATTCTGCGGCTCTGCCCGAACGAAGTATACCGGCTGCTCATAGGTCACGACGGTATTATCAATGCCGCTTGGCGTTCCATGATGAACCTTCTCCACCTCGAAAGCCAGGGCGGAAACGGTTTCAGGTGGTAGTTGCCCGAACAGACCAAGGTATGCCCCCGCGGCCCGCAGGATAGCGACGGAGATTGCCGCCCCGCTGCCCAGACCACTGGCGATCGGTATGGCGCTCGTTACGGTCAATTGAAAGCCGCGTAACTCCGGGAGTTGGGCAAATGCCTGCAACTGCCGTAACGGGCTTGCCAGAGCGTCCTCTGCTGACGCATCCGACAACCATTGCTCCAGCCCCAGATCAGGCGCGGTCAATAACACATCATCGGCGTCCAGCGGCTCGATGGTCGCTGTCGCCCGAACCTGCATAACCGGGGCAGCGATGGCCGGTCGGCCGTAAACGACAGCATGTTCGCCGAATAGAATGATCTTTCCCGGAGCTGAGGCAGTTGTAGCGATCATGAACTTGTAACTCTGTTCATCAGCTCAGTATATACAGCGCCACAAACGCGATAATGCCATAAAGAACAAGGTCAATTTGCATGGCTCGATCGCGCAACAGGATTTCTTCAGGGGCCCCACCCTCTCGCGAATTTGGATCAGGTACAAATAGCGGAAAACGCCGTAAACCACAAAGGGGATGGTGAGCATCATTACATGATTCTCCGGCACCCCTTCCGCCAGAAATGTGTACAGACTATAAGCCACAACGGTCGTCGTCATAACCACCAGTTGCAAATTGTCAATCAGCTCCACTGAATAGTCATCCAGGATTGCCCGGTGGTTGCCGGCGTCACCCCCCAGGAGAACCAGCTCGTATCGCCGCTTGCCCAAAGCCATAAACAGGGCCAGAAAGCCACCAAAGACATACAACCAGGGTGAGAATCGCTCCACCGGATAACAGCCACGCCCGCCGCAATACGCAGTATAAAGCCGGCGGCAATCGTCATGACATCCAGCAATACAATATGCTTGAGCCAGAAAGTATAGGCGATTTGCAAGATGAGATACGCCAGCAAAATCAGGGCCAGCGCCGGGGCGATAAAGTAACCGGCGATCAGGCTGAACAGCGCCAGGACCACCGCCGCAATCGTCGCCACTCTAGGGTCCAGCTCGCCCGACGGAAGCGGCCGATTCTTTTTGACCGGATGCTCCCGGTCGCTTTCGATATCGGCCAGGTCGTTCATGATGTAAACAGCACTGGACATCAGGCACAACAGGATAAAGGCGCCGGTGACAGCCAGGATACTGGCCGGGTCAGTCACCTTGCGGTCATAGAAGAGCGGCACATAGACAAAGAGGTTCTTTGTCCATTGCCGTGGGCGCATCGTAGTGAGTAAAGCCGATAACATTGCGTGTTCAGCCTCAGGTCAGGTGAGAATAACGCCGTGTTTCTATCACGATTGAGAAGGTTCGGCTACCCCGCCCATACTTCACGATCATGAAAGTCGCAGGAAACACAGCCTCCCCTAAACACGAATGCGGGGAGGCTGTCTGTTAGCTGGGTTTAAGTTGTGACGGAATTACCTAGCAAACTGTTGCTGTGGTATTCCAGAACCAGTTATAGGCGTAGAAAGGATAAGCCTGGGCAGTTTGTGCCCGAATGGAAATCAAGTTGTATCCGACCAGTTCTGCCGGGATATTGAATGTGGCAACCAGTTCGCCGCCAACCCCGGAGTTCATGGTGCCGACCACATAACCGCCAATACCCTGTGTGCCGAACGGACCCATTGTTACCGTGAATGTCTGGTTGGCCGGGAAGTTACTGGTCTTAACCGTGACCGTCTGATTCTGGGCAACACTGCAAACACGGAAAGTGGGAATTCCGGAATAGCTGGGGATCGGAGCCGGCAATGGTACCGGCTGGCCGCCCTTGCCCGGAGCGGATGTCGCGGTGTTGTTATAGAACCAGTTATAAGCGTAATAGGGGTACGCTTGCGTGGTCTGCATGCGAATGGCAATCTGGTAGGATCCCTTCAACGCTTCGGGGATCATATAGGTTGCCCGGAAGGAACCGCCGGCTCCCGAATTGGTTGTGGCGACCACAACACCATCAATGCCCTGCGTCCCCATCGGCCCCATCGTAACGACGAAGTTCTGGTTAGCCGGGTAATTATATGTCTCAATGGTGACTGATTCATCAGCGACTACACTGACAATGCTGAATGTTGGGATCGTGCTGCCTTGCGCGGGGACTACACCAATCAAAATTGCAAGAACAGCCACGGCCATCAGCAAGGGCAGGCGATAGCGTGTCATCCAACTGGAGATACCAGCCTGCTTCTGAGCGGAAATAGTTGTCATATCAAACCTCCTGCACACCTTTCAATTGGACCGTTTGCCAGACAAGCAGCCCGTATGTCCAAGTACACTTTACTGCACCGAGAATGATTACAACCGGCACAGACTCCGACAATATTATGTCGCGTACTACAGTATACATAATCATTCAGGAGATATCTATAGAACGGTTGTTCGCGGTGTTGGATTTTGCGTTAATACGCACCTGTCAGGTACCGCCGGGCCGTTTCCGCCAATACCGCCGCCCCCTTGACCAGAACGGTTTCGTCTATGTCAAAGGTATTGGTATGGTGGTGGCGTGCCGGTCCTTCAGGCACGGACGCTCCCAACATAAACATTGCTCCCGGAGCCGCCTGGGCCATATAGGCGAAGTCCTCCGCACCCATTCCGAACTGGGCATTCACAACTGCTGAGTCACCGTAAAAATCGCGCGCCGCAGTCCGCATCCAATCATTGACTTCGGCCGCATTGAACAGACTGGGGTAGCCCTTGGTGAGTGCCAGTTCATACCGGCCACCCAGCGATTCGCTCAGCTTCAACGCATTCTCCAGTTCCACACAGATTAGTTCGCGGACATCCGGATCGTGGGATCGGAGCGTACCGGCCAGATGAACACGATCAGGGATAACATTTGTGGCCGTGCCGCCGTGGACCTGACCCAAACTAACCACAACGGGCTGGAGCGGGTTAATGCGGCGAGACGGTATTGCATAAATGGCGGACAGAATGGGTACCAGCATAAACAGGGGATCGCGGCTCGTATGCGGGTAAGCGCCATGTCCGCCCTCACCATAAATCCACGCTTCAAAAGAGTCCACGGCCGCCAGGCTATAACCATCCTGAAAGTGGAACTCACCGGAAGGCTCATCAGAGGAGACGTGCAAGGCGATCACGGCGTCCACATCCTCCAATGCACTGTCATCAATCATGGCTGTTGCGCCGCTGATACCGTTTTCGTCAAACGCCTCTTCGGACGGTTGGAACAACAATCGAACCCGCCCCTGCCATTCATCCTCCAGGTAACTTTGCTTGAGGAGGTGGGCCACACCCAGCAGAATGGCTGTATGGGCGTCATGACCGCAGGCATGCATGACGCCATCATTGACGGAACGATACACAACATCATTGACTTCCTGGATAGGCAGCGCGTCCATATCCGCGCGAATCGCCAGAATGGGACCCTCATTACCCAATTCAGCCACGACGCCGGTGCGGCCGACACCGGTACGGATGTTGTACCCGCCGACCTCAGCCAATGTATCGGCAACCAGCGCCGACGTGCGAAACTCCTGAAAGCTGAGTTCCGGGTGCTGGTGAATATCGCGCCGCAAATTCACCAGTTCATCGTGCAGGGATTGGGCTTTCTGTAACATTGTCATATAGATTCTCTCCAATGAAGGCTCTGTGTCCTCAATTACCCAGACTGCAATATAGTTTCCGCTGATCGGCGGTTTTCAGGAATGGGGAAACTTAGGAAGTCGAAAGGTCGAATGCCGTCACGGCGGCGACCTCATCCGCGCGAAGGTTCATGCAGGCCACACCCTGGACGACGCCTTCTTTTGCAGGAATATTGGCCGCTGCAAAACGGATTATCTTACCAGGCGCGAAATGACCAGCAGGTCATCTTCCGGTTGCGTGACCGCTCCAACAACGACCGATGATTTCATTGCAATCTTTCCACCGGCTCCGGGGGCTTTATTAGCATTGAAGCCACTCATTAGCCGGATTGTGCCCGATCCGTCCTGGCTGATGAGAAAGACGCCACTCTGTGACGTTACCCCGCAAACGGCAACGCCGGCATCCGCCGGGTCCAGCCGAATGCCCAGGCAACCCCGGGCGGGCACCTGGCTTTCGGCGAAACGAATTGCCTTACCGTCCCGCGTGGCGATGAACAACTCATCCTGTCCGCTGGTCCATGCGGCGGCCACGAGCGGACCGCCTTCCTTCAAATCATGGAATATGGTTCCTTGTATTAGGCTGGGCCCCAGGAAACTGGCGCGGATAGTACGTACCCAGCCACGTTCGCTCAGTAAGACGATATTTGTCTTGCGCCCGTCCGGCCCAATTGCAGGTAAGGCGGCTACCACTTTCTCATGTGGGGGGAGTTGCACAAGGGGTGAAATTGATTGACCCCTGGCGCGCACCGGTGACTCCGGCAAGGCACTCACAGGCAATCGGTATGCCCGGCCACCCGAAGTGAAGATAACAAGCGCTTCACTTTCATCAGCAACACTAAGGGCTGCCGGGATATCTTCCTCTGCCAACTCCAGGTCAAACACCCCCATTCCGCCGCGCTTCTGCCGGGTATAGAGATGGCGAGGTGTGCGTTTGGCTACCCCGTCGCGGCTTATGGTGATGATATTCTCAGTCGTGGGTGGCTCAGACGGTTCGACCTCAGAGATCCGGCTTCTCTGCGATGCACCAGGAACGGCCGCTAGCTTACTCTCCAGCCATTCAATATAGGTCACAATTTCGTCAGGTGCGCCCGACAAGTCAGGTCGTTGTGGCGTATCCATTAGTTTGTCGCGTCGGGGCCGGAATAATCATAAATGACATCGGCCGAAATTGGATGGGTGGTGAAGTTATCGAAAGTCACGTCGTCAAACGGTAGATGAAAGATCTCCTTGAAGTAAGCCATCATCGCCAGATAATTGACCAAAATTCGGCGAGACCAGTCCAACCCCAGTTGTTGGGCAACCTGCTTGATGTCTGCTTCCGGCCCTTCCAGTTCGATGAACAAACCGAACGGCATCTCATCCAACACAATCTCTACATCCCCCAGCTCGTACGTCTCGCGATATTTCTCGTACATCTGGACAGGTGCAAAGCCAATTCGCTGCAAGATCAGCGACAGCTTGTCGAAGTCATCTACAGTAACTTCGATCTCTTCCCGAACCTTGGCTTCGCTAGCCCTTTGTAGTCTGGCCGGCCCTTTAAAGGTCAACCGCACACGGGCATCCTGACGCAACCGGAGCAGTTGTGCCTTGGCTAAGAGATCATTTGTCAAGGTATCATAACGGACATTACGCTCATAAACCCGTGGGTGGGTCAGTTCCGCACCGAGTTGCAACAGGCTCGCCCGAACCGTCTCAAAGTCATCCAGTAAAAACTTGACCTCTACTTCAAGATGCTCGGCTGGTTGTGGCGTATGTCCGCTACTGGTTTTGCTCATCATGACACCTGAGTTTAGGCACTAATCTTCCAGTGGACTAATAGTTACCAGCGCCTGATCCTTTTCGACGCTGGCTCCGGCAACCACGTTGACGTGGGTCACCACACCATCACAGGGTGCGCGCAACTCATTTTCCATCTTCATTGATTCGAGAATGACAACCTTGTCCCCGGATTGGACCTGCTCGCCTTCCTTAACAGGCACGGCAACGATAATGCCCGGCATGGGTGAGGAGATAATCGCCTCTCCATCCACACCGGCACCATGACTTCGCTGCTGCCCTAACCGGTAGCTCCGTTCGTCCTGAACCTTGACATTGTACAGCTCGCCCTCGATGAGCACTTCCCAGTCATCACCATGCTCGTCGACAACGGCCGAAATGGAACGATGATCCAGTAACAGGGACGTTACGCCCCCGGACAGAAGCTGTCGGAAATTAACATCATAGGGCTCGTCGTCAATCGTGATCTGGCCGTCACTATTGATATTGACTGTGAATTCTTTATCTTTGACCGTAGCAATGTACTTCATAGTTCACCTGTGTGGGCGATGCTAACGGGTAATCCCGATTAACGACGCAGACGCTCCCAACGACTGTACCACTTCCAGTTTGATGTATCCCGTTCGCCGGGGGCCACGATCTGCCCGGCACGCTGGCTGCGTTCATGAGCAGCCAGAACCGCGAGCAACGCAGCTTCCATTGTGTGAGGCGCATCGCGATCGTCCATCGTGAAGCGATCCTCCACGAACTTGGTATCGAACTGCCCGGAGAGGAATCGGTGGCTGTCCATCATATGTTGATGAAAAGGAATATTGGTTTTGACACCCATGATCCGGTATTCCTCCAGAGCGCGGCGCATGCGCATCACCACTTCCGCCCTGGTTTCACCATAGCAAATCAGCTTGCTGATCATGGAATCATAGTAGGGTGAAATCTCCGAACCGGACACAACGCCGGTATCCACCCGCACCCCCGGACCAGTGGGAAGTTGAATGGATGTAATCGCCCCAGTTGACGGCATATAATTGTTGTAAGGGTCCTCGGCGTTAATACGGCATTCAATGGCCCAGCCCTGAATGCGCACATCTTCCTGCTGGAGCCGCAAGCGTCGCCCACGGGCCACACGCAACTGTTCCTGCACGATGTCGGTCCCGGTCACCAACTCCGTTACCGGATGTTCCACCTGCAAACGGGTGTTCATCTCCAGAAAATAGAAGTTCCGATCGCGGTCAACCAGGAACTCAATGGTACCTGCATTGACATAATCAACGGCCTTGGCGGCTGCCACAGCCACTTCGCCCATGCGTCGCCGCAGGTCTTCATCCACAACAAACGACGGAGACTCTTCAATGAGTTTCTGGTGACGACGCTGAAGAGAGCATTCACGCTCACCCAAGTAGATCGTGTTGCCATACACATCGGCCAGAAGCTGAATCTCAATGTGGCGAGATTCGGTGATCATCTTTTCAATATAGACCGTATCATCACCAAACGCCGCCAGCGCCTCTCTGCGCGCAGCGGAAAAGGCATCGGCCAGGTCCTCGGCGCGATGGACAGGTCGCATACCTTTGCCGCCGCCACCGGCGGCTGCCTTGACCAGGACCGGAAAGCCCATCTCGATTGCAGCCGCAGCCATTTCCTCATCAGACAATCCCGGTTGCGTGCCGGGAACAACAGGCACCCCGGCGGCGATGGCCGTGGATCGGGCTACCAGCTTGTCGCCCATCGTGGCAATGGCGCGAGCCGGCGGGCCGACAAACACAATTCCGGCATCCACACACGCTTGGGCAAATTCAGCGCGCTCGGACAAGAATCCATATCCCGGATGGATGGCTTCCGCACCGGACTCACGGGCAACTTCCAGTATCTTTTCCGCTATCAGATAACTCTCGCGGGCCGGGGGCGGACCAATGTAGTAAGCCTCATCCGCAAAACGAACATGGGGGGCATTGCGATCAGCATCAGAATAGACAGCAACTGTACGTATCCCTAATTCATGGCAGGCGCGCAGGATACGCATGGCAATCTCGCCGCGATTGGCGATCAAGAGCTTGTCGAACCGCTGCGCCAGCAGACCATCTTCCCGTAACATATCACTCTCCTGTGGTCAGTGCGTAGATCAGTATCGTGGTTATAGAGGAATATTACCGTGTTTCTTCGGCGGATTCTGGTCGCGCTTGTTTTGCAACATGTTCAACGCGTTGATCAGCCGGGGGCGGGTTTCACTCGGTTCAATCACATCATCCACATAGCCCCGCTGGGCGGCAACATAGGGATTGGCAAGGTGCTCGCGATATTCGTGGACCAGTTCCTGTCGCCGCTCCTCCGGGGATTCAGCCTCGGCAATCCCACGACGGTAGATGATATTGACTGCACCCTCAGGGCCCATGACCGCGATCTCGGCCGTCGGCCAGGCCACATTGTAATCTGCCCGAATATGCTTACTGTTCATCACGCAGTACGCGCCGCCATAAGCCTTGCGGGTAATGACCGTTAGCTTGGGCACCGTCGCCTCGCAGAACGCATAGAGCAGTTTGGCCCCGTGACGAATAATGCCGCCGTGCTCCTGGTCCAGTCCGGCAAAAAGCCGGGCACATCCTCAAAGACAATCAGGGGGATGTTGAAGCTGTCACAAAAGCGGACAAAACGACCGGCCTTCTCGCTGGCCGCAATATCCAATACGCCGGCCAGTACCATCGGCTGGTTGGCGACAATACCAACGCTATAGCCACCCAACCGGGCAAATCCCACAACAATATTCTGGGCGTAATGCTCCTGAACTTCAAAGAACTCGCCGTCATCAAAAATGAGTCGAATGACGTCTTTAATGTCGTAGGGTTTGTTGGGGTTATCGGGTACAAGATCGTTGAGCTTTTCTTCTGTCCGCAGATTGTCATCCGTCGCGCTGGGACGGAAGGGCGGATCTTCCATATTGTTGGACGGCAGGTAACCCATCATCTCGCGCATCAGGAACAGGCAATCCTCTTCCGATTCGGTAGCCATGTGGGCCACACCGCTAACCGAATTATGGGTCATGGCCCCACCCAGTTCCTCGAAGGTCACGGTTTGTCCTGTTACAGCCTTCACAACATCCGGCCCGGTGATAAACATATGGCTGGTGCCCTTTACCATGAAGATAAAGTCAGTTAATGCAGGAGAATAAACCGCCCCTCCGGCACAGGGTCCCATAATGGCGCTAAGCTGCGGCACCACCCCGGAGGCCAGGGTATTTCGCAGGAAGATATCGGCGTAGCCACCCAGGCTAACGACACCTTCCTGGATACGCGCCCCGCCGGAGTCATTGATACCAATCACCGGCGCGCCGTTGCGCATCGCCATATCCATGACCTTGCATATCTTCTCAGCATGAACGCCGCTCAGACTGCCACCCAGTACAGTGAAATCCTGACTGAAGACGTAGACCAATCGGCTGTCAATGGTGCCCCAACCGGTAACAACACTATCACCCAGGACCCGGTTATTAGCCATGCCGAAGTTATGTTCACGATGGACCATCAGGGCGTCAATCTCCCGGAACGATCCTTTGTCCAGAAGCACGTCAATGCGCTCGCGCGCCGTCATTTTTCCCCTGGCCTTTTGTTTGGCGATGCGATCGTCGCCGCCGCCGAGCAGGGACTGCTCTTTTAATTGGCGCAAGTGTTCGATTCTGGGATTCATGGGATGCGTAGTTCGCTACCTCCTGTTATTGGGTATGCTCGAAGTAACGTCTGGCAGAAGGACGGCTAAAGGCGAAGAAAACATAAATTACCGAAACTGCATAGAGCAAAAGTAATACCGGCGCCGGCGGTGTTGCATAGATGAGGCGCAAGCCCAATTCCATAACCGCGTAAACAACGAACAGCACAGGTGCGGCCCAAAGCACCCAAGTCGAACGCCGCAATATTGCCCACGCCACAACGCCAAATAGTAGGAACCAACCTAAAGCCAGGCTCAGGCGAATGACGGGATCCGGTTCTGTCTCAAGCTCTCTCAGCCAACCAACTTGTTGCCAAAGAATGAGGGCTCGCCCTAAGTTCCAAATCCCAAGGGCCAGCACAATGCCCAGTACAACCGACACAGTCCAGGGACGTGTCGGTTCGGGTTGTGCTTTCATTCTCGCGGATTATATGCGAAGCGGGATAGGGGGCCAAATGACGAGATGCCCTGTTGACTGGCGGTGTAAATGACGTTAACGTTCTGGCTCATGAGCGTATCTCCACAAGATTTGGGTGACCAGTGGCAAGGGTTGGAACCTGAACAACCCCGATCATCGCGAGCAGCATTCTGGGTGGCGCTCCTGGCCGCAATCCTGCTGTTGTTGGGGATCGTGGCTCTGAGTGTCTTTCTATTCAATATGCAACCGGAAACCGGGGAAACGGCCGTTTCCGTTGACAACGGTGATGTTGCTAACCCGGTTGAAGGAGAATCGGTTGAGCCGGAGCCGCACACAGCAACCGAGGAACCTCTCGCCATTGCGCCGACAGCCACCCTGCCGATCCCGCCGTCCTCCGGCACGCAGGCTGCGGCGGTTCGTCTTCCCTCCCCGCCAACGATTGACGCCAATCTGGGAGAATGGCCCGGCACGCCGTCAACTGCATCAGAGTTTATTGTATACTCAGCCACGTCCTGGGACGGGAGCGATGATCTGGCCGCAGATTGGCAACTGGCCTGGGACAATGACAACCTCTATATTGCCGTCTCGGTCACCGATGACATCCACGCCCAGAATCAGACCGGCAACACCATCTTCCGGGGTGACAGTCTGGACATGCAGTTCGACACGATGCGTGCTGAGGATTTTGGCCCGGCTGTCAGCCCGGATGATTTTCAGATCACCCTGTCTCCCGGCGACTTCGCCGGACTCCCGCCATCGGCGTTTCGTTTTCAGGGCACGACTTCCGACAGTATGGTTGACGCAGCAGGACTGAACAGCATTCGTGTGGCGGCACAACCAACCGCGACCGGATACATACTGGAAGCCGCTATCCCCTGGCAGGATCTGAACATGACCCCGGTCGAGGGGATGGAAATCGGCCTGTCGCTGAACGCAACCGATGATGACCAGCCGGGAGTAGCCATTCAGGAGTTCATGAAGTCCAACTCCCCGAATCGCGATTTCGATGATCCCACAACCTGGGCCACACTTCGGCTGGAATAACCCCAGGAAATTACAGACTTATTACGCCCCAGAGCCATCTAATGCAACTCCTACGCCCCCGGCGTAAGATCGGCTGTGTAATCAAAGGAGTTAAGCATGAGTTACAAGGTACAAAAGAGCGAAGCTGAGTGGCGCGAGCAGTTAACCGACGAGCAGTACCACATCGTGCGTGAGAAGGGTACGGAACGAGCCTTTACCGGAAAGTACTATCACAATAAAGAGACCGGCACCTATCATTGCATTGGTTGTGGTGCAGAACTGTTCAGTTCAGAACAGAAGTATGATTCCGGCTCCGGCTGGCCCAGCTTTTGGGCACCGGCTGTCTCGGAGAATGTCGGCAGCGAAGTGGACAAGAGTTGGTTTATGGTCCGCAACGAGGTCCATTGCAGCCAATGTGGGGCTCACCTGGGTCATATCTTTGACGACGGTCCCCAACCAACAGGGCTGCGTTACTGCATCAATTCCGCCTCTCTTGATTTTGTGAAGGCGGATGAGAATGCTGATTAGTTGCCAAACATTTCCTGATGCAACAACAACGCGGACGATCCGGTAACAGACCATCCGCGTATATAAATCACTCAACGACAGGCTCCAACCGGAGCCTGTTTGATTATAAGGCTAAACACCCGGCATGATGCCGGGCACCTCTTTTGTGCTTACCAGACCCGAAACCGTGTCTGCGCGTTTCAGCTATTCAGCATCGTCGGCCGCATCACTCAAGGATTGGGGCATGGTCTTGCGAAGCTCGTCTACGCTGCTCCGCAATGCCTCAACCTGCTTGGACAATGCTTCCAAAACACTGTTGCTTGCCAGAACAACCTGCTTGCGCGTCTCTTCGGCTACGGTGGAGGCAGTAGATGTTGCCAGCCGCGACGCCTGGCGACCTGCATCCGACGCCACATCCAGTGATTGTTGAGCCGGCTTGGTAAAGCGAGAAAGGGTGTTTTGCTCAAGGGACTCACCACGCACGACCAGACGGTCGAAGGAAGGACCAACAGCTCCTTCAATCAGCGAGCTCACCTTGTCCCCGGCCATAGCAAAAGTACCCAAAGCAGCAAGATAGATGCGGCGCGTACCTTTGGATGCCGTATCCACTTGTTGTTCAACAATTATTTCTACGTCATCCAGTTCTTCGTCAATTGATATTTGATCGGTCATGGCGTATCCCTCGCTATCTACATCTATTCAGTCAAAAAACCTTATAGGATTCTACTCTATTGATCTGAGGCTTCAAGTCGAAAGACTCCCAAAATGGTACCTATTGGGACTGAAATCTGTTCGGGAGATCGCAGAACATCCTATCCTGATGCCTGTGTCCATCGGAATACAGCCCACATCTCCTGATCAAAAGACCAACCTCATCTCCATTTCGCCATCCTCTACCTTACCCGTGTTGACAAAACCAAGTCCCGCATAAAATTGCTCCGGTCCCCCTTCGGCAGGAACATAGCTGAGCAACAGCTCGCTTGCATTCGGCAGCGTCTTTACATGCTCAATAATCAGCCGGAGCGCCTGACGGCCGTAATCCCAGGTGTTGGTACCGACTGTCAATCATGAACCTCCAAAGGTAGTACTCCGGCTTATCTGCGTCCAGTGACAGCATGGTAAAACCCACCGGAATCTCATCGGCATAGATTGCCCGAAACCAGGCCTTGGGCTCAAAGTAGGCCTGGGCAATTGAAACCGCATTACCGGCCACAAACTTTTCCTGTTCCGGGCGCACGCGCAGGTTTATGATCTCGCGTACCGTGTCGGCTGTGACCTCACGCAATGTAACGTCGGCATCACGTCCGGGCATAATTACTTCAGGTTGATTCGCCATTGGCGAACCTTATCTGAATTCACATGCGCGGCAAGCGGGGTTGAAGGTCGCTCGGCCAACAGGGGTATGAGAAGCCTGCTCATCTGGTTGTCAACCACGCACAGTTTACCTATATTTGGGGGTCGTATGGTTCGTCATTTTCGCTTAGCCGCCATGATCGGCTTGCTGCTTTTGACCCTTGGTCACACGACAAAAACGCAAGCTCAGGGGAGCCCCGCTGACGAGGTTTTCAGACTGGTCAACGAATTTCGCGCCCAATATGGCCTGCCCCCTTTTACCTACAACCCGAATCTGGCCGCTGCCGCACAAGGACACGCCAATTATCTGGCAACCAACGGCGTCTATTCGCATTATGAAGATGATGGCAGCACACCACAGATCCGCGCCGAACGGACGGGGTACATCGGTTGGGCCGGAGAGAACTACGTAGCCGGAACCAAACTGACTCCCCAGCAGGGCGTAACATGGTGGAGCAACAGCGCCCCCCACTTCGCCAACATGGTTTCCACACGCCATACCGAGGCCGGCGTCGGCTATGCGTTCGGGCATGACCAGAACTTCTATGTCCTTGTCATTGGTGAACCAACCACCGGAGGAAGCCCAGCCCGAACGGCAGAAACCATCATTGACGTTCCCGCGTTCGTGGAGCCGATTGAGTTAAGCCCACCTAACGAGGACGGCTCCATCATCCACACAGTCGGGGCCGGCCAATCCGTTTGGGCCATTGCCGCCCGCTACGGCGTCTCAGTTGCCGATATCTATCTCTTCAACGGCCTAAACGAGGATAGTCTGATCAATCCGGGTGACCAGTTGGTGATTCAATTGGCCGAGGGTCGGGCCCCACCACCGACACCAACGCCACCGGCGACCTATATCGTTCAGGAAGGCGAGTCCTGTGGAGTATTGCCGCCTGGAACAAGATCGATCTGGCAACGATTCTCTGGCTTAACAGCCTCCCGGAAGATGCAGTGGTTCACCCCGGCAACGAGATCAAAATCCGCCTGCTGCCCGGTGAAGAACCGCCACCCACTGCAACGCCGCAATTGAGCTACGCCGTTAAGCAAGGTGATACAGCTCTGGGCATTGCCCTATCGTATGGGCTGACACTGGACCAGTTAGCCGAATATAACAACATCAGCACCGAAACCTTGTCCTTGCTGCAGATCGGCCAGGAGTTGAATATTCGGCCGCCAACAGAAACCCTGGCGCCGACACCGACGCCAACCGGGACGCCGACCAATACACCAACCCCGGAAGCCGTTTTTGAGACGGCAACACCATCCCCCACCGCGACAATCGCCTTGGCGTCCGTAGCCACTCCGCAACTATCGGCGAGCGAGGGGGATAGCGGCCGTAATTGGTCTACAGCCCTCGGCATAGGAGCCATGGTCGGCGGACTGATACTGACCGTACTCGCCGGAGTAGCAGTCATGTTGCTCTGGCACAAACAATAAGATGCTATCTATCAACAGGATAGATGACACGACTCACAAAGGGAGCTAAAAACATGAACGATTCATCCGTTACCTATGGTATGCGCGCGCATCTGGACCTGCCTTATGATGAGGCCGTGGAGAAGGTCACCGCCGCACTGAAAGAACAGGGTTCGGTGTGCTTACTGAAATTGACGTCAAAACGACACTTAAGAAGAAGCTGGATGCTGATTTTCGACCTACGTGATCCTGGGTGCGTGTAATCCATCCCTGGCCCACCGCGCACTCAGCGCAGAACTGGAAATCGGCCTGCTGCTGCCGTGCAATGTCGTTGTCTACGAGGATGAGTCCGGTGCCGGTTCGACCGTTTCGATTGTTGATCCCCTGGTCATGCTGGGAGTTGGGGAAAGTTCCGGGCTGAAGGAAGTCGCTGAGGAAGCCAACTCCCGCTTGCGGCGCGTGCAGGCAGCACTTGAGTCTGCATAAACAATGACACAGCAGCCGGGACCAATCTTTTAGGCTGGCCGGTTTGGTGATCGGCCGGGGATCATGGACAATATTTTATTGTGTATGCAACTGCATCTTTTCCGGAATCCACTACAGCGGTGAAGGATGACATTGCCGGGAGGCAACCGAAATGAGCC
Organism: Chloroflexota bacterium; assembly: GCA_041390945.1. GTDB lineage: Bacteria > Chloroflexota > Anaerolineae > Promineifilales > Promineifilaceae > Promineifilum. Next base: position 149,265 of record JAWKOY010000019.1, read on the forward strand.
AACCTCTGGCAATATTGTTCCTGAGCGCTGAAGTAGCCCCATTTGCCAAAACCGGAGGGCTGGGTGACATCGGTGGTTCGCTACCCAAGGCCTTGCACAAAATGGGCCACGATGTTCGTGTGGTGATGCCCGCCTATCAAAATATAGAATCAGGCTATCCCGGCGTCAGCAGCATGCCGGTGCAACTACTGGTTCCCACCGGATCAGGCATCATCCCGGCCGGAGTCTTCGAGAGCCGGTTGCCGGATAGCGAAGTACCCATCTACTTCGTCGCGGAAAACAATCTGTTTAATCGGCCGAATATCTATGGCTACTGGGACGATCCCTATCGTTTCGCCTACTTCAGCAGGGCTGCGCTTCAATTGACCGTCAATCTCGACTGGCGGCCGGATGTGGTCCATGCCCATGATTGGCACACGGCCCCGGCGGTGACCTGGCTGGCGACATCCGGACAGTCGGATGATCATTTCCGAGGCATCCCCTCTGTATTCACCATCCATAACCTGGCGCATCAGGGCAAGACAAGCTGGAATGTCTTTGACTACCTGCAAATTGTGACCCATTCCCTCAACGAAGAAGCCTTTGGCGAGGTGAACTTCATGGCGCGTGGTATTTATCACGCAACGATGGTCAACACGGTCAGCCCAACCTATTCGCGCGAAATCCTGACCAAGGAAGGCGGTGCAGGATTGGATGGCCTCCTAAGATACCGATCCTACGATGTCCACGGCATCTTAAACGGGCTGGACGAGGATACCTGGAATCCGGCAACGGATAAACGGATCGCCCGCCAATTCACCCGGCGATCCCTCGGCCGGAAGCTGGAAAACCGGCACGCGCTGCAAGAAGCGGTTGGGCTACCCCAGATCGACGACATTCCCCTTGTCGCCATGGTATCACGACTGGACTGGCAAAAAGGGATGGACATCACCGGACATGTTATCCACCTGCTGATGAGTGGGTTTGCCGGTGAGGCTCAGTTTGTTGTCCTGGGCACAGGCGATCCCCAATACGAAAGAATGTTTGCCCAGCTCGCCAGTTATCACCGTGACAAGATGGCGGCCGTCCTGAGCTACAACGCAGGTTTTGCTCCCACCGTCTATGCCGGGAGCGACATGTTCCTGATGCCGTCGTTGTTTGAGCCATGCGGGTTGGGGCAGATGATCGCCATGCGCTATGGCTCGGTCCCGGTTGTGCGGGCCACCGGCGGCTTGGCCGATACGGTGCAGGACGGTATCACCGGGTTCTCGTTCTACGATTACAATTCAGACGCATTCTGGAACGCCTTGCAGCGGGCGATCTACATCCACAATGTTGACAAACCGGCGTGGACACAAATCCAGAAAAACGGGATGGCAACAGACTTCTCCTGGGAACGTTCGGGACAAGGCTATCAACAGCTCTATGAGTGGGCAATCGCCCGGATGCGTGGCTATTAAAGCCTTTTTAGCAGGTCACGCCCGATGAGATTTTTCCTGGGCAATCCGGTCAACACCAAATTCCGGGTCACCAATAGCTTCAACAGCCCGCGCAACTATGCCAACGGTCTGCATGAGGGAATTGACCTGCGCGCCCAGGAGGACGGCAAGCCCGTTGACATTCTGGCGGCCCAACGCGGTGTCGTTGATCGTGTCCGCCCGAACGGGACCACCGGCTACGGCCATTACGTTCGCATCCGCCACGAATGGGATGACAGAACAACCTGGGTTACCTGGTACGCCCACATGTCCGAGCTGGATCCCGCCATCTCCGTCGGTACACAGGTACGTATCGGCCAACGACTGGGCCTGGCCGGAACCACAGGCAATTCAACCGGTATTCACCTCCACCTGACCCTGCAACATCTCGGCTATGGACTCAAGGGATATGTCGTTGATGATGTCGTTGATCCTCGGCCGTATTTCACAACGGTTAGTTATCCGGACTATGATGAAGCCTCATATGTATCTGATATCACCGTACCGGATGGAGCAGTACTCAAGGCCGGTCGCCGCTTTAACAAAATATGGCAGGTTCGTAATACCGGATCATCGACATGGGGAAAAAACTATGTCCTGGCCTTCCACAATGACGAGCGTATGGACGGACCGGATTCGGTCCTCTACAGGCCCTTCGACCGGGCGAGTCTGGTATTGTGGCGGTCGAACTGGTGGCACCCCAAGAGCCGGGGCGTCACCGATCGACCTGGAAAGGGCGCGGGCCTGATGGCGAATCATTCCGCCCGGAACTGTATGCGGACTTCATCGTCACGCCTGTCGCCCGGCGCAACGGCGCGGTATACATTGAAGATATCACTATCCCTGATGGTAGTGTCGTTGAACCCGGCCGGGAGTTTCTGAAGTCCTGGCGCGTGCGTAATACCGGCGACGCTCCATGGGACATCGGCTACGGACTGGGCTTTGTCGGGGATGATCAGATGCTGGCCCCGGATTTCGTACCCGTATCAACCACCCAACCCGGTAATACGGCCGAGCTTTCCGTCACGTTACGCGCACCGGATGCCCCCGGTGTCCATCGTTCAACTTGGCGGATGCGCGATGCAACAGGTGAGTTTTTCGGTGACTTTTACTACGCCGAGATTACGATTGAACAACAGGCCGATCTGGAAGCAGCCGGGGATTCAGCCATCTGCCTGAACAGGATATCATCCTCCCCCCTGCGCGTCTCGGCCGGTGAACAATTCCTGCAAACCTGGACGCTATGTAACACGGGTCGGACCCGTTGGAATGAAAGATACACCCTGGCCTTTGCCGGAGACCACCGTATGGGGGCACCGGTATCCGTTCTCATCCCACCTACACCGCCCGGCGAGAATAGTGCTGTTTCAGTTCGCCTGACAGCTCCAGCCAGACCGGGGCACTACCGAAGTTCCTGGCAGCCCCGAATCCGGCCGGGGAACGATTCGGGCCGGTGATGACGGCCGAAGTCGAAGTTGTCCGCCTGGGCACGCAAGACGACGCTCAATTTGTCGAAGATATCACCGTTCCCGACGGGACCCTCGTTGAACCGGGGCAGATGATTGAAAAGACTTGGCGGCTGCGAAATAGCGGAACGTCAGCCTGACCCCCGGCTACGATTTCTGTTTTCGTTGCCCATGAACAGATGGAGGGTTCGGATAGCGTCCCCCTGCCCCGCATTGCCCGGCGAGGAAGTGGAGGTGACGATTACTCTTGTCGTCCCGGATGAATCCGGGCCTGACGCAGCAGTTGGCGGGCACGTAACAGCAGCGCCGTTTGTTCGGCGACATTCTGTTTGCGGAAGTGGAAGTCGCGGAGGACGGATCGGAAATCCCGCAAAAAAACAACGCCCGCCTGGACAGCCATGTCACCATACCCAACGGCAGCCGGTTTGCTCCCGGAGAACGCATTCACAAAACATGGGCGGTTCGCAACACGGGGACAACGACCTGGGAGCCGGGATATACGCTGGGATTCGTTGGCGGTCACCAGATGGACGGACCGGACAGTATACCCGTCCCCACAGCTGCGCCGGATCAGGTCGTCGAACTGTCAATAGATTTGATCACCCCACCCAACCCGGATAAATATATCAGCCGGTGGCGTCTGCGCAGCCCGGAAGGAAAGTTCTTCGGGCCAACGCTCTTTGTCTCCATCATTGTCACACCGGACGAGAACACTGTTAATCTATTGGATTATATACAGGGTGACGGCCAGCTGTATGAGATGAAGTATATTTTCGAGACGGCCGCAGGGCTTCACATCGGGCAGCAACGCATCCAGACCCAGTCCGAGGGGAGCCGTTTCTATATCGTCAAAAACCAGGAATGGGAGGAACTCTGGTATGATGACGACTTCATCTACCGCGGCACCGACACCTCCCCCGGCAACGGCAATTTCTATACGTTGATGGAAGACAACCGGTACGGCAGCCCTTGGGTACCGCGACAAATGGCACAGGGAAACTTTTTCCGGCGTAGCCCAACCGTGGTCAGCCGGCGCAAGAAGGATTGCAATGTCAATTTCCAGTTATCCGGAACCCATATCACCTGGATCAGGCTGGAGGCGATTTACTCGGAGCTGCGCCTGCCAAATACCGAAGGGGAAGAACCTACAGGCATTCTGGTCGAGGATGTTATTGAGCTTGCAGCTTATAATGACAACGATGGCAGTCCCGCCACACGGCCGTTCGAGCGTTATTACTACGCGAAGGGTCTGGGAATGGTGATGTGGGAGGGCATTAACGTAGATCATCGCGGTCGATCGTTCATGATCGAGCTTCACCCACCGGGCAGCCGGCCGAACAATCAGCGTGAAAAAATACCGTGCCTGGATCGCCTGATACCCGACAATGACGCTTAAGAAAAGGCAAGACCATTTCAGGCAATTGTCGTATTATTAGCCCCAAATCCACATTTTCCAGGAGACTCAACCATGCGCTTTGATCGCGCCGCCGGTGTCTTGTTACACCCCACTAGCCTGCCCAGTCGCTACGGCATTGGCGACCTGGGACCCAGTGCCTACGCCTTCGTTGATTTTCTCGTCGCCGGGAAACAGCACCTGTGGCAAACCCTGCCACTGGGACCGACCGGCTATGCCGACTCACCCTACCAGAGCTTCTCATCCTTTGCCGGGAATCCGTTGCTGATCAGCCCTGACAAGTTGGTTGCTGATGGCTATCTGCCCGCCGATGTGCTGGAAGAGGTGCCCGACTTCCCCACTACCGAAGTGGATTACGGCCCGGTGATTGACTACAAACAAGGTCTGCTGCGAGAGGCGTACGAATATTTCCGCGCCAACGGAACGGCCGAACAGCGAACAGCCTATGCCCAGTTCCTGGCTGATTCCGCCTATTGGCTGGAGGACTTCGCCCTGTTTATGGCCCTGAAGACCTACCACATGGAAGCTGACGGCGGCGTCTGGAACACCTGGCCGGCCGACATTGCCCAACGAAAGCCAAAAGCAATGGAAGCCTGCGCAAAAAAGTTATCCGATGATGTCGAAAATTACCGCTTCCAGCAATTCCTCTTCTTCTCCCAGTGGCTGGAACTGAAGGCATACGCCAACACAAACGAGATCAAGATTATCGGCGACGTTCCCATTTTTGTCGCCTACGACAGCGCCGATGTCTGGTCCCACCCGACCTGTTCTTCCTCGACAAAACCGGCGCGCCCACGGTTATCGCCGGAGTGCCGCCGGACTATTTCAGCGCCACCGGACAGCGTTGGGGCAATCCGCTTTATCACTGGAAACGCCACGAGGCTACCGATTACGAATGGTGGAAGGCCCGCCTGACCATGTGTTTCGTGCAGGCCGATATTGTGCGCATTGACCACTTCCGTGGGTTTGCCGCTTACTGGGAAATTCCGGCGGAAGAGGAAACGGCCGTCAAGGGCCGCTGGGTCAAGGGGCCGGGATCGAAGTTCTTCAAGGCCGTCCGGGAGAGCCTCGGTGAGCTGCCCATTATCGCGGAAGACCTTGGGTGTGATTACCGAGGACGTGGAATCATTGCGGATGAGAACGCCTTCCCCGGCATGAAGGTCCTTCAGTTTGCTTTTGGCGGAGACAAGACCAGCGCCTTCCTGCCCTTCACCTACGACAAGAACAGCGTGGTCTATACGGGTACGCACGACAACGAAACCACATTGGGCTGGTATCGCAATGTGAGTGAAGCGGAGCGTGATCATGCACGCCGCTATATGTCGGTGTCCGGGCAAAACATCGTCTGGGACATGATCCGGTTGGCTCATGCATCGGTGGCCGATATGGCCGTCATCCCTATGCAGGACCTGCTTGTTCTGGGCAACGAAGCACGCATGAATTTCCCGGCAAGACAAGCGGTTGGTGGCGCTGGCGTTACACGGAGGAAATGTACCGAACCCGGTTCCCCGAAATTGCATACGGTCTTACGTCGCTGGCCGATCTGTATGGGCGTGTCCCGCTGGCAGCCGACGAAAAAAGATGAAGCTACGCTAGCTGCCGCAGCCACGGCCGTTGACGCTGACGATTAATAAGCGGGCACTCTCCTCGATTTGACTTCAGTACCCGCCTGTAGGAAAATGGCGGTTGCTGAATTCTCGCCCCGTAGCTCAGAGGATAGAGCACTGGCCTCCGAAGCCAGGAGCCCAGGTTCGAGTCCTGGCGGGGCACTCCCCTTGTTGGTAACATTCACCACCCAAAGCAAACACTCTTTGTCGTCTCCGGATGCGAGGCAGCATGACACAGTGCATTATGCTTTTTGCATCGAATAAACATTACATTTGTCACTCTAATTCCCGTGGCTTGCTTACAATGACTCATGGAAGAAGTGGACCTGGCCCACGGCGCATGACGCATAACTTTGGCAGGCTCTGGCAAGGTTACCGACCACTTTTGACAACCACCCTATACCACCTTAGGAGACGCACATGGCAGGTTTAGACAGCGAAACCCGGGATATGATCCTCGACACCCTGCGTAAGTATGCCGATCGTAAACTAACGACCGACTATTTACTGGAGCTGGATCATGAAGATCGTTTCCCGGAAGAAGTCCTCAAGGAATTGTATGATCCCATGCAGTTGGGATTGCATCTGCTCTTTATCCCCGAAGAGTATGATGGACTGGGTGGTGGAGCCTACGATATTTATCGTGTTTCGGAATTAATGGCCTCGATTGATCTGGTGTGCGACGGGAGTTCTGGCAACCTTCCTCGGTTCGGACCCCATCCGCGTTGGCGGCACACCGGAGCAACGGGCACACTGGATGGGTCGGATCGCCAACGAGGCCCTGTTAATGGCCTACGGAGCAACGGAGCCACAGGCCGGCAGCGACTCTGGCCTCCATGACAACGAAGGCTGAGCCGGTTCAGGAAAACGGTCAGGTCTCCGGCTACAAAATTTCCGGTCGCAAACAGTGGATCAGCAACGGCGGCGTGGCGGACCTCTACACGATACTTGCCCTCGCGCCGGGTGGGCCCTCCTGGCTTTGTTGTCGAACGCGACACACCCGGCTTCAGTCATGGTAAACCGGAAGACAAACATGGTATCCGCGCCAGCAATACGGCCGCTTTGTTCCTGAGGATGTTTACGTCCCGGCCGAAAGCCTGGTTGAGATAAGGAAGGCGACGGACTGGCTCACGCCTCCAGGCCGTGTTTGGCTATACCCGGCTCATGGTAGGCGCATTCGGTATGGGAGCCGGCTGGGAAGCACTGCGTCGGGCCATCCGATACTCGCACGAACGAGTCCAGGGTGGCGCTCCGTTAAGCGAAAAGCAGGGGTACACCCACAAGCTCATCGTTCCTAATGCCGTCCGACTGGAAGCCGCCCGGAGTTACATTGAGTGGGTAGCCGAAAGACTGGACAGCGATGAGGAAGGTCTTCAAACGGAAGGCGCCGTCGCCAAGTACATGGCAACCGAAGCAGGCAACAAGGCAGCCGAGGATGCTATCCAGGCCCTCGGTGGCTATGGCTATACCAAAGAGTACATGGTCGAAAAGATCAAACGCGATGTCCGCATTACCTGTATCTACGAAGGGACATCCGAGATCATGGAGTGGACCATTGCTCGTGACCGCTGGCAATCACATCTGAAGTCTCGTGGAGAGTTTTACAATGACTGGGCCTCCCGCCTGGATGCGCTCCACCAGCAGCAACCGGATAACGGAGCCGCCTATGCAGCCATGGCAATGCGCGCTCTGCCGTCATACTGAGCGCAGTCGAATTGATCGACTGACCCGCAACCAGCATATTTTGTTCCGTCTGGGTGAGCTCATCGCCTATGCGGAAACGGCCGCTATATTCGCCGAGCGCGTTGTGGATAAGCCGACAGAGGCAATCCAGTTGATGTGCCGACACGCCAGGCGATGGCGCGCATTCACGGCCGGGACGCAGCGCTCAAGGTAGCAACCGACGGTCTCCGCTGGGCCATTGGCGCCGGTCAAACAGACCCCAACCTGGCCCAATCATTGAATTTGCCAGGTATCTATCAGGCCCAGGCAGGTCTGGTAGATGATATGAATTTTGTACGAGATCAACTTAACAAGGCATTTAGCTAATGCCTGTACTCTAGTCAGGCAGGCCCGAACCCAAGCCGGTTAGCGGGTTGCCACGAGGAAACAAAAATGGATTCTGCGGCACGTGCAGTTGCGATCGTCGGGGTGGGAGCCATACTGCCCGATGCGCCGAGTGCTGCGGCCTTCTGGGACAATATTCTTAACAAACAGTACAGCATCACTGAGGTTCCGGCTGATCGCTGGAATGTCTCTGATTATTATGATCCGGACCCCCGTGTACCGGATAAATCCTATACCAAGATCGGCGGCTGGGTGCGTGATTTTGACTTTGATTGGCGGCGTTTCCGCATGCCGCCCAAAGTTGCCGGATCGATGGACCCCGGTCAGCAATGGGCAGTTACGGTTGCCGCCGATGCCCTGGCTGACTATGGCTACCCTGATCGGCCGTTAAACACCGACCGGACGGGTGTCATTCTGGGCACAGCCATGGGTGGCGAGTTGCACCATGTCACAACTCCAACGCGTGATCCTGCCGGAGTTCGAGCGGTGGTTAATGGCATCTCCCGAATTTGCCGCCCTATCACCGGAAACTCGCGCGGCTATTCTGCAACAGTGGCGTGAGACAGTGGACCGCGAATTACCGCCCATTACCGAGGATTCGATGCCGGGTGAATTACCCAACATCGTCTCCGGTCGCGTCGCCAATGTCCTCAATCTGCGCGGACCAAACTTTATTACCGATGCGGCCTGTGCTTCCAGCTTTGCTGCGGTTGAAGCTGCCATAGAGCTGTTAAACGAGCATAAGGTAGATGCAGTTATATCAGGTGGCGTTGATCACAACATGGGGATCAGCCTTTGTCACCCTGCAAGATTGCGCGCTGAGCGCCACTGGCACACGCGCCGTTCGGCGATGGCGCTGACGGGTTTGTGATGGGTGAAGGCGCAGGCGCGTTTGTCCTCAAGCGACTGGAGGATGCCGAACGTGCCGGCGACACCATCTACGCCGTTATTCGCGGTGTCGGCGCATCCAGTGACGGCAAAGGCAAGGGCAATCACAGCCCTCAACCCGATCGGTCAGCAGTTGGCGATTGAACGCGCCTGGGCTGATGCCGGATTGGACCCCGCCACGGTTTCAATGATTGAGGCCCACGGAACAAGCACCCAGTGTGGGTGATGTTGTCGAAGTGGAAAGCCTGGCTACGGTATTCGGAAGCGCACCGCGCCAGAGTATCGGCATTGGCTCGGCCAAGAGCAACATCGGCCACTTGAAGGCCGGGGCCGGAGCGGCCGGGTTGCTGAAGGCAACAATGGCCCTTCACCACAAGGTGATGCCGCCAACCCTCAATGCCGAACCAACCAATCCCAACATTGATTTCAAGGATTCACCTTTCTTCCCGCTGACCGAAGCACGCGAGTGGACCCGTACTAACGGCACACCGCGTCGCTGCGGCGTCAGCGCCTACGGTTTCGGTGGAACAAACTTTCATCTGGTACTGGAAGAACATATTCCGGGTTCCCTGACGCAAGCGAAGCAGACCTTCAGCGGGGTGTCATTACCGGCTACAGAGACCGCCGGAAACAACGGGGCAGTAACAACCGCCCGACCCAAGCCGGTGCGAGGTATTCTTGCGCTCGGCACAACGGCACCGGCCGCGCTCCAGTCCCGACTGGAAGAAACCATCGCTCGCGTTGAAGGTGGATGGACGCCACCGCTTGCGTTACCCAAAACAGTAGATATTCAGGCTCAGGAAAGACTTGTCATAGATTTTGGCAACCACGATGAGCTACTGGACCGTTTACACAAAGCCCAGAAGGTCATGTCCTACGACAACACCCAGGCCTGGAAGGCACTGGAGGCGCAGGGCATCTTCCGGGGCAGTGGCCCCAGCAACGGCAAAATCGCCTTCCTATTCCCCGGACAGGGCAGTCAGTACGTCAACATGGGCCGGGATTTGGCCCAGGTCGCACCCATCATCCAACAGACGCTGGATGAAGCTGACGATATTATGCAGCCCATCCTGGGCCGCTCACTGACCAGCTATCTGTTCGTAGACCCTGACGATTCGGCAGCAATGAGTCAGGCGCAATTTGACCTCATGCAAACCGAGGTAACCCAACCGGCCATGCTGACGCTGGACGAAGCCATTCGCCGCCTCCTGGCGACCTATGGGTTTGAACCGGATATGGTCACCGGCCACTCGCTTGGTGAGTATGGTGCGCTTGTGGCTGCAGGTGTGATGCCGTTTGCCGAAGCGCTGGAAGCAGCCGCCGGACGAGGCCGCGAAATGGCCCGCGTCGAGGTCGTCGATAACGGCTGGATGGCGGCCGTTCTGGCCCCCTATGATGTTGTTGAAGCGACACTCAACGAGATTGACGGGTACGTTGTCCCGGCCAACATCAACAGCCGGTCCCAATGCGTGATCGGCGGCGAAAGCAAGGCCGTCGAGCAGGCCATTCAACTCTTTCAGGATCGTGGCTATCAGGCGATGCAACTACCTGTCAGCCATGCGTTTCATACCAGTATTGTGGCCCCGGCCAGCAAGCCGCTGCGGAAGATGCTGGATCGCATGCACATCACGCCGCCCAATTTACCGTTGATCACCAATGTTACCGGTGGGTTTTACCCGTATGATGTTGTGGCGATTAAGGATCTGCTGGAGCAGCAAATCGCCTCACCCGTCCAATGGGTCAAGGGGCTGGAAAGCCTTTACGAAGCCGGTGTTCGCACCTTTGTCGAGGTTGGTCCCAAGCGGGCCTTGCGCGGGTTTGTGAAGGATGTTTTCGCTGATCATGAGGATGTTGTTGCCCTACTAACCAACCACCCCAAGACCGGCGATCTACCTACCTTTAACCAGGCCCTGTGCGGCTTGTATGCTGCCGGGTTTGGCATACCAAAGGCAGAAGTTGTTGCTGAACCGGCACCACCACTGGCAAAAGCTGATGTTGAGCAGGAAGCTACTGTTCCCGTAACAGCGTTACCGGTTGAGGAGCTTGCTCAAGCCGTCGCCAGGGCCATGCAATCCATGTCCCTTCCCGGCACGCAACGAGTCTTTGATCGTAACGATGTCCCGCTGGGCTCGGTTGTGATCAGCGGTACCGGACTGGGCCTTCCCGGTGCGGAAAAGCCGATAATGGACCCGGATAATGCCCTGCGTATTTTGCGTGGTGAGCAGTTTGTGGACCTGATCCCTGAGCGATTCCGGGATGCCATGGTTGATAAGCGGGTGACTCGTCTGGTCAAGGGCGAGGACGGCAGTGGCCGTTTCGTGACGATTTCCGATCCCCATGAGGTGATCAAATTGGCAGGCCGCCCCGGCCCGTTTGACTTAAATGAAGAATACGGAGTACCGGAAGCCCTCGTCGAAGCGCTGGATATCACCACCCAACTGGCGATGGCTGCCGGTCTGGATGCGCTGCGGGAAGCGGGGATTCCACTCGTTCAAACCTGGAAACTAACCAGCACCGGCAAGTATTTACCGGATCGTTGGTTACTGCCGGAATCTATGCGGGACGACACCGGCGTTATCTTCGCCAGCGCCTTCCCCGGCGGCGACCGCTTTGCCGAGGAACTGCAACGTTATTTCACAGACGCCAACCGCCGCGAGCAACTGGAGGCATTAGAAGATTTACGGCAATATACCTCCGACCTGAACACCGTAAACGAGATCAATCGGCGTATCACGATCTTCGATCAACTGGAACGGGAACCATACACCTTTGATCGACGGTTCCTGTTCCGCATTTTGCTATGGGCCACAGCCAGTTCGCCCAATACATTGGCGCGCGTGGACCCAATACCCAGGTTAACGCAGCCTGCGCCAGCACCGCTCAGGCAATCGCTCTGGCCGAGGACTGATCCGCAGCGGCCGTTGTCGTCGGGTAGTGGTCATCGGAGCGGACGATGTCACCGGCGATCATCTTCTGGAGTGGGTCGGCGCGGGATTCCTCGCCGTCGGTGCCGTTCACCACCAAGGATCAAGTATCTGAAGCGGCGCTGCCATTCGACCGCCGTCGCCACGGCACAATCATCGGCATGGGCGCCTGCGGGCTGATCGTCGAGAGCGAAGACTCCGTCCGTGAACGCGGCATGCGTGGGATCGTGGAACTGCTAAGCAGCGAAACCAACAACAGCGCCTTCCACGGCACCCGGCTGGATGTCGAGCATATTGCCCAGGTGATGAACAATCTGGTCACAGCCGCAGAACGACGCTTCGGCATCAATCGGCAGGCAATTGCCCAGCAAACGGTCTTTATGTCGCACGAAACATTCACGCCGGCTCGTGGCGGAAGTGCGGCGGCCGAGATTGTGGCCCTGCGTGAAACCTTTGGCGACAGCGCATCGGATATCGTGATCGCCAACACCAAGGGCTTTACCGGCCATCCGATGGGTGTCGGTATCGAAGATGTCATTGCCGTCAAGATTCTGGAGCATGGCATTGTGCCCCCGGTGCCCAATTTCAAAGAAGTCGACCCGGATTTGGGGCCGCTCAATCTGAGTCGCGGCGGTCGCTATCCGGTGCAGTATGCAATTCATCTGGGAGCCGGGTTTGGTTCCCAGATCGCCATGACCTTTACCCGGCGTATTCCCGGCAGTCTTGACCGGATTGACAACCCCACCCTCTACAAGCAATGGTTGGCCGGGGTCAGCGGCTACGAAACGGCCGACACGGAAGTGGAGAAGCGCGTTCTGCGCGTCAAGAGCCAGGGCAGTCCGACCCAGCAGCCGGCCCCAAATCGCTGGCAGCCGGGGACCGGACCGACCATGCGGGCTGCGGCCGGGGCCAACGGCGCAACGGCCGATTTACCAGCGCGCATGGCAGCACCTGCTACGCCACCCGCCACCATCACGAAAAAGGTAGTCACAGCGACGCCGGAAGTGAAGGCACCGGTGGCCGAGAAACCACCGGTTGTCATCAAACGGATCGAACCGGAAGTCGAAGCCCCCGTAAAGACTGAAGCGGCCGCGCCGGCGGCCGATCCTGTCATGAATCAGGTGATTGCCCTGGTTGCCGAACAAACCGGCTACCCGGAGGATATGCTTGATCTCGATCTGGATCTGGAAGCCGACCTCGGCATCGACACAGTGAAGCAAGCTGAAACGTTCGCGGCGATTCGACAGGCGTTCGACATCCCACGTCGTGACGACCTGAGATTACGGGATTACCCGACGCTCGGCTCGGTAATTGGCTATGTGCGCGAGATGCGGCCGGACCTGGCCCAGGCAAAGACCGCCGTGGCAGCACCAGATCAGCCTCAGGCGGTTGCACCTCCGGCGGCTGATCCCGTTATGAATCAGGTGATTGCTCTGGTTGCCGAACAAACCGGTTATCCTCAGGACATGCTTGATCTCGATCTCGACATGGAAGCCGATCTGGGCATTGATACGGTCAAGCAAGCCGAAACATTCGCTGCCATTCGACGGGCATTCGACATCCCCCGGCGGGATGATCTGAAACTGCGCGACTATCCCACGTTAGGGGCGGTCATAGAATATGTCCGGGAGATGCGACCGACCTGGCATCAGCTCCAGCAATCGCTCCATCGCCACAAGAGCAGCAGAGTGCCCCTCCGCTGGTAGCAAGTGATACCGATACTGTTACAACTCAGGTATTACAAATCGTTGCTGAACAAACCGGCTATCCGTCGGACATGCTGGAATTGGATCTCGATCTGGAGGCTGACCTCGGTATTGACACGGTCAAACAGGCTGAAACGTTCCTGGCAGTCCGGGAGGCGTTTGATATACCGCGCCGCGATGACCTGAAGTTGCGGGATTATCCCACACTGGGTGCTGTCATTAAGTTTGTCCATGAGATGCGGCCGGACCTGGCTGTCAAGGCGGCCGATACAGCGCCTCAGACTCTCGCCCCGGCACCTGCTCCCGCTGCCCCTCCGGTACAGGCCCCGACCCCAACGACGTAGGAACGGCCGATCCTGTTACGCTGAAGGTTTTGCAAATCGTATCCGAGCAAACGGGATACCCGGAAGACATGCTGGAACTCGACCTCGACATGGAGGCCGATCTCGGCATTGATACGGTTAAGCAAGCCGAAACCTTCCTGGCGATTCGGGAAGCATTCGACATACCACGCCGTGACGATCTGAAATTGCGCGACTACCCCACGCTGGGTGCTGTCATTGGCTTCGTCCACGAGATGCGGCCGGACCTTGGCGTGATGGTAGCAAGCGCACCTGAAGTTGCACCAACCGAGCCGGTACCGGTTGATACAGCTGACCCTGTAACGACCACGGTCCTCCAGATTGTGTCCGAGCAGACAGGTTATCCGCAGGATATGCTGGAACTCGACCTTGATATGGAAGCCGATCTTGGCATTGACACGGTTAAGCAGGCCGAGACTTTCCTGGCAATTCGGGAAGCATTCGACATACCACGCCGTGACGACCTGAAGTTGCGAGATTACCCAACGTTGGCGGCCGTTATCGGCTTCGTGCACGAGATGCGACCGGACCTGGGTGCAGCACCGTCTATTACGGCCGAGGATGTACCGGAGCCTTTATTGAGGAACCGGCATCGGCCGGGCAGTTGATACCGTGACCAACACCGTTCTCCAGATTGTGTCCGAGCAAACGGGCTATCCGCAAGACATGCTGGAACTCGACCTTGACATGGAAGCGGACCTCGGTATTGACACCGTAAAACAGGCTGAAACCTTCCTGGCGATCCGGGAAGCGTTCGACATCCCCCGACGGGATGATCTCGCTGCGGGACTACCCCACACTGGCGGCCGTTATCGGGTTTGTGCATGAGATGCGACCGGACCTGGCTGAGGCAACGGCCGGAGATTCTCCGGCAAGCGAGACTATCACAGCCCCGCAACCCACGGAGCAGCCGGCTGTTCAATCAAATTACCAACTGGAAGATGCTGACTTGATGCCACGTCGCGTCCCGACTCCATCACTTCGTCCACCTCTTAATATGTGCAAGCCCACCGGCGTCATACTGAACGGTGAGAGCCGGGTCGTGGTGATGACGGATCGAGGCGGTGTCGGCAAGGCACTCATCTCCCGATTGGAGAAACTCGATGTTACGCCTCTGGTACTAGAGGAAGCCCTTTCGGCCGAAGACTTAACTGCCCAAATCGAAGGGTGGCTCGCTGAGGGACCCATCCAGGGTGTCTACTGGCTACCCGCTCTCGACGTTGAACCCGCCATTGAAGACATGGATCTGGAAATGTGGCGGGAACTAAATCGCCTGCGCGTCAAGAACCTCTACACCACCATGCGCGCATTGTTCAACACAGTCAACAAGCCCGGCACCTTCCTGGTGTCGGCCACCCGGCTGGGTGGGCTGCATGGCTATGGCGAAGACGGAGCCACAGCGCCGCTTGGTGGCGCTGTTACCGGGTTCACCAAGGCCTACAAGCGCGAGCAAGGCGATGTGCTGGTCAAGGCAATTGACTTCGCTGCCGGCCGGAAGACGGCCGCTCCTGCCGATGCGCTTATTGCCGAAACCCTGACCGACCCCGGTGTTGTCGAGGTTGGCTACCGGGATGAGGATCGTTATACCATCACGCTGCTTGAAGAACCGGCCGATAACGGCGAACCCGGATTGACATTGGATAAGGATTCGGTGTTCCTGGTCACCGGTGCGGCCGGTGGTATCACCAGCGCCATCATCGGCGATCTGGCAGCCGCCAGTGGAGGCACCTTCTACCTGCTCGATCTTACCCCGGAGCCGGACAGGAACGATGACAAGATCACCCTGTTCCGTACAGATCGCAATGCGCTGAAGCAGGCATTGATCGTTGAGGCCAAAGCGGCAGGCGAAAAGCCAACACCGGTTCAAATCGACCGGCAGATCATGGCGATTGAACGCAGCGAAGCAGCCCTACGGTCTATCGAGGCTGTCGAAGCTGCGGGCGGCCAGGCATATTATCGCAGTGTCAATCTTCTCGACGGCCCGGCCCTATCTGCGGTTGTCGAGGAGGTTCGTGAACAGGTCGGCCGAATTGATGTCCTTGTCCACGCCGGTGGTATCGAAATCAGCCGGTCGCTGGCTGATAAAGACCCGGACCAGTTCAACCTGGTGTTTGATATCAAGGCTGACGGATTCTTCAGCCTGCTCAATGCGGCGGCCGGTATGCCTTTGGGCGCGACCGTTGTCTTCAGCTCCGTAGCCGGACGCTTCGGCAACAACGGCCAGACGGATTACAGCTCCGCCAACGATCTGCTTTGTAAGATAACCAGCAGTATCCGCCAGTGGCGGCCCGACACCAAGGGCATCGCCATCGACTGGACTGCCTGGGGCGAAATCGGCATGGCGACACGCGGCTCGATCCCCAAGATCATGGAGATGGCCGGGATTGATATGTTGCCCCCGGCAAGCGGTGTGCCCACTGTCCGGCGCGAGCTGGTTGCGGGTTCGTTCCGTGGCGAAATTGTTGTCGGCGGCGCGCTGGGTATGCTGGTTGAGGAATGGGATGAGACCGGTGGCCTGGATCTCGTTGCTGTCAATACATGGCTGCAAGACCAGAACCCGCCGATGCTGATGCTCGGCGAGATCACAGGCAACGGTGTCTATCAAGGATTGCAGGTGCAGACCACACTCGACCCCACGGTCCAGCCCTTCCTTTATGACCACGCGATGGACGGAACACCACTCCTACCGGGTGTTATGGGTACTGAAGCATTCGCCCAACTGGCGCGGGCATTGGCCCCCAACCATCACGTAGCGGCCGTATTTGACGAAGTGTTCCTCAGCCCGTTCAAGTTCTACCGGATGGAGCCGCAAACCCTGTATCTAAGCGGCCGTGCGTGTCCGACGGGTGACGGCGATCTCGTCGCCGAGGTGGCGCTGCGCTCCGTCAGGGAGTTGGGTAAGCCGGGACTGCCTCCTCAAGAGAAGGTCCACTTCACCGGGAAAGTCCTATTGACCCGGACACTACCGGCACCGCCAACGGAAAGTACACCATTATCTGAGATGGATGATTCAGCCATTGGATCACCGGCTATCTACGATATCTACTTCCACGGTCTGGCCTATCAGGTGCTTGATCGTGTGCAGGTCAATGGCAACGGCGCGGTCGGATTGATGTCCGCGGATCTCCCTCCCAACACCCATCCGGACGAAGTCATCTCGGTGATTGCCCCCCGTCTCGTCGAACTGTGCTTCCAAACAGCCGGCGTATGGGATATCAAGACCAACGGCACCATGGCCCTCCCCCTGGGTATCGGCCGCGTCAGCGCCTATCGGCAGCCGGAGGAAGCCAACGGTCAGCGTTTGTACGCCATCGTCGAAGCGGTAGAAAACGGCGAAGCCTACAATGCACAGGTTGTGGATGAGGACGGCAATGTCTATGTGGAACTGGAAGGCTACCGGACAGTTGACCTACCGGGTGAAGTAACACTCTAGCTACTCCGCCTCCAATATCCGTTTGCAGTACGAAGCCGCCCATTGTTATCAGCAATGGGCGGCTTTCAGTTTGGCAGTGGGAATCAAGTATAATGCACCTGTGTTGTCATCTGGCCCCTCCACCAAGACCATATCGGGAACAACTCCGTCGATCCACTGGCTGCTACAGACGGCCGAATCAGTGCCGACCGCTGATGATTGGTTGAGCCAGGACGAAACCCGTTTCCTGCAAACGCTCAAGATCGAAAAACGGCGGAATGACTGGCTGCTCGGCCGATGGACAGCCAAGTCGCTCATCGCCCATGTCCTCGCGGCACAAGTAAACAACAGACTCGGTTTCCCTTCCATCTCCATCCATAAATCACCGGACGGATCGCCGGTGGTGGATTTATCGTCGGCTGGGGAAAAGCTCCCCCTACTTACTCTATCCATCAGCCACTCGCATCAGGTCGGGGCGGCCGCGCTCGTCGCTGCGGCCAACTGGCCGTTGGGTATCGATCTGGAGTATCTGGAACCGCGCCATCCCCATTTTGTCGCCGATTACTTCACGATGGATGAACAGCAGCAACTAGCTGACCTCCCGGAGGCTGACCAGGTAACGGCCGTCAACGCTATCTGGAGTGGTAAGGAAGCAGCTCTCAAGGCGATTCGTCGTGGTCTGGTTCAGGACACCCGTGTAGTGAGCTGCCGGCTGGGGTTTGGTGCGGCCGATCCGGACAGCTGGTCCCACTTTGAGATCAACTGGGACGAGCGCCACTTAACCGACCGACCCCCAACGCTACAGGGATGGTGGCAATCCATAAACGGATTTGTATTAACAATAGCAACCGCGACCGATAATCCAGTTAGAGAATAACCCCATACCTCCCATGGCTCACTCAAACAACACGGCCGATCGTCCAACTCCTTTGCACTCACTGCGGCGCGAGTGGGTACTGGTTGCAGGCGTCTGGCTGCTCGTCTGGCTGGTCGCCTACGGGCTGCTTCGACCTGTATGGCCGTACTCAGAACGCTGGTTTCTCCTGTCCGGGCTGTTGTCCGCTTACAGTCTCTGGTGGGTTCTCTGGCGCAACCTGGGTGACAATCATCCCCCGGATTCGGCCGAGTTGCTGCCCTCCCTCGGCCCCGGCAACTTCCTCACCCTTATTCGCGGACTGTGTATCGCCCTGATCGGCGGGTTTCTGTTTGGACCGTGGCCGATGGGGGCATTGGCCTGGATCATTGTCCTGATCTACACAACGGCCGATGTCGCTGACTACTTCGATGGGTATCTGGCCCGGCGCTCCAACCATGTCACCCAACTGGGCAGCCGTCTGGATATTGAGTTTGATGGGCTGGGCACGCTGGTTGTCATCCTGTTGGCGATCTCCTTTGGGCAGTTGCCGTGGTGGTATCTGATCATCGGACTGGCCCGGTACCTTTTTGTATTCGGCCTCTGGCTGCGAACGAAACGCGGACTGCCCATCCATGATCTGCCGCCCAGCATTCACCGTCGTATCTTCGCCGGATTCCAGATGGGATTTCTCAGTGTTGTTCTCTGGCCGATTGTCCCGGCGGGTGCGGCGACGATTGCCGGGACCCTGTTTGCCCTGGCGACCGGGGCAGGTTTCCTGCGCGACTGGTTGGTAGTAAGCGGCGTTGTAGACCCTACACAAAGTGCCTATCTCCGTACCCAGCAAGCAGTGTACCGGTTCTTTGCGGTCTGGTTACCCCCGTTACTACGCGCACTTCTGGCTGTCAGTATGATTCGTATCATGAGCGCAAGCACCCCCACCCTCCGCCCGGCAGCGTGGGAGGAACTACTTGCATCCTGGCATGTTCCCGGCCCGGCGGTTCTGGCAACGGGCCTGGCGATCCTCGGAATCGTGGGGACAGTTTTAATCACACTAGGTATTGCCGGGCGATTAGTTTCCATTGCCATGGCCTTTCCCATCGGCTTCGACATTTCTGTTCGCGGACTCAACTGGGATAACGCTGTGGCGCTGGTAGCCATCATCGGTATCATGCTTTTGGGAACCGGTCCGTTTTCCCTGTGGCGGCCGGAAGACCCCCGCATGCAGCAACGTCTGGGGGACAAGTGAACCGGCAACGGGTGTTACGCCTGGCCTTGTGGGTTCTGGGGCTGGTTCTCTTTTTATGGGTTCTCCGCACCGTTTCTCTGGCCGAGGTATGGGCGGTCCTGTCCCAGCTAACTTTGGGGGCAATCGTCGTCCTGGTTGCGGCCAATGCGGTCGTCCTGCTGGCGATCACGGCCCGGTGGCAGTTGCTGTTGAGAGGCCTCGGCCATCATGTGCCCCTGCTGCGTCTGCTGGAATATCGCCTGGCCGTTTTCGGCCTCAGCTATTTCACACCCGGTCCCCATGTCGGTGGCGAGCCGCTACAGGTACTGCTTGTTGAACAGGCCCACGATGTCCCCCGGACCCATGCACTGGCGGCCGTTACGCTGGATAAGGCTATTGAATTCATCATTAACTTTGCCATGCTGCTTCTGGGCATCAGTCTGGTCATTCGCTGGCAACTGCTGGACCAGACCCTCGGTTGGCAAGCCTTTGGGGTAGGCATCATCCTGCTCCTTATTCCGGTCGTTTATCTCGGTGCAGTTGTTTTCGGCCGACGGCCGGCAGCGGGGTCCCTGGCTGCGCTTTCCCGATCATCATTCCTCAGCCGGTGGTCCGGGTCATTAAATGCCGCAAGCGATGCAGTTGAGATCAGTGAAGCGAAGGTGGCTGACTTTGTGCGACGTGCGCCGGGCACAATGGCTCTGGCTGTTGGTGTGACGTTGTTTGCCTGGGTGGTAATGATTGCCGAATACTGGCTCATGGTATACTTTCTGGGCGTCCGGTTGACACTACCTGAACTTGTCACCACACTCACCGCAGCACGCATCGCCATACTTCTATTCATCCCCGCAGGTTTGGGCATGCTGGAACTTAGCCAGGCAATGGCCTTTGGCGCATTGGGGCTAAATCCGGCCGTTGGTGCGAGTGTCAGCTTGCTGATCCGCGTTCGTGACACAACGCTTGGAGCGGTTGGATTGTGGCTGGGTAGCCGGCGTCTGGTTCCCGGTCGCAAACAGGTCACAATCGATCAATCATTGTAGATACGGCCGTAAGCGTAGACGTTTAACAACTACAACCTGTCATCATTAGGAGCTTGAGTATGACCCGTCATCTGCGGTTTGTTGATTGGCTAATTATTTTGCTGTCCATTGCTACCGGACTTATACATCTGGTGCTGGGAATCAGCCAGTTGAACGGCAGCGATCTGCTGCCCATTAGCTTCATCCTGAACGGCCTTGCTTATCTGGCCCTGATTGTGGCCCTCTACTTCCTGCCCCAATTCAAGCACATGCACGGACTGCTGGAGTGGGCCTTGATTATTCTGGCGGCGGCGACGATCGTGCTCTATTTCGTTTTCAATGGCATGGAAGGGCTCAGTAGCCCGCTGGGATTGATTACCAAGGGAATCGAGCTGCTGCTCATCATTGCCCTGGTTTATGATTTGGGCAATTAGTCCAAGGCTGTTGCATACCTACACCCGACCGGCGACATCCAGTTGGTGCGCAATGTAGATCAACTCACCGGCATCCACCTGGGCATGACGGCGGGCCAGCCAGTTCGCCAGCCGCTTCGGATCAAGCTCCGCATGACCGGTCAGCGAGGTTTCTACGAAATGCAGGATGTGGTGTAGAAAGTAGGCTTCGCCACCTTGATACCGGCCGTCTTGCGGGAATACAATCCAATCCGAGCTGCCCGCAGCCAGGATTTCCCCTCCCGCTGCCGGTATTTCCTGTAATAAATGACGGCCGCTGCGACTATCGCCCGATGGCCTGCCGTTTACAAGCCGTTCGTCCATGGTTCGATGGTACAAAGCCAGCACCTGTTCATCGAAGGCACGGTCAATCACCGGCTCAAAGACGGTCACCCCGTCGAAGTTCAGGGTAAAGTAGAAATGCCCGCCGGGAGCCATCGCCGAAAACAGCACGGGCAAGGCAGTAGAAATATCCAGTAAATCCAGAAACGCATGGGCGATCAGCAGGTCAACTTTCCCTTTACGACTGTCATCAACCAGATAATCAAGCACATCGGCCGTCTCCATCTCAACCGTAAACGGCGGTGGATTGTCTGCCAGGCGTTGAGTTGCAGTCCGGATGTTTTCCGGGTCTGAATCAATGGCAATATAACGGCTACCACTAAAGATATCCCATTCAGACAGGCGGCCGATCATCGTCCCAATTCCCGCCCCTGCTTCCAGGATCGTCAGTGGCCCGGATGGAAGCGCCGCGCGCAATGTCTGCCAGACATGATGATTTAGCGCCCGATCATCGACAGTCTTCTTGGCTTCCAGATATCGAACAAATGAATAGATCATCCCCGACCCTCGAAAGAGGCGATCCGCTCCAGGATAAAGAGCCGGGCTTGTGCCATTGACTCATCCCAGGTGGGCAATGTCTGATAGCACTTCAGAGCGTGAAGGCTCATGTCAGCCAGCAAACTCCGATCGGCCGACAGCATTGCCAGATGCGCGGCCAGTTGCGTTGCATCACCGGGCGAAATCAGGAAGCCGTTTACACCATCATCAATAAGTTCTGCGGCGGCACCGGATGTCGTCGCTATGACCGGCAGACCGAACCCCATTGCTTCAGCATAGACGATCCCATACCCCTCGTAACTCGATGGGACAACCAGCACATGAGCCGCTGCATACCGTTCGGCAAGGGCTGCGTCATCCAGACGGCCGAGAAGACGAACACTCCCGTCAACGCCGAGTTGGGTAATCAGGCGGGTGGTTTCGGCCGTGTAGGCCGGATCCACCGAATCATCGCCGACGATATCCAGCACCCAGCTATCCGGTGGGAGTTTAGCCAGAGCTTCCAACACAACCGTTAATCCCTTGCGGGGGATGATGTTACCGACGAACAGCAAGTGTAACGGTCCATCTGCGGCACGCTTGCCAATCATATCAGGGGTGATATAGGGTTTGATATGGTCCCGACCCGGAGGAGCCACAACGGCCGGATGCGGCCTTTTCAAAAGCGATTCGACCGCCGCTGCAGTCGTCCGGCTGTTAAAGATGAACGCATCAACAGAGTTCAGATAACGCTGCTCAATTCCGCGATAAAGGTTGTTTTGCCAATTGGGACGTTTCTCGCTGCACCGCAAGTGATGGACAATGCTGATGATCGGTGAAGGTCGCGGAACAATGACCGTGTTCAATCTGAACAGGGAAGGATGATTCAACTCATCCTGGAGCACAACGTCATAGCCGCCGTAATGGATTAATGCCTGTAGATCAGGGGAGTGATTATCCAGCAAGTGTTGACCGTAAGAACGCCAGGGCAAGGGGATAATCTCAACTGAATCTCCCTGTGATTGCAAGTAGCGGACCAACTGCCGATCATACAGGTAACCGCCGGAAACAGTGTCGAGCGATCCGTAGATAACCAACCCGGCATGCATTAGCTGATACGAACTGCTACCGTTCCACCTGGAAACTGGCCCAGGCAATATCATTTTCCCACAGACGCACGGTTATCATGTTCAGATTTGATGCCTGGATGCGATCGGAAAGTGTGTGGCAAAGGATACGTGAGAAATGTTCAATGCTGGGATTTAATCCGTCAAACTCCGGAAAATCGTTAAGGGTCTTATCCCGGTAGTGGGCCACAACCGCATCCAGATGGGTCTCAATGTCTACGATGTCCACCAGATATCCATGCTGGTCCAACATGTTACCCGACAGTTGCAACTCAATTTGGTAATGATGTGAGTGCCATTCATTCTCGGCTCCCCAATCACCACCAACCAGAAAATGCTGAGCGACAAAGTCGCGCTTTACTGCGACGGTATACATCATACATACCTCCTGTAGGCAGTCTGCTATGTGGCAGGATACGTAAACACCATCTGGAGCGTATCATCCGGAACCTGGTCAAGCTGTCGATAGCCTTCGACCGCTTGATCAATCGGGAGACGGTGGGTGATTAGTCGTTCAGGATGAATTCGCCTGAGCATTTCCATAGCCACATCCATCCGGCGATCCTTCGTCCACCGGCCCAACCACTGCGGAGCCATATGGCTGACCTGTGTGCTGATCAGTTGCATATGCGACCGGTGAAAACGACCGCCCAGATCCAGCGTCGCGGTCTTATTCCCATACCACGATCCCACAACAATACGGCCATTATAACCGGTAAGGCTGACGGCCAAATCCAGTGCCGCCGGGTTGCCGGATAATTCATACACCAGATCCGCCCCCATATACGACCGATCCCCCGATAAGGCAGCCAAGCCCTGTTCTACCACGTCAGGGTCTATCGGGTTCAAACTGGTGTTTGCACCGAGTGTCCGCGACCATTCGCGGCGCAACGGATAGGTATCAAACGTCACCAGAGAAGACAGTGGAAACTCAGCCAGGAGGGCGACGGTCAGCAATCCAACAATCCCCTGTCCCAGGACGGCTACCTGCTCACCAATGACCGGACGGCCGTCCATTATCAGCGAGACGGCCGTTTCCATGTTGGGCAGAAAGACAGCCGTCTCCGGGGTCATGTTGTCCGGCAGGACCAGTACATCACTGGGTTTGGCAGTGATGTGGCTCTCATGCGGGTTAAATGCGAATACATGACGGCCAAGCCACTCCCGGCTGGCCGCCGAACCGCCATCTATAACCCGGCCGACAGATGCGTAGCCATACTTCAGGATATTGAATTGTCCCGCCAGCGAGTCTATTGTCTCATCCACAGCCATACCGGCCGGTGCCTGACCGCGATAAATGAGCAGTTCGCTCCCGGCACTTACCCCGGAGAGCAAAGTTTCAATTAACAGCTGCTCCGACCTCGGCTGCGGTACCGGTTCCTCACGAACCTCTACGACACCCGGCTTTACAAAATAGACAGACCGGCGGTTCACGGGCGGATGCTACTTAACCTCAAAGCTATGGGTGAGCTTAGCCACACCGCGAACAGTCGCCGCCACCGAACAATACTTGTTAATGGAAAGATCAATAGCACGCTGAACTTTGGCGGGATCAAGACCTCACCCTCCAGCATGAAGTGCAGATGGATATCCGTGAATTCATACGGTGGTTCGGAATTCTGGGTACCGTCCACGTTGATGTACAAACCGCTTAAATTCTGGCGCTGGCGCTGCAAAATGGACACAACATCGTATGCCGAGCAGGACGACAGGCTCATCAACAACATGTCAGACGGCTTGGCGGCCTTGAATTCCTGCCAGTTTGGATCCTCTTCTTCCGGCCATGACCCACAGGAAACGACGTTGCCAAAGGTATCGCGGGTAACGAACAGACGGCTTTGCCCGCCCATCCATTTAAGTGCTACGTTGCTCAAAAGACTCCTCCGTGAAAAACTTGATTTGGTTTGTAACTTGATGCGCCCGGCTCTATTCAAACAAGTCAGGGCGTCATGCAAGCCGGTGATTGTTCCGGGACGACAATGCCGGTTGCTGAATCAATACATTGACAGTATTCGGCCGATTGGCCGTCCACACCCGGCGTCCACATCCAGTATCGGACAGTTGTTTGCAGACATTGGATATTATCGACCGCTTCCACCGGCGTTCGCACGCTGCGTGCGCGTTCAACCCCAGACCCTCAGCATCAGCATCCTGTAACAGGAAAAGGCGTGTATGCGGTCCCTCATTCTCTCCGAATTGAATTTGACCGTTGCGGGCCAGGATAACAGCCACTGCGGGTGACAATAACAGCAGTAGCCACACAACCAGGAAGAAGACCGATTAAAATGCGCTTGACCCAGATGTTCATGATGTTATAGACAAACCGGCCGGGTAATTTCCCCAGCCGGTTTTCGATCTTATCAGTTTAACGGATAGATGCCAGCGGCCGATTAATGACCAATCGACTCCACTTCGCCCAGCATGGCCGGCAAATACAAATTGGTTGTGTACTCCTTTACCATCCGGCGAGTACTGAACCGCCAGGCATTGGACTGGATAGCCTCACGCATAACCTGGACCCACCCTCGCGGGATTCCGTCCCGGTCACGGTTGTAATAAAGCGGAATAATCTCCTGCTCCAGCAGTTCGTAAACACGTTCAGCGTCACGGGCATCCTGGTCTTCCAGACTGCCTACTTCCGATGCATCAATCGCCCAACCATTGGCTCCGTTATAGCCTTCAACCCACCAACCATCCAGGATACTCAGGTTGGGGCCGCCGTTGAGCGTGGCCTTCATGCCGCTGGTCCCGCTTGCCTCGCGCGGTCGGCGTGGTGTATTCATCCATACATCGACACCCTGCGTAAAGTAGCGAGCCGTATGCATGTCATAATCTTCAACGAAAGCAACACGGCCGCCCAGGTGATTTGATTGGGCAAACTGGTAAACCTGCTGGATCAACTGTTTGCCGGGATCATCAGCCGGGTGGGCTTTCCCGGCAAAGATGAATTGCACCGGCCGATGAATATCGAGCATCATGTCCCTTAGCCGATCGAGATCGCGGAACAGGAGCGTGGCTCGCTTATAGGTCGCGAATCGCCGGGCAAAACCAATGGTCAGGGCATCCGGGTCCAGCAGCGTCCCACTGACAAGCACTTGAGTGGGATCATTGTCACCATTCACCCAACCCCGGCGCGCCTTGGAGCGCAGGAAATTCATCAGCTTGGCCTTGAGCACAACATGGGTGCGCCACAGTTCCTCATCCGGCATATCTTCCAATCGTGCCCAGAGGATGGGATCGTCATAGGATTCCTCCCAATCCGCGCCCAGATACTTGTTAAACAGGTGGCGTACTTCCCCGGCAACCCAGGTAGGCACATGGATACCGTTGGTGATGGACGAAATCGGTACCTCATCCTCCGGGACCTCAGGCCACATCTTCTGCCACATCTGGCGCGATACTTCACCATGCAATCGGCTGACGCCGTTCCGTTGTCCGGCCATATTCAACGCCAGAACGGTCATATTGAACGCATCACCCCACGGCTCGCTGTGCATACCCAACGACAGGAATTCATCCCGGCTAATGCCCAGTTGTTCCCAATACCCGCGAAAATGGGATTCCATAAGATGATAGGGGAAGGCATCATGCCCGGCGGGAACCGGTGTATGGGTCGTAAACACGCTCTGGGATCGCACTGCTTCGGCCGCCTCGGCAAATGATTCGCCGGCCTCAATGCGTTCACGGACGGCTTCCAGCACAAGGAAGGCTGAATGGCCCTCGTTCATATGCCAGACGGAAGGCCGGTAACCAAGAGCATTCAGCAACCGCACACCACCGATACCCAGAAGCATCTCCTGGCGGATACGCATCTCGTTGTCACCGGAATACAACCGGGCTGAGAGTTCCCTGTCCCAGGGATCGTTTTCCTCAACATCCGTATCCATCAGGAAAAGAGGCACACGGCCGACATCTACGCGCCAAACCCGCGCATGAACGGTACGGCCGCTCATCTCAACGTGTACACGCAGCTCCTGTCCATGTTCACCAAAAACCAGATGGAGCGGCGCATCAGCCAGATCAAGCGGCTGGTAAATCGCTTCCTGCCAGCCATGTGACGGGACGCGCTGCCGGAAGTAACCTTGTGGATAAAAGAAACCGACACCAACAAACGGCAAGCCCAGGTCGCTTGCTTCCTTGGCATGATCGCCGGCCAAAATACCCAAGCCACCGGAATAAATCGGCAGCGAGCTATGCAATCCAAACTCAAACGAGAAGTAGGCAATGGTATTCCCGACCAGTTCCGGATACGTTGTGTGGAACCAGGAATGACCGTTGCCCATGTCGCGGTCGAAAACCAACATCGCCTTTTCATAGCGACGCAGGTAAGCCGCATCCTTGGCTCGCTCAGACAGCACCTCCGGATCAATCAGCCGCAGCATCTTGACGGGGTTATGCTGGGTGCGACGCCACAGGGGGAAGTCCAGTGTGCGGAACACCTCACGGGCATCAGCATGCCAACTCCAGTAGAGATTAAAAGCCATCTCTGGCAAACGTTTCAGCCGGTCCGGCATCTTTTGAATTAACTCATCCATAACGATATAGATTCTCCTCCGAGATCATTGATCAGAACGCCACACGCAAACACCGGTATCCTTCGGCAAGCAGCCGGCAAACAAGTGCGAGGTCATGTCCAACCGCAAGGGAAATTGTGGCAAACGGAGTGGCCCAGGTAGGGCCGGAGGGGAATTGAGCGAGCATACCATCGCACGTTGCGTCCATGATCGGCGGCATTGAATTGATTGATATTTCAACAATCAATCGGCGGGCATTATAGCACACCAGCAATCTGGCGCACGCCCAGCAAGATTAATATGGCAAGGGCTTGTCTAGCGACCAGCGGAGAGCTTATCAGTCAAGGTCAAAGGGGTTCCGTTGTTCTTTTGGTTCGCGGATACTGGAAACAGCCAGGTCGGTCACAGCATCAATAATCCAGTCGAACTGGGTGTCCGTCATCAATTCGTGGTTAATCAGCGGGGAGGGGTTCGTGGCATTGATAACGTAGACTTCACCATCCTGGACCACAAATTCCGGTAGGTTAATATCATACCCATACAGATTCGTTAGTGTGAGGGCCATTTCGGTGATCTGCTGGGCAATGGGACCATCAAGATCCAGTGTACAGTCGTGATACTGGCGTTCATCAAACGAGTACGACATCATGTGCGTTAGCTCCCCACCGATTACCATACAGTGGACATGATTATCCGTATCCAGTACCTGCTGCAGAATCATCGTTCGTGTACCGCTTTCATCATAACGCTGGATCAACTCATCGACATTATTGACGCGATATGCAAAACGACGTCCCCCACTATTTACATCCTTAAAGATGGCCGGGCTACCGATATAGTCAATGATACCCTGCCAATCCATGGGGTATTCCAGGTTGCGAAAACTATCCGGCACAGTCTCTGCTTCAATATCCTTGTTCGGCAAGACAACCGTGCGAGGGGATTTGTAGCCCAGTTTTTGAACAAGAGCCCCGGATAAGAACTTCGTATCAATCGACCAGGTGAACGGGTTGTTGATCAGGTAACACCCTCGCATCGCTGCATACTTCACATAGCTACGATAGTAAGGGACTTCGTGAGACATGCGATCAATGATCACGTTGTATGGGAGGGGGGTGTCCTGCATGGTACCACCCATCTTGACCAGATCTGCACGAATATCATCATAGTTCTCGTTGATACGCTTCATGATCGCGTTGGGAAAATCGCGCTCACGCCCTATGATGAAACCGACCTGCTTCGTTTCGCTCTGGCTCATGGATCCCTCTCCACACTGAAATGGGGTTATTTCTTGTCAAACAGACAGGCTCTCACGCATGCAACTATAGCCGTATATCCGGCGTTTGGCGATAAATCGCCTGCCCCGTTTTTCCGGGAGTTGTCTCTTTTGTTATTCGGTACCGCTATTTTCTGTACCTGCCATTGCCGCAAGCTGGGTAATCGCCTGATCAAAAACGGAGTACGGTTGTGCACCGGACAGGAAGTAACCATTGAGGAAGAACGCCGGCGTGCCGTTTACACCCAGGCTGACCCCCTCGGCCAAATCGGTCGCTACGGCATCTTCATACTTCGCACTTTCCAGGCAGGAACGGAATGAGTCTGCATCCAACCCGGCCTCTTCGGCAAAGCCGACAAACGTCTCTGCGGCATCCGGCTGACCACTCCATACCTGTTGATTGTTGAACAGCAGGTGGTGCATTTCCAAGTAACCATCCTGCTCTCCGCCGCAACGTGCTGCCTGCGCCGCCAATTCAGCCTGAGGGTGGATATTCGTCAGTGGGAAGTCTTTAAACACGTAACGAACCAGACCGGAGTCAATATAGTTGGACTGAATTTCGGGGAAGGTTTGCTGGAAATGACGGCCGCAGTAAGGGCACTGGAAATCAGTAAACTCCACAATGACCACCGGGGCGTCAAGGTCGCCAATGCTATAGGCTCCCTCAATGTCAACCTCAACCGGCACAGACGGATCCGGCTCCGCCGCTTCTTCAGTCTGGACGTAGGCGTCTGCCAGGGTTCCTTCTTCCGCCAGAGTAATGGCATACTCAAACAACTCATAAGGTTGCGCGCCACTGATCGGGAAACCATCAATGAAGAATGAGGGCGTGCCGGTCACGCCAAGGGTTATCCCTTCGTCAATGTTATCCTGTATGACGTTATCAAACTGCCCACTGTCCAGACAGGTGGCAAAGGCATCACTATCCAGTCCGAGATCAGTGGCAATAGTCATAAGCGATTCGGTTACACCGGCATCAGATCCGGCCCACTCACTTTGGCGAGAAAAGAGAGCGTCATGCATGGACCAGTACGCATCCTGAGCACCGGCGCAACGGGCCGCCACGGCCGCCTGCCGGGCATACGGGTGAATGGTTTCCAGAGGAAAGTCCTTAATCTGGTAGTAGACGCGGCCACTTTCAATCATCTCGGTCAGCATGGTCGGTAATGTTTCGGCTGTATACCGGGCGCAGTAAGGGCATTGATAGTCCGTATATTCAACCATCGTTACCGGGGCATTCGGGTCGCCCAGTGAATACGCGATGTCGTCAACCTGAATCGAAGCCGGTGTGGGTTTAACCCCCGGTTCGGGTTGCGCATCTTCGGCCGTGGCAATCGTCTCCCCACCCATCACGGCCGCAATTGCCTGCAAGAACACATCTGTGGGCTGTGCGCCAACCAGAGGTTGGTCGTTCAGGAAAAAGCTGGGGGTGCTGGAGACGCCGCGACTAAAGCCATAATCAACGTTGGCATCGATCGCGTCTGTGTAACGACTCTCTTCTATGCACGCTGAAAAGCCCGCTCCATCCAAGCTTAGTTCATTGGCATACTGAACAAAAGTTTCGTTGGCATTGCTATTTGACCACTCCTGTTGATTCTCAAACAGGCGATCATGCATTTCCCAATAGGCTGCCGCTCCCTGTTCGCCGGCGCAACGGGCTGCGTTAGCCGCCGCAGCAGCTTGCGGGTGCGACGTCAGAGGAAAGTCATAGAACACCAGCCGGACCTCACCGGCCGCAATCTTCTGTTCCAGGAGAGTGGGCATGGTTTCCTGCGCGAAACGGCTACAGAAGGGGCACTGAAAATCCGAGAACTCATCCATTACTACCGGAGCGTCGAGGCTGCCACGATAAGGCTGGCCGTCCTCGGTAAAACCAACTTCAATACCCAATGCATCCACTTCGGTTGCCATTCGGCCGATTCATTCGCAGCAACGGCATCAGGCACAGGCGTTGCATCCGACGCTTGCAGCGGTAATTGGGGGACTTCAGAATTACCCAACTCAGAATTACCGGTAGGTGAACCTGATGCAGGTCCACAGGCAGCGGCCAGAGCCATAACAATCAAACTCAGGATAAGGAAAGGATAAGAAATAGAAATGCGTTTTATCATGCTAAGAAATCACTTACTCTTAAGCTGCGCCTCCTCCACAAGGTCTGAGGGCCGAGGTCAGGATGCGAATCTACTGGACTATAAAGGAAGAATGGCTATAGATCTTAACCAGTTATGGAGTATAGCCGGAGCAACCAACTCCAGACAACCATGCCTCCATTTCTCACCAAACAGTAAGCGCAAAGTGATTTTCGCCAGTCGCCCCCGTATCCCTAACGTGATAGACTAGCAGATTGAATGTCTGACGCCGGTAAAAGCGTCATTGTCACCTTATCCCAGGCTATCAATGAGGATACCGACACTTGACTAAACAAAAATGGCCGTTGATATTGCTAGTCTTCCTTCTCGCTGCCTGTCGCAGTGAGGACAATACACCAAGTACACCGAATGTAACAGCAACATCAGTCGATATTGCTGTTACGGAAGCAACCACAATCGAAGACACAAATCAGCCGACGCCAACAGAGATTGCTGCAACGGCTGTCCCTACCACAACAGCGACGCCCACCCCACCCAAGAACGTGGTGGTCTGCATGGCGGCCGAACCGGAAAGTCTATACCTGTATGGCGATCATTCGGCAACGGCCGTAGCGGTACGGCATGCCCTTTACGAGTCGCCTTATACGGAACTTGATTTCGTTTACCAGCCTCTGGCCCTGACAGAACTGCCGACGCTGGAAAACGGCGGGGCTGTTCTGGAAAATGTCACTGTCGATGATGGTGATATGGTTATGAGCGCAGACAGACAGGTAGCCACCCTGGGGCCGGGTATTCCTGTCATCAATAGTGACGGGGAACGAGTAGTCTACGATGGCGAGCCGATAGAGATGGTTCGTCTCTCGGTTGAATATACACTCAATCCGATGGTCTGGTCCGACGGAACGCCGGTAACGGCCGCAGATTCCGTATTCAGCTTTGAGATGGCTACGGACCTCAGCACCCCGGCCATTGACCGCCTGGCTGACCTGACCCAATCATATGTTGCCGTAGACGATGATACGGTGCGCTGGACAGGGTTTGCCGGGCTTTGTCGATCCGGCCTATATGACACACGTGTGGACTCCATTGCCCAGGCACCAACTGGGACACTATTCCGCAGCCGATCTATTGACGGCGCCTGAGACCACCCAGACACCACTGAGCTACGGCCCATTCCAGGTAGATGCGTGGATCGAGGGGGAAGAAATTCGACTGGTTCGCAACCCTTACTACTATCGAGCTGATGCAGGTCTGCCCAATCTGGATAGTCTGACTATTCGATTTGTGGGCACAGCAACAGACGCTTTGCCTGCGGCCCTTGATTCGTGTGATGTCATTACCCAGGATGTCGTGACAGGAGCAACTTGCCGCAGCTTGTCGGGGCGGAAGCTGACGGGCAAATTGTTGTCCAACACCGAATCACCTGTCATTGAATACATCCTCTTCGGAATCAATCCGACCATCGCCTATTCACAGCAACGTCCTGATTGGTTTGAGGATGCCCGTGTGCGTCAGGCAATTGCCATGTGTACCAACCGGCAGCAGATGGTGGATGATCTGACCAGCGGCCGATCGGAAATTATCGACACCTATGTCCCGGGGCTCATGCCTTGTACCCGGACGATGTCACCCAGTGGGCCTACGATCCCGACGCGGCCAACACCCTGCTTGATGAAGCGGGTTATCTGGATAACAACGGCGATGGCGTCCGCGAGAATGTTGGCGTAACCACACCATTTTCAGTCACACTCAGCACCAACAGCGAAAGCGATGTGCGCCTGAGTATTATTGAGCAGGTGCAATCCGATCTGACCGACTGTGGTATACAGGTCAATACAGTTCCTGTTCCGGCCGGGTCCTGGTTTGCCCCCGGTCCGCAAGGCCCTGTGTTCGGCCGTCATTTCGATATGGCCCAGTTCGCCTGGCTGGGACGAAATGAACCAAATTGCGGCCTCTTCCTCTCTGACAATATATCCGGCCCGGTAGAGGAAGGATTCGGTGGTTGGAATAATGTCAACGTGACTGGTTGGCGATCGGATGAATACGATGCAGCCTGCCGGGAGGCGCTAAGCCTGCTGCCGGGACAATCCGGCTATGAAGCTGCGCATCAGGCCGCTCTCCGCATTTTCGCGGATGAGCTGCCGGCCCTTCCCCTGTTTGCCCGGCTGCGGGTTGCTGCCACTTCTCCGAGAGTGGAGAACTTCAAGCTGAACGCTTCGCAGCCATCTGAGTTTTGGAATGTGTTTGAGTGGGACGTTTCAGCAACGCCTTAAGGTGATCGGGAGTATCTGAATCGACATGTCATTACCGGAGAAGGAGTGGGACGTGGGCTCAAGTATAGCTGGGGATCGCTATCTGATTGTCGGTCTGGGCAACCCCGGTCGCCAATACGCTCAAAACCGGCATAACCTGGGATTCATGGCTGTGGATCGCCTGGCTCATGACTACAACATTCCTCTCCAGCGTGTCCAAAGCCAGGCTATCGTCGGCCAAGGCAGATTGGGCAACGATTCAGTCATCCTGGCTAAACCCCAGACGTTTATGAATCTCAGCGGGAACGCCGTCGCCTCGCTTGTTCGATTCTACAAGCTGCCTCTGGAAAACCTCCTGGTTGTGTATGACGAGTTGACCCGCCTCTGGGGACCATTCGTCTCCGTGAAAAAGGTGGAGCCGGCGGCCATAACGGCATGCGTTCGATCATCCAGCATCTGGGGGACGAGTTTCCTCGCCTGCGACTGGGTATCGGCCGACCGCCGGGACAAATGCCCCCGGCCGCATTCGTGTTGCAAGACTTCGGACGGAATGACCAGGCAGTAGTTGATGAGATGCTGGATAAATCCGTTCAGGCGATAGAGGTATTCGTCCGTGACGGTATCCAGCTTGCTATGTCCCGATTCAATGGTCCGCTCAGCAATGGGCCAGAGGACGAGGGTTAACTCTTATGAGCATTGCGCCATTGTTGGAGTTGTTCGATGACCTGCCGCTTTTTGAGCAGCTCATTGATCGCATCAACAATCAGGATGATGAAGGACTCCTACTCCCACTGGAGTTAACTAAAAGCACCAGACCTCCTGTCCTGGCCCAACTCTTCCGACGGTCGGCCGAACCTCGCCAAGCCCCCTGATTCTGATTACAGCACGTATTGATGCGGTGACTCACTGGTTACAAGCATTGGAAGCATGGCTCCTGAAGACAGCAATCTCCTGCGGTTCCCTGAACCGACACCCCTACCCTATGACCGGGGCCCCTGGAGCGACCGCACGCAGCAAGCCCGGCTCAAAGTTCTGACAGAGCTCATTCGCGGACAGCAT
Organism: Chloroflexota bacterium; assembly: GCA_041390945.1. Lineage (GTDB taxonomy): Bacteria > Chloroflexota > Anaerolineae > Promineifilales > Promineifilaceae > Promineifilum. The sequence goes on from JAWKOY010000019.1 coordinate 183,257, forward strand.
CCTCTGGTACCTCAGGGCGAAACGCCACCCCTCATTGTGGTATCAGCACGGGCTTTCCTGCAAAAGACGCTTCCCAAACGACGCTTTGTGGCGGGCACGCGGGTGCTGCGAGCTGGGCAACTCATTGACCTGGAGAAGACCTTCAACGGATGGCAGGATATCGGCTACGAGCCTGTTAGCGTCGTGGAAGCGCCCGGACAGTTCAGCCGTCGTGGGGGCATCATCGACATTTACCCTGCGGCCGATGTGCTGCCGGTCCGGATCGAGCTTTTCGGTGACGAGGTTGAGACTCTGCGTCATTTCGACCCGACAACCCAGCGCTCATTATCGGCCGACGAGGATCGGGAAATTCCGACCCATGTCGTGGTGACACCTGCGCGGGAAGCGCTACCGTCAGCCGCTAAATCATTCGCAGAAGTTTTGCAGGACGAGCCGCTACCGCCTGAAGGCAGCCTCCCCTCTTGGCGCGATGATTTGGCCGGGCTGCGGTCAGGCGCAGCGTTTGCCAACCTGGAATATTATCTCCCCCAGATTTATTCCCGTCCCGTGACCCTGTTGGACTACCTGCCGCAGGATGGCCTGCTGGTAATTGATGATTGGCAGGAGCTCAAGAACACTGTTGCGGAGCTTCATGAACACGCCCGTCAGGTAGCCGGTGAGCAGGACGAGCTTCCACCTGGCTACCAGAATCCCCTCTTTACCTGGGAGGAGATCGCCTCTGAGCTGGCATGGTGGCAACCGGTTGTCCTTGGCGAGGGATCGGCCGAAGATTTGTCCAGCGCCGATACCCACAGCCCACTATTTATCGACATTGCCGATTATTTTGATCCCGGCCCACGCTATGGGGGACAGGTCCGGCCGCTGCTCAATTACCTGCGGCAAATCCAGCAGGAAGGCGAACGGGCTGTCGTCTATAGCCGCCAGGCGGCTCGCCTGCAAGACTTGTGGGAGGAGGAAGGCGGCCGAACCACCCAGCCGGTAACGGCGCTTACCGAATCGCCGCAGCCTCATAACGGCACTGATCCCGTTGACGACGAAGATTTTCCGATCGTTACCCTCACCGAAGTGCCGCCGACCGCCAGTGTAAGCTTTGTGCAGGGCAGCCTGGCTGAGGGCTTCAATCTCGTTCAGCGGGACACCCACCACATTTTACTGCACCTGTTAACCGACGCCGAGATGTTTGGCTGGAGCCGTCCGGCTCCCCGCCGCCTGCGACAATCGCGAGCTACAGCGCCGGAAGCTTTCTTCGCTGATATCAAACAGGGCGATTACGTGGTTCATCTGGATTACGGCATCGGCAAATTCGAAGGGCTTGTGGTCCGCAATCTGGGGGGGACTGAACGAGAATACCTCCTGGTCCAGTATGCCAACAGCGACACCCTCTACGTCCCTGTCCACCACGCCGATCGTATCGGCAAGTGGATTGGCCCGGATGAGGCGACGCCAAATATTCACCGGCTTGGTGAGCGCGGCTGGACCCAAAACAAAGCTGCGGCGCAGAAAGCGGCCGATGAACTGGCTGATGAACTGCTGGAGCTCTACTCGACACGGGAAACCATTGCCGGGCATGCCTACGCCCCGGACACGGAATGGCAGGCGGAGATGGAAGCCAGCTTCCCCCACAGTGAAACGGAGGACCAACTCAAGGTCATCGCCGAAGTTAAGGCTGATATGGAACGCCCACAGCCTATGGACCGGCTCATCTGTGGAGATGTCGGCTATGGCAAGACGGAAGTTGCGCTCCGCGCAGCGTTTAAGGCAGTCATGGACGGCAAGCAGGTGGCGATCCTCGTACCCACAACCATCCTGGCCCAACAGCACTACACCACCTTTCGCGAACGGTTGGCCGCCTTCCCCATTGCTGTCGAAATGCTGTCCCGATTCCGTACACCGGCACAGCAGCGTCGAATTGTCGAGAATCTGCGCCTGGGTCAGGTAGATATTGTCATCGGAACGCACCGGCTGTTGTCCGATGATGTTTCCTTCAAAGACCTGGGACTGGTCATTATTGACGAGGAGCAGCGCTTCGGCGTTGCCAACAAGGAAATGCTGAAACAGTGGCGGACGGAAGTTGACGTCCTAACCCTGACGGCGACGCCCATTCCACGCACATTGCACATGGCCCTGACCGGTGCGCGGGATATCAGCGTTATTGACACCGCCCCGGCCGAGCGACTGCCGGTCCAGACCTATGTGGGTGAGGCCGACGAATCTCGCCTGCGTACCGCCATTCTGCGCGAACTGGAGCGGGGTGGACAGATTTTCGTCGTCCACAATCGGGTGCAGAGCATCCATATCGTGAAGAAGCAGTTGGAGAAACTTGTACCGGAAGCCCGCATCGTTGTGGGTCATGGGCAGATGAGCGAGCGCCAGTTGGAAAAGATCATGATGGACTTCGCCGAGGGTGATATTGATATTCTGCTCAGCACAACCATCATCGAAAGCGGTCTGGACTTCCCCAACGCCAATACGATCATCATCGACCGGGCTGAACAGTTTGGTCTGTCGCAGCTCTATCAACTGCGGGGTCGCGTCGGTCGGGGCACACGACGGGCTTACGCCTACTTCTTCCACGCTCCCTGGCGTACCCTGACGCCTGATGCCCAGGCACGGCTGGAGACAATCGCCGAACATTCCGAATTGGGAGCCGGTTATCTGATCGCCATGCGCGATATGGAGATTCGCGGAGCCGGAGATTTCCTCGGCGGCCAGCAAAGCGGCCATATTGCCAATGTCGGTTTTGATATGTACACGCGCCTGTTGACCAAGGCCGTCAAGCGACGCAAGGCTGAGTTACGAGGGGAAACCCTGCCGCCGGAACTGCCGGAGGGAACGCTCATTGATCTGCCCCTGGCTACGTACATCCCCACGGATTACGTGCCCGACACCCAGCTTCGCCTCCGACTTTACCGGCGAATGGCGACACTGGACACGCTGGCTGAGATTGACGAAATGGCCGGTGAGCTGGCCGATCGCTTTGGTCCCATCCCCGACCCGGTTCACAACCTACTGTACCAGCTACGTGTCAAGGCGCTGGCCCAGATGGCCGGGGTAGCGGCCGTCGTAACTGAGGCAGGGCAGATTAAGGTGCGTATTGAGGAGTTAGCCGGGCTGGACCGGTATCACTTGCAGCGCCATCTGGGTGATGAAACCCGCGTCAGCAAAACGGCTGTCTGGCTCAAGCGGGACCTGAGCACTCACGAATGGCAGGTGGCACTGGTGCAGGTGCTGGAAAGTCTGCGAACATTCACCCGTCAAGCGCCAGACGCCGAGCAAGTAAAGCCTGCTAGTCAGATCGTTGAGGAAGATGCACCGGTGCCATAGCCTGGCGCATCTCCGCCACTTGTTGTTGTAGTTAGAGAGTAAACAGATGGATATCCAATTTTTTGATGACCCCCATCAGGGACCGCGACCAAGAGAAGACGTGCGGATTAAGCAGGTTGGTCTGTTTCTATATCCCGAAGCGCGCCGGTTTGCCTTTGGTGTGGAATTGACCCCATTTCGGGAACGGCCGTCTATTGAGGTCACCGTTGTCAATGGCGACGGCAAGCCGGCAGGCTCGCTCCACGTCATTGAGACACTCACGCCTAACTTCTCGCTACAAATGCATCTACGTGATAAGGAAACAGTAAACCCATACAAACTGACTACGGTAGTGTATTACTCCACCCCGGAAGAAGAACGGGTTGATATTGACCGGCAGACTATTGCCTTCGATGCTACGGAATCCGGCGAAAAGTTGTTTCCGTTTGAGGTTGACTAAACACCAAACAAAAAAGCCCCGAGTCAGAATAACCGGGGCTTTGATTTTCACAAATCTAGGCGATTTCCTCTTCAATCAATTGTTGCTGCTCAGCCAGTCGTCGCAGCTTGGATTTGGTCTCGCGCCAGGCAATTTTGGACAGACCCAATTTCTGTCTTACGTCATCAGCCTCTACATTATTGTTCCAGTCGTATAGCGCCGATGCCCAACGCAGGTTCTCGAATGACAGTAAACCCGGTTCAATGCCGGCCGCTTCGGCTATATCGTGGAGGATGTACTCCAGATTACGGGCCGTGCAGGTGAATAAGGTGTCTGTTGGTCGGTACTGCTCCAGGTATTCATCCAGCAATCCCAACCATTCCGGGTCCAGTGGCACCTTACGCTCTTTGTAACGCAGGCGTGGGTTGGCATAACGAATGTAGAGATAGGGTTGCTGCGGATCGCTGGCATCAATGTGATTGGGCACAATCGCCATCGCCTCGCCCTTCTTGATACCCGTTTGCAACAACAGGGTTAATAGCAAATGGGGACGGGCGTCCCGTTTATGATCCATCTCCCCCACACGCCAAGCAGCAGTAACAGCCAATGCCTTGTCAATATCTTCGGCGGTAGGTAGGGTTGGAAGTGGGCTGCTCACACTTTGCTGAATAACGGCCGCCGAGGGGTCTGTGGGCAGTACGCCGCTGTCATGTAGCCAGCCGAAAAAGACTTTCAGGGTTGTAACCCGTCGCGCATACGACTTGGGGCTACAGGGAACACCACGTTCGTTGAGTAACCAGTTGAGAAAGTCGTTGAGGTTTTTGGTTCCGATCTCGCCGATTGGCTGGCCGATCCCCAGATATTTGCCCAGCAGTCGAATATCGCTGGCAAAAGCCTTGGCCGTATTGATCGAAAAGCCCTCGTCCTGCATATGCTTCTCGAACAATCCCAGCGCCGCCTGAAGGGACGCATCTGCGGTTAACGGTGGTGATTTGGTTGCTGCTTCCGGCTTTTGACTACCCTGGGCAAACAACTCCGGTTGTCCATTCGATTCCATATGTTTCTCCACATACCACCAAGCAATAAATGTAGTGTTATGCGAAATTATAGAACATGTGGGCGAACGCGTCAAGGCGTTGTGTCAATTCTCAATGTATAGGGATCGTTTTTATTGGGCGAACCATCGTTAATGATCCAGATGTAGAAGCGTCCCGCCTCCTGGTGGCCGATGTCTACCGTCTTGCTGGTTAAATTATCGCCATCGCTGCCAAGTAAACTGAGGGATCCACAACCTGAACCGTTTGCCACGATTAGCTGGCCGCCACCGGGAACAAAGTCAGTTAAACTGACCACCACATCGGCCGCCGAGGGGAGATCGAAATAAAACCAATCATTGCGATCGTCAGCATAATACTGTCCGTCCTGCTCTATTGGAATCAATAGCGCCTCTGAGCATACGTCATTCGGTTCCTCACTCCTGCGGCCAATGATGGGCATGAACTGGTAGGCAGTCGGTGTGGGCTGAATGCTGATTATACTTTGTGACACAGGGCCAACTTCCGTTGCATCCTCGGCGCGAAATTCAACAGTGCGCGTGTCCAGGGATGGGTTTTCAAGCACATTGTTGTACGTGACGGTCCGCAACACCTTCTGATAATTCGACACACTGTCTATGCCCGATAACGACAGAATCCCCATTGATGAATCGTAACTTTGCTTGATGTTCGTCCCTACCACACGCGCTGAAAGACTTTCGCTTTGCCCGTCAACAGGATTGACCAGCTTAACTGTGACGGACATCAACGATGTATTGTCTTCTTCAACCAGGATCATGTTGGGGTCGGTAATTTGTGCTGGACGCCACTGAATGTAAAAGTTGGTGTTGTAATCAACACCGGGGGCGGCCCCATTCAGGTCAACAATGGGTGGATCGTTTATAGCCACAATACCGACGGTTAACGGTAACGCTGCGCTGGAAGACATGCCGTCATTTACAACAATCTGGACCTGACGATCCGTGATATCCGGGTCTTGAGATGCGTTCAAATAGGTCAATGTTGCCAACACCTGACGATACACATCAGGAGCCGCCTCACCTGTGATCTGCAAGACACCGGCATCGTATTGAGCAACCAGGCCCGAATCGCCTACCGTAACTGCCAGGATTTCGGCATCCCCATTCGGCCGGTTGACAAGGGTCACTGTAGCAGACGCCAGTCCTGCATTATCTACGTCGGTGATCACCAATGTTCCCGTCAGAAGTGGTAGTGGTGGTGAATCTTCCTCATAGACAAGCGCTCCGGCAGGTGTGTACTCAATCAAAGGGGGATCGTTCACCGGCGTTACGATCAATGACGCCACGGCTGATTCCACGCTAAACGCAGTCGATCCACCATTCACAGATGTATTGACATTGGTTTGACCGTTAATACCGGTGGTTTGGTCCCATGCCCGAAATATTAGATTACCGGAGGGGCCGGTATAGTTTGCCGCCGGTATGAAACGGACCAGCGCCTCCGTGTTCAGCAGGACAGCGGCCGTATCGGATACCATACCCATTGATCGCCATTCGATCGAACCATCCTGTGCTTCTGGCGCAGCAAATTGCCACATGCCATGCGTGTTATCCGCACCAATGATGGCAATACCTTCCAGAGCGCCGGGATCAGGATCCGTGATTGGATCTCCCCCACCACTAGCCAAGATACCCGCAACGGAGTTGCCGGGTGGATCGAGTACATCTTCGACGATATTACTCAAGGTCAGCCCACCGGATGCATTAAGCACAGGGGCCTGATTATCCGGATTGATGGGAATCGTCGTTGTCACAAGTGTGCTATCTGACACACCATCATTCACCAGGACTTCAATCACACGTGCGCCACTGGATGGCACAACAGATGAGTTGACATAAGTGGCAGTTCGTAATACCTGTTGAAACGCTTCAACTGTGTCCGGCCCATTCAACACCAATATACCGGTCGAAGTATCGTAGGGCGTCAGTGTAATACTGGTTGAGACTGTATTAGCAGCAAGAAGCTCCAGTGCACCATCAAGATAATTGGTAAGTCGAAGCGTGGCCTTCGTCAAAACCTGACTATCGGAGTCAGTGATTGTTGCATTCGGATCCGACACATGAACCGGAACATTGCTGCCCAAATACCCGGCACTGAAGTTCATACCTGCATCCGGTCCATTAAGGTCTACAACCGGCGGATCATCCACAGCCACTACATTGATTGAGGCTGTTTCCGTCGCAACACTATAAGCGGTGGTCCCACCATTCTTTGTCACATCAACGCTGCTGTCGCCGTTCATCCCAGCGGTCTGGTCCCATGCCCGGAAGGTAATTGACGCAATACCGCTGAACTGCGGCTTGGGGATAAATCGAATGCGTGCGGATGGGTTCAGTAATACGGCCGATTCATTCGAAACGCTTTCAAAAGCATGCCAACTCGTACCGGCATCCAGCGAATACTGCCATGTACCATTGCTCGCACCGACCTCTATCACAGCGATACCTTCCAATGCGTCTTTGTCCGGATCAGTAATGCGGTCACCGCCGGCGCTGGCAAGAATTGTTTCAACTTTATTACCTAACGAGTCAAAAGTATTCTCATTAATATCTGCCAATGTCATGGTGCCCGAATTATCCAGCACCGGTGCATCGTTGATGGCATTGATCGTCACTGTACTGGTGACAGGTTGGCTACGGGTAGAGCCATCATAAGCCTCAAATAAAACAACTCGATCGCTGGTGTCCGGGCCTTGCGAGCTATTCACGTAGGTAACGGTTCGTAAAACCTGTTGGTAGTCAGCCAGACTGAAATCACCAGTCAGGTCCAACACACCGGAGGCTGGTTTATACTTCACGCGTACCGGTTGCACCGGATCAGCAGCTAACGCCTCCAGTGATCCATCGGGTCGCTTGGTAAGCGTCACTTTAGCCCAAGACAAATTCTCGCTATCCGGGTCGCTTATAGTCAAACCGGTGGAGTCGACAATGACTTTGGGGCCTTCATCTTCCACGAACGTCGTGGCATATTCAACACCCGAAAGCCCCCATTTTAGATCAAAGGTAGGCGCAGCAACCGCCGCTGCCCAGACAGTCCCAAAAAACGCAGCCAACAATAATGGCACAGTCAAATTGCCAGGATTAAAGCCGCACGTCTGGCGGCAAACTTAGCCGATCGGGTGTCTCGTTCCTCCCCAATACTATTTCCAGGTTCAATGTCATCATTGTTCATGGTATCGGCAACGGCTGCACCTGATGAGCTAGCCAGCGCTCAACATAATGGAGGCTATAAAGGCGGCGGTGTCCGTAGGGTTCCACAGGAGGCGACGTTGCCGGTGCAGGCGGTTGCTGGTCGGAGTCGCCGCCACTTCCCCCATTATCAAGATGGGGTCTCGGTTAAAATCGGGACTGGGGTTGATGTAGCCGTGGCCGTTGGGGTCGGAGTAGACGTTGCCGGAATTGACGCAGCGGTCGGAATCTGCTCCCATACAAGGAGCAGGGCAAAAACGACAGCCGTAACCGATAGCCACCCAACCAGGCCATCTCCAGCCCGTACCTCAAACCAGGCTGAATCACCTTCGCCAAAACGGGATAGAACCTCGGCCGATTCGCCTTGAGACAGTGACCCAACCTGGGCATAGTTCGTCCCCGGTCCGCGACGCAAATTAATGGCATTGAGTGCGACCTCGACCAATGGTGGGGTAGTCATAGAACGGCGACGGAGGAATTTCCGTTGGCGTTGATGAGGGTGATGGCGTAATAGTCGCAGTTGGCTGAGGGGTCATTGTGGCCGTTGCCGAAGCGATCTGATTGGCGTAGATGTCGTCCACGGGAACAATAACCATAACATCAGAAGGTGTATCGGCTACGCTTCCACGACCGACTCCAGCATTCCCACCACCCAAGCCGGTTTCATCGGCCCGGTTCTCAATGGTTGGTTCGGCCGTCGCCGGCCATCGCCGGACATCATTGCCGCAAAAGCAGTCAGGGGTAACATCCGGGCGAGGTTTAACAGTTGCGCACCAATTACAGATGCCACAATTCCCAGTACAACGAGAATAAGGATAGCCATAACTCCCCAAGATCGTCGAGCTGGGGTAGCTGCGGTTAATCCCGGCGAACCGACAAGCAACTCTTCGGCCAATAGTGCCTGTTCGAGAGCAGTAGAAAATTCCTCAATGGAATCGTAACGTTGGTGTGAATCTTTACGTAATGAGCGATCAACCAACTCATATGTTTCGGCCGAAAGGCCACCACGGAGCCGCTCCAGTGGGGTCCCGACAGTGGTTATACGGCGGAGCAGTACTTCGTGGTTTGCAGTCGGCTGAGGAGGTAATGTCGAGGTCAACAAATGAAAGGCCAGGACACCCAGCGTATAAACGTGGCTGCCGGCATTAATCTCCTTACCGGCGCGTTGTTCCGGAGATAGATAATCCAGCAGTTCCTTATCAGTCGCTTCTGTATCCCAGTTCCGCCGTTCATACGGAACAAAGAGATCTGTTAAAACCAATACATCGTCTGTCGGCAAAGCAACATTTTTGAGGAAGACGTTCTGGGGGCGCAGATCATAGTGCAACAGATCGAGCCGAGTTGCCAGTAACAGGGCATCTGTCAATTGGCGCACCATCTTCAGGGCGTAGATGGGGTTTACCGGTGTCCGGCGCGAGGCTAGCTGCTCAAGGCGCTGCGACAATGGGTAGCCATCAATATCAACCTGAGCAACATACGGCCGTTCGCTTTGCGTACGGCCGACAGTGAATATCCGCACGATATTGGGGTGGCGGATCTGGGCAATCGCACGAGCTCGGCTTGTAAACTGCGCGGCGAACCCGGTTGAAACGCCATCCAAACGCAAAATATCCAGCGTAACGCTGCGGTCTTCGTCCACATCATACGCCGAATAATGATCAGTATAGCGCTTCACAGCTTCAAGCTGCTCTACCTTGTACTGGTCAACCAGGTTCACTACGAGATTATCTACGCTCATCCTTTGGATGTACGGTGCGGGAAGGCTCTGATCGTCGAGGGTGGTTCTCATGGGCGCAAACGAACACCTACGTCCGCTGCTGCTCGATCAACGACGAGCTACCTGCAGTGTCCAATTATTGTATTCATGCCCACGTTACCATCATATGGGATCGAGATGAAGACCAACCTTAAGGTCATTGAGTCCTCACAATCAACCCATAAAGTTGCTTGGACTCAGCCGGACCGTCGTTGATGATCTGGATGAAATATTGGCCGGCTTCCTGCGTACCCAGGTCAAGTGCCTTATTCAAGGCAGCGTCGGGGTTATAAGCCAAAAGCGTTAATGAGCCGCACTCTCCTGTACGGACAACCAACTGCCCTTTGCGTGGCACAAAGTTCGTTAACTCCACAACCACACTCGTGGACTCGTCCAGCGTGAAGCGGAAATAATCCTGCAACGCCGGCGTTGCCCCGCTGATATAAGTTGGTGGGGGCAGAAAATAATACTCTCTGTCCAATTGCAGGGGATAGGCTGTACTACAGCTATTATTAGGCTCGACAACATCGTCTACTATCTGAGGGAAGAAAGACTGCTGTACAGGCCGGTCAGTAATAGGAATCGTGATCGAATCGCTTGCCGAGACGGGGTTTGGTACCGGATCATCGCTCACCCCTGACACATTAACCGTCCGTATCTTTTCCTGGTCAGCACTTCCTGTCACCTGGTCGGTATAGATACATTCATAATTCCCGCCAGGGCCGATCAGGCTTGTCGGTACCGTACAGGTGCCACGACCGTTTAGATTACCCAGTGTTTCATCCACAAGCTCGTTGATCACAACGCCGTCTGCTTCGCTATAGTTGTTGATACGTACCGTGAAATCCACGTTTTCGCCAGGGGCAGCAACGATAGATGGATCTGCAGACAGATTTACTTCAATGACCGGCGCAACATCCGTAATTTGAACTGTTGCACTGGTTGTTGCCGTTACTTCGTCTTCATCAGGCGAGTTGGCGATTGCCGTAAGGACCACACTAAAATCTGATGGCTGACCACTCGACGCGATAAAGTCACAAGATACACTGCCTCCATTGGGAGAAACGGCAACTGGATCAGAGTCCGGCAGGCAGTTGTTGGTACCGGCAGGAACCACCTTATTCCCGGATCAAGCAGATTTCGTCGTATTTGTTGGTGGTTAACCCGGTGTTCAAAGGCGTCGCTGCCGGGTTGGGCACCGTCACTGTAAACGTAACCTCGTTGCCTGGCTCCTCAACCGACACCGGGGAACTGGTTAAGCTCGCTGGACAAGTCAAGCACATCCACCCAGGCCACATCGCTAGCCTGATTGGTGGAGCCATTGCCGGGGTTCTCTCCTTCCACGGTAGCTACTGTTGTGGTAGGGGGACCTCCACATTATCAAGCCGACAGGTGTATTCGCGATTGCTCCTCCGGGGCCAGATTAATCGGCACCGAAGGATTCAATCCACAGTCCGGCGCGTTTTCATCAACCACCTTGACATTCGCCAGGACACCAGTCCCTTCGCTACGAATCCCCGTCGGAGAACCGCGCCGTCCACTGGGGCGAACGGTCTGGTTTGTCGGCCGTTTGATAATGATGAGTTCGGGTTTGGAAACTTTGATGAAAGCATCAGAACTCGCGTGCGTAGGTCCCGGCGCCAAACGCCTGACCGCTAACAGTGATGGTTTCCGCGCCGCTTTCACCCACACTATTTTTCTGACACGTGTAACTTGTGGAATCTCCGGGATTGATGAACCCAGGCTGTTTTTGTTGCACGGCAAAACGAGACCCGGACGTACTCAGGCCACTTCGTATTGCAGATACCACCATCGTTGATGATGGTTACCATCAGTGCTGCTGTATCCCCGGAAAAGATGTCCTGTAGACGGGTTATCAACTTGCAGAGGCCCACTGGCGGTATGGGGGCATCAGTACTTATAACGGCATCACCTCTGCCTGAGTAGTGCCAATACCCAACAGGATGAATCCGTATGTGATTGCCAACGCCAGGATCACCATCGGTAAAACTGATTTCAGATGCAACCTAAACTGCCAAACCTCCCCTAATTCATCCACCGGTATGCCTTTGGGCAACCGGTGGATGATCTAATCTTATGAGCCCAAACAATCACTGCACTGTACAAACGACTTTACTACCAGCCAGATTTCCACATATTTACAATCCGGTCGGTTCCGGTCATGGTCACGGCACTGTAATATCTATTCGTAATTGGTACATGGTATGGGCTGTTTATCAATCATGAGGTGTTGCTCACCTCGTCTTCTGACGCATAGACTCGGATGAAATAGGTACTGATTCTGCATTGTTCAATACAACACTCTTCTGTAATGAACCATCACTAAAACGAACATTTAATATTTGAGACTGGAATTGCAATTGGGCGCAGCGGTAAACGATTAACGACCATCGACCTGATACTCAACTTAACTTGCAATATCCCCCGAAGAATTTATGACAACTTTATACCAATCATCTAGATCGTCAGGCAACAAAAGATAATTCAATCCCGTGGTCAATGCATAGCGGAGAGAGGCAAATGATTGTTGTGTTCATCGAATGGTAAGACTGTCAGGGGTAAACGGCAATGCGACTTCCGCGCTCCCTGCCCGTCACTTTGACAACCACATCATCGGTCAAGGTTTCATCATCTACAACGGCCGTCAGCACAAGGTCAACTGGTCACCCGAGGATAGGCCTCTCTGCGTGACAGAGGCAGAACACAGATAGTCACATTGGTCGTGCGATTGGTTGAGGTGAGCACGTGCCCTTGCTGTTCAGATCGCCTACCTATGTAACTTGCAGCGATTGTAAATGTGTTTGTGCTCTGGTTATTACGAATTTGACCAGCAGTTCGATATCACCACCGGGGGCAATCAGGATGTCGCTGGTATCGAATAGTACGCACACTGGCCACCAAGCAGATAGCTCAATGTCTCAGTGTGCCGGATATATCGTTGCCGTCCTCATCTTCAACCTCGTAAGCGATGCGGTTGATGAAACTTGACGAGTCCGCTATGACAGAGACCGTGTAGGTAACAGGCAAATGTACTGCCGTTAGCCTCAACAATCGGCAGCCTACCTCCACCTGACAGGTCGAATCCTTCACTCAGTGTATTACCCGATCGAGCAGATTACCGTGCAGCGACTGGTTAGATCAGTCAGGCTATTCAACTGGGCTCAATGCACAGAGGTGCCGCTACGCTATTGGTCAGCTGCACCAAACTCGACATCTGCTGCGCCATTGGCCGGGACCTCAAACAGATCAGACGAAGCCTGAATCGTGACATCCAGGATGTTGATATCAGCTCAAAGTCCTCGACAGTCGTCTCGCCCTTCAATCGTTCCTGTAGCGGGCGACCTCAAATGCCACTGGTGCATCCACTTGCGAGACTGTACAGGCGAACTCTTCTTGTTGACCACCGTCCAGGTCAATGACTCCAAAGTCAAAGAAATCGCCACCAGATGGCAAATCACTTCTCTTGCTGGGCACGCTCCCCTTCGCTCGCAACAATCGGGGTTAGTGTTGCATCAAGGGTTACGTCCTTCAGTCTTGTCTGGCTGGGGTTACCAACAATCACAATCAGCGGGACATCGGAACCCTTTTGGTACCGTATAGCCAATCGCTTGATCGGGTAGAATTTCACATAGATATTGGGGTTACTGACCCGCACGATGGCTGTTAGTGTGTCCGTCACTGTTGGACCGCCATGCCCATCTTCGGCCGTTACAGTTAGCACATTATCAATGCGTTCGGTTACATTGGTTACCGAGCAAACGATTGAGCAGGCAGCGATTGTTCCGGCTCCAATGATTGCTTGACAAGGCCCTTATCGCAGTCAGCAACGGAAGAGGGTAAGTCGACAGCCTCCACCATGTCACCTGTATTAGCAATGATTGATGGTGAATATAGCGGTTCCACCGCTTGTCACAGTCTGGAACGGCTCGTCAATTGACAATGTTATTGCCGGGCGGACGATATCCACCTCGGTAAAGGCGGAATTACTAAACGCCTGTCCATCATATGCTTCGAAGCGAACGCTACGTTGAGTGGGATCGGGGGTTGTTGAAGTATTGTCATAAGTTACGGTCTTCAGAACTTTGAGGAAGTTCGCGATCGTATCCGGTCCCTGAAGTGTCAGCGTAGCTTTTGATTTGTTGTAGCTGATCTTGATATCAGTTCCTGATTTGGCGGCGTCCAGCACCTCTGCGGCACCATCCTTGACATTGTCAATCTTGACATAGACCGCATCAAGCATGTTGCCATCCGGGTCGCTCAGGGTCATATTGGAACTGGTGATAACAGTCGGACCGGCATTGGAATTAAACAGGGTTGTGTAACCTGTCCCCCCGGCCGGACCGTTCAGGTCAATCTGAGGTGGGTCATTGCTGGCCGTGATGGTAATGTTCACCATGGCAGATTCATCTGCATAGAGACTTCCGTCGCTGCCATTCCACTCAAAGGATGTTGTGCCGCTCCAATCACCATCTGGAATAAACTTCAAATTATCCAGATTTGCTGCGTCAATCACCTGGTTAGCCGTAACATTGTTACTCCCCAGTTTCAGTGTGCCGTCTGCCGGCAGTGAGAGAATGCGCACACTCGCCAGAGGGTCGTCTTCAACATCCAGATAGGCGCTGAGGCTGCTGAAGTCGCTGGCTGCGAAGTTAATTGTTTGATCTTCATTGCCGGTCTTGGTGAAATCAAAGACTTCCGGCGGATCATTGATAGCATTAACGCTAATTGTTACCTTTGCTGCCTGATCGGCATAGTTGCTGCCGTCCGTCGCATTCCACTCAAATGATGTTGTTCCTGTATCCCAATTTTCTTCAGGGATGAACGTAAGATCATTGAGATCATTGGCGTTGATCTCGTCGCCCGCCTTCAAGGTAACAGTTCCTCGCTTTAGCGTACCTTTGCCCGGCAAGGACACGATCTTCACTTTGACAAGAGGATCGTTGTCATTGTCAGTGTAATTGTCGTCGAAATCACTTCTTGCAGAGCAGTTCAGTATCCTCGTCTGTATTGCGGGTGAAGTTAGACACGACCGGCTTGTCGCTGGTTGGAACAACCGTCACCTTGAAGCTGGCTTCGATATATTTGCCACCCGTGTCTGTCGCCCGGATCGTCAGCGTAGATTCACCAGAGGTATTGGCCTTGAACTTCAGCGTCAGAATGCCGGTTTGCCCGTTAATTGCTGGGGGGTTGACGGAGAATAAGCCGGTGTTGGTATTACCGGTGACCGTATAGGTCATCTCGTCATCATCATCCTCGACATCATCGAATGCCGGAAACAAGGCTATCGTCTTATCCGGCACACATCTTCTTCCACCTGAATATCATCCAGGCCGTTGGTGGTCGGATTGTCATTGACGGCATTTACTGTTACTTCGAACTCCGTCTGAACGCTCAGGCCCTGGGTGTCGGTCGCCTTAACCACAATCGTGGCCTTCCCAAAGGCATCTTTGGCGTAGTTCAAGATCAAATTAGGTTTAACGATGGAAGTACTGACCAACCCGCCATTCGAGTTGGAAACCACTTCGTAGGTTAAAGCAGAATCGGCATCTTCGGCATCATCAAACACGTTATACAAATTGATGGTCGTGTTCGATGCATCCTCATTGACAGAAAAGTCACCGATGCCACTGGTTGTCGGCGCATCGTTGATATCTACCTTGAAGGTATCATCTACGTATTTCCCGCCTGTGTCAGTAGCGCGAATCGTGATATTGGCAATGCCTGACGCGTTATTGACATAAGTCAACGTCAGATAGTCATTGCTATCGTTAATTTCGACTGAGGAAAAAAGTGAAGGGTTGCTGTTACCCTGAACAACAAAATCCAGTGCTGCATCCGCATCTTCATCGTCGCTGAAGTAGTCACGCAAATGGATGACTGTAGGTGGAGAACCTTCGTTGACGACGACGTCCGGTATCCCGGATGATGTCGGGGGATCGTTGACATCTGTCACCGTAATTTCCACGTCGGCCGTATTGAAATTATTAGCCGGATCAGATGCCTTTACACTGATCGTGACCACGGGATTTGTCTCGTGGTCAAGCTGGCTTGTGTTGGCGACCGTGATCTGGCCGCTACTGGAGCCAATAGCAAATGGCGTCGAGCCGACGATGGAGTAGCTAACGCTCAATCCTTCGGGATCGGTCCCGGTCACTGTGCCCACTACTGTCCCATTGGTGGCATCTTCAGAGACAGAGAAAGAGCCGCCGGAAACGGTGGGGGCTTCATTCACATCATCGACATTGATGGTCATTGTGGCCGAATCCGGTCCGTTCCCTCCCTCATCATCGACTTCTACATTGAGAGTAAAACTGGGATTCGTTTCATGATCCAACTGGGCGGAATCAGCAACACGGATCTGTCCCGAACTATTGACGGAAAAGCAGTACTTCCACTACCGCCGGTAATGGAAAAAGTAAAGGAATCGTTCTCATCTGCGTCGTTTACAACGATCGTCCCAACCAGGGTTGAATTAGGACTGTTTTCGTCCACCGAAAAGCTCTGGTTTTGCATTGAGGGCGGCTCGTCAGAAACATCCGTTACATTGACCGTGACGGTCGCGGAATTGCTTTGAGGTGGGTTCAACGTCCGTCACCTTGACAGTCAAGGTATATGACTTAGTAGTTTCGTAGTCCAAATCACCCAAATTACCAGAAAAGGTAAGGATCCCCGTCGTGGGATTCACATCAAAAAGGAAGCACCGCTCCCCGGTAATCTCGTATGTCAGGGCACCATTTTCCGGATCAATGGCAGTTACTTTTGCCGGATTGGTCTGGGTGCCGTTCGTACTATCCTCAGGGATAGAAACCGCTTGCGGGTTGATAATGGGGGCCAATGCATAGACTGATGCAGTCTGAAAAATCAAACCGGTCAATAACAAAACGCCGGCCAAAATTGCAACGACTCTACTCTACATGATGCTCCTACACTCCTCAAGATCTGCTCACCCGCCCACGGCAAGCATCCATCCACACAAAAATGGCAACTGTGCGGATTGGTTACGGGCAGCGACACCAAATGGTTTGGCGTGCCACTTTATCTTACCGCCATCGTTTTGGCGGCACGGTTAAAATGTAGTGAAAAGTCGGGCATGCCAAGACTCCCAAGCATTTCCCAAGCAAACGCCAATCAACTCCGCCCACTGGGCTAGTGTATCGCAAGGGAATCTATGACTCGAATGGCCTTAAGGGGGCGCTCAGGCAAACCGGAAGATCAGTCCCTGTTATGGTGGTGGCGGAGTCGCCGATGGTGCCGGCGGCACGTCTGTCGGCGCTGGTATGTCTGTAGGTGCCTCTGTCGGGACGGCTGTTGCTGGTGGTGGGTTATTCCCACCGTCGCCGTTAGATGAACCAGGTGTAGATGTTGCCGGGGGTTGCGGTGCCGAAGGTTGAGGCGTCGCCGTTGACGGAACGCCGGGTAACCACAACCGGTGTCCTACACTCAACAGGTCACTCTCCAAGCAATTAACCCGCATGACTGTGGCAATAGGCACGTTGGCGTCCAGAGCCAGTCCAGCCAGGGCATCACCCTGTTGCACCACATAAACAGACCATCCAGGGGGCGGGGAAACAATGCAGACGGTCGTCGACGTTGCGGTCGGCGTCGCAGTCGGTGTAGGGGAAGGTGTCTCTGTTATGGTCGGCGTGACCGACGGTTCCGGCGGCAGCAAGCGACGCGGGACTGCATCACTGGACACAAATATCTCGCCGCTGTTCAGGTCCTCAAGCCGAACTTGCCAGGTTAGCTCCTGTGAATCAGACGGAAGTTCCGCGACGGGCACAGATAACCGGTAAGTAGAGCCGCTGGTGGGCTCTGTTAAAGAACCTAAAGCAAATTCTTCAACCCCATCTATGAGGAAAACGGTAAAACCACGCCCGACTTCGGGGATGGTCGGCCAATACCAGGCAAAGTTAATAGTGTCTTGCGGACCAAATTCACTACTAGATGCCGGAAGTAACACGTCAATACTTATTTCCGGTGGTGACTCCGTGGGTAGCTCAATGGTTGCGGTAGGTGAAGGGGTAACCTCTTCGATGTCTTCCGTAGCCGCGGGGATCCCGGCGATTACTGTTCCGTCACTGCCGGTTGTGGCTACAACTGCAACCGTCGGTTCCGGGCCGTCGCCACCATTACCACGAATACCACGCACAAAGAGGAACGCTAACGCAGCCAACGCGAGCACCGCAATAGGAATCAGGAAGAAGAAAGACCGGCTACGCCCTGGTGTCCAGGCCGCAGCTTTGGGCAACTCCTGCTCAGCAAAGATGGCCGTCTCTATGGCAGTGAGCATCTCATCGGCCGTCTCAAACCGGCT
Source organism: Chloroflexota bacterium (assembly GCA_041390945.1). Lineage (GTDB taxonomy): Bacteria > Chloroflexota > Anaerolineae > Promineifilales > Promineifilaceae > Promineifilum. The sequence continues at coordinate 201,354 of JAWKOY010000019.1, forward strand.
CCATTCCTGCCGCCACAGGCAGTTACGCACCAGGCGGTACGTTTCTCCGGCCAAACCGGGCCGTGCGTCCTCCAACGGTTCTTCCTTGGGCATATTGGCCTGCGGGAAGATATCGAAGGGCAAGGTCGGCATCTGCGGCCGATGACCGGCCAACAATTCATAGAGGATGACACCGACTGAATAGATGTTGCTGCGGCGGGTAAGCGTCTTGCCTTCCAGTTCCTCCGGCGAAGCGTAGTCAAGCATGTCATCTTCTGACTTTGCCAGAACAGATTGTGGCGACGCAGCAACGACCGGTACCCCAAAATCCACCCAAACCGGAACACCATCCTCACGCAGCATGATGTTTTTCGGCCGCAGATCGTGATGGATTAAATCAACCGCATGAGCAGCACTAAGCCCTTGCCCCAACTCACGGCCGAGTTCCAATGCCTCTATGGGAGTTAACGCTTGGTCATCCCGGCGCAGATCATCCAGATGTTGTTGAAGAGTGATTCCGGGAAAGTAGTCTATGACAGCGTACGGTCGGCCGTCTTCCGTCATGTCTATATCGGTAACGACGGCAATATTTTCCTGTTTGAGCTGAAAACAGCCTCCATACGCCGCTGGAAACGGCGGCCAGGTCTGCATCCTCATCCGCAGTAGTGCGCAACACTTCCAGATAAACAAGTCGTTCAGCTTGATGTCACGCGCCAAGAACAGTTCGCTTACCTTATGGTCAGCGACCAGAGATACAATCTCATAGTTGCCTATCTGTTGGCCCGATAATTCTTCCGTTTCGTGCGCAATCATCTTTCGCAGCCCCGCGGACGTGCTCCTTTTAACAGTTGTTTCCTACCCCAATCTGGCCCATAAATGACTCTATGGACAAACCGATACCTTACTATTATACACCTAAAAATGCAATGTAAGGTTTCGCGGACCCTCACTGATTGCCATTCGCTAACACCACGATTGGACGACTTTCACTGCGAGCCAGAATCGTCCCGGTTTCGCTATCCTCTACAACCACTTGCCAATAACCGGTTGCAGGCCCAGCAATCAAAATCACCCGGTATCACCTGGATCTGTTGAATGAGTCCCAGGTTGCCCGCTTCAGTCGTTCCCAACAGGTGAGACGACCCTGATTCTGATTGTAAGTACACCGCAAAGTGCATCCCATCATCCATTTGTTCAGGCCAGTCCCAGTAAAAGGTTACGCTATCTCCTGCCCTAAACTGGCTTTCGGCCGGTGGTCCCAGAAGAACAATGGGGGCCAGTTCCGGTAGCGGTTCAGGCTGAGAGTCTCCGGTACTTCTGTAACACTCCCATCAAGACCCAGCACACCCCACGGCGTAGCCAAGGCAATAGTCGGAGTAACCTGTGAAATGGTACTGACTCTCTTCTTGCGGTATATCCACCGTTACGGTCGACACAACAGGGTCTCAGTTTGACCGGCTTGCGGCTTGTAAATCTGTGCCAGAATTGACAGCAAGGCTCCTCCGGCAATCAACAGAACCAGACCGAGCAAAATATAAAGTGGCTTCTTGGCAACAGTCTCGGTATCGGCATCCTTGTTCAAAGCATATCCCCGATTATGTCACGCTCTGGCATTGTGCAGTTTAGCACAATCCGAACCGATCGACTATAGCGACAGACGCTAATTCCAGGCTGCTGTTATTGGCGATGTTGACTGACATCTGTCCAGCGGCAAGTCCGGGCAGGCTTTCTAATCGAGAATCAGTTCATCCTTACCGGATAACCTGTCTGTAACTCGTTGAACAACCGTATCAAGATGTTCCGGTTTGTGGACGAAATCGAGTTGCTGGGTGCGAATTGTGAGAACGGGGCACAGATCAAAATCAGCCAGCCACTCATCGTAAAACGTCCCCAGCAAACTGAGGTAATCTGTCGAAATACTTTCTTCAATCGTGCGGGCGCGGCGGCGAATCCGCTCATGCAAGACGGAGACAGGCGCAGTTAGGTAGATTAATAGATCCGGACGTGGCAAGTTCGCGGCAATTAAGTTGAAAACCGTATGGTAAGATTCGTAATCGCGTTCGGAGATGTTGCCCATATGACGCAAGACGCGGGCAAAGATGTACGCATCTTCGTAAATGCTGCGATCGCCAATTGCTGGAGTCGGGCCTTCGGCCAGAAGGCCAGATGTTGCTGGGCACGGTGGCCCAGAAAGAAAACCTGCAAATGGAATGACCATTGGCGCATGTCAGCATAAAAATCTGCCAGATAGGGATTGTCAGTGACAGACTCATACCGGTAGTCCAACCGAGACGGCCGCCCAATCGCTCAGCCAGGGAGGTCTTACCTACACCGATGTTACCGGCCACCAGGACGAAGTGCTTGGTCATAAAGAAATTGTAGTGACGGTCACCAACACGTCAAATGCGTAAGGGAATCACCATTCCCATTTCAGATAGTCCGCTGCGAGTCATTGCCCGGCTTGCTACAGCCCCTTATAATCCAGGGATGAATCTGGGCGACTTGCAGGAGCCGGCAGTCCACGAGGACATTGAGCAACTCGAAGCACTGGAACCGCTCTACAAAGTCTTTGTCCATAACGACGATGTAACACCTTATGACTTTGTCGTCATGGTGTTGATACGTTTTTTTGAATTGACGACGCGGGAAGCCGAGCAAGTGACTTACTTTGCTCATATTTCCGGCATCGCCTATGTAACAACTTTACCGCGGGCGGAAGCGGAAAAGCGGGTGGGGCGAGCCCAATTTGCTGCGAGTCTTGAAGGCTACCCGCTTACCTTCAGCATAGAACCGGAGTAATTCACACTCAATTTCTGTTTAGGAGTCTCACATGAAATTTACACTGAATGGCGCAGGTCCTGTTGCAAGGAACTGGATTGAGCGCGATATTGCTGCACTCTCACCATCATATAGCCGCGAATATGGGCTGGTCGTTGATCACGCCCTTGGATCGGAAGTTTGGGACGTGGACGGGAAGCGATACATAGACTTCATGGCCGGTGTGGCCGTCATGAATGTCGGCCACCGTCACCCGGCTGTGGTAGAGGCCGTCCACGAGCAGGTTGACCGGTTCTGGCACATTTGCCTGTCTGATTTCTTTTACCCTCAGGCTGTTGAGTTGGCTGAAAAACTTCAGGCGATTGCGCCCATGGACGACCACGCCAAAGTTTATTTCGGCAATTCCGGGACGGAAGCCGTTGAAGCCGCTATCAAGTTGGCAATGTACAAGACCGGACGAACACGGTTTATCGGCTTCCTGGGAGCATTTCATGGCCGGACGTTAGGATCACTATCCTTCACGGCCAGCAAGGCCGTACAGCGAGCAAACTACCTGCCCGGCGTGCGCGTCTTTCATCTCCCCTACCCCAACCCCTATCGCCAGGTCCTGGTTGGCAAGCCTTATCAAGATTACGGCGAGACGGTTGTGGATTACCTGGAAGAACAACTATTCCGCAATATGGTTGCGCCAACGGACATTGCTGCAATTCTCGTCGAGCCAATCCAGGGTGAAGGCGGCTACATCGTCCCGGCGCCTGGGTTCTTCCGGCGCTTGCGTGATGTCTGTGATCGGTACGGCATCTTGCTCATTGTGGACGAAATACAGAGCGGGGCCGGACGAACCGGGAAATGGTGGGCGGTCGAACACGAAGGCGTTGAGCCGGATATTGTCTGCTTTGCCAAGGGGGTAGGCAGCGGTATGCCTATTGGCGGCATCATTGCCCGTGACGACCTGATGATTTGGGAGCCCGGCTCTCACGGCAGCACCTTTGGCGGCAATCCGGTTGCATCTGCTGCTGCTCTGGCAACGCTTCAGGTCATTGAAAACGAAGGGTTATTGCAGTCGGCTGAGGAAACCGGGGAATACATCATGGATGCTCTGGCCGAGATGGAAAACCGGCACCCCAGTATCGGTGAGGTTCGCGGCCGGGGGCTGATGTTGGGCATCGAGTTTGTAAAGGATCGCGAAACAAAGGAACGCGCAACGGAACTTCGTAATCACATTATCCAGCGTTCGTTCGAGAATGGTCTCCTGCTTATTCCTTGCGGCACGAACTCTCTGCGTATGACGCCCCCATTGAATGTTCCGCATGCACTCGTGGAAGAAGGGCTGCACATATTCGAAGAAGCTCTAACCGAAGCAGAATCCATTTACCTGGGACAACGAGTATAAACATGGTAACAGAAGCAATTGCTACGCTTAAGCATGCTCTGAGTGGCGGCGTGTCCCCGGCGATGGCAACCCCACTTATTCCGGGGACATACACTGTCAATCTGGATGTAATCCCACAGCTTGTTGACTTCCTGATAGGCGCCGGTGCTAAAGGATTATTTGTAGGCGGAACAACCGGTGAAGGAATACTGCTGGACACAGATCAACGTAAGGCGCTCCACGAAGCCGGTATCATGGCTGCCGCGGGACGGGTTCCTGTCCTTGTTCATGTGGGAGCGCAACGAACAGCAACGGCCATTGAGCTGGCCCAACATAGTGTAGCTCTCGGCGTAGACGCCATTGTTGCCATAACCCCTGGTTCTTCGGTCTGAACGATGATGCCCTTCTACGTCACTTTTGCAGCTTATAGCCGCATCTGCCCCGAACACCCCCTTCTTTGTTTACGATATTCCCCAGTTCGCTGCCAATGGTGTCAGCCCCATTGCGGAAAAGTTATCTGCTGAGATCGGCTCCTTTGCCGGACTAAAGAGCAGTCGTGTAGATGTCCAGATAGTCCGGCAACTGGCCGATGCCCTACCACCAGAAAAATTCTACTAGCAGGTAACGAAAGTGCTGCCCTGGGGTTACTGGCCCTGGGTGCAGACGGCCTGATCAGCGGGCTGAGTACGGCCATACCGGAACCCTTTGTAGGCCTCACGAAAGCATTTGCAACCGGCGATAGACCGAATGCTCAGGCATACCAGGTCGCAATCAACCAGATTCTGTCCCTAATTGTGCCAGGAGCCAGGTTGGGAAGTATCAAACGGATACTAGAGGAGCGTGATATCCCGGTTGGCCCACCGACACCCACCTTAACTGAAGTTTCAACACCCGTGTGGGAACAAATGGAAGCCGTCCTCGCCAATATGTCCCACGGTTAGATGGAACGGCTTTTGCTCTTTGATATTGACGGCACACTCCTCCGGGCCAACAGAGCCGGACGAGAAATGCTGGGGGAGTCTTTGCAGGTTGTGTATGGAACAGCCGGCGCGATTGACACCTTTGATTTCGCCGGTCGTACCGATCGCGGCATGATTATGGACCTACTGCAAGGTGCCGGCCTGGACTCTGTTACCATTGAAGCGCAATTGCCGGAGCTGTATGAAGAGATGAATCGCCAGGGGCGAAGGCTATTTAATAGCGACCGGATAAAGGCCTGCGAAGGTGTCCCTGAATTACTGGCAGCACTTCAGCAAAAATCCGATGTGCTTTTAGGGCTACTTACAGGTAATATAGCCGACACAGCTTTGCTTAAGTTGCATGCGGCCGGGATAAATCCCATGACTTTTCGCATCGGTGCTTTTGGTTCAGACAGTGTCGAACGCAACGAGCTGTTATTGATTGCCTGGCAACGGGCAAGGGAAACCACCGGGATAATGTTTTCCGGGGCAAATACAACGATCATTGGAGATACGCCGGCAGATATTGTTTGTGCACAGAATGGATTAGCCAGGTCAGTGGCAGTAGCTACCGGGTGGCATACGAGGGATCGTTTGTTCCAGTACGGTCCTGATCATCTTTTTGATGACCTTAGTCACACCGATACTGTGTTAGGCGTATTGCTGGCGTAGTCAAGGCCTAATGACACTGTGCCAAATGGAGTACAGGTGATGAATAACGGTCAGGTAACGACTGTATTGGGGGTAGACCTACATAACTCAGAACCGACCATACTACCCCTCAAGGATCTCCGCGACTGGGTAGTATGGCAGTTTCCACGTCAGGCAGCCAAATCTCATTACGCGGCTGTTAGGCCATCGATCCCCGGCTATGGCTGGTACCCCGCCACTCTTGATACCGCTCGTAAACAGATAACCGTCTACGCCAATATTGAAGAAGCGCTCGAAAGTCCGGAGGCTGCCTCACGACACCTGGACAAACTTCTCAAGCTCTAGCTCGTCCGACCGGATTCCCACCCCGCTCAAGCCTAATTCAGACCTTATACAGCCGGTTCAGGTTAAATGACTGTACCGTCCGGCACAACTGCGTTCTTCGGTACGATAACAATACCGTCCCGGGAGACCCAGTTGGGTTTTTCATCATCCTCCCGATCAGGTATATAGCGGATCGTCACATTCCGTCCGATTCGTGCATTCTTGTCAATGATCGCCCCCTTGATAATAGACCCAGCCCCGATACCTACATCAGGACGGCCGAGACGGGCATTGTCAGCACGATCACTATCGGTTTCATAGAAGTCAGCACCCATAACAACCGTTGACTGCACATTGGATTCATTGCCGATATTACTGCGCAAACCGACAACACATTCACGAACGATAGCTTCTCCAATTCGACACCCATCAGCTAACAGCACGTCATGTAATCGGGCATTGAGGATCTCACTACCCGGCAGGAACCGTGCGTGGGTGTAAATTGGCGCACGGGCATCATAAAAATCAAACGGGGCATCCGGTTGGGCCATCCGCAAATTGACCTCATAGAAACGGCGGATCGTCCCGATGTCTTCCCAGAATCCGTCAAAGACGTAACCGCAAACCCGAAGATCATCAATTGAAGCCGGAATCATATCGTGGCCGAAGTCATCGCCATCTCCGTTGAGCAATTCCACCAGCACTTCCGTTTTGAAAACGTAAATACCCATCGAAGCCATATAGGGTTTGTCGGGATTACTGCCGCTGGCAAACTGGGCCAATACCTCTTCATTCTTGGGTTTCTCGGCAAAGGCAGTTATGCGATTATCGCTATTCAGCTTGAGGATACCCAAACCGGACACCGCCTCACGTCCCACCGGCTGTACCGCAATCGTAATATCAGCTTCCATATCAATGTGACGCTGGACAAACTTGCGGTAATCCATGCGATACAGATGATCGCCGGCCAGGATAAGGGTATATGGCGTGCCGGCCTCTTTCAGTTCCACCCACTGCTTGCGCACCGCATCGGCCGTCCCCTGATACCAGTCGCGGCTGCGTGGCGTTTGCTCCGCCGCCAGAATCTGCACCCAGCCCGGTGTGAACTGGTCACGATTGTAGGTACTCCAGATATGGCGGTGTAATGATGCCGAATTAAACTGGGTCAGAATAGCAATCTTCTCAATGTTGGCGTGAAAACAGTTACTCATGGGAATATCAATGAGACGATATTTTCCGGCCAACGGAACGGCCGGCTTTGAACGTTCCTTGGTCAATGGGTAGAGTCGAGTCCCCTGTCCCCCACCGAGAATGAGTCCCAGTACATCCGTATTCACAGCATCCATTTTTCGCTTAACTCCTAACGCCTGCTTTGCCAAAGGCAGATCAATGTGGGAAATTGTTCAGATCTGATCCGGCACCTATGATACCTACGCTAAAGCTTTTTGGCACACGTTGAACCGCATGTTATGATCCCCCGGCGCGAGGTAATTCCGGTGGAAAGCTGGTAAGCCCTCGACTGCTGATTAGATAAATTATGAGCCGAGTAATACACACCGATAGTCCCGGTAAGCGTCGTAACCAGGCGCGCCGTTCCATAGCCGAGATCCTGCGCTACCTGAGCCGCAAAGCTTCGATTGATGAGCAGGCCCAGTGACATGGCCGCCGAGTTGGTTTTCCTGTTGCGTGACATCCAGGCAACGGTGGAAGAGTCTGTCAACGCCTGGGAAAAGCGTGGCTACTGGATGAAATCCGAGCGCTTCATGCGCGATTGGGAATGGATTCCGGAATTAGCTGTCAACATTGAGGATGTTGTCCGCAACGAGGCCTGGGACCTGCTGCCGGAATTGATGGGTGAACTAGCCCTGCATTTTGATGACATCAAGATCAAAACCTTTACGCGCAAGCCGGATCAATGGCAGGGTGCGTATGAGAGCTGTTGGCTGAGCCGCCCAGCGAGCTAGCCCTATTAAACCAACCATCCTTGCTCACTGATTTCACCACTGGCCGCTCTGTCGTTATTGGGTCGAGATGGCAGCCATTACTTCTATTTTTAGCCCTGTTTTTGTTCACGGGTTGTCAACTGGTTCCAGATGAGAATCCGCCGGCAACAACCACCATAACAGCGACCACAACCTCGGCTCCGTTAGCAACAAACACCACCACGCCTGCATCGACGGCTACGGCAATCACGACCCCTGCGGCCACCCCCATTCCTCCAACGCCGACACAACCCCTGCCAACTGCAACAGCCACACCACAACCAACCCCTTGCGCCATACCGGGGCGTATTGAGCACGGATTCTTCAACACCGTCCTGGCAGGGCCCATGGCCTACCGCATCTATCTGCCGCCATGTTACGGTCTGGACGGCCGTGTTTACCCAACGCTCTATCTGCTGGGCGGCAATATTCACGATGACAGTATCTGGGACACGCTGGGGGTTGACGAAGCGGCCGAAGCCGCCATTTCAGCCGGGGAGATGCCGCCATTTCTCATCGTCATGCCCGACGGCGGCTGGGTTGCCAACCAGACATCAGGCGGGCCTGCCTCTTACGAAGGTGTCGTTATCAACGAGTTGATCCCGTATATTGAACAAACCTACTGTGCCTGGCCGGATAGTGCCGGGCGAGCCATCGGCGGATTATCCAGGGGCGGCTACTGGTCACTGGAGATTGCCTTCCGGCATGCGGATATGTTCCGGAGTGTCGGCGGTCACAGCTTCGCTTTGCTAGATAGTCACGCCGGACCGGGGGTTGACCCCGTTGATACCGGCGTCACGAACGAGTTGGGTGATCTGCGGATATTTTTGGATATCGGGATCGGGATTATCTGTTACCGCAGGCACTTCCCCTGCATGAAGCATTAACGGCCGCCGGCGTCGAGCATGTGTGGCAACTCAATGAGGGTCAGCATGAGGACGCTTACTGGTCCGCACACCTGCCGGACTATCTGGCATGGTATAGTGACGGTTGGCCCAGTGACCGGTCAAACTTGCCGGACTGCTCCCAGGCCAACTAATTCTCAACTGGTGGCGGCTCAACCCTGCTGTCTTGGCGGCTCAGCCAATACAGTAAAGCAACAACCCCCAGACCAATCGCCCCAAGCATCATCAGCTTAACCAGCGGGGAGGCAACCATCACCGCGACCAGCCCAAAAAGAATGGCGACCAGGTAATAGCCCAGAACAATCCAGCGCGTATCCAGTCCCCGATCGGCCAGCCGGAAGTGTAAATGACCGCGATCACCCTGAAATGGAGGTTGGCCCCGGCGCACCCGCGACACGATCTGCCAGGCGACATCAATAATAGGCACTGCCAGGACCAGCAAGGCTGTGGAGAATTTCGCCGGAGACAGGATAGACAGGGTAGCCATCTGGTAGCCCAGCAGATACGCACCGGCCGATCCCCAGGAAGATGCGCGCCGAGCAAAGTTGAAAAAGAGGAAACCCAACAATGCTCCTGTGCCAGCGCCAGGGGAAACAACGACACTGTTGTTTGCCCCAACCGGTAACTGTGCCAGGCAAATAACGAGGCTGCGACCAGACAGACTCCCGCCGCCAATCCATCCAGTCCATCCAGGAAATTGACGGCATTGATCATACCCACTACCCAGAACACAGTGATGAGAATCGCCAACGGCCGCCATATCCACACCAGATCGCCCTCCGGTCGGAAGACCAATGCCAGCGGCGTCTGCGTCCAGAGCCAATCGCCCGGCAGCGGGTTGGTAAAAACCTCGATGAAGATAATGTGGGCGACGGCAATTGCGGCCCCCAAAAACTGGATAAGGAACTGCCAGCCCGGCCGTAAATCCCGCCAGTCGTCTATCAGACCACCGGCAACCATCACCAGACTACCCAGAACAACGCCGCGTAAGCGCAGCGCATCGTCCGGGTTAGTCGGCGGCATTAGCCAGTAGATCAGCACAACTCCGATTAACCAGGCGCCAAGAATAGCCAGACCACCCAACTTGGGAATTCGGCCGTGGTGCTTTCGGCGGCCACCTGGCTCGGCTACAATCCCGGTGCGAACCGACAGCCGGATGACAAGCGGGGTGAGCGCCAGTGCGGCCAGCATAGCCGCACCAAAGACAAGCGCGTAGATCATCTGGTGACGCGATTCATCCTTGTATAGGCAAGGTTACGCGGTGCCAAACTGCCGGTCTCCGGCGTCGCCCAAGCCGGGGACGATGTAACCGATCTCATTAAGATGTTTGTCAATGTGGGCCAGATGAATCGGTACATCGGGATGGGCTGTTTGAAGTGCTTCGACGCCCTCCGGTGCAGCCAAAACGCCGACGAACTTCACCCGCTTCGCTCCCCATTTCTTGAGAATATCCACGGCCGCCACGGCCGATCCTCCGGTCGCCAGCATCGGATCCAGAACCAGGCACACTTCCACAGTTGGACTGGTCGGCAGCTTGTTGTAGTAGGAAACCGGCTTAAGCGTCTCTTCGTCCCGATAGAGGCCAATATGCCAGACCTCTGCACCGGGCATCATCTCCCACATGCCGTCTACCATGCCTAGCCCGGCCCGCAGTACCGGCACCAGCCCCACCTTCTCCAGTAGTTCCGATCCCTCGGCTACACCCAACGGCGTCTGGACTGCCATCGGTGCGGTCTGTAAATCGGCCGTCGCCTCATAGCATAACAACATGGCAATTTCCCGAATCAGCTCCCGAAATTTCTTCGGTTTGGTGGTCATATTGCGCAGGATCGTCAGCTTGTGTTTTACCAGGGGATGTTGCGATTCATAAACCATGCAGATTCCTCCATCAAGGTTGGAAACCATTGTAACCAAGCTGGGGCGGACGGGGTAATTTGAGTTCCATTTGCGAACGGCCGATTACGCATCACCCCGCAGTTGGCGTATAATCGCGGCCGAGTTCGCTTCTTAGCTTATGACTGCACCAAACCCTAACCCATCACGACAGATCGCCCCCCAGCAAACGGCCGAAGACCAGGGCTTGGATACCATGCTGCGACCGCAGTACCTGTCGCAGTTCACCGGCCAGGACAAGCTCAAGGACAACCTGCTTATCCTCATTGAGGCTGCCAAGGGACGTGAAGAACCGCTCGATCACATCCTTTTTCACGGGCCGCCGGGACTGGGCAAGACGACCCTGGCCCAGGTGGTTGCCAATGAAATGCAGGTTAACATGCGCCACACAGCCGGACCGGCTATCGAACGCGCCGGTGATCTAGCTGCCATTCTGACCAACATGCGCGCCGGGGATATCCTGTTTATTGATGAAGTACACCGGCTGGGTCGGGCCATTGAAGAAATCCTCTACCCGGCCATGGAAGATTTCGTCCTCGATATTGTGGTCGGCAAAGGGCCGGGGGCCAAGAATGTCCGTCTCAAGCTCCCCCGCTTCACAGTTGTCGGAGCGACCACCCGGCTGGCTCTACTGACTTCCCCATTGCGCGCCCGGTTCGGTGCTGTCTATCGCATGGACTTCTACGATCAGGCAGCAATGGAAACAATTGTTCAACGTGGAGCCGGAATCCTGGATGTGCCCATTGAACCGGAAGGCGCGTCCGAAATCGCCCGGCGTGCCCGAGGAACACCGCGTGTCGCCTTGCGCCTGTTACGCCGCGTGCGTGACTATGCGCAGGTTCGCGCAGAAGGCGAGATCACCCAAGAAACGGCCGTTGCGGCTCTTGATCTGCTGGAAATTGATCCCATGGGACTGGACGATCTTGATCGCCGGGTCCTGTTGACCATCATTGAAAAATTTGGCGGCGGGCCGGTCGGTCTGGAAACAATCGCCGCGTCCATCAGCGAAGAATCCGACACCATTATGGATGTGGTTGAGCCATATCTGTTACAGCTTGGCTACCTGGAGCGCACCGCGCGGGGTCGCGTCGCCACACCCCATGCCTACCAGCACCTGGGAATCCCCTATGCAGGCAACACCCGGCCCAGCCAGCCCGGTCTGTTTGATGCTGCTGACGAACAAGAATGAGATACACCAATGGCTGAGTTAGGTCGCGCCATGTTGTTCATCGGTTTGGGGATCGCCGTACTGGGTGCATTGCTGTGGCTGGGTGCCCGGTTCTTCCCCTGGCTAGGAAATTTGCCCGGCGATATTCGCATTGAGGGCGAGAATACGAAAGTGTTCATTCCCATTACAACAATGATCATCGTCAGCATCGCGGGCACTATCATCCTGAATGTTCTGATTCGTTTCTTCCGTCGTTAATCCCTTGAGCAGGCTGCTACTCCTCAACAAACCGTATCAGGTCATGTGCCAATTCACCGACCGTGAAGGACGGCCGACACTGGCTGACTACGTACCCATTCCCGACGTCTACGCGGCCGGACGATTGGACTACGACAGCGAAGGACTGCTGTTGTTGACCGACAACGGCCGTTTGCAGCACCTCCTGAGCGACCCACAGCACAAGCTCCCCAAGACCTATTGGGTCCAGGTCGAGCGGATTCCTGACCAACGAGCACTGGATCGACTGCGCGGCGGGATTCGACTGAAGGATGGCCCGGCGCGCCCGGCCCGTGTCCGGCTAATGGAGGCGCCTGATATCTGGAACCGCCAGCCACCCATCCGTTATCGTAAGAATGTGCCCACTGCTTGGTTGGAACTAACCATCACTGAAGGACGCAACCGTCAGGTGCGACGCATGACGGCCGCTGCCGGCCATCCTACCTTGCGGTTGGTGCGCTGGGGCATCGGATCATGGACATTGGCCGGGCTGGCTCCCGGCGAGTGGCAGGAAGTGCCTTTCCCTGACGAGTGGTTGCGGTCGGGAGGGAAATCACAGTGAGCGCATCGCCGGTCGTTAATATCCTCGGTGTGCCGGTTCATAGCCTGACAACGGCCGAGGCCCTGGAACAGGTACGCGTCTTTATGACCGAGCCGCGACTGCACCAGATCGCCACCGTCAACCCGGAGTTTGTAATGGCCGCGCGGGGAGATGCAACCTTTGCCGAGGTATTGCGCCATGCCGATCTGTGTCTACCGGACGGCATCGGCCTGATATACGCTTCTCGCTATCTGGGACGGCCGTTGCCGGAGCGTATTCCCGGCTCGGCGTTTGTCTATCATCTGGCCGAGACGGCCGCAACTGAGGGATGGTCACTCTTTTTGCTGGGTGCTGCGCCGGGTGTAGCCGAAGAAGCGGCCGATATCCTGACTGCGCGCTATCCCGGCCTGACTATCGCCGGAACCCATGGCGGGTCACCGGACTTGTCTGAGAATGACGCCATTGTGGAGATGATCAATCATAGTGGCGCGCAGGTGCTATACGTGGCCTATGGCGCGCCGAAACAGGACCTGTGGATCGGCCGTAATCGGGACGCGTTGGAGACGGTGCGGGTAGCAATGGGAGTTGGCGGGTCGCTGGACTTTATTACCGGCCGTTCGGTTCGCGCGCCGCAATGGGTACAGAACATGGGGCTGGAGTGGCTCCACCGGCTATACAAAGAGCCGTGGCGCTGGCGGCGGATGCTGGCCCTGCCGCAATTTGCCTGGCGGTTGTTGCTGGGTGATCGTTCCTGAGTGCAGATAGTTTGCGCTGTCCGGGTTCAGAAACATAGGGAAAGTTATTCCTATGCTACAATAACGTACAAATGGTGGGAAATACCGCACCCAATATCAGTCGTTTTTCAGACGAGCAACTCGCAACTGAATTAGCCCGGCTAAACGTACCATTATTGGCGTATTCAATACAGGATTATGTTCAAGTACCACTAACTCCCGAAGAGCTAATTGATGGACTGGCGGGAAGTAGTGAGGCACGTGTGCGAATGGCGCTAATTCCGCTTTTTTTAGCTCGGCCCACCCTGGCCCCTCAGGCAACAACCGTTGCTGCTACTCAAACCGGTGAGTCTCGCACCACACTTGTTTGTTACTATACGGCAGCGATGTTGCTCCAACGTCAACTCAGCAAGCAGCTAACCTTATTGAATTTGCCGACGACGCCTCTTCCGGATCACTTTAGTCAAGAGCTGGCTTTGCCCTCTGGGGGCAACCCGGATGCATTGTTACAGTCTTTGGCCCGGCGGCAGGCGGAGTTGACAGGACGTGCGTTGAATTGGTATGGCACCTATCACCACGCTGCTGAGAGTTTTCTCCGGCAGGTAGAATTGGCATCGGCGTGAACAATGAAATAGACAACCAACAGATCAGGAATTTCTTGATAACAGTTGGTCAGCAACTGGAATCTCCGGCAGAGATAGTTTTACTTGGTGGGGGAGGCCTAAGCCTTCTAGGGAACACCAGACCAACTCTTGACCTTGATTTCAATGGTGAGGAACAATCAACTGACGCGGTCCGCACCCTGTTAGCCAAAGTAGCAAAAGATTTACAAATCGATCTTGAGCCGGTGCCGCTAACCAATTTCTCCCATTACCAATTGGAGCGCACAGTCGCCACATCTCAATCGGTCAATTCGGGAATCTTCACGTATTTATCTTTGATCCCTATAGCATTGCCCTCAGCAAACTTGATCGTGGCTTTTGATTCTGATATTAGTGATGTCTCCTTTTTATTACGTGAAGGATTCGTCGAATATTTGCAATTACAATCATTGATCTCAGATATGGCCGATCAGGCTTCCAAGTACGATCTGGATCTCAACCAAATGCGGTACCATCTCGAACTGGCTCACCCGACTTATCAAGTGAATGATCCTCGCATCTTCGTTCCAGCTCTTTAGTTGCTCGCCCAGCGCCTACGCTGTGATACGATAACGTTCCCATGCGCATCCTCATCACCGGCTCCAGCGGCCAAATCGGCACCAACCTGGGCCTTTACCTCCTCGAACGCGGCCACGAGGTATTTGGCGTAGACGTTCGGCCGAACCTGTGGACCAATGCAATACCGACACTCTTACAGGACAGGCGTCCCCAGCCATGACTTCAGCGGCGGCATTGGTCACGCACCCTACCCGGCCGATCTGGACCTGGTTATTCATCTGCACCGCCCATGCCAAGGTCCATGAACTGGTTGAAGATCCCTCCCGCGCGCTGGAGAATATCGTGATGACCTTCAGCGATGCTGGAATTCTGCCGTCATAATAAATTGCCGGTGATCTTCAGCAGTTCGCGCGAGGTTTACGGCGACATCCATCGCTATATCACCGAGGAATCCTACGCTGACTTCGCCTTTACCGAGTCCCTATTCAGCCAGCAAAATTTCCGGCGAGGCGTTGATCTATTCCTATGCCCAATGCTATGGATTACGCTATCTCGTCTTTCGCTTCAACAACGTCTACGGCGATTACGACACCGATATTGAACGTATGGAACGGGTTATCCCCCTGTTCATGCAGCGCATTAACGGGGCGACCCCATCACCGTATTCGGCGCGGACGAAATTCTCGACTTCACCTGTGGATGACTGCGTGCGCGGCGTCTATCAGGGTATTGAGTTGCTCGCCGGCAATCGCGAGGTCAACCAGACAATTAACCTGGCTTATGGTCAGGGGAACAGCCTGATTACCGTCGCTGAATACATCAGCGAGGTTGGGCATAGAGACCGACATCACCATCGAACCTTCACGTGTAGGTGAAGTGACTCACTATGTCGCCAATATCGGCAAGGCCAGAGCATTGCTGGGATATGAGCCCAGTGTGTCGCTGCGTGAGGGGGATCCACAAAGCCGTAACCTGGTCCAAAACGTGGTCGGCCGAACATCCTCATTAATCCTGACGGGTTGATCCCCGTTCATCTGCTGGCTAGAATCGCGCCACTTATGACTACAAACCGAGAAGACATTATAACCATGGCGCGAGAGGTTGCAGCCGATATTGCCACCCGCGCCGATACGTGGTCAGACCGGAGAACTCCCTGTTGAAGACATTGAAGCCCTACGCGAATCCAGTTTCCTGACACTCAGTGTACCTGAAGCGTTTGGCGGCCTGGGTCGCTCGCTGGCGGATTACGTTGTGGCCGAGATGGAACTGGCACAAGGCAGCGCTCACTGCGTTGGTGGCGGCCATGCAGCTACAGGTATTCGGCCACCAGCGCGGAAACCCTCACCTGGCGCGAAGATGCCTATGAGCAGCTATGCTGGGAAGCGGCCGAAGGTGGCTGTTTAACTCGATTGCCAGCGAGCCCCGATTGGGTAGCCCGTCACGCGGAGGTTTACCGGAAACAACCGCCCTCCCGGACCAGATGAGGATCACCTGACCGTCAACGGCCATAAAACATGGTCCAGTGGTGGGCGCATCATCTGACCCACTGCTGGTGCGGATGGCGGCCGGAGATGAGCCGGGTGTTGTGTTGGTACGGCAGACCCCCCGGTATTGAATGGGTCAATACGTGGCAGGATGCCCTCAGTCTGCGGGCCAGCAACAGCAACGATGTTACTTCCATGATGTCGTCGTACCCGTGAAAATCTGATCGAGGTGGGATCCTACAGTGCCGATCAACGTGGTTCCCCATGATTCTCTCAGCTCTCTACCTGGGTACGGCCATTGCCGCCCGCAACGCCACAATCCGGTTTGCTCTGGAACGGGTACCCTGCGCTGGGTAAACCGATTGCGACCTTGCCCAAGATACAGCGCCAGATTGGCGAGATAGATGCGGCCTTGCAGGCAGCACGCGCGCTGCTGTTTGAAGTCGCTGAACTCTGGACGGGTGAGGAATGAGGACCGGGCCGCGATCATGCCCCGGATCGCAGCTGCCAAACTGGTGGTCAACGAGGCGGCCAATGAAGCAACGGAGAAGGCACTTCCCGGGTAGCGGGGGGTCCAGCATCACCCACGCCTTACCGCTGGAACGTTACTTCCGCGACGTCCGCGCGGGGAGCATGCAACCTCCATCGGGTGATACGGCGCTGGAGATAGTGGGGCGCGCGGTGATCGGATTGTGAGCCACACCAGATCACGCCATGCGTCAGCTGGCGCCTTCCAGTACCTTGACATGCTGTCTGATATCTTCCCCACCTTGCGTTCAGCAATCTCCAGATCATAGCGGCCTGTAATCGCAGCCAAACGTCCGGGCTGGTGTTGAAATAGCGAACCAGGCGCAAAGCAGTATCGACCGTAACCGAGCGCTTACCGCGCACAATCTGGCTAACTCGCAATGCCGGCACATCAATGTCTTGAGCCAGACGATACTGGCTAAGGCCAAGGGGCTTCATAAAATCCTCCAGCAAAACTTCGCCGGGGTGAATTGAAGTTTTCTTCCATCACGACACCTTTAAGTATGCACCGGAAACAAACGTCTCTAAGCCTGCACAAGCGTTAACCAATTTCAACCGGCACTTAGGGTATGATGGTCAGCTCGTACTCCCCTTCGTCTCCAAATGCCTCATAGACCAACAGTCGATAGCTGACACCCGGCTCCGGTGTAAAGGACATCTCTTCTGCTGCGCCGGAACCCGATTGATTCACATCCATCACCGGAGTCGTAGGGTCGTCTGCACGGACAAATCGTCAATACCAAATCCCGATCACGAAGCGGCGCAAGGGTTATGGTGAGGGGTTGATCACCGGCATCGTTAATCGCATATTCCTGATCAATACCCAGCCGGAAACTGTGGTGATAGGTACGGCCGAACTGCAGAACCGTCTCATCCGTTGACTGAGTGTCCCCGGGATGACTTTATCAGGGACTGCACTTTGTGAAGTGCTTTTTCCGGTTTGTGATACATCCTCCTCCTGAACACTACACCCAGCACTCACAAAAAATACAACTGCTGATATAAGGATGAGTAATAGTCTGGTTACTTTCTTAGCCCACGCCAACGGCCGATATTAAAACGCACCACCTGTAATCAGTTGCTCCGAACTCATTCTAGCTTAGACTTGGACCGTAGGCTATGGGCGTGGATATCCCGCTCCAGCCCGTACCGGCCGATTCAATCTCCTGACAAGTTAGCGGAGTGAATAGATGGATATAGCGGAAATGGGCATGATTGGCCTGCGCGTCGTCAGTCTCATCGTAGGGGTAATCATCGTCATCAGTACCATTGTCGCGGCCGTGAAAGCATTCGTCATGCCCCGTGCCGCCCATGTCTGGCTGATTCAGTTTGCCTTCACATTCACCGGTACGTTCTTCAAATTGCGCATGCGCCGCGCCACCAGCTACAAAGACCGGGATCGCATCATGGCCCTGTACTCCCCGCTGACGTTGCTGTTTGTGCCCTTTCTGATGCTGTCGCTGGTCTTGTTTGGTTATATGTTCATTTACTGGTCATTAGGTGATGTGACCATGCGCAGCGCCTTCCGGTTAAGCGGCTCCGCCTTGCTGACACTGGGGAACGCGGCCATAGACGGGGTCGCCTTTGAAGTAATCGAATTCTCGGAAGCCATGCTGGGGCTAATCCTGGTCGCCCTGATCATTGCCTATCTGCCCACCATGTACAACGCATTTACCCGCCGGGAATCGGCCGTTGCCCTGTTGGAGGTGCGTGCCGGGACACCACCCTCCCCCTGGATGCTCATCATGCGGTCACACCGCAATAATGAATTGGATCAGTTACGGGAACTATGGAGCACCTGGCAAGTGTGGTTTGCCGAGATTGAAGAAAGCCATACATCCCTCCCACCACTTATTTACTTTCGCTCCCCCCGGCCAGAATTGTCCTGGATTACAGCCGCCGGTGTCGTTCTCGATTCGGCCGCACTCATGCTCTCCACCATAGATGCACCTTACGAACCGCGCGCGCCGTTCTGTATTCGGAGTGGGTTTCTGGCCCTGCGACAGATAGCGTCATTTATGGACATTGACTATGATCCCAGCCCAGCACCCTATGATCCCATCAGCATCTCTCGCGATGAGTACAATGCGGTCCTCATCGAACTGGCCGAAGCCGGCGTACCGCTAAAAGAAGATCGGGATAAGGCATGGCAGGATTTCGCCGGCTGGCGGGTTAACTATGACACGGTGTTAATTGCGATTGCAGCCCGTACGCTGGCCCCTTACGCACCGTGGAGTTCAGACCGCTCGCTGTCGCCCACCGCAGCCCGCCGGAAAGTATAGCATCGGAAATTCTTACGTAACTCATGTATTAGCCAATTGAAATCGCCCCGGTACGCTGCTAAACTCATAGGATGGACGAACAGTACATCGCTCAACAACAGGCTCAAATCCTTATCGAGCGTGCCTATCGGGAACAGATGAACGGCAATCTGGGTGACGCCATCCAGCTTTACCGCCGTTCCGACATGTTCCCTACGGCCAGCCCGCGCCTTCCTCGGCTGGGTATACAGCATGATGGATCGTTATGAGGAAGCCATCAGCAGTGCGAGCAGGCCATTACCCTTGATCCTGATTTCGGCAATCCCTATAACGACATTGGCGCGTATCTAATCGAGCTGGAGCAGTATGACGAAGCCATCCCCGGCTGGAGCGTGCGCTGGAAGCAGAGCGTTACAGCTCACCCCAATATGCCTACATCAATCTGGGTCGCATCTACGAGCTAGTGGGGTGATGTGTACGCGGCATTAGGTGCCTACGAGAGAGCCACGGAAATTGCGCTCTATTTACCGGCGGAATGGGCCCGGACCCTGCTGATCGCCCAGCTAAACTAATCCCCCCTTCTCTTATGGCGCGTACATACGGCGAATCACCATTGCCGCAGTAGGCAAGATTCACGCGCGCGCCACTGGCTGGCGCCCAGGATGAATATCACAAGCGACTGAAACACTATACCACCGTTGATTTGGTGGAGGTGAAGGGATGGTGCCGGACGGGGCATCTGATGAGCAGGCCATGTGGAGCGCGAAGGGGAGCAACTCATCCAGGCGCTTCGCGCGCCAACCACGCATCATTCGACTGGACCCTGACGGCCGGGATCTGACCAGCCCTCAACTGGCGACGGAGTTACAGGAATGGCTGGGAGATTTCGGGGATGTGGCCTTTCTCATCGGCGGGCCACTGGGTTTTGCACCCGCTGTAAACACAGCTGCCCATGTTACCTTGACCTCTCGCGCTTAACGTTCACCCATGAGATAGCGCGTGTCGTCTGGCTGGAACAACTCTACCGCGCCTTTACCATCATCCAGGTGAGCCTTATCATAAATAGACCTGTTACTGTTTAGCTAATTGCGCCGCCAATAACCACCACATATCCCCCACGCGGTTCTTCCTGTTCTACCAGTTGAAGCAGTTCGATAATGACCCACGGCTGACGACTCGAACTGCTTGGTCAGTTCATTCGCCAATGCCGCCGGACGGTCGCCAAAGACTTCCAGAGCGTCGGCTAACAGGTCATGAACCCAGTGAGGCGACTCATAAAAAACAAGTGTATGGGGTGAGGTTGCATCTACGGCCAGGAAGGTCTGCCGCTTACCTGACTTGCGGGGCGGGAAGCCGCGAAACGTGAAGGAGTGAGACGGCAGGCCGGAAAGGACCAAAGCCATGATAACGGCCGATGGTCCGGGGATCATGGTCACAGGCAGGTCGTCGTCAATTGCCCGGCGAACAAGCGTATAGCCGGGATCAGCCACGCCCGGCGTGCCCGCATCAGAAACCACAGCCACTGATTGCCCCGCTAACAGGGCATCCATGATGCGCTGACCGGCCCGATCCTCATTGTGCTCGTGGAAGGCGATCTGGGGTTTCTTGATCTCGAAGTGCTTGAGCAGCAAGCCGGTCTTGCGGGTATCCTCGCTGGCTACCAGGTCTACCTCACGCAAGGTCTCCAACGCCCGCAGAGTGATGTCGGACAGGTTGCCGATGGGGGTTGCAACCAGATAGAGTGTCCCGGATTCCATTACAGGTTCCCGTAACCGGGATTAGTTACCGGACCATTCCATTGACGCGCCAAGCTGCTGCATGGTCTCAACAAAACCGGGGAAGCTGTCGGCAGCGCAGGATGCACCTTCAATGGTTGTCTCCCCGGTAGCTACCATCCCGGCTACAGCCAGGGCCATCGCCAACCGGTGATCGTCGTGGCTATCTACATCGCCACCTTGCGGTCGCAGCGGTCCATGGACGGTAAAGCCATCGGGGTGATCATCAATTGCCACGCCCATCCGGCGCAATTCGGCCGCCAGGATGCCGATGCGATCGACCTCTTTCACCCGCAACTCGGCCACTTCCGAAACGGTGCTGTCTGGCCGCCTGTGTCGCGATAACAGCCCAGATGGGGAATTCGTCAATGGCGCGAACGACGTTGCTACCGTTTACGTCAGTTGGATGGAGCTCATCAAACCGGACTGTCCAGGTCACCAATTGGCTCACCGCCGGAGAGATGCTGGTTTGCCACACGTCAATCTGGGCGCCCATCTCCTGCAGGATATCCAGTAACCCCGTACGGGTGGCGTTAAGGCCGACATTGCAGATCGTTATCTGGGAATGGGGTGTTATGGCTGCGGCAGTGAGGGGAAAGCCGCCGAAGACATATCACCAGGGACAGTCATGTCCAACGGTTTAATCGCCGGCCTGTTTCGGGGACTCCGAGCGGGAAACCCACCACATCCTCCGCGGCTGTCTCCACACCTATAGCCGCCAGCATACGCTCCGTATGGTCACGCGTGGGGCCAGGCTCATAGACACGAGTCGTCCCGCTGGCATAGAGACCTGCCAGGAGCACGGCGCTCTTGACCTGTGCGCTGGCAACGGGCAGTTCATAATCAATGCCGACCAGTTTGCCGGGTTGAATGTCTAGTGGGGCACGGCCATCTGTGGACGAAATACGTGCACCCATACGGGTCAAGGGGTCTACGATCCGGCGCATCGGCCGTTTGCGGAGTTGGGAGCTACCGTCCAGCGTCACCGGGAACATTTGCCCGGACATAAGCCCTGACAGTAACCGGATAGCGGTGCCTGCGTTGCGGCAATCAAGCGGGCCATCGGGCATTTTTAGACCCGACATACCTCGTCCGTGAATTTCCAGGTCCCAGGCCGTTGGGGATCGCCGGTCAACCAGCACCTGTATACCCAGGCTCTCGACAACGCTCAACGTAGCCAGGGTATCACCGGCCGGGAGCCAACTACGAATCGTGCTTACGCCATCGGCAATGGCCGCCAGCATAACAGCCCGATGGCTGATAGATTTATCACCCGGCACGGATATCGTGCCCTGTAACGGGCCGGTCTGGGGTTTAACAATAATCTGAGCGGCCATAACAGCTTGAGACTAGACGACTTTGCGCCGTGTTTCTGTCTTCTGCGGCCGTGCCTCTCCCCGTCCGCTGGGACCCTGTACGCGCATCCGTTCATGGCGTCCGTGGGTTACCTGTGCGTCCGTTGGCTGGTTAGGATCCAGCCGGGTGACGGGCGGACGACCGGCCAGCTTGGCCTGTTGCAATCCCTGCACCATGATCAGCGTATTGATTCGTCGCAGTTGATCCGCTGCTGATACAGATGGGTCACCGGCGGCAACATCAGCCATGGCCGCTGTCAGTGTCTCCTTCAGATCGCCAATCTCATCAGGTGGAATGTAGGCTGGGGCAGTGAAGAACTCCACGTGATCCTGCACAGGCACCAGCCGGCCGACAATCAGCGAACCAACCGGTGCGCTACCGTGGCCGGAGGGGAGGAATGCATCCAGGGATTCTCCGGTGAGGAAGTCGCTCAGATGCAGGGTCTGCCCATCATAATCGTTTAGGATGTAGCCACTCATTGGTGGGGCATCCTGCCACTGGTCCAGCAAAGCTTTTTGCGCATCGGTTATGCCGTCTGTCTGCTCCGCAGCATAGCGGGCAATTAAGGGTGACCAATTACCCTCATCCGGTGCATAGTCGAACAGGAACCAGTCATAGAAGCGATCAGCTTCATAGGCATCCATGAGGTGATCGTTTTCGGCCGTGTAGTAACCATCCCAGAACCGGGGTAGCGCGTCAGCGACAGCTTCATCAAACTGTTCGTTATCCGCATATTCCAGCAGCCCGGCGCGCAACTGACGGGATGCATCCGCCCATTGGCGAGCCTCCTGTTCGGCCGCCAGATCAATGGGTAAATGACATTGTTTGTATTTCTTTCCGCTACCGCAGTAGCAAGGATCATTACGACCTGGTTTGTCCATTATGTTCTCTCCAGCATCAGGCAGATCGCGAGTCGACCTTATTTGATATTTGTAATATGAGTCATGAAGGTCAGATAGTATGTTACCAGAAATCACCACCGGTAGAGATATAGACTACTGGGGCATATTACCCGGAAGCTTCCGCGCTTTCTACCTGTCGGGCTTCAGATCGGTTGGCAAGCATCTCAATCACCAAAACGAGGGCGATACCGGCCAGAGCCAGCAGAACGGCAATTATCAGTTGGGTAACATCCTCGCCGGTAGCGATGGAGGGCAGGACGTTTTCCTGTGCCGTCACAATTTGCTCACCATGACTATCCAGAATAAAGGCACCTGTCGCGTCCGTCAGCCATTTCGTGTCGACCTTCCACGGCCAGATTTTTCGCAGACTGCCGAGCATCAGGCCGATCAAAACCGCGACCGTCGCGTCATGATAGCGCTTAAAGAGATAGTGGAGTATCTGGGCAAAGGTAACGATACCAATAGCCGCACCGGCAGCCACCAGGAACAGGGTCAAAAAATCGCGCTGGTTCACGGCACCCAGGATATCCTGATACTTACCCAACAGGAGCAGGATATATGCCCCGGAAATGCCGGGCAGGATCATGGCGCAGCTAGCCAGCGCGCCACTCAGCATATAGAACCACCAGACATCAGGGGTCTGGAGAGGCACCATCCCCACAAGAAAGTACGCGCCAACAGCGCCGATCGCCAGAATCAGGAATAAAGCGGGTGTCCATTTCTTGATGCGCCGGCTGACCACAAACACGGAAGCAACCACCAATCCGAAGAAAAAGCTCCAAATGTAAACCGGGTAATTAACGAGCAAATACTCCAGCGGACCGGCCAGGGTAAAGATCGCT
Organism: Chloroflexota bacterium; assembly: GCA_041390945.1. Classification (GTDB taxonomy): domain Bacteria; phylum Chloroflexota; class Anaerolineae; order Promineifilales; family Promineifilaceae; genus Promineifilum. The sequence goes on from JAWKOY010000019.1 coordinate 225,224, forward strand.
GTAACAACGCCAAGTCCCAAAGCCAGCAGAAACTTCCAGTTTAACATCCGCATCGCCTCCCCAATCCGCAGATGGAAAACTGCATTCAGGAAATGGGGTTGGCCTATTGTGCGAATGGAGTCGATCAGTTCTTCATAAATCCCAAAAATGAAGGCCATGGTGCCGCCGGACACACCGGGGACAATGTCGGATGCGCCCATCGTAATACCGCGCACATACACACCGAGATAGCCCATCAGACTTCGTTGCGGCCACTCGTCCTGTTTATCCAATTCATCAATGATGTCGTGAGTCGTCATATATTAATTCCCAATAGATTTGACCGGCCCGGAGAAACACTTTCACTTCCGCACACGGAAATGCTTGCGTAAAACACCCATCATTCCGGCCGATTCAGACGGGAGAGGTTATCCGATTTGATGGCAATCGCCCACTGTGCCTAAAGATTTGGATCCGGAAGAACGGCTCGTGCCGCATGGAATATCGCGATCTCTTCCACTCGCCGGCGCAGGCGTGCCGACAAAACCCGAATAACGCCCCGCGCCACCTCGCTGCGGCTCTCCATCAGATCAAAGAAAGGTTCCTGTTCCAGTCGCAGGAGCAGTGTATCGGCCGTTGCCATGACGCTCGCCATACGTGGCTCGGCGTCGAGCAGGGCCATTTCACCGAACACCTCGCTCTCACCCAAATAGTTGATGGTTTGATCGCCATCGAAAACACGCACTTCCCCATCCACAATAATATACAGGGAATCGCCAGGGTCTCCCTTATCGAACACGGGCTGACCGGCAGCCAGTTCCATTTCTGACAGAAGGCTGGCAACCTGGGCCACAAGCTCGTCAGGCATCTCGCTGAACAGCTCGACATCCTTCAGGAGAATCACTTTCTCAATGGTAGACAGCATAATCGCCCCGGTTGTCCCCTTAAATGGCCGCGCGACGGGCAGCAATGGCCTCACGAAATGAAGCTACAACATCATCCAGGCTCGCTCCCGGACCAAAGACCTGCGTTACGCCTATTTCTTCCAGCCGGGGAACGTCCACATCGGGAACAATGCCCCCCAGAAAAACCGGAACATCCAGCATATCGTTCTCGGCCATCAACTCCATGACACGCTCCATCAACGGCATGTGGGCCCCGGACAGGATGCTAAGCCCGATGGCATCCACGTCCTCCTGCAAGGCAGCCTCAACCACCATCTCCGGCGTCTGGCGCAGACCGGTATAAATAATTTCCATGCCGGCATCACGCAAGGCACGCGCCGTGACCTTGGCGCCTCGATCATGCCCATCCAGGCCGGGCTTGGCAATCAGTACGCGGGGACGTGGGGTTTCGTTCATTGTTATCTCCTGATCATCCGTCTGGGAACTACCAGCGGATCGGTGAGTATGTCGGAGCGTAATTATGTTTTTGGAGCAGTCGGCGCTCCGCTTCGTCCGATTCAGCTATCACCGATCGGATAGCGGGATGCCGAAACAAACTGCTGATCTCCTCGACACATAACCGGCCTTTTTGCGGTCAATCGGACCTGCAGTCCGTCTACCTGAATCAAGTCCAACATTGACAGCTTCTCAAAGGTGCTCTGAAAAACGTCAAGTGGGTTCCTATTATAGTGACTCATGAACAGCCTACAATCAAGGTACGGATCGTTCTTGAGGGAAAACATGATGTCCCGGTGGAATGCCTCATCCGGGTTTAACAAGTACCCTCGCCAAAGAGGTGATTCTCCGGCAGCAATGCGTTGCTCATAGAGCGCCAGATCAAATACATTGGCGAGTTGGTATCACTGTAATGCCCATACGCTCCGGCCCCACCGGCAACGTAACGGCCGACGATGGCAAACGCCCGGCCGGAACTGGGAGGTATCTCAACGTTACGAGCATGGAAGTCATTTGGTAGCTCGTAATATCCCTGCCTGTCCAGGAACAGTTGGGCCATGAGGTGTTGCGTTTGCAGGTGGCGGTGATCGGGCAGGACAATCGCACCCTTGCGCACCTTCTCATACGTAACGGTTCCCCGGTCCACAAAAAGAAAAGTTGACAGGGAGTCCGGCGCAAGGCTTACAGCATCCCGGAGGGTCGCCGCCCAACTGTCGAGGGACTGCCCGGCCAGTCCATACATCAGGTCCAGATTGACGTGAAATCCCCTGTCACGCAGCAAGTCCATAGCCCCCTGAATAAAGTCGGCATGATGTCGTCGCTTTGTCGCCGACAGGAGTTGCTCATCCGACACCTGATATCCCACATGACCCGTGTCAGGCCATACGTATGTAGCACATCCAGCAAATCGTTGGCGCGCCGGTTGGCGAACAGTTCAGGGTGTAGCTCCAGTGTGCCCAGCACCGTCGGGTTCAACCACTCCCGATCATCCAGATAGCCAAGAAACTCATCCAGCATATCCGGGGGAATCAGGCTGGGGGTTCCGCCGCCAAAATACAGGTACGTTATGTCAAGTTTAGTACGGGAAGCGTGATAATCCAGCTCTCGCCGGACCAGATCGAGATAGCGGGCAATCCGTTCCCGATTAGCCGGATTAATGGCAACCAAATAGTAACTGCAAAACTCGCACACGCCGGAACAAAACGGAATATGGACGTACAGATTACCGACCGTCTCCGGGTAAGGCGGTCGGTTGTCAACGGAAAACGGCCGCATCTCCGAGAGGGCCGGGTAGATGCTCAGGTAGTAATAGTCCAGGCTGTTCCGCTTGAGCGCCGCCGGCAGTTGATCCAGTTCGTACTCGTCATACAGATCGAACGCCTGTCGAATCAGATCGTCAATATCCTGATGACTTTGAGATACCGGGAAATCTCCGGGTTCAATGGCAGCGGATGGTTTCATCATACACATTATAGAGTAACTGCCGTTAACCCCCATAACAACAGGACCGTTAAGGCGTCTTGACAGATATGGGTCAGTCACTAAAATAGAACATATGAGCTACCCATGGATTCGAGCCAGCGGAGATCGGTGAATATGTTTACTGCCGCCGCGCCTGGTGGCTGCGCCAGTATCGTGCGGCCGTTTCCCCAAAACGTGCAGGAGCTAAAGCCGGTACCGCACCACCAGCAGCATAACCGGATGGTCACCCAATCCGTCTGGGCGCGGCGGCTGGCCTATGTCGCCATTTTCTGCGCGGTCGCTGTGCTGGTGTTTACGCTGTTATCCGGCTAGGGAGAACAGATTCATGCCCATGAACGGTCTTCCCCTGCTCCTTGTACTGGGATTACTCCTTCTCGCGGCGCTGTTGTGGGTGGGCGGTCGGCATCGCCGTGCCCAGAGTGGCCTTCCGCAAGGGGATGTCGTCTACAGTGACACAGGCGCATGGCGAGCCAACAACCACGTACTGCATTCGGCCGAACTACGGCTGGCGGCAAGCCTGACTACCTGGTCCAGCAGGCAGGTGGGAGCGTGGTGCCGGTAGAGGTCAAGTCCGCATGGCTCCGACGCGTCCGTGGGAAGGACAAATTCTGCAATTGGCGGCTTATTGCCTGCTGGTCGAAGAAAACTACGGCGTGCAGCCACCCTACGGCATCCTCCAGTACAAAGACCGTGCGTTTGCCATTGAATACACCGACGAACTGGAAGACGATTTGCTGCTCTTGCTGGATGAGATGCGAACCGCCTCCTATGCCGAGGACATATTACCCGACCACAATCAGCCCGCCGTTGTGCCCGATGTGGTGTTCGTGATGCGTACGATTACCGTCTGGACTGACCGGCATTCCCGCCAATACCTTAGTCTCCAATCCCGAACCGTGTCGCGTTTTCCAATCCTTGTCGAATCCGGTTATAATTGACATTCGTTGCCGCCAACCCGGGTGGCGCTCACGACATTAATCTGGAGGCTCATTTGTCAACGAAGATTCAACGCGTCACGGGCATGCCGGATGTCCTGCCCGATGACCGTCGCTATTGGGATGCGATCACAGCTCAGGCGGCCGAACTTGCCGGTCGCTATGGCTTTCAGCGCATGGATCCCCCCATCATTGAGTCCACTGATCTTTTTGAACGCGGTGTTGGTACAGGCTCGGACTTCTTCGTCCAAAAGGAGATGTACACCATCGTGGAGTCGGACGGATCCAGCATTACCCTTCGCCCCGAATTTACGGCCGGGTTTGTGCGGGCCTACATCCAGAATGGAATGGGAAGCTGGCCGCAGCCGGTCAAGCTCTACACTATCGGACCGGCGTTTCGCCGCGAACGGCCGCAGTCGGGTCGCTTGCGTCAGCACAGCCAGTTCAATTGTGAAATCCTGGGTGAAGAAGACCCGGCAGCCGATGTTGAGGTCATGATGCTGGCGATGAATCTTTATCGCAGCCTCGGCTTTGAGGGGCTTGGCTTCCAGCTCAACAGCACCGGCTGCCCAAACTGCCGTCCAGCCTACATCAAACGCCTAACAGAATACCTCAATGATCACCGGGACAAGTTGGCGAAAATAGACCTGGAACGGTTGTCAAAAAATCCGTTACGGGTGCTGGACAGCAAGGAACCCGGAATGGACGAATTGCTGGCGAATGCACCCCACAGCGCCGATTATCTATGTGATGATTGCGCTGAACACTTTGCGGAATTACAGGGGCTGCTGGATGAACTGGATGAGTCCTATGTCATCAACTTCCGGCTGGTGCGGGGCATTGACTATTACACCAAGACCGTCTTTGAGGTCTGGCAGGAAGGCATCGGCGCTCAGGCCGCCATGTGTGGCGGCGGGCGCTACGATGGTCTGGCTGAGGATATCGGCGGAGCGCCAACCCCCGGCGTCGGCTTCGGTAGTGGCATTGAACGGATCGTCCTGGGCATGAAGGAACAGGGTATCGACCCGCCGGAGGCCCAACCGCTGCCGGTCTTTATCGCCCACTTCGGCGGCGCAACCAAAACAAAGGCAGTTGATTTGACCTACAAGCTGCGCGACCATGGCATCGGGACCCGTCTGGTCTTTGCCCGGTCGCCGCGCAGTATGAAAAGCCAGATGCGCGAAGCAAATCGTCATCAGGCCCGCTATGTTCTCATCCTGGGTGAAGATGAACTGGCGGCAGGAGAGGTGATGGTTCGGCCGCTAGATGATAGCGAGCAGGAGCGTGTCGCCCTGGCTGAAATCATCCCGTGGCTAAAAGCCCATCTCTAGGGGCGCTCCCGACAGTTTCAACCATTCGGAAATGATCGAACGCATCGGTATTCTGGAACAACCACGCATCCCTGCTTCACCGGCCATGGCGAGGGAGATTGAATCCTGGTTGGACGAACGCGGCGTCGCCAGTTGGATAGCAGAGCCGTGGGAAGACAACCCCGCGCTGGACGAGCAGTTGGCGAATTCCCAGCTTCTCATCGTGTTGGGTGGAGACGGATCAACCCTTCGCGCCGCCCGGCTAAGCGTCCCTTATGGGGTTCCCCTGTTTGGGGTCAACATGGGGCGCGTGGGGTTCCTCAGTGAGGCGACCCCGGAGGATTGGCCGGATCGCCTGCAAAAGATATTAATCGGCGACTACTGGACGGAACGCCGTCTGCTGATTAACGGCAATCTTTGGCGACAGGATGAACTGATTGATTCTTTTGTGGCACTGAATGAAATTGTCCTCGGACGCGGGTCCCAGGCACGGGTCATCCGGCTCAGCCTGTATGTCGACGGCGATCTGGTCACGACCTATATTGCCGATGCCCTGATTGTGGCGACACCGACAGGCTCCACAGCTTACGCCCTGGCCGCCGGAGGACCGCTACTCCCGCCGCAACTGCAAAATATTGTGGTCGTCCCCGTCGCGGCCCATCTCAGCCTCAATCGGTCACTGGTGCTGCATGAAGAAGCGGAAATTGACATCCACATTGAGATGGACCATGAAGCCTTTCTGACGGCCGATGGGCAAAATAGTGTAAAACTGGAAGACGGCGATAGGGTGCTCATCGTCAAATATGACAAGCCCTGCCTCTTCGCCCGTGTGGACGATGCCGGCTACTTCTATCGCCGGTTGATGCAGCGACTGGGCTTTAGCTGGCCCCATCTTTAGATCGCCCTCATGTTATTCTGTCAGGAATCTAACACAGGTTGAGCAGAATCAGGGCCCTGAGCAGAAAGTTGTCGGACATAACAATGGAGCATCATGAAAATTAGCGAACCCCGATTGCGCGCCTTGCTAAGCCAGGCAGACCGCAATCTAACCAACGGCAAGCTCGCCGCAGCCGAGACGATGTACCGGCAAATTCTGGAAGAAGCCCCGAACGCTGAGGAAGCCTGGGTGGGTTTGGGCAATGCGCTTCAGGACCCGGACAAGAAGCGGGAAGCATATGAGCGCGCGCTGGAAATAGCCCCGGAAATGCCCCAGGCGGCCAACGCCCTGGCGGTTCTGGACGGCAAGCCGGAACCATATAATCTTGACCCGGAACCTGATGAGGTAATTGAGGAGAAGCCTCTGCCGCAGACTGCCCCGGCGGCAGCAACTACCCTGGTTGTAGAAAGCGCCACACCTGCCGTTCAGGATACGGATCAGGAGTTTGACCTGGTTTGTTATCGCCACCCGGATCGGACCACATCCCTCCGCTGCTACAACTGCCAAAAGCCCATTTGCATGGATTGCGCCAAGAAGACACCGGTTGGTTATATCTGCCCGGACTGCCTGCGCGAAGCTGAAGACACGTTCTATAACAACAAGCCCACCGACTATATTATCGCCGCGCTGGTATCGTTCCCGATTAGCCTGCTCGCCGGTTACATCCTGGTCAATTTCCGCTTAGGCTTTTTCTTGTACATCATTCTTTTCCTCATTAGTGGAGCAATTGGCGGTTTTATCGGCCGTATCACCAAGCGGGCCATCGGCTACCGTCGTGGTCGTTATTTGCCGCATCTGGTTGTCGCCATGATGATTCTGGGTGTGCTGATTCCCGCCCTGCCCATTCTCCTGGCTGTCCTAAGTGGGAACTTGGGTGCACTCACATTACTCATCGGTCCGGGGATCTATCTATTTGTCGCATCCAGTGCCGCATACTGGCAAATGCGCTAGAATTCAGGGCCGATGCTGGCCGAAATCTACATTCGCAACTTCGCCATCATTGACGACCTCCACCTCCGTTTTGCCCCCGGATTCAACGTCCTCACGGGTGAAACCGGCGCGGGTAAGTCAATCATTCTGGACGCGGTCACGCTGGTTATCGGGGAGCGCGCCGATACATCTGTCATTCGTGCCGGAAGCAACGAAGCCTATGTTGAGGCTATCTTTGAGCTGACTCCAGGACAACAGGAACTGGTTGCCCCCATTTTATTGGCCGAAGGCCTGGACGATGAACAAAGTGACACGCTCATCCTGGCCCGCGAACTGCGCACCAACGGCCGCAGCATCTGTCGGGTCAACGGCCGTTCGGTCAATTTGACCGTCCTGCGCGAGATTGCCGAGCCACTGATAGATATTCACGGTCAGGGCGAACACCTGTCACTCCTTCGACCACGATCCCACCTGCCGTTACTGGATGCCTATGGTGGTCTGACGGCCGAACGCCGGGAACTGGCCCGCGAGGTCGGCAAGCTGCGTGCCATCCAGCACGAACTCCACTCGCTCCGGCAAAGCAAGGAGCAAATTGCCCAACGCATTGAACTGCTGGAATACAAAGTTCAGGAGATCGGTTCGGCCGGGTTGCAGCCGGATGAGGAAGAAACGCTGCGAACCGAACGCACCCAACTGGCAAACGCCGAACAACTGGGGCATTTTGCCGCGGAGGTTGTCGCCCTGCTATCGGGCGTGGATGATGATCAACCAAGCACCGGTAGCCTCCTTGGTCAGGCTGAACATGCTCTGGGCCAACTAGTCCGGCTGGATGCTTCCCGTGAGTCATTGCTGGAAAGCCTGCAAGGATTGAACTTCCAACTGTCCGAAATCGCCGGTGATGTTCAGGATTATCTGGACTCGCTGGAGGTCAATGCCGACCGGCTCAACGCAGTTGAGGAACGGCTGGAAGCCATCGGCTTCTTGAAGCGCAAATACAGCGCCGACACCATCGCTACGCTTCTGGAGGCCCGTAATTCGGCCGAAGCTGAGTTGGCAACGCTGCAAAACAGCGAGGTCCGTACCGGCGAGTTGGAAGCGGAGCAGGAGACTTACCTGCGCCGCATTGGGAAGATAGCCGGGGAACTATCGCGCAAGCGACAGGAAGTTGCGCTGGTTCTGGCGCAAGCAGTTGAGTCTCACCTTGCAGATCTCCGCATGGATGGGGCGCGCTTTGCCGTCAATTTTGAGCGGGTTCCCGATGAGGAAGGCTGCTACATCACCGATTCATCGGGCGAAGTGCAGCGCGTCGCCTTCGACCAGACCGGGATTGATCAGGCGGAGTTTGTCATCTCGGCCAATCCCGGTGAGCCGTTAAAGCCGATGGCAAAAGTCGCCAGTGGCGGCGAAACAGCCCGCCTCATGCTGTCGCTCAAGACGGCATTGGCCGAAGTGGACCAGACGCCAACGCTCATCTTCGATGAAATTGATCAGGGAATCGGCGGCCGTGTTGGGGATATTGTCGGCCGCAAACTGTGGAGTCTGGCCTCAGTCGCCAACCATCAGGTGATTGTCGTCACCCACCTGCCCCAGTTAGCCGGATATGGTGATACCCACTACCACGTCAGCAAGGCTGTCGCCGACGGGCGAACCATTACGGCCGTTGAATCACTGGATGTGCGCGGCCGCGTGCGGGAACTGGGTGAGATGCTGGGCACCCAGGGTGACTCCGCCCGCGATGGGGCGGAAGCCATCCTGCGTCAAGTCAGTGTGGTTAAGGCTGAGGCGCGTCAGCCGCAGTAGTCGGTTGTGCGTCCACTGCGTCGCCTGCATCAGTTGGAGCAACTGCTTCAGCACTCGTTTCCTCCATGCTCTCAACAGGTTTACCCAGCAAGTAGTCCTCAGCAGCCTGTAACTGCGGGTCCTCTCCTTCAGCCAGCGTACTCAAGTCTTCCGGTAATGTGATAACAATATCCGGCTGAAGTCCTTTCTCGTGCACCCAGTTCTCGTCCGGCGTCAGCCAGCGGGCAATGGTCATGCGTAATCCGCCACCGGTGCTGAGCGAGTTAACAGACTGGATCGTCCCCTTGCCGAATGACGTCGTGCCCATCAGGATTCCCCGATCCCGATCGCGTATAGCACCCGCCAGCACTTCGGCCGCACTGGCGCTACCCTCGTCAATCAAGACAACCATCGGGATATCCTCCGCCAGACCGCTATCAGTAGACTTATACACGTTTTGACGACCGCTACCGAACTCCTCCACCAGTACCACACCGGACGGCAGGAACTCGTCAGCAACATCCTGCACCTGATCCAGTAGCCCGCCGGGATTGCGACGCAAGTCCAAAATCAGTCGGTCGGGTTTGACGCGTCCAGCTCTGTCAATACATCCTTCAGGTCGTCTTCGGTTGTGCGAATAAACTGGGAGATACGGACGCAGGCAATACCATCATCCAACATTTCGCCACGCACACTGGAGACGACGACCGTATCGCGCATTATGTCAAGTGAAATTTGCTCGCCATCACGGTCAATCACCAGGTTGACCGTCGTGCCTTGCGGGCCACGGATAATATCGGCCGCTTCGGTGAGGTCCATACCGGCCAGGTCGATGCCGTCCGCTTCAAGCAGGATGTCACCGGGCTGCATCCCGGCCGCTTCCGCCGGTGATCCTTCGATCGGGGAGATAACAGTAATCGCCCCGTCTACATTTTCGACAACGACGCCGATCCCCTGAAACTCGCCGTCCATCTGCTCCTGTGAACGTTCCTCATCGGCTGGGGGCAGATAGCGGGTATACTGGTCACCCAGGGTTCCCAACATCCCGTCTATTGCGCCCTGGATCAGGGCGTCATCGTCCACTGGCTGCCGATAGTAGCGAGTCTGAACCATATCCCAGGCTTCAAGGAAAGCGCCAGTCGCCTCGCGGTCCGTCGCCGCGCCAAGCGTTGAAGATGAAAAAGCGTCAAGAGGCGCCCAGGGGGACTGGCCGAGAATGTACCCGGCGTTGAATCCCACAATTAAAATCACCAAACCAATGAGAACAGTGCTTAAACGTATACGCATGATTGCTCCAAAATATAGCTGGCGTCAAGCATACCCCCCGACTATAAGTATTATGTTGGTATTGAGTGAGAGCCATGTTAAGTATATGTATGGTCGGAAACAAGGTTAGCTTGTCGTCACTGTCCGACTTGCTAGAATAATGCGCCGATGAGTACGCAAAGAATCCGCAGCATTTTCACGATCAGTCTGGTCATATTGGACGCCATTCTGATTGCGGTGGCTTTCTTCCTGGCCTACCAGGTGCGCGTAACCATTGACTGGCCGGAACCTCTCGCCAATCAGGTTCCTCTCTCAGATTACATGGGCCTGCTCCTCTTGCAGGAAGTGACGATCCTGTTTGTCCTGTTCCTGAATCGACAATACTACATTCCCCGTTCTGCTTCGCGAATTGACCAGTTGTACTACGTCTTTATCAGCGTCTCTGTCGGCATGTTGATGTCGGTCGCCCTGGCAACATTGATCTTCAGGAATAACCAGGCCATTCTTGACTATCCGCGAGCCATGCTGGTATATGCCTGGGCATTCACAATCATCCTGTTGACACTCGGCCGTGTTTTCCATCAATGGCTGCGGTCCTGGCTGCGTGATCGGGGAATCGGCAAAGATCGCGTCCTTGTTGTGGGCACAGGTGACACGGCGCGCATGATGTTACAGCGCATCGTATGGTCGCCCCAACTTGGCTATGATGTCGTGGGTATCATCGACGGGAATGGAGAAAGTACCAACGGTGAGTTGCTGGAAATCCCCATCATCGGCCGACCGGAAGATTTGCCGACGCTCATTACCGAAAAATCCATAGATACGGTCATCATTGCTGTACCCGAAAAAGGGCATCGCGAAACATTACGGATAATCTCCTATTGTGAGCGTGGCCGGGTCACCATCAAGGTCTTCCCGGACCTCTTTCAGTACATTACCTCTCAAGCAGGCATTGACGATCTGGGTGGGTTGCCGCTGCTGTCTATTCGCGATTACGCCCTACGTGGGTATTCTATTGACGCTGAAACGGGGGATTGATTTCGTGGGGTCCAGCATTGGCCTGATTATCCTGTCACCCCTGATGATCATGACAGCAATTGCCATCAAGCTGGAATCCCCCGGCCCGGTCTTCTTTGTGCAGCCGCGTATGGGTTTGGACGGCCGTGAGTTCATGATGATCAAATTCCGGTCCATGCGCACTGATTCTGAAAAGGACGGTCCCGGCTGGACGGTCAGGATGATCCACGACAAACCCGGTTGGGCTCCTTGCTGCGACGCCTGGAGGTTGACGAACTTCCCAACCTGATCAATGTCTTCCTGGGTGAGATGAGCCTCGTTGGGCCACGCCCGGAACAAGCCTATTACGTTGAGCAGTTCCGAACCATCGTCCCCCGCTATATGGATCGCCACCGCGAAAAGGGTGGCATGACCGGCTGGGCACAGGTGAACGGGTTACGTGGGGACACCTCTATCGCTGAACGCACCAAGTACGACCTCTGGTATTCGGAAAACTGGTCCATCCTGCTGGACACTAAAATTCTTCTCCGCACCCTATGGCAAGTCGCCATCCGCCAAAACAACCAGGGGCTTTCCGAATAAATAGCTCGCCCCTCTTCTCTATCATTTGCTGATCTAACACTGTTCTTATTGACCCTTTTTAGGCCCATGTTATGATATTTCAGGTCGCCTTTAGCACTCGAATATGCAGAGTGCTAAGAGCATCAAAAATGAATTTTCCATGACCGGGCGCAGTGCACCGATTGGGGCCAGAGGCCCGGTCTTCCTGTAAGACGTTTCATGGCCGAATTGCAACCACTTACTGACCGACAAGAAAACATATTGGCCCTGGTCATCAAGGCCTATATTGAAACCGGTCACTCCGTGGGTTCCAAGACGCTGGTAGAAGACTTCGGGCTGGAGGTCAGCTCCGCCACAGTGCGCAACGATTTGAATGTACTTGGCGAGCTTGGTTATGTGGCCCAGTTGCACACATCTGCCGGCCGCATTCCCACGGAAAAAGGGTATCGTTACTTCGTCCAGCGTCTGTCCGGTGACTTTCATCTCCCGCTCCACGAACGGCAGATGATTCGCCATCAGTTCCACCAGGCACGACTCGACATCGAACAATGGATGAAGCTCGCTGCGGCCACGTTGGCCCGTACAGCCCGGAGTGCCAGCTTTGTTACGGCTCCGGTGGCCCGCGCCAACCGTTACCGCCATCTGCAACTCATTTCCACTCACGGCCGTCTTGTGCTCATGATCCTGGTATTGTCCAGCGGAGAGGTTAAACAACAGATGCTGGCGCTGGCTGAAACGTTGCCACAATCTCGTCTGAGTACGGTAGCCGACCGGCTGAACAGCCTTTTCGTCGATCGTGACTATGACGACATCCTTACCCGCCTGGGCCAACTAGACACGCTGGAAGAAGAAGTAACCCGGTTGGTACTGGATATTCTCAAGAGTACCGATAACCGGCCGATCAGCAGCGTCTATCGTGACGGACTGGTCAACATCCTGGATGATGAAGGCACACGTCACGCCATCCATTTACTGGAAGAGCGTACGTTGTTAGCGGGTGTACTGGCGGAAACTGAAGCTCAGGGATCTGACGGCGTACAGGTTGTGATCGGTGGAGACGGCCGTTGGGAAGAATTGCGTGACTGCACGATGATTCTTGCCCGTTACGGTGTTACAGATGATTTTTATGGCACGGTGGCCGTCGTCGGCCCTACCCGAATGCCTTATGACCGCAATGTCGCTGCTGTCCGCTATGTGGCGGACTTAATGAGCGGCTTTGTCTATGAATATTACAGTCAGGAAGCGGCCAAACCATCCGTGGTCAGCTTACCTACCTATGAGGATGAACCAAGTGACTGAACAAGAACAGATGGACACAACATTTGCCGATGGGAACGAAACGGCAGAGAACACTGAAGTTAACCTGAGCGAGCAGTTGGCCGCCGCTCAGGAAGAAGCGGCGCGTAACCTGGAAGGGTGGCAACGCGCTCAGGCTGAATTCGCCAATGCGCGCAAACGCATGGAGAAGCAACGGGCAGATGCCTACATTGATGCCAATATTGAGTTAGCGCGCAAGCTGTTGCCGGTTGTGGACGACATGGACCGTGCCCTGAATCTGCCCCGGAGCAGATACAGGATGACGGCTGGTTTTCCGGTCTGGCAATGGTAGCCCGAAAATTCGGCAGCACCCTGGAGAGTTTGCAGGTAGAGCCGATTGAGGCAGTAGGCCAACCTTTGACCCCAACTTTCATGAAGCGTTGGGGCAAGAGCCAACAGACGAATACGAGAGCGGGGTTGTAACCCGTGAAATGCAAAAAGGTTATCGACTGGGCGACCGTGTAATTCGGCCGTCGCTGGTGTATGTAGCGGCGTAATCCGGCCGACACCAATCACCAATAACGAAAGGAATATAAAAACATGGCAAAAATAATCGGTATTGATCTGGGAACAACAAATTCCGCGGTTGCCGTCATGGAAGGTGGTGAACCGACAATAATTCCGAGCGCAGAGGGTAATCGCCTTTTTCCCTCGGTTGTCGCTGTCAACCCCAAGACCGGTGAGCGCCTTGTCGGTCTGGTCGCCAAGCGTCAGGCGGTCATCAACCCGGAGAACACAATCTCTTCAGTCAAGCGATTCATGGGCCGAAAGTTTGAGGACCCCGAAGTTAAGAAGGCTCAGGGGTATGTCAGCTACGAAGTAAAAGAAGCGCCGAACGGTGATGTGCGCGTTGTCATGGCTGACCGCGAATACTCCCCGCCGGAAATCTCGGCCATGATCCTGCAGAAGATCAAAACAGACGCAGAAGCCTATCTGGGCCAACCGGTTACCCAGGCTGTTATCACAGTTCCGGCTTACTTCAACGACAGCCAGCGCCAGGCTACCAAGGACGCCGGCAAGATCGCCGGGCTGGAAGTTCTGCGTATTGTCAACGAACCAACCGCGTCCTCCCTGGCCTACGGCCTCGGTAATGATCAGGACGGCACCATTGCTGTCTACGACCTGGGTGGCGGCACCTTTGATATCTCCATCCTGGAGGTTGGTGACGGCGTGTTTGAAGTCAAGTCCACCAACGGAGACACCTTCCTCGGTGGCGACGACTTCGACCAGCGCATCATTGACTGGGCCGCCGAGCAGTTCAAGATGCAGGAAGGCATTGATTTGCGCAGTGACAAGCAGGCCCTGCAACGTCTGCGCGAAGCGGCCGAGAAAGCCAAGATTGAGCTCTCGACCACCATGCAAACCGAGATCAACCTGCCCTTCATTACGGCCGACGCCAACGGCCCCAAGCATTTGAACCTGACGCTGACTCGCGCCAAGCTGGAGCAACTGACGGAAGACCTGGTCGAGCGAACCATTGAGCCGGTTCGCCTGGCACTGAAGGATGCGAATCTGGATGTCGGCGACATCAGCGAGGTTATTCTGGTTGGCGGCATGACTCGTATGCCGGCCATTCAGGAAGCAGTTAAGAAATTCTTCGGCAAGGAACCCCACAAGGGTGTGAATCCTGATGAGGTTGTGGCGCTGGGCGCGGCCATTCAGGCCGGTGTTCTGGGTGGCGATGTCAAGGATATTCTGTTGCTCGATGTCACCCCGCTGACGCTGGGTATTGAGACGCTGGGTGGCGTTGCCACGCCGCTGATCGAGCGCAACACAACCATCCCGACCAAGAAGAGTCAGGTATTCTCCACGGCTTCTGACAGCCAGACGCAGGTGGAAATTCACGTCGTCCAGGGCGAGCGGCCGATGGCTAATGATAACAAGAGCCTGGGACGTTTCATCCTCGACGGTATTCCACCGGCACCTCGGGGCGTCCCGCAGATTGAGGTTACCTTCGACATCAACGCCGACGGTATTCTGAACGTAAGCGCCAAGGACAAGGCCACCGGACGGCAACAGGCCATGCAGATCATTCCTTCCAGCGGTCTCGCCAAGGATGAAATCGAGCAGATGGTTCGTGATGCCGAAACGCATCGCAGCGATGACTCAAAACGCAAGGATGAGGTCGAGACGCGTAATATCGTCGACACGGCTATCTACAGCGCCGAGAAGTTCCTGCGCGATAACGGCGACAAACTACCGGAGACGAATCGGGCGGACATTCAGAATCAGATCGACGCAACAAAAACAGCGTTGGAGGGTGGAGACCCCACAGCGATGCGGTCAGCGGCCGAACGGCTGGAATCTGTCATGCAGGAAGCCGGTGCAGCCATGTACCAACAGGAGCAATCAGCACCGCCCCAGGACAGTGGTGAAGCTGATGGTGGTGCCGCCCCGGATGAAGATGTCATCGAAGGCGAATTTACAGAAGAATCCTAATTATTAGCAACGATATGAACGCACCTGCGCTCGCCGTCACGTGTTCGTGAGCGCAGGTGCTTTGTCGTATCTGAATGAAAGCAAAGCATTGTATGGCTGCTAAACGTGATTATTACGAAATCCTCGGCGTCTCGCGTACCGTGACCAAAGAGGAGTTGAAGAAGCAATACCGCAAGTTGGCGCGTGAATATCACCCCGATGTCAATAAAGAAGCGGGGGCGGATGAGCGTTTCAAAGAGATCAGCGAAGCCTATGAAGTGCTCTCTAACGACGAGAAACGCGCTGCCTATGATCGGTTCGGCCATGCAGGCGTTAATAACGGCAGTGGCTACTCCGGCTTTGACTCGGCCGGTTTCGGCGGATTTGCCGATATCTTTGAAGAGTTCTTTGGCGGGTTTAATACCACCGGCCGTCGGCGGCGTTCCGGCCCGCGACGCGGTCCCGATTTGCGTTATGACCTGACCATTACCTTTGAGGAAGCCATCTTTGGCGGCGAGCGTGAGATTGAATACCGCCGCCTGGAGGAGTGCCCGGAGTGTAATGGGTCCGGGGCGGAGCCGGGAACCCAGCCGATTACCTGCACAACATGCGGTGGGACCGGCGAGGTGCGTCGGGTGCAGCAATCCATCCTCGGCCAGTTCGTCAATGTGACGACCTGTTCTACCTGTAACGGAACCGGGGAGCTAATCCCTCATGTCTGCAAGACATGCAACGGCCGTAAACAGGTCGAACGCACAGTTACCAAGAAAGTAAAAATACCGCCGGGTGTGGACAGCGATACGCAAATTCGGTTGACCGGGGAAGGTGGTGCCGGTCTGGACGGTGGTCCGGCCGGGAATCTGTTTGTCGTCCTCACCGTGTCACCTCATGAGTACTTCCAGCGGCGAGGCGACGACATCATGCTGGATCTGCAGATCAACGTCGCCCAGGCTGCATTGGGGGATGAGATCACCATTCCCACTGTCGACGGTGATACGCCTCTACGCATACCACCCGGAACCCAGTCCGGAAAGGTCTTTCGCGTGAAAGGATTGGGCGTACCGAAACTCGACCGTTCAGGTCGTGGGGCGGATGTCGGTCGGGGCGATCAACTTGTGGTTGTCCAGGTCGCCATTCCCAAGAACCTGACGGCCGAACAGCAGGACCTGTTCCAGGAACTTTCGCGCTCGTTGGGCAAGGAAGTTGTGCCGCAAAAAGGCAAGGGCATCCTGGGCCAACTCCGCGACGCCCTGGGAGAAGTTTTCGGTTAGGAATGTGTGGGAGAAATTATGGATTGGCTTGAAGTCAGCCTGATTACCGATGGAGAAGGGGCCGAAGCAGTTTCAGAAGTGCTTCGGCCTTTTGCCTATCAGGAAAGCGTTGTCATTGAACAACTGGGGGATGAAAGCTCACTGGACCCGATGGCTATGCTGGAGGCCGTCACCGTCAAGATTTATATCCCGGAAGATGAAGATACTCCTGAGCTGCGGCGGCGTATCCAGGAGATCATCTACTATATGGGCCGGCTTTATCCCTTGCCGGAGCCCCAGTTTAAGCGTTTGGCCGAACAGGACTGGGCTAATGCCTGGAAAGCCCATTACCATCCGTTTCGGATCGGCAACCATATATGGATTCGACCGAGTTGGATCGCCCCTGAAGAAGCTCCGGAGGTCGCAACAGATGATATCGTTCTGGTGCTCGATCCGGGAATGGCGTTCGGAACCGGGCTGCACCCCACCACCCAAAGCTGCCTGATAGCACTTGAGAAGCTGGCCCAGCCCGGCATGCGCGTTCTGGATGCAGGTACGGGGTCCGGTATTCTGGCGATTGCCTCTGCCAAATTGGGGGTGGCCGATGTTGCCGCCTTTGATACCGATGATCTGGCCGTGAAAGCGACACAGGCTAATGCTGATGTCAATGGGGTGGCCCCACGCCTGAACATCTGGCAGGGGCAACTGGACAGCGTGCCTGACCATACTGCCCATCCACAATGGGACCTGGTGCTGGTCAACATCCTTGCGCCGATCATCATCCGGCTGCTAAATGAAAACGACCTGCTGGGCTATGTTGCTCCAACAGGTCGCATTGTCTTAAGCGGTATTATTGATGAACAGGGGGCTTCGATTGAAGAAGCCCTGAATAATGCCGGGGGCCATGTCGTGGAAGTTATTCAATCCGGTGATTGGGTTACTTACATAGCTAGTCCCAACCCGGTCGCACCCGGCGATTCTCCAACGCCGTAACCGGCGTATCGGGTTATCTGTTCGTAGGGGCTTGCATACCACGGCGATAACGGTATGTGATGCGCCCCCGCTCCAGATCATAGGGGGTCATCTCTACACGCACGCGGTCACCCAGCAAAATACGAATATAATGCTTGCGCATCTTGCCGGATAAGTATGCCAGGACACGATGACCATTATCCAACTCCACCATAAACTGGGTGTTGGGTAAAAGTTCAATTACCGTGCCTTCTACCTCAAGTTTGTCTTCTTTATTCGCCATAAATATTGTTTTGCAAATTTCCTTGCCGGTTTAAGAAATTTCTCTCTTTACCGCACTACTAGGCAGTTTCTTCAGCATCGGCCGACGTTTCCTCGTCGACTACTGCATCTACCAATTCTTCAACTGACTCTTCAACTTCTTCAATTACGGTTTCGACGGCTTCTTCCACCTCAGAGGTCACCTCTTCGGCTTCGTCCAGAGCGGCCTCAACCACATCTTCGTCCGCCCCTTCACTTACAGCCTCAACCGCATCATCAACCATATCAATGGTTTCATCAATCGCTTCCTCCGCCAGGGCTTCTGTTTCTTCAACAGCGACCTCTACGGCATCAGCGACATCTTCGGCCGCTTCGGCGATTACCTCGTCTTCGACAGCAGCAGCAACATCCCCTGCAGCAAGGTCTTCAACAACAGCCTCTTCGGCCGCTTCAGCGATGGTTTCTGCGACCTCGACGGCTTCTTCAGCTTCGTCCAGTTCGTCTTCGATCTCGCCAACCTGCGCAGCTACGCTGGCTGCGGCCTCTTCTTCCTCAATACGTTGCGCCTCTTCGATCTCGCGCTGCGCCATCCATTCAATCTGTTCGTTGGCCGTGACTGCCTTCAGGCTCAGGCCGATGCGCTGGCGTTTCTGATCAATGCTGACAATCCGTAGAAGATGAGTCTCTCCTTCACTCACGACTGTCCGGGGATCTTCCACCGGGCTTCGTGATAGTTGGGAAACATGTAGAAGGCCTTCAATTCCCGGCTCAATCTCGGCGAATGCACCGTAATCCAGAATCCGGGTGATTTTGCCCTCAACCAGATCATTAATATCGTAACGCTCGGCCACTGTATCCCAGGGATTTGCCAGCAACTTCTTGCGACTCAGGCTAATCCGACCGGATTCCTGATCAATGCCCAGAACGTAGACTTCGATTTCATCGCCGATCTTGACCACTTCGCGCGGATGCTCGATCCGGTGCCAGCTAAGCTCCGAGATGTGAACCAGACCATCGGCCCCACCGAGGTCAACAAACGCGCCGAAGTCCCGCAGACCGCTGACGCGGCCGACTCGCGTATCCCCTTCATGCAAGGTTTCCATCAATTCGGCGCGCTTCTTTTCCTCCCATTCCCGCGAAGCCTCGCGTTGGGAAAGGACAAGGCGATGCCGACGACGATCCACTTCGATCACCTTCAGGCCGAGTGTTTCACCCCGCAACTTCGCCAGACGCTGTTGACGCCGGCGCTCGCTCATACCAGAGGGGATCTCCGTCAGGTGAGAGATCGGCACGAAGCCGCGAATACGACCATAAGGGACGATTACACCGCCCTTGTTGTAGCCGATAACCTCACCCTCAAACATCTCGCCGTTAGCGAGTAGTTCTTCAGCCTCAATCCAGTCCTGGTTCAGTCGAGCCAGATGAATTGAGACAACCAGTGCTTCGGGATCGGCCGTTTGCACAACATACACGGGCACTTCATCATTTGGCTGAAGAGCTTCACGCTCATCAGGCTCAAGCTTGTTCAAATCGGAAACGGGAACAATCCCATCCCGTTTCAAGCCGAGGTCAATGATCACACCCTGCGGGGTAATCGCGACAACGGTGCCGGTGCGGATATCACCCTCTTGGGGCATATCATAATCGTGCTGGTCTAGGAGATCTTGTAATAAACTGTTGTTATCTTCGGACATACTACCGTAATACTTCCACCTCTGGTCTAGGGGCTGGCACACTTTCCATCAAAACAAAAAACCCGGCCAACAGATCCCAAATCCACTCAGAATCTATAGCCGAGTCAGGTAATCCCGTTTACCGGGACATTGACAGGCAAATCGCTGACATCAATGCAACGAGTGCTATCGAGTTCAAGCGGGAGTCTCTAGATTCTCATGCTGTTTGCATAATGGCAGTTCCAGAACCTTCGCTTTAGCCTGTAGATATGTTCCCAAAAAGCCTACCCAGCCAAACTCCAATTATACAGGTACCCCTTATACCTGTCAATCGCGCCGGCGGCAACAAACACACGCCCAGTTGGTAGAATATGGGCCGCGTGCTACCATACTTCCCGTCTATGAAACGGCCCAATTCCTTGCGTGAGTACAGATGGCGAGTTGCTCCTCGTATTCCTGATGAGGTGCGCGCCAGCCTAGCAAACGGCTCTCAACCGGCACCACCCCTCCTACACCAAATCCTCTACAATCGCGGCCTGACAAAGCCGGCCGAAATCCAGGCATTTCTGGATAACCGGTACACAGCTTCCCGTGATCCGTTTTTGTTGGCCGGGATGGAGACGGCCGTAAACCGCATCATTCAGGCAATCAACAACGACGAGCAAATTGTTGTCTATGGCGATTTTGATGCAGACGGCGTCACGGCGACAGTGCTGCTGACGGAAGCCCTGCGCGGGTTTGTAGACGATCATCGGCAAATTCGGCCGTATATTCCTGACCGTGTAGACGAAGGATATGGATTAAATCTGGAGGCGGTATCCCGCTTGAGGGAAATGGGGGCCACCCTGCTGATCAGCGTGGATTGCGGTATCCGGTCTCCGGTCGAAGTCGCTCACGCTCAAAGTATCGGTCTGGATATGATCATCACGGACCATCATAGTATTGGGCATACCATGCCGGACGCACTGGCGGTGATTAACCCCAAACGACCGGATTCAACCTACCCCGAAACCATGTTGGCCGGAGTCGGAATTGCCTACAAGGTCGCCCAGGCTCTACGCATAATGCTCCCCAATCAGGCCACATTTGAAGAGGATAACCTGCTTGATCTGGTAGCTATCGGTACGGTGGCTGATCTGGCACCGCTGCAAGGGGAAAATCGCAAGCTCGTCGCCGAGGGACTTTCCGTACTCAATGAAGTGCGTCGGCCAGGTCTTGCGGCTCTGATGAACGTCAGCGGCCTCCAGCCGGGAAAGCTCTCGGCCGAAAATATTGGTTTTGGGCTTGGCCCACGCATTAATGCTGCCGGCCGTCTGGCCCATGCCTATGATGCCGCCAAATTACTGACCACGACCAATTACCGTACGGCCCAGGAGTTGGCCCAGCGCCTGGACAGCCTGAACCGCCAACGCCAATCGCTTACCGCGGAATTAACTACCCATGCCGAAGAGCTGATTGATCCGGAAGCAGACTTGCTGATTGCCGGAGATTCCACCTTTGAATCGGGGGTCGTCGGGCTGGTTGCCAGTCGACTCGCCGAATCCTATTACCGGCCAACCATCATCATGGAACAGGGAGAAGAGGAAAGTCGTGGTTCCTGCCGCTCAATCCCGGAATTCCATATTACGCATGCGCTTGATGAGGTCTCAGATCTATTGGAACGACACGGCGGGCACGCCCAGGCGGCAGGATTCACTATACGCAATGAAAATCTGCCGGAGTTTACGGAACGGATGCAGGACATGGCAACGGCCGAACTGAGTGGAAAGGAGTTGCGCCCGGCCCTCGAAGTGGATGCGCAAATCTCACTGAACGATATTGACTGGTCACTCCAGTCCGTTCTGTCCCAGTTGGAACCAACAGGGTATAGTAACCCAACCCCACGCTTACTCTCCCGCAATCTCCAGGTACGCAGCCACCGAGCGGTAGGTCGTGACGGTAGCCACCTTCAGTTGGTTCTGGCTTCCGGCGAGCCTCATACCGCCCCCCTGCCTGCCATTGCTTTCCGGCAGGGAGCGTGGGCAGGGGAGTTACCCGACTCAATTGATGCAGTATACTCAATCGGGGTCAATGAATGGCAGGGATCGCGAAAGTTGCAACTTATGATTGAGGATATTCGCCCAGCCGGTGAAAACGGTCATTCCGAAGAATAGGGCTTCCGGTAACTGATGATCAATCTGCCGGTGCAACTGATAACAAACAAGGGGATATATCTATGAAAGTACTGGTCACTGGAGCTGCGGGTTTTATTGGGGGGCATTTAGCTGAACGCCTTGCCCAACGGGGTGATCAGGTTATAGGCCTCGACAACTTCAACGACTATTACGATCCAGCCCGCAAGCGCGCCACAGCCGGGCGTTTAGGCCAGTATCCCAACTTTCGCATGATTGAAGCGGATATACGTGACAGAAAGGCTATGTTCGAGATTATGGCGGCCGAAAAGTTTGATGCCGTTGCCCACCTGGCCGCTATGGCCGGTGTACGTAATGCTGTTACCCATCCAGACCTCTATGTGGAAGTTGATCTCAACGGCACGCAGCATTTACTGGACGCTGCCCGCGCCAGCGAAACCGTCAATAACTTTGTGTTTGCCTCAACCTCCTCGGTCTACGGCAACACAAAGCAGATCCCCTTTGTGGAAACGGATCCCTGCGATCGGCCGCTTCAACCCTACGCGGCAGCCAAGCGCGCGGCCGAAATATTGGCTTACAGCTATCATCACCTGTTCCAGCAAAATGTGACGGTGGTGCGCTTCTTCACAGTTTACGGCCCCTCCGGGCGACCGGATATGATGGCATACCTGCTGGCTGACAGCATTACCAAGGGTAAGCAAATCCCACTTTATGATGGCGGGGAAATGTATCGTGACTGGACCTACATCGACGATACGGTCAGCGGTGTGGTGGCAGCACTGGATCGGCCATTGGGCTATGAGATCATCAATCTGGGTCGTGGCGAACCGGTTCGTTTGAAAGACTTTGTGGAATTGATGGAAGAATTGAGTGGTAAAAAAGCAAACGTTGTTCCCACACCAAGATTGGCTGCTGACTTCCCCCGCAATGAGGCGGATATCAGCAAGGCCCGGCAGTTACTTAATTACAATCCCCAGGTCACGGTAGCCGAAGGTGTGCGGCGTTTCTGGGAATGGTATAGTGAGAATGAAATTGCCTGAGCGATCAGAGGTGGAAGAAGAACAACATGATGGGAGCTCTCGTCAAAACGGCCGGCTCCCCAAAGCCAAACTAATCCGTGACCAACAATCATGGGAGCATTGTTGGTCACAACTCCGCCAGGAACCCCGACTGGCCGTGGACCTGGAAGCCAATAGCATGTTCGCTTACCAGGAACGGACATGCCTCATTCAGATCAGCATCCCCTCAGCCGACTATATCGTTGATCCGCTTGCGGTTCCCGATCTCGATGGCTTGGGCGAGTTAATGGCTGACGATGCCGTCGAGAAAGTGTTCCATGCGGCCGAATATGATCTTCTGCTGATGACCCGTGACTACAACTGGGAGCTCAACAACCTGTTTGACACGATGTGGGCAGCTCGCATCCTCGGCTATTCACAACTGGGTCTCGCCGGCCTGCTGGAACGTTTTTTTGGTGTCAAACTGAGCAAACGCTTCCAAAAGTCCAATTGGTGTAAACGGCCGCTGCAAGAAGCACAATTGGCTTACGCCCAGACAGATACTCATTATCTGCTGGATCTGCGCGACATCCTTGAGAAGGAATTGCAAGGCCAGAGCAGATGGGACGAGGCGCAAGAGCTTTTTGCCGAGCAGACCCGGACACGTCCGACAGCCAACGGGTTTAACCCCGACGGCTTCTGGAATCTTCATGGGGCATATGATCTCACTCCCCAGCAACGATCCGTCTTGCGTGCCATCTATGCCTATCGGGATGAAGAAGCAAAGCGGCGAGACGTCCCTCACTTCAAGGTCTTTAATGACCGCACGATGATGGCGGTCGCCGAAGCAATGCCCGTCAGCGCCGGGGAGCTATATGATGTTGACGGTATCTCTCCCAGCCGCAACCAGCGATCCCAGAGGCGATTGCTATCCGTAATCGCTGAAGCGCGCGAAGCCCAACCTCCCAAACGGCCGAAAAGAAATCCGCGACCGCCGGAGAGTGTGCTCGACCGTTATGAGCAGTTGCACACCTGGCGCAAGGAAAAAGGTCGGGAACGCGGTGTTGAGTCCGATGTCATCATGAGCCGTGACGCGCTCTGGGCCATCGCTCAGGCAAACCCGCAATCAAAAGATGAGCTGGCTTCGCTGGAGGTGATGGGACCCTGGCGGCTCAAAACATACGCAACAAATATCCTGCAAGTTCTGCAAGAATCAGATTCATAATGGAGGAGCAAATCAGATGGCAGTAACGATCAGTTTTTACGGTGCCGCACGAACCGTCACAGGTTCGCAACATCTTCTGACAGTCAACGGATTTCGCATTCTTCTGGATTGCGGATTCTTCCAGGGATCCCGGAACCAGACGTTTGAACGAAATCGAAATTTACCATTCGATGCCACGGCCGTGGACGTCATGGTCCTGTCCCATGCCCATATTGACCACAGCGCCAACATCCCCAACCTCGTAAAAAGTGGTTTCACGGGCGACATTATCTGCACAGCCGCCACGCGCGACCTCTGCACACTGATGCTCCGGGATAGTGCAAAAATCCAGGACTCGGATGTGGAGTATCTAAACCGCAAGCGCAAGCGCCAGGACCTGCCTTTGCTTGAACCGATTTACACAATGGAAGAGGCTGTATATAGTCTGAACCATTTCGTCGGCATCAACTACGAGCGGCCGTTCCGCCTGGCGCCGGGCATCACTGTGACCCTGTTCGATGCCGGTCACTTGCTGGGATCGGCAATCGTGGTGATAGACATCACCGAAGAGTCAGGTGAATTACCCCAGCGCCTTGTGTTTAGCGGCGACCTCGGCCGTCCGGATCGTCCCATCCTCAACGACCCGGTCTTTATAGATCACACGGACACGCTAATCATGGAGAGTACTTACGGGAACCGCGAGCACCCGGAGAATGTGGCAATTGACGATGAGCTCCGCAAAATCATTCTCGACACTTACAAGCGGGGCGGCAAGGTCATCGTTCCGGCGTTTTCAGTCGGCCGAACACAGGAGTTGGTCTATCGCATGAATCAGATGGTTGAAGAGCGCAATCTACCTCCTGACCTGCGAGTGTTTGTCGATAGCCCATTGGCGATTGACGCAACGGGTATTTACCGGATGCACCCGGAGGCCTTTGACAGTACAGCGGCCGAAATGCTCATCAGTGACAGCGATCATGATCTGTTCGGGTTCAACATGATGCGCTATACACGCACCGTGCAGGAATCAAAGGAGCTTAATTTCCTGAGAGACCCGGCGGTGATCATCAGCGCCAGCGGCATGGCCGAGTCCGGGCGAATCCTCCACCATCTGAAAAACAACATCGAAGACCCGCGTAACACCATCATGATTGTGGGCTTCCAGGCGCCCAATACCCTGGGCAGACGGCTGGTAGAAGGACAGTCCCGCGTGAAGATATTCGGCGAGGATTATGATGTGAAGGCTCAGGTTGTGACCATGAACGGTCTGAGCGCCCACGCCGATCGCAGCGAGCTAATCAACTGGGCCGGTCATTTCCAGCAGCCACCCAGCCATACATTCCTTGTCCACGGCGAACCGGAATCGGCGTTTGCCCTGGCTGATGGCCTGCAAAACCAGCTAGATTTTGAGGACGTGCAGGTTCCTGAACTCGGTCAGCAGTTTACGCTATAACGCCAAGCTCGCGACCAACCCTGGCGAAGGTTTCCAGGGCAATCTCAATATCGTTCGGTGTGTGGGCGGCCGAGTTCATGACCCGGATACGTGCCTTGCCCTGGGGCACGGTCGGGTAACCGATCGCCATGGCAAAGACGCCTTCCTCAAACAACCGGCGGCTAAAGCTCTGGGCCAGCGGCGCTTCGCCCAGCATTACCGGCACAATGGGCGTCTGCGAAAACCCGGTATCAAATCCCATCTGCTGAAGCCCGTCGCGGAAGACAGCCGCATTTTGCCACAAGCGATCGGTCAACTCGGTGGATTCCTGCAGAATCTTGACTGACTCAATACAAGCCGCCGCATCTGGGACGGTCATGGCACTGGAAAACAGGAACGGCCGACCGCGCTGCCGCAACCACTCAATAATGATCGCCTTACCCGCCACCAGACCACCAACGACGCCAAACGCCTTGCTCAATGTCCCCACTTCCACATCAACACGACCATGGAGGCCAAAGTGATCGACAATCCCCCGACCACCTTCCCCCAGGACGCCTTCACCATGCGCATCGTCAACCATCAGCATAATACCGTATTGTTCAGCCAGATCGCAGATCCGATCCAACGGGACAATATCCCCATCCATACTGAAGACGCCATCAGTCACAATTAACCGCCGCTTATATTCGGAGGTCTCATTGATCTTGGCCTGAAGGTCATCGACATCACCATGAGCATAACGCACAACCCTGGCCCGACTCAGACGACAGGCATCTATGATGCTGGCGTGGTTCAGTTCGTCGGAGAAGATTACATCCCCCGGCCCCACTAAGGACAGGAATGGTCGCCAGATTGGCCGTAAAACCACTTTGCAGGGTAATACATGCCTCGGCATGCTTGAACTCTGCCAGGTGATTTTCAAGTTCAATGTGTAATGACATCGTACCGGCAATAGTGCGCACAGCCCCCGGCCCCACACCGTAGGCGTCAATGGCCGACTAAGCTGCCTCGCGCACGCGGGGATGATTCGCCAGGCCCAGGTAATTGTTGGCGCAAAAATTCAACACCCGTTGCCCGTCAATCGTCACCCAGGCATCCATCGGGGAATCAATGGTGCGAATTGTGTTGTAAAGGCCGGCCGCTCTCAGTGCGTCAATCTCATCAGCTATCCAATCTGTTGTGCCATTCGTCATGGTCCGTCTCCTTGGTCTGTGGAAATGATTAGTGGGTAGATACACATATGCAGGTCCTATCAAAAATTCAGACCTGTATGCAGGGCAATCTGTTAACCGACTCTTAACAGCCGGCAATTGACGGCAGATACGCCGTTCATGTATACTGCGTGGGTCATGAGTAGCAACGGCCTATTAGAAGAGCCAGTACTCATACTGAACGTGACATTTGAACCAATCCACGTTTGCAGTACGAAACGGGCACTGGCTCTAGTACTCTCCGGAAAAGCAGAAATAATCCTAAACGGTCGTGGCATGATCCACACTGCCACTTCCGCATTCGAGATCCCCTCGGTAATAAAACTTGGCTATATGGTTAAACGACCACGACCGCGCATATCCTTATCCAAGCGCGAAATTCTGCGTCGGGATAACTACACGTGCCAGTACTGTGGCCGGAAGATGCGTACGCTCACTCTGGATCATATCATCCCTCGCTGGCAAGGTGGGCCTCATACGTGGACCAATCTGGTTGCAGCATGTTCCAGTTGCAACCGTCACAAGGGCGGCAAGCCCATCGCCGAGGTTAATATGCGCCTTCATCGCATGCCCTTTGAGCCGTCACCAACTGCGGCATACCGCTTCGGGTCTCACCTGGAACAACACCAGGAATGGGCACAATTTATTGAGGGTTGGTAAAAAGTCAGGCCTATCCCTGATGGGCAGCCACGTTTGTTGACGCCAGATCAATAATCCGATCCAGCCCGGAATCGATCAGATCCTCCATCCCATCATACATCAGTTCATATTCCTGATATGGTCCACCGTATGGATCGGTGACACTGAAAGTCTGACCAATCATCTCGGATAATAAGAAGACCTTGTTTACCTGAGCCGGGAATTCGATCCTCAACGCCTCGGCGTGGCCCTCTTCCATACATAACACCAAATCGGCGTCAGCCACCATAACCTCATCCACCATACGCGCACGATGGCCGGTAATGTCAAATCCATTTCGCTGCATCACTTCAATACTATGACGTGAAGCCCCACGTGGGACAATTGCCCACGTTCCGGCCGAAGACACTGTCCAGTCTGTCAACCCCCTTTCCTCCAGCCGGTTCTTCAGTAAAGCTGTGGCGACAGGCGAACGGCAGATATTGGCGGTACAAATTACAAGGATATGAGCCATAAGCGATTAATCCATCTCCGGTTGCAGCAATCCGTAGTTGTCATCATGGCGACGGTAAATCAGGTTAATGGCTTCGTCGTCCGAGTTGAAAAAGATATAGAAGTCGTGGCCGAGAAGTTCCATTTGCTCCACGGCTTCATCAGGTGACATGGGATGAAGGGGGAAACGCTTGCGGCGAACGATATGGGGTGATTCGTCTATCATTTCCTCTTCAATCGGCAGCGGTTCCCCCAGGTTCAACTCTTCCGGCTTGCTTCCGCGATAGCGGGCTTTCCGCTTACCACGATAGCGTTCGATTTGCCGGTACAGTTTGTCCGTAACCTGGTCAATCGCCGCGAACATGTCGCTGTTGCGTTCTTCAGCGCGAAGAATGGTTCCCCGATCATCACGAATCGTGATCTCGGCAATTTGCCGTTCCTGGGCGCTGCGCGTGTTTTCCTGCGACAACTCGACCTGAATCGCCGTCAGGTTCGGCATATACCGATCCAGGCGACTGGTCTTCTTCTCAACATAGTTCTCTAATCTGGGGGTTAGCTCCAAATTCTGTACTGTGATTGTTGGTTCCATGAGGCTTTCCTGTTTCTCCTTGCATACAAATCGGGGCACACTCCTTCTCTAAAAGTGGGCCACCCGTACGACATAGAGGACTGTCATTATCCCATTTCTAAGTAACCCGCGCCAAACAATAACCCGAAACGGATCGGCCGCCGGCTGAACGAATTGCCTCGGCCGCAGCAGCCATTGTTGCGCCGGTTGTGTAAACATCATCAATCAGGAGGATGTGGCGATCCTGCACCCGGTCCGGGGTGGCCGTAAATGCACCGGCCACGTTGCTTCGTCGTTCTTCCGGACCCAAGTGTATCTGCGGCTTCGTATGACGAT